>CALSBA010000048.1:0-5983 GCA_943373065.1 Synechococcus sp. UW140 | reverse complement strand
AGAAAAGCCACCCTCCTCGGGTGGCTTTTCCTACAGCTCGCCTGGAGCTGCTGGCTCACACAACGCGCACTGGCGATGATGGAGCGGAAGTTTTACCTGGCATCGAGCTATTTTCGCAGGGGGCTACCCCCCAACTATCGTCGCCGCTGCTGCGTTTCACAACCGAGTTCGAGATGGATCGGTGTGGTTCCACAGCGCCATGGACACCAGGATAGGTTTCCCTTACCCCCAACTTTCGTTGCGGTCAAGGGGTGAACCCTGAGAACTGCATAGGTTAGAGCAACGGCTTTCGCCTTCACTCCTCTGGATAAAGAAGTCATTCCGCCATTCCCATTGCCGGGTTCCCCTCGAGAAACCTGTTTGCGGAAATGGCCGGCTTAGAACCAGATGTTGGTCAAGCCCTCGGTCTATTAGTACTCCTCCGCTTCACCGGTTACCCGGCTTCCACGTAGAGCCTATCAACGGGTGTTCTTCCCGTGACCTTACTGGCTAACGCCATGGGAATACTCATCTTGAGGTGGGCTTCCCACTTAGATGCTTTCAGCGGTTATCCTCTCCGCACATGGCTACCCAGCGTTTACCGTTGGCACGATAACTGGCACACCAGAGGTGCGTTCCTCCCGGTCCTCTCGTACTAGGGAGAAATCCTCTCAATATTCCTGCGCATGCACCGGATATGGACCGAACTGTCTCACGACGTTCTGAACCCAGCTCGCGTACCGCTTTAATGGGCGAACAGCCCAACCCTTGGGACCGACTTCAGCCCCAGGTTGCGATGAGCCGACATCGAGGTGCCAAACCTCCCCGTCGATGTGAACTCTTGGGGGAGATCAGCCTGTTATCCCTAGAGTAACTTTTATCCGTTGAGCGACGGCCCTTCCACTCAGAACCGTCGGATCACTAAAGCCGACTTTCGTCCCTGTTCGACTTGTAGGTCTCACAGTCAAGCTTGCTTCTGCTTTTACACTCGTCGGCTGATTTCCAACCAGCCTGAGCAAACCTTTGCGCGCCTCCGTTACCTTTTAGGAGGCGACCGCCCCAGTCAAACTGCCCACCTGATACTGTCCGGTCCCCGGATGACGGGTGACCGTTAGAACCCTAGCTCTGAAAGAGTGGTATCTCACCGTTGGCTCACCATCACCCACAAGCAATGGATCAAAGCCTCCCACCTATCCTGCGCATTCAGAGCCCGGGCACAATACCAAGCTACAGTAAAGCTTCATAGGGTCTTTCTGTCCGGGTGCACGTAGTCCGCATCTTCACAGACAATTCTATTTCGCCGAGCCTCTCTCCGAGACAGCGCCCAGATCGTTACGCCTTTCGTGCGGGTCGGAACTTACCCGACAAGGAATTTCGCTACCTTAGGACCGTTATAGTTACGGCCGCCGTTCACCGGGGCTTCAGTCGCCAGCTTCGCTTACGCTGACCAGCTTCCTTAACCTTCCGGCACTGGGCAGGCGTCAGCCCCCATACATCGTCTTGCGACTTAGCGGAGACCTGTGTTTTTGGTAAACAGTCGCCTGGGCCTCTTCACTGCGACCACCTTGCGGTGGCACCCCTTATCCCGAAGTTACGGGGCCATTTTGCCGAGTTCCTTAGAGAGAGTTATCTCGCGCCCCTCGGTATTCTCTACCACCCCACCTGTGTCGGTTTCGGGTACAGGCCGTCATGCCTTAACGGGTATAGGGCTTTTCTTGGAAGCTTGACGTCACCCACTTCGCTGCCGTAGCAGCTCGTACTCACGCCTCAGCTCAAAGTGTTTTCGCCACTTCTCAACGCCTCGAACGCTTGAACCAGTAACCAACTTCTGGCTGGGCTAGCCTTCTCCGTCCCCCTTCCCAAAACATGACAGGTACAGGAATGTTGACCTGTTGTCCATCGACTACGCCTTTCGGCCTCGCCTTAGGTCCTGACTAACCCTCCGCGGACGAGCCTGCCGGAGGAACCCTTAGGGTTTCGGGGCATGGGATTCTCACCCATGTTTTCGCTACTCAAGCCGACATTCTCACTTCCATGCAGTCCACGCCCGCTTACGCTAACGCTTCGCCCCACATGGAACGCTCCCCTACCATTTAACAAGTTAAATCCGCAGCTTCGGTACAACGCTTAGCCCCGTTCATTTTCGGCGCAGGATCGCTCGACCAGTGAGCTATTACGCACTCCTTTGAGGATGGCTGCTTCTAGGCAAACCTCCTGGTTGTCTGGGCAATCCCACCTCCTTTATCACTGAGCGTTGATTTGGGGACCTTAGCTGGCGGTCTGGGCTGTTTCCCTTTCGACCATGGAGCTTATCCCCCACAGTCTGACTGCCTAGTTTCACACAGGGTATTCAGAGTTCGTCTCGATTTGGTACCGCTCTCGCAGCCCGCACCGAAACGGTGGCTTTACCCCCCTGCTATAGCACTAGACGCTACGCCTCAACGTATTTCGGGGAGAACCAGCTAGCTCCGGGTTCGATTGGCATTTCACCCCTAACCACAGCTCATCCGCTGATTTTTCAACATCAGTCGGTTCGGACCTCCACTTGGTATCACCCAAGCTTCATCCTGGCCATGGTTAGATCACCCGGGTTCGGGTCTATAAACACTGACCAACGCCCTATTCAGACTCGCTTTCGCTATGGCTCCACCATTTCCGGTTTAACCTGCCAGTGCCTATAAGTCGCCGGCTCATTCTTCAACAGGCACACGGTCATCCTATGAGTAGGACTCCCATTGCTTGTAAGCTCACGGTTTCATGTTCTGTTTCACTCCCCTCCCGGGGTTCTTTTCACCTTTCCCTCGCGGTACTGTTTCGCTATCGGTCACACAGGAGTACTTAGCCTTACGAGGTGGTCCTCGCGGATTCACACGGAATTTCACGTGCTCCGTGCTACTCGGGATACAGCTAGGCCAGTTTCGTTTTCGCGTACGGGGCTTTCACCCTCTATGGCGCGCCTTTCAAACGCTTCCACTAACGTCCCTGGTCCACGTTGCTGTCCCACAACCCCGATGGTCGAAACCATCGGTTTAGGCTCTTCCCCGTTCGCTCGCCGCTACTTAGGGAGTCGTTTTTACTTTCCTTTCCTCCAGCTACTAAGATGTTTCAGTTCGCTGGGTTGGCTCGCGCCACCCTATGGATTCAGGTGGCCGTTCTAGGGGTTGCCCCATTCGGAGATTCCCGGATCAAAGCGTGTTTCCAGCTCCCCGAGACTTTTCGCAGGTAACCACGTCCTTCATCGCCTCTGTGTGCCAAGGTATCCACCGTGAGCCCTTTGTAGCTTGACCAATTAACACTCCCAACGTTCAGGGTTGTTGAGACCCATTCTTCTGCTTTCACTCCTCTCCACTCATTGATCTTTCGGTTTCCCGATCTCCCTTGAATTTTGATGGTTTGAAAGACAGAATCAAACTCTTCTCTCCTCGGCGGAGCGAAAAGACGCTGGAAGCTCTCGGCTCTAAACTCAAGAATCTCCCAGCCAGACACTCCCCTCACCTGGCAGTACCAAGTAAGAATCACGTCCGTCTGGGCATCTATGAGATGCTTTCTTTATCCAGACTCACCTATGCAGTTGTCAAGGTTCTTTGCTAGAGTCACTGATTCTTGGCTCGCGCCAAAATCAACGAGTCCAGCTTCCTTTCAACCACCGTTGACTGCACTTTTCTAGATAGGAAAATTGTCACGTGGGAATGAAAGGAGGCTGGAGTCCTCAGCTGAACATGTCTTTGTCACCTCACCGATCAAAATGCATCCTGTTGCCGCTTCCTGATGGTGGTCTTCACCTGGTTGGATGGAGGTTAGCGGACTCGAACCGCTGACATCCTGCTTGCAAAGCAGGCGCTCTACCAACTGAGCTAAACCCCCAAACACGAATGGGCCATCCTGGACTTGAACCAGGGACCTCACCCTTATCAGGGGTGCGCTCTAACCACCTGAGCTAATGGCCCAGGATCAATCACTTCGACACAAGCTTCTGGCCTCTTTCCATGATTCATTGCTTTTCGGCTTGAATCTTGGCAAGACGCGGAAACCCTTGGTGGGGTGACCTAGACAAAGTTTAGGAACTGAAAACGAGTCCATCACAACATCCTCAGATTCACCTCCAGCTTCTTGCGAAACGTTTGGCTCTTCCTTGGGCTTGATGGCTCACCTTGAGGTACCGATCGACCTTCGAGATGACAGGACCGTGGCCTGAGACAAAATTGCTTCCCAAGCTTACGCTTGCTCGGCGCTCAGACATCACGATCAGTTGTGTCTCCCTGTTAGGAGGTGATCCAGCCGCACCTTCCGGTACGGCTACCTTGTTACGACTTCACCCCAGTCATCAGCCCCACCTTCGGCGTCCTCCTCCACAAGGGTTGGAGTAACGACTTCGGGCATGGCCAACTTCCATGGTGTGACGGGCGGTGTGTACAAGGCCCGGGAACGTATTCACCGCAGTATGCTGACCTGCGATTACTAGCGATTCCTCCTTCACGTAGGCGAGTTGCAGCCTACGATCTGAACTGAGCCACGGTTTATGGGATTAGCTAACTCTCGCGAGCTTGCAACCCTTTGTCCGTAGCATTGTAGTACGTGTGTAGCCCAGGATGTAAGGGGCATGATGACTTGACGTCATCCACACCTTCCTCCGGTTTATCACCGGCGGTCTCTCTAGAGTGCCCAACTAAATGCTGGCAACTAAAGACGTGGGTTGCGCTCGTTGCGGGACTTAACCCAACATCTCACGACACGAGCTGACGACAGCCATGCACCACCTGTCTCTGCGCTCCCGAAGGCACTCCCTCGTTTCCAAGGGATTCGCAGGATGTCAAACCCTGGTAAGGTTCTTCGCGTTGCATCGAATTAAACCACATACTCCACCGCTTGTGCGGGCCCCCGTCAATTCCTTTGAGTTTCACACTTGCGTGCGTACTCCCCAGGCGGAACACTTAACGCGTTAGCTACGACACCGAGGGGGTCGATTCCCCCGACACCTAGTGTTCATCGTTTACGGCCAGGACTACAGGGGTATCTAATCCCTTTCGCTCCCCTGGCTTTCGTCCATGAGCGTCAGTTATGGCCCAGCAGAGCGCCTTCGCCACTGGTGTTCTTCCCGATATCTACGCATTTCACCGCTACACCGGGAATTCCCTCTGCCCCTACCACACTCAAGCCTTGTAGTTTCCATCGCTGAAATGGAGTTAAGCTCCACGCTTTAACGACAGACTTACAAGGCCGCCTGCGGACGCTTTACGCCCAATAATTCCGGATAACGCTTGCCACTCCCGTATTACCGCGGCTGCTGGCACGGAATTAGCCGTGGCTTATTCCTCAAGTACCGTCATGTCTTCTTCCTTGAGAAAAGAGGTTTACAGCCCAGAGGCCTTCATCCCTCACGCGGCGTTGCTCCGTCAGGCTTTCGCCCATTGCGGAAAATTCCCCACTGCTGCCTCCCGTAGGAGTCTGGGCCGTGTCTCAGTCCCAGTGTGGCTGGTCGTCCTCTCAGACCAGCTACAGATCGTCGGCTTGGTGGGCCTTTACCCCACCAACTACCTAATCTGATATCGGCCGCTCCAATCGCGCGAGGTCTTGCGATCCCCCGCTTTCATCCATAGATCGTATGCGGTATTAGCGTAGCTTTCGCTACGTTATCCCCCACGACTGGGCACGTTCCGATATATTACTCACCCGTTCGCCACTCGCCACCAGGATTGCTCCCGTGCTGCCGTTCGACTTGCATGTGTAAGGCATGCCGCCAGCGTTCAATCTGAGCCAGGATCAAACTCTATAGTTCGATCTTGAATTTTTCGCTCTTTCGAGCAACTCATAAAAACGGAATTGAAGTGAACTTCACTTCTATTCTCATGAGCGTTTTTAAGTGACTTGCACTTAGTTCCGAAGAACTTGGCAATCGCCTTCAAACGCCCACGCTTATCGGCTGTATATTTTTAAGGAACCACCGCAGAACATTTCTGCCCTGCGTCTGCTTAGCTGCGATCAGCTGAGCCTCGAATTCTAGCAC
>CALSBA010000047.1:0-3383 GCA_943373065.1 Synechococcus sp. UW140 | reverse complement strand
ACGGTTGCGTGGCATGCTGAAGAACAGCTGCAAGGTCAATGTGCTGGCAGCCCTGACGAACCTATTCATGGTGCGTCAAGAACTGCTATGCAGGTCATGATCAAGGGAGTGGTGTGCCCAGTGGGGTCAAGGTCGTCCTTCATAGACGGTAAATTCACCCAAAAGAGGTGAAATCAGGCTGATCCAAGCCTGATCTGCACTGCGGTGGTCTATCCCAAGCATTTGAGAGCCCGAACCTTGGCTTGCGGGCTTGTTGCCCAGAGCTTCCTTAGCTCGATGCCTCCCTCAAAGCTTCGAAGGCTGATGACAAAGTCTAATTTCTCAACGTGCTTAAAGTTACCGGTGCCACTCAATGCAAGTGTCACCTTCCTGTCGTCCAATTCCATGAACAGACTCTGTGGCACAACGCCATATTTCTGCGTAGCCGAGAGTTGTTCATCACCTTCTATTGGCGGATCTCTCCTTTGCTCAAAGACACGTTGAGCCGAGAAGGCTTGCCAGTGTGACGGCAGAGCATCAAACCAATGCCCCGCGAACTCTGTATAGTCTGGGTATCGGAGATGACTCACGCCGTGAGCCCCCCAATCATCTCCAGGATCCGATCCGTCACCTGCTTCAGCTCTGCGTCGATCACCCCGAGTCGCCTGGGTGGGGTGAAAACATAGAAGTGCCGGTTGAAAGGGATCTCATAGCCCACCTTCGTCTTTTCGTGGTCGATCCAGGCATCTGGAACGTGGGGCAGCACCTCCCGCTCGAAGTAGGTCTCCACGTCTTCTGACAGGGGCACGTTCTCGGTATCGCGCAGGCTGGAGTCAGCCACTGGCTTGCCCTTCGCCTTGCCCTTCTGCCCCACCACCACCTTGCCAGCGTCATCCCGCGTAGGGCGCTCCACCGTGATGGTGCGATAGCCGAAGGCTTCGTTGGGGAAGATCTTGCTGATCGGCTTGCCGTCCTTCTCGGCCTCCTCAAACCGCCCGAACAGCTGGGTGATCTCCTCGATGTGGTCGGAGCTCAACTCCTTTCTCTTGCTTCCCAGGCTCTTGCGCATCTTCTGCCAGAAGCTGCTGGCGTCGATCAGCTGCACCTTGCCCTTGCGCGCCACCGGCTTGCGGTTGCTCAGGATCCAGATGTAGGTGCTGATTCCTGTGTTGTAAAACATGTCGGTGGGCAGGGCTACTATCGCCTCCACCAGGTCGTTCTCCATCACGTAGCGGCGGATCTCGCTTTCGCCTGACCCCGCCCCACCAGTGAACAGGGGGGAACCGTTCAGCACGATCCCGAAGCGGCTGCCGCCATCCACGGCCGGGCGCATCTTCGAGCTGAGGTGCAGCAGGAATAGAAGCGACCCATCGCTCACCCTGGGCAGGCCAGGCCCGAAGCGCCCTTCGAAGCCCATCAGCTGGGCTTCCTTACGGATGTCCTTCTCGATCTTCTTCCAATCCACCCCGAACGGTGGGTTGGAGAGCATGTAGTCGAACTGCTTCTCCTGCAGGCCGTCATCGTTGAGGGTGTTGCCGAAGATGATGTTGCGGATGTCCTGGCCCTTGATCAGCATGTCGGCCTTGCAGATCGCGTAGGACTCCGCGTTCAGCTCCTGGCCGTACATCACCAGCCGGGCCTGGGGGTTGTGTTCCGCCAAGTGCTCCTCACTGACGCTCAGCATCCCTCCCGTGCCCACCGCAGGGTCGTAGAGGGTCCGCACCACACCGGGCTTGCTGAGGGCATCGTCGTCTTCGTTGAACAGCAGGTTCACCATCAACCGGATCACCTCCCTAGGCGTGAAGTGCTCCCCAGCGGTCTCGTTAGATTCCTCAGCGAACTTGCGGATCAGCTCCTCGAACACCGTGCCCATCTGGGCATTGCTCACTACCTCCGGGTGAAGATCGATCCCGGCGAACCGTTCGGTGACCAGGTACAGCAGGCCAGCCTTGGCCAGCTTGTCGATCTGGGTGTGGAACTCGAAGCTCTCGAAGATGTCCCGCACCGCCGGGGAGAAGCCATCGATGTAGTGGCGGATATTGGCATCAACAAGATCCGAATCACTCGCAACCCCCTTGAGGTTCGGATAAGGCGAGGTGTTGTAGAAGTTTGCCCCGGCTTTCTTCAGAAGGAACGGCTCAGGGTTCAGGCCGGCGTCTTCGCGCAGCTTCTTTTCGGTCAGCACCTCAGCCTTAGTGACCTCCAGAACGCAGTCCAGCCGCCGGAGCACCGTGAACGGCAGGATCACCTTGCCGAAGTCGCTGCGCTTGTAGTCGCCCCGCAGCAGGTCGGCGACCGACCAGATGAAGGAGGAAAGGTTGGTCGTGGTTCGCCCGTTCTCAGACTTTGTGGACTGTGCAGCCTGCATGAAATCCTGACGGGGCCTGGGATCTGGTCCCCAGTGACCCCGGAAAGGTAGCCGATCCTTCCACGCTTTCAGCCTTCCGCATGGTGGCCGTCACCACCAAGCCCCCACACCACCCCCGCCACCCTTGGGTAGATGCAGGCCATGGGACGCCCGCCACCGGCTTGAGCAAGCTCCTCAGGCCCACCGGTGAAGACAGGGACGTGCTCGCCGGTGCGGGTGTCGATGCGTTCGCTGGGCCAGCCGTCGGCGCCGAGGTGCCAGGTGAAGCGGGGCATGGTGTGAGGTGGGTCAGGTCCGAACTGCTGGGGTATCCCGATGATCACAGGGTGTGAGGTCGCCATGGTTGAGACGCGACCCAGACCCTGCCGTCGAGTGGCAAAGTGCTGCAGCCACCCGCAGGAGTCTCCAGCATGAAAACAGGGAAAACCTTCGTCGCTATGGCCGTCGCCACCGCCGCGATCGGCCTGTCGTGGCCGCTTGCCTCCCACGCCATCGATCCGGCCTATGCCAAAAAGCTGGAGAAGTCTGGCTGCACCCAGGTCACCGAACTGCAGGGCTGCGACATCAACAAGACCAAAGAGCAGAACGCCAAGGCCGGATTCGGTACGGCGGGCACAGCCGTATCCCCCTATGCCGGCCAGTGGGTCGCCAGGAATGTGGACGGCCGCACCGTCTCCTCCATCCGGATCGATGCCAAGAACAAGGTGCTGGTGAACGGCAAGCCCGTGGCCAGCAAGCTCTCTGATGGCGCCCTGGTGTTCAAGTCCGGCTTCATCACCTACACGATCCAGGGCGACCCGCGGATCACCAACGAGAGCAGCTGGTTCGATACCGACGCCAAGACCACCGGCCCGATCCGTCGTCAGTGATCCGCCCTCCGAGCAGGGCCTCAGAGGCCCTGCTCCCGGAAAAAGCGCTGCATGGCGTCCTCGGCCTGGCTCACCTGGGCCGGGGTGCAGGCGGAGGTTTTGCTGAAATACTTGCCGGCCTTGTTGAAGTTGACCCGGCAGGCGCCCTCGAACTTCACCTGGCGGAT
>CALSBA010000046.1:0-3566 GCA_943373065.1 Synechococcus sp. UW140 | reverse complement strand
GGCAGGCGAAAGTTGAATCCGCAGCCCCCCGCATGTGACGGCCATGACCATCTCGACCATGGCCCCCTTCGAGGTCCAGGCCATGACGCCTGATCTAGAGCAGGAGCTGTCCCTGATCGATGCCTGGTGGCGCGCCGCCAATTACCTGGCGGTGGGGATGATCTACCTGCGGGCCAACCCGCTGCTGGCGGAACCGCTGCGTCATGAGCACGTCAAGGCCCGGCTGTTGGGCCACTGGGGCTCCTCCCCCGGCCAGGCCTTCATCTGGGCCCATGCCAACCGGGTGATCCGCCGCCACGAACTCGACATGATCTACCTGTCGGGGCCGGGGCACGGCGCCCCCGGGGTGCTGGGCCCCACCTACCTCGACGGCAGCTACAGCGAGGTGTATCCGGACAAGAGCCAGGACGCCGAGGGGATGCGGCGCTTCTTCAAGCAGTTCTCCTTCCCCGGACACATCGGCAGCCACTGCACCCCGGAAACCCCCGGTTCGATCCACGAGGGGGGCGAGCTCGGGTACGTCCTTTCGCACGCCTGCGGGGCGGTGTTCGACAACCCCAACCTGATCGCCCTGGCCTGCGTGGGTGATGGCGAAGCCGAGACCGGCCCCCTGGCCACCTCCTGGCATATCAATAAGTTCCTCAATCCGATCGGCGACGGGGCGGTGCTGCCGGTGCTGCACCTCAACGGCTACAAGATCGCCAACCCCACCCTGCTGGCCCGCATCCCCCACGAGGAGCTGGCCAGCCTGATGCGCGGCTACGGCTGGGAACCGATCTTCGTTGAAGGCCACGAGCCGATGGCCATGCACCGGGCCATGGCGGCGGCCATGGACCAGGCGGTCGGGCGCATCCTGCAGATCCGCGCCGAGGCCCGCGCCAGCGGCGAGGCGGTCCGCCCCGCCTGGCCGATGATCGTGCTGCGCTCCCCCAAAGGCTGGACCGGACCGGCCTCCCTGCACGGCAAGAAGCTGGAGGGCTTCTGGCGCTCCCACCAGGTGCCCCTGGCCGCACCGAACACCGATCCCGAACAGCTGCAGCTTCTGGAGGACTGGCTCCGGAGCTACCGGCCCGAGGAGCTGTTCGATGGGCACGGCACCCTGCGGCCGGACCTGCAGGCGCTCTCCCCGCAGGGGAACCGGCGGATGGGCTCCAACCCCCACGCCAACGGTGGCCTGCTGCGCCGCAAGCTGCAGTTCCCGCCCCTGGAGGACTACGCGGTGCAGGTGGTGGCCCCCGGCGCCACGGAGGAGGAGAACACCTACCCCCTCGGCGAGCTGCTGCGCGACATCATCCGCTCCAACCCCAATTCGATGCGGGTGTTCGGCCCGGACGAAACCGCCTCCAACCGTCTGCAGGCCATCTACGAGGTCAGCAAGAAGGTGTGGATGGAGGAGTTCCTCCCTGAAGACCTCAACGGCAGCGAACTGGCCCGCAGCGGACGGGTGGTGGAGATGCTCAGCGAGCACACCCTGGTGGGAATGATGGAGGGCTACCTGCTCACCGGGCGCTACGGCTTCTTCCACACCTACGAGGCCTTCGCCCATGTGATCGCCTCGATGTTCAACCAGCACGCCAAATGGCTGGAATCCTGCCTGCTGCACGCCACCTGGCGGGCCCCGATCGGCCCCTGGAACTGCCTGATCTCCTCCACGGTGTGGCGGCAGGACCACAACGGCTTCACCCACCAGGACCCCGGCTTCATCGACCTGGCGGGCAACAAAAGCGGTGACGTGGTGCGGGTGTACCTGCCGGCCGATGCCAACTGCCTGCTGGCGGTGGCGGAGGAGGCCCTGCAGGAAACGAACGTCTGCAACATCATCGTTTCCGACAAGCAGAAGCATCTGCAGTACTTCACCCTGGAGCAGGCCCGGCGCCATGTGGCGAAGGGGGTCAGTATCGTCGGCTGGGCCAGCAATGACGACTGCGGCGCCACCCCGGATGAGCCGGATGTGGTGATGGCCTGCGCCGGCGACATCCCCACCAAGGAGACGCTGGCGGCGGTCGAGATCCTGCACAGGGAGATCCCCAGCCTGCGGATCCGGGTGATCAACGTGGTCAAGCTGTTCGCCCTCACCGAGCCGAACGAACATCCCCACGGCCTCAGCGACCGGGACTTCGACACCCTGTTCACCACCGACCGTCCGGTGATCTTCAACTTCCACGGCTATCCCTGGCTGATCCACCGGCTCACCTACCGCCGCACCAACCACGCCAACATCCACGTGCGCGGGTACAAGGAGAAGGGCAACATCAACACGCCCCTTGAACTGGCGATGAACAACCAGATCGACCGCTTCAACCTGGTGATCGACGTGGTCAACCGGGTGCCCTTCCTGCGCTCCCGCGCCGCCCACGTCAAGGAGCGGATGCAGGACGCGATCCTGTCCCACCGGGCCTACGCCCACACCCACGGCACCGATGCCCCGGAGGTGACCGAGTGGCGCTGGAACCCGCCCGCCGCCACGCACTGATGGCGGCCCCCCCCTCCGCGGACGCGCCGGCAGCGGGGGAGGTGCTGGTGCTGAACGCCGGCAGCTCCAGCCTCAAGGTTTCGGTGCACGGGCGCGACGGGGAGCGCCTCTGGGGCGACCAGCGCAGCTGGAGCGTCGCCGCCGCCGAGGGCAAAGCCCCCCACGAGCGCCTGGAGGCGGTGCTGGACGCCTGGCTGCCCGAGGCCCTTTCGGGCTGGGGAGAGGGTTTGATCCGCGCCGGCCATCGGGTGGTCCATGGTGGCGAGCGCTTCACGGCCCCGGTCCGGCTGGATGCGGAGGTGCTGGAGGTGCTGGAGGGGCTGGTGCCCCTTGCCCCGTTGCACAACGGTCCGGCCCTGCGGGTGATGCGCTGGCTGGGTCGCTGGAAGCCCGCGATCGAGCAATGGGCCTGCTTCGACACCGCCTTCCACGGCACCCTGCCGCCGGAGGCCCGCACCTACGCGGTCCCAGCCCGCTGGCGCGCCGAGGGCCTGCGCCGCTTCGGCTTCCACGGCCTCAACCATCAGCACGTGGCCGAAAGTGTGGCCCGCCGCCGCGCCGATGGCCCAGGCGACGAAGCCCTGAGGCTGATCAGCTGCCACCTCGGCGCCGGCTGCTCCCTCTGCGCCATCCGCGGGGGGCGCAGCATCGCCACCACGATGGGCTACACCCCCCTGGAGGGCCTGGTGATGGCCACCCGCAGCGGTTCGGTGGATCCGGGTCTGTTGCTGCACCAGCTGCGCCGGGGAGCCACGGTGGAGGAGCTGGCCCACGACCTGCAGCAGGAGAGCGGCCTGCTGGGTCTCTCGGAGCTGAGTCCGAGCATGAAGGACCTTCGCCTGGCCGCCGCCGACGGCCATGGCGGGGCCCAGCTCGCCATCGCGGTGTTCCGCCACCAGCTGCTGCAGGGGATCGGGGCCATGGCCGCCAGCCTGGGGGGGGTCGACGTGGTGGCCCTCACCGGGGGCATCGGCGAACACGATGGGACGCTGAAGCAGGAGCTGGAGCAGGCGCTGGCCTGGCTGGGGCCCTTCGAGCTGGTGCAGGTCGCGGCCGATGAGGAGGGTGTGATCGCCCGCCATTGCGCCGCTGC
>CALSBA010000045.1:0-5375 GCA_943373065.1 Synechococcus sp. UW140 | reverse complement strand
GGCCACCACCCACAACCTGCTCAAGCTGTTCCGGGCATCGATGGCCACGGCCTGAGCCAGGTTTGGCAGGCTGTGATTGGCCATACTTGAAGCAAAGGGACCCAGCCGCGGCGTTTTGCCCTGGCCGCAACATGCGACACGCTCCTAGGCTGGTGGCCTGTCCACTCGAGGGGTGTGTTGGGCACAGCCGCGCCATTCAGCTTCATATCCACTAGAGACAACGCCCTACAAGTTGCAGAGTTGCTGATCAATTCAACTGTGGATGACCGTGGCAGAGGCTGGTACATCAGAGCTCCCTCAAGAAAGCAAAGTCACCGCTTCACCGTCTGTACGACAAGGCATGCAACTGCCACAGCTGCTGGTAGAGTGAGCTGCACCAAAGTAGATCTTCACATTTCCAATGATAATACCAAAGACAATCAAAATGCTGTCCTCCATTAAAGCCGGGACGTACGTCCCAGACGAGTTCCCATGTTTCGACAAGGCAGAGATAGAGGAGCTAGCAAATGTCTTAAAAAGGTTAATCTACGCTCCGTCGAGCCTACGCAAAATTCTTCAAGAGAAAGGTGTAACCTTAACACGATCTGACTTCTATTCAGAAGTGCCCACCGTGGCCGAAATTGAGTCGAGCTTTGCGAAAGCGAGCAAGCTAAAGCTCAACAAAGTATTTCCCAGTCAGCCCTTCTTACTAGAATTTCTTAATAAGCTTGACCACTATTCAAGCGAGTTCAAAGCTCCCTTGTCTCCACAGGATGCTACGAGTTATTCATGGGCAAACGGTGCATTTAGCTTTAGCGACGCCATGGCATACTACTGTATGATTCGACTTAGAAAGCCAAATACGATTATTGAAATCGGCAGCGGAGCTTCAACTCTCGTAGCTCGACAAGCAATGACAATGAATGGCTTTGGAACTATTCTTTCAGTCGAGCCATACCCCCTCCACTTTCTAAAAACCATTGAGGGTGTTGAACTTATAACTGAACGCGCCCAAGACCTTAACAGCTCCTTCTTTAATGACCACCTATCAGACGGTGATATCTTATTCATCGACTCGACCCACACAGTGAAACATGATTCGGATGTTCTCCACATCTATCTGCGAGTGCTACCCGAACTTGCCTGTAATCTTACAATCCATGCTCACGATATCTATTTGCCAGAGACTTTGCCGCTAGGCATGCTTCGCGAGCATCAGATCTACTGGAATGAACAGTACCTACTGTACGCATATATGTTGAATAATCCAAGAGTGAGAACGCTGTTCGGCAGTCGCTACCACATGCTTCATCACCATGCTGAACTGACGAGATTTATGCGCGGACAATACAAGCCAGGCGGCGCCAGCTTATGGTTTGAACAGGCCAAGATTATCTAGATAGAGACTCTTAATAAAGTCACCCCAAACAGGCCTCGATTGCAGCCGCACAGCAGGTAGGGTTAAGCTCCTATCCACCATTATCAAGCAACCAGCATGACCGCTCTCGCAGGCCGCCAGATTTTCCGATTCTCATCTTCATCCTATCTTTCTATCTTTGAATTGCTAGCCAAGCACTAAACCTTGCTAAGTCAGTGACGAAAATAAGCTGAAAAGCCTCCTTATCTGCTCTTAACACATCACTAGAAATGCCATGGAGATCGAATTCTATGCTTCATTCGGCAGCCAAGCGACTATCAAATCAAGAGAATACCTCCTCTTCCCTCATGCAAGGGTAACTTCACCTGCTTTCCCCATCCACTGGCCTGTGCTGAGCTGCTTCCGGTAATCAACGCTGCACTCTCGATTCCTCGGAGGCAGGCCCAGCTCTTTATTGGACGGTTACGTGAACCACGGACCTTCCTATGCTCCTTTCCGTGAACCACAGCTGACGCCAGTGAACGATGGGACGAGAATCCTTTCCTGCACAGTGATCTTAGTTGGAAGGCCAAGTCGTTGGCCGTGGTTCACGGGTCCGATAACCACATGTAGCCATGGCTACATCATGTCCGCTGGGCTGCAGACACCGAGCGGCCCCCTATTCAGCACATGGGTGTAGATCATGGTGGTGCTCACGTCCTGATGGCCCAGCAGTTCCTGGATCGTGCGGATGCCCTGCCCCCGTTCCAGCAGGTGGGTCGCAAAGGAGTGGCGGAAGGTGTGGCAACTGGCCGCCTTCGTGAGTCCCGCCTCGGCCACGGCCCGCTTCACCGCCTTCTGCACAACGCTCGCAACTGCCAGGCCCACTCCCGATCGGCCCTCGGATACTTCCTCGCCAGGGCGTAGGGCATCACCACCCGGCCCCAGCCCGCCACCAGATCACCCCGATGCAGCTGGCGCACCTTCAGCAGATGCTCCTGCAGCTGAGGCACCAGGCTCTGGGGCAGCACGGTCAGCCGGTCTTTGCCGCCTTTCCCGTCGCGCACCGTGAGCTCACGCCGTTCAACGTCGAGATCTTTGACTCGCAGTCGAAGCGCCTCCATCAACCGGAGCCCGCTTCCATACAGCAGCCCCACCACCAAGGCTGGCTCTCCCTCCAGTCGCTGGCGCACCGCCCGCACCTCCGCTTCGCTGAGCACCACCGGCAGCCGGCGCCGTGTCCGCGCCCGAACCACCCCCCCAGCTCCAGATCCCGCTCCAGCAGCTCCCGGTACAGAAACAGCAGCGCCGCCAGCGCCTGGTTCTGGGTGGAGGCGCTCACCTGCAGTTCCACCGCCAGGTGGCTCAGAAAGGCATTCACCTCCGCACTGCCCATCTCGCGGGGGTGACGCCTGCCGTGAAACCGCAGGAAGCGCCGCAGCCACTGCTCATAGGTGTTCACGGTGCGGCGGGCGTAATGGCGCACCTGAAGCTCCTCGCGATAGCGCTGGATCAGACCGGGGGCGCGGCTGGCGTCGGCCATGGCCTCGAGAGTGTTGTGGGGACTCTTGAGGGTTCCCACGCCAGACCAATCCAGATACGCCCTAATCTGTACAGACCCCATGTACAGACGCTCACCATGGCGCGCGTCTCCGTGACCCACCTGCGCCAGAACCTGCCGTCCTGGCTCAAGCGCGTGCAGGCCGGGGAAGCCATTCAGGTCACCTCCCACGGCCGGGTGATTGCCCGCATTGAGCCGGAGCACGACCCGGCCGAGGAGGCCCGCCGCTGGCTGGAGGGGCTGGCCGGCAGCGTCACGCTGGGGGATGTCATCATCTCGATCGCCGATGGCGACGCCGATCTCGAAGGCGCCGGTGATGCTGACCATCTGTGACACCCATGTCCTGCTGTTCTGGGCCCATGAGCCCGCCCGGCTGTCCCGACGCGCCGCAGCAGCTCTGGAGCAGGGGCGGGCCCAGGGTCAGCTGGCCATCGCCGACATCAGCCTCTGGGAGCTGGCCCTGCTGCACGAACGCGGACGCCTGAGCCTGCCGGAAGCCGTGCCCCCGGCCCTCTACCTGCGCCGACTGCTCGAAGCCCTGCGGCTGGAGGTGCTGCCGATCACCGCCGAGATCGCCCTGCTCTCCCGGGGCCCCCAGTTCCGCCATGGTGACCCGGCCGATCGCCTCATCGCCGCCACGGCCCTGCAGGGCCGCCGGCCCCTGATCAGCGCCGACGAGAAGCTCCGCGCCATTCCGGAACTGGAGACGATCTGGTGAGCACGCCCGACCGGAGCCGCCCCTCCCCCCTCACCATCCGCCCTCTGCAGAGCGCTGACATCCCCACCATCACCGGCTGGGCCCGCCAGGAGGGCTTCGCGCCGGGCGTGGGCGATGTGGCCATCTACCGCCAGACCGACCGCCAAGGCCTCTGGGTGGGCTGGCTCGGCGACGAGCCGGTGGGGTGCATCGCCGGGGTCCGCTACAACGCCTCCTACGGCTTCATCGGCCTGTTTCTGGTGGTGCCCGCCCAGCGGGGCCGGGGCTACGGGGTGCAGCTGTGGCGCCACGCCCTCCAGCACCTGGCCGACGTGCCCTGCATCGGCCTGGAGGCCGCCCCCGACCGGATCGACGACTACGCCGGCTGGGGCTTCGCGCCCGCCTCCCCCACCACCCGCTGGCAGCGGCTCGCGGCCTGCGACAACCCAGCCCCGCCGGCCGCCGCGCCGGAGCCCCTCTGGTGCCTGCTGGCGGGCGGTGCCATCCCGGCGTCGGCTGTCCAGCGCTTCGATGCCGAGCGGGAACCCTCGCCCCGCCCCCACTTCCTGCGCCAGTGGCTCCGGCATCCGGCCGGCACAGTGCTGGCCCTCGTGGATCGCGGCGGCGCCTGCCACGGCTTCGGGCGGGTGCGGCCCTGCCTGCTGGCCGATGGCGAGGGCTGGCGCGTCGGGCCCCTGGTGGCGGACAGCCCCGCCGCCGCCCGGGCCCTGCTGGAGGGCCTGCTGCAGCGTCATCCGGGCACCGTGCTGATCGATGCCCCCGGCGCCAATGACACCGCCGCCCCGCTGCTGGCGTCGCTGGGGTTCGCCCCCGTCTCCCGCACCCTGCGCATGTACCGGGGCGCGCCGCCGGCGATGTCACTGGCGGATGTCTACGGGCTGGCCTGCCTGGAACTCGGCTGACCGCTACCCACAAGTGGTACCGTTAATCAGTACCATCCTGGAATGAAGCGGAAGCACCAGCGCACTCTTGAGCTGATCTTTTCCCGCCCAGCGAGCGGCAATGTGCCGTGGAAGGACGTTGAAGCCCTGTTTCAAGAGCTGGGTGGGGATGTCACGGAAAGAGCGGGCAGCCGAGTCGCGGTCGTTCTGTTTGGTGAAGTCAGGGTCTTCCATAGACCCCACCCATCGCCAGATACAGACAAGGGTGCTGTTGCATCGATCCGCAAATGGCTTGAAGAACACGGAGTGGCACCATGAATCTCATGAAAGTTGATGGCTACCATGCCAAGATTGAGTACGACGAAGATACAGATCAGTTTCGCGGGGAGATTCTTGGTCTTTCTGGAGGAGCTGACTTCTATGGTTCCAATCCTGATGAGCTTCCCCGCGAGTTTAAAAATTCTTTGAGCGTTTATCTTGAGATCTGTAAGGAGTAGGGAATTGAGACTCGTAAACACTTTTCAGGCAGGTTCAATCTAAGAATTTCGCCGGAACTTCACAAGAAACTGGCGATAACTGCGGAGGTACAAGGAAAGAGCCTCAACATGCTCGCCCAGGAAGCACTTCAGAAAAGTGTAACGACATAGACGTGCGGATAGCACAGCATTTGAGTGCACAATTCATCACCGATTCCATGCCTGGAGCTCGGCTAACCCCCCAGGCCAGCTAAGGAGACTCTGGAAAAGCCACCCCATTCACGGGACAATGGCCTTGTGATCGCAGGTAAGGGCTGGGTTCATGGGCGGCAAGCAGCTGGGGTTCGGTGACTATGAGCAATCCACAGCCAAGAAGCGCACCAAACGTGAGAAGTTTTTGGCT
>CALSBA010000044.1:0-6216 GCA_943373065.1 Synechococcus sp. UW140 | reverse complement strand
TTCGCCACCTACGAGCGCCTGGCGGCCGAGGTGGCCAACCCCCGCATCCGCTGGGCCTACCTCCCCTATGCGATGCACATGGCCGGCCCGCGGGAGGCCCTGCAGCACATGATCATCCGCAAGAACTACGGCTGCACCCACTTCATCATCGGCCGCGACATGGCCGGCTGCAAATCGTCCCTGAGCGGGGAGGATTTCTACGGCCCCTACGAGGCCCAGGACTTCGCCCGCGAGCAGGCCACCGAACTCGGCATGGAAACCGTGCCATCCCTCAACCTCGTCTACACCGAGGAGGAGGGCTACGTCACCGCCGAACACGCCCAGGCCCGGGGGCTGCACATCCGCAAGCTGAGCGGTACCCAGTTCCGCCAGATGCTGCGCGGCGGTGAGGAGATCCCGGAATGGTTCGCCTTCCGTAGCGTGGTGGAGGTGCTCAGGGCCGCGGCCTGAGCCCCGTCCGTCACCGGACACCGTTTAACATTCTGTTACTTTCATCCTCATACTGGAGACAGGGCCGTGAAGAAACGCTGGCGCAACGCGGGGCTCTACGTGCTCCTGGTGATCGTGATGATCGCGGTGGGCACCGCCTTCCTGGAGCGCCCTGACCCGGCCCGGGCCCCCCGCACCCTGCGTTACAGCGATTTCGTCGAGGCCGTGCAGGCCAACGAGATTTCCCGGGTGCTGATCTCCCCCGACCGCGGCACCGCCCAGGTGGTGGAGAACGACGGCCAGCGCGCCGTGGTGAACCTGGCCCCCGACAAGGACCTGCTCAAGCTGCTCACCGACCACAACGTCGACATCGCCGTGCAGCCCAACCGGGAGCCGGCGGCCTGGCAGCAGGCGATCGGCAGCCTGATCTTCCCGCTGCTGTTGCTTGGCGGCCTGTTCTTCCTGTTGCGGCGCGCCCAGGGCGGTGGCGGCAACCCGGCGATGAACTTCGGCAAGAGCAAGGCGCGGGTCCAGATGGAACCCCAGACCCAGGTCACCTTCGGGGATGTGGCCGGAATCGAGGGCGCCAAGCTGGAGCTCACCGAGGTGGTGGATTTCCTCAAGAACCCCGACCGCTTCACGGCGGTGGGGGCCAAGATCCCCAAAGGTGTTCTGCTGGTGGGCCCCCCCGGCACCGGCAAGACCCTGCTCGCCAAGGCGGTGGCCGGTGAAGCGGGTGTGCCGTTCTTCTCGATCTCCGGTTCGGAGTTCGTCGAGATGTTCGTGGGCGTCGGCGCCAGCCGGGTCCGCGACCTGTTCGAGCAGGCCAAGAAAAACGCCCCTTGCATCGTCTTCATCGATGAGATCGACGCCGTGGGCCGCCAGCGCGGCGCCGGCCTCGGCGGCGGCAACGACGAACGCGAGCAGACCCTCAACCAGCTGCTCACCGAGATGGACGGCTTCGAGGGCAACACCGGCATCATCATCGTGGCGGCCACTAACCGCCCCGACGTGCTCGATTCGGCCCTGATGCGGCCGGGCCGTTTCGATCGCCAGGTGGTGGTCGACCGTCCCGACTACGCCGGCCGGCTTCAGATCCTCGGCGTCCATGCCCGCGGCAAGACCCTCGCCAAGGACGTCGACCTCGACAAGGTGGCCCGCCGCACCCCCGGCTTCACCGGTGCCGACCTGGCCAACCTGCTCAATGAAGCGGCCATCCTCGCCGCCCGGCGCCAGCTGGCCGAGGTGTCCATGGATGAGGTCAATGACGCCATCGAGCGCGTCATGGCCGGCCCTGAGAAGAAGGATCGGGTGATGAGCGAGCGCCGCAAGCGCCTGGTGGCCTACCACGAGTCCGGCCACGCCCTGGTGGGAGCCCTGATGCCCGATTACGACCCCGTCCAGAAGATCAGCATCATTCCCCGTGGCCAGGCCGGCGGGCTCACCTTCTTCACCCCCAGCGAAGAGCGGATGGAGTCGGGCCTGTACTCCCGTTCCTACCTGCAGAACCAGATGGCCGTCGCCCTGGGTGGCCGCGTCGCCGAGGAAATTGTCTACGGCGAAGACGAAGTCACCACCGGGGCCTCCAACGACCTCCAGCAGGTGGCCCGCGTCGCCCGCCAGATGGTGACCCGCTTCGGCATGAGCGACCGCCTCGGACCGGTGGCCCTCGGCCGCGCCCAGGGCGGCATGTTCCTCGGCCGCGACATCGCCGCCGAGCGTGACTTCTCCGAGGACACCGCCGCTGCCATCGACGAGGAGGTGTCCCAGCTGGTGGCGGATGCCTACCGCCGAGCCACCGACGTGCTGCTCGCCAACCGGGCCGTGCTCGATGAGCTGGCCGACATCCTGGTGGAGAAGGAGACGGTGGATGCCGAGGAGCTCCAGGAGCTGCTCATCTCCCGCAACGTCACGGTGGCGGCCTACGTCTAGGCCTGCCTGCGACTCCCTGATCGCGTCCCTGCACCACCAGCCCCTGCTGGTGGTGCTTCGCCATTGGCAGCCCTCCCTGCTGGTTTCCCAGCTCGAGCAGCTGCGTGAACTGGGGGTGCGGCACACGGAGATCGCCTGGGGCCCTGGCGCCGACTGGATCGCCCAGTGCCGGCAGCTGATCGCCACCTTCCCGGAAATGTGTCTGGGGGCCTCCTCGATCTGCAGCGAAGCCGCCCTGGAGGCGGTGCTGGAGGCCGGCTTTTCCTATGGCGTCTCCCCCATCCTCGACAGCGGCCTGCTGGAGAGGTCGGCCGCGGCCGGCTTCACCCTCGTCCCCGGAGTGATGACACCGACGGAGGTGAACCGGGCCCGGGCCCTGGGCTGTTCCATCGTCAAGCTGTTCCCCGCCACCACAGTGGGCATCGGCTACTGGCGGCGACTGCGGGATCCCCTGGGTGCGCCGCTGCCCTTCTGCGTCGCCGCCGGGGGTCTGACGCCCAGTGATGTTGTCCCCTGGCTGGAGGCGGGGGTCGATGCCGTCGCCCTGGGGGCGTCGCTGGCGGGTGGCGCCCAGGGGCCGGCGGCGGCGCCCTTCGCCACAGACCCGTTGCGGCAGCTTCTGGCCGCGCTTCCAGAGCGGCCCTGATCAGCCGATCACCAGAGGCTGCACTGGCCCTGCTGGCGCAACAGGTGATCGGCCAGCACCAGGGCCACCATCGCTTCCACCATCGGCACGGCCCGCGGCAGCACACAGGGATCGTGGCGACCCTTTGCCGCCAGGGTGGTGGCGGCGCCGGAGGCGTCGATGGTCTGCTGCTCCTTGCGGATCGTGGCGGTGGGCTTGAAGGCCACCCGCAGCCGGATCTCCTCGCCGTTGCTGATGCCACCCTGGATGCCCCCGGAGTTGTTGGTGGCGGTGCGCAGGCGACCGTCCTCGCTGGGCAGGAAAGCATCGTTGTGTTCGCTGCCGCGCAGAAGCGTGCCGCCGAAGCCGGAGCCGACCTCGAAGCCCTTGGTGGCCGGCAGGGACATCAGCGCCTTGGCCAGATCAGCCTCCAGCTTGTCGAACACCGGCATGCCCAGACCCACCGGCGGCCGCCGCACCAGGCACTCGATCACCCCACCGCAGGAATCCCCCTCCTGCCCGATCGCCTCGATGCGCTCGATCATCCGCGCGGCGACGGCCGGATCTGGACAGCGCACGATGGTGCTCTCCACCGCCTCCAGGGTCACCGTGGCCGGATCCACCGCGGCCTCGATGTCGTGGATCCGGCGCACCCAGGCGATCACCTCAGTGCCGGCGGCACGGGCCAGGAGCTGCTTGGCGATGGCTCCGGCGGCCACCCGGCCGATGGTTTCCCGGGCCGAGGCGCGCCCGCCGCCGCTGCGGGCCTGGATGCCGTACTTGGCCTGGTAGGTGGCGTCGGCGTGGGAGGGGCGGAAGGCCACCTCCATCTCCCGGTAGTCCTGGGGGCGCTGGTCCTTGTTGCGCACCACCATGGCGATCGGCGTGCCGAGGGTGACGCCATCGAGGAGGCCGCTGAGCACCTCGACCCGATCGTCTTCCTTGCGGGGGGTGGTGATCTTGCTCTGGCCGGGTTTGCGGCGGTCGAGGTCGGCCTGGATGGCCTCCAGATCGAGCGACAGCCGCGGCGGGCAGCCATCGACGATCACACCCACGCCACCGCCGTGGGATTCACCGAAGGTGCTGATGCGGAAGAGGTGGCCGAAGCTGCTGCCCATGGCGTCCTTTAACTGGCGCGAGACTACGAAGCCATGACGGTGAACCGATCAGGCCCGTCGGGCCCTGACCTCCAGGATGGTGGGGCCCACCCAGAAACTGCCGGGATCGGCCAGGCTCGCCTCCATCTCCGCCCTGGCCTCCTCGGCATCATCCGGGCTCCAGAGCCCCAGGGCTTCGAGCCTGGAGCCGTACAGCGTCACGAACATCTCCAGCCAGCGGGCCGGCCATTCGCCCGCCCGCCCCAGCACCGGCAGCGGCAGCAGATCCTCGATCACGAACCCCCTGGCCGCGAGCAGGGAGGGCAGCCGGCGGCTGATGTCGGGGTCACCACCGGCCTGCTGGAAGCTGCCTTGCACGGCCCGGCTGAAGCGGGCGATGGCCTTGCCGTGGGGATGGAGGCCAAAGGTGTCCCAGTGGACGTATTCGTGGAACAGCACCTGGCCGCCCCTGGCCAGGCAGCGCGGCAACGGATCGAGCAGGGGTTCGACCTCCGGCAGGAACATCGCCAGCCAACGGCACCAGACCAGGTCGAAGGCGCCGGCTGGCAGGGGATCGCTGAGCAGGTCATGGCAACGCAAGTCCAGCTGGCCCAGGCCAGCCTCCAGGGCCAGCCACTGGCCATGCTCCACAAAGGCCGGGTTCTGCTCCAGCCCCAGCACCAACCCGTCGGGGCCCACGATCCTGGCGAGATCCTGGGCCGCGAAGCCCGGGCCCGCGCCCAGGTCGATCACCCGCTCTCCTTGGCTGAGAGCGGCCCGCCCCAGGGCCGCCAGCAGGATGGGGCGCCAGAGGTCGTGTTGCAGCCGGAGCCGGTCCAGTTCCACGGCATCGTTTCCCAGCACGTAGGTGTCGTTGCTGGCGGCTGCGGCCTGGGGATCCGGCGCTGTCAGGTGAGCTGGCGTTCGCTGCCTTCGAGCCTGCCAGACATCCGGGCCGGGGCCTGAAGCCATCAAAAAACCCCCTGCACAGGCAGGGGGTTCAAAGTGATCAAGGACGAACCAGGATCAGACGATCAGGGGGATTCCAGGCAAACGGGGTGAACCGAATCAGCCGATGGCCGGGGCGGTCAGGGCCACAGGGGTGGCGCTGGCAGCCGCCAGGTCGAGGGGGAAGTTGTGCGCATTGCGCTCGTGCATCACTTCCATGCCCAGGCCGGCACGGTTGAGCACGTCGGCCCAGGTGTTGATCACCCGGCCCTGACCGTCGAGGATCGACTGGTTGAAGTTGAAGCCGTTCAGGTTGAAGGCCATCGTGCTCACGCCCAGGGCGGTGAACCAGATGCCGATCACCGGCCAGGCAGCCAGGAAGAAGTGCAGGCTGCGGCTGTTGTTGAACGAGGCGTATTGGAAGATCAGGCGACCGAAGTAACCGTGGGCAGCCACGATGTTGTAGGTCTCTTCCTCTTGGCCGAACTTGTAGCCGTAGTTCTGGGACTCGCTCTCGGTGGTTTCACGCACCAGGGAGGAGGTCACCAGCGAACCGTGCATGGCGGAGAACAGGGAGCCACCGAACACACCGGCCACACCCAGCATGTGGAAGGGGTGCATCAGGATGTTGTGCTCAGCCTGGAACACCAACATGTAGTTGAAGGTGCCACTGATGCCGAGGGGCATGCCGTCGGAGAAGGAACCTTGACCGAAGGGGTAGATCAGGAACACGGCGCTGGCAGCCGCCACGGGGGCGGAGTAGGCGACGCAGATCCAGGGGCGCATGCCCAGGCGGTAGGAGAGTTCCCACTCGCGGCCCATGTAGGCGAAGACGCCGATCAGGAAGTGGAAGACCACCAGCTGGTAGGGGCCACCGTTGTAGAGCCACTCGTCGAGGCTGGCGGCTTCCCAGATGGGGTAGAAGTGCAGGCCGATGGCGTTGCTGGAAGGAACAACGGCGCCGGAGATGATGTTGTTGCCGTACATCAGGGAGCCGGCGACGGGCTCACGGATGCCGTCGATGTCGACGGGGGGCGCCGCGATGAAGGCGACGATGAAGCAGATGGTGGCGGCCAGCAGGGTGGGGATCATCAGCACACCGAACCAACCCACATAGAGGCGGTTGTTGGTGGAGGTGACCCACTCACAGAACTGGTTCCACGCCGAAGCGCCGGAGCGCTGCTG
>CALSBA010000043.1:0-6728 GCA_943373065.1 Synechococcus sp. UW140 | reverse complement strand
GCATTTTCTTTTCTGCGGCCGTGCAGATGAGTCTGGCTGGCCTGCAGGCTTCCTCCTTTCTGGTGGTGAGAAGGTCGGCCCGGATCATGGCTATGGCCCAGCCCGTCTGCTTGCTCCTGAGCAATCCCGGGAGGTTGCTGGATTTCTCGAAACTCTGTCGTTGTCAGGACTCGATGCGGTATACATGGCGGCGAAGATCGAGGCGGCTGGTGTTTATTGGAAAGCCTCTGCTTCTCCTAGCGAACGTCAACGGCAAGTTCAAGAGCTGTGGGGTCTTGTTGAAGAGCTGAATGTCTTTTACGAACATACAGCTCTTGAAGGGGAAGCTTCCCTGATTTCCATTTACTGAGGGCCTCCTCAGAAAGGTAAGCCCTACCTCAGCAGATCACGCTGGTGAATCCCCTCCGGCCTGCCGAATGATCCTTAGGTGGCAGCAGGCTGATCACTGAGGTGATCTGGCTTTTCTGGGCAGTCCCTATTGTTAACCTCTCAGGCGGGGCACCGCCCTTGACGAGGGCTCCCACAGAGTTCAAACCCCGAACCCACAGCCACGAGTTCAATGACAGGGTCGCCATGGAGGCGATCAGCGGCTGCATGACAATCCAGCAGATCGTCGAAGACGGCGCGGAGCGCCTGATCCAGGCGACCAAGTGGATGCGGCAGCACCTGGACGGCGCCAGCGAGTTTTCACGCAGGAGAAGAAGCCCCACGCCATTGAGGCAACGGTGCAACGGACTCGGGGGGAAAACGGTACCGTTGACTAAGCACTGGTGTCGGCCCCGCCCCTTCCTGGATGTCCAGCCAGCAGCGCCCCATCGCACCCACTTCACCCGAGTACGCAATTACTGGCGCTGTGGAGTCGATGACCGACCGCCGGACCTCATCCACATTCCCCCGAGCACTTCATCGCTGTGCCCAGCTCAATTAGTCGGTCGATC
The DNA here is from genome assembly GCA_943373065.1 of Synechococcus sp. UW140. GTDB lineage: Bacteria > Cyanobacteriota > Cyanobacteriia > PCC-6307 > Cyanobiaceae > Cyanobium. Next base: position 5,790 of record CALSBA010000043.1, on the reverse strand, counting down.
CTGCACAAGACTGCCGTATTCAACGGGCGCCGTTCTCGGGGGGCATCACCTCAAGCGCCATCCAAGATCATCCTCAAGTGACAGCGAGCTGCACCGATCCGATCTGGCGCCTAAGAGCCCACGCGCTACCTTACGCAAAAGTCCTCTCTACAAACATGGCCCTCACCGGATCTGATCTTCTCGCCAAAGTCAAGGAGCTCGGCGATGCCTCCAAATCCGACCTAGTCCGCGCTGCCGGTTATCTCAGCACCAAGAAGGACGGCAGCGAACGGCTGAACTTCACCGCCTTCTACGAGGCCCTGCTGGAGGCCAAGGGCGTGAGCCTTGGCGACGGAGGTGGTAACGGCAAAGGGAAGGCCGGCCGCAGCTTGAGCTACGTCGCCACGGTGCAAGGCAACGGCAACCTGCTGGTTGGCAAGGCCTACACCGCCATGCTCGACCTCAGGCCCGGCGATGAATTCGAGATCAAGCTGGGCCGCAAGCAGATCCGCTTGGTGCTGGCTGGTGGGGCTGACGAGGAGGAGTGAACCTTCCGGCAGCGGGCGCCCCGTCGCTCCCACCTCAGATTGTCGTGGTTGACTGTGATCAACCGGGAAGGACTCAGGCCCCCAGCTCTTCTGCCAGGGCCACCACTGCCGCATGGACCGGCTTATAGCGTTCCAGGGCCTCCAGCTGCTCCGGGCTCCCGGGCTCCAGATCTCGAAGCTCGCTGATGAGGGTAGCCAGTTGCTCCCTCAGCTCCACCAGCCGGACATTGCGAGGGTCAGGCTCGGGCATCGTTGTTCAGGCCTCCAGGGATCGACTGTGCCACCACCACCTCCCCGCGTTCGACGCACTTGCCCAGATGGCAATCGCTGGTGGCTCAAGCCCGCTGCCCAGATCCAACGCTCTCGGGGGCAGCATTGGGGGGAGGCGGCGGCTGAGGAAGCCGGGGTTTTCGTGAGGAGTCCTCCTTGGTTAACCACAGAGGCCACTCGCCGCGCCTGCTTCGGTTCCCTATGGCAATCCACCTGCTGTGCCCATTTCCCCCCGAGCACGCGTACCCAAGGCCACCGACAACCGTCACATCAATCGCCGGCAGGGTCGGACAAGGAAGGGTCGGACAGGCCCTCAATTTGGTTGAGGCACATATGCATCATATGTGAATCAAGCAGTTGTCCAGAACTTCCCTAGAGGGGATTTATTCTATCCTGTGGAAACATCTTTTGTATTTCCTTAGCGCACTATCCTCATGTTCATGCCAACCTTTCCCGCCCAAAACAAGAAAGTAGTCCATGCTGAACTCTTAAGACCATTCCTGAAGGAGTGTTTCAAGCTTTCATGTCTGTCCATCTTCTCCCTTGGCCTTGCGGGAAGTGCCTTTGCCGCTAGCCCCGGCCCCAGTGGACGCTATTATGTAACAGATGAATCTGGATTTAACCAGATCTGGCAGTTTGAGGGTATTAACCTAAGCACTTTTCCAACTTTCCCTGCCGGTGGCGCGGACGGGCCAATCATTGTGGACGGCAACACCAATACCGTTCGATCGGTCAAAGGCGGCTTCTCAGGCGGCTCCGCTCCCTCGCTTGGGTCCGAGTACGACTTTGCTGGCGTCGTTCAGGGGCCGGTTAGCCTCGATTTCTCTACCCATTCTGGCCAAGGACGGGTGATTGACGCGGCTTTCGACGGGACCAGTTCCTACATCGTGTCGGGCCTCTTCGGTGGGTCCGGGGTGTACCGCTACAACGCCGACTTCTCCGGGACCGGCACGCTGATGTTCAATCTGACCGGCACGCCGGCTACATCGCAGGGCATCACCTACGATACCACGACAAACACGATCTGGACTAGCGACTACGATTTCAACGCGTTTGTGACCGGCGGGCGCGTGCGGCAATGGTCGCTGAATGGGGATGAACTCTTCTCCTTCGCCGTGATTAACAGCGCGGGAATCCCATCCGAGCGCAACACGGCTCTGGCTTACGACTTCACTGACGACACCTTTTGGATGAATGCCCACGTTGAAAACACCCTTGGCTTTGGCATAGGTGAGCTGTGGCAGTTTGACAGGGATGGCAATTTCCTACAGGCCATTCATGGCCGTGAACTGGATCCTAACGCCCCTGCCAATATCCTTTATTGGGGTGGTGAGATACGAGCCACAGGCCAACCTACTGGTACTGCGGTTCCCGGTCCATTGCCCGTAGTCGGAGTTGCCGCAGCCTTCGCCCAGTCTAGGCGACTCCGCCGCCGTATCCGATTCAGCAAGCAAGCCTGACCTTCCGGCCCCTGCGAGTCAGTCCTATCAGTCCTAGAGGATACATTGGGCGTCCATCCGCGGGCGCCCTTTTTCTGTTAGCGACAGTCCCCCCTGAAGCACAGCCCTGCCAGCCAACCAACTATGCAGTGATAACTTGAACAAACTTTTTTTTTGGCAAGATCATGACCTAGTCAGGCATCACCATAGGCACGAAGGCGACTGCCATTCCTTTCAATGGCAGGGGTTACTTGCGCAAGTTCCAAAACTGTTGTCACGCCCATGCAGAGCCCTCAGAAAGACACTCTCACGCTGAATCAACAGTCCAAGAATTTTGGCGCATCCTCCCGGCAGGGCCTTTTTCATGGCCATGGGCGCTACCCAGGCAACCTCTGGAGTGGCTAAGGCGCACCCCCTCCCGGTGTCACGGCCTTCCAGATCTATTGTCCGGCCAGCAGCTGAATCATTCGCTGATCCACTCACATCCGGCAGTCGCATAAGCCGGATCCGCCACGAAACGCCCTTCCCAGACCACAACCAGATCGATTGAGCCTGGTTCCTGCTTCGCCAGCCTGCCAACCTTGAGACCAGATGTTCCATGGCTGCTTCCCAGACCCGCAACATTTCCAGTTCCGAACCGTCCCGGCTGATCGCTTCCCAGCTAGGCATCCTCGCTGTCTGCCTGCTCGTCCTCTACGTGGTGGCGGTTCTGGCCGCCATCCTGCCCCCGGCCCTCCTGGATCCGGCCTGGCAGCTTCGCTTCACGAACGCCCTGATCAACAACGGGTTCATCGCCCTTCTCGGCCTGGCCTTGCTCCACTTGGCCGCCTATCTCCACCCCACCAATCCCCATCTGGGCCGTCGCCGTAATGACTTCGCCACCTGGGCCCTGATCCCGGTTCTGGGGTTTCTCCTGCTCATTCCCCTCCAGAGCTATGCCGTATGGCGCGGCATCACCACCGCGAACAACCAGCAGAACAGTCAGCTCAAAGGGGTGACCGGCAGGATCTCGGCCCTGCGGGAGGCCATCAACAAATCCTCCAGCACCCAGGAGTTGCAACAGCGCCTGGTGGCCCTCAAGGTGCCACCGCTGAGTGCACCGGACCTTGCCCAGCCCCTGCCGCAGCTGCGCAAGGCCATGCTCGCCTCACTGGAGCAGACGGAAATCCGCGCCACGGACAGGTTCAAGGGCATCCAGCCGCAGCAGTTGTGGCTGGTGATCCAGGGCAGCATCCGGGCCGTCCTCTCCACTCTGGTGCTGGCCGTTGGCTTCGCTGCCTTCACCCGGCGCCCTGGCAAGGAAACTACGCTCCTGCAGCAATGGCAGCAGCGGTGGCAGAACCCTTTCAATCGCCGCAGAGGGTCTTCCTCCCATTCCCCGTCTCGGCGCCCGACCAGGAGCCAGCAGGATAACCCTGAAATATATCTGCGCAGCCTGAACGAAGAGAAGGAAGAGACGCAAGCAGAACCACTGAACGAAACGAAATGATCGGCGGCGATACCGGTGGCTGCTGGCTATCTCCAAAGGCATGGCTGGAGCCATAGGAATCCATCCTCTGGCTGCCAGCTCAGTACGGAGCGGCCGAAATGGTTCGTCCGTCATCCCTGCACCATGAAGCGAACGGTTGGAGTTGCCCTGGTTTCCAGGACAACTCGATAAGGGTCACGCCATGGCCACCAGACTGACCATTGATGACCAATCCCGCCAGAACCAGACGCCGGTTTACGGCACAGCAGAAGGCGGAGGGCGTGGAGCTCTGCCTGCAGGAGAGTCTTTCTTGCAACACCGTGGCTGAGCGGCTGGGCTTTCCCCCCGGCAGCCTGGCCCACTGGGTGCGGCAAGCCCGCATTGATGGGGGTCACGTCACTTGCGGATCTATAACGGCCGCAGGTGCCACATGGCCCTGGGTGGCCTCACCCCCCAGCAGCGGCTCGCTCAGCTGCAGGCATGAACAACCTGGTGGAAAAGCACAGTTAGGGAGGCTCTGGATAACCCTCTCCCCATAGGAACAGCGACCTGAGTTGTCGTGCAGCATAAAAGCAGCATCTTTGATGTAGGCAGTTTTTCAGGGCGTCCTTAACGTAACGATAAAATGCCTTGCAATGCAGACTACCCTTATTGGTCAGAGTTAAATCTACGATTAGCCTGTCCTTTAGACTTATTCAAGAGGTCATTCGCCATGCCTAGTCAGTATAGAGCTTTGCTATTATCTGCATCCTTCGGTCTCATTGGATTTGCGACTCCATCCTTTGCTCTAACGACCGAGCTGATCACCAACGGAGGATTTGAGACAGGTGATTTTGCGGGTTGGTCAACAGGGGAGCAGCCTAGTAGCAACGGTGCCATCTCTGTAGCTTCGGGGACATCTTCGCCAGTGTCAGGATTTCCCACCGCAGGCCCTGCGACTGGCAATTTTTATTCTGTTACAGATCAGAACGGGCCTGGATCCTACTATCTCCTGCAGTCATTTACTCTTCCTTCGGCTTTCCAGGATTTAAATCTTTCGTTTGATATGTTTGTGAACGACTGGAGCGGTGTAGGCCCTCTCTGCAGCGACTTAAACTATAGTGGTCAACCTAACCAGTGCGCTCGTGTGGATATCCTTACGAGCACGGCAACCCCGTTCTCCACATTCCCTGCTGATATTTTGGCGTCTCTTTATGTCGGAGTCGATCCTCAAGCTTCAAATCCAAATCCCTATACATCATATAGTTTCGACTATTCGTCTGCTCTCGCCGGTTTGGTGGGTGGCAATACCTATCAACTGCGATTCGCACAGGTCGATAACCAAGGCTTTTTTAACCAAGGGGTGGACAACGTCTCACTCGTTGTAACTACTGATACCCAACAAGTACCAGGCCCCCTCCCCCTCCTCGGAGTCGGTGCAGCCTTCGGCTACAGCCGAAAGCTCCGGAAGCGCATTAATCGCACCAAGCCGCCTGTAGTCAGCGCGATTGATTGAGTCAGGCTTGATAGATCTGTGAAGCCCTGCCGCGAGGTGGGGCTTTTTTCTGGGCTGTTTCTGCTTGATATCGATATCGGCGGTGCCTGACATGAGGGGCCGAAGCGACGTCCTACAGCGTTCCCGGCGTGTGCTCAGCGACAACGGCTCGGCCTACAAGTCCCATGGGTGGCGAAAAGCCTGCCAAGCCATGGGATTGAAAGCCAAGAAGACCAGGCCCTACACCCCTCAGACCAACGGCAAGGCCGAGCGGTTCATCAAAACCCTGCTGGAGGAATGGGCTTACGTGATGCCCTACAGCACATCAGCGGCTCGCAATGAGCTGCTGCCGGCATATCTGCTGATCTATAACGGCAGCAGGTGCCATATGGCCCTGGGTGGCCTCACCCCCCAGCAGCGGCTCGCTCAGCTGCAGGCATGAACAACCTGGTGGGAAAGCACATCTAGTCGCTGCTATGGGGTGCGATCATCGAATCGTAAAACCCGAGAGCATGGCGACAGTCTCAGCAGGTTGTCGCGCAGTTGCCTGCTCTGTTGAGGAGCACGTCAACTTCGCTTCGACAGAACTTTGGAGTAACGGTCAACGCATTT
>CALSBA010000042.1:0-9640 GCA_943373065.1 Synechococcus sp. UW140 | reverse complement strand
GGTCAAGGTCGTCCTTCATAGACGGAAAATTCACCCAAAAGAGTTGAAATCAGGCTGATTCAAGCCTGATCTGCACTGCGGTGGTCTATCCCAAGCATTTGAAAGCCCGAACCTTGGCTTGCGGGCTTGTTGCCCAGAGCTTCCCTAGGATAACCGAGTGCATCGCAGATATGTTCCTTCACGACTTTTGATCGTGTTCTTAACGCGAGGCCATTTAGGGAAAGCCCATCCAGGGCTAAGGACAGAACTTCCTGAAGATCTTGAGAGTTGAAGAAAAGATCCTCATGCCTGCCCAGTAGCTGGTCGTAGATTGTTAGACCCAATTTCCTAATGTCCTCAGTCAGGCTCATTGGTTGAGATCCGCAGGATGATTGATAGTGCGGATATCAGTCAATAGATCTGGAATTGTTGTGTTTAGTGCATCGGCTAGCAATTCAAGAGTGCTTAGGGTGACGTTCCTTTCGCATCTCTCAATTGAGCCAATGTATGTCCTGTGGAGATTGCATTTGCCTGCCAGCTGCTCCTGGGACAAAGACTTCAATGCTCTGTAGTGGCGAATATTGTATGCAAGTATTTCCTGCAAGGCCTTGCTCGGTTGTCGCAATGAGGCCACGGCCTGAGACTGGATATCAAGTTCCTACACTGACAGAATGATGCCTTTGAGTCGACAGACTATGGGTAGCATCAACTAATTACCAGCTAGCAACAAGATTCAGCGGACGGGAGCATAAACCCCTTGCTGGCAACCTAATCTGCTGCCCGCCGCTGATCTTGAGCGTTAGCGGTACGCAACACCGGATGAAACGGAGTAGGATTTCGTTTCAGCCATCTGGGTTGAGCGCAATGTCAGCCTTACTTAAGAGCATTGAGGACCAAGCACGCGCACTTAGCGCAGAGGACAGGGCAAGGCTAGCTGAGAGCATGCTGGAGTCACTTCACACATCAATCGCTGAAATCGAGGCACTTTGCGCTGAAGAGATTGAAGAGCGAGTCAGTGCGTTTGACTGTGGCGAAATTCCTTCTTACTCGGCCGAAGAAGTATTTGTTGAAGCTCGTCGAACTCTGCAGTGAAGCGCGCACGGTTTGTTGCTCCTGCTAGACGTGAGCTTCTTGCAGAAGTTGCCTACTACAACAATAAGGAGTTGGGGCTTGGCAGTCGGTTTCTTGCTGCCGTTGAAGATGCCACTGCTCGCGCCCTCGTTTACCCTCTTACTGGGACGCCGGCGTCAGATAGAACTCGGCGAACGTACCTCATGGACTCTCCTTTTGCGATTGTGTATTGACCGGATGAAGATGGAATAATTGTCTTTGCACTTGCTCATCACGCACGCCGCCCAGAGTACTGGCGGGACCGCATAGATGACCGCTAACAATGCCATTCACCAGAGCCGCCAACAGAGGGTAACCTCGATGACTACAGCCCTCTGCGGCCTGGCGATGGCCAGCGTTATGCGGCAGGATTCTTCATCGGTCGATGTGGCTGCTGACGAACCAGAGCAGCCCTTCAACTTTCTGCAAAGCGGACTGACAAGTTAGACTAGCCTTACATGCGGACTGGCTTGGACGCCGGAAGGCATTCAATGAAGAACAATGAATAGTGCTGAAACATCCAATGAGCAATTGGCTCACCTTTACCAAGGGTTATATCAAGTCTGCTCGGCAATACTAAATAGCACGAGTGAAGATGAACTGTTCCCACGTATTTGTGAGGCGGCGGTGGAATCTGGTCCATTTCTGCTTGCCTGGATTGGAATGGTCGATTCAAACGATCAGGTACGGGTTGTAGCCCAGTTCGGCACCGGTTCGGATTATCTTGACGGTCTCTCTGTATCAACCAAACTGGGCACCCAATTTTCGATGGGCCCGACAGGGACAGCGATCCGTGAGGGCCGTGCAGTGTGGTGCCAAGATTTCCAAAGCGACCCCATCACAGAGCCTTGGCACGAGCGCGGCATGAGATTCGGTTGGCACTCATCTGCCGCGTTACCGCTTTTTCGCGATGGGAGGGCAATTGGTGCTCTTTCTTTGTATGCTCACACAACGAAAGCATTTTCCGAGAAGGCGCAAGAACTGCTTCTTGTGACTGCACGCGACGTCGACCGTGCATTGACGATGTTCTCAGTGGAGGTCTTGAAAGATAAGGCATTAGAGGATCTCAAGAATTCCCTCAAGAGTTTGCATCGAAGCTGGTTGCAAACGGTGGAGATGACAATGTCGATAACTGACGCGCGTGACCCATACACGTCAGGTCATGAGCGGCGTGTGGCTGAGATTGCAGTCGCAATTGCAAATGAAATGGGACTGGACACCAGAGCCATTGAAGGAATAAGAGTCTCTGCCTATCTACATGACCTGGGAAAAATCTGTATACCGGCAGAAATTCTTACAAAACCAGGAAAACTTACTGGACCGGAGTTTGAATTAGTCAAGACCCATTCGGAAAGAGGTTACATGATTCTGAAAGAAGTGGATTTCCCGTGGCCGGTTGCTGAGGTTGCCTACCAGCACCACGAGCGTCTGGACGGAAGCGGCTACCCACATGGCCTAAAGGGCGACGAGATTCTGCTCGAGGCACGCATCATGGCCGTGGCAGACGTGATCGAGTCGATGGCTTCGCATCGGCCCTACAGGGGAGGACTTGGTATAGAACGTGCGCTTACGGAGATCGAGCGAGGGCGTGGCACGGTCTATGACCCTACGGTGGTTGATACTTGCATGGCCCTATTCCGTGAAAAGGGCTTTCGGATTCCAGGCTGACCGCCGCACCGCGAAAGGCACTTTTGGGCGAATTTGAGGATGGCTGGGAAGGTCCGGTTGTGACGGTAAACAGATGTTATGGCTCCATGGAGTTCACGATCAATCGCCGTATAACAGCGCGTCGCAGCCGACCGCCATCGGCGGTGGCTGTGACGCGAACGTTGGACTGACTGAGGAACCTTTGCAGGGACGAAAGCCTTATCCCGTAGACAACCGATCCTGAAAGCTACGACCGATCTCCTCAATCAATAGAACTCCTGTCCATCCTGCAATCCTTATCCGCAGCCTTTCTTGTAGGTGGTCTGCTTGCTACGTCTGCGCCTGCTGCGGCCCTACCAACCCTCACTGGCTTCTCCTAGCGAGTGATGTGGGTACCTTGTGTTGGACATTCCCGGCTCCTGACATCGTTAACCTTGGACTGGAGGAACAGGGTTCGTGATCACCTAGTCAAGACTCTTTTGAATTGGCAGTCCTGATTCAACGCTAAGGTAAACTGACAACTCTTCAGGGAAACGATTGCGGGATCGTCCCCAGCATTTAGGTGATATAAGTGGAGAGAAAGGAGTCTCGGATTAAGCTGGGATTGCAGTCCAGGGCGACTCCGAAGAAGAAAAGGTTCGGTGTGATTCGGTCGTTCCAGCGAATGATGGCATCGGTACAAAGGGTTTTGTTGCGATCAGAATTGTTTATCTTCAGGGTCACCTTCCTGTTGAGATGGGGTCTGGGATCAGTGATGGACTGAAAACATGCGCCTGCTTCGCTGAAATTCCAGAGGACTGCCAAAAGATCGAAGCCATTTTCGATCAGTAACTGGCACTCAAGCTTTGAGGAGCCGATTGGGGGATTATAGCGCTCAAATTTTCGATCCATCCATTTCTTGTCTAACGCGATTTTCTCCTTTGGAGCCAATAACTTGGTGATATCAGTGTTAAGCAGATCAAGAAGCTTAATGCCGGTAGCGCTCATGGCAGGCTGAGTGGTCGGCATTTACGGTACCAATGCGGACTCAGTGATCGTGAGCTCTGAGCGGGTGGGTCAGTTGTTTTCTCAGTATGGACCCCATAGGGAGTTCTGCCTCCCCGTGAGCGATCAGACCTTGCATGGCAGTGCCTTAAGCGGAAGCGGGCCAGGCCGATCTCCTTGTCCCAGCCATGCTCCTAGGCCCTGACATTCACTTCCTCCTTGACCGTCAGGGTGGCCATTGCTGGTCTAGTCTGGTCTGGCCAAGCCGCCCGTCGCCATGGTGTCCCGTCCCAGCCGGGTGGTGAACATGCTCGAGGCGAAGACCCACCTCTCGCGCTTGGTGGAAGCGATCGAAACCGGCGACGAAGCCGAGGTGGTGATCGCCCGCAACGGCCGGCCCGTGGCGCGGCTCACCAGCCTGCAGACCCCGGAGCGACCCCGCCGGCTGGGCATCGCCCGCGGCCAGTTCGTGGCGCCCGAGTCGATCGATGCGGCCAATCCCCTGATCGCCGATCTGTTCGAGCAGGGCTGATGCGCCTGCTGCTCGATACCCACGCCTTTCTCTGGGCCATCACCGATGACCCGAAGCTGGGGCCCCTCAGCCGTGAGCTGATCACCAACCAGGCCAGCGCGGTGTTTCTCAGCCACGTCTCGCTCTGGGAGATCGCCATCAAGCACGCCCTGGCCCCCGGCGACATGCCCCTGTCAGCAGGCGAGGCCATCGCCTGGGCGGAGCCATCCGGCTTTGAGCTCCTCCCCATCGACCTTCCCCATCTGCTGGCGCTCGAGCAGCTGCCCCTGCATCACCGCGATCCCTTTGACCGTCTGCTTGTTGCCCAGGCCATCAGCGGCCCCTTCACCCTGCTCAGTGCCGACGCGGCGTTCGCCGCCTACGGCGGCCCGCTACAGGATGCCCGCGCCTGAGGCCGGCTCCGCCAGACCACCCGAATCAGCCCGGAGTCCCCGGCGGCGCGCCCACCAGCCGCACCAGCAGCTCGGCGTAGGCCTCCCGATCCACCGGGGCCACCTCGCTGCCGTGCAGGAGGTCCTGCATCAGGATCAGGTGCACCAAGGCGCCCATGAACAGCCGCGCCCGCAGCTCCGCCTCCGCTGCGCCGGTGATGGCCTCGAACAGCGCCGTCACCCGGCCCACGCCGGTGCGCTCCAGCTGGGCCAGGAAGGTCTTGGCCAGTTCGGGGAACCGCTCCGACTCGGCGATCACCAGACGCAGAAAGTCCAGGAACTGGGGCTGGCTGTGGCGGCACTCCAGGCAGCGGGCGGCCAGTTCCCGCAGGGCTGCGCCGGGCTCGGCCGGCAGGGCCTGCTGGGGTGAGGCGCCGAACAGCTCGCTGAGGCGCTCGCCCACCATCGCCTCGGTGAGGACGCGGAACAGGGCCTGCTTGTCGGCGAAGTGGCCGTACACGGTGGCCTTCGAGACGCCCGCCGCCGCGGCGACGCGGTCCATCGAGGTGGCGGCGTAGCCGTGTTGCAGAAACTCGCACCGGGCGCCGTCGAGAACGGCCTGGCGCTTGTGCTGGCTGCGCCGCTCGCGGGCGCTGGGGGCGGCAGCGTCATCCGCGGCGTCGGCTGGGGGCATGGCACGTCCCGCTCAACAAAACTGAACTGAACCGTATAGTAACTGCAACTGGGAGGGCGGGCGATGGCGGGGCGGCGGACGCAGCTGGGGCTGGTAGCGGCGGGCGGGGCCGTGCTGCTGACCCTGGGCGTCGGCCTGCTGCGCCGCGCCACCACGCCTCCGCCTCCGCCGGTGGTCGAGCGGCCGATCCGCACTGTCACCGCCCTGGGCCGGCTGGAGCCGGTCAGCGCCCTGCGCACGATCGCGGCGCCGCTCTCGGGCGCCGGCCAGCCCATCCTGCAGGCCCTGCTGGTCGACCGCGGCGATGTGGTGCAGGCCGGCCAGCTGCTGGCCCTGCTTGACAACCAGCCCCAGCTGGAGGCCGCCGTGGCGGCGGCCCGGGCCGAGGTGAACCTGGCCCGTTCGCGCCTGGCCATTGCCAGCGCCGATGCCGGCAGCGGTGAGGACGGCCAGCGGGCCAAGGTGCGCTCCCTGGAGGCCCAGCAGCGCACGGCCGCCACCGAGGCCGCCCGCTACCAGAGCCTGTTCGCCAGCGGTGCCGTCTCGGCCGAAGAGCGCGACAACCGCCGCCTCAACCTTGACACCATCACAGCCTCGCTGCAGGAGGCCCGGGTGCTGCTGGCGCGGCAGCAGGCGCGCAGCACCGCCGGCGCCGGCGGCGTGGATCTGGATGTGGAGGCCTCCCGGCGGGTGCTGGAGCAGGCCCAGGCCAACCTGCAGCGCGCCATCGCCGCCCGCGACGACAACCTGATCCGCGCGCCGATCGCCGGCACCGTGCTGCAGGTGTTCGCCCGGGCGGGTGAGGCCCCCGGGGCCGCGGGGATCCTGCAGCTGGGCCAGACCGGCCGGATGCAGGCGGTGGCGGAGGTGTACGAAAGCGATCTGCCGCGGGTGCGGCGCGGGCAGCCGGTGCAGATCACCAGCCCGGCCCTGCCCCAGCCGCTGCAGGGCCGGGTGGAGCAGATCGGCGCAATCGTGCTGCGCCAGAACCTGATCAACACCGATCCGAGCGCCAACACCGACAACCGGGTGGTGGAGGTGCGCGCCCCGCTCACGCCGGAGAGCAGCCGGCGGGCGGCGCGGTTCACCAATCTGCAGGTGCGGGTGGTGATCGGGCCATGAGAACCCCGCTCGGCTGGCTGCAGCTCCGCCACGACCGCGGCCGCTTCCTGGTGGCCCTCGCCGGCATCGCCTTCGCCGATCTGCTGATGTTCATGCAGCTGGGCTTCCAGGCGGCCCTCTACGACAGCAACACCCGCCTGGATCGCGCCTTCCGGGGCGACGTGGTGCTGATCAGCCCGAAGGCGCTGAACCTCCAGAACCTCTCCACCTTCCCGCGCCGCCGGCTGCTGCAGGCCCTGGATTTGCCCGGGGTGGTGGACGCCCAGGGGCTCTACATCCGCACGGTGAACTGGCGCAATCCCCAGACGCTGCGCAGCGCCACGGTGCAGGTGCTGGGATTCGATCCGGATGCCGATGTGCTGCGTCTGCCGGAGGTGCGGGCCCAGGCCGATCGCCTCAAGCTGCCCGACACGGTGCTGTTCGACCGGGGCGCCCGGGGCCGCTACGGCGAGGTGATCGCCCGGATTGATCGCGGCGAGCCGGTGACCAGTGAGATCGAGCGGCGCACCATCGCGGTGGGCGGCCTGTTCCGGCTGGGGGCCTCCTTCGGGGCCGATGCCACCCTGATGGCCAGCGACCAGACGTTCCTGCGGATGTTCCCGCGGGCGAAGGCCGGCAGCATCAGCGTCGGGCTGCTCACCCTGGCGCCGGGCGAACCGGTGGCGCCGGTGGTCCGGGCCCTGCGGCGCCACCTGCCGGACGATGTGCAGGTGCTCAGCCATGCCGACTACGTGCAGTTCGAGGAGAACTACTGGCGGGTGGCCAGCCCGGTGGGCTTCATCTTCGGGCTGGGCACGGCGATGGCCTTCGTGGTGGGGGTGGTGATCGTCTACCAGGTGCTCTCCACTGATGTGAACGCCCACCTGCAGGAGTACGCCACCTTCAAGGCGATGGGCTTTCGCCAGCGCTACCTGCTGCTGGTGGTGGTGGAGCAGGCCCTGATCCTGGCGGCCCTGGGCTTCATCCCCGGCGTGCTGATGCCGGTGTGGCTGTATGCGGTGGCGGCGAAGGCCACCAGCCTGCCGATCGCCATGACCCTGGGGCGGGCGACCACGGTGTTTGTGCTGACGCTGGTGATGTGCCTGGCCTCGGGGGCGATCGCCACCCGGCGGCTGCAGGCGGCCGATCCGGCCGAGCTCTTCTGATGGGGACCGGCGCCATGGCCAGCGCGATCGTGATCGAGGGGCTCAACCACCACTTCGGGCGGGGCGCGGTGCGGCGCCAGGTGCTGTTCGACGTGGCGCTGGAGGTGGCCGTCGGCGAGATCGTGCTGCTCACCGGCCCCTCCGGCTCCGGCAAGACCACCCTGCTGACCCTGATCGGCGGGCTGCGGGCGGCCCAGGGGGGCCGGCTGCGGGTGCTGGGGCGGGAGCTGGTGGGGGCCACGGCGCTGCAGCTCACCCTGGCCCGCCGCGAGCATGGCTACATCTTCCAGGCCCACAACCTGCACCGCAGCCTCAGCGCCGCCCAGAACGTGCGCATGGCGCTGGAAATGCGCGGCACCCTCAGCGACGGGGAAATGGATCGGCGCTCAAGACGGATGCTCGAGAGCGTGGGGCTGGGGGATCACCTGGATGTCAAGCCGGACCAGCTCTCGGGGGGGCAGAAGCAGCGGGTGGCCGTGGCGCGGGCCCTGGTGGGGGAGCCGCCGCTGCTGCTGGCCGATGAGCCCACCGCCGCCCTCGACAGCCACTCCGGCCGCGAGGTGGTGCTGCTGATGCAGCGGCTGGCGCGGGAGCAGGGCTGCACGATCCTGCTGGTGACCCACGACAGCCGCATCCTCGACATCGCCGACCGCACCCTGTCGTTGGAGGATGGCTGGCTCTGCTGATCGGGCCAGGAGACGATGTTCACACTGGAGCAGATCGTTCCCTGGGGCCGTTCCTTCGAGGAGTACGTGGCCATGTTCTCCCTGGCCGACAGCGATCTGGCGGGCCGCATCCTGGGCTGCGGGGATGGCCCTGCCGGCTTCCAGGCGGAGGCCACCAGGCGGGGCCTGTCGGTGATCTCTTGCGACCCCATCTATGCCTTCACAAAGGCAGAGATCGCCTCCCGGATCGCCGCCACCTACACGGAGGTCATCGAGCAGACCAGGCGGAATCCATCGGCCTTCGTCTGGGACACCATCGCATCCGTTGAGGAGCTGGGTCGGGTCCGCATGGCGGCGATGCAGGCCTTTCTCGAGGATTATCCGGCCGGCCTGCTGGAGGGGCGGTACGTGAACGCCGAGCTGCCGGCGCTGCCGTTCCCCGATCACACCTTCGACCTGGCGCTCAGCTCCCACCTGTTGTTCCTGTACAGCCGCCAGCTGGACGCGGCATTTCACCAGGCCTCGCTGCTGGAGCTCTGTCGGGTGGCCCGGGAAGTCAGGGTGTTTCCCTTGCTGGAGTTGGGCGGGACGGTGTCACCCCATCTCGCCGGACAGGTGGCGATGCTGCGGGCGGCGGGATTGCGGGTTTCTGTGGAACGCGTCAGCTATGAGTTCCAGCGGGGGGCCTGCGAGATGCTGCGCCTTCAGCGTGAGGATGGCTGAGCGCCACGCGTTGTTTCTTGTCCCCCGTTGTTGTCCGTCAAGCCGGTCCCGCCGATCTGGTGTTGATCGTTCCGCTGTTCGACGGTTATCGCCAGTTCTATGGCCAGCCGACCGAACTGGATCGCGTCCGCGCCTTCCTGAAGGAGCGGCTGGCCCAGGGCGACTCGGTGCTGCTGATTGCCGAAGCCGATGGCCAGGCGCTCGGTTTCACCCAGCTCTACCCGTCGTTCTCCTCGGTGTCCATGGCGCCGATCTTCATCCTCAACGATCTGTTCGTGGTGGCTGAGGCCAGGCGTTCGGGGGTGGCCCGCCGCCTGCTGAAGGCCGCTGCGGGCCTGGCCCGTGAGGCCGGGGCCATCCGGCTCACCCTCTCCACCGCCCTCACCAACACCACCGCGCAGGCGCTGTATGCCTCGGCTGGCTGGCAGCGCGATGAGGTGTTCAAGGCCTATCACTACGGCCTTCCCCGTTGATCGGGAACGGCAAGTCCGTCGCCAGTGGTCACAACACCCCGGCTCCCCTCAGAGGCCCTGCTCCCGGAAAAAGCGCTGCATGGCGTCCTCGGCCTGGCTCACCTGGGCCGGGGTGCAGGCGGAGGTTTTGCTGAAATACTTGCCGGCCTTGTTGAAGTTGACCCGGCAGGCGCCCTCGAACTTCACCTGGCGGAT
>CALSBA010000041.1:0-10894 GCA_943373065.1 Synechococcus sp. UW140 | reverse complement strand
ACGCCTTCACTGCAGAGCCGGTCGGTGCGCAGCTGGTCGCCGGACTGGAGGAAAGCCAGGGTCATGCCCTCGGTCTCCTCGCAGGGGCAGTAGACGCGGGCGATGCCATCGAGCACTTCGAGGCAGGACCCACCGGGCCTGGGGGTGGGATCGAGCAGCACCGTCTGACCGGCCGGCATGCGCACGGCACTGACGGGGTCGTCGGGAAGGAAGCGGTAGCGCATCGGAGAGGGGCGCCCTTATTGCGAACTGCTCGCAACCTAGACGCCGAAGGGGCCCTTTTGCAAGCGATTCTCAATAGCAGCTGGAGATTGCGAAGCGGCGGGCCGCTGGGTGGCCGGCCGCCCCTACCGTTGACCCCTTGCCACCCGAGCCGTTCTGCCGTGATTCCCGAGGCCCAGTGGTTACTGGAGCGTGAGCGACGCAGCCGCCGGGACGGCAGCGGTCTGAGCCAGGCGGCGCTGATCGGCTCCTGGCGACTGGAGCGGATCTGGGGCAAGGGCAGCCTGCGGCCCGCCGCGTTCGGTGCCGCCCTGCTGCGGGGTCTGTCGGCCCGCCTGCAGCTGGCACCGGACGGGGCGGATGGCGGCGGCGAGAGGATCCGGATGGTGAACAGCGTTCGCCTCGGTGCCCTGGAGCTCCGGTTTGATGGGGTTGGGTGGCTGCAGGGTCGCCGGCCCCTCCT
The DNA here is from genome assembly GCA_943373065.1 of Synechococcus sp. UW140. Classification (GTDB taxonomy): domain Bacteria; phylum Cyanobacteriota; class Cyanobacteriia; order PCC-6307; family Cyanobiaceae; genus Cyanobium. Next base: position 10,209 of record CALSBA010000041.1, on the reverse strand, counting down.
GGTCTTCAGCTTCGATCGCTTGCGGCTGCTCCTGGGCGGGCGGGTGCTGATTGAGCGCGCCCTGCCTGCGCCAGACCCTCTGCGCCGGCCGTTCTTCGCCCTGATCGCTGCCGAAGGCCCCGGGCCGGGCGATCCGAATCGATCGACCGGGGCAGCCACGGGCTGGCTGGCGGCCCGGGGGCGTGGCGGCGGCCTGGCCCTCTGGCTACTGGATGCTGGCTAGATGCCTAGATGAAGCTAGGCTTAAAGTCTGTTGAGTAAAAGGTTGACGTCATGGCGGCTCCGGCTACGCCCCTGCAGGAATGGTTTCTCCGCCACGCCACCGATGGCACCCCGGCGACCCTGCCGGGCAATCTCCAGCGGGCCTTCGAGGCGGATGACCTCAGTCTGGTGCCGGTGTTCGTAGCCCATGGCTGGCAGGAGCACCTTCGCTCCGAGGAGCTCCGGGCGCTGAAGGAAGCCACCGACGCCGAGCAGCAGCGGCTCGAGGCCGACTTCCATGCCCAGATCGGCCTGGGTGAGGGTCACGATGGCGACCTGGCGCTGCAGCTGGGACGGGCGGTGGAGCGGCGGCTCGAGGCCTGCCACCATTTCGTGCATCTGACGGCCCAGCCGATGCCGGATGGTAGGCGCTGGTTTGGTCTGCAGACCACGGCGAGCCCTGTCGCTCCCGGCGGCGAGCTGCAGACCGTGCAGGTGTGTCGCGTCGAATCCGACTCCCAGGCCCGGGCGATCTGCGAGGCCATTCACGAGGTGCTCTCGGCCCATGGAACCAGCGTGGAACAGGGTCTGTTCCATCTCGAGGGCCCCCAGCTGGGGGCCCTGGTGGCGATCCTGAGGCGACTGGCTCTGCCCCAGCCTGAAGCCGCGATGGCCCTGGCGGCTTAGCGGCAACCCTGCGCAACGATGCGATCACGGAAGCCCAGGGACCCGAGATCGTTGCTGGCACCCACCTTGACGTTCATCTGGCCGGCGCCCCGGGGGGCTTCACCCGCTCGAGGTTGGCGCCCAGGTCCGATTCGAGGAACCCCTTGACGACGTTTCCCATGCCGCTGAGCCCCCGCAGGGCCGACTGGAGGGCCGGCAGGTTGATCGCCACGTCCTCGTTGGGATAGGCCCGCAGGAATCCCACGGCCGAGAGGCTTCCCGAGCCTGTCTCGAGCCCCACGATCGTCGCTGAACGCAGGGCCACCATCCCCACCCTCGGCGCCTTGAGGGGGTAGATGATCACGGACAGTTTCTCCAGGGCGGTCTCTCCGAAGCCGGTGCTCAACAACCGGGTGGTCAGCACCAGCGGGAGCGTCACCCGGTGGTTCAGCAGCTTGCCGACCTCGGCGGGGTCCTTGCCGCCCAGACGCAGGGCATCCCCCAGCAGGCCCACCGCCTCCCCCGTACGGGCCAGCCGCTCCAGGTCGGCGACGGGGATCGAGCGGCGGAAGGCTCCGCTGACGAACACCACCTGCTCGGCCGCCCGGGCCGACGGGGCGGCCAGGGTCAGCAGGGCGGCCAGGCCGGCTCCGCCCCAGGCGAAGGCCGATGGCGGCAGGGAGGGCCTCGGCGACATCAATCAGCAACGGGAACCATGGGGGTCAAGTGTGATTCAGATGGCCGGACCGATCGGCTCAGGGGTTCCAACTCGGCAGCCGGCCGCTCACGTCGGTGAGCGACAGGACGCCATCCCCCCAGCCATCCGGGGGCAACAGGGCCGGGGCCCCCACCCCGGGGGCGACGCCGGGACCCGCGGCGAAGGCTCCGTTTACCCAGCCCAGCAGCAGGCCCCGCAGGGGCCCTCCGCCCTGGTCGTAGGGGGAGCCCATGTTGAAGTGATCACCGCCGCCCGCCAGTACGAGGCGATGCCCCTGCTTGGCCTGGCGGGCGATGCGGGCCATCGGTGCGATGGCCTCAGGGCCGGGCGGCACCACCCAGTCGCGGCTGCCGCTCACCAGCAGCACCCGACCCCGGAATGCAGGGGAGGTCTCGGCATCGAACAGGAGCGCCATCGGCGGACTCACCGCCACCACCGCCCTCACCCGCGGGTCGGCCAGGGCCGCCTGGTCGATCGCGTCGAGGAAGCTGCACTGCAGCACCCAGCTGAGGTTGCGCTGGGGGTCCTGCACATCGTTGCAGCGCTTCTTCAATTGCTGGGAGCTGGGCCGGGCGCCCGCCAGCTGCAGGGCGGTGGTGGCCCCCCAGGACTGGCCCAGCACCACCACCGAACCGGTTTTCACGCCGGGCGGCAGCCCCAGCTGCCCCGCCGCCGCCGCATCGATCAGGGCGGAGATGTCGAGGGGCCGCAGGCGCAGCTCCGCCGGGCCGGGCGGGGGCACCTTGCCGGAGAGCATGGCCTGCTGCTGGGTCCGGTCGCTGCCGGGATGGCGGGGCAGCAGCACGGTGTAGCCGTGGCTGGCCAGATGCCGCCCCCAGCCCTCGAAGCTCTCCGGCCCATCCCAGAGCCCGTGGGAGATCGCCACCAGCCGGCCGGAGGCCTGCTGGGACGGACGGATCACCACCACCTCCAGGGGCAGGGGCCGGTAGGTCACCGGCAGCTTCAGGGTGTCCCGCCGCACGGCAAGCGCACCCGGTCCGGCCAGGGCAGGATCCACTGTCGCCGGTGTGTCCCCCTCCAGCAGCTGGGCGGCGGCCTGCAGCTGAGCGTTCATCCGCTGGAGCAGGAACAGGCCCTTGCCGACATCCACGCTGGCTGTGTGGCCAGGGATGGCCTGGAGCACCCCGAGCATCGTCAGGGCCCCCCGGCCTGCGGCCCGGTCGAGAACCTGCAGCAGGGTGTCACTGGAGACTTCGGCCGGTAGCCCGTCGACGCCCCCGAGGGAGGAGAGCAGCAGCAGCGCCTGCTGGGCCAGGGGTGAGGGGGCCACCTGGCGGGCCACGTCCAGGGCCTGCAGGGGCAGGGGGGTGTTGAACAGCTCCACCAGCCGCTGTCCGATGGCGCCCTGGGTGGCCTGGTCGAGCTCGGCCAGGTCGCTGTCACCGGCCAGCAGGCTGCGGGGATCGCGCAGTTCGGCCAGCCGGATGGTGAAGGTGGTGTCCAGCAGCGGCAGCTTCAGCTCGATCTGCTCGAGGGCCAGCGCCGGAGGGGGAACGGCGACGGCGGCGGCCAGGGCGAGGGCCACCGGGACCAGGGATGGAGACGCCTGTGTCAACGGAGCAACCCCTTGTCGGGGCCGCATCCTGACAGAGGCGGCAGGATCTGGCCCCTGTCACTGGGCCTCAGTCCACATCGTCGTGGGCGAAGCGGTTGTAGAGGAAGTCGAGGGCGGTGTTGCGCAGCTCGTAGTACTTCGGGTCTTCCATGATGTCCTCCCGGTTGCGGGGCCGGGGGAAGTCGATGGTCATCACCTCGCCGATCGAAGCCGCCGGGCCGTTGGTCATCATCACCAGCCGATCGGCCAGGAAGAGGGCCTCATCGATGTCGTGGGTGATCATCAGCACGGTGCATTTCTGGGTGTTCCAGATCTGCAGCAGTTCCTCCTGCAGTTCCTCCTTGGTGATGGCGTCGAGGGCTCCGAAGGGTTCATCGAGGATCAGCACCTCCGGGCGGATGGCCAGGGCGCGGGCGATGGCCACCCGCTGCTTCATGCCACCCGAGAGCTGGGGGATGCGCTTGTCCATCGCCTTTTCCAGGCCCACCATCGCCAGGTGCTCTACGGCGATCTCACGCTTTTCGCGGCTGGAGAGGTCGGGCTTCACCTCGTCGATGGCCAGGTACACGTTCTCGTAGGCCGTCATCCAGGGCAGCAGGGCGTACCCCTGGAACACGACCATCCGATCGGGGCCGGGCTTCTGGATCGGTGCCCCTTTTAGCAACACCTGGCCGGAGCTGGGCGTGGCGAAACCGGAGACCATGTTCAGCAAGGTGGACTTGCCGCAGCCGGAATGGCCGATGACGCAGATGAATTCCCCCTGCTCGACCTGCAGGTTGACGTTCTCCAGCACCGGATAGGGGCCGGTGGGGGTGGGGTAGACCTTGCCCAGGCCTTCGAAGCGCAGCAGGGGCTGGGGGGCGGTGGTGATCATGGGGGAGAGGGGGGACGGAGAAGGGATCAGGCGGTGATGGCGCGGGGCTGGCCGATGGGGATTTCGGCGATGCTGAAATCACGGTGCAGGGAAACCTCGTTGAGGTAACCGATCGGGTCCTCGGGGTTGAAGGGGCGGCCGTCGAACAGTTCGATGCCGCTGCGCTGATAGCTCACGTCCTCCAGGCCCAGTTCCCGGGCGGCGGTGCTGAATACCCCCACGCTGCAGACCCGCTCGAGGATCTCCACGTAGTTGCGCGGGAAGGGGATCTCGGCCCAGCGGGCGAGCTGGGTGAGGATCCAGAGGTGCTCGCTGCGGCTGGGCCGGTTGAGCCCAGCACCGAAGAACAGGTGGTGCGGTTCGCCATGGGGGGCGAAGGCCCCGGCGTCGCCGGGCTGGCCGCTGAAGCGGATCAGGTCGGCCTTGATCCCCAGGTAGCGGCGGTCGCTCAGCAGCTCGCTCATTTCCGGCCAGTGGGCAGGGTCGGCGCAATAGCGGCAGGCCTCCAGCAGCGCCTTGGTGAGGGCGATGTGGGTGTTGGGATGGGCCTGGGCCCAGTCCTCGCGGGCCCCGAGCACCTTGCCGGGATGGCCCGACCAGATCTCCAGATCCCCCACGATCGGAACGCCGTGACCACTGCTGGCGGCCCGGAAGTTCCAGGGTTCACCAATGCAGTAGCCGTCGATCGAACCGTCCTTGAGGTCGGCGAGCATCTGGGCCGGCGGCAGGGTCTGCAGGTGCACGTCCTTGTCCGGATCGATGCCGTTGGCCGCCAGCCAGTAGCGCAGCAGCAGGTTGTGCATCGAAGCGGGGTGGACGATGCCGATCCGGTGTGGCTCCCGTTCATGGCTGCTCAGCCAGGCGCGGTAGTCCTCCACGGTGTTCACCCCCTGTTCCGCCAGCCGCTTGGCCAACGTCACCTCGTTGCCGTTGCGGCTGATGGTGAGGGCGGACACGATCGGCAGTGGCGGACCGCCATGGCCACCGGCCGTCATCCAGGTGGGCATGCCCGAGGGCATCATTGCGGCGTCGAGGGTGTTGTCGACCAGACCGTCGACCACACCGCGCCAGCTGGTCTCCCGCACCAGTTGCACGTCATCGAGACCGTGCTTGGTGAAGAACCCCTTGGCCTCGGCCACCGCCATGGGCGCACAGGCGGCCAGGGGGATGAAGCCCAGATCCAGGTTGACTTTCTCCAGGCCGTGCCGGGCCAGCACCTTGTGGGGGCGCGCCTGCCACTGCTTCACCCGCTTCTGACGGTTGAGGAAGTAGATGATCTCCGAGCGCAGGCTGTAGTAGCTGGGGTGGTGCACCACCGTGAGCCGTTCTCGGGGCCTGGGGATGTCCACCTCGAGGATGCCGCCGATCTTCGAACCCGGTCCATTGGTGAGCATCACGATCCGGTCGGAGAGCAGCACCGCTTCGTCCACGTCGTGGGTGACCATCACGGCGGTGAGCTCGTGTTCGTTGCAGATCTGCATCAGCTTCTCCTGCAGATTGCCCCGTGTCAGCGCATCAAGGGCACCGAACGGTTCATCGAGAAGCAGCAGCTTGGGCTTGATCGCCAGGGCGCGGGCGATGGACACCCGTTGGCGCATGCCCCCAGAGAGCTGGGCGGGGAGCTTGGTGGCGGCCTGGGTCAGGCCCACCATGTCCAGATGCTCCTCCACCAGGGCGTCCCTTGCGGCCTTGCCCAGATCGGGCATCACCTCGTCGACAGCAAGCGCAATGTTCTGGCGGACGGTAAGCCAGGGGAGCAGGGAGTAGTTCTGGAACACGACCATCTTGTCGGGGCCAGGACGCTTCACCGCTTCCCCCTCTAGGAGAACGGTTCCCCCGGTGGGGAGGTCGAGCCCCGCGATCATGTTGAGCAGGGTGGATTTCCCACAACCGGAGTGGCCGATCAGAGAGATGAACTCTCCCTTGCGGATCTCCAGTTCAATCCCCTTGAGGGCAAGATAGTTGCCGCCACCAGTGAGGGGAAAGTTCTTTTCGACGTTCTGGACATCAACGAGTGCTGTCATGGGGGATCACGGGTGGGAGAGATAGAGAACACTGAAGGCCAAAACCATGCTGGCCATGAGCAGGAACCGCACCAGCAGGAAACGGAACACGTTTTGCTTGTTGTTCATCCAGCCTTCAAGCCATCCAAAGGCATTGATCGGGGGCGGCAATGTCATGGTGGTGATGGCTCACTGACCGGGGGAGATGCGGGACTGGATCCAGGCCATCAGGCGATCCAACAGCAGGCCGATGCCACCGATCCAGAGCACGGCAAGAAGGATGTCGCTGACGTAGTTCTGCTGATAGGCATCCCAGATGAAGAAGCCGATGCCGACGATGCCGCTCATCACGATCTCGGCGGCGATGATCGCCAGCCAGGCCAGGCCGATGGAGATGCGCAGGCCGGTGAAGATGTAGGGAAGGGCCGAAGGAATCAGCACCTTGGTGAAAAAGGTCTTCTTCGACATCTGCAGCACCAGGGCCACGTTGTGGTAGTCCTGGGGGATCTGTCGCACCCCTTCGGCGGTGTTGATCAGGATCGGCCACACGGCGGTGATGAAGATCACGAAGATGGCCGCCGGCTGGTTCTTCTGGAAGATCACCAGGGCGATCGGCACCCAGGCCAGCGGCGCCACCATGCGCAGGAACTGGAAGAGCGGATCGAAGGCCCGGTTCAGGGTCTTGTTGAGGCCCACGGCGATGCCGGCACCGATCCCCACCACGGCGGCGAGGAAGTAACCCTGGGCGACCCGGCCCAGGCTCGCCATCGTCTGCCAGAAGAGACCCTTGTCGAGGCCGCCCCTGTCATAGAAGGGATAAAGAAGCAGGTCGCGGGTGCGCTCTTCGGTGAACAGGCTCAGTGGGCCGGGAAGCCGGGTGAGGCCCAGGCTGGCACTCAGTTGCCAGGCCAGCAGAAAGCCGAAGATGCCCAGAATCGGGGGAACGATGACCTTGCTGTGGCGTTTCCACCAGAGCAGGGGGCCGGATGGCGAGGAGCTGGGTGCTTGAGGTGTGATCGTCATGGAAGGAGTGGCTACAGGAAGGAGGAGGAAGCTCGGCGGATTGCGCTTCAGCGCTTGATCTTGAGGCTGTTGAGATAGCTCTGGGGATTCTCCGGATCGAAGACGATGCCGTCGAAGAAGGTCTCTTTGCCGCGGGACGAACCGGTGGGGATGTCCTTGGCGGGCAGCCCCAGTTCGGTGGCGGCCTGACGCCAGATATCCTCCCGGTTCACCTTGTCGACGAGGGCCCTGGCCTGCTCGATTGTCGTGAGTTTGCCTGGGTGCATGTTCCAGCGCAGGGATTCCACCAGGAACCACAGACTCAGGCTCTTATAGGGATAGGAAATCACACCCCGATCACTCATCCAGTAGATCGGACCCAGCTTGGGATCGTTCATGGGCTTCCGGTCCGCACCGAGCAGGTACTCGCCCTTCAGGGCGGGTTCGAGCACCTCCACAGGGGTGTTGAAGTAGGCCCTGGAACTGATCAGCTTCGCCACTTCGCTGCGGTTCTCGGCTTTGTCGGCCCACTGCTGGGCCTCGATCAGGCCCTTCACCAGCGCCACGGCGGCCTTGGGGTGCTTGTCGACCCAGTCGGCGCGCACCGCCAGGAACTCCTCGGGGTGGGCCGGCCACATCTGGGCGGTGAGGGCGGCCAGGTAGCCGATGTCATCGGTGACGATCCGGAACGGCCAGGGATCGCCGGTGCTGAACGCCTCCATGGTGCCGTTGCGCATTCCCTGGAGGGTCTCGGTGGAGGGCACGGTCAGCAGCTCGATGTCCTGATCGGGATCGACACCCCCGGCCGCCAGCCAGTAGCGGATCCAGAGGTCCTGGTTGGCATTGGGGAAGGTGTAGGCGGCACGGAACTTGCGGCCCTGCTTTTCAGGGAAACGCTTGAAGACGTCCACACTCCCGGACAGATCGAGGCCGAGATTCTCGGCCTTGAGGCTGTTGGAGACCGCAATGCCGTTGGCCTGGCTGATCAGCTGGGCCAACACCACCATGGGCACCTTCTTGCCGTCGGTGATGATCCCTTCGGTGATCAGATGGGGCATGGGCAACTGCCACTGGCCCCCATCGATGCCGCCGCCAGTGGAGCCGAGCACCACGTTGTCGCGGGCGGCGGGCCAGCTGGCCTGCTTGGCCAGCTCCACCTTGAGGCCATGCTTGGCGAAGAAGCCCTTCTGGACGCCCACCACCAGCGGGGCGGCTTCGAGAATGGGGATATAGCCCAGCTTGATCGTGGTGGTTTCCAGCTTGGCGGCGGTGGCTGGGTCAGGCTTCGGGACGTTTGCACTGGCCCCGCTGCGGTCGGGTGGATTGCCGAGGCATCCGGCGAGCAGCAAGGAGGAGCCGAAGGCGGCACTGAACAGGGTGAGGAAGCGACGGCGGCTGGTCATGGGTTCTGGCTGGAACGAGGGAGAAGGAAAGGGAGGCGCAAGAAAGAAAGGAATGCGCAGACTTCACAGATTTGCAGGGATGGTCCTTGGGGCTGATTGTCGCCTCAGGTGGCAGACGATCAGGAGCCTTGAGACGTCAGATCGGGTGGAAGAATGAGGGTACAAAAACTCCTGAATCTGGTGTCAGGCAACATTAGTAGCTGCTTCGGAATAGTGGGTGTTGACTTCAAGAAGGCTTGCCAATCCAGGTGATAAAAGTCTCTTATTGGCCTTGGATCTTGCAGGAGCGCTGGGCATCATCGTCCACTGACGCTGACCGGGGCCGGCTTTTGGCCTGACTGGAATCCCCAGCTACGGCATCGTTGCCAGCTGTTCCAATTCCTCCACGAACCGGGGGTGTGGTGAGGGCGTGGAATGCCGCCATGTCCACAGAGGATCGGCCGGCAGGTCGATGACCTCAGCTGGCTCGCCATTGCCATGGGGCACGGATTGATCCGTCTGAACCCCACAGGAGATCTTGGTGGCGTTGACAAGATCCGGCCGCAGGGTGACTGCCGAGGCCGGAGGTCACATTCAAGGTGTCAAAAAGCCTGCGTTCCGGTGGGCTGGGGGTTCGTGGCGCAGGGTCCTCGGGAAAGCCAGGGACGTTCCGGCAAGGGGATCATGCACCGGGGGAACGGTATCCAGACCATGGCTGCGAGGTACCAGCAGATCCGCCTCGCTGACCTTCACCACCAGACCCTGGCCGCGGAAACGGGTCAGGGACTTGGTCACGGTGACCCTGGTCATGCCGGCGATGTCGGCGAGATGACGGTGGGTCAGATTCATGTCCTCCAGGGAGAGGGTGGTGCCACTGCTGCTGATCCGGCCGAACCGCTCGCCGATCCAGTGCAGCAGACGCAACAGGCGGGCATCGGCAGGCCTGATCCTGTGAATCTGCAGCAACTGGGCTGTCTGGGTGATCTGATCCCGCAGGAAATCCAGAACCTCACTGTCGCTGGGTTCACAGGCATCGACGGACACCCGGGCGAGGCAGATGAGTTCGTAGGGCTTCACCCCACAACCGGTGGGAGTGATGAGATCGCCAGGCCCCCAAATTCCGAGCGTGATGGATTCTCCCACCTCATTCCAGGTGTTGGCGCGGATGTAGCCATCGTCAATGCGCCAGCTCGTGTCTGCCGGCAGATGATCATCGGCACGGAGGTTCAGGCGCAGCGGTCGGGCGGGCATGGCGATCGTCATGACACGGCGGGAGGCATGGCGTCAGAGTCCTTCTGTATGGAGAGAACCTCAAGGGAGAGGTTCGCGTTGGAGTCCGGGAACATTAATGACCAGATTCGGAGGCTGGGTGCTAGCCCAAGGCAGGATTGCCAATCCAGCCGATAAGGCCCGGTGATCGGATGGTCCCGTTGTTCCCTGCAGGGCCGACCTCTGCCCGTGGCAGAGGGCAGGTCCTGTCATTGAATCGGCGGTGCCCAGCCATTGGCAGCACAAGGTTCTTGCCACCTTGTGCTGCCGAGGCGGACGGCAGATCACCAGGTTGCCGCCACCCTTCCGGCCCACCGAAGGTCCTGCTTGGCTTGTGTCAACGGCCCATTGCCGAGGTAGTCGCGACTACCTAGTGTCCCGTCCCGGAGATTTGCGAGCAAAGTCTCTGGAGCTTCTCCAGAATTGAGTCCGCCGTCGCGGTCCAGTTGAACGGGGCCTTGGTCTTGTTGTAGGCCGCCACGAACTGCTCGATCTTGGCGATCAACTCCTTGACACTC
>CALSBA010000040.1:0-13089 GCA_943373065.1 Synechococcus sp. UW140 | reverse complement strand
GGGAAGTTGTGCGCATTGCGCTCGTGCATCACTTCCATGCCGAGGCCGGCACGGTTGAGCACGTCGGCCCAGGTGTTGATCACCCGGCCCTGACCGTCGAGGATCGACTGGTTGAAGTTGAAGCCGTTCAGGTTGAAGGCCATCGTGCTCACGCCCAGGGCGGTGAACCAGATGCCGACCACCGGCCAGGCCGCCAGGAAGAAGTGGAGGCTGCGGCTGTTGTTGAACGAGGCGTACTGGAAGATCAGGCGACCGAAGTAACCGTGGGCGGCCACGATGTTGTAGGTCTCCTCTTCCTGGCCGAACTTGTAGCCGTAGTTCTGGGACTCGGCTTCGGTGGTTTCACGCACCAGGGAGCTGGTGACGAGGGAACCGTGCATGGCGGAGAACAGGGAGCCACCGAACACGCCCGCCACACCCAGCATGTGGAAGGGGTGCATCAGGATGTTGTGCTCAGCCTGGAACACCAGCATGAAGTTGAAGGTGCCGCTGATTCCCAGGGGCATGCCGTCGGAGAAGGAGCCCTGGCCGAAGGGGTAGATCAGGAACACCGCGAAGGCCGCCGAGAGGGGGGCGGAATAGGCGACGCAGATCCAGGGGCGCATGCCCAGGCGGTAGGAGAGCTCCCACTGGCGGCCCATGTAGGCCGAGATGCCGATCAGGAAGTGGAAGACCACCAGCTGGTAGGGGCCACCGTTGTAGAGCCACTCGTCGAGGCTGGCGGCTTCCCAGATGGGGTAGATGTGCAGGCCGATGGCGTTGCTCGAAGGAATAACGGCACCGGAAATGATGTTGTTGCCCTGGATCAGGGAGCCGGCGACGGGCTCACGGATGCCGTCGATGTCGACGGAGGGCGCCGCGATGAAGGCGACGATGAAGCAGATGGTGGCGGCCAGCAGGCAGGGGATCATCAGCACACCGAACCAACCGACATAGATGCGGTTGTTGGTGGAGGTGACCCAGCTGCAGAAGCTTTCCCAGCTTCCGGAGCGGCCGCTGCGGATGGCAGTGGTCATGGAAGTAAGACGGGTGGAAGAGTTCAGAAATACCTCCACAAGGGAGGTGGATTCACATTAAGTAACGCCTTTCTGGATCCGTCGAACCCGCAATGATCCTTCAGGCAATCGGCCTGGTGCGCAATGAAAAGTGATGAAGCGACTTCATGAACATTCTTTATGGAGTCGCTGGCAGGGAGTCGCTCCCCGCGGCTGATAGCTGCTGGCCGAGCCAGTCCCGTCCCTGCTGAAGGAACCCCGGCCAATCGAGCTTTTCGGCCTCGGCCGCCCGCGCCACCAGCAGCGGCGCCTCCCGCTTGATGCGCTCCAGGTCCGGCGCTTCCACGCCAGCCGAGAGCGCCAGCACATCGGCCATGGCATGGCTCACCACCCGCGTGAGATAGGCCGCGCTCAGGGCCTGGAGGGCCCCACCCACCAGCCAGGTGGCGCCGTGGAGACGCACCGCTGCCGCCAGGGCCTGGCTGCTCCACTCCACCACCCCCAGCAGCAGCGAGGCCTTGGCCAGCTCGACGGCGGCGGCCTTGAGCTGCTCCGCGTTCCAGGGGCAGTCCCACAGACGGGCCATCTCCTGGAGCATCAGCCCGTTGGCTGCCGCCAGCACCACCAGATCCAGCGAGGGCAGGGGGGCGGCGAACACCCCCGCCGCCACCAGCCATTGGGTGCGCTGCTGCAGCTGCACGAGCTGTCGCCGCCGCAGGCGCTCCAGGTCCGCCTGCCAGTGGCGGTGCAGCTCCTCGCAGCGCCGCAGCGGTGTGGCCCGCCGCAGGGCCGTTGCTTCGCTGTTCAGCCAGCGGCCCAGGGGCTGCAGGCTGTCAGTCAGGGTTTCGGGGTTGCCATCCCAGCTCAGCAGCCGCTCCGGCACGGCGGCCGGCCACTGGGACACCAGTTCGGCCGCCAAAGCTTGGGGATGGCAGGCTGCTTCTGGTTGCACCAGCAGCCAGACGGGCTGACCCTCCGGCACCGCCTCCAGCCAGCGCAGATCGGCGGCCCGCAGGGGCGTTTTCAGGTGGAACAGCACCACGTCGGCGGCGGCCAGGCCATCCGGCCAGCGGCGCTGCGGACTCACCGCCGGCAGGGCTTCGCCCCAGCGCAGGCTCAGGGCCAGGCGGCCGCGCAGGGCCCGCTGCAGCTGGGGCGCCCAGGAGGCATCCGGGGCCAGGGAGCCCACCAGGGCCAGATGCAGGCCGGAGCGGGCCCCTTCCTCGCGCAGGGCGGCCAGGGCTTCGCGGCGTCGACCCTGACCCTCTCCCGGCTCCCCTTCCAGCTGCTCGAACTGGAGCAGCAACGCGTCGCAGCGCCGCAGCCAGGCTTCGAAACTGCTGGGCAGCTTCGGCACCGCCAGCCGGGACGGTCGCCGGCCCAGCCACCACCAGCCGGCGGCGATCCCCGCCAGCCCCATCAGGCCCCAGCCTTCCCCAGGCAGCGCCCGGAGGATCAACTCGCCGCCCAGCACTCCCCCGGCCAGCAGCAGGGCCTGCCTGCCCCATCCGGCGGACAGCAGGTAGCGCGACAGCGAGGACAGGGCGGCTGGGCGCAGGGGGTCCTGGGGCGTCACGGGTGGCTGCCGGCGGCGATGCCTCTCTAGCTCAGAAGTGACGGGGCTCACACCCCCGACCACCACGCTTCAGCCGCTCGCCTGCAGACTCCGGCGGGACGCAGCATGATTTGTGGTGTCGTCCGGGTCCGCACCGTGCCGTCTTCCGATGCCCGTGCTGGCCTGGCTGCGACAGCGGATGGCCTGTTCCTGCTGGCGGACCACCTTCAGGCGCTGCGCCTCGCCTTGGAGGAGCTGGGCGACTGCGACCACTGGCACGGCGGCCTGCCGGTGCTGCTGCTCGAGCGCTGCTGGCTTCGCCTGAGCCGGGTCGCGGTGGAGCATCTCGCCCAGCGCCTGCCCCCGGATTGCAGCCAGGAGGCCCCCGAGTTGTGCCGTTACCGGGAGCTGGTGGCGGCTGGCCTTTCGGCGTGGGAAGCCGAACGGGTCTGCTGGGAGGACTTCGGAGCGGAGGCCTGCCGGGAGGCCCTGCGCAAGTACTGGACCGCCCAGGAACGGGGGACCCAGGGCTGGACCCTGGAGGCCTACCTCGAGCTTCTCCAGCAGTACCGCCAGCGCTTCGCCCTGGAGAGCCCACGGCCCGTGCCGCTGCTGGTGCTGGCCCGGCGGCAGGGCCCGGCGCGCCTCGGCAGGCATCGGCTGCTGTGGCTGGGGCCGGAGGCGGCCGGCGGCCGGCCGTCGATGCGCGACACTTGCCCCTGATTGCAGGCTGCGGCCATGGGCGACGACACGAACACTCCTCATCCCGTTGGCTCCGGCCGTGGGGACTCCCCTGAGCGCGGCGGCCGTTCGGGCCCGAACCGGGAACCGGGTGGTTTCCGCATTCGCCTGAGCGATAACGAGCTGCAGGCGGCCCGCGCCCTGCAGGACGCCTTCGGTCTGCGCTCCACCGTGGCGGTGCTGGGATTCGCCCTGCGCACCCTGGCCGACCAGCTGGAGAAGGGCCAGCTCGAGGCCCTGGTGGCCGAGAACCGCGCCCAGGCGGGCTCCCGTGCCCCCGTCTCCCGCGGGGGTGGTGAGCCCCGCCGGGTCATCGGCGGCGACGGCCAACCCCGCTCCGGGGGCCGTGGCGGCCAGGCTGCCGTCCGCATCGATCCTTTCGCCCGGCCCAGCAAGCCACCGGTTCCCGTCGAGGTGACTGAGCCCGAAGCCCCTGCCGAGGAGCTGGCGGCGGAAGCGACGCCAGAGGCCGCCGAGGAGGCTGCGGACGCCGTCACCGAGCCCGCCGAATCCGAGGTCGACGCCACCCCGGACGCGTGAACCAGACCAGCACCGCGCCGGCGCGGCCCCGGGTGCTCTCCGGCGTCCAGCCCACCGGCGCCCTGCACCTGGGCAACTGGCTCGGGGCGATCCGTAACTGGGTGGACCTGCAGGACAGCCACGAGACCTTCTTCTGCGTGGTCGACCTGCACGCGATCACGGTGCCCCACGATCCGAAGCGCCTGGCCGAGGACACCCTCACCACCGCCGCCCTCTACCTGGCCTGCGGCATCGACCCGCAGCGGGCCACGGTGTTCGTCCAGAGCCAGGTGAGCGCCCACAGCGAGCTCTGCTGGCTGCTCAACTGCGTCACGCCGCTCAACTGGCTGGAGCGGATGATCCAGTTCAAGGAGAAGGCGCTCAAGCAGGGCGACAACGTCTCCGTCGGGCTGCTGGACTACCCGGTGCTGATGGCCGCGGACATCCTTCTCTATGACGCCGATCGGGTGCCGGTGGGGGAGGACCAGAAGCAGCACCTCGAACTGGCCCGCGACATCGCCCAGCAGCGCATCAACGCCCGCTATGCGCCGGATCCCGAGCACCCCGTCCTCAAGGTGCCCGAGCCCCTGATCCTGAAGGAGGGGGCGCGGGTGATGAGCCTGACCGATGGCAGCGCCAAGATGAGCAAGAGCGATCCCAATGAGGGTTCCCGCATCACCCTGCTGGACCCCCCGGAGCTGATCACCCGCAAGATCAAGCGGGCCAAGACCGATCCGGTCATGGGGCTGGAGTTCGGCAACCTGGAGCGGCCGGAGGCCGACAACCTGCTCAGCCTTTATGCCCTGCTCTCCGGCGTGGGCCGCGAGCGGGCGGCGGCGGAGTGCGCCTCGATGGGCTGGGGTGGCTTCAAGCCCCTGCTTGCGGAGGCGACCGTGGAAGCCCTTCGGCCCCTGCAGCAGCGTTACGCCGAGCTGCGCAGCGATCCAGCCACCCTGGAGGCCGTTCTGCGGGACGGCAGGGAGCGGGCTGCGGCCGTGGCCGGAGCCACGCTGCAGCGGGTGCGCAGCGCCCTGGGATTTCTGGCCGTTAACTGAAGCGAGGTACGGCCATTCCGGCAAGGCGCAGCCGGAATGTGTGAATCATTCGTTATGTATTGATCACGACAGCTGATCGTTGGTCGGGGATGTACCGCTTCTTGCGGGACCCCTGGCCGGTGCGGGCTGACGGCTGGGTACGCGCGGCCATCCCCTTGTCCTGACTGAATTTTTCCTGAGAGCCGTTCTCCCGGATCGGCTGTCCAAGCACGTTGAACCCCGTTCTGTCCAGTACGGGCGCAGGGGTCTCGCTTTCGGGGGCTGGGGCTGGCCAAGGTCAGGGTCCCCTGACGACCGCTTGCCCTTGCGTCGCCCTTTCCCGTCACCACCGAAGCCGCACCAGCACGGCCCGCTTGCCCTGGTGCTGCTGATGCTCCTGCCGATGGTGCAACGCCCCGTCGCACCGCTGCCACCAGCGGCCCCTGTGGTAGCCATGCCCACAGCCCAGCCTGCGGTAGCGGTGGCGGTGACCGGACGGCGACCGGGTGACGGCCCCTACGGCATCACCCCCGAACGGCGGGCGCTGCTCAACACGATCCGCTTTGCCGAAGGCACCTGGATCGGTGGCAGCCAGGAGGGCTACCAGGTGCTCTATGGCGGAGATCGCTTTGAGGATCTCAGCCGCCATCCGGACATCGTCGTGCGGCGCCGTTACGCCAGCGCCGCCGCCGGGGCCTATCAGTTCCTCCCCACCACCTGGGACCAGGCCGCCGAGGAGCTCCAGCTCCGGGATTTCCGTCCCGCCAGCCAGGATCAGGCGGCCCTGCATCTGGTGCACGAGCGGGGGGCGCTGCAGCGCTTCGATCGCCACGGTCTCACGGCTGAGGTGCTGGCGCGGCTGGCGCCGGAGTGGGCCTCCCTTCCGACGCTTGATGGTGTCAGCCACTACGGTCAGCCGGTGAAGGACCGCAGCGAACTGCAGCGCTTCTACCAGCGGGAACTGGAACGGCTGCGCCGGCTCACGAGCGCCTGAGCCGGCTCAGGGCTCCCGGTAGACCACCCGCCCCCGTTCGTCGTTGCCCACATCGAGCAGGTGGTTGAGCAGCAGCCGTTCGATCTCGGCGCTGACCACGCTGCTGTTGGCCTGGGGGGGCAGGTGGAGTTCCAGCAGCGCATCGTTGAGGGTGAAGCCGGCCTTGCCGGCCCGTCGGGCCAGCTGCAGCACCTGCCGTTCGATCGGTGGGTAGGCCGCCGTTTCGCTCCCCGCCAGGGCTTCCTCCAGCAGCAGGGACTGGTTGGCCTGCCGCACCATGTCGGGCACCAGCACCAGATCCAGCAGCTGGCCGATGCCGCAGAGCCCCAACGTGAGCAGCCAGAGGGTGCCGCTGAGGGGTTTGCGGTTGTAGAAGCGCTGCAGGCCGCACAGTCCCACCAGGCCGGTGCACCAGAACAGGTAGCTGAGGGCCACACTGCGCCGCTCGGCGGCGCGGTTGAGCGCCAACCCTGCGGGGCGGCTGGGCACTGGCCGCTGGTCCGGGCTCTGGACGGGTCCTGGCGTGGGTCGGGCAGCCATCAGGGTGCTCAGCACGTCCAACTTAGGGCCGCTGCTGGGTGTCACCGGCCCCTGCCGGCGGCCTGGGGGAGGGTCCCACCGGTGGGCCTGGATACCATGCCTTCAACAGGTGCCCTCCATGACGTCCGCGCCCCCTTCGCCGGTTCCACCGGCCTCCAGCCCCGCCGCCTCCAGTGGGGCCGCCACTGATGGCGCCATCGATGCCGCCGCCATGGTGCTGCCGAAAACCAGCGAAAGCCCCCAGCTGCTGCGGATCCGCCACTCGATGAGCCATGTGCTGGCCATGGCGGTGCAGAAGCTGTTCCCCCGGGCCCAGGTCACCATCGGTCCCTGGACCGAGACCGGCTTCTACTACGACTTCGACAACCCGGATCCCTTCACCGAGGCCGACCTCAAGGCCATCCAGAAGGAGATGGGCAAGATCATTGCCCGCAAGCTGCCCCTGGAGCGCATCGAGGTGAGCAGGGAGGAGGCGGAGCGCCGCATCCGGGCCCAGAACGAGCCCTACAAACTGGAGATCCTGGCCGGACTCAACGAGCCGATCACCCTCTACACCCTGGGAGACCAGTGGTGGGACCTCTGCGCCGGTCCCCACGTGGCCAACACCGGCGAGCTCCACCCCAAGGCCTTCGCCCTCGAGAGCGTGGCCGGGGCCTACTGGCGCGGCGACGAGAACCGTGCCCAGCTGCAGCGCATCTACGGCACCGCCTGGGAGACACCGGAGCAGCTGGCGGAGCACAGGCGGCGCAAGGAGGAGGCCCTGCGCCGCGACCACCGGCGCCTCGGCACCGACCTCGAGCTGTTCGCGATCGAAGAGGAGGCGGGGGCCGGTCTGGTGTTCTGGCACCCCCGCGGCGCCCGCATGCGCCTGCTGATCGAGGACTTCTGGCGCCAGGCCCACTTCGAGGACGGCTACGAGCTGCTGTACACCCCCCACGTCGCCGACCTCAGCCTCTGGAAGACCTCGGGCCACCTCGACTTCTACAGCGAGAGCATGTTCGGCCCGATGGCGGTGGATGAGCGGCAGTACCAGCTGAAGCCGATGAACTGCCCGTTCCACGTGCTCACCTATGCCAGCCGGTTGCGCTCCTACCGGGAGCTGCCGATCCGCTGGGCCGAGCTGGGCACGG
The DNA here is from genome assembly GCA_943373065.1 of Synechococcus sp. UW140. Taxonomy (GTDB): domain Bacteria; phylum Cyanobacteriota; class Cyanobacteriia; order PCC-6307; family Cyanobiaceae; genus Cyanobium. Next base: position 5,581 of record CALSBA010000040.1, on the reverse strand, counting down.
TGTACCGCTACGAAAGGCCCGGGGTGATGCACGGGTTGATGCGGGTGCGCGGCTTCACCCAGGACGACGCCCACGTGTTCTGCCTGCCGGAGCAGATCTCCGATGAGATCCTGCGGGTGCTGAACCTCACCGAGCGCATCCTCTCCACCTTCGATTTCCGCAGCTACGAGATCCATCTCTCCACCCGACCGGAGAAGTCGATCGGCGAGGACGCTGTCTGGGAACTGGCCACCGCCGGCCGGGTGGAGGCCCTGGAGCGCAAGGGCTGGGCCTACAAGGTGGACGAGGGGGGCGGGGCCTTCTATGGCCCCAAGATCGACCTCAAGATCGAGGACGCCATCGGCCGGATGTGGCAGTGCTCCACCATCCAGCTGGATTTCAACCTGCCGGAACGCTTCGATCTCCACTACGTGGCGGCCGACGGCAGCCGCTGCCGGCCGATCATGATCCACCGCGCCATCTTCGGCTCCCTGGAGCGCTTTTTCGGCGTGATGGTGGAGAACTACGCCGGCGATTTCCCCTTCTGGCTCGCCCCCGAGCAGGTGCGGCTGCTGCCCGTCACCGATGACGCCCTCCCCTGGGCCGAAGAGCTCAAGGGCCTGCTGGCGGCCGCCGGCATCCGCGCCGGCATCGACCACAGCGGTGACCGGCTCGGCAAGCTGATCCGCAACGGCGAGCAGATGAAGATCCCCCTGTTGGGGGTGATCGGTGCCCGGGAGGCCGAGACCCGCAGCGTCAGCCTGCGCAGTCGCCGCCAGGGGGACCTGGGCAGCGTCGAGGCGGAGGCTCTGGTGTCCGCCGCTTCGGCAGCCAATGCCGGCCGGCTGGCCACCCTGGCCCTGGCATGACCCTGCTGCTGGCGGGCGACATCGGTGGCACCAAGACCCTGCTGAGCCTCTGGCGCTCGGGCAGCGACGGGCTTGAGAGGCTCGTGGAGGAGCGCTTCGTCTCGGCGGCCTGGGACGACCTGGCTCCGATGGTGCGCCACTTCCTGGCCACCGCCGGAGTTGCCGGCGGAACGCCTCCCGCCGCTGCCTGTTTCGCCGTGGCCGGACCGGTGGAGGGGGGACAGGCCCAGCTCACCAACCTCCCGTGGCGCCTCGACACGGACGGCCTGGCCCGCAGCTGCGGCCTGCCGAATCTGGAGCTGGTCAACGACTTCGCCGTGCTCATCTACGGCCTCCCCCATCTCGGGGCCGCCCAGGTGGCGCCCGTGCGGGAGGGTCGCCGCGACCCGCAGGCGCCGCTGCTGGTGTTGGGGGCCGGCACTGGGCTGGGGGTGGCCATGGGCCTGCCCACCGCCTCCGGTCTGCGGGCCATCCCCAGCGAAGCGGCCCATGGGGAGTTCGCCCCCCGGTGCCAGCAGGAGTGGGAGCTCAAGCAGTGGCTCAAGGCCGATCTGGGCCTCGAGCGGGTGTCGATCGAGCGGGTGGTCAGCGGCACGGGCCTGGGCCATGTGGCTCGCTGGTTGCTCAGCTGCCGCCACCCCGACGGCGACCATCCCCTCAGCCCCAGCGCCCGGCTCTGGCGCGACGCCGGCGATGGGCCCGCCCAGGCCGACCTGCCCGCCGAGGTGGCCATGGCCGCCTCCGCCGGCGAACCGCTGGCGGCCGACGCGCTGGACCTCTGGCTCGGTGCCTACGGCAGCGTCTGCGGTGATCTGGCCCTGGCCTCCCTTAGTCGGGGTGGGCTCTGGCTGGCGGGGGGCACGGCCGCCAAGCTGCTCGACAGCCTGCGCACGCCCTCCTTCCTGGAGCCCTTTCTGAACAAGGGGCGGCTGCGCTCCACCCTGGAGCCGATGCCGATCACCGCCGTGCTGGACCCGGGGGTGGGCAGCTTCAGCGCCGCCTGCCGGGCCCGCATGCTGCTGGGCTGAGGCCAGCACAGCAAAGCGTCGGCTGCAACACTGATCCCAACGACAGGTCACATATGGTCCGGCCCCAGATCGGCCAGGGGGTGGTGGTGGAGGTTCCGGCCACCACCGCCAACATCGGCCCGGGATTCGACTGCCTCGGCGCCGCCCTGGCCCTCGGCAACCGCTTCGAGCTCAGGGTGATCGAGGGGGGCGGTGAGCGCTTCGAGCTGATCATCGAGGGCCCGGAAGGGGCCCATCTGCGTGGTGGCCCCGACAACCTCGTCTACCGCTCGGCCCAGCGGGTCTGGCGGGAGGTGGGGCTGGAGGCGGTGGCCCTGGAGGCGCGGGTGCAGCTGGCCGTGCCCCCCGCCCGGGGTCTGGGCAGCAGCGCCACCGCCATCGTGGCAGGACTGATCGGCGCCAATGCGCTGGTGGGGGAGCCCCTCAGCCGGGAAAAGCTGCTGGAGCTGGCCATCGACATCGAAGGCCACCCGGACAATGTCGTGCCGTCCCTGCTTGGGGGCCTGTGCCTGACGGCGCGGGCCGCTTCCCACCGCTGGCGGGTGGTGCGCTGCGAGTGGAACCCGCTGGTGAAGGCGGTGGTGGCCATTCCCACGATCCGGCTGAGCACCAGCGAGGCACGCCGTGCCATGCCACGCAGCATCCCGATCAGCGATGCGGTGATGAATCTGGGGGCCCTCACGCTGCTGCTGCAGGGGCTGCGCACCGGCAACGGCGACCTGATCGCCGATGGCATGCATGACCGCATCCACGAGCCCTACCGCTGGGGCCTGATCCAGGGGGGCCGTGCCGTGCGGGAGGCGGCCCTGGAGGCCGGCGCCTGGGGCTGCGTGATCAGCGGCGCCGGACCCAGCCTGCTGGCCCTGGCCGCCGCCGGATGTGCCGAGGCGGTGGGGGAGGCCATGACCCGCGCCTGGCAGGGGGAGGGGGTGAGCAGCCACAGCGCCGTGCTCGGTGTCCAGGATGGCGGCAGCATCTGGGGCCCCCTGCTCGAGGGGAGCCGCCCACAGGCCGTCGTGGGCGACTAGAACAGCCCCGCTGAGTAGATCTACTCAGCTGATAGGCTCTGCCGCCAGGGGATACCCTCCCTTGGAGGTCGCCTCGCCCGCCATACTTCCTGCCTGGAGCACCCCACAGTGATGGACGCCAGCCTGCCTCTTTCGCTCGCGTCCTCTTCGCTTCCCGCCGTGCTCCCAGAGGGTGCAGCGTTCCCCTGGCTCAGCCTGATCGTGCTGCTGCCGGCCACCGCGGCCCTGGTGATGCCCCTGCTGCCCGGAGACGGCAGCGATCCCCGCCTGCCCCGCACCCTGGCCCTGGGCGTGCTCGGGGTGGATTTCGCCCTGATCCTCTGGGTGTTCGCCCGCCATTTCGATGGAGGCCTGGCGGAACTGCAGCTGGTGGAACGGGTCTCCTGGGTGCCGGCCCTTGGCCTGGAATGGTCCCTGGCGGCCGATGGTCTCTCGGCCCCGCTGGTGGTGCTCAGTGGGCTTGTCACCTTGCTGTCGGTGGCGGCCAGCTGGAACATCCGGCTCAAGACGCGCCTTTATTTCGGTCTGCTCCTGGTCCAGGCAACGGCCCAGAGCCTGGTGTTCCTCTCCCAGGATTTCCTGCTGTTCTTCCTGGCCTGGGAGCTGGAGCTGGTGCCTGTCTATCTGCTGATCGCCATCTGGGGCGGCAAGCAGCGCCAGTACGCCGCCACCAAGTTCATTCTCTACACGGCCACGGCTTCCCTGCTGATCCTGATCAGCGGCCTGGCCCTGGCCCTCTCCGGCGACACCTTCACCCTCAACCTCAGCGAACTGGCGGCCCGTTCCCCCGGTGGCACTTTCGGCCTGCTCTGTTACCTGGGCTTCCTGGTGGGCTTCGGGGTGAAACTGCCGATGTTCCCGCTGCACACCTGGTTGCCCGATGCCCACGGTGAGGCCAATGCACCGGTGTCGATGTTGCTGGCGGGGGTGCTGCTCAAGATGGGGGGCTATGCCCTGCTGCGTTTCAACGTTCAGATGCTCCCCGACGTGCACCTGCGGCTGGCCCCGGCCCTGATCGTTCTGGGGATCATCAACATCGTCTACGGGGCGCTGAATGCCTTCGCCCAGGACAACGTCAAGCGCCGCATCGCCTGCAGTTCGGTGAGTCACATGGGCTTCGTGCTGCTGGGCATCGGCGCCATCGATGCCCTCGGCATCAGCGGCGCCATGCTGCAGATGATCAGCCATGGCCTGATTGCGGCGGCGATGTTCTTCGTCACCGGTGTCTTTTACGAGCGCACCGAAACCCTCTCGATTCCCAACATGGGTGGCCTGGCCAAGGTGCTGCCGATCACCTTCGCCTTCTTCCTGGCCAGTTCCCTGGCCTCCCTGGCCCTGCCGGGAATGAGCGGCTTCATCAGCGAGATCACCGTCTTCCTGGGTGTCACCTCCTACGAGGGCTTCACGATTGGCTTCCGGGTCATCGCCATCTTCCTGGCCGCCATCGGTCTGGTGCTCACCCCCGTCTATCTGCTGTCCCTGTGCCGGCGGGTCTTCTTCGGCCCTCGGATCCCGGCCCTTGCGGTGGTGGGCGACATGAAGCCCCGCGAGCTTGTCATCGGACTCACCCTGCTGGTGCCCACCCTGGTGATCGGCTTCTGGCCGCGGGTGGCGATCGATCTCTACGAGGCCAGTACCAATGGTCTGGCCGCCGAACTGGCCAGCCATGGGGCCGTGGCCATGGGACGGTTGGCCGCCCTCGGCTGATCCGCAACAGGGCACCCAGGTGGGCTGAAATGGGAGCTTCCATCGAAGCGGCCGCCCGGCGATGACCAGCACCCTCCAGAGTCCCCCTGCCCTGCTGGCCGGAGAGGGTCTGCCTCGCTTCGAGGCCATCACCCCGGACCAGGTGCGGGCCCACATCCCTGAGCTTCTGAGTGGCCTGCAGGCGGAGCTGGAGCGGGTGGAGACCGACCTGGCGGCGGCGGCCTCCGCGGCACGGCCCCTCAGCTGGACCGAAGTGATGGATCCCCTGCAGCGCCTGGGCGAACGGCTGCGCTGGAGCTGGGGGGTGGTGAGCCACCTCAACGGCGTCTGCAACAGCCCCGAGCTGCGGGAGGCCCACGCCAGCCAGCAGGCGGCGGTGGTGGCCTTCGGCAACCGGGCCGGCCAGAGCCGGGTGCTGTTTGAGGCGCTGCGGACCCTGCAGAGCCAGGGGGGTCTGGACGCCACCCAGGAGAGGATCCTCACGGCGGAACTGCGGGACATGGAGCTGCGGGGCGTGGGCCTGGAGGGCGCCGCCCAGGAGGCCTTCAACGCCGCCAGCCAGGAGCTGGCGGAGCTGGCCACCGGCTTCGGCAACCGGGTGCTGGATGCCACCAACAGCTGGACCCTGCGGCTCACTGAACCCGCCGAGGTGGCGGGGTTGCCCGAGAGCCTGAAGGAGCAGCTGGCCCAGGCCGCCCGCGACGCTGGCGATGGCCAGGCCACGGCCACTGAAGGCCCCTGGCTCCTGGGGCTCGACATGCCCCGCTTCGGCCCGTTCCTGAAGTACAGCCGCCGCCGCGACCTGCGGGAAATCGCCTACAAGGCCCACGTGAGCCGGGCCTCGGGCGAAACCGACGGCAACTGGCCCACGATCGAGCGGATTCTCAGCCTGCGGCGGCAGCAGGCCCAGAGCCTTGGCTATGGAACCTGGGCCGAGGTGAGTCTGGCCTCGAAAATGGCCGGTTCGGTG
>CALSBA010000039.1:0-13211 GCA_943373065.1 Synechococcus sp. UW140 | reverse complement strand
GCATCCGACTGCACCGGAAGCTTCAGTGTATTGGCGGCGGCGGCGACGAGGCTCCCGTCGCCTGAACTGCTTCGTAGGTAAGCCCACCAATCACTCAGGAGGTCTGCAAGCCGAGCGTCAGTGGTCATGGAATTCATTGAACTATTGAGATTTTTCACCCCATTACTAGTACTAGGGAAACAGCGACCTGAGTTGACGTGCAGTATAAATGCAGCGTCTTTGATGCAGGCAGTTGTCCAAGGCCTCCCTAGTAGAAAGGCTGTTGAGCACGGTACGAATAACACCTGCGTGTCTACCTTGGTGGATAGGAGGCGGGGTTCAGCCTTGCCCGTTGCCTGGGGGATGTGGTTGTGTAAGACGACACAGCGCACTGGTAGGCAGAACTCTCCATGAGGCCTACAGTGAGACGGAACCCAGTTAGTCCTGCCCAAGGTTGACGTGGACTCCGGCAATCGGTCCAGGGTGAATGAGAGTCCTCATCCGGCCAGACTGGGCCGGGGACTCGACCATGAAACGCACCAGGCACACAGCGGAGCAGATCATCCGCAAGCTCAAAACAGCCGAGCAGCTGATCGCCCAAGGCAAGACCGTCGTCGAGGTCTGCCGGGTCATCGAGGTGACGCAGCCGACGTACCACCACTGGCGGCAGCAGTATGGCGGCATGCAGGCCGAGGAGGCCAGGCGACTGACCCAGCTGGAGAAGGAAAACGCCCGGCTCAAGAAGCTTCTCGCAGAAGCGGAGCTGGAGAAGGCCATGCTCAAGGACCTTGCCGAGGGAAACTTCTGAGCCCGGAGCGTCGCCGCAGAGCTGTCGTGGTCCTGCAGGAGCGTTACCGGGCCTCAGAACGCCTGACCTGCCGGGTTGTTGGACAGCACCGGAGCACCCAGCGCCACGCCGGCAAGGTCGTCGACATCGAGGAGGCAAAGCTCCGCCATCGTCTCCGCGAGATCGCAGCTGAGCACATCCGCTGGGGCCGGCGCATGGCCTATCGCCTAGTGCGGCGAGAGGGCTGGACGGTGAACCACAAGCGGGTGCAGCGGCTTTGGCGGGAGGAAGGCCTGCAGAGGCCCACTCCCAGGAAGCGAAAGCGGGCACGACCCGCAGACGGGTCGGTGAGGCGTCACCGGGCCGAGCATCCCCACCATGTCTGGGCCATGGACTTCCAGTTCGACGCCACCGCCGATGGCCGGGGGCTCAAGTTCCTGAACGTGATCGACGAGCACAGCCGCCTCTGCCTGGCGATCCGGGTAGGCAGGCGCTGCAAGGCCAAGGACGTGGTGGCCGTGCTGGAGGAGCTCACCAGCCTCTACCCAGCGCCGGCATTCACCCGATCGGACAACGGGCCGGAGTTCATTGCGCAGGCCCTACGGGACTGGTGTGAGGCCAGCACCACCACCAGCACGGCCTACATCGCGCCGGGATCCCCATGGGAGAACGGCTTTGCAGAGTCGTTCAATGGCCGGTTCCGGGATGAGTTCCTCAACACCGAGTTGTTCACCACAGCTCCTGAGGCGCAGCTCCTGGCCGATCGTTGGCGCTGGGAGTACAACTCAATCAGGCCAAACTCGGCCCTCCAGGGGCTGACGCCCCTGGAGGCAGCTCAACAAGGAGCTGCCAGATGACCACACCCACCCACTCTCATAAGGCCTGGACCGATAAAGGGGGTCAGGTCAAGGTCAAAGGTGAAACAGGCCAAATACGTCAAATAAAATGCGCATACTTCTACGATCAGCAAAGCTCGACTACGCATTATGACTTTATTCTAGCTTACAGCGCGTTCAAGGAACGGGCACCAAATGTTTTGGTATCAATACCTACGTTCTTAAAACCCATTGGGCGTCTAAAGTCGCATTTAAGAGCAGGTGCCATCGAAGATGGAAAAACTGCTCTGCAAACAACCCCTCCGACGGAGAACCCCTCATCATGAATTTTAAAGAATTAGTTGATTCAGTTTCAAACGAAACAGAAATCCCAGCCGCACAAGTGAAGAAAATTTCTTCGGCCTTACTCGAAAAATTTTCTGATATGATTAGCAAGGAAGAATCTTTTAGATCACCATATATTTTTTTTAATACCGTTAATGTCCCAGCAAAAGACGCTGTCGGTGACAAGCCTAGTAAGCCGGAGCATAAGTTAGCAAAAATGCTAATCACCGTAAAAAAGGAAACAGAATAGTATAACCTTGGAGGCTTAGGCCTTGCTATATGCAAGGCCTTTTTATTGTCGTTACTTGTGTATTATACTTATCATCATTGAGTAAGTGATTTATTGTTTGCTGAATTAGTTTTCAATGTCGCATTTCTCCCACTTCCCAGCATTCCATTCACCAAACATTCTAATTGACAATTGCCCACGTCTCATCTCATCCTTAAGCATGATTGTATTTTAGCTCTCATTCATATTTGAGCTTTTAAAGCGACTATTGCTTTGACTACGATAAGAGATATTATGAGCTTTCCAGTTTCGTCCTTCTGCAACAGGATCTTAGCAACGTGTCAAGGTATCTAGATATCTCATGGCGATGCTTAATGGTCTACTATGTCAACCCAATTTACAATCTTCTCGGTGACTCTATATGATGCATTGGCTCTGCCTCTATGCATTCGCAACCTTACGGGCAATCGACCCTTGCACGACAATGAAAATAAATGATAGTATTAACAAACTCCATGGATATTAGGAAAGATGAAGTTGATTATCCATGCAGGAATGCACAAGACGGGCTCTAGCTCTATTCAGCATACTTTAGCTAACATTAAAAGCCCAGGTTTTCACTATGTAGATTGGAACATACCGAATCACTCTACGTTGTTTGCGCTATTATTTCACGATCCAGTAGAAAGTTATCCAATCTTTAAGGCTAAGAACATCACAAGAAATGAACTCGAAAAGCGTAGGGAGCTACGTCTTAAGCTACTTCGAGATGAGTTAATGAATAATAACGCTAATGTCACTGTTTTTAGCGCTGAAGTTATCTCGGGTGAGCGCTATGCTGACAGCGTTGTTCGCATGAAAGAGTTCTTCCTGCCATTTTTTGATACCATTAGAATAGTTGCCTATATCAGACCGCCTATTGCATACATGCACAGCGCCTTTCAGCAACGCCTTAAAGGACCTCTATCAGACTTTGATATCTTTTCACTTTGGCCAAACTATCGAGAAAGATTTCATAAGTTAGATAGAATATTTGGAAAGTCTAATGTATCTCTAAAACCATTTTATGCAAATGAACTTGTTGATGCCAATGTCGTTAAAGACTTTTGCAATGAGATTGGTATAACAATTGAGAACAGCTCCATAAGGCGTGTTAATGAGAGTATGTCGCTCGAAGCGGCTTCAATTCTGTTTTATTACAAGTACCATCTCAGGAAGAATACAAATCATGAACCAATGCCCATGTCCAGAAATCTATTGAAGGAAATATGTGCTATCCCGGGCAGCAAATTAAAGTTCCACCCTAAACTAATAGAGCAGGTACTAGCAAAGAATCGTGATGATATTGAATGGATTTCAGCTAGAATGGAAAGAAGTATGCTGGACGAAGATGTAGTTGTAAGCGATAATACAGTCAACTACATATCTTCAATCGATGATCTTCTTAAAAATGCTATTGAAAATGAAGTTTGTATTGATAAAATTATCACTACTGTCTTACGTAATAATCCTTTAGGTCAAGAATTAAGTATTCTAAAGAAGTTCAATGCCCTTCAGGCATTGCTGTGATGCATGGATCTCCCTAAATGATTAATGATAGAGTGCTACATCAAAACCCCCGTTCTGATGTATTCAGGTATACAAACTTGATTCATTATCCTCTCTAAAGTAGTTGGTGTTCAGTAATACACCTATCTAACTAGTCTGCTGTCCCGGAGATTTGCGAGCAAAGTCGCTGGAGCCTTTCCAGGATTGAATTCGCTTGGCGGTCCAGTTGAAAGGGGCCTTCTTCTTGTTGTAGGCCACCACGAATTTCTCGATCTTGGCGATCAGCTCCTTGACCCTGCAGAAGCTTCCACGCCGGATGGCCCACTGGGTGATGATTCCAAACCAGCGCTCCACCTGGTTCGGCCAGGAGGCGTAGCCCCCTCTGCCCCTCTCCCCCTCTGCCAGGAAGGTTGACGCCTCTCCATCCCGATCACTTGTCACCAGGGGGCTTGATGGAGCAGAGCAATGCGTCGCTACAGCGAGGCCTCAAAGCTGATGTGAGAAGGCGGATGAGTCCGCCACACCGCCAGAGCTTTGTCCAGATCTCAGCAGAGCTGGGCATTCACCTGCTCACCCTCTACAACTGGAGAAGGACCTGGCGGTTGCAGGGAGAAGTGGTGCCGGCATCCGAGAAGGATCCTGAGGGCTGGGGCTCCACCGAAAAGTTCACGGATGTGCTGGAAACAGCTGGACTGAACGCCACCGAACTCAGCGCCTATTGCCGTGAACGGGGTCTGTACCCGAAGCAGGTGGAACGGTGGCGCCAAGCATCCCAGGATGCCAACGAAAAGCCAGTGTTCTGCAGGAACGATTCCGGGCATCCCAACGCCGCGCTTGCTTCTTGGTGGGGCAATACCGCACCACCCAACGCTGCCCCTTGCCGGTGGCGGCGATTGATGAGAAGAAGCTGCGCCGGCGGATTCGTAAGCTCGCCCGTCGTCATTTGCGCTGAGGCCGGCGACTAGTCTACCGGCGCCTGCGACTCGATGGCTGTAGCGTCAATCACAAGCGGGTGCATAGGCTTTGGCGGGAGATGGGGCTCCAGAGGCCCCTGCCGCGCCGGCGGAAGCGCTCACGCCTGGCCGACGGCTCCAGCGAGATGCTGAGGGCCGAGTACCCTCACCACATCTGGGCGATCGACTTCCAGTTCGATGAGACGATGAATGGCCGTATGCTCAAGTCCCTCAACGTGGTTGATGGGTTCAACCGTGTGAGTCTGGCGATTCGTGTAGGTCGGACAGCAGAGCTGTTGACGTGATCGATACGATAGAGAAACTGCTCAAGCTTTCTCCACCACCCACACACCTGAGCATGGACAATGGCCTTTAGTTCATTGCACCTGCTCTACAGGAGTAGTGCACAGGCAGGGGTGCCGGCACGGCGTACATCGCCCCTAGCTCACCCTGTGAGAATCCATTCGTCGAATCATTCAACAGCAGGTTCAGAGATGAACTCCTGAATTTCGAGCTGATCGCCTCGGTGCCGGAAGCCTGGCAGTTGGCATAGCAGTACCGGATAAACTGCAACAGCTACAGACCACATTCAGCGCTCCAGGGCTTACGCCCCTGGAGGCCCTCCAGAAGTGGACATCTGCCTGACAACCCACTTGCTCTCAGAGGGACTGGTCTAGTAAAGGGTGTCACGTCAGATCAGCGAAGCGGAAGTATTCTCTTGATTTCATCTTGGCTCGGCTGGCTAATGGTGAGAGAATCACAATCTCTACCTCCATTGCTTTTCTGGTGATGTTCGCTAAAAAGTATCGGAGGCTCTTCCGCTTCTTTTCTGTCGTAATCTTTGCCTGGTTCTATGCTTGGCAAAGGCCAGGCTGCTTCTGGACGGGGCTCTCGAAAGTTTTCTTCTTGAGGCCGGTGAATCGCTTGTCAACTGATAACCGAGCTTGCGAGCTGGCAAAGACCTGGTCTGTGTCTGCAATCGAGCCGGCTCTCGCGTCGCTATTTCAGCAGCCCGCAAAGCACCATTGGTGGCAAAAGTTGCTGGCGATCAGCGTGTTGTAAACTCAGCAGATAGTTCTGCTCACCAGAAAATCCAACAGCATCCCAGCCTCAGGGAGGGCGACCACAATGAAGCCCGCTTGTTGTCGCGGGCTGATGAGCAACTGATTTGAATTGTGCTGATCAGGAGATTGTCTTTTTGGGGGCGATGAACATTGTGGCCACTTTTTGCTCAGAGATGGCAGACTTTCCCCCTTCCGCAGGCTTGGCAGGACGAACTTTTGAACTAAAGTGAATTACCGGAGAGCGAAAGTTTTCCTGTTTGTCGATTAGTTCGCCAAACTTCTCTAGTACGGCAGTGCTAACTTTTTTGACCTGTCCTGCAGGAATGGATGTTTCCTGAGAAATAGTGTCAACCAGCTCTTTGAGATTCATGGTACGAGGTTCTCCTTCGGAGAGGGGGGAGGATGGAACAGTTTTTCCGTCGACGACGGCACCTGCTCCTATTTCGCACCTTACAGCATCTTGTTCAGGATGAGGTGTGCCCGAGGATGCAGGCCTTGGTGAGGGGTGCCCAATCAAATGACGCAGAAGGGAAGCAAGCAAAGAGGCCATAGCTGAGAAGTCAGAGTGTGAGGGCTGTCTTATAAAGCTGTGGTGGGGCAAGGGTGGCCAGAGGATCGCCCCGTTCGTCGAGTTGCGAAAGATCTGGATAGGAACCGAGAAAGGGATGGGGCACATGATCGCCCAAGAGCAGTCCGATCGACGCACTTCCGTGATCGGTTCCTCCGGATTCGTTCTCGCCCAATCGTCGTCCGAACTCGCTGGTGGCCAGCAGCGTCACTTGCGGCCGGCGCGGCAGTGACACTAGACCTCGATCAAAGGTAGCAAGGGCTTCCGCCAACTCGGTGAGTAACCGTGGATGCCTGGCACTTTGAGAGGCGTGGGTGTCGTAGCCGCTCTGTGCCATTTGGATCACAGGTGGGGCCGCTCCTGAGCCGATCAGCCGCAACGCCAGAGCCACCTGCTGGCTGAGGCCGCCGCGGGGTAGATCCAGGCCTGTCGGCAACGGTGCAAGAGCACGCTTGAGCCGCTGAACCTCCTCGTTCCCAACCCATTGTATTTCGAGCATTTTTCGTAGCACTAGGTTGTTTCCAGCCCGCGAAGGGTTGGGAGACTGAGCCCCTTGGTCGAAGAGCAAAGCCGGGGCCATCTGCAGATCCAACGCTCGCCCACCTTCCAAAGCTGCCGATCCCAAAGGCCCCAAGGCCACCAGCGGCCCACTTGATCCCCGCTGATCCATGGCAGCGGCCAACCAGCCCATCCCAGTGCCCGAAGGGGATCCCGTTGCCCATTGGTCCATGGCCTTGAAATGGCTGCGGTTGGGCTTGGGCCAACCCACTCCTAAGGCGAAGGCCAACCGTCGAGCCTTCCAAGCCGGGAAGAGGGGAGCCAGTGCAGGGTGCAGGATCAACTCGCTGGTCAGCGCTGGCCCCTCGCTGACCGCAAGGGTGGTCCTAGAGCGGCGATAGATCGGATCCTTGAATGGGATCACGGTATTCAGGCCGTCGTTGCCGCCTCGAAGCTCGAGCCAGACCAGAACTTTGCCGGATGTTGAGGCAGTGGCTGCGTTGGCGGCAAGTGCATCCAGCCAACCGGACACCGCCAAGACAGAGGCCAACCCTCCCCCGCCGAGTTGCAGGAACGTGCGTCGTTTCATGCGAGTTGCCAGACCGGATCGGTGAACAGCAGTCCCAGGCTCTCCCGCGAGGGTGTTGCCGGCAGCTCCAGAGTGAGCAAAGGGATTGGAACGATGGCTTGTGTCAGTGCAGTGGGGAGCTGACGATCTGCCCACACCTCCTCGTCAGCAAGAAGAGCTTGCAGGCCGCGTTTGCGTGCCTGCAACCAGCGGAGGTTGAGCCATTCGTCATTCACGGGCCAACCTTTCACCGACGGCGGATCGAAAGGCTCTTGCCCCATGAGGGTAAGACTTTGTTGGCTGATGGAGAACGCATCGGGATGTCGACTGCCCAGTAGGGCCAGGCTGCGTGCCACCATCCCGATCGGATCTTCGAGCCGCTGCCCCCGGCCGATTCTCGCTTCGGGAGAGCGCCGTAACTCTCTCATCAGCCAGGGCAACGAGAGACCTGCGCTGAGCCAGGAGCGGGAGAGGGCCATCAGGCGTTGTGGGGCTGGAAGGCTACCCACCACCCGAGGCCACAGACGCTTCACAATGTTGTGCGCCGTTGACGGTTGTTGGCAGAGCCAGTTCACCAGAGTGGGGCCATCGAAGTGATCCGTTTTTCCCAGGATCGTTTTTGGGGAATCATCATGGCGACGGGGATCAATGAACAGCAGGCCCTCTGGCCCCTTCCGGTATCCGGTCAGTGCCCGAGCTGCTTCGATCACATCGCGCTCAGAATAGTTCCCCTCACCGAGGGAGAACAACTCCAGCAATTCACGGGCCAGATTCTCGTTCGGGTTGCCGCGGTGGTTCGCTAAACCATTGAGCGAGATCTGCAGGGCCGCATCCTGCACCATCGCCCCCAGCAGATCGGTATAGCTACCTTGAAGGCTTGCGCGAATGGCCTGGATTTGTACCTCCAGCATTCGCACGTCCTTCAGTCGGCGCCAAGAGACAGGAAAGATGCCAAGCCAGAGTTGGATCAGATGATCTTCTTCACGGCGCTCACCAAATGAAAGTTGCTTGAGCCAGCGAGCCTGAAGAGAACGGGCCTCCCGACGTTTGCAGTCAAATGGACGTTTTCGAGCGCTGACCGGTGGGCATGAGGTCATCTAAATCGGAGCAACGAGATTGGAGAAATAGCCTATCGTGACGTGCCAGAACTGGCAACATTATCAAGGTGATGGAGTGCCCCAGTCCGTGACCAAATGTGTCTAAGGCAGCCACGACCTCACTGTTTGTAGGGGTAACGACAATTGTCCTGTCGTCTTCATTGGCTTGCGCCGTGCATGAGCGCACGTCTCGGCAGGCGGTTTCCCGTTCAGAAGGCCCCGACGTGGACCCCAAAAAGCTGATCCAGTCCCTATGAGAGCTTCCCTACCGGCCAGACTTGGCCAGGAGAAGCCCCACGAAGCGCAAACGCCCCAACCCTGAGCAGATCATCCGCAAGCTGCGGCGGACGGCAGACCAGCTATTGATCCAAGGACAGACCGTTGCCGATGTGTGCCGAGCCCTGGAGGTGTCGGGAGCGACCTATCACCGCTGGGAGCAGCTCTACGGCGGCATGAAAGCCACTGAGGCGAAACGACTCAAAGAGCTTGAGCAGGAGAACAGCAGGCTCAAACGTTTACTCGCCGATGCGGAGCGCGATAAGGCCATGCCCTAGGAGCCTGTTGCGTATAGATCACGAAAGCAGATTCTGCTGTCATTTACTTGACCAGGGTGAATTCCCCGATCTCAGCACGGGATGCATCACACACGTAGACATGACCCGGCCATGCAACTAGTTTGACTGCAGCACAGTCAATCTGAAGATTTCCACCTGGACTGGATTTGTCGATCTCAGCGAGAAGATATTGAGACACCTTGGCCCCGAAATGCACACCAAGTTCCAGCTTGAATGGCCAACTTGGCTACGTGCAACACGCTCCTAGAGTGTTGTCCTAGCAGCGCCTCACGCTGGACTATCATCTAGTCATGATTCCTCAGTCTTCAGCGTGGCAACGAAGTCAGCGGACGTGAACTGAGAGCGCTGATCGGAGTGACAGACCTCTTGCTCAAGGCCATGGGTCAGAGCCATCTCAAGGGCATCCAACCAGAGCTCCGTGCCAAGGCAATTGGAAAACTTCCAGCTGGGCGCATGTCTGGAGAGGAGATGAACCACCTCTACCAGGTAGAGGTCTTTCTGTGGGGCGTTTAGGTGATGTCCGTCCACCAGACTTGATCCACGGCCGTGACCGATTTGAGATCTACCAGAAACTTGAAACGAGTTACTGCGTCTCCCGGCAACGTGGTGCGAGGTTTCTTGTACATCGTCCGTAGTCCCTTGCGCAGCATTAAATTTCGTACCCTGTCGTGACTGATCGGGATCCCTTCTCTGGCCTGGCAGTCCACCATCCGCCGGCTACCGCTGCAGGGATCCTCCAGGTTGAGCGCATAGATCATGGCCATGATTCCGCAGCATCAATTCGTGCACCGGAGTGGGCAGGTAATAGAGCGTGCATCGAAGCAGGCCCAGCAGCTCAGACTCTCGGGTGATGCTGAACTCTGAGTAATGGCGGTCAACCAGCTTGCGCACTTCACGAGCATCACATCTGCTGATAGTTTGTTGAACCACTCCAGCTCTATCAGCAGCCAACCGATCTGCCGGAATAGATCAGCATCCTTGTCCTGAAAGCCATCTTTGTCTTTGCTCCTCTTGCCTAGGGGGTGTACTGCTTGCATATGCCCTCCAGCATCTGCCTTGTCCAATGGCTCACCTAGATCGTGTGGATCGAGGGATCAGCCTCGATCTCCTGAATCATCCTGCGGGCACTGACCGTTTCGGTGGCGACCCTGATCTCAAGATTGGGGCTGTGGGTGCGGCGGTTGCTCATCGGTGGGAACCACTTTCAAGGGCGTTGTTCTCCTTCAGATGTTAACTATGGGCCCTGCCAAGAATGTCCAGACCACCTAACAATCTCCACAAATAAACGAGAAAGTTTTAAGTTTAGAAGCAGCAACATACCATGCGCAGATTCACAGGGAAGGAACTGCGCTGTCGTTCAGCGGGATTATGTCCCTTGTCAATAGAATAAACTACTTAAACGTTTGCATTCTTTTGCTAGTTATGTGGCGATTTCCCTTTCAAGATACTCTGTCTGCGTGATGCAATTTGTCTCCAAGTATTTCAATAATCCTGCAATAGGCATCGACCATATAACGTGAGGTACCAGGGAAGTCCACTAAGTCCATTTTGGAGTTTGGCGATGAGATGCATAATTGACTTCCTAAGTCGAGAAAGTTGTCATTAACCCAGGTTAATAGAGGTAGATTGGTCTTGCTATATGCGTCAAACGAAGTCTTCGCGACTTGGTATCTCTCGTTATACCATTCACGGGGCGCTTCTTGATTTGATAGATGCTTTCCCACTTCTCTGCATATTGTCATGCCATCATTGCAGGTTCGAATGATGCTTTCAAAAGCAAGCTGCTCAGCTCGAACAAGTGATCGGTTTACAAGGCTTGGACTCTTGTATTCTAGGTTATGATTATCGTACACTACAAGGTCAAGAAAAAATGGTATCAAGGGCCTTGTACAGGCAGAATAGTTGTAGACTGAGAGTGAATCTTTGCCAAAAGCATCGACATATTCCGTGATTGTCCGCTTGTAGGGCACTTTCACTGAACCAATATACTCACTAAGTGAGCGGTGCGCCTCACCAGATGGAAACCCCATCTTCAAATTCTGCAAATAACTAGAAATCGAGTAGTCTATGGCTGTTCTTGTAAAATAGATCACCTTAATCTCAAATCTATGCTTGTTAATTACATTTCGAATTTCAATCAGTTGCTCTGATTTGCCAAATTGCAGACTCTCCGCGGAAAAAAGTACATTATAATCATTAGTTTTGGCGTAAAGAAGAGTTGATTTCAGCCAGTCCCAAGATTGATCTTCGTTCCACTGAGCAGGCTTCTTGCCCCTCTTGTTTGCAAGCCTGGCAAGAGTTACTGCATTTCCTCCAGAAACCAGCCCTTGCTTTGCCTTGACTTCCGAACCACCTATATCCTCTGGGTACAACAGTCCTAGCTTGAGAAGCTCTGGCCGAATAGAAGGTAGTAGTGCCTGGATTGCAGATGTACCAGTTTTACCGGCACCGATGTGAAGGAAGCAGGTTGCCATGGTGAATCACGATGTTCGCTTAGATAGATTTGCCATTTGTTAGGCAAAGGTTGATGCCTGTAAGACCTTGCTTTAAGTTTTAAGTCTAGCGCAAATCATACTAGTAGCGTCTTAGTGATATTAGTTCCTGAGTGTTGGCCTGAAATAGTATAAACCCATGTGGGATAGTGACGAGAGGTTGATGACATTGTTGGGAGGGCTGGTGTTCCTGGAATCTCGAGGTACTGTTTAGCAGCGTTGAGTCTGCAGAGCCCAGCTGATCACCTCGGCGACCATGCCGTCCTCGCAGGCGCGAGGGCGGTCCGGACACCGCGCATCGTACAAGCCGTCCAGTCCCATCTCCAAGTAGCCATTGCGCCGCTTGCCGATGGTCATGCCGATCAGGCCCATCCGCTTGGCGATTGACGTATTGGCTTCGCCAGCACCACAAGCAAGCGCGATCTGGGTTCGCTGCACGGTCAAGTGTGGCAGTGAGCGAGAGCTGGCGGTGCTCAGCAGTTGCTGAACATGGTCATCGCTGAGGACCAGCGAAGGCATCAGACGACCAAGCGAAACTGAGCACCCCGGCCAACACTACGTATACTAAAGGGCTTTTCCGGGAAGAACACTAGAGAAGTGAGATATCAGCAAGTTTGCCTGTATAATTAGTGATCTCAACAACATTATCGGTACCTGCTTGGAAGCCAGCGATTGCATCGTTGAGAGCAATGAAGGTGCGTATTCCTGATGCCGATCCGAACGTAAAAGCAGAAGCACCATAGGATAAGAAGTTTGATGCAGTCAGCAGGCTGCCAATCGTGCTTAGTGTAAGGTTGGCACCGACAGATCCGAGAATATTCAAATTGATAGCTGACCCTGAATTGAGTCCTATAATCCTGTCAGTGCCAATAGCCAAGTCAATGATGCGGTCGAATCTTGGGTTGACTGTGCCTGAAATGAGGGCATCTCCAGGTGCAAAAAAGAACATATCGGCACCAGCTCCACCGGTGAGGATATCTATGCCAATGCCACCGATCAGAGTGTCCGCACCGCGGCCACCATCAAGTACATCAGGACCGTCTCCACCTGAGAGAATGTTGGCACCAGAATTGCCGATAATTTTGTTTTTCCGGGCATTACCCGTACCAATCAAGTCAGCCGCGCCAAGGAGTACAAGATCTTCAACATTGTCGCCAAGGGTATAACTGATCCTGGATTTTACTCTGTCGGCACCCTCTGAAGCCTGCTCTTCCACCACATCATCAGCGTTGTCTACTTTGTAGATATCGTTGCCAAAGCCACCGATGAGGATGTCCGCACCCAGGCCACCGTTGAGCCTATCGTTACCATCTCCACTTGAGAGAGTATTCGCACCATCATTGCCGATAATGGTGTTGCTGAGGGCATTGCCCGTGCCAATCAAACCAGCCGAGCCGAAGAGGGTAAGGTTTTCAACATTGTCGGCAAGGGTATAACTGATCGAGGCATTCACTGTGTCGATACCCTCTGAAGCCTGCTCAATCACCACATCATCGAAGTTGTCCACAGCGTAGATATCGTTGCCAATGCCACCGATGAGGGTGTCCGCACCGAGGCCACCATCAAGTACATCATTACCGTCTCCACTTGAGAGAGTGTTGGCACCAGCATAGACGATAATAGTGTTGTTGAGGGCATTACCCGTGCCAATCAAGCCAGCTGTGCCGAAGAGGGTAAGGTTTTCAACATTGTC
>CALSBA010000038.1:0-15040 GCA_943373065.1 Synechococcus sp. UW140 | reverse complement strand
TGCCTCGAAGTGCTCGATGGCATCGCCCGCGTCTACTGCCCCTGCGAGGAGACCGAGGGCATGACCCTGGCTTTCCTCCAGTCCGGCGACCAGCTGCGCACCGACCGGCTCTGCAGTGAAGGCGTCTGCGTTGAGGCCCTCACCCCCCTGTGTTTCCGCAGTGATGCCGAACCGCTCGAGGGCCATGGTTTCGATCCGGTCAACGAGTGGACCCTGCAGTTGCTGCGCATCCGCCATCTCGGCAGCGCCGAGCAGCGGCTCCATGCCCTGTTCTCCTTGCTCGTACGCCGCCTCGGCCGCCGTTGCGGGCCCTGGTGCGATCTGCCCTTCCGCCTCACCCACGAGCGCATCGGTGAACTGATCGGCACCACCCGGGTCACCACCACCCGGCTGATCTCCCGCATCCGGGCCGCCGAGCTGCTGCAGGTCCCCAGTGGTGAAGCCGGCCTGCGTCTGGCGCCGGCCCTGGTCGATGGCGCCCCTCTGGCCGCCTGAAGCCTCTCCTTTTTCTCCCCGCCCGTTCTTCGTCGCCCCTCCCATGGCCCCCTCCCTCGGCAGCCTCCCCGACAGCTCCGCCGCCATCAGCGTCCGCGGTCCCCAGCCCCAGGCCAAGAAGAAGGGCTGCCGCCAGAAGAAATGCTCCAAGTGGAAAGGCGGCAAATGCTGCTGCGGCCGCGACTGAGGCCCCACGCCCGCTGGCGCCGCTTCAGCCCCCCTTGCCCTGGCGCTCCAGGCTGGGCATCAGGGCCACCGAGGCCGCCAGCCCCAGGGCCAGGATCAGCAGCGCCGGCACCAGGGCAGCCCCCACCCGTTCGTCGCTGGCGTATTGATAGACCCGCACCGAGAGGGTGTCGAAGTCGAAGGGTCGCAGGGAGAAGGTGAGGGGCAGTTCCTTCACCACGTCGACGAACACCAGCAACGCCCCCACCAGCACCGGACCCCGCAACAGGGGCAGGTGAACGCGGCGAAGCACCGCCAGCCAGCTGCAGCCGAGGCTGGTGGCGCATTCATCGAGGCTGGGGGGGATGTGCTCGAAGGCGGCGTCGAGTCCCTGTTTTGAGACGGCCAGGAAGCGGTCGCCGTAGCCCCAGAGCAGCAGCAACAGGGGGCTGAGCTGCAGGGGGCCGCCGATCAGCATCAGGGCCAGGGCCAGCACGGTGCCGGGCACGGCGTAGCCCATGCCGGCGAAGAAGGTGAGCCGGCCCAGCAGGGGATGGGCGAGCCAGCGGCGGCTGATCGCCAGCAGCAGGGCCGCCGCCACCGTCAGCAGCGCGGCAGCCAGGGCCAGGCCGAGGCTGCGCAGGGTGAGGGCCAGCAGATCCTCGAGAGGATCGCTCTGCAGATGGTCCCGGCTCAAAAACAGCCAGGTGAGCGGCAGCCCCAGGCTGGCCAGGGGTGGCAGCAGGGTGAGCAGCTGGGCCAGGTGGCAGCGCCAGCCCCGCAACGACCACGGCAAGGCGCCGGCACCGTCCTGGCCGATGTTCCAGCGGCGACTGCGGTGGCGCATCCAGCGTTCGGCCCCCACCAGCAGGCTGACCAGCATCAGGGCGATCAGGGCCAGACCCACGGCCCCCTGCAGGTCGCCTTCGCCTTGCCAGCGCTGCAGGATGCCCCGCGACAGGGTGGGCACGCCCAGCAGTTCCACCGCGCCGAGTTCATTGACCACCTCCATGCCGCTGAGGGCGACCCCGGCGCCGATGGACGGCAGCGCCAGGGGCAGGGCGACGCGCCGGAAGCTGCCCCAGGGGCCCACGCCCAGGCTGCGGCAGGCCTCCAGCTGGCGCTGCCCACTGCCGGAGAAGCTCTCGGTGGAAAGCAGGAACACATAGCTGTAAGTGGTGAGGCTGAGCAGCAGCACGGCCCAGCCGATGCCGTGCACGCGAAAGCCCCAGCGGCTGCCCAGGTCGACCAGCACGGCGGCCAGCACGAAGGCAGGGGCCGCCAGGGGCAGCACCTGGGCCAGCCGCAGCCAGCGGCGGCCGGGGAACTGGCAGCAGGCGGTGAGCCAGCCGTTGGCGGTGCCGAGCAGGGCACCGATCAGGCCGACGGCCAGCACCAGCACCAGGGTGTTGCTCAGCTGCTCGAGGCCTTCGGCCCCCAGCCACACCTGGCTGGAGCCGGCATCCCGCAGGGCAAAGCCAGCCAGCACCAGGAACGGCAACAGGGCCAGACCGCAGACCAGGAGCACGGCCGCCGCCAGGGGGGTACGCCGCAGCGGCGGCCCGCTCCTGTCGGCTGTCGCCCGCTCGGCCGTTGCCAAAACCCCCATCCGGTGACCTACTTCCAGCCGTTCGATTCCATCATCTGGGTCGCCGCCCTGCTCTTGGATCCGATCTGCTCCACCGAGACGCCATCGGCCCGGAAGGTGCCGAACCGCTTGAGGATCGGATTATCGCCGAAGCCCTTGAGGGGGTACTCGTTGTTGGCTTCGGCGTAGCCGCGGCCGCCGGTGGGGGAGGCCAGGAATTCGATCAGCTTGATCGCCGCCTGCGGATTTTTGGCGTGGCGGGTGACGCCGGCCCCGGTGATATTGACGTGGGATGGGTTCAGGTAGACCACCTTCAATTGCTGGGCCAGTTGCTTGTCCTGGGCGCCGGCTTCACCCGAGAGCATGCGGGCGATGTAATAGGAGTTCACCACCCCCACGCCGCACTCTCCCCTGGCGACGGCCCGGGCCAAGGGGGTGTCGGAGGTGAAGAAGGGCTGGTTCACGTTTGCCACCATGCCGCGGATCCAGGTGCGGGTGGCGGCATCACCGCGCAGGATCATCTGGCTGGCCACCAGCGACTGGTTGTAGGGACTCTTGCGCTCCCGCAGGCAGAGCTTGCCTTTCAGGGCAGGCTTGGCCAGGTCGGCATAGGTGCGAATCGTGGCGGGATTCACCAGCTTCGGGTTGACCACCACGGCCCGCACACGCCGCGTCAGGCCATACCAGCGGCCCTGGGAATCGCGCAGGTTGGCGGGCACGTCCCGTTGCAGGGCGGCCGAACGGACGGGCTGGAACAGCCCCTGGTCGGTGGCGGCATCAAGGCGGGCGGCGTCGACGAGCACCAGCACATCGGCGGGGCTGTTCTTGCCCTCACTCTTGAGGCGCTCCAGCAGGGCGTCGTCCTTGGCCTCCAGCACGTTCACCTTGATGCCGGTGCGGGCGGTGAACTGGCGATAGAGCTCCTTGTCGGTGTTGTAGTGCCGGCCGGAGTAAACGCCGATGGTGGTGCCGGCCTGGGCGATGGCGGCAGCGTTGCCCTGGGACTGGCCGATGGCCGGCAGGATGCCAGTGGCGCACAAAGCCATGGCCGCTCCCCCCACGGCAGCGGATCCCGCGGCGGCAGGCCAAAAACGACGAAGGGGGAGCCTGGAGCTGGGCATCGGGAGGAACGGGCGTGTGCCCGGACCCTATGAAGGCCCCCCGGTGGCAGACGGAACAAACGACGCGAAGGCGCGTATCAATGCTTACGTCTCAGTAGGACGTGGAGCGCCTCACCGGGATCAGGGCGGGCTGCATCAGGCCACCGCCGCCGTTGTCGTCGTCGGAATCCATCGCCATCCACAACACCAGACCGAGAAGGGCGAGAACGCCCGTCATCAGGAGGAACTCGATCATGGGAAAGGGTCGTAGGACGCCACCCTAGCGGCGCCAGCCGGTGGTTTCGTAGTGGTTGCAGCATTCCAGCCGAAAGGGGCGGGGCGCTCAGGCGAAGCCCTTGCCCGCGTCCCTGGCCACACAGGCCTGGAGTTGCTGGCGCAGCCGCTTGTGGTCGAGATCCTTGCCGATCAACACCAGCTGGTTCTTGCGCTCCCCCGGCCAGTCGCTGTCGTCGATGGAGAAGCGCTTGCCGGCCAGGTGGAAGACATGGCGGCGCTCGCTTTCGTTGAACCAGAGGATGCCCTTGGCACGGAACACCCCGGCCGGCATCTGGTTGTCGAGGAAGTTCTGGAACTTGCGCAGGGAGAGGGGGCCGTCGCTGCTGAAGGAGAGGGAGGTGAAGCCCTCGATCGCCTGGTGGTCAGGATGGCCACCATGGTCGTGGCTGTGATCGTGGCTATGGCCATGGTCGTGGTGATGGCGGTGATCGTGACCACCGCCCGCGGTCGCGATCTCCGGTTCGTGTTCGCAGTGACCGTGGTCGTGGTCGCAGTGGCTGTGGTCTTCGCTGCCGTGATCGTGGCTGTGATCGTGGCTGGGGGCGGCCTGGACTTGCTGCTGGGCCACCACCTTGTCGGTTTCGAACAGTCCCACGCTCAGCAGCAGCGGCAGGGGCACCGCGCCCTTCACCGAGCGGAGAATGCGGGCCTCGTTCTTGATCGCCCGCAGCTCACTTTCGAGGGCCTCCAGCCGCTCCTCGCTGACCAGGTCGCACTTGTTCAGCAGGATCATGTCGCCGTAGACGATCTGGGAGCGGCCCACCTCCCCCTGCAGCGTCTCGGGGCCGAAATTCTCCGCGTCCACCAGGGTGATGATCGAATCGAGCCGGGTCAGGTCGCGCAGGTCGCTGCCGAGGAAGGTCATGGCCACGGGCAGCGGATCGGCCAGGCCGGTGGTCTCCACCACCAGGTAGTCGACCGGTTCGGGGCGCTCCAGCACCCGGTAGACGGCCTCCAGCAGCTCGCCGTTGATCGAGCAGCAGATGCAGCCGTTGCTCAGTTCCACCATGTCGTCGCCGGTGGCCACGATCAGCTCGTTGTCGATGCCGATCTCGCCGAATTCATTGACCAGCACGGCGGTCTTGACCCCCTCCTGGTTGCTGAGGATGTGGTTGAGCAGAGTGGTCTTGCCGGCGCCCAGGAACCCGGTGAGGATCGTCACCGGCACGGAGATCGGCCTGGCCTCGCTGACCGCCGCCGCCGTTGTCGGGGCATCCAGGTTCGTGCTGGTCATGGGGAGCGGCGAAGGCGTTGTGGGGATTCTGACGGCGCGGCCGCCCCACCAGCACGGTGAAGGCTGCTGGAATGGCGGCCGATGAACCCGGTCCATGAACCCCAGCGAAGCCTTCGCCGCCATCGGCCTTGCCGCCGTGGCCTGCGATGGTGCCCTCGATGCGGACGAAGCCGCCATGCTGCGCCAGCTGCTGGAGGTGCGCTCGCCCTACGGCAACCTCGGCGAAGCCGTGATGGGGGCCATGTTCGAGGGCCTGCTGGGGCGGCTGCGCAGCGGCGGCTGGGAGACGCTGCTGATGGAGGCCGCGCCGGTGCTGACCGAACCCCAGCAGGAGACGGCCTACGCCATGGCGGCCCTGCTGGTGCACACCAACCGCAGCTTCAAGCCGGTGGAGCAGCAGATGCTGAAGCGGCTGGGGGAACTGATCAGCGTGCCGACGGATCGCTGCAGCCAGATTCTCGAGGTGATGGCGGTGCTGCACCGCGACAGCCTCAGGACCTGAGGCCCCGGCAGCGCTCGCACAGCCCGAAGAATTCCAGGGTGTGATACAGCGGCAGGAAGTCCCCCAGCTCCTGCTTCGGCAGGTGCACACCGTGCACCGGGCAGTGGCTGAGCACCCGGGTGCTGCCGCAGTCGACGCAGGTGAGGTGGTGCTCGTCTCGTTCGGTGGGGGCGTAGAGGGCTTCGCCGCTGGGCAGGTGGCGGCAGCGCACCAGGCCCCGCTGCTGCAGCTGGCGCAGGTGGCGGTAGACGGTGGCCAGGCCCATGGCGGCGGGGCTGCTGCGCAGCCGGGCGTGCAGATCCTGGCCGCTCAGCTCCCCGTCGGCCTGGCACAGCTCCGCCAGCAGGGAGGCCTGGCGGGGGGGGAGATCAGGGGCGGAGGGGGCCTGCATGATCCCGTTTCTACCCTGCCGGCAGCCAGATGGCCTGGAGGGCCTCCTGCTGGAGGGGCATGGGGGTGAGGCTGGTGGCCTCGATCAGCACCACCTGGGCCGCTGGCGGGGCCCCCTGGGCCTGCTCCAGCGGACGCAGCACCACGGCCAGGCGGTCGCTGGTGGGGTCGTAGCTGAGGCCGGTACCGGGTTCGAGTTCCCAGCCGGCCAGGCGCCGCGAGGCCAGCACGGTGCCGCGCCGGTCGAGGCTGATCAGGGTGAGGACGGGGCGGCCCACCCCTTCGATCAGCAGCGCCCAGATCCGCTCGCCGCCGCGGCTGCAGGCCGTGGCCGCCAGGGCCTGGGGGCCGATCCAGAGCTGGCGCGGCGCCAGGCCCGGCTCCACCAGCTCCAGGGAGCGGCGGAAGTCGGGCCAGTGGCGCACCAGCAGGGCCCGCCCCGCCCGGGGACAGAAGCTGCTCAGGTCGCGGCTGCCGGGGAGGGTCTGGCGGCGGGGTGGCCGGGGCGGTAGGTCCTGCAGGCTGAGGCCATCGATTTCCGGCACCACCGCCGAACCGCCTTCCGGCAGCAGCCGCACCGCGCCACTGGCCTCCAGCGGCAGCCGGCTCGGACCGCCCCGGGGGGGCCAGAGCTGGAGGCTCATCTGGTCGGGCTGCTCACCGCCCGCCTGCACCAGCAGGTCGCCGCGCCGGTTGCCGCTGATGTGGGCAAACACCATCTCGCTGGCGCCGAGGGGCTGGGGCGCGCCGGCCAGCACGGGGGCGGGCCCGGCGGTGCCGTGGCGGCCCAGGGGGCGCAGGGGCTGCTGGCGCAGGGGCACCCGCCAGACCCGGAAGCGGCCGGCCTCGGAGCGGGCCACCACCGCCACGGCCTCGCCGCCGCCCAGCGGTTCGAGCATGGTGATCCGCGGCCAGACCGGCGTGATCGGCCGCCAGCGGCCGTCGTGCTCTCGCAGCTGCACCTGCTCGCCGGCGCCCACCGGCACCACCGCCAGCAGCCGGGGCCGCGGATCCCACTGCCAGCGCTGGGGGGGCAGGGCCAGGCCGCGGCGATCGCGACCGGCCAGCTGCAGCAGCAGCGGGGAGCGGATCCGCTGGTCGGGGGCCAGGTTGAGCAGCAGGGTGTCGCCGTCGCCGAGCCAGCGGTGGGCCAGGGGCGGGGAGAGGGTGCTGCCTGTCTGCAGGCTGGCGGGGTCCATGGGCCGGCTGAAGCGGGCCTGCAGGGCGGCGGGCCCGGAGCTGGCGGCCACCGGTGTCAGCCGCTCAAGCCGGGGCGGCTGGCGCAGCAGCAGCTGCTGCTGGACGAGGGCCAGCAGCCCGGCCAGGCCCAGGGTGAGGGGCAGGGGCCGGGCCCAGGGCAGGCGGGAGAGCGGGCTCATGGTTCCAGGGGCCGGGCCGGCCGGGGGATCGGCCGGATGCGGCTGGGAACCACCTCCAGCCGCTCGCCGCCGCCGGGGGCGGGCTTGAGGCCCATCACACCGTCGATGGCCAGCCACTGGTCGGCGGGGAAGGGGGCCTGGCCTGCGGGCCAGTGGACGGGCAGCCCCACCGGGGAGGCATCGGCCAGGCAGCAGCGCACCAGCAGCCGGGCCAGCTGGGGAGGCTCGCCCTCCATCGGCAGCACGAAGCCGCTGATGCGCACCGGATCGCCGGCGAACAATTTGGGATCGGGCTGGCTGCGCAGCAGCCGCACCCAGTCGGTGAGGCTGCGCTGGGCCGGGGGCAGAACGAAGCTGAGCTCGCTTTCGGCGGTCTCGTCGCGGGGGCGCTGGCCGGCCAGGTCGGCGAAGGAGGGGGCCGGCGGCAGCAGCAGCACCAGCAGGGCGATGGCGGCGGTGAGCAGCAGGGTGCGGGCCTGGCGCCGGTCGCCCCGCTCCTGCCGGCCGGGCCCGAAGGCCAGGCGCAGCTGCAGCAGGGCCACCGCCAGCAGCAGCAGGCCGGCCAGGGCCACCAGGGGGTGGAACACGGCCCGCAGCAGCAGGTCGAGGCGGCCGTCGACACTGCTGACGAGCAGCACCAGGGCCCAGAGGCCGAGGCTGGCGGCGCGCCAGAGGGCGGCCCGCTGCAGGAGGGGGGGAGTCACAGGCGCCACAGGTTCACCCACTGGCCGATCAGGAGCACCATCAGGGCGGCGCCGGCGGTGGTGAGCACCAGGCCGCGGGGGCGGAACAGCAGCCCGAGCAGGCTCACCAGCTTGAGGTCGATCACCGGGCCCAGGAGCAGGAAGGCGAGCAGGGCCCCGGGGGTGACCTGGGCGGCGAAGCTGAGGGCCAGGAACGCATCCACGCTCGAGCACACCGACACCACCAGGGCCAGCAGCATCAGGGCCAGGATCGAGAGGGTGGGGGCGCCGCCCACCGCCAGCAGCCAGCTGCGGGGCACGAAGGATTGCACCAGGGCAGCGATGACGCTGCCCATCACCAGCAGCAGGGCCAGGTAGAGGAACTCCTGGCTGGCGTGCTTCATCAGCTCGGCCAGGGGCAGCCGGACCGGGGCGGCCTCAGAGCTGAGGGCGGAGGGCGGCGGCGCCCCCACCAGGCCGCTGGAGCGCTCCAGCAGCCCCACCGCCGCCAGGGGTTGGTGCAGGCGCCGTTCGGCCAGCAGGTCGGCCTGGAGCAGCAACGGCTCGGGCACCAGGCCCAGCAGCAGGGCCAGGCCCACGGCCACGACAACGGCGCCGAGGGGGCGGGCCAGCAGCAGCCAGGGCTGGTCGGGGAAGGCCGCCCAGGTGCTGGCGATCACGATCGGGTTGAGCACGGGGGCGGCGAACAGGAAGCCGAGGCCGGCGCCGAGGGGCGCGCCACCGCTGAGCATGCGGCGGGCCACCGGCACGTTGCCGCATTCGCAGGCGGGCAGGGCGAAACCGAGGGCGGCGCCGGTGAGCGGACCCAGCAGCGGGTGGGACGGCAGCCGCCGCAGCCAGCGGCCGCCGGGGGCGAACCAGCGGGCGCCGGCGGAGATCAGCACGCCGATCAGCAGGAAGGGCAGCGCCTCGATCAGCAGCCCCTGGAACAGGGCCCAGGCGGTGGCCAGACGGGTGAGGATCACGGCGCCGGCCAGGGCTCCGGGGAGGAAGGGGCGGTGGTCGCGCCGGCTTCGAACCAGTCGGGGATGGCCCGGAAACAGGCGGCGTTGGCCTCGTTCTCGCGGGCCTCGACGCGCCAGCAGCAGCTGCGGCCGCCGTCGCGGGGGTGGAGCAGCTCGTTGGCCCAGCCCCAGGCCAGTTCGGCGCTGGCCTCCATGCCCACGTTGGCCATCACCCGCAGGTCGAGGGCGCCCTGGTCATGCAGGGCCTGCCACTGGGCGAGGAGGGGGTCGTCGTGGTTGACCAGGAAGGTGTGGTCGAACTGCTCTTCCAGCCGGGCCCGCAGGGGCTGGAGGCTGGAGAAATCGACCACGAAGCCGTGGATGTCGAGGTGGTGGGCGGTGAACCAGAAGGTGAAGCTGCGGCTGTAGCCGTGCACGAAACGGCAGTGGCCCGGGTGGCGCCACTGGCGGTGGCAGCAGGGGAAGCCGCCGTAGCTCTTGCTGCAGGTGTGGGCCGCGGGGGTGGACATGGGGGAGGATCACTGCAGCTGACGTCGCGTCCCTTGGGGGCTCCATCCGCCGCTTCCCCTGGATCCTGTCATCCGCCGTCGCCCGGCGGCGGGCTGGAGCTGGCGGGCCCCGAGCTGATCGCCACGCTGCGCTTCGATGGGGCGGGGCTGATCCCGGCGGTGGCCCAGGACTGGCTGGACGGGGCGGTGCTGATGGTGGCCTGGATGAACCGGGAGGCGATCGAGCGCAGCCTGGCCACGGGCGAGGTGCACTACTGGAGCCGCTCGCGGCAGGAGCTGTGGCACAAGGGCGCCACTAGCGGCCATTTCCAGAAGCTCAGAGGCCTCCGCTACGACTGCGATGCCGACGTGCTGCTGCTGACGATTGAGCAGGTGGGCCAGGTGGCCTGCCACACCGGAGCCCGCAGCTGCTTCTACGAGGAAGGTGCGGTGGCGACGGCGGGCGGGCCGGACGCCCTGCCGCCGCCGGCGGATGTGTGCACGGAGCTGGCGCGGGTGATCGCCGGGCGCCGCGAGCGCCCGGAGCCGGGCAGTTACACGAACAAGCTGCTGGAGGGGGGCGACAACCGGATCCTCAAGAAGATCGGTGAGGAGAGCGCCGAATTCGTGATGGCCTGCAAGGACGACGACCCGGACGCGATCGCCAGTGAGGCGGCCGATCTGATCTTCCACCTGCAGGTGGCCCTGGCCCACCACGGCGTCGACTGGCGCCAGGTGCAGGAGGTGCTGGCCGAGCGGCGCGGGGCGCCACGGCGCGAATGAGCCGCCTGCAGCGAGAACTGGCCTGCCGCCGACGGCTGAGCGATGGAGCGGGCGAACGCTGGCTGTGGGCCCTGGGATCAAGCGTCCCTTGGGTGGGTCTGGCCGTGCTGCTGCTGCACGCCCTGACGCGACGGACGATCACGCCGTTTCTCTATGGCCTGACGGCGCTGGGGGCGGTGGGCTTCCTGGTGCTGACGCTGGGGGGCCTGCCGGACGACCTGGCCAAGCGCAGCCGGCTGCCGTCGGGGATGGTGCCGGCGGCGATCACCTTGATCTGCGTGGCGGCGTTTGCCTTTGGGCACCGGCAGGGGCAGGAGAAGGCGGCGGTGGAGGCGCGGAAGTGGTTGGAGTTGGATGGGTGAGGGGGGAGGGCCCGGGATCGGAGCCCTGAAGACTCAGGGACGGCTCGGCACTCGGCAGTACATTTTCTTGGTGCCCCAGTTGTCTGTGGATTTGGTTCTGCCTTTTCAGGGCAGGGTCGAGACTGTCCTGGAAGGCAGGGTTTTAGCCACCAATTGGCGGTGGATCTCCACCGCCTCGATAGTGGGAGAGATCGCATCTCCTTGGCGATCCAGTTGGCTGTAGAGGCTGCCCAGGTTGCCGAGGACACGAGCAATCTCATCCCGAAAGGAGCGTTTCTTTTCACCTGCTTGCGGTGCAGCGCCACCGATTCCAGAATGGCTGGAAGCACATTCATGCTGTGCCCCAAAGCTGCATAGAGAATGGCTTCCAGTCGCAGGGACGCCGCCAGATCCGCTGCGGCATCGCTGGTGATTCCCTCAAGCCTTCGGCGCAGCGCCACGGCCTCTTCGACTGGACCAAATGCCTCAACGGGCTTTTCGTTCTTCCAGAGCTGCCGCCCGAAATCATCGAGGATTTCGGCATTGGTGGCGTCGCCTTGCTCGGGATTCGCGAGTAGCCAGTTCACCGCCTTCTGCTGCAGGTTCAGGGCCTCGCGGTTGGCTCCCTTGTTTTGAAGTGCGTTGGCCTGGCGGATCCAAGCGCTCCCCTGCGGCGGCAGCTGGTTGTCCGTCGGGGTGGTGCTTAGGAGCTCCAGGTGTCGCCCGCAAAAGCGCGAATGAACTGTGAGAAACGGCCACGGCCTCCAAGCGTATCCCGATGGCATGGCCCAGGAGCAGGGCAAGCAAGGCAAGGTTGCGGCTGAACCACGGACTGACTACAGCAAGCATGGAGGCTCGATTTCAAGCTAGGTATCGGGGTGTTAGCCAATGAGATGGATGATGCTTCGTTTTGTTGCCTCTGTGGGGCCAGCCATTCGGGGGATGTGGCGTCCAGGTACCAGCAACTTCCCTCGTGGGCCTGCCGTTCGCCTCGGCGATCCCATGGGCATCAACATCGAAGGTGATAGGAAGGTTGCATGTCGAAGCCTCAACGCTGGCCTGGGTCGCGACGCAACTTGGAGAGAAGGGCGTGTCCCGGGACAGTCTGGCGGCGTTGATTCAGGATCTGGCGCGGCATCGTCAGCCTTCTGTATTGCCGCTTGACGACTCTGTTGGTGCGGTAGACGCCGCCGTGGCTGGACGGGCATCGCTGAAGTGCGCTTTCTTCACCAACGGCTGCCTCCCGCAGCACCGCTTCGTGGAGCCTTGGACTCCGTGACCGTCCCCGGGAAGTCTGGAAGAGGACCTGCACGCGCTTGACGCCTCGTCATTGCTGGCCGATCCACCTGTCCATCGTTAGGTTCTCAACGTGCAGCTCCTGATGTTCTGGAAGTCGCGTGACGGCAGCTCTACCAACGCGGATTATGGCTTTCAATTGGTTTATCCCACAGTGCTTGAGGCAATCCAGATGACCTTCGTGAATGAAGTGGTCTCTGATGAAGACATTGCCAGATACAACCTGCCGTTCAAGCCCGGTGATGGTCGTTACTGGACAAGAGATAGGGAGCTGGATTGTTACCTGTGGGGTGGGATCATGCAGAGCTATGCATTTGGATGCGATCCAGAAGGGCAGTTTGATTTCTATCTTCAAGGAGCTCTCTTGAGGGTTTTCCTGAATATGGGCAAAGGATCAGAGTCATTCAAGGACTCTCCGTACCGAATTGTGTGGCAAGAGGTTTCCCACATTCAGCCGTTCGACCTTGGCGGTCTTGAGAAGCGAGTCGTCTTCTCGACGTTGAAGTCTGCGCTTGTTGCTTATGGATTTGACGGTAGGGAGAACATGTTTGCGCCTATTCATAAGGTGTCATTTGGATTCTAACAAGTCAAGAACACTAAGTCGCTTCTCATTAGCATGTTGCTTACAGCTGAGCAGGCGAATGACCTGCTGGATACGGTTCATACGAAAGAGCAGCTTCTCGATTTAATCAATCGAGTTGATCACAGGGTCGATGGACCCGTTACTGTTCTGTATAGCGGCTTTACTGGTGAGTTTACTTCGGAGGGGACTCGTAGGCTGCATTCCGGGGCGGTTGCGGAGGCCCTGCATCAGTCTGGATACAATGTCCGCACAATTGATCAGTCTGAGGCTGGTAAGTTCCTGAATCAAACCGAAGGTACACAATTTTATAATGAGAAGCTAAGGAGAAAACTCGAAGAGATCTTTAGGGCTAATCCAGATGAGCTTAGGAGCTTCATGGATGGTGAGAGAATTGGCAATTCGAGGATCAATAATGGAGTCTGGGATCAATTGTCTGCTAAGTACGCCGCTGATGCAGTAGGTGAGGTCGTAACTTTTACTGGAAGTGCCGTTGACAACAGAGTTTTCTTTCAGACTGAGCTTCCAATCATCCTTGGCAACCCAAATGTTACAAGTATAGACGGTATTCCCATAGAGGCTTTTCGGGGATTGACGATCGAGGAAGCATTCTCGGTCATCATTACAGCTTCAGATGAAAGAGCCTCGAAGTTGAAGATTGCAGTTGATTCAGCTGGAAATCCAGTGATGGTGGATAGGCATTATATCCTCGATGCTCGAAGCTTTTTCGAAGATTCGAATGCTTTCAACAATAATTCTCCTCCCCCCGATACTCCGATGCGGTCCATGGCGGACTTCATTCCTCCAGAGAGGGTTGCAGCGCATCGCGAAGCGCTGAGAAACATCCGGAAGGCCCAAGACAATCTGGCTGTTCAAAATCGGCAAGATATTCAGTCGCAAAGCTCACTCGGGACAGCTCGATGGCTCAAGGCGATGGATCAGCTGGGTTACATCGCTGATGTCGTCAGCCTCGCTGCCGTGGCCCATGACGTCAAGGCGGCAATAGACGCAGGAGATCAAGAGTCCGCCAAGCGGATCATGACTCAATGGGCTTTGGAAAATGCCGGGGCGATTCTTGCGGGTCGGCTTGCATCCCTTGCCGTGGCCCCTCTCCTGGCTGCGGGTCCACTGGGCTGGTTGGCGGCAGGCGGGCTGATGTTGTCTGCCTCCATGCTCGGAAGTGCCTATGCCGATGAGGCTGCTGAGTTTATGGCCGGCCACCTCGCCGATCTCTGGGATAAAGGCATAGAGGCCATGAGGGATCAATTTGAGGCAGCTGAAAGGCCCTATTCATGCCCACTTGTGCTGGATCTGGATCGAAACGGGATTATTACTTCAGCGGAAGGTTCATGGGGCATCTATTTCGATCATGATGCCAACGGCTTTTCTGAGCGAACAGGCTGGATCAGCTCAACTGATGGCTTTTTGGCGCGTGATCTTGACGGGAATGGCACCATTGACCATGGTGGAGAGCTTTTTGGCAACAACACACTGATGCCAAATGGGAGCAAGGCAAGCAACGGATTCGAGGCTCTCATCAGTCTCGATGACAATGGTGATCGCTTCATCGACAATCTCGATTCAGCATGGTCATCGCTAAGGATCTGGAAGGACGGTGATAGCAATGGCCTTGTAGATATGGGAGAGCTTCAAGCTCTGAATGATGTTGGTGTTCATCGGCTTGGGGTGACTTACACTGCATCGAACTTCGTCGATCCCCAGGGTAACCGTCACCTGCAGATTGGCGAGTTCCAGGCTTCGGATGGAACTTTTCAATCCATGAATGATGTCTGGTTCCGAATCGATAAAGCACGAACAAAATGGCTTCATTCATTCTCGCTTGATGACGGAATGTCCAGGCTGCCCAACCTGAAGGGAATGGGCAGTGTGCCTGATCTACACCAGGCCATGGCCATAGATCCGTCTGGTGAATTGCGCTTGATTCTGGAACTCTGGATTCAGGGAAGTTCAGTGCAGCGCCAAGCACTGATAGATCCATTGATCTTTTCCTGGGTCGGAGTGAACTCTACTCACGAGCTCTCTAACTGGAGTGCTCTCGAAGGGCGTCTGGCTGTGATGGAGAGACTGCTTGACCAGACCTATCGCGAGGGCTGGCTTGATCCACGCCCCAATGGGATGGCCATGACGCTGCTCCACCAGGCGTATGAGAAGTTCCGTCTCCAGTTGGAAGACCAGCTGATTCTCCAGACGGATGGCTGGCCAATTCTTCAGTATTTTGTCGGACCTGGTGGGGGCATTCAAGCGGAGTCTTCAACCGATGCCTTGGAGTGGGTCTCGGGCTATCTCGAATCCTATGTGATTCAGACAACAGACGTTCTTAAGCTGTCCCATCTGACAAGAGCTTTGAGGTTGCTTGGAGATGAAGGTGATTTAATTCTGACTAGATTGCAAGAGTATATCTCATCAAAGGATGATGCCAAAAGCATCCTGTATCGACTTTTATCTGAGCATCGCATCATTCAAGGGTCTGCAGACTCCAACCATCTTCAAGGATCAGATGGCCAGGATCTGATTGATGGTGGATCCGGCAACGATGTGCTGCAGGGTGGCTCAGGCCGCGATTGGCTGATCGCCGGCAGTGGCAACGACAACCTGAATGGCGGCGTCGGGGATGATGTGTATGTGATCGGGATGGGTGGCGACCAGAAACAGATCAGTGATGTGGACGACGCCAGTGGAAACCGTGATGTGGTGCTGTTCACCAATGTGAGG
>CALSBA010000037.1:0-16220 GCA_943373065.1 Synechococcus sp. UW140 | reverse complement strand
TTTTTTTCAGCCACTCCAGCTCCATCTGGAGCTTGCCGATCTGCTGGAACAGCTCAGCCTCCTTGACCTGGCTTTCGTCCTTGGCCTGCGTCTTGTTGCCACGGGTGAACAGGTCGCTGGCACCCTCCAGCAGCTGCTTCTTCCACTGGCTCACCTGGATCGGGTGCACCGCGTGGTCGGCGGCGATCTCCTGGAGTGACTTGCGACCACTGATCGCCTCCATGGCGACCCTGGCCTTGAACTCGGGGCTATGGGTGCGGCGCTTGCTCATGGGTGGGGGCCCCTTCTCAGGGGTGGTGCCACGCCTCACAGGTTAACGATGGGACCTGTCCAGAAAAAACCAGGCCACCTCAGTCAGAGTGCAACACTTGGCAGAAAAAGCCAGTCATCATTAACCTCTATTTGAATGGAAGAGAATCAGAAGCACAACTTATAAAGTGCACTAAGTTGACACAAGTGTACGAATAATTCTTGCGTATGTATCGTGCCAGTCAGGGTTAAAGTCATCTTGATAGCTCGTGGTAACAGGGGAGCTGCCTGTTGCAACAGAAACTTGTCGATCTAGAGGCAAGAACTTGTTGACGATACTGACTACAGGTTCATTATTGAGCTTAAACTTGCTAATACTGTCATTGTCAACATAGTAGGTACGCTTGTCTGACTTGCTGAAAGGTGTTGTGATAAGCTTGTTGCCGATACGTCGACAAAGCTCAGAGCCATTATCCTGCATTAAGAGATGCTCTAGAGCTTCCTGCTCGCTTCTTGTAAGTGAGCGATTGTGACGAGTGGGCTTGATACAGTCATAGGCCCTACCAGATACGGTGGAGAAGAAGTCATCAATCAAATGATCTTTGACCACATCATAATTTCGAACCTCGATGCTCTCATCTCCAAAAATGCTAGAATAGGTTGATAAGGTGGCACCAAATGGGGCTATCGTAGACGCTATGTATGCTCTCAGGGAGCTTGGGATGGTCTTGTGTCGAGGATAATCAGAGAATCCTGTCTTTAAATGTTGAAGATATTCTGATATGGAATAATCTAGAGCAGTACGCGCATAGAATAGTATTCTTACCTGGAAGCAGTGCTTCTCTGCGAAGTCGCGAAACCGCTGCAGTTGCTTTGAGCGAGCAAATTGCAATGCTTCGCTAGAAAAGAGGAGATTTAAGTTGTCATTACGAGCTGACTGTAATTCTAACCTTAACCAATCCCAATATGTAGGCGCATCAAAAGGCAAGCCTCTCCTAAAACCTGGATTCAAAAGCTTGGCCAAGGTGAAAGAGAAGCCGCTCGCAACTCTCGGCCTAAATTCTTGATCAGGAGATTCTGTTGGATCCAGAGGAGCACACAAACCTGCCGCCTTTAAGTCGCGCCGAACTACAGGAATCGTAGCCTGTATAGCGGTAGTTCCCGTTTTACCGGCTCCAATATGCAAAAAGATGGTGCCAGAAGATGCATTCATAAGAAAATGTTCTTACAGGGAAATGTCCCAACGCAAGCAGGTTGATTCACATATCGATTTGAACTTCAGGGAATCTGAAGATTTAAGATTAAGCTGAGCCAATGTCTTATATGCAGGTTTCTCGATGGACTCAGTGAGGACATCTTCGCGTGACAGCTTGCAAAGCGAAATTCCGTCAGCTATCGCGGAATCTGGCAGTCCAAGGAATTTGAATAATCGCTCCACCATCATCTCGGGATCGACGCGTAGCTCCAGCTGCGACACCACGAGAAGGTCGCCTGAATATGGAGAAGCTGCAAGCCTTTCGATACCATTCATGGCTCCAACCCATCCCTCTGCCAGCTCGATGAGATCAATTTTACCAGCCTCGCCTTCACGGCCAGAGAACTTCTGAACGGCCGACTCATAAACCTCAACAGGGCTGCGTACACAGGCGATAAATGATGCGGTGGGAAACACTTCCTTCACCACCCCCCATCCATGGCAGGCCACAGCACCAGGGGTTTTGTCGATGAAGTTCTCGCTTCCGTAGGTACGTAGATAAAAATCACGAAAGAAACCAGTATTGATTTCTTTGAGTGCCTCCAAGTCAAAGTGTTTAACGAGCTCCCTACCGGTCAGATCCGTACGGCGGCGGTAGAGGTTGATTTGGTGGTGCACCTCCTGCAACAAGGTGAGCGTATGGGATTCACCATGGGAAGGATACCCCGTGAACTGGGAGATCAACTTACCCACAAACGATGTACCCGATCTGGGAAAGCCGATGATGAAGATGGGCGCTCTCATTGGATAAGAATTGCAGAGGACTTGAATCAGTTGGGCTCCATCTCCAACCCTAAGGTGGTCTGCTGGATCGATCAATCAACATGATTGAACAGTGCGGCAATGGCATCGAGCCGCGCTGGTGTGGAATCTTGCAGAGTGAGCAGTCTGCGGATCTCAACGCGCACCTCTGATGAAACTGGCTGAAGCTGTTGCAGCATTGGCATGACTTCATTGCCAAAAGACTCACCACAAGGAGTAGAGATCTGCACCCCAGCCAAACGATAGAACTGCTCAAGTCGCCCAAAAGCAGCTATGCAGTTTAACAGAAAAGATGCTGCGCTAGGAATAACTCGTGCATGGGGTCTTCTGTCATTTAAGATCCACTCAGTCAGTTCGACTGTGGGTTCTAAAGCATGTCCAATTGCCTGAATGCTACTTCGCAGGTCGTTGGAACTTTCGCCCTCATCTCGATGTTGATGGATCTGTTCGACTTGCCGAGCAATGCCGTCTGGATCGGCCAGAAGACAAACCGTGTTGGCATTCTGGACAAGTGTTTTCCAGTAGTTCGGTGGATAGCGATAGCCGATCACAAAATGGTGTTGGCGGCTGTTTTTCAAGCCGTCAATCCAAGCGGCAGGATCAGCTGCATCGAGATGCTGGGCAGGCGGATCAAGACAAAAGTGACCGTTCTGCTCGGCAAGACGCTTCACAAAGTTGAAGAAGATTGAATCAATCCCCATGGGGGCCGCCACAGTGAGGTGAATCATGAACGACCGCCAATGGCCAGTGCCTTGTAATAGCTCTCAAGGGCTCGTCGAGGATGAAGCCGGATGGCGGTTTCGTGGGCAGCGTCTGCCATCTCCAGGTAGCGATCCTGGTTCATGTCCAGAAACAGAGACATCTTGGCGGCCAGGTCAGCAGGATCCCGTGCCACAAAGTTGAACCCATCCACACCATGCTGAACGCGTTCAGCGAGCCCACCGATGAAGGCCGCGATCACTGGCTTATAGCAAGCGAACGCCTCCGTAACCACAAGTCCGTAGACCTCAGGCCACGTGGAGGGCACCACCAAAACATCCACACCAGCCATGCGCGTCAACAACTCATCGTGGGTGTAGCCGCCCTGCTCAATAACCTCGCCATGCTCCCAAGCATGACTGGCACTAATCAGAGCATCCACCTTCTCCTGATAACTGGCGGAAGCAAAGTGTCGATTGCCTCCATTGATAACAATCTGAAAAGGCCGCATGGGCTGACTGCGGTTCAGCAGATCTCCTGCCTTGAGCAGAATGTGGATACCCTTGTTGTCGACGAACTGCCCGAAAAAACCAAATCTCACAGGCTGCGTGCCCCTAGGCTCTGGTGACAGTGCTTGATAGCGCTCAAGATCGATCGGATGGTTGATCACATGAATGCGCTGTGGATCAACATCCATCTCCTGCTGTAAGACTCCGGCGAGGTGCTTCGCGGGAACGATGAAGGTATCTGCCATAGCCAGCAGTTCTATGTTGTACTTATGGCGTGCCATAAACGTATCGGCCGTGATGTGCGGGAAGCACATGGCACAAAGTTCAGGCTCTGCCTTGGTGCAGAGACCGCCATTCGTTTTCCTGACCATCTGGCCATCGGCCAAGCAAGCGAACAACATCTCATGCAGGCCCACACCGATATGAACATCAGGCAGAGCAAAGCGGAGCATACTGATAAAATCAATACCGATATGCATGTAATGCGAAAGGAACACTGATTGGGGCTGAAGATTGCGGATGAACATCGTGAGGTCCTTGACCGCACGCGAATCGACGCAGTTGTGCCAGAAGTAATCGTATTCTCCAGTGAAGAAATAGTACTCATCAACGGCACCGGGTACCTTACGTACAAAAGCGGAAGATTTTGCTTTCAATTCCGTTACTGGGGATGTGGCCCCGATAAAACACACCCTTAGATCCGAGTACTTCTGGACGTTCAAAAACAAGTCATAGGCACACTGCTGTGCTCCTCCACTCACCACCTTGGGATGGAAAAGACTGAGAATCACCAAGTCGTAACGGCTCATAGTGAATACTCCACAGGCAAGTCCATGGACTCCAACACACGCCGCCACTTGAGCGAAAACAATAGACGGTTGATATGGCTGGTTGTACCACTGAGGTGATAAGGGGCAACGGATCCAGTTCCTTCAGCATGATAGAACTTGATGTCGTCCCACACCTGCACAGGAATGCCCTCCTGCTTGGCCCGTAAACAGAGATCAAAATCCTCAAAGTGTGCATAAACGATCTCCTCACTGAAGCCTCCCAGATGGCGGAAAAGTGGAGCACTCATTGCCATCAGGGAACCAGAACAAGCAAGAATCTCTGCACGCGTCTGGTTACGCCCCACTGAGTAGCCGTTGAACATTGGAATCGCCCCGGACCTCGCTGTGGTCAACCGCGTCGCAGTGAGGCCCTCCTGCATAAGAGTACCATCCGTAAAGTACTGGTAGGCGCTATGGATTGCATTTGGTTCGTCCAATGCCCGCTTCATCAGCAGCTTGTAATCGACTACCGATTCTGCAAACAAGTCGTTGTTATGAAACAAGAGGCATTCACCGCTGGCATGCTCCGCACCAAGATTGCAGCCGGCCGAAAATCCCAGGTTGAT
This sequence comes from Synechococcus sp. UW140, assembly GCA_943373065.1. GTDB lineage: Bacteria > Cyanobacteriota > Cyanobacteriia > PCC-6307 > Cyanobiaceae > Cyanobium. The sequence goes on along the minus strand of CALSBA010000037.1, from coordinate 11,350 downwards.
AGCCCGATTGAGTATACCGATGCGAAGGTCTGGGCGGATATCCGAGAAACGATCAAGAATATGGAACGTTTCAGCAAAAAGCTCTGGTGAATTATTCACCACGATCAACTCCATAGGCAAACCTGTCTTTGCCAGCTGAATAATTGCAGGCTTGGCTGACAGAAATGAACCAAGCTGCACAAAGATCACCGAAGCCAGCGGCGGCCTTTTCATCGGAGCTCGGGTCAACCAGTGAATCTCAACGTCGTGGCGTTGCTGTGCGACATGGCGTGAAAAAAGTCCAGACACCTCCAGCAGCGTCTGCGGCGTGAACAGTCGCAAGGACTCCGACCACCGGTTGCCGCTGTCCATGGAGACACGGAACACGCCGAACGCCGCTTCAAAAAAGCGGGGGGAGCTGATTTCTTCAGGCACCTCTGCCAGACAGATCTCCGCATTGGTGGTGCGAAGCCCGCCTTCCATCTCGGGCTCTACAGTCAGCCGCAGGTGGCCAAGCTCAGACCAACGACGGAAAGCGGAGTGATCAATGATCGTGGCGAAGCCATGCTTCTGATGCTCCGGGAGGCCTAAGGCCTGACAGACGTCAGGGCGGTGGTAGAAAGTGGCAGACCCAACCGCTTGGACGCCAGGCTCAAGCGGGTCACTCAGCCGGAAAAGGGTTCCGCTGCCGAGTGCTGAACGGCACCAGCCAATCAGTAGAAGCAGCGATCCGCAACGCAAGCTTCGATCAAGATGAATCTCCACACTGGCGTCCCTGCCGACCCCCTGGGAGGTGATGGCATCAAGGCGTCCGAGAGGAACATCCGACTCTATGGTGGTGCGGTTAGCCTCGATCGTGGCCCAGCTGAAGTCAGGCTGGATACCCTTGGCCTCCCGGAAGCAAAGGTAGGCCTCATCGGCTTGTCCCAGGGCCTTATGGATTAAGCCCAGCTCGAAAGGAATCCAGGGGATGGTTGCCTCTTGCCGGAACGGCTGCAAAATCACAAGAGCATCCTCCACTCTGCCAATCTGGCGATAGGCATGGGCCCTGATGAAGGCCAACATCGAATGGCTGGCTCCGTCGTCTGAACTTTTCAGCCAGTTCTCTACCAACTCGATCGTCTTGTTAAAGTCCTCTTGGTCGGCATAATGCTTAGCCTTCCGAAAGACTGCATCAGCCGTCATTTCGCCAACTTCAGGTTCCAGAAAAACGCCCCGATTGAACCCAATCTCTTCCGGTGCCTGGACTATGGGTGCCGCAGTGCTTTGCTCACCTGAAACCTTTCCGGTTGGCTGGGAATGCTGTGGCGTAACCGGTGATTCTGCAGACCTGGATCTTTCTCCCGACAAACGAGAAAGATGCTGCCAAGCTTGCAAATTGCTAGGGTCATTCAGCAATTGAAATTGCAGTTCTCTGCGTGACAGAGTCTGGCGTGGTGAAGCTGACATTAGTTAGGCTTGATCAGTGACTTCCAGGATGAAGCTCAGCTTAATTTTCGCGGAGAGAAGTGGAGAGTCAATGATGCTTGCCCTGGTTGCGTTGCAACAGAAATCTAGCACATTTTTGCAAGTGGCTTGTCTTCATTCAACCATTGGCAAATGCTGACTTGCTCCAGCCAGCTGTGGGGCGACGGTCTGATTAACGGCAGTCGCAAATTCGTGCCTACCTAATCGTCGCCATACAAACAGCAAAGCGACGCATGGTGTGCACATCAATCAGGGCCTGCCATGGCACACCGCCGCCATCTCTCTGCCAGGAGCTTCTACCACTTGGTCTGCTCCTTGGCGGTGGTCTGCGCGTAATCGCAGAATCCCAGCTGCTTGCCGCCCATGAACCCAGCCATGCCCTTTGATCACAAGGCTATAGTCGCGCAGGTGAGCAGGGTTCTCCAGAGTCTCCCTTGGGACTCAGATTCGGGAAGCATTCAGGGGCGCAGGCCTGAGCTGGTTTGTTTCATTCAGCGTGGCCGTGACCGGTTTTCTGCAATAGGGCGGGAAGTGTGCTGACATGTGTCATTTGCTGCTGCACCAGCGGGTTGTCGGGATGCAGGGCCATCGCTGCCCGAGCTGCCTGCAGGGCCTGGCTGTGCTGTGCCAGTTTGAGGTGCAGATTGCTTCTATGTAGATGCCAGGCAAGAACTGTGGGGTTCAAAGACAGTGCACGTTCTGAGGCCACCAGCGAATGTTGCGTTTTGCCAAGCTTGACGAGACATTGGCTGCGCAGGTGGTGGATATCGGCCAGGGCCGGGTTGAGGGCGACGGCACGCCGGGCTTCCTGCATCGCTCGCTTGGCATCGCCGGCTTCCAGGTGCAGCTGTCCCAGCCAGAGATGGCTGGTGGCATGGACGTTATCGGGTGCTGGTAAGCGGCAGGCTTGTTCCAGGGCGGACATGGCCTCATCCCTCCGACCCGCCTTCTGAATCGCGCGACCCAGGTAGAGATAGGCGGCAGAGTTGTGAGGGTCAAGACGTGTGGCCCTGCGGGCTAACTTCTCCGCCGATGGATGATTATTGCGTCTGATCTCAACCCTGGCGATTTGGACCAGAAATTCAGCCCGATGCGGGTGGGCTTTCGCGCCAGCATGGGCCAGAGAGAGGGCCTGGGGGGTATCACCGGCTTCAATGGCAAGCTCCACTCGGTAGAGCTGGAAATCGGGGTTGGTGGGCTCCAGTTCCACGGCTTTGGCGGCGGCGGTGATGGCCTCGGCGAGGTTGCCACTGGCCTTTTGGGCCTTGCTGAGCTGTAGATGGCGAATCGCCTGGTATGGTTCAATTGCCAGCACATTGAGGGCAGACTTCACGGCCTCCTCGGCATGCCCGAGTGCTAATTGCACGCGGCTCAGAAATGCGTGGGATTCTGGATGGCTGGCATCAAGAGCCAGGGCCCGCTCAGCCGCGGCGTGAGCAGCCTGGAGGTCACCTCGGGTGAGGTGAAGATTGCAGAGTTGGAATTGCAACTCCGGTAGATTTGGAGAGATTTCCATGCCACGTTGAATGGCAAGAAGGGCTTCATCATGCCGCCCGGCATCAGCCAGAGTCTTGGACCGTCTGGCATGCAGAAAGATAGCAGTTGGATTGCGGTTGAGGGCCGTATCAATCAAGCTGAGGCCTGATTCATCATTGCCCTTGATGAAGTCGATTTGGGCGAGAAGGCCAAACGCTGCCCAGGAAATGTCTCGCTGCTGTATGAACCGCTCCAGGCACTGTTCTGCCTGACTGAGTTCACCCATCTGAAGGAACAGATTTGTGGCTATTAGCTTGACGTTGGGCAGTTGCTCTAACTCGTCGACAAGTGCGAGGACTTGCTTGCTGGCTTCCATTCGTTCATCTCGCTCGATGAGCGCCTGGATCCGCTCAAGGCTGAGGTGGATAAAGTGTCGTTTTTGCCATAGCGGGACGGTCATTCGAAAGATTCCGTTGCGTCCGTTGGGATTGTCATAGAGAAAGCGTTGGTTGGTGAGTAGGAGATAGGTATTGTTAACCACTCCCGCAGATTGTGCATCGCCCGTCAGCGCCAGTGCTTTGGCAAGACCGGAGTAGGCCTGAAGAAACATAGGGGCAATGGCGACAACTGCCGAAAATTGCTCCTCAGCTTCGAAATATCTGCCCAGCTTGAGCAACACAGTGCCGAGTTCAGAAGTAATGTCGCAGATGTCGATGTCCCAGATGACCTGTTGCAAACAGAACTCACTTGTCTGCTGAGTCCATTGTAGCTTCATGCCACTGTTGAGCTCAATGATCGCTTGGCTGAGGGCGGCGAGAGCGGCTTCATGATTCCCAGCTTGGCTGAGCAGTTTGCCAAGTCTGTAATGACCATATGCCGAGGGCACCATCCTGAGCATTGCCTGAATGTAACGGACAGCACCAGCCTGATCGGCTATCCGTTCGCAGAGTAAAGAAAGCCGTGCAGCCGACAATACGTCAACAGGCTCTGCTGGAAAAGGGGCAGTGCTGATTAATGATGATGAGAGGTCATCGTCTCCGTTGGATTCATGGATTTCCGCCAAGCTCTCATAGGTATCGATGATCAGTGGATTCAGCTCAATCGCTCTGGTCAGTCTTGTTTTGGCCCTGGCAAAGTCCAGCTGGCCGAGATGCATTCTTCCCGTCTGGGCATGGTGGGCTGCATCCTGATCCAGGATCGTTTCAGCTTCCTGTTCTACGGTGCTGGCCTCGTCTACTCGATTGAGCGTCTTGAGCAGGCGTGCCAAGTAGAACTTGAACCCAGGGTGTTCCGGCAGCAGCTGGCAGGCTTGCCTAGCCAGTTGAACGGCCCTGTGAAGCCGCTGCCCGCGTTCGAATCTGCCTGCCTTGACTCTCAGCGCATGGGCACGGATCGTGATGCTCCGAGATGGATGGGCGAGTGTCGTTGATTGGGCTGGAAACGTGTGTTCAAGCACTTGCTTGAGATGTTCATCGCACAGGAGCTCCTCGCGCTCTATGTCTTGGGTGTGGGTACGCAGAGATCGAGAAAGAAATGTGTCAACATCCCAGTTGGTGTTAATTCCTTTGAAGTGGCGGATCCTGGATTGAAGAGAGGATCTATCTTCATGCATCCCCAGTACTCGATGTACCGTCCACTGCGCTTGCTCGGGACATCGGCAAGGATCCACTGCCCACTTCGTCTCAGTCATTTCGGCGCCTTGGGCTGTCAGGAAGTGAAAATCCCTGAAGCTTCGTTGTTTCTTTTCTGTGGTTGTGTGGGCTGACACCCATTGGCCGCTGAAGCACAGGTAGCCTGTTTGGGATGTTTTGGTGAGTTCAAAGAGGGATGCGTCCTCATCGCAGAGGATCAGTTCATCGATATCTGCATTCACCACGGCTTCGGCTTGGCCAAGAAAGCGATGGCGGGCATGCTCGAAAATTGTGTTCTGGCTAAAGAAACTGTCCCACAGGCCGATGGTGAAACCTTTCCGGCCATCAAACACCCCGTATCTGAAAGGCCAATCAATAACGGCAACTTCGGCGTGGGGTATGGCAGTGGCAAGGGCTGTGTGGATGTCGTTGACGGAATAGCGATCGGAATTGTTATCGTAGAAGACCACGGCATCGCAACCATGGTTCTGAGAATAAAAAAGAGCCCAGTCATGGATCCACTCGAGGTTGTTGTTCTTGTTCATGGTGAACAACGCCCGCTTGCCCGCGAACAGGTGGCCGAGATAGGGCTGTGGTGTGGTGTAAAAACCAGATTCGCCACACGTAATCAGCAACCCTGTTGTATTTGGAGGGGGCGTGATCTCAATGCGATCTGTCCACTGCAGGCGGTAGTGTGTGGGGGTGCATTCCTGCTGGGAGGGCAGCGCGATGTAGCGGATCGGGACGTCGACCCCTAGATTGAGATGAGGTGGCCCAACCAGAATGATCTTGGTGTTATTCCGCGACCAGAAGATGTCATTGTAGAGAGTAGTGAAATCAAACTGATCTTCGTAGTCCGGTCTGCGAAGCGTGTAACGCCTGCTTGGCAGCCGAATGGGGTCGTGATCCAGACTCAACCGGCAGGATGAGAGTCCGATGGCGTGTCTCATTTGGTTAAGCTGATCTTTCTTCGCGGGTGGTTTTGTCTTAATATAGTAGGTTTGGGGCTGCCCTGAGTCGGTGGACAGGTCGATAGGAGTCACGCCATGACCCTCAGACTGTCCATCAATGACCAACCCAACCAAGACAAGGGGTCGGTTCACAGCCCAGCAGAAGTCAGGAGGCCATTGCGCTCTGCCTCAGTGAGGCCTTAGCATCACGGCTTTGGCCCAGCGGCTTGGCATCCCCGTCAGCAGCCTGGCCCGGTGGGTGCGCCAGTCCCGCATTGACCGGGGTGATTTCGGCCCCCCAGATTAGGGGCAGCTCACCAGCCAGGAGAGGGCTGAACTGGCCAGGCTCCGCCAGGAAAACCGAGAGCTCCGGAGGGAGAAGGATTTTTTCAGGCTGGCGGCAGCCCATTTTGCCCAAGCCCGCAGGGCTTCCGCTTGCGGTAGGAGCAGCTGCCGCCGAGAGGTTTCGCTTGATCGAGACCCTGTCGGATCGCTTCTCTGTGGCCTGGCTTTGTAAGCAGCTGGCTGTGGCCCGCAGCGGCTGCTATGCCTGGCGGCAGCGGCAGCCTAACCCGGGCCGACGGGCCCGGGAGAACGCGGCCATCACCACTGATGTGCCTGCGGTTTTCGAGCAGCACCGCGTCGCCCGGCTGATGCACAAGGCCTCGCTCAGGGCCAAGACCCGCCGTGGATTCAGACCATGCCGCAACAGCGGCAGCAAGGCCGCCGGGTGGTCGGCTGGGCCATGGGCGCCACCTTGGAGGCCACCTTGGTACTGCAAGCCCTCAGCAGGGCCCTGGGCCACCGCCAGATCGAACCCGATCAACTCCTGATCCACACCGATCAGGGCAGCCAGTTCCGCGCCAAGGGCTGTTGCTGGGACAACGCCGTGGTGGAGAGCTTGCTCTCCACCCTCAAACACGAGCTGGGCCTCGATGACGACGCCGAGGCCCTGTTTTCAACCCAGCAGCTGCAAAGCTGGCTGGCCTTTTGGATCGACGGTGACCACAACCGTGAGCGCCGTCACGCAACGATCCGCTACCTCAGCCCTATCGACGACGAGCAGCCGTACATCGCTGCCCCTACACTCACCACCGCGAGGCCCTGATGACTGTCCACCGAAACGGGGCAACCCCACCTTCCTTAGCAAATTCTTGGGCCGAGGATAATCTGGTGCTATTGATCCATGGCTTGGCCGCCTTTATGGGTCTGTTGAAGCTGTGGCAGCAGCACCATGGACCTCAAGGCTGGGCGCAACCACGCCCAGATCCGCCAAAACAGCCAACAACCTGCGTTGATCATCGCCTTTGATGGGTTGATCACGCACCGTGCCCTCCAGCTCCAACACCAAACTGGACGGCCGTCGCGCCGGAAGCGCCATTTCAAGGCGGTTGAGCCCAGGCTGGAGTGTCCAGCGGCCCTCTGGCCCATCGGACCCGAGCTTCACCTCAACCATTACCGTGACGTCTGCTCCCGGCTGCGACTCCGCCTCCGGCAAATAAAGCTGCAGCAGTAAACAAACGGTGGTGCTGGGCCGGCCGAGCAACTGCAACACGAGGCGGCTCGGAGTTTCCAGCCAGCCATCGCCGTGCAGCCCGCTAGAGCTGGCAAGCAGCCGCACTCCATCCCGTTCCCATCCAGGCATTGCTAGCGGCATCCTCCCCTCACACCCAAGCGGTTCGGGCAACTCCGCACCATGACCAACCTGGGGCCAACCCAGCCGTTGCCAACCCGGCTGACCTACCAGCGATTCGGATGCACCTGGAGGGCTCACCAGCACCGCCGCTGGACACCAGGGGGGGGCAAATTGCTCCTGCAACCATTCGATCAGCCCCGTCCAGGCCAGGGGCAACCCCATCAGACCGGGCTGCGGCTCGGCGCCCTCCCCCAGCACCAGGGGCTGGTAGCCCTGCGAGCGGGCAAAGGCGATGCTGCTGGAGCTGCTGTCTGGGCAAGGATTCAGCACAAGCGCCACCGCTGCTCCCCGCAGCCCTGGATCGGCCGCCAGCAGCCAGGGCATCCCCCTCGGCGGTTGCAGTAGATCCAGCCGCTCCTGCCAGCGCTGCCGCAACACCTGCAGGTTGCTCAGCTGATGGGCCTTCAGGCCGCCCGCCGCGGTGCTTCGGGAATGGCTAAGCCCCTCCAGATGCAGGATGCGCGCCTGGGGCTCCACCAGCACCGTGTGACCTGCCTCCCACACCCGGAGGCAGAGGTCGGTGTCCTCGCAGTAAGCCGGGCGATAGCGTTGATCAAAGCCATCCAGTTGCTGCCACAGGCTGCGGCGGATCGCCAGAGCACAACCGCTCACGTAATCGGTCTGCCGCTCATAGGCCAGCGCAAACCAGTGCTCTGGCGGAAACCCACGGCCGTGGTTCCACACCTCGCCATCCGCCCAGACGATGCCACCCACCTCAAGCGGCAGGCCATCGGCGCCCCACACCGCCGCACCCACCACAGCCGCTTCGGGGTGCCGCTCCAGGCTCTGCCAGAGCCGATCAAGGGCGTGGTCCCCCACCAGCGTGTCGTTGTTGAGCAGCAGCAGCAGCTCCCCCCGTGCCAGCCGAGCAGCGCCGTTGCAGGTGTCGAGAAAGCCCTGGTTCTGCTCGCTGCGCCAGATCCGCAGCCAGGGGATCTGGCGCCTTAACTGGATGGTGGCATCGCTGGAGGCGTCGTCGGCGACAATCACCTCAAAGCGGGTGCCGTTGGCCGCCACCACCAGGCTGCGTAGACAGTTCAACGTCAGCGGCCAATGGTTGTGCACCGGAATCAGCACCGTGATGCTGGGCCGCTCGTCACCGTCCGGTGGCACCAGTTGCTCGGGTGCCGGCAACGGCTCCAGCCCCCGCAACGCCAAGGAGTAGTACAGCGTGCGGAAGGCCCCCTCTGGGTCGTGTCGCAGGCAGCGCTGCACATCCACCCAGCCCGGCCCCCCTGGCAGCAGCTCCGCCAGGTTCAGACCCGCAATGGCCGTCAGATTCCCCAGCTCCTCAAGCGCGGTGCCCCCTGCTCCGAGGCAATGGGTCCAGTGGCGCAGGAGCGGCTGCCAGGCCAAGGGATCGCGCGGCATGGGTTCAGCTCCCGGCGGGCAGCGGTGCCGCCCCGCCAGCACGATCGGTGGTCGTCAGGGAGCCCAAGACGCCCAGCAGCAGATGGTACAAAGCCTGTAGAAAGCCAGGCTCAAACTGCACCAGCGCCGACCGCCGCCACTGAACTTGCCGATCCGTGAACGGTAACGACATCCGCACCACGGCATAGCGCTCCAAGGCGCTCAAAAGATCAAGGAACGTCTGTTCATCTCCCGCGGTGTTCCACTTGACCAGCGTGCCCACCAAGCCCCGCAGATCAGCCAGATCCAATAGCGCCAGGGCCCGAACCCGCACCGAAACATCATTAAGCTCCCAACTGAGCTGGTCGCATTCCCGCAAGCCCAAAGCCTCGCGCACTGCCTTGGGCACCCTGACCTGATTCATTGCCGTGAGTGTGGTGACCTCCATGCATGCGTTGCGTGGGTTAATGCAGCCTAGGCGGAAGACATGCTTGCGGTGGAGAAGCCTCACGCCACGACATCAGCGCTGGGCCTCGATCACCAGCACCCCCGGAAGATCCGATCCCAGCACGCCATGCTTCCAGCTGACGATGTGATGAATCGCTGTATCGGCGAAGCCAGCCTCCTGAAGCTGCTCCAACACATCCCAACCGGGAATCCGATACACCAGAGAGCCGCCCTCTGGTCGGACAGGATCGCCATGGAACTCGGCCTCACCGATCAACTCCGCCTGGCCAGTGACCGGGTTGTGGCGAGCTTTCACGATCGACTCGTGCTGCCCGAAGGCCATCGGGCACGTGGCAAGGAGGCGCCCATCGGGTCTCAACACCCGCGCGGCCTCGCGAAAGGCCAGGTCAAGATCCGCCACATGTTCAAACAATTCATTGCAGATCAACAGGTCGAAGCTGGCATCGGAAAAGGTCAAGGCACAGAGGTCCTGATGGGGGATCTCGGAAAAGTCGCGCTCAGCCTCGTCGAGATACTCGCTGCACATAAACATCTCAACCTCCAACTTGCGGCGCAACCAAAGGGCGAATCCCGAAAGCGCCTCGACCAGATACACCTGTTGCCGGCGCAGATGCTGCATGGAGCCGTAGAGATGCTCCATCAGCAAAAGAATAGCCCGGTTACGACTCAGTAATCCGTTGGCGATCAGTGATTCGCGGTAGTTCGGCCCCTGGATCTGGATCGCTTCCGGTGGGAGGTGCTCGCCGGTCAAGGGCTCAATAAAACCCAACGTATGACACATCTGGATGCACTCATCCAACAATGCAGCTTGTTGGAGCAAACCACTAAGGTGGGGTTGAAACTCATTGAGTGTCGCATACCTGTGATGGTGATGATGCAAAGCAAGGATCGCTTCGCTTGGCATTAGCTGTGAACGCTGTTGGGCCTGCACCAAAGGGTTATCTGCATTTGTTCGAAGCTTAGGCGGGTTTACCGAAAAATCGCTCAGCCGCCTCTGCCTTAACATCTTATGCAAGGCCAAGGACATGTCAGAGAAGTTTACCAGCCTCTGCCCCGCGCCAGCCTTCATCCGGTCCAATCAAGGACCTGACTTCATCGTTCAAGCACAAGGGTCTTGCGGCACCACCCAGACCCAATGCAACCGGAGATTCCGGCATAGCCACAGTTTAGCCTAGTCGTTCAATACGCAATTCCAATATGAGTTGCCAAGCAAAGCAGTGATTTTTCAAAGCATAGAGCCCTGATTCTATCTGATCACCTGTATTAGCAGCGTAACATTCACTGACCTCATCCGGCCCTCCAAGGGGTACTCCCATGGAGGCCGCTCAACGGGGAGCTGCAGCATGACCATAACCACCCACTCTCATCCTCATCGGAACTGGCCCAACAAATGGGGTCTCGTCATGAAGCCAAGGCACTGACCCTGGCGAGCAACGCTTTTCCTCTTCTCCCTGACAGAATCCCACGATCGCCCGTTGCCGTCCGGCTCCTCGTCCGATGACCATCGCCACACCCTCAAGCCGCCACCACGATCTGATCCCCCCCCACGGGGGCGTGCTGGTGGACCTGAGGGTGCCCTTCGAGCAGCAGGAGGCCCTCAAGGCCGGAATCGATCACGTGCTCGCCTGCAGCGACCGCAACGCCTGCGATGTGGAGTTGCTGATCGTGGGTGGCTTCTCCCCCTTGCGCGGCTTCATGCACCAGGAGGACTACGAGGCGGTGGTAGCGGGCCACCGCACCACCAGCGGTCTGCTGTTCGGCCTGCCGATCGTGATGGACACCGATGACGAGCGCATCGGTGTTGGCGATCGGTTGCTGCTCACCTACCGCGGTCAGGATCTGGCTGTGATGACGGTGGAAAGCCGCTGGGAACCCGACAAACCCGCCGAAGCGATCGGTTGCTACGGCACCTCCTCAATTGAACACCCGGCGGTGCGCATGATCATGGCGGAGCGGGGACGCTTCTATCTCGGTGGTGCGATCCAGGGGCTGGAGCTGCCGGAGAGGGTGTTCCCCTGCAGCACCCCGGCCGAGGTGCGCGCCACCCTGCCAGCGGGCGAGGACGTGGTGGCCTTCCAGTGCCGCAACCCCATCCACCGGGCCCACTATGAACTGTTCACCCGGGCCCTCGAGGCCCCCAACGTGAGCAAGGGCGCGGTGGTGCTGGTGCACCCCACCTGCGGCCCCACCCAGGAGGACGACATCGCCGGTGAAGTGCGCTTCGCCACCTACGAGCGCCTGGCGGCCGAGGTGGCCAACCCCCGCATCCGCTGGGCCTACCTCCCCTATGCGATGCACATGGCCGGCCCGCGGGAGGCCCTGCAGCACATGAT
>CALSBA010000036.1:0-17745 GCA_943373065.1 Synechococcus sp. UW140 | reverse complement strand
GACGTGGTGGCCCTCACCGGGGGCATCGGCGAACACGATGGGACGCTGAAGCAGGAGCTGGAGCAGGCGCTGGCCTGGCTGGGGCCCTTCGAGCTGGTGCAGGTCGCGGCCGATGAGGAGGGTGTGATCGCCCGCCATTGCGCCGCTGCGGGCGCCTGAAGCCTCAGGCTCGCCGCCAGGATTCGCGGTGCATCCAGCTGATCCAGTCGGCGGAGATCTGCTTGGGGCAGGTGGCCTCGCATTCCAGGTAGCTGCTGCAGCTGCCGAAGCCTTCGCTGACCATCTGCGCCTGAAACGAACGGGCCCGATGCTGGCCCTGGGGCAGCTGGACCAGGTGGGCCAGGTGGGCCAGGTGGGCCAGCTTGGCGGCCACGAACAGGGCTGGCGGAGGCATTGCGGCCGGGTGGGGTTCCCCCGGTTATGCGGACAAGTCGATAAGGGACACACCAAGACCAACACGCCTGTTCTTAGGCGTTTATCCCTTAGCGGCAGCCAAGCTCTGGTCGAACCCACAGCCTGCGGCCAAGCCATTTCAGCCATTGGGATCATCTCGTCAACTGCGCCCCATGGATGACGTAGCAAAGCAGTGGCTGAACCCTCAACCAGCAGCTGCTGGCGAGAGGTCCTGAACCGCCCGCACGAACGGATCGCTGGTCCCTGGATGACAACCCTGTAGGAGGCCGCCTACATCCGGACCCATTTGCGTCGTGATCACTAACACTTCAATCGGGCCTCAGATGGACAAGATCTACATTCTCCACCAGATCGAGTGCGGTAAAAACGTCCGCGCCTACGGCACCATAGAAAATCTGGAACAGAATCCGAAGGGTGAGAAGTTCGGGCTCAACGGGTTGTGATGCTGATGAGGCGTGGGAATGGAATGTTGATGGATGTGCAGGGGTTTCGCCGTAGAGTGCCGCTCATTCGACTCTCCCAACTGCGGAAGTCTGCCCAATCCCACTTCCACCCTTCCAGGATGACGCCTGCCTGGGAGCTGATCGGTCAGGATAAAGCCATCCACGTCCGATACTTCCCTTGACCAAATACGTTCTCGCCTGGATTCCGATGCTGGTCATCGCCGTCGCCAACGGTGCTCTCCGGCAGTTGATCTTCGCGAAGGCCATGTCAGAGCTTCGCGCTCATCAGCTCTCGACCCTCATAGGCTCGATGTTCATGGGGCTTTTCATCTGGTTGATCGTGCACATCTGGCCCCCATCATCAGGCCACCAGGCCCTTCTCGTTGGGCTCATCTGGCTTGGACTCACGGTAGCCTTCGAGTTCTTCATGGGCTTGGTGCTCCAGCATCGCCCTTTGGCGCAGGTTCTCGACCAATACAACCTCCTCGCCGGGCGCGTCTGGGTTCTCTTCCTCGTCTGGATCACAATCGCGCCGTGGCTGTTTTTCAGTCTCCAAATCGGTGCTTGAAGCTGGATACAGCTGACTTGGAAGATTGCCACATTCGAGAATATCTAGGTACAACCACAACTCCAGAGGTCTATGTGGCGAATTCCAAGCAACTTGGCGGTCTTATTGGCCCTACTCTAGGCGTGATTCTTGCCTCCGAGTTCCCGTTGGTTCAACCTCACCTTTATGACTCTCAGATCCCACCAGTCATCTATCTTTCAGGGATTATCATGTTTGTCGCAGGCTTAGCTGTCGCGCGAGCACATAATGTATGGGAAAAGAACTGGACTGTGCTGATTACTCTCGCCGGTTGGTCATTACTTCTCTTGGGCCTCATTCGAATGTTCGCTACAAGTCAGTATCAGCAGGCCATCCAGAGCGCGAGTTCAGTGACTCTGATGATTACAGAGATCTGTCTCCTAATCGTGGCTTTTATTATCACCTTCCAATCATATCGCCCAGTCACAATACCAACTGAGTGACTCTGCGCTAGCGGATGCCCCTCCGTCCGACGAACTTCATTTTAAATCGTCGTTTCGTCCGATGTCAGTCGAGCCGAAGTGAATCCTGTAGGTCGGCTTCATCCTGTCATGGCCGATTTTCCGCTCAATCGACCAAGCTCACTGATAAAGTAGCATGAGGCCGCCCTGAGGATTCCCCATAATCAAGGGGATTTCCAGTCTGGTTACGGAAGCCGCTGAGGGTGTTGCGTATTGGATTTACGTAAAGGAATAGCGTTGATTATGGAAGCAGGGAGAGAATCAGAGTTCATTGTCTGACGAGCTAAGAATTAGCTCCTGCCATTCTGGGCCAACTCTGGCTTCGATGTACTCTTGAATTAATTGGCATACCACCTGAGAGGGAGTGACGTCTTCCACCTTGCAGAGCGCTTCGAAACAGGCCCTCGTCTTGGGGCCAATCAGGACGCTCAAGTGCTCTGTTCTTTCTTTGCTGGGCAACTCGGTGAACTCTTGCATGGAGGGACTTCGAGGAAAGCCTACACAACTGACGTTTATTCTATTGGCAGCCAGCGCGAATCACACAACACACCCTTGCACAGAATTCCCCTATCCCAGCTCTGAGGTGGGTATGTCTGGACGGAGCTCATCGTTGACCAACGACGCGGTCTCCTCCTCTGAGAGGGGCTTCCACCCATGGAACAACGACCAACCAATAGCCTCGAGTTCAAAGCCCTAGCCGAAGGCTTCCGCTTGCGGTAGCTCGCCATGGTGGCAATATCAGGCCGGCAGACACTCCAAGAGATCACCGTAGATCTCTTAATGGGCCTGAACCAATTGATTCAGTGCAGGAAGCATATTCGGGAGGCCAACAGCGAGTAGTTCTCGCTCCGGAAGAAGAAGCAAGCCATGAAACAACGGTTGAACGATCTCGGGAGGAACAAGCCCAGCAGGAACACCTCGGAGGCCACCAGGGCCGAGAAGAGGGGATTGGGGGTCAGCACCTTCCAGTGCTGCCGTTGCACCAGAACAGTGCAGGCTTCGATGCCCAGCAGCAGGCTCACCCGGCCGAAGCACCAGACGCGCCGCAGCTGATCCATGGCACGGGTAGACATCGTCTCGAGGCGAACCTCTGCCAGTCTCGGCGGTCACGGCGGCGGCTGGATCAGCCCTTGATCTTGGCCACCTCCTCCTTGACGCGCTTCAGCACGTCGCCGCTGAGGGGAACGAAGCCGAGTTCCGCCGCCTGCTGCTGGGGTGCTTCCTCCAGCGACCAGAGCAGGAAGGTGCGCATGGCTTCCGCCTTCTCAGCCCCCTGTCCGCTCTGGTAAGCCAGGATCCAGGTGAAGGCCACAATCGGGTAGCTTTCGGCCCCTTTGGGGTTGCAGTCTTCCCCTCCCAGACGCTCATCGAGGACGATGTTGTTCAAGGCTGCCGCCCCTGATGTCGCATCCGGAAGCACGAACTTTCCGTCCTTGTTCTGCAGCGCCGCCGGCTTCACCGCCCCACGCAGGAAGGCCTGGTTCACATAGCCGAGCGAGCCGGGGGTGTTCTGGATCAGGCCGGCCACACCCTCGTTCCCCCTGGCGCCCAGGCCCACGGGCCATTGCACCGCCTTGCCGACGCCCACCCTCTTCTTCCATTCCGGCGAGAAGCAGGCGAGCGAATTGGTGAAGTTGAAGGTGGTGCCGGAACCATCGGAGCGGTGCGCCACGGTGAGGGGCCTGGCCGGACAGCCCAGGGCGCTCCAGTTGGTGATCTTGCCGAGATAGATGTCGACCAACTGGGCCTGGGTCAGCTTGAGGCCAGGGCAGTCGGGATTGTTGTAGGCCGGGCTGATCGTGCCGCCCAGCATGGGAATCTGCACGGCGCCGCGCTTGCCGGCCATGCCCTCCTTGAAATTCGCATCGCTGAGGTGTTCGTCGGTGGCGCCGAAATCCACTGAACCGGCCAGAAACGAGCGGACCCCCTGGCCGGAGCCCACCGACTGGTAGTTCACCAGGTAGCCCTTGGCGCTCTTGTAGTCGGCGGCCCAGCGCTGGTAGGCCGGGGCGGGGAAGGAGGCCCCGGCGCCGTTCAGCGAAGGCAAGCGGCGACCACCGCCGCAAGCGCTGACGGCGAGCATCAGAGCGGTGAGCCCCACCGGAAGGCAGGCACAGCGCCATTGGGCGATGATTAGATGGAGGGGGGGAGTCACTGGCTTTGCGTCACTGAATGCTTTGCATCTAGACGACGTTGAGCAGACCTTTGGTTAAGGGAGGTCCCAACAGTGACAAAGACAACAGCAAAGAATGGGGTGTTTTGGTTGCTCCATGGCTTCTCGTTCAGATCCTCCGCCTCCGGTGCGCGCGGCAGGGGCGGCAGGGCCGGCGGCGGCAGCACCTCCAGATCGGCGGGATTCGATGCGGTTTCAGGGCCGATCAGGTCCACGGCCGTGCGTTGCATCACCAGCCGAAAACGAAGCGGTGCCTGGCTTTTGTTGATGAACTCCCGCGCGGCGGCCACCTGGGTGGCGGTCGGCAGGGTCGGATCGGTGACGCGCACCCGGGCCCGGATCAGGGGAGGGTTCTGCTGCCAGTCGATACTCAGGCCCACCAGATCGATGGCGGGATTGCCGCCGAGGGTGATCGTGCTGCTGCGCAACCGCTGCTCAATCGTCGCTTCCAGCTGCTGGGCCTTGGTCTCCTGGCGCGTCTGGTTCAACAGCCGGAAGAAGCTGCTGCCCGAGGGAGAGCAGCCCACCCGCCGCTGCCAGGGTTGGACCGAAGACATGACGCGCCAGCGGGGCTGGTGCCCGGAGGTGGCATGAGCAGACGGCGCGCGGTGGTGGTCTGCGGCGGTGGCGGCCCCGGCACAGCCTCAGAGGCTGCCCATGCGCTCAACGGCGGCCGGCCGCTGATCCTGCTGGCGGTGCCGCCGCTGTGGCGGGAGTTCTTCTGCTCGCTCAGCGAGGGGGTGGAGAGCGCGAGCGACGTGCAGGAGTGCAGCCGGTTGATCGAGGTCAGGCTCCGAAAGGCATGAGCCGGCCATCACCCCGTGTCCCCCTGAGCCCGCAGGAGGGCTGGCTGAGCGATGGCCGCCAGGTGCTGCGCTTTCGCCCGACCCGCTGGGAGCGCTTTGTTCAACTGCTGGAGATCACAAGCGGGGAGTTGCTTCCCGATCAGGAGATCCCTCGCTGAAATCACGCCGGGAGATGAGCCGGGCTGAGGCCCTCAAGCTCTGGGCTGAAAAGCGCAAGGAGGGATGGGCGCCCTGCAGCCCCAAGTGGTGATCACCACCATGACCCAATCCGATCCACAACCCATCAACCTGATTGACACGGGACAGCCACCTCCTTGCCGATGAGCAGCAGCCACCAGACACCGCTTTATCGCTTGGTGGATCACCACGGCCAACCCCACCTGGAGCCTCATGAGCACTTCGATTCGATCGAAGAGGCCTGGTCGTTCGCCATCCGCTGGTGGCAGCAGCAGCACCCCACTGGTGAACCGGCAACACATGTTGGCCTTGGTTTGGAGGTGAGCACCGAGAGCGGCAACGGGCGCACTCTTCGCCACCCGCAAGGTTGAAGCCTGCACTGGAGAGACCAATGGCCACTAGCACCACCGTTAGCCCGTCAACCCTTCAGCTTCAGTTGCCATAGAATGAAACCACCGCTGTAACTTACTTGAAAAAAATCGTTGGGCCACTGCGTAGAGCTTCCATCTATGGCCTTATCAGTTACGCGGGACTGACTCTGATCAACAACTCAGAGCTTGACCTCCCCAATATGTGGATCGCCTATCTACCGATGTTTATCGGTGTCTATGTGGTGACGCAGTGGTTGGACAAGCAATTCCGGGAATGAGAGCCTCAGGAATGATTGGGGTGGTCAATCCAGTGAATGAGCAGCAGGTCCCAGTCGCTCTCTGGCCGCCCCCGGGAACGCTGACGAGAGCTGCTGCCCCTCGATGCCCGAGCTTGACGACGCCGCCCTGGGCTGCTGCCGCTGGCCCTTGCCGTCCGTGACTACTGCCGCTGATCGCTAGTTTGCAGTTCGGTACCTCACTTAGGATTGTGGACCAAAAAAACTGTGGGGGAGTAAATCAGTCCCGTTCAACTGAGCAGATTGGACCACCTAACGCTTGAGCTAACCGGGGCGCTGCGGCAGCATGCCTTGGCGCGTCCGGTTGAGCGAACGGCTAGACGTCAGTCTAGAAGATGTAAATGAGCGCTGAGTCTCCCGATTGTGATAGCTGCCCGATGAAGGTGCGGAATCTCTGAACGACACCCCAGAGATCCTTAATCTGTCGCTGTCTCGCGGCAGGATCTGAGGATGCCTTCCAGTAAACCTGAGATGCCGCAATGTCTTGAGTGACGTAGGCCGCGTCCAATAATTGAAGCGACTGAGCATTGAGGAACGTTGCGACCTCTTTTGACTGTTCCGGAGTGAGTAGGCGGGGAGCTCCATAGCCCAAGTCTGGACCCACTTCTCGACCACCGGACATGATGAACGCTCCGGGCCACTTACCCTCATCGGCGCTACCAGTGAATACGTAGTGAAGAATGTGCCAAGCTTGACCAAGTTCGAAGATCTCGCTTTCGCCGATAGGTTGAAGCTTTACTCTATACGGAGACACCTCCTTCAAGGGTTTCCCGAGCACTTTCGAGAAGAAGCTGACTTTCGGAGGGGGTGGCTCATAGCCCAGTAGTTCGCCCGCGGCATCAGGGAAAGTCTGCACGCTTGTGGCTTGCTCCGCAGTCAGGCGATATACGCTGCACAACATACTCATTGCGATGGGCTCCAGATGGTTTTGGTGACGCATAACGTTTGAGCAAACCGGCGCGCTGCGGCAGGCGGCGCATGACTTACGCCGCCTGCCGAAGCGGGTCTGCTTGACCGAGGGGTTTGGCCGCACTTGTACCGTGCTGAGTTGAGCTATTGCCAAAGGGCCAGTGTCGACTCTCGACCGCGCAGCGCATCTACCACTCGCGCCATTTGCTCGCCGGACCTTCTCCGCCTCCGTACTTGCTTGGATCAAGGCTGCACGCCACGGTGATGAGGTTCACCAGCGCGCAAAGCTCTTCTCTTTCGCCAGTTTCAATTAGGTTTTCATCTTCTTCGTTCAGTGCGTTCAGCTCATTGACGGTCTTATGAAGCAGTTCAAGCTTCGATTGCTCCGTTGCATCCTCACCAGCACGGACCAGATTTTCTACCAGACGATCAAAGATCGCGGTAAATGCAGCGCATGCTTCCGGGGTGTACTGCTCCAATCCGCTTTGCTGCCAGTGGGCGAACGGGTATGAGGAAATCGGTGGATCGAACTTCGAACGATAGTCTGACATGTAATCTCCTTATGTGCCTAACGTTCGAGTAAACCTGCGCACTGCGGCAGGACGCCTTGGCCCGGTAGGCGAAAATGTACCGCGTACCTCCGAGCGGACTTGGCTGGCATGCCATGGGGCATCCGGTTGAGAGAAGGGTAAGTCGTCACTTCCACGGCTTCCACCAGCTTCGCTTTGTGTTGATTTCAGCAAGCTCGGCAAACGGTGTGTTGTCAATTCCTGGATTGCTTTCATCGTGGCGGAACCCAGTGAGATCCTTTGCGAGAATGAGCGGTATATCCATGTGAAAGTGACCGTCGAGGTTTTCTCTGTCGTCGGGTTCAACCGTGGTCAATAGCTCGTGGAAGCGTTGAGGTAGTTTACCCTCTGATGAAATGTTCTCATTGTCTTCGTCCCCTTTATGCTGAACATGCCAAACGCGCTCACCGTCCTGCCAAAGCTCTGCGGAAGCAAAGTTGACATGTTCCTCGATGGCACACGCAACAGCACGGCAGCCCTTTGAAAGTGACGACATGCTCACTGCATTAGCGATTCGGTGATCGCAGCGCTCGGCGGCAATTAGGAGCCAGTCGTTTGGCAGGGAATGGGATGTGATGCCCTTGAACGGGTAGGCGCGTTCGTTCGAGGTACTAACCAAGGACAGCCGCAAAAGTGCTTCGTCTACCGGCAGAGCCTCGACTGCGACCCAGGATAGTGAGATGCCCATGGTCTTTGTGTGTGACGCCTAACGCTCAAGATCAGCGGCGGTCAGTTGCGAATTGCATTCATCAAGCATTCTAGGCCCCGCCCGCTGAATCTTGATGTTGGGCAGCTCGACCAAAATCCAAGGCCATGACCAGTGAATCTCCTCCAACTCGATTTTTCATTCTTGATACTTCGCGAAAGCCAAATCTAGAATAGAAGAGAACAGCCGGGTTCTCCTCGCGCACCGATAGAACTATTCGGGAGTAATATTGCCTAGCTAATTCTATCAAGTGCTTCATCAGAACAGTTCCCACTCCTTGACGACGAGCTTGCGGGATGACGGCCATCGCAAGCTCAGGTACCTGCTTGTCTCCCAGCTTGTACGGACCCACTGGGCTACCCAAACGTAGCCATGCTGCCCCAAGTACATCTCCATGTCCGTCTCGGGCAATGACTCCAAGGTCGCCTCTCTTCGTTCCCCATTCTGATACATAGGTGCTCAAGTAAGGATCCGATTGAGCATGAGCAATTTGCTCCTCGCCGCCAGATCCCATCCAAGCCGCGAAGGTGAGCATTAGCCACAGCACAGGTTCATCCTGGACCTTGGCCGCCGTGACACAGACCTGAGTGTTTGCTTCCATTACCGAGCCCTGACTGCCCAACGTCGCACTTGAGCCGCATGAGGAGGTGGGCAAAGCCCGCCTGAGCTTATCGGCTCGAAGCCTTTGTTATGCGGCATGATTGACGATGGGCCGTACTTGGCCACTTCCAGTCATCCGATCTTCCAGAAAGCCACCATCCCGATGACCGTTCTCGAAGTACAGCCGCCATAGGCCGACGGCCGCTTGAGGGAACCCATTCTCCAGAGCAGCGGCTCCATCACCGGCGCGCTCCTGCCGGGCCTTTCGGTCGAGTGGCAGCAGTACGAGAACGACGGCGCGTGCACGTCGGCGGGCACGATGCGGGTCACGGGCCAGAACGTCGACATGATCTGGCTGCGGCTGACCTACAACTTCAGCTTGGCACCGGGGCCGTGAACGACGATCTCGCGGTGCGATAGCGCCCCGGAGCCACGCCCAGCGCCCGCTTGAAAGCGCGCGTGAACGTGGCCTCTGATTCATACCCGAGTTCCGCGGCAATCTGGCCGATCGAGCTCGGCGTGTCGCGCAGCCGGGCCGCGGCAAGTTGCATCCGCCACTCGGTCAGGTAGGTGATCGGCGGCGCGCCCACCAGTTGCGTGAAGCGCTCGGCAAACGCCGAACGCGAAAGGTGCACTTCGGCGGCGAGTTCCTCGGTCGTCCAGGGGTGAGCGGTGCGTCCGTGCATCAGCGCGAGCGAGCGGCCCACGGCCGGATCGCGCAAGCCGGCGAACCACCCCTTGCGATCGGGAGGTAGCGACTCCGCATAGTGCCGGACGGCCTCGACGAACAGCAGTTCCGAGAGCTTGGCGAGCACCGTCTCCGAGCCCGCGCGGCCGGACGCAACCTCCTGCGCCGCAAAGCGGAACGAGGCCGCAACCCACTCGGCGCAGGGCTTGTCCTTGATGTCAAGCGTGAGGGTCATCGGCAGCGCCTCGAGCAAAGGATGACGCCGCACCGGGCTGCCGACGAAGCCGCAGACGAGACGCGTGGGCGCGCCGCCGCCGCGGTACACCATGCGCAGCAGTCCGTCTTCGTCCCGTTGCACCAGCGGATCCGGGTCCAGCGGGGACAGACCCGTCTGGCTTGCCAGCAGGTGCGGGTTGTTTCGTGGCAGCAGCACGATCTCGCCGGCGTGCACGGTCACCGGCGTCGCACCCTCGACCTCGACCACCATCTGGCCATCGATCACGTAGTGGAACGCGACCACGCTTGGCGGCAGTTCATCGGCGTTGCGGAAGTCCTCGGGGCCGACGCGCGAGGCCACGCACCAGGGCGCGGTGAACTCGGCGTCGAGGAAGAGGCCACCGGAGATGCGCAGCGCCTTCAGGACGTCGGACAGGGCATCCATCGGAACCTCCCTCGTTAGGGGACGGGTTATCGCCAGGCGGCGGATCGGCCAAAGGCGGCAGCGCCTCAGCCATGGGCGTCACACTTTCAAATTCATAAGGTACAGGAACCGATCCGTCACCGGCGATTGAGTGACGGCCCCTAAACATTTCGCAGGAGAGTTGCAATGACCCAGCGCGATTCCGCCGGCTTTGAGATGACCGGCACCACCGCCGAAAGCCTGGCCCACTTCGAGATCGCCACGCATCAGCTCCGCTGTTACATCGGCGATCCGGTCGCCAGCGTCGACGCGGCGCTGACCTCGGCCCCGCAGATGGTGATGGCGCATGTGCTGAAGGCTTACCTGCATCTGCTCGGCACCGAGCCGCTCGCCCTGCCGGTGGCTCGCGGGTGCCTCGCCGCGGCGGCAGACCTCCCCGCAACCGAACGCGAACGCGGACACCTGGAGGCTGCGCACCTGCTCGCCGAAGGCCGCTGGCGCGGCGCGGGCCGCGTGCTCGAGGACGTCAGCGTCACCTATCCGTGCGATGCGCTGGCGCTGCAGGTCGGGCACCAGATCGACTTCTTCCGCGGCGACTCGCGCATGCTGCGCGATCGCATCGCGCGCGCACTACCGGCCTGGAGCCACTCCATGCCGGGTTACCACGCGCTGCTCGGCATGCACGCGTTCGGACTGGAGGAAACCGGCGACTACGGGCAGGCCGAGATGCAGGGCTGGAAGGCGGTCGAACTGCAGCGGCAGGACACCTGGGCCTGGCACGCGGTTGCGCATGTGTACGAGATGCGCAACCAGCCCAGTGAGGGCCTGGCATGGATGAACCACGACACGGACGCCTGGGCCGAAGACAGCTTCTTCGCGGTACACAACTGGTGGCACCAGGCCGTGTTCTATCTGGAGCTTGGCGCGAACGACGACGCGTTGCGCCTGTTCGACGGGCCTGTCTTCGGCGCCCGCTCGAGCGTCGTCCTAGAGCTGGTCGACGCTTCAGCCCTGCTGTGGCGGCTGATGCTGCGCGGCGTGGACGTCGGCAGCCGCTTCGAGGTGGTGGCCGACAACTGGGAGCCGATCGCCGCCACTGGCAACTACGCGTTCAACGACGCGCACGCGATGATGGCTTTCGTTGGCGCCGGCCGCGCGAAGGAACAGCAGGCGGTGCTCGAGGCCCAGCGCGCGGTTCTGGACGGTGACCTCACCGTCGCCACCGACAACCTCGAGTTCACGCGTGAAGTCGGCTACCCAGTCACACGCGCGATCCAGGCTTTCGGTCAGGGCCGCTACGCCGAGTGCGTCGAGTTGCTGCGGCCGATCCGCCACGCGGTGCATCGTTTCGGCGGCAGCCACGCGCAACGCGACCTGTTCGACCAAACGTTGATCGAGGCGAGCCACCGCGCTGGGCTCGATGCTCTGACCACCGCTCTGGTTTGCGAGCGAGTCGCGCTGCGTCCACGCACGCCGCTGGCCGCGCTGTTGGAACAGCGCGCTCAGCCGCTCGCAAAGGCGGCCTGAGCCCGCGTCCCGTACTCTTGTGTCCGGATGGTTGCCGGCAGTCCTGGCGCGCAGCCGTCCCGGGCCAGGAGACGTCTCAGCTACGTTCGCACCGGATGGAGCCCAGTGCGCAGGAAATGCACGGCCGAGTCGCCGTCACAAACGGTCATGGCCTCACAACGTCAGCTCTTGCTGATCTGGTCAGATCACCGCGAAACATGGAGCGACGGGTCATTGGATCCAAGCGGTCACCCACCTTGAAAATGTCGACCGGCAGGAACGGCTCGACTGTGTGGTTAGACGTCATTCTGCAACTCAACACGCATTGGCATGAACGCGATGCCGTGTGCGCCGACCTCTGCTCCCACGGGCATAAAGCCAAACCTCCTATACGTTGGCACGGCGTTCATGCTCGAGTTCACAATGAACTCACTAACGCCAAGAACGTCAAGCGCGTGATCGCGCGCCTTGCACCACAAGGCACGGGCGACGCCCTTGCGCTGATGCTCGGAGGCGACGAACAAGTGAAAGAGATGAGTCTTATCGCGTATGGCAATGAAGCCAATTACGTTCCCTTCAGCCTCGGCAATCAGGTACGAATAGCGGGGCAACTCCTAGTACTGCCGTTCAGCCTGTTCTGACACCGACGCGAGGTATTGTTCCGCACCAGCACCTCATGGATCTAGTGTGAGCATCGACTGAAAGATACCGATCAACTCGCCGATCACTCTTGCGTCTGCGGGAGTGCCTGGACCGATGTTCATGACGTCTAACGTTCTAGCTAAGCGGGCGACGATGGCAGGACGCCAGGCCCGGGCTGGCGTCCTGCCGATGGCGCTCCGCTTGCGCGAGGGGTCAGGCCTCAGCGCACCCACGCCAAAAGATTGGGTTCCAGAGCGTGAAGGCGTGGAAGCGACTGAAGCTCATGCTTCGGGCCTGCATAGGCTTGAAAGCAAAGCATATGAGCTTTAAGCGAAAGCGAACCGCTGCGGGTATAGTAGTCCACTACCCAAGACAGCAGAAACTGAAGATTCTTGTCCTGCTCCTGCTTCGACGCGTACTTGTGCGGTTCCCACGGCCGCGAGCGGCAATTAGCAAGACAGGCCTCCAGGCCCGGATTGAGGAAGATAAGCATTGGTCTGAACTCAAGAGCAGCTTCGATCAACGTTGCGTAGCAGCCTTCAAGTACCCAACTAGGGTTGTTGCGACAGAAGCAGAGTACTTCTGCGCGCGCAAGACTGTCTTCGCGCAGAACCGCAGACTGACCTGGTTCCCAGGCTACGGTGTCGAGATCGAGAGACGGACATCCTTCCGAGGCAGCAAGTGCTGCCGCGAGGGTGGATTTCCCGGAGCCGGAGTTGCCAAGAATGGCGACGCGCATAAGTTCTGAGGCCGAACGTCCAAACTCACTCACAGCCACAAGGGGCGTAAGCCCCACCGCTCAGGCGCCGCGCAGCCTGCAGCAGCAGAATGTGTGACAAAAAGTTCGCCGAAGTGCCGCTAGGCACCCGGCGAATGGCTGTTGAGTAGAGCGCCTTGTTCGGCTGTTTCTTCATGAAGGAGCATCGACAGTGAAATGAAAAATCTTGGCGATGATCTGCCATCGCCCATCCACGCGAATTAAGGTCAAGATGTCAATGAAGTGCTTGGGATGAATCGAGCATCGCAGCTTCACAACTGATGTGACGGGCCCGGCAAACTCAATCGACAGGATATGATCGGTTCGCTGTTCTCCGCGCGAGGCGGGCGATGGTCGGCTATCGACGATCTGAAAATACTCGTTCATACGCAGGATGAGCGTCTCGCCTTCGGAGGCGGTGGCATATACTGCTTCAGGGTGGAATGCTTGACGCAAACGTTGCGTGTCACCATAATAAAGACCGTCGAAGTAGTCTTGTATAAGTGCAGCGACTTCATCAAAGGCAACCGCATGAGGAGTCGTCGTCATGTTATCTCTCCTTTGACGCGGCGGCGTAATGTCGACACAGTTTCACCGCCTACACCCCAATTATCAGTATCCACTTCCTCGATTACCACGAAGGTAGTAGCTGGATCCTTTTCAAGCACGCGAACCAGAAGTTCAGTCGCACCACGGATCAGCTCTGCTTTTTGCTCGGCTGTCGCGCCTTCGCGTGTAATTTGAATGTGGATGTATGGCATAGTTGCTCGAGTTTTTTGAATGCTAGTTGATGGTGTTTTTTGTCTAACGGTGAACCTCGACGGCGGCAAGTAGCCCATGACACACTACCCAGGTTTTGCGTCCGTCCGTTGCAGCGCATTATTGCTTGGCGACTCCACGCTACCAACTCATAACAAGGGGCAGCCTAGGTCGGAAATCTATCTGTTGTCCCTGCACTTCTCCATCAAAGCCAAGCTCAACCCAGTATTCCACTCCAGCTCTTAGTTTTACTTGACTCGTATTAATCAATGCTTGAAGTTCTGGTGACAGATTATTTGCAGTAGGACTGATCAACTCTACACGAGTAACTTCGCGCAAGCCAAGGCCATGATCTAGAGGTTGTGACTTCTCAGCAGAATATCGGTCTGGACGTTGACCAAAAGAAATCCGGAAAAGCATTGGCTCAGTTAACACATCACTATTCTTGCCTACCGCGATGCTCAATGTTCTAGGCAGATAAGGTGGATGATACGACCAACTAGGAAATGCAGCTGTCTCGCTAGAACTTGTAGCTGGACGCAAACAGATCCCAAATGGACACGCCCCATCATTCCGATTCGTCCAGCGTTCCCAAAGACGAGTAAGATGAATCTGCTCAGACTTAGCCTCTTCTGAATTGTGAATCCAAAGCAGTTCCAACATGGCGTTGTGAAAAAAGAAACGACGATTGGCTGTGCCTTGCCCAGAATGCGTGTTAGATGATCCCTCAACCAAACCGAATGACACTAGACGATCAGCTTCAAACGCACCAACATCAGTACAGACAAAAAGATGGTCGAATTCGAATGCCATAATCTACAAGATGTTTGAGAATAAACTTACTCTGCTTCTCAAGTTAAACAAGTCCAACAGACAAACTCCAGGTACTCACTGAGGTGGACTGTGATTTCTGGACAGGGTCCATCGTTAATCTATGAGGCGGGGCACCAATCCCTGAGAGCGGGATCCCACCCATGAGCAAACGCCGCACCCATAGCCCCGAGTTCAAGGCCAAGGTCGCCAGGGAGGCGATCAGTGGCCGCAAGACGCTCCAGGAGATCGCCGCCGAACAAGCGGTGCACCCGATCCAGGAAAGCCAGTGGAACATCAGCTCCTGGAGGATGCCGCCCGAGAACGTTGCTTCCGGGCTTTTAGCCGTTGCATGAAGCCTTCCACTGTTGCCTGCGCCTGCGGTGGCCTTCTTCGGCATGACGGCCTCGGGGGAGACCCTTCCAAAGGAAGATCACACCAAGTGATTTGCGGCAGGCGTCACCCCTTCCCATACCGCTCTAGCAGGACAGGGCCTTCTCGCCTTGACCAACGGTCTATGGAGTGCCAGTTATCAATGGTTTATCAACCAGTGGCCTTGGCCAATCCCTGAAAACCCAATCGGGGCGACAGGATTCGAACCTGCGACCTAGTGCTCCCAAAGTACTAGGAGTAACCCATGTCCACTGGGCTGACCTAGTCATAGCAATGCTTCTAAGGGGCTGGGTGTTGTTCCGTGTTGCCCGGTGAAAGCCACTGGTCGTAAATCTGTCGTAAACTCTGCCTAGTGCTTCCTGGAAGGGTCCGATGGCAGATGCCCCGCGAAAGCCAGCGCAGAGAACAAAGCCTGCAGCCTGGGCAAAGGCACTCAACGCAGCAGTTCGCCAAGCGGCAGGGGGGGCGGGATGGCACGTTCGAGCCGATCGCAACGGCATGACCCGCCTGGAGATCAAGGTGCCCCATGCCGATCAGAAGGTTCAAAGCATTCAGCTCCCCTACGCCTGGAGCAGCGCCAGTCAAGGTCCTATCATCAATCGTGTCTCGCAGCTGGCTTCAGAGCTGCAGAGGGAACCCTCCCTGAGCCTGCGGCAGGCCATGCCACTGGTGGAGGGCCGCTCCAGTCAGGCACGTCTGGACTGGCCGAAAGCGCTTGCCTCCTTCAACCGAGCCAAGAGGACTCGGGGAACAGCCGTGAGCGAGACCACTTGGAACAGGAAATACCTGCCCGTGCTCCAGCGTGCAATCCATTTGATGGAGTCTGCCGACCCCCCTAAGGACGCCACTGGTCTGATCGAAGCCGCCACTGGCCACTGGCAGAGCGGCTGCCGGGCCAGGGAGATCGGGGTACGGGCCCTGGCGGCATTTCTGGATCACGCCGTCCATCGCTGCGATTTTCCGAAGACATGGCTGCCTGCTGGCACGCTGCGTGAGCTGATAGGGGCAGCACCACGGGACGGTCGCCGAGTTCAGAAATCGGATCCCATTCCAGATGGGGATATCGTGGCCATGATTGAAGGCTTGGCTGACCAGCATTGGTCAGATGCCTTACGTCTGATCGCGGAGCTTGGACTACGTCCAATCGAGCTGCAGTATCTCAGCATTCGGGAAGATCCACGTAGTGGTAAGCGACGTTGGCATGTGGCTTACGAGAAGAAAGCTGGACGTGGCAGTACAAAGCCGCGCTGGGTAGAGTCATTACCATTGAAGGACCATGAAGGAGACCTTCAGCAGTGGGAACTACAGGAACGGTGGGAAGACAACGTACTGAAGCTGCCAACCTTCTCAGCAACGAACGGCGTAGCAGATGCCATTCGACTTTATCTAAGAAATAAGCGCTCATGGAAGACTATGGTGGCCGCTGCTGAGCTACGTAGTGAGCACGTCACACTATATGGACTACGGCATGCCTACTCATTGCGATGTCATCGACTTGGTATTGATGCTGCAGGAGCAGCTGATCTAATGGGCCACTCGTTGCAGATCCACATCGACTCCTATCCGTGGAGCAGCGAGGACCACACCGCTCGTCAGGTGGCAAGGGCTCGGGAACGCCTGGGGGGGAAGGATTGATGAGTCCGGGTGGCTCTGGCTGGCACGCAGGGAGGTTGCAAAGTTGCTGGAAGGAGTGCTATGAGGGTAGAGGTGGATGTAACCGCTCCATTCACCCCGTCCTCTTGACCGGCTCCGGAATGCCGGTCGGGGGAGGTAAACATCACCGCACTGCTCTATCCACCACGGTAGAGCCCGGCCCGGAGCCGGTCCGCAAATCGTCGTCGTAGCGAAACTCACTTCCACAAACCCTTTGGGGTGTTGTGGGTTTCCTCCGACTCCCATGAATTCAACTGCTAGAGAGTATCCATATCCTGACTCGACTACATTGAGTCACTGGATAACTACAGAGCAACTGGCTGAACGACTCAGCTGTACCAGGTGGTATATCCGTAGCCTGAGAGAGGCGAAAGTACTGCTGCCTGGTCGAGACTACATTCGAATCAGCCGGTTTATTCGCTGGAACCCAGAGAGGGTTCAGTCGGCACTACTTGCTGCATCAAACACCACTACAGTGGTTCCCGAGAGCTATGAAAAGAAATAAACAGACTGAGTCTAGAAGCAATAGTCATATGCAGCTAGATACATCATCTCTTAACTACGTGACACATGCTCGCCCACCACCACCCCAGAAGCGAAATACCTAAAGCGTCGTCAGGCTCCAGCATGTGAGCCAAATTCTGGATAGAGAGCTTTTCGACTTCGCATCCGAAGAGGCTAGCTCCATATTCAGGACAGAGATTCCAGCACGAATCTCACTTGACCACTTTACCAACCACTTGAGTGTTTCCCCATGAGCTTCATTCAGGACACAGATGGCACCATTAACGGAAACGAGCATAATTCGATAGAAGGCAATCAGCTGCCACTATCGGCCCTTAGCAAAGGACCTTTTGCGCCTTGCAGCTTTGGTCGGGACATTGCGCTACTTAATGCCAACTCCTGCGACGAAGAGGGCAATCCCCAAATAGTTAACGAGACAACGTCACAGCTAGACGGTAATGACCTACATGCATTGAGTTTGGCCAATGAGTACGAATGCATCATGAACCGTGCGGCAGAAATCTCGGTACGTATGGCAGACTACTATTCTTGCCATGGCGAGATATCGGGTATAGGGTTGTGGAGCGGTGTAGAAGTAATGCAGGAAACAGCGACTGCGATTGCAGAAAAGATCTCCCAAATATACTCTGAAGACTACGAGGATGGGACGATATTCAATATTGAGGCAACAAGTATGTAAAGTTACTTCTTTGCCTTCGGGGCAGCAGACGCTTAGGGAGACTCTGGAAAAGCCACCCGATTCACGGGACAATGGCCTTGTGATCGCAGGTAAGGGCTGGGTTCATGGGCGGCAAGCAACTGGGGTTCGGTGACTATGAGCAATCCACAGCCAAGAAGCGCACCAAACGTGAGAAGTTTTTG
>CALSBA010000035.1:0-18595 GCA_943373065.1 Synechococcus sp. UW140 | reverse complement strand
AAAACTTTTCACGTTTGGTGCGCTTCTTGGCTGTGGATTGCTCATAGTCACCGAACCCCAGCTGCTTGCCGCCCATGAACCCAGCCCTTACCTGCGATCACAAGGCCATTGTCCCGTGAATGGGGTGGCTTTTCCAGAGTCTCCCTAAGGAACCCCTGAAAACCCCTCAAAAATCAGTCTAGATCCAAGAATGAGACTCAGAGGGCGATGTTCGGCCAGCATCAGGCCCGTGTCGTCGTAGCGCTTGCGGGGCCGCTGCTCGAATTCCCCGGTGCGGGCCAGCAGGCCGGAGATGGAGGGCACGCAGAAGGTCTTGAGCAGGGCCAGCTCCAGGGCCCGGTTGAGGTCCCAGGAAAACAGCTCCCCCGCCAGCCGATGGGCGGTGGCTTCGGCGGCCCGCAGGGCCCCGGCGGCGTCGGAAGGGTCGGTGGGGGAGTGCATGGGGCGGGGGGTCAGAAGCGGGAGCCGGGCTGCTGCAGGAACGCCAGTTCCTCGCTGGTGCTGGGCCTCCCGAGGGCCTGGTTGCGATGGGGGAAGCGACCGAAGCGGGCGATCACCGCATGGTGGCGACGGGCGAAGTCGGCCGTGCGCGCGTCGGTGTGGCGATCGAACAGGGGCAGGCCCCGTTCCTGCAGGGCCAGATCCTCGCTGTGCATCAGGGGCATCAGCCAGAACGGCCGCCGTTCGGGGGCCGGCTCCGCTGCCATCCAGCCGGTCTCCAGGGCCCGCAGCGTCAGGGCCTGGGCCAGGGCATCGCCGGCAAAGGCGCGGGCCTGGTCACGCCAGATCTGACGGGGGAACTGGTCGAGCAGCAGCAGCAGGGCGAGGGCGTCCGGGGTGCTGTCGCCCCAGGTATCCAGGCCGCCGACCAGGGCCTGCTCGGTGAGCGCCCCGAACCGTTCCCGCACGGCCCGGTCGCCCTCGGGGCCGGGCCTGAACCAGGCGGAGGCGGGAGTCTCCTCAAACCAGAAACGCAGCACCTCCTGGGGGATCGTCATGGTTCAGGCGAGGTAGCGGTTCAGGACAAAAGGAAGCGCCATCAGCAGCAGCGCCACGATCAGCAGGACGGCCAGGTTGCTGAGGCCGTAGGGGATCACCATCAGCAGCACCCCACAGCCCACTGCCACCGCTTGGTCCTGTTTCTTGCCGTAGATCGTGTAACCCAGACCGACCGAGCTGATCAACAGCGCCAACAGCTGGCCGAGGCTCGGATCACTGCGCATGGATCCTGGCCTGAACCGACGGACGCCCCCATGCTGGGGCTCCCATCGCTGTCCTGCCCACCCATGACCCATCTGGTGGTGCTCCAGCACCTGGAGCGGGAAGGCCCGGGACGCTTCGCTGAGGAAGCGAGCCGCCGGGGCTGGACGCTGACGGTGTGCCGGCCCGACCGGGGGGAGCCCCTGCCCCGGCTTGGCCCCGACCAGGCCCTGCTGGTGCTGGGGGGACCCATGGGGGTGGGGGACATCGGCTCGCCGGCGTTCCCCTGGCTGGAAGGGGAGGTGGCTCTGCTGCGGGAGTGCCTGGCGTGCGAGCGCCCGGTGATCGGCCTGTGCCTGGGGGCCCAGCTGTTGGCCTTCGCCGCCGGCGGCCAGGTGGTGCCGCTGATGGCAGGGGAGCCCCCCGTGCGGGCCTACGAGGTGGGCTGGGGGCCGGTGGCCTGGACCCGGCCGGCGGACCAGGAACCGGTGCTCGCCGGGCTCGGGGATGCCATGCCGGTGTTGCACTGGCACGGTGACCGGATGCGGCTGCCCGCCGCGGCCACCTTGCTGGGCTCGACGCCCGTCTGTGCCGAGCAGATGTTCCGGATCGGGCACCATGCCCACGGGCTCCAGTTTCATGTGGAGGTGATGGACGCTGCCCTGGAGGCCTGGCTCGATGAGGACGGCGACTACGTGCGGATGGCCATGGGGCCGGACGGAGTCGAGCAGGTGCGCTCCGGCCAGGCCCGCTGGGGGGAGGAGGGGGAGCGCCAGGGGCGCCGGCTGATCAACAACCTGCTGGATCGGGCCGGTGCTCTGCTGGGGGGCTTTCCCCTGCTGTGAGGGCCAGTCCGTCAGCCAGCTCGCCGGCCAGCTGGCGGCGCCGCTGCTCCACCGCCCCATCCTCCAGCAGCCGCTCCGCCAGGGTCAGCCCCGCCTGGAGGCTCTCGCTGATCCCGGCGCGCCAGAGCAGAAAGCCACCGTTCCAGATCAGCCCGGGCAGCAGCGGTCCTGAGCCGGTCAGGGCGTCCCGGGCCTGGCCCTGCCACTGCGCCACGCTCTCCAGCGGCACCTCGGGGGCCCCCAGGCCGTGGTCCCGGGCCCGCAGGATCAGCCGCTCCGAGTCTCCCCCCCAACGGTGGGAGGCGATCGCCACCCGGTTGGTGGGCAGCTCCACACCCCCCTCCATCCCCTTGATCAGCAGCAGCTCGTCCTGGCCGGTGGCGGCCAGGGCCAGGCGGGCCAGCGGTTCGGTGGGGGCGTGGACGAAGCCGCTGACCTGGAGATGGGGCCCGTCGTGGCAGCTCCACAGCAACTCGAGGGTGGCGATCGGCGGACGTTTGCCGATCTGCTCCCGCACCGGCACCAACCGCTCGGCCGCCGGGAAGTGGGCCGGCTGGTGCAGCAGGGCCAGCCCCTCCTGGGCGAAGTGACGGTTCACCTCGCCCCAGGCGAGGTCGCGGCGGTCGAGGCCGAGGGCGGCCAGGGCCTCGGCCGTGGTGAAGCCGTACTTCACCGGCATCGGACCACCGCCGTGCAGCACCACCCCGACGCCCGCCGTCACCAGCAGCAGGGCCACCAGTGGCAGCAGAGGGGCGGAGCGGCTGCGGCCATCGAAGGGCACCCCGAAGCTGAGCACCCGCCGCGGCGTCGCTGCCAGCCGGGGTCCTCGCCGCCGGTAGCTGTCGAGCAGGCCGGCCAGCTCCTGGGGCTCCGGACGCCGCAGGCGATGGGCGATCAGGAAGGCACCGGCCTGGGCGTCGCTGCAGCGACCATCGAGCAGAAGATCGAGGGCTTCGCTGGCCTCGGTCCGGCTCAGGGCCCGGCCGCTGCGTTCGCCGCTGCCCAGGGCGGCGATCAGCTCGCGGAAACGGCGGCGGTCGGCCCCCAGCGCCTCTGCCTGCTCCAGCCGCCGCTGCGGCGTCCATGCCTCACGGGAGCTCGGCGTCGACATGCGCGGCGGCCTCCATACGGTGATCCCTAGGGTGAGGGGCATGCGCCGGATCATCGCAAGCCCCCTCCTGCTGGTGGTGCATGGCCGTGCCGGTGGGGTGATCCCCTCCGAACTGCAGGACCTGGCCCGCCAGCTGGAAGAGGGCCGCGAGGCGCCCGTGGCCCTGGAGGCCCTCACCGCAGGGGAACCCCCGGACCTGCCGGCCGGCAGCGGTGCGGCCCCCCTTCTGTTGGTGCCCCTGTTTCTGCTGCCCGGCAGCCATGTGCGCCGGGACGTGCCAAACATCGCCGCGCGATGCCGGCGTCGCGGGCCGCTGCGGCACCTGCCCTTCCTGGGCTCCTGGCCCTCCTGGCAGGGCGCCCTGGCCGACGAGCTGGCGTCCCTGAAGGCCGAAGCGGAAGAGGGGCCCTGGCTGCTGCATCACCCCCTGGAGGGCCCCCTGGGGGCGGCTTTCCTGGCCCACCTGGAGGCCGTCACCGGTGGCCGTTGCCGCGCCACTCCATACAGTGCCCCCAACCCTGCGGACGCACCGCTGCCCCTGCCTGGCCCTGCCCTGCCCCTGGCCCTGGCGGCCAACCGGCTCACCGACGCCCTGCCGTCGCCGCTGGGCGTGCCGCTGCTGCAGCGGCCCCGGTTCCGGGCCGTGGTGCTTGAGGCCTTGATGGCGTTGCCATGACGGAGCCATGACGGACGAAACCCTGGCCCCCCCGGCGAACGATGGCCCCGGGACGGTGTACCTGGTGGGGGCCGGTCCGGGGGATCCCGACCTGCTCACCCTGCGGGCCCACCGGCTGCTGCAGCAGTGCGACGCCCTCGTCTACGACTCCCTGGTGCCCACCGCCCTGCTGGATCTGGTGCCCGAGGGGTGCGAGCGCCATTTCGTCGGCAAACGCCGCGGCCACCATTCGGTGCCCCAGCCCAGCACCAACGCCGTGCTGCGGGAGCTGGCCGGCCGACGCCGCCTGATCGTGCGCCTGAAGGGCGGTGATCCGTTCCTGTTCGGCCGCGGCGGTGAGGAGGCGGCGCACCTGGCCGCCCATGGCATCCCGGTGCAGGTGGTGCCCGGGGTCACCGCCGGCATCGCCGCCCCCGCCTACGCCGGCATTCCCGTCACCCATCGGCGGGCGGGTTCGAGCGTCACCTTCGTCACCGGCCACGAGGAGATTGACAAGCGCCGCCCCGGCGTCGACTGGCGCGGCCTGGCCCGCAGCAGCGACGGGCTGGTGATCTACATGGGCCTGCACAACCTGCGCCACATCGTGGCGGAGCTGATCGCGGGGGGGCTGGCCCCCACCACGCCCGCCGCCGTGATCCAGCAGGGCACCGTGCGGGGCCAGCGGCAGCTGGTGGCCACCCTGGCCGTGCTGGCCGACCGGGTGGAGGCCGAGGCGTTCGTCTCCCCCTCGATCGTGGTGGTGGGGGCGGTGGTGGAGGAGCGGGTGGCCTCCTGCGCGCCGTTGCCGGCTGATGTGGCGATGCCGATACCCTTCTGAGGCCGCCGATTCCGCCCCGGCATGAGCCAGCCCGGTCTCTCCCACCTCAACGCCGCCGGCCAGGTGCACATGGTGGAGGTGGGCGACCGGCCTGCCAGCGACCGCCGCGCCGTGGCCGAGGGCTTCATCACCATGGCGCCGGCCGTTCTGGCCCTGGTGCTGGAGGGCCGGGCCGCCAAAGGTGACGTGCTGGCGGTGGCCCGGGTGGCGGCGATCCAGGGGGCCAAGCGCACCTGGGAGCTGATTCCCCTGTGCCACCCGATCGCCCTCACCGGCCTGGAGGTGCTGATCGAGCCCAGCGCCGACGGCAGCGGCCTGCGGCTGCAGGCCAGCGCCCGCA
The DNA here is from genome assembly GCA_943373065.1 of Synechococcus sp. UW140. Taxonomy (GTDB): domain Bacteria; phylum Cyanobacteriota; class Cyanobacteriia; order PCC-6307; family Cyanobiaceae; genus Cyanobium. The sequence continues at coordinate 13,606 of CALSBA010000035.1, read as the reverse complement.
CCAACGGCGCCACCGGCGTGGAGATGGAGGCGCTGACGGCGGTGCAGGTGGGCCTGCTCACCCTCTACGACATGGTCAAATCGGCCGATCCGGCCATGACCATCGGCCCGGTGCGGCTGCTGCGCAAGGAGGGGGGGCGCCGGGGCCCCTGGCGGCACCCCGATGTCCAGGAGCCGGCCGGGCAGTCCGATGGCTGAGCCGTTCCCCCGCGAAGGTCTGCCCCTGGAGGAGGCCCGGCGCCTGGTGCTGGCGGCCATCACCCCGCTGCAGGGCGCGGAGCGGCTGCCGCTGGGGCTGTGCCTGGGGCGGGTGAGTGCCGAGCCGGTGCGGGCGTCCGAGGCGGTGCCGGGTTTCCGGGCTTCGATCATGGATGGCTACGCCATCGCCGAAGCCGACGCCCCCGGCCCGGGGCGCCGCTGGCGCCTGGTGGGACGCTCCGCCCCCGGGGCCCCCTACGGCATGGAGCTGGAGGAGGGGGAAGCGATCCGGATCCTCACCGGCGCGCCCCTGCCCGAGGGGGCACAGCGGGTGCTGCCCCAGGAGCTGGTGCGTCCCGAATCCCTTGGAGAGGCGCCAGGCGCCGACAGCCTGGTGCTCACTGGGAGGGTGGGGCCCAACCCCTGGATCCGCGCCCCCGAGGAGGAGGCCGCCGCCGGCGACGAGCTGCTGCCGGCCGGTGTGCGCCTGGGCCCAGCAGCCCTGGGGCGGCTGGCCAGCTGCGGAGTGGCGACGCTGCTGGTGAGCGCCCAGCCGCGGGTGGGGTTGCTGATCAGCGGCGATGAGCTGGTGGCGGCTGGAGCGGCGCGGGGGCCGGGCCAGATCTGGGAGAGCAACGGCACCCTGCTGCGGGCCCTGCTGGACCGGCTGGGCTACCCCGTCAGCGAGCAGCGGGTGGTGGCCGACGACCCGGCCGCCCTGCGCCAGGCGCTGCTGGAGCTGGCGAGCGGCTGCGACGTGGTGGTGAGCACCGGCGGCGTGTCGGCCGGCGACAGCGACTGGATCCGGCCCCTGCTGGCGGAGCTGGGGGAGGTGGGCTTCTGGAAGCTGTTCCTCAAGCCCGGCCGGCCCTTCGCCTTCGGCCAGCTGGGGCCGCGGCCCTTCTTCGGGCTGCCCGGCAACCCGGTGGCCGCGGCGATCACGGCCCTGCAGCTGCTGTGGCCGGCCCTGCAGCAGCTGGAGGGGGGCGAGGTGGTGCTGCTGCCGCGGCTGAAGGTGCGCCTGGTCTCGCCGCTGAAACGGGGCGCCGGCCGGCCCGAACTGGCCCGCGCCCGGTTGGCGGTTGCCGGCGACGGCGCCCTGCTTGCGGAGGTGGAGGGTAGCCAGGCCTCCTCCCGCATCGGCTCGCTCCAGGGCGCCGACCTGCTGCTGGAGATCCCCGCCGAGACCGGCGCCCTGGAGGCCGGCGCGGAGCTGTGGGCCCAGCTGCTGCGGCTGCCGGTGCTCTGAGTCAGGTCGCGCCGTCGCCGGTGGGCCGGGGGGCGGGGATCGGGGCGGGGAGACCGTCGATGCTGCGGCGGTTCTTGCGCTTCCAGTAGCGCTCCAGGCCGTCGTTGCCCTTGCGGCGCGCCCAGCTGTCGAGGGCGGTGCGATCCCCCCCGTAGGCGTACTTGGGCACGGCCATGCCGCAGGAGGTCTGGACCTTGTCGATGGCCAGATCGAAGATCTGACGGGCGCCGGCCAGGGGCTCGAACAGGCCGTAAAGCTCGTCCCAGCCGTCTTCGCCGCACTGGATGGTGCGGGCGGTGCCGTAGAGCCGCAGGATCTGGGGCGGGCCCTCGAAGGCACAGAACATCAGCGTCATCCGCGGGCACGCCTGCACATGGGCGGCGGTTTCGTTGCCGCTGCCGGTGAGGTTGAGCCAGATCACCCGGCGCTCGCCGAGCACCCGCAGCGCATCCCGCCCCTTGGGGGACACGTTCACCGTGCTGTCCGCCGTGGCGGTGCCGACGAAGAACAGCTTCTGGGCGGCGATGAAGGCGATGTGGTCGGCGGTGAGGGCGCCGCAGGACTGGCCCATGGGAGGGGGGTGATGGAGTCAGAGAGGGGTGTTGCCGGCCACCCAGGTGCCGCTGCCGCCGCTCCACTCCCGTTTCCAGAAGGGGGCGTGGTGCTTGAGATCCTCCAGCAACTCCTGGACGCAGCGCTGGGCAGGGCCGCGGCGGTCGGCCTGGACGGCCACCAGCACGATCGCCTGCCCCGGTTCCACCCGCCCCACCCGGTGGGCCACCAGCACCGCCCCCGCGCCATGGCGCGCCGCACAGGCTCCGGCGATGGCCCGCAGCTGGGCCCCGCTCATGCCGGGGTAATGCTCCAGCTCCAGGGCCTCCAGGGGCGCGCCGCTGGCGGTGGTGGGGCGCACGCGGCCGATGAAGTGGCTTTCGGCGGCCGTCCCTGCGGCGCCAAGGCTCCGCTGCCAGGCGGCCAGCAGCTCCAGTGGCTCGAAGGGTGCCTCCAGGAGATGCACCGCGATCGGGTGTTCCGGGCTGGGGGTCGGCATCGCTCAGCCTCCGGTGATCGGGGGCAGGAAGGCCACCTCGTCGCCGGGGCGCAGGGGGGTGTCGGCGCTGGCGAAGGCCTGGTTGATGGCGACGCGGATGGTCGGCGGGACGCCAGCGGCGCCGGCGGAGGAGCCGTCGTCGAGGGCCAACCGATGCCAGAGATCGGTGGCGCTGGTGGGGCTGCCTTCGAGGGTAACCAGGCGCTCACCCCAGCCAGCCTTCTCCCGCAGGGCGGCGAACAGCCGCACCCGCACCGCGGCGGCGAGGTCAGGAGAGGGGGCGACCAAGGCAGGTCTGCGCAACGATCACTGGGTGACTCTGGGTCACGGGGGCCTCAGGCCTCGTCTGGCCGCAGCAGCCGCACGGGATCGCCTACGGCGACCGGGCCGGGGGTCAGCACACTGAGGCGGAGGCCGGCCACCACGCCGTTGTGGCGGGCGGTGGCCCGCAGGATCTCCAGGTCTTCGCCCAGGGGGCCCTGGGCCAGGGTGGTGACCACGCAGCGGGGGCAGCCGCCGTCGACCCGCAGCAGCAGCTGCTCGCCGATCTGCAGGCAGGCGCCGTCCCAGGCCCCCTCCACGAAGCCTTCGGCCCCCTCCGGCGTCTGGATCAGCAGGTTGGGGCGGAACCGTTCCACAGCGAAGTCGAGCTGGGGCTCGAGCTGCCGCAGCCGCTCCAGGGTGGCGGTGGTGATGGCGTGGATGGGGCAGGCATCGAAGAAGGTGCCCTCGGGCAATTCCAGGGCGTTGGTTTCGTCCTGGAAGGCGCGGCCTTCCACCGGGGGCCAGTATTGGTCGAGACTGGCGCCCTCCGGCGGGGTGTCGAGCAGGCTCACCCGGCGACCGAACAGCGCACTGAAGCAGGCACCGACATCGGTGTCGTCGCTGCACAGCTCGGCGGTGCCGTCGTCCTCCCGCGGGCCGATCAGCACCGGAGGCAGGGGCGCCGACGGCCCTGGTTCCTCCCGGAAGCGGGCCCGGTAGTTGAGCAGATCCCTCCAGAGGCGTGGGTTCTTGGCGCTGGCCACCCGGCCGCTGGCGTGGTCCCACAGGGCATAGGCCCGATCGCCCCGGATGCCGCGGGCCTCCACCTCCAGCCGCTGGGGCGAATCCCCGAGCATCGATTTGACCGGGTAACGCCACAGCGTCTGCACCGTCCCCACCAGCTCCTGCACGCCCGAGACTCTGTGTTGCCTGCCCACTTTGCGGGCCGGGGCAGGCCGACTCTGGTAGCAGGACCTACCGTCCGCCCAGGGTTCGTTCGGATCCACCTGCTGGGGCCATGAAGGAATTCATCCACCTGAGGTCGGCCCGGTTTCCGCTGCTGCCCGGCGAAGCCGAGGAGATGGTGAACGAGGGCCTGGTGGGCAAGGCCTTGGCCCTCTACCTGCAGGAGAAGCTGCGGCGCCTGGGCCGGGAGGTGCCCTTCGTCTGCTGCGAAGAATGGGGCTGGTGGGTGGAACTGGCCGGAACCCCCTTCCGCTTCGGGGTCTGCGTCTACAGCCTCCCCAGCGACGGGGATCGGGCTGAGTTCTGCTGCACCGACGGGGCCAGCGCCGAGCGGATCTGGAACTGGCGGACGTTTGGCTGGATCGACACGGCACCCTGGGCGGAGGCCCTGTACGGCGAGATGCTGGCCATCTTCCGGGAGGATCCGGAGGTGGAGCTGCTGGGCAGCGGCCCCACGTTTCGCTGAGCTCAGGGGCTGCCGAAGAAGCCGCGGGAGTTGAGCCAGAGGCTCAGCACCACGAGCGGCAACAGGAACCCCGCCAGGATCTGCAGGCGCTGGCGCAGGCCGCCGGTCTCCTCGGTGAGCCTGGACTTGCCGGACTCTGGCGGCTGGCGGCGGGATCGCGGCGGCATGGCCTCAGTTCCTCACCAGTGCCTGTTCGAGCGACAGATGATCCCGGAGCTCACCAGGCAGGTGGGTCCAGTGGCGGGCGATCAGGTCGGCCAGCTGCTGGCCGTTGACGAGGCTGATCCTGGCGAAGCCCTCTTCAGCGGCCGCCGCCGCCGCCGCTGGCTGGAAATCGGCGGTCGTGATGTAGACGCCGTGGCCGCCGAAGGGAATGAACTGACGCAGTTCCCGCACGGCGTCGGCACCGATCCTCGCCCCGAGGTTGCCGCGGTGGAACCGGGCATGGATGCGGATGCGTGCCGGGAGCGACAGGTTGATGTCGCCGCGGGCATCGAAGATATCGCGCAGGGCCCCGTGGTGCTCGGTCCGCTCCCAGTCCTCGAACCCGAAGGCATCGAGCAGATGCACAACGAGCCGCTCGAAGTCGGGCGGCGTCAGCTGCATCAGCTGTTCCAGCACGATGCGGTGGGACTCCTTCCGGGTCGCCGGCGGGGCCGCGGCCACCACGTCGGGGGTGCCAATGGCCCGGATGAATTCGGCCTCGTGTTCCACCATGAACACCGTCAGCAGCGAACGCATTCGGGTGTGGGCCGGGACGGTGAGGAGGGTGCGAATGGAATCCCGGAACGGGGTGGAGAAAAGGTCCAGCCGGATCGGTTCTGCCGCCCAGGTGACAGGACGCCGATGCCGCAGGGGGCAGCCGTCGTCTCCGCTGGGGTCGTAATAGGCGGTGCCCTCGTCCACAACGCCGTGGATCAGAAGGTTCGTATCCGCCGAGGGAATGATGACGTGGTCGTTGGGCTGGATCTCAAACAGAAAGCGGTGGATCTCGTTGACGTAATTGGAGAGCAGGATGGCGCTCTGGATGTCCGGGAAATAGCGCCGTACCACCGCATAGAGCTGCTCCCGGGTCTGGACGGGGCCGAGGTCCTCGCTGATTTCACGCCAGCCGATGCCGACGAAGCCGCCCCTGAGGAAATTGTCTGCATACATTCCGCCGCCCGCGCGCACGCACCAGACGTTGGTCATTGCTGCACCCCGGGGGGCCACTTCAAGGCGCGGCTCATGGGAGGAAAGAGGGTCGGGAGGGCAGCCCTGGTGGCGCCATGGAGGTCTGGCTGCAAATACAGCCTCTGAGCGCGAGCTCCGGGCCATTGTCGCGAATCTTGCCGGGAAGTGCATCCTCACCAACCATGGGACGCAGGAGGACCATCTGATACCTCGGAGCTTAAGGCATCACTCACCAATTCTTAGTTCTTTGACCCAAGCCGCCGCACGGCCCGCTCCAGGGAAGGCGCCAGCCTGCGCCACTCCTGACGCCGGGGGCTCCAGATCTGGCCGCTCCGCAGCGCCTCAAGGCTGGCCAGCACCATGTCCTGTCCTTCGTTCAGTTGCAGCGCTTCCAGGGGCACCGTGAGCGGGCCGCGGAAGTAGTAGGCGCTGAGCTGGGCGTCGTGGTGCTCGAACCAGAGCGACAGCGGCGGTGCCCCCCAGCTGATCTCCTCCTGCAGCTCCCGCAGCACCGCCTGCTCCGGCCGCTCCCCCGGATCGAGGTGGCCGCCGAACAGGCCCCAGCAGCCCGGATGGACGATCCCCTCGATGTCGTCCCGCAGCTGCAGCAGCCAGCGGCCCTCCCGCTCCAGCATCCCCAGCGCCACCGCGAAGGTCATGGGCGGAGGGACGCCATCGAGCGAAGGGCCTGGGTGGGGGGAGTCTGGCTGGGGATGGGCGCGGTGGCAGGGCCAGGCCGTCACCGCCCATGGCGCTAGTCCACGGCTTCCCTAGCGTTATGCCCAGCACCTTCCAAGCACCGGCCCTAGGGGTGACCGAGATCCTGACCCTGTGACCACCGCCGATCTGGCCTTTCTGTTGCTGCGTGGCGCGACGGCCATCCTCTGCGCCCTGGCCGCGCGAGGCGCGCTGCGTCGGTCCCGATTGCCTGGCCAACCTCGGCAGCGACGCTGGCGGGCCGGCCTTGCGGCGGTGGTGATGCTGGCCCTTGGGGTGTTTGCCTTCGAGGACGGGCTGCACGTGGCGCTGGGTCAGCCGGGTGAACCGATCGGCTGGCGCAGCTGGGTGTGGGTGCTGCTGGATCTCTTCATCCCTGCCCAGGTGATCGCGGCGCTGGCCACCCTGCGCCAGCGCGACCGTCTGGAGGCCGAGCTGGCCGCCGCCGCCCGCCATGACCCTCTCACCGGCCTGCCCAACCGCACGGGCTTCACTGAGTCGGCCAGCGCGGCCCTCGCCGCGGTGGCGCGCGATGGCCGGCCCGTGGTGGGGGCCATGCTCGACATCGATCACTTCAAGGCCATCAACGATGGCTGGGGCCACGCGGCGGGGGATGCGGTGCTGCGGGAGGTGGCCACGGCCATGCGTGGTGCGTTGCGCCCAGGCGACGTGCTGGCCCGCGTCGGCGGCGAGGAGTTCGCGCTGCTGCTGCTCGGCGTGGATACCGAGGGCGCCCGACCCCTGCTCGAGCGGCTGCGGGCGGCGGCGGCGATGGTGCCCCACCCCGGAGCACCAAAACGGCGCGTCACGCTTTCGGCCGGCCTGGCGCCGGTGCAGGGGCTGGGTCTGGCCGCGCTGGAGAACGGCCTGCGCAGTGCCGACGGCGCCCTCTACGCCGCCAAGGCCGCCGGGCGGAACCGAGTGATGGTGGCGGGCTGACCGTCGCGACCACGACGGGGCAGAAGGCCCCTCAGCCAATCCCCCCCACCACCGGCCACCAGGCCGCCGCCGCCACCAGCTCCGATTCGCGGCAGCCCGCCGCGCGCCGCACCTCCGCCGCCTGGCTGTCGCACAGGGAGCCGTGCAGCGCTTCCCCCAGGGCCTGGCGCAGCAGGTCGCTGGCGGCGAAGGCGGCCGAGGCCTCCGCCAGGTTGGTGGGCAGGCGCGGCACCGCCCCGGCGGGCAACCCGGCCGGATCGCCGCTCACTGGTGGCGGCAGGGGCCGGGCCTCCACCAGGCCATCGGCCACCACGGCCGCCGCCGCCCCCAGCAGCAGGTAGGGGTTGGCGGCGAGATCCGCCACCTTCAGCTCCAGGTGGGCCGGGGCGCCATCGGCTGCAGCGGGGACCAGCCGCAGGGCCGCCTCCCGGTTCTCCACGCCCCACGCCTGAAACGGAGCCGACCAGGAGCCCGGGGCCAGCCGCCGGTAGGACACCGCCAGGGGGCAGGCCAGGGCCAGCAGGGCCGGCAGCTCTGCCAGCAGCGCCGCCATCACCCCGGCGCCGTCCGCGCGAAGGCCAGCCTCCCCGTCGCCGCCCTCCAGCAGCGGCACCCCGTCGCGCTGCAGGCTCAGGTGCAGGTGGCCGCCGTTGCCCACCCGCTCCAGGCTGGGCTTGGGGCTGAAGCTGCAGCGCCAGCCGAAGCGGCGCGTCACCCGCTGAATCAGCAACTTGGCGTGCACCAGCCGGTCGGCGGCCTCCAGGGCCGTGCCCGGCGCCAACGACAGCTCGAACTGGCTGGCGCCGTATTCCGGGTGGAACTGCAGCCAGGGCAGGCCGGCCGCCTCCAGGGCGTCGAGCAGGGCTGTGGCGTAGTCGAGGCCCTCCACCAGCCGGTCGGCCCCGTAGGGCCCGCCGGGGATCGCCGGTGCCGGTGTGCCATCTGCAGCGGGGCTGGCCACCAGCCACTCCAGTTCGAAGCCGGCCATCAGCTCCACCCCGGTCCGCTGCAGTTGCTCCTGCTGGCGGCGGCACAGGTGGCGCTGGTCGCCGGCGTAGGGCGCGCCGCTGCGCTCGAAGCGCTCCCCCGGCGCCCAGGCCCAGCCGCTGCCCGGCTCCAGCGGCGCCAGGGCCGCGGCGTCCGCACGCAGGCGCAGGTCGCCGTCGGGCCTGGCCAGGCGATGGGCGGCATCGATGCCGCCGTCGGCGCCGAAGGCATCGGACACCGGCGAGAAGCCCACGCCCACCGCCACCGCCGCCTCCACACCGGCCAGGGGCACCACCTTCACCAGGGGCGCCCCGGCGTGGTTCACCCAGGTGATCGCCACCCAGCGGATCCCCTGCGCGGCCAGCGCCGCGGCCATGGGGGCGGGGGGATTGGACACGGGCCGAGCGAGCGTCTGTCGCCATGATTGGACGGATCGCCGGAGCGTGCATGCCGTCGAGCTCACCCGCGGAGTGGCTCCACCCCGGCGGCACCGCGCTGCTGCTGGTGGATCTGCAACAGGGCACCTGCGGCGACGCCCAGCCCCGGCCCGACCCGGGCTTCGATCGCCGCTTCGCCGCCACCACCCTGCCGAACGTCCAGCGGGTGCTCGCGGCGGCCCGGGGGGCCCGGCTGGAGGTGATCCACACCGTGATCGCCAACCTCACCGCCGACGGGCGTGACCGCAGCGTCGACTACAAGCGCTGCGGCATGGGCTTCCCGCCCGGCAGCCGGGCCGCCGAGGTGATCGCCGAGCTGGCGCCCCTGGCCGATGAGCTGGTGCTCCCCAAGAGCTCCTCCTCGCCCTTCAGCTCCACCGTCCTCGACTACCTGCTGCGCAACCTGGGCATCCGGACGCTGGTGGTGATTGGCCTGCTCACCGACCAGTGCATCGACCACACCGTGAAGGACGCCGCTGATCGCGGCTACCGGGTTGTGTGCGTCCACAACGCCTGCCAGGCGGTGACCCCGGAGCGCCATGCTGCCGCCCTGGCCTGCTTTGCCGGCTACGCCGAGCAGATCAGCTGTGGGGACTTCGTGGCGGCTCTGAACGCAGTGCTCCCCCCTCAGGCAAGCGTTTCCGGGTCGTAAGTCCACGCCGGAGCCGTTGAACGGGGGCACGCTGGTCACGTACTCCATCGTCAGGGTGGCGGGGTCGAAGGCGATGATCGTCAGGGTGGCCACTCAGGGGCCCACGACGCTGTCGTTGAGATCGAAGTCGCCACCCTCGGGGTGCCGTTCGTACAGCTTGACGACGCCATGGGCCAGGACCCGGTCCGGGTCGCACAGCCAGTAGCCGGTGCGGCCGGCCAGGATGAACTCGGACACCCGGGAGTGCCCGGCCGCGGCGAAGCTGAGGTGGACGGCCATGGTGCGCTGAGCGGCTGCTGAGGTCTTGGGGGTGCGGGCGTCCCGGCTTGGCATCGGGAGGCCGCTCGGGTCATCCCCGGTCCTGACCACCATCCCCTGGAGCACCCTCGGCCCGCATCCCCAGAACGGGGGATTGGCCCAGCCCAAACCTGTAATGCCGGTGACAAGGCGGCTCAGCCCGTGACCGGGGTGCGACCCTCCATCGCTGATTCCAGGTTGATCAACCAGGCGGCGATCGACTTGACCACGGCCTTGGTGCGGTTGTCGACCTGGAGCTTCTGGAAGATGTGCTTCACGTGGGTCCTGACGGTCGCGGGGCTGACCACCAGCTCCTGGCTGATCCGCTGGTCAGTCAGGCCCAGCATCAGGTGGTTCAGCACCACCCGCTCGCGTTCGGTCAGCGGTTCGATCGGGGCCGGTGGCGGCTGCTGCCGCAGTACCGCCGCCACCGGCTCGGGGTAGTAGATGCCGCCGCTGGCCACCCCCGCAGCGCCGGCATGAACAGGCCCGACGCGAAGTAGATGCCGTTGCAGCCCCGGGCCAGGGCCTCCCGCACCAGGGCCTCGTTGGCGTCATCGGCGATCAGCAGGGTGCGGATGGCGGGGTCCAGCGCCTCCGTGCGCTCCACCAGCCGGAAGCCCTCCTCCTCCGTCGTGGCGGCCCCCACCAGGCTCCTCTGGACCGGGGCGATGCACATGAAGGCGCCCAGCCATTTCATGTGCCCCAGGCAGGTGACCGTGGTGAGTCCGGCGAGGATCCCCTCCAGCTCTTCCAGCAGGGCGGGGATCCCCGGGATGGGATCCGTGAGGTCCACAACCGAGAGAAGAACCGGGGCCCGTAATCGCCTGGCCTGGGTCCGACTGGGGCTCCATGGCCGTCACAGAAGCGTTGGCGCTGCGTCGGCGCCGCACTCTGACGGCAAGCCGTATCCAGGCTTCTCTTCGCCTTGAGAAGCTCAAGGCAGTGGTGGAGGAGGACAGGAGGATGACGTCCGAAAAGGTCAGCAGGCAGCCATCGGCCGAACCCGCAGCGGCCAATAAGGTTCGCCACCAAGACAATGTTCCTGTGGAAGATCTTCGGGACGCCCATTCCCAGAATGAAGCCAAAGAAGCAAAGGTTGCGACTGCCGCTGTTGAGGCCGATCAGGTGAAGGAACGTCTTGCCGACGCGGTTGTGCTGAGGACAGCGCTTGCATCGGAGCTTGTTGATGCGAAGGCCGAGCTGGATGGAGCGCGCGATGACGTGGCCGAGGCGCGTCAGCAAAGGGATGAAGCCAGACAGGGCGCCACCAAGGACCCACTCACGAATGTGCCCAATCGCTCAGCCTTTGACCAACGCCTTGAGCACGGTCTGTCCCAGGCGAAGCGGCATGGGTGGGGGCTTGCGATTTTCTCCATTGATGTGGATCAATTCACAAGCATCAATGATTCCTATGCTCATGATCTGGGTGATGAGGTCTTGCAGATGGTGGCGACACGCTTGACGTCTTTCCTGCGTGAGGATGACATGGTGAGTCGCTGGGGCGGCGATGAATTTGTCTGCTTGTTGCTGGAAGTGGGAGATCAAGAAGATGTCTTGCGCATGGCCAAGGAGATGGTGGAGCATATTGCCGAGCCCTGTGTTGTTCACGGGGACGTTCTCAGGGTGCTGGCCAGTGTCGGTATCGCCATCTTCCCCGCCCATGGATCTTCCGCCGAAATCCTTCTCAACCACGCTGATCTGGCGATGTATCAGGCGAAAGGCGAGCAGGGCCGGGTCGTCCTCTTCCAAAGTCCTGAGCCGGCCTAGGTGCCCTTTCCCATCACCCGTGCACTGTTCTCGATGGAATCCGGTTGACAGTGAACCGGCTCAGGTCACCCTTATCATCCGGCCGCGCTTCTGCTGACCCCGTGGTCCTGGCGATCCGCCAGGCGCGCGTCAGTCAGCCCCGATCAGCTGGGCCCCGAGCCCCAGCTGCCGGGCGGCCCTCACGAACGGCGCATCCAGGCTGCAAAGGGTGGCGCCCCGTCCGGCGGCGATGGCCAGGTGCAGCGCATCGGCGGCCCGCAGGGCCGTGGTCCAGCCGCGCAGACAGGCGCTGGCATTCCTGAAGTCCTGGGATTGCACCTCCAGCATCAGGAACCCTGGGGCCAGGCTGCGTTCGAAGCCCTCGAGCACCGCCTCGGCCTGCGAGGGACTCAGGGCCCCGGTGCGCACCTTGAGCCCGAGAGCGGAAAGGAGCTCGGTGGCACTCCAGGGGCTGATCGCCAGCGGCGTAGTGGCCTGCTCGAGAAAGGCCGCGGCGGCGTCGGAGTGGGCTTCCGGAGTGAGGGCCGCCAGCAGCACGCAGGTGTCCACGTAAAGCATCAGGAGCCGACGTCATCCCGCAGGGTGCGCATCGTCTCCACGCCGCTGGCGGTCTGATGGGGCAGGGAGTCCCGCAGAGCCTGGAGCTGGGGGAGGAGATCGCGCACTGGATGCCGGGGAACCAGCTCAGCGATGGCTTTGCCACGTCGGGTGATCACCACCGGTTGGCCTTGCTCCACCGCGTCGAGCAGGCTCGACAGCTGGGCTTTGGCCTCCGCCACCGTGACCTGTCGCATGGTGTTGGTCATCGAGATGACCAACTTTAGGTCGGATCTTGGGCCATGGCCCCCTCCCCCGATGCCCGAGCCTCAGTGCAGCAGACACCTGCCGCATGCTGGCGCCCGATCTTCCCAGCCACTAGGAGTGCCAGGGAACGGCCTCAGCGCCGATCGGCCTGCCGATAGACGGCCTGGCGGTCCCGCTTGCCGATCGCGATGACCAGCACGAGCAACTGCTGGTCCCGCACCTCAGAGACCAGGCGGAATCCAGCGGCGTGAAGCTTGATCCTGTAGCGATCGCCCGAGCCCCGCAGCTTGCTGGCGGGGATGCGCGGCTGGATCAGCCGTTCAGCCAGCTTCTTCTTGAACGTCTCCCGGATGTCTGCAGCCAGCTTGTGCCACTCGCGCAGGGCCTCGGGGTGGAAGGCCAGCTCAAAGCTCATCCATGGTCACCCGCACCGGATCCTGGCCATCCGCCAAGCGCCTGTCGGCGATGCGGTTGAGCTCCAGGTCTTCGATCAGGTCCATCAGGTCCTCATAGGCCTTGGCGGGCACGCAGTAGAACGCCGGTTCGTTGCGGTTCAGAACGGCCACCGGCAGCCCCTCTCCAGCCGCCACCGTGGCCATCGGATTCTTCTTGAGTTCCGAGATGCTCACAGCAGTCTCGGCCAGCATGCGATGGGCCATCAACCTCTCAGGCCAGCTCGTGGATCCACCTTAGGTCCCGCAACAGGTCTCAGACAAGGTCTCGGAGCAGGTCCCCGGATGTCTGTCGCAGCCAGTGTGATGCCCGATACCGGTTTCGAACCAGCAACATCCTGCTTCCAAGGCGTGGAGAGACGCCAGTGGTAGCAATGAATCTAGGAGAGTCCTTCAAATTGTTGCGCAGAAGTCTGCGCAAAACTGCCGGAGTATGCATGAGGCCGGCTCCGAGTGCCTGCGTTGTGGGCAGGTTGTCGGTGGCTCCAGTTCGCCGGTCTGACGTCAGCCCTCCAGCTCCTCGGCTAAGGCGAACACGCACGCCAGCACTTCCCCGAACTGCTCAGCCAGCCGGTCCCGCTCCGGTGATCCAACCGGGGCAGCGTTCACCTTGAGGCCCAGGGCCTCCAGCCGCTGGCGCAGCTCAGACAGGCGGGCATGGCGCGGGTCTGGCTCAGGCATGGTGCCGCCTCACCCCTGCGGACCCGTAGCCGCGGCCTCGCCCAGTAGGTTGCGCAGCGTGACGCCCAGGTCGACCGCTTAAGGGGTCACGTCCAGGGCGGCGCCCAACTGAGCAAGGGGGGCCTCGGCGTCGTCACTCGCAGCGGCGGCGATCTCCACCAAGGCGAAGGCGGCCTCGGCGGCAGGGCAGGGGTGCTCACCCGGCTGCAGGGGCCAGGGCTCGGGGAGGTCGGTGAACAGGGTTGGCATGGGGTCTCCGGTGTCTCAGCCCCAGGCCTAGCACCGTTCAGAAACCAGGTCCCGACTGCGATTTGCACCCCTGCCCCTGTGGTTCCGCATCACCACGGGCAGGAGGCTTAGGGAGACTCTGGAAAAGCCACCCCATTCACGGGACAATGGCCTTGTGATCGCAGGTAAGGGCTGGGTTCATGGGCGGCAAGCAGCTGGGGTTCGGTGACTATGAGCAATCCACAGCCAAGAAGCGCACCAAACGTGAAAAGTTTT
>CALSBA010000034.1:0-19416 GCA_943373065.1 Synechococcus sp. UW140 | reverse complement strand
GGCCACCACCCACAACCTGCTCAAGCTGTTCCGGGCATCGATGGCCACGGCCTGAGCCAGGTTTGGCAGGCTGTGATTGGCCATACTTGAAGCAAAGGGACCCAGCCGCGGCGTTTTGCCCTGGCCGCAACATGCGACACGCTCCTAGGAGCTGGGGATTCACGTGATCACCCTCTACAAGTGGAGGAAGGCCTGGCGGCTGCATGGGGAGGTGCTGCCGGCCACCCAGAAAGACCCCGAGGGTGGGGCCCAGCCGACAAGTTCACAGTGGTGATGGAGACCGCCGGCATGAACGCCACCGAGCTCGGCGCCTACTGCCGTGAGCGGGGCTTGTTCCCCGAGCGGGTGGACCGTTGGAGGCAGGCCGTCCAGGATGCCAATGCACAGCTGCTGCTGACGATGGCCGAGCACAAAGACCTGGAGAAGCGCCACCAGCAGGATCAGCGGGAGATCAATCGGCTGCAGCAGGAACTGCGCCGCAAGGACAAGGCTCTGGCGGAGGCGGCGGCATTGCTGATCGCCTCATAAATGATCCAGGCCTACTGGGGAGAGGACGGGGGGGGGACTGAGCTCACCAGCGGATCGCCGGAGGGCTCTGGAGACCCTCGATGCGGGTATGGCGGTAGGTGCCCGGGCGCGCAAGCTCGCCGACCTGCTTTGGTTGGGCCTGGCCACCCTGCAGTGCTGGCGGCGCCAGTTTTGCGGGTGATGGGGACGGACAAGATCGCCGTAAAGGCAGTCTCCCCCTTGTTTCCCATCGCCTCACGGACGAGGAACGCCAGCGGATCCTGCTCACTTGCAACCAGCCGGAATTCGTCGCTCTGCCGCCGGGATACATCGTGCCGGCCTTGGCGGAACGGGGCGCCTACACCGGCTCGGATCGCAGTTTCTACCGGGTGCTCCATGCCCTTGGCCAGGCCCACCGCCGTGGCCGCGCCCGGCCGCCCCAAGAGCCCCGCCCGGTGCCGCGATTGGAGGCCCGAGGGCCGAATCAGCTCTGGAGCTGGGATGTGGCATCTACTTGCCCACCAGCGTGCGGGGCGTGTGGCTGTACCTCTACCTCGTGATTGACATGTGGAGCAGGAAGGTAGTGGCCTGGGAGGTGGCCTATCGGAAAGACGCCCAGATTGCGGCTGAGCTGATCAGCCGGGCCTGCTTGCGGGAGCGGATCAGCAAACGTCGCCACCAACCGCTGATCTTCCATGCCGACAACGGCAACGCCATGCGGGCCGCCACCCTCGAGGCCCGGCTGGAAGAGCCGGGGGTGCCCAGGTCCTTCTCCAGGCTGAGGGTCAGCAATGACAACCCCTTCTCGGAATCCCTGTTCCGCATGGTCAAGTACCGGCCGGATTACCCCAGAAGGCTCTTTCGCAGCCAGGAAGAGGCTTGTCTGTGGGCCTGTGCATTCGTGGACTGATACAACCACCAGCACCGCCACAGCGCCATCCGGATCGTGACGCCTGCTCAGCGCCACAGTGGTCAGGCCGTTGAACTCTGTCTTCACCGCGCCCGCGTGTCTGAGCAGGCCCGCCAGCGGCACCCCCGCCGCTGGAGCCACGGCACTCGCTGCTGGCGTCTGCCGGAAGTGGTCTGGATTAATCCACCGGCACTGGGGAAAGCCATCGATCCAGCTTCGTTAACGGAGGCCGCCTGATCAGCGGCAGGGGCGTCATCTTTCCTGGCCGTTAACGATCGAGAAGGCACTACTACTGGGATAGGTGACTCAGCCAATGAAAAGAAGTGTATTCAGCTTTCTTGTTGCCGGATATGATGCCAAGCTGGCATGTCGTATGAAGCGCGTTATCAACCCCTAATCCGTCTATATGCCCACTTTAGCGTCGATCTAATGCCGTCTGATATATCTACATCGTGGCCCATGCTAACGCTATGATACTTATGCTCACTTGAGTAGCATTCTGCAGACGGCCTAATGAGAAAATCAATCACCTGATCTTGCCGCGAAATCCACTGCCTGCGTAGGCTGTCAGATGTGATCCAGGCATTTCGTTTAAGTGTTCTTATGTCTGTAACTACCAAAGGCATGGGATGACGCGGATTGTAAAGAAGTCCGTTTACTCCATCAATAAGGTACTCGTTCATCGTTCCATTATCTGGTGCTACGATGCAGAGTCCGGCTGATAGAGCTTCAAGGAATGACTGACCGATTCCTTCTTCGAATCTAGGGGCAATATAGATATCGCAGTCCCTGACTGCATTGATAAGATCCTTCTTGTCTGCGAACCAACGACTGATCTTCAATGACTCGCACCATGCAAAGGCAGATCTTGCTTCGTCTTCGCTGATTTCGTGTTCTCCGGGATCAACTGACAAATGCACATGAATGTTTAGCCTATTCTTAATGCCAGATAGCAGTTGGCATACGACTGGAATGGAAATATCAGATGGCCTTCTGGCCCAGTAGAAAACTTTCAGACAATCTTCCGCTTTGACTTCTAGCGCATTCTCTTTGCTAGCTATGGAGGGAGGCATGTATTTATAGCACTCTGATGCCAAACCATTGCTCACGGCTATCGCGTGAACGGCAGTTGAAAAGCTTAGTATTTTTGAGCCCCGAAACGGCTTCCAGAAATCTCTGAGATCAAAAAGAGGTCCACGAGCAATGCCAAACTGATCGAGCATGGGTATGAAAGTAACATTCTTATGCTGTCGCGCTACACATTCTGGCAACTTCTTAGGTATGGCTTGAAAAATGATAATCGCATCGTATGGCATAAGCTGTTGAAACTCTACTGACGGGCCCCCGTTCCAGCTGGAGTCCCAAAAGAAGTCAACATCCAGTCCTTTTTCTTGCAGCAGACTCGGAAGAAATAGCGTAGATTCGGTCTTTTGATGAAAGGAGTGGTCACAGTATGCAATGCGCATATCATGAGCTCCTCAGCTTGATCACATTTTTGATCTTAGCACACGCTCTTGACACAACCCCCCGCGGTTTTTGAGCGTGCCAGTAAGCGGTCATTGACAATTCAGGGTAGAGCTTGTTCGCTTCGCGAATTGCTTCTCTCAGGCCATATAGCGGCCGTTCACTGAAGAAGCTTCTTCGTTCCTGCCAAGCAAATAGATGGCAAAAAAGTGCTCTTATAACATCGATGTCGAGTTTGGGATAGCATTTGTTAGCGATAGCTAGCATCTCCTCCGCGTGAAGTATTATGTTGCTAGATGCACCTCCTGTTTGATAAGCCACTGTAGGTGTATTAATTGTCTGGATGCTAATGCCGTATCTATAGGCTCGGATCAGCCAGTCAGAGTCAGCTGCAATCTGAAAGCGTGCATCAAATCCACCTAGGTTAGTAAACACGGATTTTTTTGCGTAGACTCCGTTGTGGCAGAGATTGGGACATTTGAACACTGCAAACTGGTCGGGAGGTGATGCAAGCCAAAGCAATTCCGTGCTTCCGTTTACCGCAAGAGCAGCAGAAGCAACGATGTCCACATTATGGCTACTTGCGTAGAGCCATTTGGCTAACTCGCTCACTCCATCGGGAATTAAATAATCATCAGCATTGACAAAGCAAAGGTAACGCCCCTTGGCCAGCCCAACTCCTTTGTTCATTGCATCATAGATGCCATCGTCGTCTTCACGCACCAGCATGTCGATGATGTTGGAGTATCGATCTAAAATCCCATATGTACCATCTGTGGAATTACCGTCAACAACAATGAATTCGCAATGAACAAGTGATTTGCAAGAGGCGATGCTCTTGATTGTCCTTTCAATCGTCCTCTCCGCATTGTAGACTACTGTAATGTAGCTGATTAGTGGTTGAGGCTCCAACTTCTTGCTGCTTGTGAATGTCTAGCTAGTCTTGCACAAGCGGGTGTCGTCAATTCTCTTTATGAAGGCTTTCCATCTGAATGCCATGTTTTTCACTTCTCCGGCTCAGTGGGGCTTGATCATGGTTTTTGGGTCTCGTCGACTCAAGCGGCTTTCCTTGTGGGTCCGGGCGGCGGCCACCTCCTGGATCCAGATGGTGCCTAGCCAGACCTCGCCGATCTGATTCGGCACAGCACCAGCTACTTGAGAATACTCGGCATCGAAACGCGGCTGCTTCGACCCCATGCCTTCAGGCTTGGAGCCGTCGTAGGCTCCTTGGTAGTGCGCTCGTGAACGTAATCTCAGGCTTCGTCACCCTATGAGATCGCAAGGCCTCGCTTCATTTGTTGATACTCACAACATGGATGCGCAGCTTTTGGACGATCCTGTTCGCACCCTTTCGATGTGATACCCCCTCCACTAGCTCACACGTGAGCCTACGGTTGATGGATCGGTCGAAATGGATAGGAGTCAATAATTTTGGGGCTGACGCAGGTAGAGCATCTCCTTGCCAAGGTGAGGGTTGAGAGTTCGAATCTCTTCATCCGCTTTTCTGTTTCAGCATCAGCCGCTGGCTGTCCACCCGGCTGAAGCCCAGCTTCTCGTAGAAGCCCTCCCCCGTGGTGGTCATCAGGTAGACCCGCTCGGCCGCCGCCACCTGCGGGCTGGCCAGCAGCGCCTCGACGATCCGCCGGCCGACCCCCCGGCCCTGCTGGTCCTCGGCCACCACCACGTCCCAGAGCACGGCGCGGAACACGCCGTCGCTGGTGGCACGCCCGAATCCCACCAGGGTGCCTCCTTGCCAGGCGCTCACCACCACCTGGCTGCCGCTGAGCATGCGCCCCAGCTGGGAGGACCGGCGGCCGGTGGCCCAGAAGCTGTGGGCATCGAGCAGGGTGCCGAGGGCTGCCAGCTGCCAGCGCAGGCGCAGACACAGCCGCCCGTGGCGGACCAGCCGGATCGGCGCGGTGACAGGGACTGGGGGTCTGGGGGTGGCGGTGCTCAACGGGCCGGGATGGAGGGCATCAGCTGCAAATCCTGCTCGGCGGCCGGTGCCGGAGGGCCCTGCAGGTGCGGATCCCCGACGCAAGAGACGGTGAGAACCCTTGCGGCAGCACGAGTCTTCGCTCTCGGCCACGGTTTTGCGATGGTAGGGTAAGCATCTACGGACAGGCCATCTCCATGCTCAAGCTGCTGCTGGGTGATCCCAATGCCCGCAAGCTGAAGCGCTACCAGCCGCTGGTGTCCGACATCAACCTTCTGGAGGAGGAGATCGAGCCCCTCAGCGACGAGGAGCTCAGGGGCCTGACGGCCGAGTTCCGCCAGAAGCTCGAGAAGCCCGAAACCGCCCCCCGCCGCAAGACCCTGCTCGACGAGCTGCTGCCCCAGGCCTTCGCCGTGGTGCGGGAGGCGGGCAAGCGGGTGCTGGGCATGCGCCATTTCGACGTGCAGCTGATCGGCGGCATGGTGCTCCACAACGCCCAGATCGCCGAAATGAAGACCGGCGAGGGCAAGACCCTGGTGGCGACGCTGCCGGCCTATCTCAACGCCCTCACCGGCCGCGGGGTCCACGTGGTCACCGTGAACGACTACTTGGCCCGCCGTGATGCCGAGTGGATGGGCCAGATCCACCGGTTCCTGGGTCTGAGCGTCGGCCTGATCCAGCAGGACATGAGCCCGCCGGAGCGGCGCCGCAACTACGCCTGCGACATCACCTACGCCACCAACTCCGAACTGGGCTTCGACTACCTGCGCGACAACATGGCGAGCGACATCGCCGAGGTGGTGCAGCGTGAATTCCAGTACTGCATCATCGACGAGGTGGATTCGATCCTCGTTGACGAGGCCCGCACCCCCCTGATTATCTCCGGCCAGATCGAGCGGCCCCAGGAGAAGTACATGCAGGCGGCCCGGATCGCCGCTGAGCTCGTGCGTGCCGCCGAGATGGGCAAGGACGGCATCGATCCAGACGGCGACTACGAGGTCGACGAGAAGCAGCGCAACGTCACCCTCACCGACGAGGGCTACCAGAAGGCGGAGCAGCTGCTCGGCGTCCAGGACCTCTTCAACCCGCAAGACCCCTGGGCCCACTTCATCAACAACGCCCTCAAGGCCAAGGAGCTGTTCGTCAAGGACGTCAACTACATCGTGCGCGACTCCGACGCGGTGATCGTCGACGAGTTCACCGGTCGGGTGATGCCGGGGCGCCGCTGGAGCGACGGCCTGCACCAGGCGATCGAGGCCAAGGAGGTCCTGCCGATCCAGCCCGAGACCCAGACCCTGGCCAGCATCACCTATCAGAACTTCTTCCTGCTCTACCCCCGCCTGGCCGGCATGACCGGCACCGCCAAGACCGAGGAAGTGGAGTTCGAGAAGACCTACAAGCTCGAGGTGGCCGTGGTGCCCACCAACCGGGTCCGCTCCCGCGCCGACTGGCCCGATCAGGTCTACAAGACCGAAACGGCCAAATGGCAGGCCGTGGCCGCCGAGACCGCCCAGGTGCACAAGAGCGGTCGGCCCGTGCTGGTGGGCACCACCAGCGTGGAGAAGTCGGAGCTGCTCTCCACCCTGCTGCAGGAGCAGGCGATCCCCCACAACCTCCTCAACGCCAAGCCGGAGAACGTGGAGCGGGAGGCCGAGATCGTGGCCCAGGCGGGCCGGGCCGGCGCCGTCACCATCGCCACCAACATGGCCGGCCGGGGCACCGACATCATCCTGGGGGGCAACAGCGACTACATGGCCCGCCTCAAGCTGCGGGAGGTGCTGCTGCCCAGGCTGGTGCGTCCTGAGGAGGGCCACCGTCCCCCGGTGCCCCTGCAGCGCTCCACCGAAGCGCCGGCTGGATTCGGCGGCGCCGTGGCGCCGAGCTCCAAGCCCGCCTCCGAGGCTCGGGCCATCGGCAACCTCTACCCCTGCAGCCTCTCCGGTGACACCGAGACGGCCCTCTCCAACCTCTCCCGTGAGCTGGTGGTGGCCTGGGGCGACCGCACGCTCACCGTGCTCGAACTCGAGGACCGCATCGCCCAGGCGGCGGAGAAGGCCCCCACCGACGATCCCCAGATCCAGCGCCTGCGTGAGCTGATCGCCCAGGTGCGCGCCGAGTACGACGGGGTGGTCAAGCAGGAGGAGGGCCAGGTCCGCACCGCCGGAGGTCTGCACGTGATCGGCACCGAGCGCCACGAGTCGCGCCGCGTCGACAACCAGCTGCGGGGCCGGGCCGGCCGCCAGGGCGACCCTGGCAGCACCCGCTTCTTCCTCTCCCTCGAGGACAACCTGCTGCGCATCTTCGGCGGCGACCGGGTGGCGGGCCTGATGAACGCCTTCCGGGTGGAGGAGGACATGCCGATCGAGTCGGGCATGCTCACCCGCTCCCTGGAGGGGGCCCAGAAGAAGGTGGAAACGTACTACTACGACATGCGCAAGCAGGTGTTCGAGTACGACGAGGTGATGAACAACCAGCGCAAGGCGGTGTACACCGAACGGCGCCGGGTGCTGGAGGGGAGGGAGCTCAAGCAGCAGGTGATCGGCTATGGCGAGCGCACCATCGATGACATCGTCGAGGCCTATGTGAACCCCGACCTGCCACCCGAGGAGTGGGATCTCACCCGCCTGGTGGAGAAGGTCAAGGAGTTCATCTACCTCCTGGAGGATCTTTCCCCCGAGCAGGTGGGTGGCCTCTCGATGGAGGAACTCAAGGCCTTCCTGCAGGAGCAGATGCGCAACGCCTACGACATCAAGGAGGGCCAGATCGAGCAGATGCGCCCCGGCCTGATGCGGGAAGCGGAGCGTTTCTTCATCCTTCAGCAGATCGATACCCTCTGGCGTGAACACCTGCAGGCCATGGAAGCCCTCAGGGAGTCGGTGGGCCTGCGGGGTTACGGCCAGAAGGATCCCCTGATCGAATACAAGAACGAGGGGTACGACATGTTCCTGGAGATGATGACCCAGATGCGCCGCAACGTGATCTACTCGATGTTCATGTTCCAGCCCCA
Source organism: Synechococcus sp. UW140 (assembly GCA_943373065.1). Classification (GTDB taxonomy): domain Bacteria; phylum Cyanobacteriota; class Cyanobacteriia; order PCC-6307; family Cyanobiaceae; genus Cyanobium. Next base: position 11,592 of record CALSBA010000034.1, on the reverse strand, counting down.
GGTCCCCCAGGCCGTCACGGCTTGAAGCTCATGAACGAGCAAACACCTGTTCTGGAGTTGTGTGATGTCTGGTTGCGTATCCCTGTCAACTCCCGTGAAACCCGTACCCTCAAGAAGGCGTTGATTCGTTCGGTCACTGGTGGTGCGTTAATGAGAACCTCGGGCGGTGCTGAAGTTGAGGCCCTGAGGGGGATCACATGCTCTATTCATCATGGTGAGCGTGTTGCTTTGATTGGACACAATGGAGCAGGCAAGAGCACTTTCCTCAGGCTTGTGTCGGGAATTTATATAGCGACATCGGGGTTGTTTCGAGCCAGCACTCCTGTATTCCCGATGATTCAGAAGAGCTTCATCACTGGACAGGAGCTCAGCGGCCTACTTGCGGTGAAGGGTCACTACCTGCTGATGCATGGCCACCTGCGAGGATTTTCCGCCTATTTGCAAGACATTATCGATTTCTCTGAGCTGGGAGACTTTATCCATTTGCCGATGAAATCCTATAGTGAGGGCATGTCAGCACGCCTGCTCTTCGCTCTGCTCACGTCTGGCAGTCATGACTGCCTAGCTCTTGATGAGGGCTTTGGTGCTGGAGATGCACGCTTTTTTGAGCGCGCTCAACAGCGGCTGAGTGAGTTCATCGATGCTGCGGGCACCTTGATTCTGGCTAGCCACTCTGATGGTTTATTGCGTCAGTTCTGTCTCCGTGGCCTAGTTTTCGACCAAGGCCGAATCGTGTTTGATGGCCCGCTTGAGGAATCTTTGACTTATTACCATGAGCACTGTTAACGCCCTGAGGGTCGGCTGGAAAACACGCCGTGCTTGGTGGTTCACTGCCACGTCTCGCACGAGAGATCGTTTTGCACGCACCGCGTTGGGAAGTCTTTGGCTGGGCCTGTCCAACCTATTCTCCATTGCGGTGCTTGCGTTTGTGTACTCAGCTGTATTCAAGGTGACGGACTTTAGCTCTTACGTAGTTTATCTGGGTACAGGTTTGGTCGTTTGGAATTCCATCGCTGGAGCGGTGCAGTCGGGACCAACTCTGTTTCGAGCAAATGCTGGCAATATCAAGAACACCAATATTCATCCCATTTTCTATTCGCTTGAAGAATGGTCGTTTCAGCTTCAAACTTTTCTGCAGTCGTTTTTGTTGGTCTTGCTGTTCCTTTCCTTCTTCCAGCCGACCCTTCTACCCCACCTTCTAACTGCCGGGCTGCTGCCACTGATCAACGTCCTGCTATTCATTTACTGGTTCCCTCTGCTGTTGTGTTTGGTGGGCGCTCGATACGAGGACTTCTTCCAGTTGGTCCCTATCGCCCTGCAATTGATGTTCCTGCTTACTCCAATACTCTATAGAAGAGAAACTCTTGGCTCACTTGGCTGGACAGCAGATTTTAACCCTTTGTATCGAGTTCTTAGTAATCTCCGCCACGCCCTCATCCAAGGAGAATTCAAGATTGGACAAGTGTCTTTGATTTTTCTGTTGAATATAATGGGCATTCTTTTCTCCGTCTGGTTGTTGGAGCGCCAGCGACGTCAACTGCCATTTCTCGTCTGAATCCTTAGAAAGGCAAGCAACTTTTCTTGGATCATTGAGGAAATGCCAATGTTCTGATCCTTCCGCGCCCTTTCAGTTGGTGATTCCTGGGTTGTCGCCCAGAAACTCCAGAATTTCCCGATCGCGCAGGTTCTGGGCGCTGCCGCTGCAGGGCTCCTGCAGCGGCCTGCCGGCGGCCACTTCCTTCAGGCAGGCCTGCAGCCGGTTGACGTCGTTCTCGAGACTGTCGATCCGCTCCATCAGGTTGCGGATCACCGACGCCTCCGCATCTGGCAGGGCGGAGTGGGCCAGGGGATCGATGCGGGCCCCCGCCTGGTGGATCACTCGGCCGGGAATGCCCACCACGGTGCTGTCGGCCCCCACGTTGCGCAGCAGCACCGAGCCGGCGCCGATGCGGGTGTTGGTTCCCACGGTGATGGCCCCCAGCACCTTGGCCCCCGCTCCCACCACCACGTTGTCCATCAGGGTGGGGTGGCGCTTGCCGTGCTCCTTGCCGGTACCCCCAAGGGTGACGCCCTGATACAGGAGGCAGTTGTCGCCGATGACGCTGGTCTCGCCGATCACCACGCCCATGCCGTGGTCGATGAACACCCCCCGGCCGATTCGGGCCCCGGGGTGGATTTCCACCCCCGTGAGCAGGCGTCCCAGCTGGCTCAGCACCCGCGGCAGCAGGGGCAGGCCGAGGCGCCAGAGGCGGTGGCTGAGGCGGTGCAGTTCCAGGGCGTGGAAACCCGGGTAGCAGAGCAGGATCTCCAGGGTCCCCCTGGCCGCCGGATCCCGCTGCCGGATGATGGCAAGGTCGGCCCTGAGTGCATCGAGCATGGTCGGTTCCTTCAGGTGCTCGGGTCTGGAGAACGCACGTCGGTGCGTTTGAAGTCTTCCCCCTTGTAGAGCAGCGGCATGTTCATGGCCCTGGCCAGTCCGTAGCTGAAGCAGTCCCCCAGATTCAGTCCAGCCCGGTGGCGCCCCTTGCCGAACTCACGCCAGCCCCTCAGCGCCCAGAGCAGATGGCTCTGATCAAAGGGCAGCACCTGAATGTCCAGCGCCTGGCAGAGGGCTTCGACGGCCTCGCTGGTGGCGCCGAAGCGGCTTCCTTCGGCCACCAGGGAGGCTTCCAGCTTCGTTGCCGCTGACATCAGCAGCGTCGGGGCCTCCGCCATCAGCACGGACAGAACCTCGGCCTCCTCTTCCTCGAACAGCACCGCCAGAAAGGCTGAGGTGTCGATGACAATGGGGGATGGGATCATTCAGATCGGCAGGCCACGGTCGTCGTAGAGGCTGTCCTGCAGGTCGCGGGAGGAACGCGGATCCCTGATCGGCAGCTCCGAGAAGCGCGCCTGGATCTGGCGGATCGCTTCCAGTTTGGTGGAGCGCACGTTGTCAGGCCCGGGCGCCGTTGTTCTGGTGAGCTCCGCCTCGAGGGCCTGGCGCACGGCCTCGGTCACGCTGGTGCCCCGGCGCGCGGCCAGGTCCTTGGCCATGGCATGGACCCTGGGGTCCTTGATGTTCATGCCCATGGCCTTGCATGGTAGAAATCTCAGCCATTCTACCCGCCAGGCTCGGCTTGGCCTCGGCCCGCCGTCAGACTGCCAGGAGGCCGATCTCCTTGCGGAGCTGGTCGATGGTGGCGGCGCCAAGGTAGCTCTGGGCACAGTGCACCATCGGCAGGCGCATCAGCTGGGCGCGGTTCTGGCGCAGGGTCTGCTCCACCAGGGGCAGGCTGGGCTTGTCGCAGATCACGTGGCTGGAGGCCCGCAGCAACGCCAGCAGGCGGCTGCTGGTGTCGGGATTGGCTGTCATCACCAGCAGTTCGTTGCCCCGCATGCTGTGCAGGATCACCTCGGCGGCCCGCAGGATGCCGGGGCTGATGCTCACCAGGCCGACGCAGCTGCCGGGACGCAGCTCCTTGAGCATGCCCAGCTCGTGGCCGAAGTCGTTGAGGTCGACCGGCACGGCCCGCACCCCGTGCACCTTGGCGATCTGCTCCACTTCCTGGAGGAAGTAGCGGCTGGTGACCACCGTGCCCTTGCTGGAGGTTTCCAGCACAGATTCGAGTTCCTCGATCGGCACCACCTCCACCGGCACCTCCAGGCTGGGCTTGAGCTCCTCGGCGATCAGGATCGAGGCGCCGATGTCTTCTCGGGAGGTGCTCACCAGCACCCGGGCGCCGCAGCGCAGCCGCCAGTCGATCTCCCGGGTGAGCAGTTCCCTGGCCTGCTGCAGGGTGCAGCCGGCATTCAGCAGCCCATCGACGCTCTGGCGCACCTCCCGGTCGATGTCCGGCAGGGCCTTGCTGCGCAGCCCCGGCGGCGGCTTGATCTCGCGCGGGTTCTGCTGGTCGCGCACATAGATCCCCGAGCCAGCCATGGCCTCCACCACGCCGTCGGTTTCGAGCTGGCGGTAGACCTTGCTGATCGTGTTGCGGTGTAGGCCGGTCTGCATGGCCAGCTGGCGCGTGCTCGGCAATCGGTGGCCCGGCGGGTAGTGCCGGGCGGCGATGGCGAAGCAGATCTGGTTGTACAGCTGGGTCGACGCCGGAATGTCGCTCTCCTGCTGGATGTGAAATCGCACGCCAGTGTGGCCAGGGGGTCTGGCCGCCACCCTAAGGAGCTTTGGCCCCCGTGACAATTCCCTCGTTGTCATACGACCATGTGCCGGTTGCCCTGTGCCGGTTTGTCCGTCTCCGATTCCGTCGCCTCCTGGCTGCAGCTCGAGCCCCGGCGGCCGGACCAGGTTCCACTGCGTTGCTGGTGGGCCCGACCCGCCGAAGGACCGCCCCGGGGCGGGGTGCTGGTGCTGCCGGAGGTGTTCGGGATCAACGGGTGGATCCGCAGCGTCACCCAGCGGCTGGCCGAGGCGGGCTATGCGGCCCTGGCGGTGCCCCTCTACGCCCGCACCGCCCCTGAACTGGAGCTGGGTTATGGCCCGGACGACCTGGCGCTGGGCCGCCGCCACAAGGAGCTCACCCGCACCGATCAGCTGCTGAGCGATGTGGGGCTCGCCGCCGACTGGCTACAGCAGCGGTTGCCGGACCCTGCCGCCGGCCTGGGTTGCGTGGGGTTCTGTTTCGGCGGCCACGTCGCCCTGCTGGCGGCCACCTTGCCCCAGGTCGCCATGACGGTCGATTTCTACGGAGCCGGCGTGGCCTCGAGCCGTCCCGGTGGTGGTCCCGCCAGTCTGGATCTGGTGCCGTCGATCGGCGGCACGTTGCTGTGCATCTGCGGCGATGGCGATCCCCTCATCCCGGCGGCGGAAGTGGCGGCGATCGAAACGGCCCTGTCGGCCGCCAACGCCTCCCGGGCGGCGGCGGCGGAACAGGTCCTGCCCCACCGCCTGGTGCGGCTGGAGGGGGGGCACGGCTTCATGTGCTCGGCCCGGCCGGACCATCGCCCCGAGGCGGCGGCGGCTGGCTGGTCACTCCTGCTCGACAGTTTCGAGCAGGTGCTGGGGGCGCCGGCGTGAGCCTGTGGGGGAATCAGCCGGCCGCTGCGGCCGCCGTTTTGCCGGCCGCCTGCTTGCGCGGGCTGAGGAACATGATCATGTTGCGGCCTTCCCGCTTGGGGGGCTGCTGGATCTCGGCGTTTTCCTCGAGGTCCTTGGCCATGCGATACAGCAGCTGCTCGGCTAGGGCCGTGTGCTGGATCTCCCGGCCCCGGAAGATCACCGTGCACTTCACCTTGTCGCCGGACTTGAGGAAGCGGACCGCCTGACCGATGCGCACCTGGTAGTCGTGCAGATCGATCTTGTAGCGCATCTTCACCTCCTTGACCTCGGTCTGGTGCGATTTCTTCTTGGCCTCCTTGGCCTTTTTCTCCTGCTCGAACTTGTACTTGCCGTAATCCATGATCCGGCAGACCGGCGGATCGGCCTTCTCGCTCACCAGGACCAGATCCAGCTCACGGTCGCGGGCGACCTCGAGGGCCGCCTCTCGGGTGATGACTCCCAGTTGACTGCCGTCCGCATCCACCACACGAAGGTTGGGGTAGCTGATGCGGTCGTTGATGTTGGGCAGCTCCCGCACGGGAGCACGGCGATCAAAACGGGGACGGGGAGGCATTCACAGGGGCGGTTAGCTGTTCACCCTAAACCGCCCATGGCCGCTCCCATGGCTTGTTGAAGCACATCGGCCTCCGAAGCCCCGACCTTGGCGGCATCCGTCAGCCAGAGGGGCTGGTGCTGGCGCCGGAACCAGGTGCGCTGCCGCTTGGCGTACTGCCGGGTCCGCCGCTCCGTGAGGGCGATGGCGGCGTCCCGCTCCAGTTCGCCCCGGAGGAGCCGCGCGGCTTCGCCGTAGCCGATCGTGGCCAGCAGAGGGCAGTCGGCGCCGAATCTGTCGATCAGCCGGGCCGTTTCCTCCACCAGTCCGCCGTCGTAGAGGGCGGCCGTGCGGCGCCCGATGCGCTGGGGCAGGTCGGCCGGATCCAGGCCCAGCTCCAGCACCCTCCAGGGGGGAGGGCACTGGCTCTGCTGGGCCGACAGGGGCCGCCCGGTGGCATAGAGCACCTCCAGGGCCCGGATGGTGCGGACCGCATCTGCCGCGGCGATGCGACCGGCCGCCACCGGATCCGCCTGGCGCAGCACTTGGTGGCACACCGGCTGACCCAGGGCGGCGAGCTGGGCCCGCAGGGTCGGCTGGGGTGGCACCGCCGGCGGCTGCAGGCCCGCCAGCAGGGCCTTGAGATAGAGCCCGCTGCCCCCCACCAGCAGGGCCACGCCCCGGCGCCGGTGTTCCGCCGCGATCGCGGCGCCTGCCAGGGCCGTGAACTCCTGCAGGGTGAGCGGCTGGTCGGGGTCGCTCAGATCCAGCAGTTCGTGGCGCACCCGTGCCCGCTGCTCGGGGGTGGGCTTGGCCGTGCCCACGTCCATGTGGCGGTACATCTGGCGGGAGTCCACCGAAAGCACCGCCAGATCGAGGGCCTCGGCCAGCTCGATCGCCAGGGCGGTCTTGCCGCTGGCCGTCGGGCCGAGCAGGGCGATCACCAGGGGCAGATCGGCACCGGGGAGGGACGCCACGGGGGTCGGGAGCGGCGGCCGCAGGCCGGACGCGACAGGGGGATCGGGCCATCCTGCCGGAGGTGGGATCGTGGGGTGATTGCACCCCTGGCGCAAATCGATTCCCAGAGGCGTCTCTGGGGCTCTACGGGACGGCGGTGGTAGATTGGCCTTTGCGCAGCGTCCTTTGGGAGCCGCTACGCCCCATTGCCGCCCCACCGCCCCTGGGATTCGCCGCCCTTGTCAGCCCCCTGGGGAGACCTTTTCTGAATGAGCGACGCCATCAAAGTCGAAGCGGCCTACGGCGCCGAACAGATTCAGGTGCTGGAAGGCCTGGAGCCGGTGCGCAAACGGCCGGGCATGTACATCGGCACCACCGGCCCCCGGGGTCTGCACCATCTCGTCTACGAGGTGGTCGACAACTCGGTGGACGAGGCCCTGGCCGGCCACTGCGACGCGATCGTGGTGACCCTGCACGGGGATGGCTCCGCCAGCGTCACCGATAACGGCCGTGGCATCCCCACTGATATCCACCCCCGCACCGGCCGCAGCGCCCTGGAGACGGTGCTCACCGTGCTCCACGCCGGCGGCAAGTTCGGCAGCGGCGGTTACAAGGTTTCCGGTGGTCTGCACGGCGTCGGCATCTCGGTGGTCAATGCCCTCAGCGAGTGGGTCGAGGTCACCGTCCACCGGCAGGGGCAGGTCCACCGCCAGCGGTTCGAGCGTGGCCTGCCCATCGGCACCCTCGTCTCCGAGGACGCCCCCGACGCCGGCACCGGCACGGCGGTGCGCTTCCGGCCCGACCTCGAGATCTTCAGTGGCGGCATTGAGTTCGATTACCATACCCTCTCGGCCCGTCTGCGCGAGCTTGCCTACCTCAACGGCGGCGTGCGCATCGTCTTCCGCGATGAGCGGGCTGCTGCCACCAACGCCGCTGGCGAGGCCCATGAGGAGGTCTATCACTACGAAGGCGGCATCAAGGAGTACGTCGCCTACATGAATGCGGAGAAGGATCCTCTGCATGCCGAGATCATCTATGTGAACGCCACCAAGGACGGCGTCCAGGTGGAGGCGGCCCTGCAATGGTGCGTGGATGCCTATTCCGACAGCATCCTGGGCTTCGCCAACAACATCCGCACCGTGGATGGCGGCACCCACATCGAGGGCCTCAAGACGGTGCTCACCCGCACCCTGAACACCTTCGCCAAGAAGCGCGGCAAGCGCAAAGACGCCGACACCAACCTGGCCGGCGAGAACATCCGCGAGGGTCTCACGGCCGTGCTCTCGGTGAAAGTGCCGGAACCGGAATTTGAAGGACAGACCAAGACCAAGCTGGGCAATACCGAGGTGCGTGGCATCGTCGACACGACGGTGGGTGAGGCCCTGGGGGAGTATCTGGAATTCAACCCCCAGGTGATCGACCTGATCCTGGAGAAGGCCATCCAGGCCTTCAATGCCGCCGAAGCCGCCCGCCGGGCGCGGGAGCTGGTGCGGCGCAAGTCGGTCCTGGAAAGTTCCACCCTGCCTGGCAAGCTGGCCGACTGCAGCTCCCGCGACCCGAGCGAATCGGAGATCTACATCGTGGAGGGGGATTCGGCCGGTGGCTCCGCCAAGCAGGGCCGCGATCGACGCTTTCAGGCCATCCTGCCGCTGCGGGGCAAGATTCTCAACATTGAGAAGACGGACGACGCCAAGATCTACAAGAACACCGAGATCCAAGCCCTGATCACGGCCCTTGGATTAGGCATCAAAGGCGAGGACTTCGAGGAGAAGAACCTCCGCTATCACCGCATTGTCATCATGACCGATGCGGACGTGGATGGCGCCCACATCCGCACCCTGTTGCTCACCTTCTTCTACCGCTATCAGAAGGCCCTGGTGGAGGGCGGCTACATCTACATTGCCTGCCCACCGCTGTACAAGGTGGAGCGCGGCAAGAACCACAACTACTGCTACAACGAAAACGAGCTCAAGAAAGTTCTCTCCGGCTTCGGCGAGAAGGCCAACTACAACATCCAGCGCTTCAAGGGTCTGGGCGAAATGATGCCCAAGCAGCTCTGGGAAACCACCATGGACCCTGAGACGCGCATGATGAAACGGGTGGAAATTGAGGATGCCCTCGAGGCCGATCGCATCTTCACGATCCTGATGGGCGACAAGGTCGCTCCCCGCCGGGAATTCATCGAGACCCACAGCGCCGAGCTGGATTTCGCCCAGCTCGACATCTGATGACCCCACGCCATCCGATGCCAGTGCCGGCCTGGCGCTGGGCTGCCCTGCTCGGGTTCGCCCTGCTGGCCCCGGCGGCCCTGCCCGCCGGAGGCGGCGATCGGCGTTTGCCGGAAGTCCGGCGCCGCGAGCGCCAGGCCGAACCCCTGCTCAGCAACGGCACCCTCGGGCTCCACTGCGCCCCCCGCTGCCAGGCCCCGGTGCTGGCGCGTCCAGAAGCCGGAGCCCCGTTGCGGGTGTTGCGTGAGTGGATGGAGCCCGGCGGCCGCCGCTGGCTCCAGGTGGAAGCGTCCACCGCAGCTGGCCGGGCCAGCCGCGGCTGGCTGGCCGGCTGATCTGCCCGGCCCTCGGCCGCTGATGGCTCAGTTGGCCAGGGCCTTCTCGATCGCGGCGACCAGCTCAGCCCCGTCCGGTTCCGCGGCGCTCTTGAAGCGGGCCAGCACGCTGCCGTCTTTGCCGATCAGGAACTTCTCGAAGTTCCAGGCCACATCACCGGCGGGTTCGGCCTGGGTGAGGGTGTCGTAGGGGGCCGTCTTGGAGCCGGTGGCGTGCACCTTGTCGAACAGCTCGAAGCCCACGCCGTAGGTGGTGGAGCAGAACTGCTGGATCTCTTCCAGCGTGCCCGGTTCCTGGGCGCCGAAGTCGTTGCAGGGGAAGCCGAGGACGGCGAAGCCCTGGGGGCCGAAGCGATCCTGGATGGCCTGCAGGCCGGTGTACTGCCGCGTGAAGCCGCAGCGGCTGGCCACGTTGACAATCAACAGCACCGTCCCGGCCCACGCGCCGAGCCTGCGCTCTTCGCCGCTGGCGCTGCGCACTATCACGTCACTTACGTTCAGCGCCATGGATTTCTGATGAGCGAAGTTCGCCGCGGACCCTAGCGGCTCAGCCCATACACTCGTATCCACCGGCATGCGAGGAGCGATGGCTGAGGCCTCCGCCGTCGCCGAGGTGGTGGCCCGCCAGTTGGAGGGGCTGCTGCAGGCGGGCAACTACGACGGCGCCAAACTGCTGCTGCAGCCCGTGCAGGCGGTGGATTCCGCCGAGGCGATCGGCACCCTGCCGCGCACGCTCCAGGCGCTCGCCTTCCGGCTGTTGCCCAAGAACGAGGCGATTGAGGTCTACGAATACCTCGATGGCTCGGTGCAGCAGAGCCTGCTGGAGCGGCTGCGCTCCGGTGAGGTGCTGGAACTGGTGGAGGAGATGTCCCCGGACGACCGGGTGCGCCTCTTCGATGAGCTGCCGGCCAAGGTGGTGCGGCGGCTGCTGGCGGAGCTCAGCCCGGCCGAGCGGCGGGTCACGGCCCAGATGCTCGGCTACGAAGCGGAAACCGCCGGGCGCCTGATGACGACCGAATTCATCGACCTGAAGGAATTCCACAGCGCCCAGCAGGCCCTCGACATCGTCCGCCGCCGCGCCCGCGACACGGAGACGATCTACAGCCTTTACGTGACCGACGCCTCACGCCACCTCAGCGGCATGCTCTCGCTGCGGGATCTGGTGACGGCGGATCCGGAGGACCGGCTGGGTGATGTGATGACGCGGGAGGTGATGAGCGTCGCCACCGACACCGACCAGGAGGAGGTGGCCCGGGTGATCCAGCGCTACGACTTCCTGGCGGTGCCGGTGGTGGACCGGGAGCAGCGGCTGGTGGGGATCGTCACCGTGGACGACGTCATCGACGTCATCCAGCAGGAGGCCACCCGTGACCTCTACGCCGCCGGCGCCGTGCAGGCTGGTGACGAGGACGACTACTTCCGCAGCAACCTGTTCACCGTGGCCCGTCGCCGGGTGGTGTGGCTGCTGGTGCTGCTGGTGGCGAACACCGGCACCTCGGCCGTGATCGCCTCCGAGCAGCTGGTGCTGAAGCAGGTGGTGCTGCTGGCGGCCTTCATTCCATTGCTGATCGGCACCGGCGGCAACGTGGGGGCCCAGAGCTCCACCGTGGTGATCCGGGGCCTGAGCACCCAGCGGCTCCAGTCCCTGGGCCCCTGGCGCACCATCGGCCGGGAGCTGGTGGCCGGGGCGCTGCTGGGTGGTCTGCTGGCGGTGGTGGTGGTGCCCTGGGCCTGGACCATGGGGGGCAGTGCGCTGGTGGCGACCTCGGCCGGCATCAGCCTGGTGGCGATCACCACCCTGGCCGCCACCGCGGGCGCCGCCCTGCCCCTGCTGTTCGACCGCCTCGGCCTGGATCCGGCCCTGATGTCGGCCCCGTTCATCACCACGGCCACGGACGTGGCCGGCGTTTTCATCTACCTCAAGACCGCCCAGCTGCTGCTGCCAAGGCTGGGAATGGGGTGATCCGGCGGATCGGCGCTTTCTGAGAGGAGTTCACACTTCGTGATGTTACGCTTTACAGACAGTTATGGATCAGCTCCATGGTCGTCGCCTTCGCCGTTGCCCAGCCGTCGACTCCCGTCACTGTCCAGGCGGTGGTTCGAGCCGTCCCGAGCCGTTCCATGCCCCCGGTGGATGGCGATCTGGTCCGCTCCTACCTGCGCGACATCGGCCGGGTGCCGCTGCTCAGCCATGAGCAGGAAATCACCCTGGGCCGGCAGGTGCAGGAGTTGATGGCCTTCGAGGAGATGCGTGAAGAGCTGAAGATGCGTTCCGGCGGCAGCGATCCGAGCCAGCAGGAACTGGCGGTGGCGGTGGGCCTGCGTCCCGAGGTGCTGCGCAAGCGCCTGCACGCCGGCCGCCGCGCCAAGGAGCGGATGGTGGCGGCCAACCTGCGCCTGGTGGTGAGCGTGGCCAAGAAGTACACCAAGAGGAACATGGAGCTGCTCGACCTGATCCAGGAGGGCACGATCGGCCTGGTG
>CALSBA010000033.1:0-21270 GCA_943373065.1 Synechococcus sp. UW140 | reverse complement strand
CTGGTTTCCGTTCGGGTCAACGGCGTCACCTCTGCGGTCCGGAAGAGCGGCTCACAGATCAAGGCCAGTCAGTTCAGCGGTTGGCAGATCCTCGCCGCCGAAACCGTCGGCAGCAACCAGAACCAGATTCTCTGGAAGGAAACCTCCACTGGCCAGCTCCATTTCTGGTCCGTCGACAGCGGCTGGAACTACGTTTCCAGCGGAGCCATCGTCAGTCCCACCAGCAGCGCCGGTGTGCTGCTCCAACAGCAGTTCATGGTTGATGCCAACGGCACGCCGCTGAGCCCCACGACTCAAAACGCCGCCACAGAGGCGGTCGACCCGATCATCGGCGGTGGCCTCAGCGCCGCCCCGGCTGCGGATCTGGTGGCTGCCGCTGCGCCAACACTAGGCGCTGCTGTCTTGGCATCCACTGGACCGGTCGTCCCCACCTTGGCGGATCTGGCCATCGGTGCCGACTTAGCCAAGCTGCATCACGTCAGCCCGCCGCTTCTGACACCATGAGACGCCCCACCGACCTCCACGCCACACCACCATGACCCGCTGCCGCTACCTCTGGCACCTCGACCCCGACGGCTGGCCCCTCGAACGCATCGACACCCTCACAGGCGAACACGTACCGGTCTTCACGGGCGGCCCTCAGGAGTCGCTTCACACCCAGGACGGCGGACGCCCCATGGCCTGCTCCTTTCCCAAGGTCTCAGGGGTGGTGTGGGCACTTGGGTGATGACGGAAACTCCAGAACGAATGGCAAATAGCTACGAGTCGAATATGCGGCACCTTTATGCACTTGGCGTACCAATACGAAAGTTGCCAGCTGGAATGGCAATATCTATGCGAGACACAAGCGATATGCCCCTGACGTGGTTATGAAGACACCAGCGTATGACGACTTCATGGCTCCTTCATGTTTACAGGTTTCAAATCGCCAAGCTCGCAGCGCAGTTTTGCATCTTCAAGGCCATAGGACTGATTGAACTCCAGTGTCTCACTGGGGCACCAACCCTGACGAAACCATTGGGTAACAGAGTCAAAGCCCCACGAAGTTATTGCTTGCTGGCGTCTCTTCGGTCCTTCTTCGAACGGGACACATCCCTTTGATTTCCATGGACCGCCCTCTAGCCATCTTGAGTCGTTGTTCCCGAGATCAATCAAATAGCCTTGTGGACCTGTTTTGATAGAGGAAGCGATGAAGTTTTGACCCATAAGACGCTTGACGCACTCGGCCAATGTTTGCTGCTTACACTCTGCCAATGCAGCATCAGGAGAGATTCCGACTGCTTTGAATCTGGTGATGCACCGAATTAGCGATTCCTCTTCGGCCTTGGCGACAGAAGAAAACGAGCAAATTACGGTTGCAAAGGACATCGTCAGGAGAGTTGACATCCCCTTCGCCTTTATAGTCATTGCAGGTAGAGGCTTCAAGTGATTCCATGCAAGCCTAGAGCACCGACATACACTCTGCTGTATGGACTCTTTCACTTGGGAAGACTGATCGTAGAGATGAGGCGTTGGCGCACCTTGGCGTGTGCCGACCGCTTCGCAGAGGATTGGGGACGCTGCGGTTCATCCCACAATCGCCGCAGATTCATGCCCTGCACGGTGAAATCAAGATACGTGCGCACCAACACAGTTGGAATCAGACAGCGCCAAGGCCTGAATTATCACACTTCGATCGCAGTGAGCTAGTTAGCACCCTCCAGCAGCTGCTTCTTCCGCTGGCTCACCTGGATCGGGTGCACCGCATGATCAGCGGCGATCTCCTGGAGCGTCTTGCGGCCACTGATCGCCTCCATGGCGAACGTGGCCTTGAACTCAGGGCTATGGGTGCGGCGCTTGCTCATGAGTGGGAGCCCCCTCTCAGGGGCGGGCCCCGCCTCACAGGTTAACGATGGGGCCTGTCCAGAAAAACCGGACCACCTCAGCCTGCCGGTCTGCAGCGCGGTGATCGACATCTACGAGGTCGACCCCTGGCCCTACGTCATTCCCACGCTGCCCGACATCGACTTCGACCGCATCCGCGAGATCATCGATGGTCCTTGGCCGCCGATCGACATACCCATACCGCTACCGCCGCGCCCCTGGCCCGAATTCGCAAACCCCATCCGCGACCGCGCCAGACTTCGCGCCTTCGACCCGCAGCCTGAGAAGCCGGGCGTCCTGGCACTACGCCAACAGGCCAAGCTGCCCATTGAGCAATCGCTTCCCTCGGCACTCACCTTAGCCGCCCGCGCCGCCCGCCCGGCGCTGGAGCGCGCGCTTATCGCCAATATCGACATCGTCCGCCCCATCCTCTGCTGGCTCTACCCCCAGCTCGTCACCAAGCAGAAGATCGCCACCGTCACCACCGACGACTGCGGGCATTTCCACACCCATATCTGGAAGTCGTGGTTCAACCCCGACCAGCCCGACCTCTACTTCGTCGCCCGCCAGCGCATCTGGCCGGGCTTCTGGGTCACCATCCACGAAAGATTCCCGGTCGCCTGCCACACCTGGTGGAACTACGCCTGCGGCACCGAGGTCACGCTGGTCACCACCCACCCGCTGGCCCATGCCTGCCCGCCCTGCCCGCCAATAATCGCGCCCAACAACTGGGTGCTGTTCATGGCGCTCGGCAACACCTCGGTATGGCGCATCCACGGCGCCAACGACACCACCTGGACCGGCGGCCCCGGCTACGCGCCCGCCCAGCGCGGCCTGCTCGACAACACCCGCCCCTGGGGAGGCAACCTCCGCCCGCGCATCGAATTCGACTCCTCGCTGCGCGACAGCCTCGGCGTGCGCTACTACCGCGTTCTCTACAAGCGACCCACCGAGCCTGAGTCAGCCTGGCGCCCCAGCACCGATGCCGTCAGCCGCCACTACACCGTGGAAACCGCCGGCGACCTTGTGCTTCAGCAATACCCGCTCGGCCCGGTCACCGTCGGCGCCACGCCGCATCTCTACGAAATCCCGCCCGCTCTGCCGCCGGTCGGCCAGTGGTCGCTGCCCAACGCGGTGCTCGACACGCAAAGTGCGGGCATCCCCACCACCGCCGTCGCCCCCGGCGTGGGCTTCGACGCCGCCGGCGTGCCAACCGGCCCCGACCAGGGCGGCCTGTGGCAGATCGCCGTCGAGCTCTATTCCGCCACCGGAGCGCAGATCGACCCCGAGGCACTTGGCATCAAATGGCGCGTGCCCGCCACCGGCGATCTCTCCGGCACCATCGCCACGCGCGACGCCGCCGCTATCGGCCTGGTCGATGGGCTGCGCAACCGCATGGTGCTCACCGTGCGGGTCGACAACAACCCGGCCTTCGCCGATATCGCCGCCCCCACGCTAGACAACACGCCGGCCGGCGACGACTGCGGGGTGATGACCTATGCCAGCACCGCCGGAACGGTCGCCGCCCCGTTCCACGCCGTGCAGCGCAACGGCTTCGCCGCCTACAGCTTCACCGTGATCCGCGGCGCCGGCCCCGACGCGGTGCTGGCCTCCAGCGGCACCGCGGCCACCAGCATCGCCACCCCGCCACCGCCGCCCACCGGCTCGGTCGCCACCCTGCTCGGCCCCTGCGACATCGCCGGCTTCAGCGAGAATCTCTACGTCCGCCACCTCGCCACCGACGGCTGGTCCGACCAGTCGGCGCTCGATGCCTCAGACGTGCGGGCCTTCGTGCTGGCGCCGGCTGCTTAGGGAAAGGAAGCACGTTCTATTTTGAAAAAAGGAACCAAAAGATACTTTTCGCCCTTTTGGCTGGGCCTTCAACGTCTGGCGAAGGGAGAACAGTCTTTTTGTTTCTATTTTCTTCACACGGCGCGCGACACGATGATGAACGGATGAAACAGCGCATCGCACCACAAGCGTATTGATCCTGCCGCCCCAACCATCCGTACCCCCCTGACACCCGGCAACAACCGCGGAGCCAAGGTCATGCGAATCCTCACCATCCTGCTCGCCGCGCTGGCAACCTGCCTGGCCACCGCCGCGACGGCCCAGCCGGCCAGCAACCGAACATTCTCGTCATCTTCTTGGGCGAAGAAATCGGCCATTTCAACATCTGCGGCTACAACCGCAGAATGATGGGCTACCTCAACCCCAACATTGAATGCATCGCCAGCGAAGGCGCACTGTTCACCGACTGGTACGGCCAGCAAAGCTGCACCGCCGGCCGCGCCGAAGCCATCGAGCCTGCTCTGGTCATGCGGGTGATCTGAATCACCGGACACCTGGGGGTAGACAGGAAGGGACCAAATGCCACCAGTCATTCAGATAGGAGTGGAGGCAACAAGCGATGCAGATCTGCATATGGTCTTAAAGCATACAAAGTGACTTGTTAGGAGGAAGGTAGGTTGGTAAGTCCTTGACATTGTTATGCCAGCCTCACTGTTCGACTCTGAGGTGACAGGATTTTTGGATCCAGCCTTGCTGGCGGCATCCGGGGTTCGCGTCACTCCTTCACCATCTGACTGGCGTAATCACTGGATCTATTTCCTGCTGGTCGATAGATTTAACAATCCTGTCGCACCGCCGACACCCAGCGCATTCCCCTGTGACACATATCAGGGGGGTGGATTTGCTGGCATCACGGAGAAGCTCCCGTATCTCAAGGGTCTTGGAGTTGGCGCGCTGTGGATCTCACCTGTCCTTTACAACGCACAGTGGTTCGAGAACTACTGGGGCGGATATGGCATTACGGATTTCCTACGGATCGAGCCAAGGTTTTGCTCAGACCGAATCAAAGCGACAAATGATCCTGAAGAAGCAGATCGAGAGTTCCGTGATCTCGTGGATGCGGCTCACGATGAAGGCCTCTATGTGATTCTCGACATCGTGCTCAATCACGTGGGTGATCCCTTCAATTACGAGGGCATGCGTGATTCCCGTCCTTGGCGGGAGAACGGCGAGTACGGTTCCTATTGGCGTGACAAGTTCGGCAAGCCTCAGGGCGATTGGACGGCTGTTGAATCAATCAGTGACCTCAGCCGTGCCAACGGGATATGGCCGAAGGAGTTTCAGCGCAATACCTACTTCCGCCGTAAAGGATCGGTCAACGAGAATGGAGATATCACCCGCGGCGACTTTGACAGACTCAAGGAACTGGGTACCGATTACCTTGAAGAAGGAACAACAAAGTATCCCGTACGTAGTCATCTCATTCGTGCCTACCAGTATCTGATAGCGAAGTTCGACCTCGATGGCTATCGTATCGATACCCTGCAATATGTGGAACCTGACTTTGCTCGTGTATTTGGCAATGCCATAAGGGAATTTGCGCTCTCTATTGGCAAGCAGAACTTCTTCACGTTTGGCGAGGTCTGGCAGGACTCCAACGAAGAGGCCATCGCTCGCTTCGTTGGTCGCAATACCCTTAAGGACGATGAGTTAGTGGGAGTGGATGCGGCAATTGATTTCCCAATACGAAGACGTCTCTGGGATGTGATCAAATGCAGTGCACCGCCGCGAGTCCTTGCTGAGCAGTTCGATGAGCGGCGCAAGGTTCTGAGAACAATCGTGAGTTCTCAAGGTGATGCGGGAAAGAACTATGTGACGTTCCTGGATAATCACGACATCAACGAGCGTTTCCACCAGTCAAGCTGGCCTAAGCAATCTCGAATTGGCCTCCTCTGTCTGCTGACTTTACAGGGAGTACCGTGTCTTTACTACGGTCATGAACAGGGCCTGGAAGGTTCTGGAGATCGGCGTGAGTACGCCAGAGGCGCTCTCTGGGGACAACCAGGAGCCTTTGACCCAACCAACCCCCTCTATCGCTTCCTGCGTGAGCTTAGTGATCTGCGGAGTAAGCTACCAGCATTGCGGTATGGCCGACAGTATTTTCGGCCCATCGGGGACGGAAGCAGTGATCAGTTTGGGTATTGCCCGTACAATCAGGGTGTGCTGGGCTTCTCTCGCATCCTCAACGACCGAGAAATTCTGGTGGTTGTGAATACACACACAAGCGCTGCCCTTCGCGTGGCAGTCGTCGTGGATGCCAACCTCCATCCTGTTACCAGCAACACAGGAGCACCTGCCAAGCCATGGGAACTCCTTTTCTCCACATCAAGCTCTTCGGCTGGCGACCCACCTGCGACACTTCCCTCGCCAACGCGTGCTTTTGGTGCAACCAGCGCCGTCGTTGTGACCTTGCAGCCAATGGAAGGTCAAGTATTGACAGGGCCAATCGCGTGAGCTACGCGTTGCTGGATCAACTGTATCGTTGGGGTAGTCCAAGGTGAGTGGTAGCTGTGCATGCCGAGCAGGCTGACTAGCACAGCTGATTAGCTAACTGAGCTAGGGAGGCCCTGGATAACCTTCTCCTTATGGAAACAGCGATCTGAGTTGACGTGCAGCATAAAAGCAGCATCTTGATGTAAGCAGTTGTCCAGGGCCTCCCTATATTTAGACTGAATCTCTTATCGGGAGCCGGCCAGAAGATGTTTCCACAACGACTGACCCACAGTTCGGGAGCGACAATGGTCCTGGACGACAGCCGGCTGCTGCTGGCGTTCGCGTCTCCCGTAAGTCCCAAGGCGCTCACGGCCCTCCTGCGCGAGCTCAAGCTTGAGATAGAGCCAGACATGGATGACCGCCGGATCCCCGGTGAGCAAGTCAACAACAGCGGCAACCGAGTTTTCGTACATGCCTCGGGTGCGATCGACGATGGACTTCTAGACCGCCTCCGCGAAGCTGGCGTGAAGATGGAGCTCGAATGGATCGGGCCGGTCTATCGGCTGCCTGCCGACCATGGTCGCCGCTCGCTTGTCGCGCCGCTGCCCAATGTCCTTCTCGTCAAGCTCGATGCCCGGTTCAAGACGGATGAGCCGGTCAACAAGGTCGCCGGCGCCACAATGATTCCGCTCGCAGCTGCCGATGGCAGCGCTCCGCAAGTCCGCGAGGTGGAAGAAAAGTCACGCTATCTGAACGGCTATCGTTATTTTGTCATTCTCGATCCTACTGAGATGAACGCCTTCCAGATGCGCGACGATCTGGCGAAACATCTGAACCGCGGAATCCTTGACCTTCAGTTCGAGTCGATGCCGCTGATCGTGCCGATCACTGTGTCACCCAATGACACTCTGTTCGCCCAGCAGTGGAACATGACCCAGATCGACGCCGGGGGCGCGGGTACAACCGGCTGGGACATCTCTACGGGGGTGGCCGGCACGGTTGTTGCCGTCATCGACTCAGGGTGCGATCTCACCCACCCCGATCTCGTAGCCCGATACGCGACCCAGGGTATCCGGCTCGACACGATGGCTGGCGATGGCTCGCCGGTCGGCGGCGCACGTGTCAACGAGCATGGCACTGCCTGCGCCGGTATCGTGGCCGCCACGTTCAACAATGCCCTTGGCGTTGCTGGGGTCGCTGGCAACGCCGGCATCCTGCCGCTGGCGCTCGTCACGTGGAGCGAAGTCGAGATCGCCGCTGGCATAACATTTGCCAGCATGAACGGGGCCGACGTGATCAGCATGAGCCTCGGCGCTTATTGGGCAGCGAACGCGCTGGGCGACCCGGCAATCCAGACCGCCTTTAACAACGGCGTCATCCTCTGCGCCGCGACAGGCAACGATGATCAGCTGCAGGTCATGTGGCCAGCCAACAATCCCCTCATCATGGCGTGCGGCGCCTCCGACCAGATTGACGGGCGCAAGACAGCGACCAGCCCCGACGGCGAAGTCTGGTGGGGTTCCAACTTCGGCCCGGAAGTGTCCGTCGTTGCACCCGGTGTTCTCATCCCGACCACGGATCGTCAGGGTGTCGACGGCTACAACACGGCCGCCGGTGTCGCCGGTGACTATGCGATGACGTTCAACGGCACTTCCTCGGCCACCCCGCATGTCGCGGGCCTCGCTGCGCTGGTCCGCAGCGCCTATCCGGCGCTCACCAATGTCCAAGTCCGCGCCCTTATAGAGCGGACAGCCGAAAAGGTCGGTGTCGTCGCCTATGCCGAGACCACCGGCTATGCGAATGGCACGTGGAACCAGGAAATGGGCTATGGCCGCATCAACGTGATGCGTGCCCTCGATGCCGCCGATGTGTATATCAAGGACAACACCGGCGACACCGGCGTCGAACCCTCGGCAGGCAATTTCTGGGACTTCTCCGACATCGTCGTTCGGATCAACGACGACAATGTATTCAATCCGTCCAACCCCAGCCAGTCGAAGAATGTCGAACGCGGGCAGGCGAACTACATTTATGTGCAGGTAACCAACCTCGGGCCGCGTGCTGCGACCAACGTCACGGTCAGCACCCGCATCACACCCTATGTCGGCCTGCAATTCTCCTATCCCTCCGACTGGACCCTGACCGACGCGATGCATGTCGCGCCGACTCCGATCACCGCCAGCTTCGCCAGCGTCGCGCCAGGTGGCACGGCGATGGCGAAATTCAGGATCGAAGCGGCGCAGACCGAAACGCTCTATGGCTGGCAGACCAACAATCCATGGCACCCGTGCCTGTTGGCCAACGTCAATGCCGACAATGACTATGCCTTCGCCACCGCTACGCTCACCGGCGATCCGATCTCGGCGCGGCGCAACAACCTGGCACAACGCAACCTAACTGTCATCGACGTGCTGGCCGGGACGAGCGCCGCTTTCCCCTTTGTCGCGGGCAATTTTGCCAACGCCGAGACGAGGATGGCGGTGACGATCGATCGCAGCCGACTGCCCAAGGGCATGCCGCTGCTGCTGTCGCTCGACGACGACGGCTCGGCCTTCCCACTGGTCGATTTTGCGGCCCGTCCAGGCGATGGGAAAGACAGCGGACAGGGTGGCCACAAGGACGACGGCTGCGGCGGACTGGTCTTCCTTGATCGCACGCGTGTCCGCACCCGGTTCGGATGCTGTGACGGCGAGCTTACACTGGAGAAGGGCTCGCGCTTCGACTGCCCGGAGCAGCATCGGTTCGGCGAAGTCAAGGTCGAAGGTGGCGATGTTATCGTCCGCGGCGGCCGGCGCTTTGTAGAATTGACGCGGGCAGTGACGATCGTGCGGATGGCGAAGGCACCGGGCCGGATCTACGCAATGTCGCTGCAGACCCGCGTGCCGCCGGCCGCGAAGGCGAGCGAGCAGTTCCTATGCCAGGTTTCCCAGCAGAACAGCAGCGGCGTCACGGTGGGCGGCGCGGCAATCGTCTACATTGTCAAGTAGGCAGAGGGACTGTCAGGATTTTCGTGTGTAGCTGTCCAGATGATAATTCCCGGTGGCGGGATATCCCACGATGGGCAGCGCTAGGGAGACTCTGGAAAAGCCACCCCATTCACGGGACAATGGCCCTGTGATCGCAGGTAAGGGCTGGGTTGATGGGCGGCAAGCAACTCGGGTTCGGTGACTACGAGCAATCCACGGCCAAGAAGCGCACCAAACGTGAGCGTTTTCTCTCTCAAATGGAGGCGGTTTTGCCCTGGAAGGCTCTCATCGATCTGATCGAGCCTTACTACCCCAAAAGCAGCTCCAAAGGCGGACGCCCGGCCTATCCGCTGGCCACCATGCTGCGGATCCACTTGATGCAGCAGTGGTACTCGCTCAGTGATTCAGCGATGGAGGCCTTGATCGAGGTGCCAACGATGCATCGGTTCCCTGAGATCCGTGGCATGGCGTAGAGCTGGCGCAGATCGCCGCGGTAGGTGCATCGATCTAGGGAATGGGGTCCTCCACCTACCGGAGATAGCGCTGGGGAGCGCCCCCACCACCCCCCGAGAGCGGACAACCCGGACACCCCCGGACAGGGGGTTTGGTCACCTCTCTTAGTTGCCTGCTCTGCAGGGTAGGGAGGGATCTCATCAATTGTCTGATGGTGGGGTGTCCGCCCTGTCCGGGTAGCCCGGGGTGAGCTGTGGACTGGGGAGAGGGTGGTCGCACTGCCCTGTCCGCACCCTGTCCGGCCTTGTCCGAGCCTGCCGGCAATTGATGTGACGGTTGTCGGTGGCCTTGGGTACGCGTGCTCGGGGGAAGCGGGTGCGACTGGTGATGCTGACTGAAGACCAAAGAAGGGGATGGGACCGCCCTCAATGGTTAACCATCGGGGACTTGTGCGGAAATCCCGGGCCAACTCAGGCCCCACTCTCCAGTTTCCCCCGAGACCGACGGCGCAAGTGATGGCTACTACTCTGGGCCAGGCAACTGAACTCGGGGCTTTGGGTACGGCGCTTGCTCATGGGTGGTAGCCCCTCTCGGGGGCGGTGCACGGCCTCAGAGGTTAACGATGGCACGTGTCCAGAAAAGTAAGACCACTTCAGGCGGGTGATCCAAGCCTCAGTTGGGCTAGTTGGCGCCGACGGGCATGGGGGTTTGCCTGGTGCGCAGGCCATGGCTTCTGATGCGCACTGGCGCGTCATGCCCAAGGGTGATACCCCGCCGAGCCTGACCCACCGGACGCGTGTTGAGCAGGGCGAGGTTGTGTTTGCGGATCAGGGTTCCGAGCACGATCTTCATTTCATACTGGGCGAGGGCGGCCCCCACGCAACGACGCACACCGGCCCCGAAGGGCATGAATTCGTAGGGTGAGAATTGCCGCTCCAGGAAGCGTTCCGGGCGAAAGTCTTGGGGGTTGGGGTAGAGGTCTTTATTCTGATGTAGCAGATAAATGGAGCCCAGCACCACATCATCAGGTTCAAGCTGGTAACCACAGATCTCCACGCATTCCTTCACCTGACGCGGGAAGGTTAGCATGGCCACAGGATGGATTCGCAGAGCCTCATTGCAGACCGCCGACAGATAGGGAAGGCGCAGCAGTGCTTCCAGCTGGAATCCATCAACGAGACCGTCCAGCTCAGCTCGCAGGTTCTGCAGCACAGCATCACTGCGGTGTACCCAGTAGATCGCGGAGGTCAGAGCCGTCGCTGTTGTTTCATGGCCGGCCATCAGCAAGGTCATCAGCTCATCCCTTAGGTCCTGATCGGAAAGACCCTGGCCTTGCGCGTCTCTGGCGGCCAGCAGGAGTGAGAGCACGTCCACGCGGTTACCGTCTGGATGGGCCCGGCGTTCTTCGATCTCCGCGAAGAGCAGGTCATCGGTTTCCGCCGCTAGGCGGGCCATCCGCCCACCCGGGCTCCATGGACCCAGATCCTTCTGTAGCCAGGGCAAGAACAGGATGATCGACGTGAGCGGCGTGGCCGTCATACCCAGGCGGATTGCCAGGATTCGAGCCAGTCTGGTATAGCGATCCCCGTGATCCAAGCCGAAGACCACCTGAAGAATCACGCGCATGGTTATCGCTTGCATCATCTCCCTTACATTGATCTCCTCCCCCACCGCCCATTCGTCGATCACTTCTTGGGTAATCCGTTGAATGATGTTTCCATATTCCTTCAGGTGCTCGCCATGAAAGGGGGGCAACACCAGCTGGCGGCGCTGACGATGCTGCTCACCACTCAGCAGGATCGTGTTCTGGCGACCCAGCATGGGTGCGAGCAGTTCATTGAGCTCACCCGGTGATGTGAAGCCTTTGCCTGTGTCGTGGGTCAGCACGAACTGGATCGACTTCGGATCGCTCACCATGAACACCCGATCGGGATCCTTCCCCCAGACGGGCGCGTGGAAAAGATCC
Organism: Synechococcus sp. UW140; assembly: GCA_943373065.1. Lineage (GTDB taxonomy): Bacteria > Cyanobacteriota > Cyanobacteriia > PCC-6307 > Cyanobiaceae > Cyanobium. The sequence continues at coordinate 9,738 of CALSBA010000033.1, read as the reverse complement.
CCGTAGCGCCTGGAATTGTTTGCCATGTAGCCGATGGGATCGAGTATCCACTGGGCGATCTGCAGCAGCTTCGGAGTTGTTGCGGCAGGAATCATTCGATTCATAGGGCCAGTTACGGACATTGGTGGCATTGATGCAAGAAGACTACAGTTTGAGCCTGCTGAACATAGTTTCCTGTTCTACTGAGAAGACCTTCCTCTCGTACCCGTGGTGATCCCTCATAGCGAATGACTAGTTTCGGTTCCTGCCGTCGTGACATTCACCCTCTGCTCACCACCCCCTGGTGGTCAGGGCTGATTGCAAGTCTTTCACAAGTGTGCTCGGCAGTGCTACCACCATTGGGTTTGGTCGGCGAGAATGGATCCCTTCTTTGCCAGACCCCTTTCCTGCCAATGCCTCTGCCGACCTGATCAGTTTTCTGCAGGCGATCCCCGAGGGACGGATGCGCTGGGGACCGACCCCCTCCCCCCCTGAGCCGGTCAGCCCGGACACGCCGGACAGGGCTCCGCCCCCTCACAGATCTGTCTGTTCTACAAGAGGGGGTATCTCATCAATTGTCTGATGGTGGAGGTGTCCGCCCTGTCCGGGCAGTCCGGAGTGAGGTGGGGACTGGTGAGAGGCACGATGCCTTCTCCTGTCCGGTCCTTGATGACAACCTGTCCGCCCTGTCCAGGTTAGCGGCCATCGACGCCCCCGGCTGCTGGATCAATGGGTTCGCGTGCTCGGGGTGAGGTAGGGGTTGGGCCGGTCGGCCTTGGAGGCAGCGCGTCGAGTCACGAAGGAAGCACGGCTGCGGGTTATTGCCACTGATGATTCCTGCTCCCCACCAATGCGGTACTGATCAAGGCACAAATACTTGCGAGCTTGGTGGTTTCCGCTCAGCCTGCTGGCACTGATTCCGCCTCCAAGACCCCGCCACTTGATTCCTCCAGTCCTCGGCGGCGAGGCTCCACCAGTCCGCCCCGTCGGCTGCGGAACCTGCTCCGCTCCCGCAGAGCGCACCACGACCAGCGGAGCTGGCCCGCCGCCCAGGAACCCACCGCCAATGGGACCGGCAGTCGCTACGGCTTCACGCCGGGCCAGGCACACCTCTGCGTCAATCTGCGGCGGCTTCTGCTGTTGCCGCCACTGGCCTGAGAGGTCCACCTCCGAGCCGCAGGCTCATTCGGCCCCACGGTCCTTCAGCAGCGGGAACAGCCTCGCTGTCTGCAGGATCAGCCGTGCCACCACGACGATGGTGCTGGCGGTGACGCGCACGCCCCTCAGCGTGAAGCAGGACAGGGCCACGGTCAGGACACCAAAGGTGGTCGCCGTAGCGTCTGATGGATCTTGGGCATCGAAGGCGGTGCGACAGATCAGCACTCCTTAGCGATTTACTTTTCCACAGGCCGCCGTCGTTGTCCCCATTCGCTGGGCTTGTTTCCCACAGATTTCATCCGCCAGCCCCCTTTCCCGGCGCCCCACTCGGGTAATCGGCGTGGAAAAGGGCCTTTCCCATTGACACGGGTGGAGGATCGGGTTCTGAACCCAAGAAGCTCAGCCAGGTTCTGCAAACGCACTGGTATAGCAAAAGTCGCGTCGTTGGTCCAAGTGCGATGGGCACACTCCGTCTGCTTTGACGGGAGCCGGCGCCCGTGGCCTTATGGGCCAGATCAAAGCTGCATCGAGTGAGCGAAATCCCAAAACACATCCCAGCCAGCGTGATCGTCGTGAGCGAGTTCCCCGAGGACCTCTATGACGCGATGCGCGCCTTCGTTCTGACCCATTCGCAGTGGGATCCGTACCGACTGATGCAGGCCTCGCTGGCGGGCTTCCTGTTCCAGCACGGCAGCAAGAACCAGGCGGTGTCTCGGCACTACCTCGACGGTCTGTTCCGCCGAGAAGCCAGCCAGCAGAAGGTTTCGGCAACGGATGCGATTCGGGATCCGTTGCCAGCTCAGCCGTGTGGGGTCGTTGCCATCACCGATGCCCAACGGTTGCCGCAGGCTGGTTCGTTCCCCACCGCTGCGTAGAAGACCCATGCCACCGGATCTGCCCCTGATCCATCACACGGCACACCTTCGGGTGGTCCCAGATCACAAGCCTGGACAGCGAGCACCGGCGGAGGTCCTGCTGATCCATCCCACCAGAATGGAGCATGCCCACGACATCATCTCTGCGGTCCGCAGCGGCAAGACGGTTGTCCTGAATGCCGTTCAGCTGGAACCGGCATTCGGTCAGCGACTGGTCGACTTCAGTTGCGGCGGTGTCACCGCCATGGATGGAGATTCCCACCGACTCGGTGTGGCGGTCTTCCTTTTCGCCCCGGCCTTGACGGGCATCGACAAAGGCTGAGCACGGAGAGGTCCAGCAGCATCCCGTTGGGCACTGGCCAGTTCACCGTTTCACCGCTGCCCCAGCCGTTTGGCCACCGACCGGTAGCTGGCCCAGTTGCGCAGGGTGGCTTCCCCGCCTTCGCCCAGTCCATGGCGATTCATCTGACCGATGACCAGGACGGCCATCGCTCATTCCGGCAGCAGCAGGCCGTCAAAATCCAGCTTCTTGAGAAAGCCCATGCGGTGCCCGTAGGCCCGCAGCAACTCCCGCACGTAGGAATTGTGCGGCGGTATCCGGCCCCAGCCGTTGATGCTGGCGGCAAGCTGGCGGCAGCTCTCCAGCTGACGCACCGCCCGGAGATAGCGGCTGGAGTGGGCCGTCTCGAGAACCTCCTCAATCATTGCCCGCAGGCAGAGGCTGGCGGCCAGGGGCTGGCGCGCCTCCAGGCCCGCTGCCACGGCCGTGAGCATCGGTTCGTTGGCGCCGTTGAGCCGATCCGGATGGGCCAGGATCAGCCGGGCGGCGCGACGCTGGTCGGGCCAGCGGTGCAGGAACTCCAGGGCCGCCTGGAAGCTCCGGTGCCCCAGCACCGCCTCGAGGATCTCCTCCTCGGCCTCGCCATCCTCAAAAGCCGGCAGCCGCTGCAGATAGGCGCGCAGGTGGGGCAACGACAGGCGCTCGATCCCAAAGTCGCGCCGCAGCGCCTGGGCCGACTCGGCTCGCCCGAGGGCCTCCAGCGCCTCCAGCTGGGCATCGAGCCAGGGCCGGGCGCCATCGCTGCGCCATCCTTCCGTCAGCTCCACCCCCTCCAGCAACGCCAGAGCCTCTGCTGCCCGGCCGGCGACCGTGAGGCGCTGGGCCATCCGGGCCACGATGCGCGGCCGGCCCAGGCCGGCGGGCGCTGAGGTGGACTGGTTTTTCTGGACAACCCCCATCGTTAACCTCTGTGGCGGGGCACCGCCCCTGAGAGGGGGCTCCCACCGATGAGCAAACGCCGCACCCACAGCCCCGAGTACAAGGCCAAGGTCGCCATGGAGGCGATCAGCGGCCGCAAGACGCTCCAGGAGATCGCCGCCGACCATGCGCTCCATCCGATCCAGGTGAGCCAATGGAAGAAGCAACTGCTGGATGGCGCCGGTCAGCTTCCCGCAGTTGAAGTATCCAAGGCCATTGAGACAACGGTGCAACGGCCTCGGGGCGACAGGGACTGATGGTTACCACTTAGGTCGGCTCAGTCCCTTCCTGATCCTTCACTCAGCATGGCCCGCCCAAACCACTCCCCCGAGCACGGAAAGTGTCTTCATCCCTTCCTAAACCAGAGGATTGAGTCGATCGAGTCCCTGGTCAGCCAGCTTACGGTTCCGCTTGAGCGGATGACTAGCCGGAAACCGCTCCTCCTAAGATAAACATTAGTAAACGCTGGCCAAAGGCAACCTCACCTTAATATCTTGCAGGATTATACTGTCATCAACCAAGCCAGAGGAGTTGACCATGCTTGATATTGGACTTACCCATATTGCCTTACCCGCTTCAGACATTGAACGCAGTCTTGAATTCTATGCAACCTACGCTGAAATGCAAGTCGTGCATCGGCGTATTGATAGAGAAACAGGGGCTGACGTTGTTTGGCTGTCTGACCATACTCGACCGTTTGTGATTGTTTTGATTCAAGCCCCTTCCGTGCAGCCAGTTCTCTCTCCCCTGGCCCATCTTGGCATCGGCTGTAGGAGCCGGGAAGCCGTGGACATGTTGTGCGACAAGGCTCGTCAGGCTGGGCTTTTGGTTGAAGAACCCAAGGATTCTGGCTATCCGATTGGCTATTGGGCATTTTTGCGTGATCCTGACGGTCATACGCTGGAACTTTCCTACGGCCAAGAAATTGGTCTAACAGTCACGCAGGAAAGTTAGTTAGCAATTCAGCTCCTTTCCTAATTGCTTTCCGCCCATCAGCTCATTGTAGTCCGTGGTTTATGCCCCTATTCGCGCGCAGATAGCCTGGGTTTTCCAGGCTATCTTTAGTCCTGTCCCCAGCGGGTGACCCATGCAGATCAGACAGGTGATCAACCTCCATAAGGGCCTTACGGCCCCTGTGGTGCTGGGCCTGATGGCCGTGTACCACAACGGATCCATGGGCCCATGGATCTACCTGGCCCTGCACGGAGTTTACGGGATCCTCTGGTTGTTCAAGGATCGCCTCTATCCCGACCGCCAGTGGGAGCGTGAGGTGGGTCTTCCGATGGCGGTGGCGGTCTTCTTGATGCTGGGCCTCTACTGGCTGGCACCGTTTCTGCTGATCTCATCTGGCGCCATGCCCCCGGCACCCCTGATTGCGGCGGCGGTGGCCCTCAACATCCTGGGAGTCTTCTTGCACTACGGCAGCGATGCGCAGAAGCACTTCACCCTGCGCTACCACCAGGGCCTGATCAGCGAAGGCTTCTTCGCGCGATGCCGTAACACCAATTACCTGGGCGAAATCCTCATTTACCTGTCGTTCGCGTTGCTGGCGATGCACTGGCTCCCCTACGCCGTGCTGGCAGGTTTCATCGTCGGTGTGTTTCTGCCCAACATGCGTCGCAAGGACCAATCGCTCTCCCGCTATCCCGAGTTTGCCGCCTATAAGAAGCGCTCAGGACTGCTGCTGCCACGTCTCGGCAGTTGATGGGATTGTTGGATCAGCACCAACCGTCGCACCCACTTCCCCCGAGCACGTAGCCAGTGGCGCGAGCACGCGATTCCCTCGACCCTGAACGCCATGGGTGTCGGTCCCCTGGAGGCCCTACCAGGACCGGGGCGGACAGAGGTCAGACAGGGCAGCACCTCCCCCATCTCCCCAGTCCCCACCTCTCTCCGGACTGCCTGGACAGGGCGGACTCCTATAAACAAGACCATTCATTGGATCCATCCCCTCTGGAAGAGGTGAGCAATGAGAGGGTGCAGAGCCCTGTCCGGCGTGTCCGGGTGTCCGGCTCAGAAGGGGGTGGGTGCGTGCAAGGGGTGACTCGGCACATAAGGCGGCCCCTTTACCGAGGGCGACCCACTTCCGCCACCATCGGCGCTGCGCTAGTGCCATAGGTCAACGGCATTCTGTAGTCGCTCCGGATCGAACATCTGCCGCAGAGTACGGCGAACACTTTGTCGATTCCCCAGCGTCGTTGCCCCTCCTGAGCGAAATCGCGCCAACCCCTTGCGGGCTGCGCGCTATTTCACCTGCGTCTGTTGCCTCAAACAGCTAAATGCTGGAACCCATTGATCCCCGCTGGCCGAGAAGCTTTTGCTCAGAGCTATGTCTTAACCTAGTGACGCGTCATGCGTGTCAGGTGGAATGAGCGCACGACTTGCCGATGCAGTTTTTACGTAGACACCACCATTCCCTCACGGGCAAATACAGTATCTGGAAATCTGTCCATACAATGCTTCTCGGCGCTCCTTAGATAGTCATCATCATGATCTGGATCATGATGAGTGACAACAAGTTGCTTGACGTTTGCCCTGATTGCAACTTCGGTCGCCTGTTCATAGCTGCTGTGCCCCCATCCCTTCTTCTTTGGAAGCTCATCACTGGAGTACTGTCCATCATGGATGAGTATATCTGCTCCTTGGGCTAAAGCGACAATGTTTTCATCAATAACATCTCCATGCTCAATGTCTGTTGAAAAAACAAAGGAGCGAGCTGCTCGCTCGTAGCGATAACTATAGGCCCCACCCGGGTGGCTATGCTTCACTGCTGTCACCTTTACAGGTATTTGATCAGGGGGCATGAATGTATGACTGCGATCCTCCATCAGGAGAAATTCAAAGTGAGCACCCATATCGCTCATGGAGACAGGGAAATATGCCTGCTGCATCTGCAAAGCAAAGATATCTCTCAGACTGCTTATTTTTCTCTCTCCTCCCAAGGCCAGAAAGTTGATTGTCATTTCAGGATTGTATGCTGGCATGAAGAATGGGAATCCCTGTATGTGATCCCAGTGGAAATGGGTAAACGCTATAAAGATCTCCTTTTGGCCGGTATCCATTGCAAGAAAGTCAGCACCAAGCTCTCTTATCCCAGTACCTGCGTCGATGATTCCAATTCGTTTGGTTTCGGATGCCATAATCTGCAGACAAGTTGTATTCCCTCCGAACTCACGGTAGCGATCTCCAGAGACAGAGATTGATCCTCTAACTCCATAAAACTTGATATGCATCTCAGCAGTCTGACCAACATCCTAGTCATTCATCATGGGGTGTTGGAATGTGGTGGAAAGTATCGGTGCCCACTTTTCCAGGTGACGAACTGCCATGACTACCCGCAGGACAGGGCCGATCAAAAGTCTCAAGCTGAGGCCCCCCCGGTCACGACCTCCGGCTATCTCCAATCACCTCACCCACCTACCCCGAGGACGCAACCAGTTCCTCCGCTCAACAACCCAGTGAAAAGCCCCCGAGGGTGACGTTTCCCCCCGGAGGCTGAACCGGCTGAATCCGAGCTCGGGGCAATCGCTCAGCCCTGGCTCAGCAGAGCCACGTCGGCAAGCTGCTGCAGGATGCCGTGTCCAGTGAGGCCCTCGATGGCCACGCCGATCAGGAAGCCGAGCATGGCGAGACGGCCGTTGAGGCGTTCGGCACGCTTCAGTTCCGAGTCGCGGATCTGTTGGGCAGCGGTGTTCAGGAACCAGGTCTCATCGGCCTGGGAGGAAGGCTGGAAGGATGGGGTGGAGCTGGTCATGAGTAAGAATGCTTACTGCATAGAACGTTACGGAACGTCTCAAGGGCTTGACGTGTCGCTCACTACCTACTTTGTCCTGATGCCGAAGTGCTGACCGAGGCGGTCTCGGGGAGTTGTGCCCCCGAGCGCGTTCAGCCATCTGGCTGGTACCTGCAGATTTCACCTCAACTGGCTAAGCCGATGGGGTGTGTCCATCCACAAGCGCCATCAGGCGTTGTCACCCCCTACCGATGAAGCCGATGGCCAGCTTCACCCTCATGTGCTGGAACGTAGAGAACCTGTTCCTCCCTGATGCCGACGCCACCCACTAGCTGCGCGAGTGATTCCAGGCCAAGCTCACCACCCTAGAAATTCGAAAGCACCGAAATGGCATCCGAGAAAGATCTTGCTAAAGTCTGGAATATTGATTCTCTTAAAATGGCTGAGGATACATCCTGCCTTCGATCGGTGATGTTGTCAGGCGCTTTGGGGCTGGGGCTGCTATCCCAGGCTGTGACGCCAGTGCTCGCTGCGCCTACCTTTCAAGTCTTCGACATCAACATCACTGAGCCCCAAGTCCTCACTGCTCAAGATAGTTGGTGTAAAGCTCTACTGCAAATCAGTTCCGATTATGCCAGTGGCGGTATCACGAAAGCAAAAGCGACAGCTACTAATGTGATTGATCAAGCCTATGCCTTCCAGTTTGGTCCAGTGGCTTTCAAGCCCACCCTGACGACAGGCAAGCAGACGTTCCGTACGACCCGAGCTGGCGCTTTGGCCTATTTCGTTGGCAATGATTCTAGCTTTCCCCTCGATACAGGTTTTGCCCTTACCCCTTGGCGCACTTGCAAGGTGGTGAATCAGGTTATTCAACTCAACGGTGCCCTTGCCATCACGATGGGCAATGTGATTTTATCTGACGCTACTGGCAATCAGACCAGCGTTGACAAAACCTGGGGCCTTATGAAAGAGCCAGATGGCAGCGTGAGAATTATCCTGCACCACTCTTCCCTGCCGTTTAAACCTTGATGCCTGAGATCTTCGGTATAAAGAAGACAGTACTTAAGGGCCTGTCCGCTTAGGAAGAGATGGACTGAACTGGTCTCGTCTTTCTGGACAGAGCCCATCGTTACCCCCCGAGGCCGGGCAACGCCCCCGAGAGCGGCCTCCTGCCGATGCGTTGGACATCTGATCTTCGTGATGCGCCCCGGATCGAGCTGCACACCCTCCACCGCCAGGATGAAGAATCGATGGATCGGAGCCCTTCTCACTCTCCCAGTCGCTGTGTTGGGGAGTGAGGCCGCCTACCGGAGCGCTCAGCCGTCAACGCGGGCCTTCCCTTCAGGAAACTGCCTTGTCCTTGCCCTCGGGGCACCGTCGAGGCCCGATGGGACAGCCAGTCCCCTTCAGCGCTTCCGGGTGGAGGCCGCCGTAGCCACACTCCGGCAGCAGCGATGCCGTGGGCTGCTCCTCACGGGCGGCGCGGTTCGCAACGACCGGATCGAGGCGGTGACGATGGCCAACCTGGCGAAGACTCTTGGGGTGCGTGCCGACCAGATGGTGATCGAACCCAGCGCCCGCAACACATGGGAAAACGTGGGCTGTCTCCACAGCTGGCTGCGACGGGCTGAGAGGGTGTTCGTTGTCTCCGACACGCTGCATGCCCAACGGGCCGTGCGCTATGCCTGCCGGCAGGATTCGCGTCTTTGCGGCACGGTGGTGAATGCCGGTGTGGTGCCGCCGATCGGGCAGATCTGGTGGAGCCTTCCCGCCGCCGCCTGGCAAGGAGCGGCCTTCCTCCGAGATCGCATCGGGTTCGAGCGCAATCCTGAGGAGAACGCTCCCCTGTGCCGTAGCGACAAGAAACCGGGGTAGGTCCGTTAAGCCTTCTGGTGCGCCTCATCGCTGCAGGTGCAGCACGTATCGGTCCTGGCTCGGACAAGGGGAGGACAGGGCTGTGCCGCGCTCCTCTCCCAAGTCCCAATCTCACCCCGGACTGGCCGGACAGGGCGGACACCCCACCATCAGACATGTGATAGGTCCCCTCCCTCCCCTGCATAGAAGAGAACTCTGAGTGGGGCCAGCCCCCTGTCCGGCGTGTCCGAGTGTCCGGCTATTGGGGGCAGGGACGCTTCTGGCATCTGACCTTAGAAGTACCGATGACGCCCTGAATGGCGGCCAACAAAGCTGGCCAAGGCTGTCGCGATCCCCAGGTACCAAGAAGCAGAGGTTGGTATGCCTGGCGGGGAAGAAACCGAAAGCGGCATGGAGAGGGCATAGAAGAGGGTGTCTTCCCAGCTGAACTGTTGGCATGCCCGGCACTCGGGAGCCCACCAGCGCCGCCCCCACCTCCGCTGCACCGGAACGCATTCAAACTATTGTTCAATGGCGAAACTAATCTCTATCCTGTGACTGGGAGCTTCAGGCGTCAGAAGGCATCGTTATGGGTATTTCGCTCGCGTGGGTTGCAGTCGATGCGCTTCCGGTTGATGAGGCGTTCCTGCGACTCCTATTGGCCCGAACTGGAGAGCCCTGCGAGTTCCAGCGCGTTGCGGTGAGTACTCACCCGCTTCCAGATAGCTGGCTTCTAGTCGCTGCTATGGGGTGCGATCATCGAATCGTAAAACCCGAGAGCATGGCGACAGTCTCAGCAGGTTGTCGCGCAGTTGCCTGCTCTGTTGAGGAGCACGTCAACTTCGCTTCGACAGAACTTTGGAGTAACGGTCAACGCATTT
>CALSBA010000032.1:0-21564 GCA_943373065.1 Synechococcus sp. UW140 | reverse complement strand
AGTGATGTGGACGACGCCAGTGGAAACCGTGATGTGGTGCTGTTCACCAATGTGAGGCCATCCGATGTGCATCTGGTGGAACGCCATGGCTCGCAGCTGTATCTGCACTACGGAACTGGGGATCGTTTGTGGGTGGATCATTACTTTGCATCTGAGATCTACCGAATTGAAGCGTTGCAATTTGCGGATGGAACGGTCTGGAGCGATGTTGATCTGCGAGATCGTGCGGTGGTGGGAGGAGCGACGACGGGGAACGACTGGCTAGGGGGCTTTACGGACATGGTGAACCGCATCGATGCCCTGGAAGGAGATGATTATGTGTATGGCGGAGGGTTCGCTGATGTGCTGAAGGGAGGGAATGGCCATGACTGGATGGTTGGTGGAGACGGGGATGACCATCTCGATGGTGGATCCGGCAACGATGTGCTGCAGGGTGGCTCAGGCCGCGACCGGTTGATCGCCGGCAGTGGCAACGACAACCTGAATGGCGGCGTTGGGGATGATGTGTATGTGATCGGGATGGGTGGCGACCAGAAACAGATCAGTGATGTGGACGACGCCAGAGGAAACCGCGATGTGGTGAGTTTCCATAACCTCCGATCACAGGATATCTCGTTGGTTGAGCGTGATGGGAACCACTTGCTACTGCGCTACGCCGGTGGCGGACAGCTGAAAGTAGACAACTACTTCACTTCAGACATCTACCGTATTGAAGCCTTTCACTTCTCGAACGGCATTGTATGGGAAGACAGGCAACTGCGAGATCGTGTTGTGGTGGCTGGTGGAACTGCTGGGAATGACTCACTTGGTGGCTATAACGATATGGCTAATCGTATCAAGGGGCTCGATGGTAATGATCATTTGTACGGAGGCGTTCTAAACGATGTCTTGACCGGCGGTAACGGCAACGACGGCCTTTACGGTGGTGATGGGGATGACATTCTTGATGGCGGTTCTGGCCATGATGTTCTCCATGGCGGTCGCGGAAAAGACCGTCTGGTCGGTGGGACTGGAAGTGACACCCTCAATGGCGGTGAGGGAGACGACACTTACATCATCGTCAGGAGCGGATCTGTGAAGCAGATCACGGATCAAGATCAAAACCCGTTGAACAGAGATACGGTTACCTTCTCGAACTTGATGTCCACTGACATCTCGTCTGTTCGTAGAAATGGCCAGCATCTGGAAATGAACTTTATCTCAAGAGATCAGCTGTTGATTTCAAACTACTTCTTGTCTGGTGACTTTAAGGTCGAGGCCTTCCGATTTTCCAACGGCATCACTTTTGGCGAGACGCAATTGATGGCGCTCATCCCCCCGGCTTAGCCCCGTCGGCTTTCCCCCCATCATTCGGCCTCGGCCTATAAATCGCCACCCCGATCACATCCGTCACCCGGGCCGCGTACTTCTCACAGTTTTCGCTGCGGATCACCCCCGCCACCTCCGCCGCGTGGATGGCATCCACCACCCCATCGCGCTTTTCCAGGAAGCCCACGTGGGTCTCATCCAGCCTCTTCACTTTCGTTAACAGCTTCTGAGATGCACTGTTTGTTGTGGGCCAGCTGCATCGGCTTGTAGCTGGCCACGTGGTTGCTCATGAAGTTGAGCGCCACCGTGCGGCTGCTGGTCCCCGGCAGAAACGGGGTGAGGTTCACCACGTAGCCGTTGCGTTCGGCCGCCTCGGCCCTGCAGCTCCTCCACGAACAGGAAGCAATCAAACTGGCTCAGATCCAGCACCAGCTGTTCCTTCGGGCTGGTGACATGGGTGACTTGATTCTCTTGCGAAGCTTGCGGCTGTATCCGTAGGCGGCACCTACCCCTAAGAGAGGTAGGGGGGCAGGGGTCGGAACGGGAATGGTCTCGACCGAAATAATCTCAGGCCTTCTTGCGCGTTCTGTACATCCAAGCAGATCTGGACTCTTGATGCATGGGATACCCCGGTAATCGAATTCAAGAGGACTGAGTCGAGCTCTCAATGGAAATTCATACTCTCCGAAATAGAGCTGATAGAGCCTATCTCCTGTGGCGTAGGCAAAGCCGTTACTTGAGAGCTGATTTTCTGTTGCCGGATAGCCAGTGGAAGGATTAAAGAGATTGTCCGTGGGTAGCCCGGATAAAAGCGGATCCACAAATCCTGCTGGTAAGAACGCAGTTACTGCATTCCCTTCGTCTGTCCCGGTGAGGCTCCTGATGAAAAAGCCAGAAAACCCATTTACGGTAGTCCTTGTACTGTCAGTCGTAATTCGAAATCTGCCACCTTCGATGCGGACGGGATCGCCGTCAATGAGAAGCTTGTCAAAGTTAAACAGAAAAGTCCGTCTTGCTTCAGCTTTTGGCGCAACCAGCAAAGTGGCGGCCATGCAGCTCAGCACGATGGCCTTCCAAGGGTTTTTGTTGGATCGCGTGATGCACAAGTTAAGCGCACATCGTAGAGATTGCTTCACTTCAGAATCAATGCGGGCGAGCCGATGTGATGACGCCTCACGTCTATGTGAGCGAGAGCCGACATGCGGTCTGTTTTCGCCAATCACCACAATTAAGATTAGCAGCTACCAGATTGAAGGAGGTCGCTGAGCTGCACATTGGATGCAGATATGCTCTGCATCCAATGTGCAGCTCTTCTGAGTTGAAGGGGCATACGGCATTCGATTAACGCCTTGAATCCTGAGATGGCGACTAACCATCAAGTATTCGGCAGCGATGCCAACATCGGGAGGACCACCTCCGCTCTGAATGGCTACTTCGCCAAGCCATGATGGCAGTCAGACTCGAAGGGCAGTCATGTCCACCGTGGCAGCTGATCCCAGGTCGGGTGAACAGACTGACAACGGCCATCAGCTACGGGAAGGCCTTTCACACTGGGATGTAGGTGATATCAGACCCCAGACATGATCTGGAGTCGAGAGCGGCTGGAGGTCCCGCAGGTAAGGAATGCGCTCCAGTGGTTCACCGGGGACCGTGATGGGAGGCTCCTGGTTGATCGCTCTTGATCCCCTGCAACCCCTCACATCTTGGACACGGTCCCGTCTGACCACGATGAACGCGGCTCAGTTGGTCCAGCTGTCAGAGATCTCCTTGGGCATTGCTGGGACGTTCGGAGTGGCTGTAACTCCGAGTTGATGTCTCGGTGGACCACCCCTCCCCAGCCATTGGCTCTTGTCTCTGGCTTGGCGAATTCATCTACCTACCCCCTGATTCGGCCTCGGCCGATAAATCGCCACCCCGATCACATCCTTCACCCGGCCCGCGTAGGCCGCGAAGTTCTCACTGCGGATCACCCCCGCCCCCTCCGCCGCGTGGATCGCATCGATCATCCCGTCGCGCTTCTCCAGGAAGCCCACGTGGGTCACATCCAGCCCCGGCACCTTCGTCACCAGCGCGAAGATATCGCCGCTGCGCAGCGACGGCAGCACCCCCGGTAGCGCCGCCAGCGGGATGTAGGGCTGGTTGACCACCAGATCCTTCTCCAGCTCCGTGATGCACTGCTTGTTGCGGGCCAGCTGCATCGGCTTGTAGCTCTTGATGTGGTTGCCCATGAAGTTGAGCGCCACCGTTCTGCTGCTCGCCCCTGGCAGGAACGGGGTGAGGTTCACCACATAGCCGTTGCGCTCGGCCGCCTCCGCCCAGCGGCTGAAGTAGTGCTGCCGGCGGCAGTAGTCCACCTCCCCATTCACATAGCGCAGCCGCCGCACGTGCTGCGCGAAGCGCTCCACCCCCTCGCTCTGGGTGTCCACCTTGCGGCTGTTGCTCAGTGCCAGCAGCTGCTCCACGAACAGAAAACAGTCGAAGTTGGTGAGATCCAGCACCAGCTGTTCCTTCGGGCCGCCATCAAGGGAGAACCCTTTGAAGGGATAGTCCAGGAAGCGGCGCGCCAGGCTCACCAGCGCCTGGTTCATCGGCGCCCAGGCGGTGGCATCAATCGCTTCCGCCGCCAGCACCCGCGTTTCCCCGACGAATGTCGGTGTCGGATCCCCCAGGGCCACGCCCCCCGGCAGGGGAGGTAGGGCGGCCGCCACGCGCGGGCCTGTGGGGGTGGCGTGGCGCAGCAGCAGGTTGGCCGCCGCGAAACTCGCCCCGGCGGTGATCATCACCGTCAACACCAGTAGGAGAGTGGGTTTGCGCATCCAGCCGCCACCGCCGCGGCGACCCTACAGCCGCCGTCAGGCCGCGCTGCTCGCCAGCCACGCATCCAGCCCCACAGCCGGCAGCTGGGGGCTGCTGGTGATCTCGATGATGCGGCCGATCGCGGCCGGGCTCTCTACCGCATCCAGGCACACCCGCGCCACCAGCCGCCGCGGAATGCTGTCGCTCTCCTGTTGGTCGGGCCCGCTGAAGCGGATGCCTTCGGCCTCGATTCCCTCCTCTGTTTCCTTCAGCCCACCGGGGCGCACCACCGTCCACTCCAGGCCGCTGGCGGCCAGCCAGCGCTCCCCCACCCCCTTCCACACCAGGATCAGCCCGAACAGGTTGAGTGGGTGCAACCAGCGGCCGCTGCACAGCGAACTCACCAGCACCACCCGCCTCAGCCCGGCCTCGCGGCAGGCGGCGATCTGGGAGCGGATCGCCAGGGCATCCACCTTCAGCGGCCCGGCCAGATCCACCGACGGCCGTGCTCCGGTGGCGATCACCAGGGCGTCGCAGCCCTCCAGCGCAGCCCCGAGGGCCTCCGTATCACCCAGCTCCAGCCGCATCAGCTCCGCACCGGTCAGCCCTGGCGGCACCTCCGAACCGGGCCGCAGGATCGCCTTCACCCGCCAGCCCCGGCCCAGGGCCTCTTCCACCACCCGCCAGCCCGTCTTGCCTGAAGCTCCGGTCACGGCGATGCAGGTCATGGGCGGTCCGGGTCAAAGCATTGGGCTCCATTCTCGTGGCCCGCAGGTTTGGCTGGCGACAGTCCGCCAGGGGCCCGGTGGGTAGGCTGACTCCATGGCCGAAATGGTTCTCGAAGTCAATCACCTGAGCGTGCGGCGTGAGGCCGTCACGGCGGTGGATGACGTGAGCTTCCAGTTGGTGGCCGAATCGGACACTGCCCTGGTCGGCCCAAACGGGGCCGGCAAGAGCACCCTGGTGCAGGCCATCCTCGGCGTCCTGCCCCGCTCGGCAGGCGAGGTGCGCTTCCTGGGCTGCAGCCTCGGCAGCCGCGGCCAGTTGCCCCGGGAGCTGCGCGCCAAGCTCGCCTACCTGCCCCAGACCCTGGTGCCCCGGGGCCGCTTCCCGCTCACGGTGGCCGAATTCGTGGGCCTGGGCTGGGATCCCCCGGGCCTGGCCCTGCCCTGGCTGGGCCGCCAGGAGCGCAGCAGCGCCATCCGCGCCGCCCTGCGCAAGACCCTCTGCGCCGACCTGGCCGACCGCCTGCTCTCCGAGCTCTCCGGCGGCCAGCTCAAGCGGGTGCTGCTGGCCTTCTGCGTCGTGCGCCCCCGCCGCCTGCTGGTGCTCGATGAGGCCCAGGCCGGCCTCGACGCCCGGGCGGCCGAGCAGTTCCACACCCTCCTCTACCAGCTGCGGCGCAGCGAAGGCTGGACGATCCTGCAGGTGTCGCACGATCTGGAGATGGTGCGCCGCACCTGCGATGGCGTCCTCTGCCTCAACCGCAGCCTGCGCTGCCACGGCACCCCCGACCACGCCCTCAGCCCCACCCGGCTGGCCCAGATCTACGGCCCCGGCTTCGTTCCCTACCACCACCGCCACCCACCCCACCGGCCCCCCCACCCCGAGGAAAGCCCGCCCGCCTGAACGGCCCCTCAGCGGGACGCTGGCGCCGCCGGCAGGGGTTGGCCGAAGCGGGTGGGTTGCGCATTCAGCCAGCGCAGCGTGGCCCGATCGCGCCGGCTCAGCTCCAGCACCGGACGGGCCCCGGGAACGGCCGCCATGGCATCGGCGGGATCGTCGCTGTGGCCCCACAGCCCGAAGGCATGGCCCAGCTCATGCAAAGCGGTGGCTTCGGTGGCCTCCGGCCGCTGGCCCGGGCTGATCAGCACCTGCACCTGGGGCTCCAGGATCCAGCCGGCGCCCCGGTCGGCCTCCACCACCGCCAGCTCGGCGCGGCCATGGCTGGCCCGGGTGCGGCCGGTGGCCTGCCGCTGCAGCGGCGGCCGCCGCCGCAGGATCCGCACCTGGGCCGCCGCCGGATCCTCCACCCGGGTGATCGTCAGTTCTCGCTTCCACTGGTCGAGGGCCCGCTCCACCGCGCCGAGCCAGAGCAGGTCCCAGCGTTGCCCCGCGCCACTTGTCGCCGCCGGCTCCACCCACACGCACCAGTGCTCCAGCCGCGGCCAGCCCCAGGCCGTGGGCCGCAGCCGCTGGCGGTAGTCCTCGGGCCCGGCGGCGGGAGGTTCCCACCCCTGGCGGCCCGACTCCCCGACGGCTCGGGTGGCCCCAGCCACAGGGCAGGCCGCTGCTGCAGCCCCGAGCGGCGCCGCCAGCAGCAGCAGCGCCGGCACCAAGCCGGCCACCAGCAGGCGGTGCGGCCGGCCCATCAGCCCGCCAGTCCGACTCCGCGGGCCATCAGGGCGGCCATCAGAGGAATGGCGGCGAAGCCGGCCAGCTCGATGTTGAGCACCCAGCGCAGCCGGTTGGCCAGAGTCTCGCTCACCTTCGGCAGCTCCCCTTTCCGCAGCGGAATCGCCCAGAGGATGTAGGTGATGGTGGGGTAGAGGGAGAGGGCGCCCACCGCCAGGTAGGTGCCCACCTTCCACCAGAACAGGGGGTTCTCGGTGTAGAAGCTGGTGCCCTGGCCGAAATAGAGCACCCGCAGGATGCCGCTGAGCAGCACCCCCAGGGCCGCCAGGCCGTAGGTCACGTCCGTGATCACCATCAGGATCGCGTCCTTGCGGTCGGGGTCGGGCCGGATCAGGCGCCGCTCCAGCACCAGGGCGCCGAAGCAGATCATGAAGCTCAGGTAGTGCACGTAGGCCACCCCGGCGCTGGAGAGCACCTCGGAGGGGATGGAGAGAAGCCCGGCCATCGGCTGGTGTCAGGGGATCGCCCCGGACGGTAGCGGCTGGCTCCGGGCCTCCGGGCCCCTTGGCGAGCAGGGTCTGGAGCTCCGGTTGAAATCAGTACCAAATAGGGAAAAAGTTGGCGATATGTGGAAGCCGCAACGGAACACTGAAGGCTTTCTGTTTGTTTCAGGAACATCCAGAAACAACCGTAGGTTCAACACAGCGATTCGGTTGCTCTATGGCGAGTTCCCTCAGTGCCTTTCTCGGCGAGATTGGCCGCCATCAGCTGCTCACCCCTGAGCAGGAGCTCACCCTCGGGCGAAAAGTGCAGGCGATGGTGAGCCTGCAGGAACGCTGTTCCGAGGCAGGCGGCAGCGGCCCGGCCTGCGACTACGACGACATCGAAAAGCGCACCATGCGCAACGGGGAGCGGGCAAAACAGCAGATGGTGACAGCCAACCTGCGGTTGGTCGTCAATCTCGCCAAGCGCTATCAGGGAAAGGGCCTGGATCTACTTGATCTGATCCAGGAAGGCACCATCGGTCTGACCCGCGCCGTCGAAAAGTTTGATCCCACCCGTGGTCACCGTTTCAGCACTTATGCCTACTGGTGGATTCGTCAGGGTCTGAACCGGGCCCTCTCGACCCAGAGCCGCACGATCCGCATTCCCGTCAACGTCAACGAGAAGCTCACCCGGCTGCGGGCCGCCAAGGCGCGCCATCTCCAGTCCCACGGCCATTCCCCCAGCGCCGGAGAGCTGGCCTCCGCCATGGGGCTGCCCGTGGCCGAGGTCGAAGACCTGCTGGGCTGCGAGCTGCGCAGCGTCACCGTCAGCCTCCAGGGGGCCGTGCGCTCCAAGGCCGATCCCTCCGAACTGGTGGATGTGCTGGCCAGCAATGAGCCGGCGCCGATGGAGCGGGCCGAGCAGGCCGAGCGCACCGAGTCGGTCTGGACGCTGTTGGAGAAATCCAACCTCACCCCCAAGGAGCGCATGGTGGTGATGCTGCGCTTCGGGCTCGACGGCAGCCACGAGTGGCGCACCCTGGCCGAGGTGGCCCGGCAGCTGGAATGCAGCCGCGAGTACTGCCGCCAGGTGGTGCAGCGGGCCCTGCGCAAGCTGCGCAAAACCGGCATCGAGAGCGGCCTGGTGGAGGAGTGAATGGTGGGGGATCCGCCCCTCGTGGATCCCGCAGCGTGGCCCACAGAATGAATGGACGCCCAACCCGTTGGCGTGTCCCTTCTCCTGAGCAGATCGCCATGGCTGTTGCTCCCGCTGATCAAGCCCCCGTCGATGCCGAGGTGCTCGAGAGCGCGGTGCTGGATGAGGCGCTGCTGGTGCGGCTGCTGCGCCGGGCCGGCCGCACCATCGCCCGCCCCGCCTTCGAATGCGTGGAGCTGCTGGTCGATGGCGGCACCCCCCCCCAGGTGCGCCTCACCGTGCTGGCCGCCCTCACCTACCTGCTGCTGCCCCTCGACGTGATCCCCGATTTCATCCCGGCGGCCGGCTTCAGTGACGACATGGTGGCCCTCACGGCCCTGCTGGGTCTGTGCAGCACCCATCGCACCCCGGCGATCCGCGCCCGGGCCCAGAGCCGACTCGATCGCTGGTTCCCCCTCTTCCGCCAGCAGGGGTAGCGTCTGGCCATGCCAGCGTCCGCCCCCTCCCTCAGCCCGGAGCAGCTCGACGAGCTCCAGAGCCTCCTCAAGGACTGGTTGCGCCTCACCGGCCGCACCCAGTCCGACCTGCGTCGGGCCCTGAGGGCCGGTTCGATCCGCATGCCCGTGCTGCTTGAGGAGCTGCACCGCACCTGGAGCCGCCAGGGTGCGGCGGGCCTGGCCGAGCGCCTCTGTGCCATCGAAGCCCAGTGGCTGGCCGAGGAGCCCGGCGAGGACGGCGCGTTCGCCTCAGCCGGCGACCCGTTGGCGGATTCCATGGGGCAGCTCGACCTGCTGCTGCAGGAAATCCGCGGCGACAGCGGCAGCTGACGCACCGCGCACGCTGCGCTGGCGGGCCGGGCGACCAGCCTCCAGAGTGGGGTCTGACCGATCCTGCGGCCCCGCGCCGACGACCACCGCCATGAACGCCACCGCCGTCCTCCCCCGCGTCTTCCCCTCGTTTCTGCGGGGCGCTGTTGCCCTTGTGGCCGGTCTGTCCTTCACGGGCGCGGCCCAGGCCCAGGTGGAGTCCTTCATGCTCAAGCGTGGTGGCAATGTGGGGCCGGAAACCCAGATCAAGCCCACCAACTGCGTCACCGCCACCGATGGCTCGATCACCTGCGACACGGTGATCCAAAATCCCGCCAGTGACACGCCGGCCCAACCCAACTACCAGCCGTTCAAGAACTGATGCGACGCCTGCAGCGGATCTTCCAGGACACGATCTTTCTCCGCCTGATCGACCGGGGCGAGCGCCTGGTGGCCAAGTTGCTGGCGCTCATCCTGTTCCTGGTGCTGGCGGTGGCGGCCCTCAAGTTCTCCTTTGAGGTCGTCCTGCAGCTGTTCGATCCTGGCGTGCGCTGGGTGGGCGAAGGCCTCATCGCCGTGCTCGGCGATCTGCTCAACCTGCTGATCGCCATCGAGGTGCTGCAGAACATCACCTCCTACCTGCGCCGCCATGTGGTGCAGATCGAATTGGTGCTGCTCACCGCCATCACCGCCGTGGCCCGCAAGGTGATTGTGCTGCCCCCGAACGCCGAGGACAAACCACTGCTGGTGGTGGGGCTGGGGGTGGCGGTGCTGTGCCTGGCGGGGGCCTTCTGGATGGTGCGACAGGCCAATGAGCCGGAAGTCAGTGCGCGGGATGGGGGTGCCAGAACAGAGCCAGCCAGATCGTTCCAGGAGGCGGGTCACTCGCCAGCAGCCGGTGCCGCCGGCCCGCACTGATCTGCAGGGCCTCACCGCAGGCCAGGGAACGGGGTTCGGCCTCATCGGCGAACTGCAATCGGGCACTGCCCTGCAGCAGCAGCACCCATTCGTGTTCCGTCTGGTCGTACCAGAAACCCTCAGGGCTGGAGGCGCTGCAGGAGTGGATCCGCTCCAAGCGCAGCTGCGGGGTCTGCAAGAGCGCCGTTGTCACTTCCTCCCCGGCGGCGGGGCAGGGGCTCCGCACCAGGGAGGCGCCTTCACCAGCAGAGCCTGCCTCGGCCCCGTCGCCCGCTGCTGGCTCGCCCCAGCGCCGGCCGATCTCGAAGCCGCAGGAGCGGGCCAGGGCCACCACCTGATGGTGATCGCCACAGTCGCGTAGGGCCTGGCGCAGGGCGGGATCGGCCTCGCTCAGGGCCACAAAGGCATTGAGCTGACGCACCTTCTCCAGGAACTGCTGCAGCTGGGCTTCGGCCATGGGGGAGGTGCGCAGGCGTCAGATCAGATCCTTGCCCATCCGCCAGCGCAGGAAGGAGACGCCGCCCAGGATCACCGTCTCTTCGGCGTCCACCACCCAGCCCCGCCGCTCCAGCAGCGGCCGCGACAGCTGGCTGGCCTCGGTGCGCAGGCGGCCCACCCCCTGGGAGCGGGCGTGCTGCTCCAGGGCCCCCAGCAGGGCGCTGGCCCGTCCCTGGCGACTGGAGCGGCCCCGGCAGTACAGCAGGGCGAGCCGGTCGATGGGGTCGAGAAGGGCAAACGCTTCGATGATCGTGTCGTCGTTGGTGGCACAGCTCACCAACCCATGGCCGCGTCGCAGTGACGACCGGAAGGCATCATTGCGGCTCGCCTGTTGTGACCAGGCCTCGATCTGTGATGGGCTGTAGAGGTTGCCGGCCTGGCTGATGACCGCCTCGTGATAAACAGCGACCAGCTGCTGGCAATCATCGGGCCGGAGTGGACGGATCGGCAGCATCGTGGCGGTGAATGTGCATGGATTGTCGCCGCTTTCGGCTGCAGGCTGTTGGCGCTAGTGTATGTTTTGGTTCTAACCACACACCCGACACCGCGTACATACCATGCTGACTGGATCGGAATTGCTGGCCAAGGTCAAGGAACTCGGCGATGTCGGCAAGTCCGAGATCGTGCGGGCCTGTGGCTATGTTTCCACCAAGAAGGATGGCGCCGAGCGCCTGAACTTCACCGCCTTCTACGAGGCCCTGCTTGAGGCCAAAGGCGTCGAGTTCGGCGCGGCCGGCAAGGTGGGCAAAGGCGGGCGCAAACTCAGCTATGTGGCCACCGTGCAGGGCAACGGCAATCTGCTGATCGGCAAGGCCTACACCGCCATGCTCGATCTCAAGCCCGGTGATGAGTTCGAGATCAAGCTCGGCCGCAAGCAGATCCGCCTGATTCCCGCCGGCAGCGCCGACGAAGAGGATTGATCCGCTGGCGCCCTCTGCTGTCGGCCCTGGTGGCCCTGCTCCTGGTGCTGGGCCTGTTCCTGCCACCCCCGGCCCTGGGCTTCGCAGGGCGGGCGGCAGCGTTGGACTCCGGCGATCCTGAGGTCGCCCGTCTCGAAACGGGCGGCCGGCTGTTTGAGGCCCACTGCGCCGGCTGCCATGTCCAGGGCGGCAACATCATCCGCCGCGGCAAGACGCTGAAGCTGGCGGCCCTGGAGCGCAATGGCGCCGCCGACCCAGCGGTGATCGCCACGATCGCGGCGGCCGGCATCGGCCAGATGGGCGGCTACGGCCTGGCCCTCGGTGAGGGAGGTGCTGAAGCGGTGGCCGCCTGGGTGTGGCAGCAGGCCCAGGACGGCTGGCCCCGCGGCTGAATCTGACGTCGCTGACGTTGCTTCAGCCCCGATGCCGGCAAGGGGCTCAGAAGGCCTGGATCCAGGGATAGACCTCCACGGCCGTCCAGATGCCCTGGCGCCAGTAGATGTCCCCCTTGACGAGGCTCTCCACCGTCTCCAGGTCGTCGGCTTCGTAGAGGCCGAAGACGTGGCTGGCGTCGACGGTGGGCCCCAGGGTGAGCAGCACGCCCTCCTCTTTCTGGCGTTGCAGCCCGGCCAGATGCTCGTCGCGGTAGGGGGCGCGGCGCTCAAGGGCGTCGGCGCAGTAGGTGCCCCAGAGGACGAATTTCATGGGCCGCAGGGTGGGGTGAACGTTCCTCAGCCTTTCATTCCTCGCGCCCTTCACAGTTGTTCTGAAACACCAGCAGGCGGTTGTTGGCTGGCATGGCCGCATCGGCCTGCAGCTGCAGGCCCAGGCGGGCGGCTTCCGCCTGGAGCTCCTCGGCGTCGCGCACCCCCATGGCCGGATCCAGCTGGCGCAGCTGGAGGTCGAAGTCCCCGTTGCTGGCGGCGGTGTGACGCGCGCCATAGCGAAAGGGGCCGTAGATCAGCAGCAGGCCATCGGCGGCCAGCACCCGGGCGCTGCCGGCCAGCAGGTGGGGCACGGCGGCCGCCGGCATGATGTGCAGCGTGTTGGCCGTGAACACCGCTTCAAAGGGCCCGGAGGGCCATTGGGCGTCGGTCACATCGAGCGCCACCGGAGGCGCCACCCGGGCTCCGGGGGCCAGCCCCGCCTGGCCCTCCAGGGCAACGCGTCTGGCCAATCCAGGCAGGGATTCGTTGCGCTCACTGGGCTGCCAGCGCACCCCCGGCAGATGGCGGGCCATGTGGATGGCGTGTTGGCCACTGCCCGAACCCACCTCCAGCACCCGGGCCGCCGTGGGAATCCACTGGCGCAGCAGCAGCAGGATCGGCTCCTGGTTGCGCAGGCAGGCGGGAGAGAAAGGCAGGCTGTCCGGAATCATCGGCCCATCATGGGAGGAGTCGCCCCATGGCCATGCGTGTTCTATCCCTGCTGGCTGCCCTGGTGCTGCTGCTGACGTTGAGCGCCTGCGCCCCTGTGCTCTAGGTCGGCTAGGGCTGTCAGTCGGCTAGAGGGGCTGGTCGAGGGCGGCGCGCAGCTCGGCAGCGAAGGCACCGGCATCGGCGGCCACATCGGATCCGCTCTGGTGGGCCTGGGCCATGCGGCGCACCAGGGCGCTGCCCACGATGGCCCCGTCGCCGCCCCAGCGGCGCACCTGCAGGGCCTGCTCGCCGGTGGCGATGCCGAAGCCCACGGCCACCGGCGTCGGGCCCAGCTGCCGCAGCTGCTGCACCAGCGGCCCCACCCGCGTTTCCAGGCTGGTGCGCACCCCCGTCACCCCGGTGACACTCACCAGGTAGGTGAAGCCGCGGCTGGCGGTATGGATGCGGGCCATGCGCTCGGCCGGGGTGTTGGGAGCCACCAGCAGCACCAGGTCCAGGCCGTGGCCGGCAGCGATGGTGGAAAGCTTCTGGGCCTCCTCCAGCGGCAGATCCGGCACCACCAGACCGGCGGCACCGGCGGCGGCGGCCTCGCGGCAGAAGGTCTCCATGCCCCGGTTCAGGAGGGGGTTGCTGTAGGTGAACAGCACCACCGGCAGGGTGAGCTGGCCCCGCAGGGAGGCCAGCATCGCCAGCACCCGGCCGGGGGTGGTGCCGGCCGCCAGGGCCCGGCTGGCGGCGGCCTGGATCACCGGGCCATCCGCCAGGGGATCGCTGTAGGGGATGCCCAGTTCGATCAGGTCGGCGCCGGCGGCCTGCAGGGCCAGCAGGCTGGCGGCGGTGATCGACAGATCGGGGTCCCCGGCCATCAGAAATGGCATCAGGGCACAGCGTCCCTCCGTCCGCAGGGTGGCGAACCGCTGCTGGATCGGGGTGGGATCGGTGGCAGGGCCGGCGGTGGCGGCGACGCTCATCGGGCCGGAGGGCAGGACAGTGCCCCTGAGCCTATGGGGTCGTCTTCACATCTCGGCATCGGCCTGCAGCTGCCCCACCTCGGCCAGGAGTTTGGCCTGCTCTTCAGGGCTCATGGCGTCGAACTTGCGCTGCAGCTCCTCGTCGGTGACGGCGTCGTAGGCGGCCCGGTAGCGGCGCCGCTGCTCCATGTAGGTCATCTTGCCGCCCACCACCCGCAGCAGGTAGCTGGCGGTCCAGCCGAGCACCACCAGCATCAGCAGGGCCGAGGCAGCGATGCCGGGGGAGAAGCCCTCCAGGCCGCTGGAGCGGAACACCCAGTAGCCGCCGCCGCCGATGGCGAAGACCGCCAGACCCAGCAGGATCGCCTGTGTGCGGGTCACCGATCAGGCCTCGCCCTGGCCCGCCATGCGCAGGTTGAGGAAGGGGGCGAACAGGATCAGCCCCGGGAAGAACAGGAACACCATCCCGTAGATGGCGGTGCGCTCGATCTTGCCCATCACGGTCCAGCGCTTGTGCATCCACCAGTAGAGAGCCAGGGGCACCACCAGCAGGTAGGCGCCGGCCAGGGCCAGGTAGGCGCCGATCACCAGCAGGGTGTCGAGCGGCAGGCTGCTCAGGGCCACCGGGGATGTCGCGAAGTGGGTCGAATCTAGGATCCCCCCGCGGGGGCATGGCGAAATTGGTAGACGCAGCGGACTTAAAATCCGCAGGCTGCAAGGCTGTGGGGGTTCAAGTCCCCCTGCCCCCATGGTGTTTCTTCCGTTGCATCCGGCGTTGATTCCGGTGGAGGCGAGCTTCTGATTCTTCCGGTCCTGCTGGAGCTGGTGGGCCGACCGCTGCAGCAGGCCATCGTGCTGCCCGAGCCCCGCGCCCCCCTGGTGCGGCTGCCCCAGCCCCCGGCGGGGAGCTACACGGTGCTGGTGGCGGACTGGGGCCACCACACCTCGATCGTGGTGCAACAGCCGCCAGGTTGGCGTCTTGGTCCGCCGGGGGCTGAGGCGGCCCCGTTCCTGGAAGTGGCCTGGGGCGACCGGCGCTACTTCCATGCCCGCGATCGCGGCCCCCAGGCCCTGGTCGCCGCCCTGTTTCTGCCCACCGACTCGGTGCTGTTCCTCGCCGGCCGCCCCGATCCGCCGCGGCTGGCGGGCACGATCGCTGTGCGGGAGCGGCAGGTGGAGGCCCCCACCCTGCACGCCCTGCTCACCGCGCTGGAGCGCTCGGCCCGGCGCAACCCCGCCGGCGAGCGCCTCCCCGCCCTGCCACGGCTGCCCGGTCAGGCGGGCCGGTTTTTCCCGGCCCATGGCGCCTATCTCTGGACCCGCAATTGCAATTGGTGGACCGTGCAGCGTCTCCAGGAGGCTGGACTCGCCACCGGACCGATCGGGGTGGTGGTCGCCGCCCAGGTGCCAGGACGTCTGCTCGGCTTCCGGCCCAGTGCCAACCAGGACAAAAGTTCATCTCCAACTGTGTCTGTGGCTCTCCACACGCACTGGTTCCACGGTCTTTCCCTGGGACACCACCCGGCCTAGACCGAAGCCATCGTGGGACACCAAACTTGGTTCATGTCGCTCCGCTATTGGCCGCCACCTGCCTGGCTGGATTTGCCCTGTTGCAGTTGCTGTTCAGCATCGGCACCTGGTGACACGCTGATCCTGCGCTGGCCGGGCCCCAATTGAGCCCCTGCCCTCCCCCGCCATGAAGGTGATCGTCGATCTCTGCGTGGTGCCGATCGGCGTGGGCGTCAGCCTGGCTCCCTATGTGGCCACCTGTGAGCGGGTGCTTCAGCAGGCCGGGCTGACAATCCGGCTGCACCCCAACGGCACCGCCATCGAAGGGGAGTGGGCGCCGGTGATGGCGGCGATCGAGGCCTGCCATGTCGCCGTGCACGCGATGGGCTGTCCGCGGATCTTCACCACCGTCACGATCAACACCCGCACCGACCGCGACCAGGGCCTCGACGACAAGCTCGCCAGCGTGCAGGCCCTGATGGGGTGAGCCGCAGACAGCCGCCGGTGGGTTGCTGGTGGGAGACTTGGACCCTCAAGAGCGCCAGTGGGCGGCCCGACGATGGATCCAATGGCGTCCACCGGAGAGGGGACCGGAACCTTCGGGATCCTGCTGTTCCCGGGGGTAGAGGAACTCGACGCCATCGGACCCTGGGAAATGGCTTCCCTTTGGCTGCGCCAGAGCGGCGGTCCCGAACGGTGCCAGATGATCGGCCAAGGCGATGGCCCGATCACCTGCGCCAAAGGGCTGGTGCTGCTCCCCCACGCCAGCTTCGCCACGGCTCCGCCGCTGGATGTGCTGCTGGTGCCGGGCGGCCTGGGCACCCGCACCGAGGTGAGCAATCCTGAGCTGATCGCCTTCATCCGTCGCCAGGCGGCCAACTGCAAGGCGGTGCTGTCGGTGTGCACCGGAGCCTTCCTGCTGCATGCCGCCGGCCTGCTCGGAGGCAAGCGGGCCACCACCCACTGGGCCTCCCTGGAGCGGCTGCGGGCCCTCGGTGATGTGGAGGTGGTGGAGGAGCGCTTCACCCGGGACGGGGCCATCTGGACGGCGGCCGGCATCTCCTCGGGCATCGATCTCACCCTGGAATTCATTGCTGAAACGGCAGGAGAAGAGGTGGCCTCCAAGGTTCAGCTGGAGGCTGAATATTATCCTTCTGCAAAGATCTTCGGGACGGCCGCCAGCAGCGGCAAGGGGGCTGACTATTTCCGGATTTCGTGAGGCGATGGGATGGGTGTTTTCACTCAGCGTGGGTGCGATTGATTCTGATTAGGCTGAATCAGAAGAAGGGAAGATCTGATGAAAACCTGTGAACGATCCAGCACACGTACCCATGCTCAGCCCAACGCCACGGACGCTCTCCATCGCGTCAAGGATCTGGCTCTCCGTGATCCGATCTTCGCCGACGCCCTGCAAACGTCCGAAACGCCCCAGGCAGCAGCTGATCTGGCCCGCCAGCACGGCATCGAGGTGAGTCCGGCCGCACTCTGGCGCCGCCGCGGCACCCTGGAACCCGGTGGGCAGCCCACCTGGCGTGGCTGAACCCTGCCCTTATGGGAGGCTGATTCAGCCCTGAGGAAGGCCCTTGCGTTCGACGCTGTTGCCCTCCGGATCCTCCAGGTAGAGGGCCGGGCCGACACCCTCGGCTCCATCGCTGTGATGGAGGGGGCCGGCCACAACGCCGTGGCGACCGAGGTTCTCCATGGCGGTTGCCTCCCTGCCCATCCTTCCTGTTTGACGCGCGCCTCCTGAGCGGTTCAGAGCACGGGCTGCCAGGAGACGCTCCGCTCTTCGACCCCATCGCTCTGGTCGCTGAAGGCCAGCACCTGGTTGCGCCCGGTCTGCTTGGCCCGGTACATGGCGCGGTCGGCTCTGGAGATGATCTCGTCGGGGGTTTCGCCTGGTTGGGCCAAAGTGACGCCGATGCTCAGGGTGATCGACAGGACGCCGGCGCTGGTGGGGATCGGTTCGGCCACGGCCCGCCGCAGCTTTTCGGCGATGGTCACCGCATCACTCAGGCTCCGCACCCCCTGCAGCACCACCATCAGCTCGTCGCCGCCGATGCGGGCGGCCATGTCGCCGCTGCGCAGGCCCATGCGGATCCTCGTGGCCACGGTCCGGAGCAGTTCGTCGCCCGGTATGTGGCCGAAGGTATCGTTGATCTCCTTGAAGTTGTCGAGGTCACAGAAGAGCACGGCGGTGGCGTCGCCATGGCGCAGCATGCGGCCGGCGATGGCGGTGATCTGCTCGAGGGCCTCGTGGCGGTTCACCAGGCCGGTCAGTTCGTCGGTGCTGGCGCGGCGGGCCAGCTCCCGTTCGGCGGCCACTTCCTGATCCACGGTCCGGAACGAGCCGACGATGCCATTGAGGTGTCCATCGAGTTCCCGGTAGGGGCTGGCATGCAGTTCCACCCAGCGCTGGCTGCGGTCATGGGCCAGGGCCTGCAGCCGGCTGACCACGGCGCGACCGGCGGCCAGGGCGTGGAGGTCGCGCTCCAGGGCGGGATGCTCGTCAGCGGGGAGGAAGCGGCTGAGGGGATGGCCAATCCAGTCCTTCGGCTGCCAACCCAGCATGCCGGTGAGTGAGGGGGAGATCCAGCTGATCAGCCCGTCCTTGATGAGCAGCACCACATCGCTGGAGTTCTCCGCCAGCAGCCGGTAGCGCTCTTCCGAGGTGGCCAGGGCGGCTTCCGCCTGCACCATCTCGGTAACGTCATTGAACTGGGCGATCACGAAGGCCGTGCTGCCGTCGTCATGACGGGAACAGGACACGCTGCAATCCACCCAGATGGAGTTGCCGGCCTTCTGGAGGATGCGCTTGCGCAGCCGATAGCAAGGGAGCTGGCCGCCCAGGAGCTCCTCCATCAACGGGCTTTCGCGGGCCTGGTCCGCCGCCGGTGAGAACGCCTGCCAGGTCAGGCCCTCCAGTCCAACGAGATCCTGGTCGAGCAGCACGCTGCCGGTGGGGTTGATGGAGAGGAAATGGCCCTGGGCGTCGAGCAGGGCGATGCCGGTCGAGGCGTTCTCCATCGTGAGGCGCAGCCGCTCCTCCGAGGCCGCCAGGGCCGCCTTGGTGCGCTCCTCCGCCTGGCGCGCCTCCATCTCCCCCTGGATGTCGCGCCAGCTGCCCACCAGGCCCAGCACGTTCCCATCGGCCCCGAGGACTGGTCGCAGGGCCATCGAGATCCAGCGACTGCCCCCATCGGCGGTCAGGAAGCGAAGGTCACAGCCGGGGCTGCTCCCCTGCCGCACCCGGTCCATGGCCTGCCCCAGCCGTTCCCGGTCGGCCTCGTGCAGCAGTGTCTCGATGGTCTGTCCCTGCAATTGACTGGCGTCATGGCCCAGCAGATGGCGCACCGATGGGGAGACCCAGGCGATGCGTCCGTCCCGGTCGCTGCTGAGGACCACATCCGGGGCGTTTTCGGCCAGCAACTGGTAGTGCTCCTTCAGCTCCCGATTGCTGCGCTCCTTGGCTTGAAGCTCCCGGGCCAGATGCATCGACACCCAGGCCATGCCGATCAGTCCGACCAGCCGCAGCATCAGTTCCAGCGTCGAGACCCGGGGTGCCTGAAGCGACCAGATGACGGTCAGCACGATGGCCAGACTCGTGAACCAGCCCACCTGGCGCGGCGTGGCGAACGAGGCCGCCAGTACAACGGGGATCCAGTAGTACTGGAACAGGGTGATTCCCATGGTTCTGGTAAGAACCAGATCCACCAGAAAGAGGCCGATCAGAGCAACAGCCGAGACGACGAATCGTTTGCGATCGCGAGGTTGGGGTGGGGTCAAAGGATCCGGACTGACGAAGGAGACAGCCAATCACCAGGGGCCCAAGCCACCACCCTGGTGGTGGCGAGTTATCGGTTGGAGGCTTCCGCGTTGGTGTCGGAGCTGCGCTGATGGCCGTTGCTATGCTTTTCGCACGCCAGGGCTGGTGTTGGGAATAACAAAACAAAACTCAACGCTAAGGCCGCTAAGGAGGCTCTGGATAACCCTCTCCTTATGTAAACAGCGACCTGAGTTGACGTGCAGCATAAATGCAGCATCTTTGATGTAGACAGTTGTCCAGGGCTTCCCTAGGTTCGAGGAGTCATATTTAGCCAGGCTAATGTTGTCTCTTCTCAGACTTTTTGCCGGATCATCCGCAAATGCTGCTGTAGCGGTTGGGGCTATCAGTCTTGGCCTCATGGGCACGGCGCTTCCATCCAATGCCTTCACTGTCTACACCGGCTTCGATCCCAACGGGAATGCCGGCGTTAATCTACTTACCACAACCGGTATTCCTGTCTCTTCTGCGGCAGAGGCAGCCTTTTTAGCCAACTTGGTAGGCACCGGAACCGAAACTTTTGAATCCTTTGCCTCAGGTACAGCCGGACCCCTTCCCATCGTGTTTCCCGCAGCCGGTACCGCCACCCTCACAGGGTCCGGCTCAATTCAGTCGGCAGCCCCCGGAACGACCAATGGCTTTGGTCGCTATGGTGTGAGTGCAATCAATTTCTGGGAAGTTGTTGCTGGCCAAGCAGGTAGTTTTGATATCAGTTTTTCTGATCCGATTGCGGCCTTTGGCTTTTATGGCATAGATATCGGAGACTTCCTTGGTACTTTGAGCCTAAAGTTCGATAACGGCAACATCGCCACCCAATCGATTACATCGGCCCCGAGCGCTCAAGCTGACGGTTCGGTGCTTTTCTGGGGAATCATTACCGATCCCTCCGATGGCGAGATTTCAAGCATCTCCTTCGAGACCACACAAGGAACTGGCGACGTTTTCGCCTTCGACAACATGACGATCGGCTCTCGTGAGCAGGTCAAACCTCACAGTACCGTTCCTGGCCCCCTGCCTCTGCTTGGCGCTGGCGCAGCCTTCGGTTGGTCCCGCCGTCTCCGCCGCCGAGTAAAGGCAAGCGTGGCCTGAGATCCAGCCGGAGTTCCAGTCTCTTTTCCCTCCATACCGGCTTCCAGCCGGTGTTTTTTTGCCCGGGTTCCACGCCCCGCTGCTTTCCGAAACTTCTTTCTCGCCAGAAGATTGTCCGTTAAGGGTTCCTGTATCGGCGCCAGGAACCCTGGCCGTGGTTGGGTAAGGTCTGGCGCAATCACTCACGTACGAGGTGGACCCGTCGCCCGTCACTCCTACGTTTATCAATGCTGAAAATGACGTCGGTACCGATGTTATGTCGGCAAGCAGGACTTGCGAGTGACGCTGGCTGGAGTAGCAAAGGCGAGATTCCCCTCGGAATCACGAAAAGCCGGATCTATAGTCCGTACAGAGTCCTAAACTTCAACTTCCGTCGATCCGCACACCTCCCTCATCCGCAGATGCCGGGTTCGTCACGACCCCACTAGCCCAAGCCGCCACCAACAGATCAAGACTGCTTCCTGTATCACAAGCGTACCAACTTTTATAAATGATTTGCTATGGCTGCTTCCCCGCCCCGTATTGTCCCCAGTCCCGAACCCTCCCGGCTGATCGCTTCCCAGTTCGGAATCGCGGCCGCCTGCTTTCTGGTCCTCTACGTGGTGGCGGTGCTGGCCGCCTTTTTACCGCCGCGCCTCACGGATCCCGCCTGGCAACTGAAGTTCACCAGCGCCCTGATCAACAACAGCTTTCTCGCCCTTCTCGGCCTGGCTTTGGTTCACCTGGCCGCCTTTCTCCAGCCCAGCAATCCCCATCTGCGGCGTCGACGTGACGACTTCGCCACCTGGGCACTGATCCCAGTGCTGGGTTTCCTCCTGGTTATCCCACTCCAGTGCCATGCGGTGTGGCGCGGCATCAGCACCACAAATAGCCAGCAGAGCAGTCAGCTCAAAGGGGTGACAGCCAGGATCTCGACGCTGCGGGAGGCCATCAACACAGCATCGGACACCCGGGATCTGCAACGGCGACTGCTTGCCCTCAAAGTGCCACCTCTGAGTGCAGCGAACCTTGCCCAGCCCTTGCCGCAGTTACGCAAGGCCATGCTCGGCTCCCTGGAGCAGGCGGAAATCCGGGCCATGGACAGTTTCAAGGGCATCCAGCCCCAGCAGTTGTGGCTGGTGATCCAGGGCAGCGTCCGAGCCATTCTTTCGGCACTGGTGCTGGTCGTGGGCTTCGCTGCCTTCACCCGGCGCCCCGGCACCGGAAAGGAACTAACGCTCCTTCAGCAGTGGCAGGAGCGCTGTCAGGATCTGTTCCAGCGGCGCAGAAGGACAACCTCCCAATTCCCATCTCGGCGCAAGACCAAAAGTCATCAGAACAATCCTGAAGACTATCTTCACAGCCTAAGCGAGGAAGCGGAACCGTAAACAGTGGTGCCGAAAGAAACGATAGGATTGGGTAGGGAGACTCTGGAAAAGCCACCCCATTCACGGGACAATGGCCTTGTGATCGCAGGTAAGGGCTGGGTTCATGGGCGGCAAGCAGCTGGGGTTCGGTGACTATGAGCAATCCACAGCCAAGAAGCGCACCAAACGTGAGAAGTTTTTGGCT
>CALSBA010000031.1:0-22477 GCA_943373065.1 Synechococcus sp. UW140 | reverse complement strand
GCATTTTCTTTTCTGCGGCCGTGCAGATGAGTCTGGCTGGCCTGCAGGCTTCCTCCTTTCTGGTGGTGAGAAGGTCGGCCCGGATCATGGCTATGGCCCAGCCCGTCTGCTTGCTCCTGAGCAATCCCGGGAGGTTGCTGGATTTCTCGGAACTCTGTCGTTGTCAGGACTCGATGCGGTATACATGGTGGCGAAGATCGAGGCGGCTGGTGTTTATTGGAAAGCCTCCGCTTCTCCTACGGAACGTCAACGGCAAGTTCAAGAGCTGTGGGGTCTTGTTGAAGAGCTGAATGTCTTTTACGAACATACAACTCTTGAAGGGGAAGCTTCCCTGATTTCCATTTACTGAGGGCCTCCTCAGAAAGGTAAGCCTTACCTCAGCAGGTCACGCTGGTGAATCCCCTCCGGCCTGCCGAATGATCCTTAGGTGGCAGCAGGCTGATGACTGAGGTGATCTGGATTTTCTGGACAGTCCCTATTGTTAACCTCTCAGGCGGGGCACCGCCCTTGACGAGGGCTCCCACAGAGTTCAAACCCCGCACCCACAGCCCTGAGATCAGGGCCGAGGTCGCCATGGAGGCGATCAGTGGCCACCAGAACCTCCGGGAGATGGGCGCTGACGGCGCGGAGCGCATGATCCAGGTGAGCCAGTGGAAGGAGCAGCTGCGGGATTGCGCCAGCTAATTACCCACCTAGTGTAACAATAGAAGAGCAGTCCTTGAGGCCCATGGCGTAGCGTGTTCGGGGGGAGATCGCCGTTGATGGTTAACTACTAAGTTCGGCCAAGCACTACCCTTCAAACCCTTTCAGCCAGCACCTCGCGCCCCACCCGCTCCCCCGAGCACGTAGTCAGTGGCGCGAGGACGCGATTCCCCCGACCTTGACCTTTACCATCATGGGCCGGTTACCGGGGTCCAGGTCATCCCCTTCCGGCCACCTAGGGCCCATCGGATGTCCGCCTATGGCCATAAGGCTCGACCGTGGCTGCACTTGGTGCATACCTTTGAAACGTTCCGGTGTCGCCGCACCGGAATCCTCTTCCTGCGACATCCAGATTCAGATGAAGAACCGCCTCCATCGCGCCAGTGCCCTGCTGGGACCTAGCCTCCTTTTGCTCATGGCTTCCGCCCCATTCCAACAGATCGCCTCCGCCGAGACACTGGTGCGGGCGGGCGGCCGCTGCAAGCTGGAGAGCGGTGGGTTTGTCGCCTACAACGGACATTGCAACTTCAAGCACAAGGCGGCAGGTGGCACTGATTCCTATGTGGTGAAGCTTGATGACGGTTCCGACTTCATCTTCTCTGGTCCCAACCCTCAGGCCCTGCAACTGCAGACCTACCGCGGGATCGTGAATGTGCGCCACAACGCCAAGCCCGACCACGATCTGTTCCTGTGGAACGATGGGGAGGAGCGGCGCCTTTCGGTGAAGCTTGACAATGTTCAGAACCCTGCCGTGCAGTTTGAGGACAGTCCTCAGAAGGCCACAACTGGTTCCTTGCTCGGAGCGGCGGTGGGTGCCCTGATCGGCGGGTTGATCGCCGGCTCGAACAAGGGAGGCAGCAGCGAACCCGCCCGGGTGGGGGCACCAGTGAGCGATCTGCAGTCGCTGGTGGGGGTGAAGGGCGCCAGTGCCGAGAGCGAGCTGACACGCAAGGGATACACCTACCGGGGGGGCGATCAGATCGCCGACAGCGCCTTCACCTATTGGCAGATGCCACGCACCAACAGCTGCGTGGCTGTCCGCACCACCAATGGCCGCTACCAGTCGATCACTTACACCGAACCGAGCAAGTGCCAATGATCGCCTGAGCGATCTGACCATCGCATCGCAGGCCGCCGATCAGTGCACCGGCGGCCTTTCTTGTGTGCTTTAGGCGGATGGGCGACCTTCCTTCGGGGCGGCCACCTGCACAGCTGACCTCCAGGTCAGGTCTCCTTGCCGGTGAGGCTGTCAAGGACGTCATTCACCGCACCGGCTGCCTGTTGTGCTTTGTCCTTGAGGGCACCGGCGGCATCGATCACCTTGGCCTGAACCTGCTTGGCCTCGCCCGCGGCCTTGAGTTGGTCGTCACCGGTGAGTTCCCCGGCCGCAGCCTGAAGCTTGCCCTCGGCATCCTTGGCGGAAGCCTTGATCTTGTCTTCCAGGCTCATGGTGCTGCGGTGAAGGGACTTGAGGGAAGCTTAGGCCCAGCAAGGCGATGGATCCCCTGAGGGGCTCAGGCCCTTTTGAGCACTCTGAGCACCACCAGCAGGATCACCGCACCGAGGGTGGCCACCACGATGCTGCCCAGCAGGCCGCCCCCCACGGCTCCACCGAGACCGCTGAAGAGAAGCCCACCGAGCAGGGCGCCGATGATCCCGACCACCAGATCACCGATGAGCCCGAAGCCACCCCCTTTGACGAGAACCCCAGCCAGCCAGCCGGCAATCACGCCGACGAGGAGAAACCAGAGAATGTTCACGATGGATTCCGCTCAGGACAGGTGGGCAATCGGACCGTAACCATCGTTGTGGCGACTGGCATGGTTTTGTAGAACTTCGTAGTCCTTGCTACCGACGTTGCCGCTGTCGTCTTGTCCCTTGGCTCCAGACTGTTGGAAGCTGTCTTCTGGTCTGCGGGCTGATCTCAAGACCGATGGCTGTTCTCCGACCTTTACTGCGGACAGGGTGGGCGCCTTGAAAGCAGAATGCAGACCTTTCTTCGTCCTCATGTGTGACCGCCGGGCCTCCTGGGCGCTGCTCTTCATCGGTCTGCTGTCGGTGGCAGGCCTGGCCGCACCCGCCAGCGCCCAGCCTCAGGTCCAGGGCAGCCCAATTGGCTCTCTTCTCGGGAACGCGGCAGGCCGGTTGCTGTGGATCTATGACGGGATCCGCCATGTGGAACTGCCCCTTGCCGATGGCAAGGCGGTGATCGGACTGAGCTGTGAGCGTCAGACCTGGACCGTGTTCACGATCGAGCGCGGCGGGAAGGTGGTGTACAGCTTCCGTGAGGACCCTGCCTGGGGATACCAGCCTGCAGGGCCCATCGCCGCATCCGGACTCTGCACTGCCCCTGTGCGCGTCGCTGAGTGACGCGAGGCCGCTGGCCGCCGCCGCTCGACTGTGCGGCTGGAGAAGCGAGGATTGCGGCGATCTGCGCCGTGGGCCTGTTCCTGCTCCTCACCTCTGTCGCGCTGGCGGGGGCCGACAAGCCACCACCCTCTGGTTTTCTCTGGCTGGTGGCCGCGTTCGCCACTCTCTCGGGTTTGGCCTTCCGCCGAGTGAAGACCTATCTCCGGGCACGCCCGCTGCCGGGTGGCCGACAGGCTCGGACAGCTGCCGTGGAGGGCTGCGCCGCGGGCCTCAGCCTCGGGCTTGTGTTGATGCTCGGGAGTGGCGGGGAGCCCGGTGTGACACCATCCATCTCCGATCGCGTCATCTTCTTGGCTGTGATGGGTGGCCTTGGAGCAGGCACTGCCGTGGTTCTCTGGTGGATTGCGGCCTGGATGCACCGGCGGCTCAGTCACCAGGCTTCAGCACGGCGCCGTCGCTGAAGGTGGAGTTGCCCGAGAGCAACGCGGGCCCTTCGGCATGCCCTCCTCGGCCTGGATCCGCTGCTTCTCCACGTAATGATCGCCGTCGAACCCCTATGGAGGCCCTAATTGGCGGGGGTCCTGCCGCCGGTCTCCTACCGCCAAAGGTCTCGCTAGATGTGTAGTCCCACCAGGTTGTTCTGGCTGACAAAGGTGTGAGGTTGACAGGGTTGTGGTGCGACCCAGCCCCGGCCGCCGGGTGGCAAAATGCTGCTGCATTGAAGTGAAGTCTCCAGCATGAAACCAGGCAAAACCATCCTGGCCACGGCCGTTGCTGCCGCCGCGATCGGCCTGTCGATGCCGCTCGCTGCCCATGCGATCGATCCGGCCTATGCCAAGAAGCTCGAGAAGTCTGGCTGCACCCAGGTCACCGAACTGCAGGGCTGCGACATCAACAAGACCAAAGAGCAGAACGCCAAGGCCGGATTCGGTACGGCGGGCACAGCCGTGTCCCCCTATGCCGGCCAGTGGATCGCCAGGAATGTGGACGGCCGCACCGTCTCGGCCATCCGGATCGATGCCAAGAACAAGGTGCTGGTGAATGGCAAGCCCGTGGCCAGCAAGCTCTCCGATGGCGCCTTGGTGTTCAAGTCCGGCTTCATCACCTATACGATCCAGGGCGACCCGCGTATCACCAACGAGAGCAGCTGGTTCGATACCGACGCCAAGACCACCGGCCCGATCCGTCGACAGTGATACGCCTTCCGGGGACGGGGCCTCAGAGGCCCTGGTCACCGGCATGGGCAAGGCCCGCAACGTCATCAATGAGCTCAGCGCAGATGTGGTGGTGGTCTGCGGTGGCGGAGGCCCCGGCACAGCCTCAGAGGTCGCCCATGCGCTCAACGTCGTGAGACCTCTGATTCTGCTGGCGGTGCCGCCGCTGTGGCGAGAGTTCTTCTGCTCGCTCGGCGAGGGGGTGGAGAGCGCGAGCAGCGTGCAGGAGTGCTGCCGATTGATCGAGGCCAGGCTCCGAAAGGCATGAGCCGGCCATCACCCCGTGTCCCCCTGACCCCAAAGGAGGGCTGGCTGAGCTACGGCCGCCAGGTGCTGCGCTTTCGACCCACTCGCTGGGAGCGCTTGGCTCAACTGCTGGAGATCACCAGCGGGGAGATGCTTCCCGATCAGGAGATCCCTCGCTGAAATCACGCCGGGAGATGAGCCGGGCTGAGGCCCTCAAGCTCTGGGCAGACAAGCGCAAGGAGGGATGGGCGCCCTGCAGCCCCAAGTGGTGATCACCACCATGACCCAATCCGATCCACAACCCATCAACCTGATTGACACGGGACAGCCACCTCCTTGCCGATGAGCAGCAGCCACCAGACACCGCCTTATCGCTTGGTGGATCACCACGGCCATCCACACCACCCCCTGCGAAATCACTGATGCGATTCCCTTCGAGCAGGACACGGTTCACCACCAGTACGACCCGGAGGCCGCCCAGCGCTTCTGGCGTGCCCTGCTCCAGGCGGATCGGGTGTTCAAGGAGTTCCGGGCCCGGTTCCTGGGCAAGTGCAGCCCGGTTCATTTCTTCTGGGGCAGTTTCGATCTGGCGGTGACCCGTTTCTCCGGCCGGCCGGCGCCGCCCCATCCCGGCGGCATCCCCAACTTCCCAGACTGGGTGGCGCTGGAGGCCTATTCCCATGAAGTGAGCAGCGCCGGCTTCTGGCCCGGTGGCGGCGACATCGCCTATCCGGCCTTCTAGTCCTATGCCTACCCAGCGCGGGCCGACTTTGCCGCTGCCGCCGTCAGGCCGGACGGGGCCATCTGGGAACCATCCCTGGGGGAATCCTGCTCCCCTACGAGCTGGTGCGGACCGCCGCCTCGCCCGACGTTCTGCTGCTCGACTTTCTGCAGAACACCTACAAGGCGGCCGCCGATGGCGCCGGATGGGACAGGAGCTCCCTCGAGCGCTAGTTCACGACTTGCACGTGATCCCCATAGGCGGCCAGGTGCCGATCGGCGCTCAGTAGCCGCAGCCCTTCCAGTTGCGCCTGCACCACCAGCAGGCGATCGAAGACGAAGTCTTCCGCGCAGCGGTGGGGATCACGGTTGACACAGGGGAGCCGCTACACCTTGGGAAAACCGACGGTGGTAGTGGTAGCGTTTCAGGCCGCACAAAAATTTTCTGTCCGGTTTCGCTCCGGACATGGCTTCCGCCAGGACCTAGCAATGGAAAAACTCACGGCCGAAGGGCTTGAGGTCGTCAACGACCTGGCCCAGCGGTATGGCTTCAGCCAGGACGCCGTGCTGCACATGGCCTTCGCCCTGCTCAAGGGTCGTGGCGGCATGGCCCAGTTCAACCACCCGGAATTCGCCGGCTCCGGCCAGTGGATGAACGGCGGCATGATGATGCTGGGGGACATGTTCAACCATGGGCTCAAGGCCCGCGTCGATGGGGTCTGCCGGGAGCTCGCCGCCGCGATCGCCAGCCAGCCCGAGCTGTTTCCGCGGGGCAGCTTCCAGTCGCAGAGCCAGAGCGGCAGCGCTCAGCAGGTGATGGTGGGCGGCGCCGGACTGCAGCAGCAGGCCAGCGGTGGCGGCCAGCAGATGCAGGTGAGCGGCGGCATGGCGCCGATGGCTCCCATGGGATCGATGGCCCCGATGCGGCCGATGAGCTTCGGCTCCGCCCCCCTGTTCACCCCCGACCCCCGGGATACCTGGTGGCCCCCCGAACTGGGAACCCCCAGCTCCAGCGGCGCCCAGAACGAGGTGCGCTACGCCTACTTCCCCGCTGCCGGGCGGCTGGCGGTGGAGGTCAACGGCCAGGTCAGCGTCTACGACACCAGCGGCCATCAGATCGCAGGCATCTCCTCCCAGCAGCAGTCTTCCGGCGGCGGGCTGGTGTTCAGCACAGGGGAAGGCAGCATCAGCCTGGCGCACTTCGCGGCGGTGAGCGCACCAGCGCCGGCGACGGCCCCCTCGAGGCCCCCTGTGGCGGGGCCTCCAGAAGCCGCTCCACCGGCAGCCGCTCCGGCCAGGCCCGAACCCGCTGCCGCCGAGCCCGCCACCGACGTGTTCGCCACCCTTGAGCGCCTCGGGGAGCTCATGCAGAAGGGCATCCTCACCGAGGAGGAATTCGCCGCCAAGAAGGCCGAACTGCTCAGCCGCCTCTGACGCCCGTGGCGGATGCCTGGCGGTTCTGGATCGATCGGGGGGGCACCTTCACCGACCTGGTGGCCAGCTCCCCCTGCGGTGGTCTGGTTTTTCTGGACAGGGTCCATCGTTAACCTGTGAGGCAGGGCACCGCCCCTGAAAGGGGGCTCCCACCCATGAACAAACGCCGCACCCGCGGCCCCGAGTTCAAGGCCAGGGTCGCCATGGAGGCGATCAGTGGTCGCAAGACGCTCCAGGAGATCGCCGCCGACGGCGCCGTGCGCCTGATCCACAGGTGAGCCATTGGATGGGGCAGCTCCTGGACGGCGCCAGCGAGTTTCCACGCAGGAGATGAAGCCCCACGCCATTGAGGCAATGGTGCAACGGTCTCGGGGGGTAACCGGACCGATGGTCAACCACTGACCTCGGCTCCGCCCCTTCCCCATCCTCCAGTCTGCAGCACCCGCCCCTCCCACTTTCCCCGAGCACGCAATTACTGGCGCTGCGGAGACCATGCCCGACCGGCCGACCTCAATCCACGTACCCCCGAGCACTTCATTTCTGTGCCCAGCCCAATGAGTGGGGACAGGCAATCCTTCCCAAGACTGCCATGTTGACGAACG
Organism: Synechococcus sp. UW140; assembly: GCA_943373065.1. Taxonomy (GTDB): domain Bacteria; phylum Cyanobacteriota; class Cyanobacteriia; order PCC-6307; family Cyanobiaceae; genus Cyanobium. The sequence continues at coordinate 15,189 of CALSBA010000031.1, read as the reverse complement.
TCGTTCTCGGGGGAGCAGCAGCTCCAGAGCCATCCAAGATCATCCTCAAGTGACAGCGAGCCGCACCGATCCGAACTGGCGCCTACGAGCCCACGCGCTACCTTACGGAAAAGTCCTCTCTACCAACATGGCGCTCACAGGATCTGACCTACTCGCGAAAGTCAAAGAGCTGGGCGATGCCTCTAAGTCAGATCTGGTGCGAGCCGCCGGCTACGTCAGCACTAAGAAGGATGGCAGCGAACGGCTGAACTTCACCGCCTTCTATGAAGCCCTGCTGGAGGCCAAAGGCGTCAGCCTCGGAGACGGTGGTAGTAACGGGAAGGGGAAGGGTGGCCGCAGCTTGAGCTACGTCGCCACGGTGCAAGGCAATGGGAACCTCCTTGTGGGCAAGGCATATACCGCGATGTTGGATCTCAGGCCCGGCGATGAGTTCGAGATCAAGCTGGGTCGCAAGCAGATCCGTCTGATCCCTGCCGGTGGGGCTGACGAAGAAGAGTGAGTCGGGTTGCTGCGTGGCAGTCGCTCCTGAGTCAGCGCAATGGCTCGCACCATCTAATCGGACCGGGTAACCTCCGACCTCGACCAGGAGCCTGTCGGTGAGGAATCCTTCACATGCCTGCATAACCATGGGACAACCAGGTATGGCTACGGTTGAAGAATGAAGGGCGCGCCCCGAGATGAAGATCCCATGATGACGATCTTGGAATTCGGAGAGCCGGCCAGCTTTTCAATGGCCTCAACGTTGCGATACTGCACGATTTGATTGGTGAGACTTGCAGATATGATTCGCTGTGCATCGGCCGTACCCTGTGCAGCGATCCGCTTGCGGTCTGACTCCTGTTTTTCCTTAAGAAGTACAAACTTCATCCTTTCATTTTCTTCCTGGGCTTGTATCTTTGACTGAATCGCAGTCATTATATTCGCTGGTGGTTGAATATCTCTGAGCGGAGTTGATTCAACGATTATTCCTCTTGGCGCCAGAGATTCACGTAAAGAATCAGTTATTTCCTGTGCCAATCGCTGCCGATCTTGGGTATATAGGCTGATGGCATCAAACCGGGCCGATGTAGCGCGCACTAGAGAGCGAAAAGTAGGAATAAGGACAATGTTTTGAAAGTCCGGACCAATGGTGGAATAGATGTCACGCGCCTTGCTCGGCTCAACCCGATATAGAATGCTTATATCAATAGACATTAAAAGCCCTTCTCTCGAAGGGGATAAGATCTTTTCCTTCAATTCGGTCGTTCTGGCTGAAAAGATGAAGAGGCGAGAGAATGGATTGCGAAGATAAATGCCAGGGTTAAGTGGTTGTTGCGAGACATTCCCCAAAAATATTTTAATTCCGACAGATCCAACTGGAACGATTACAAATGACCGCAATGCCAGGAACAGGAAGGCAATCCCCAGGGCAACCCGGAAAGGGGGAACCTTCCTGATCTGGATAGGAAGTTCCATGAAGATCAAAACGTAATTTCAATCATAAACCCTTTCGCTCAGGCGGGCCAACGGTACTGGCGGATCGACGCAGCGTGCGCCGCAGCCAGCGGCGGACGCTCGATCCACCGCAACTGCAGCAGGCCGTGGAGCTCAGAAACCAGCGCTGCACCCTCCGGAGGATCGCCCGGCTGCTGTTGGTACCGATCAGCACCCTGGCCCGGGCGATGCGGTGCCTGGGGCTGAACCGACTGCGGAACCTGGATCCCAAGCCACCGGTGCATTGGTACCAGTGGGAGCAGCCGGGCGACATGATCCATGTCGACATCAAACAGCTGGCCCGGTTCCAGCGCGTAGGCCACCGGATCACCGGCGATCCGCGCAAGGGCTCCTCACCAGGGGCTGGCTACGAGAAGGTGCATGAGGCCATCGATGACGCCACCCGCCTGTCGTATGTCGAGGTGTTGGCCGACGAGAAGGGGCCGACCATGGTGGGCTTTCTGAGCCATGCGGTGGCCTGGTTCAACGGCCAGGGGATCGAGTGCCGACGGGTGCTCAGCGACAACGGGTCGGCCTACAAGTCCCATGGGTTGCGAAAAGCCTGTCAGGCCATGGGATTGAAGGTCGAAAAGACCAGGCCCTACACCCCTCGGACCAACGGCAAGGCCGAGCGGTTCATCAAAACCCTGCTGGAGGAATGGGCTTATCGTGATGCCTTAAGGCACCTCAGCGGCTCGCAATGAGCTGCTGCCGGCCTACCTGCGGATCTATAGCGGCCGCAGGTGCCCCATGGCCCTGGGCGGCCTCACCCCCCAGCAGTGGCTGGCTCAGCAGAAGGCATGAGCCGTGAGGTGGCAAACACGCTTAACCTGTAACCAGCGAAGGATCGCCCGAGCGGAAGTTCATCTACTGGCTGATGGGCGAACAGGCCGGCAGGGTGGTGGTGGGCAGCTGGCGCTGGCTCTGGGGTCTACCGGTTGAGTCGGGCGGCAAGGTGGCAATGGCCGTTGCCGAGGAATCGCTCCAGTCGATGCAGGAATCGGTGCAGCAGCTGGCCAAGGCAGTGGCCATGCAGGTAGGCGCCTATGAACGGGCCAAGAGGAAGTATCAGGAGAAGACCGAGGAGCTAAGCACATTCGAGCGGCAGGCGCTGCTGGCCCAGAAGGCATGCCAGGAGGATGGGGCGCGGCTGGCGATGAGCCGTGCCATCCAGATCGAGAAGTTGCTGCCGGCACTGGAACAGCAGGTACAGCAGGCCGAAGTGTTCGTGAACGCCTCCAAGGAAAAACTCAACCGTGAGCGGAGCAAGCTTGAGCAGTACAAGTCCGACATGCAGAACATGAAGGACCTTGCCGAGGTGAACGCGGCGCTGGAATCGATAGCCAGGGTGAACAACCAGTTTGACATCGGTTCGGCTCGCTCTTCCTTCGAGGCCGCCAAGGGAGCCGTAGAAGGCCGTCACCTGCGAAGTGCCGCCCTGGCGGAACTCTCCGAAAATCCTCACGAGAAGCTGGAGGCAGATCTGGAGCAGATGACCCTCGATGAGGAGGTCTCCCAGCGGCTCAGGACCCTGGAGGCGTCGCAGGCCCGGATGCTGCCGGAAGCGCCCGAGCCATGAGCAACACATCCCCAGGCGGTGGCCGCAAGGGACCACCGCCGATCGTTTACTTCCTGATGCTGCTTTTAGGCGCCTGGGGCGCTTGGACCCTATGGCCACAGCTAAGTAGGCAGCCGGGCTCCCGCCCTTTCATGCCGGAGCTGCCGGGCTTGCCCAAGTTGTCGCCCGGCGGCCTCGGTCAGAGCGATCCTGCCACACAGTTTCCCCCGGTGGCGAGCGTGCCCGACGGCACCACTGTCCGGATCGATGGCTCCACCAGCATGGTGCTAATCAACGAGGCCCTTAGGGCAGGTTTCCTGCAAGCTCATCCGGCAGCGGTGGTGAGCACCGCTGCCATCGGCTCCGAGAACGGCGTCCAGAAGTTGCTGGGGGGCGGCATCACCCTGGCGGCGATCTCGCGGCCGCTCACAGCCGAGGAGAAGAGCAGGGGCCTGGCCGCCGTCCCCGTGGCCAGCGACCGGATCGCCCTAGTGGTAGGTCTGGCAAACCCCTTTGACCGCAGCCTCACCCGAAACCAGGTGGTGCAGATCTTCCGTGGCGAGATCACCAACTGGGACACACTGGGAGCTGCCGACCGGCCGATCCGGGTACTGAACCGACCCAGCGTAAGCGGCACGCACACTGTCTTCCAGGAGATCGTGCTGGGAGGCAAGCCATTCGGTAATACACCCAACATCACCACCCTGGCCCGCGACGCCACCACTCCGATGCTGCGCCAGTTGGGCAACGATGGCATCGGCTACGCCACCTACGGCCAGGTGGCCGACCAGCAGACAGTTCGGGTGGTCTCCATCGACGGCAGCACCCCTGAGTCCTCCTCCTACCCCTTCCAGAGGCCTCTTTTGTATGCCTACCGCCAACCTGCCAATCCAGCCGTGAAAGCCTTCCTCGGTTACGCCTTCTCCCCAGAGGGCAGGGCCAAGATCGCCGCAGGCGTCAATGGTCGATTGTGAGGCCTGCAGCAGTCAACATTGTGTAGTAAAGCTTACAAGTGGTTCACGGGTCCTGGAACCATGGCCAGGTCTATTGAGTTGGAGCTAATGTTCATTGGGACATTCGGTTACTCGCATCGTGGCACCTTGGCTTCAGTCGTGGTTCTCGGACACTAGGGACCAACGACAGTGGTTCATGGAAACCGCCGAATAACAAGTTAGGCATCTAAAAGAGACTTCAAGTGGCGGTCTACGAAGTAGGTTTCATCTATGGGCGCAGTTTCATTCAGAAGCAGCTTGATGTGTTCTCGAACTGTTCTGCCCTGCCGCTTCGACCCACAGGCCATTCCGGCGACATACACAATGTACGACATATTCTGAACGCCATCGGATTTCCCTTTGCCAGGGCTGATCTCGAGCGAACACTTGGAAACTTTGCAAACACAGGACATTGCACCCTGCTCACCTTCAGTGGTGTGGAGTCAAACGGATTCAAGGCAGCAATTGAGAACAAAGAACACGAAGCTGAGAATGTTATTGGCGCCATATCAGTTGTATCCGCGAACCCTGGTACGCCTATCTGTGCCTATGCCAAAGGAGGCGGCGACAACGGCATAAAGGTATATGTCCCCAATGATCGCCAGATCCTGCATGGAACAAATGTTCCTGGCTTCTTAGATGCATTGCCAGCGATAGAGCGACGCTGTCAAACCGACTCAAAGTTCGCACTTTTGCTGAGGCTCTTTCGTGCTTCTTTGAGGGAGCGAGAAGTCGACAATAAAATACTCTTTCAACTAGTCTTGCTAGAGGAGGCCTCAGACATCGAAAAAGGGCCGCTTGCCGATCGCCTCCGGGCGTTTGCTATCAATACAGGCTTCCTATCTGACCTAAATGCAATCGCACAGGATTGCGGCGTTTCGTTGCCAGCTGGAAAAGATGTAGTTGACCTCTTGGTGAAGCTTCGCAACGCATCTGCTCACAACGGCAACATATCGGAAGCTAGCCTTAGGGAGTTCGGTGGGGACTGGGTGGTGCCAATACTTATCGATAAGGACAAGCTACATAAGCTAATCACAGATGCATTGCGATCCATGTTTTGTTGTATGGTCGATTACAACAGAGAAAGCATGGCGAAGGATTTCTCTGTTCCTTTTACGATGCGATTTGACTAGATGCGTAACACCTCGCTGGAGCGGACTGAGGTGGTCTGGTTTTCCTGGACAGGGTCCATCGTTAACCTGTGAGGCGGGGCACCGCCCCTGAAAGGGGGCTCCCACCGATGAGCAAGCGCCGCACCCATAGCCCCGAGTTCACGGCCAAAGTCGCCATGGAGGCGATCAGTTCCCGCAAGACACTCCAGGAGATCGCCGCTGATCATGCGGTGCAGCCGATCCATGTGAGCCAGTGGAGGATTCCGCGCCTCTAGGACGGCAGAAATCTGCTCATGCAGTGGAAGCATTCACAGGCCATTGAGTCAACGGTGGAAGGGCCTCGCGATGACCTGCTCCGATGGTTAACCACTGAGATCGGCCCCGTCCCTTCCGGCTCCACCAGTCAGCAGCACCCGCCCGGCCCACTTACCCAGAGCACGCAATTACTGGAGCTGCGGAGTCCATAACCGACCGGCGAACCTCAACCCACATACCCCCGAGCACTTCATCCCTGTGCCCAGCCCAATGAGTGAGTCGATCCTGCACAAGACTGCCATGTTCAACGGGCGTCGTTCTCGGGGGAGCAGCAGCTCCAGCGCCATCCAAGATCACCCTCAAGTGACAGCGACCCGCACCAATCCGAACTGGCGCCTACGAGCCCACGCGCTACCTTACGGAAAAGTCCTCTCTACCAACATGACCCTCACAGGAACTGAACTCCTCGCCAAAGTCAAAGAGCTGGGAGACGCCTCAAAATCCGATTTGGTGCGAGCCGCCGGCTATCTCAGCGTCAAGAAGGACGGCAGTGAGCGGCTGAACTTCACTGCGTTCTATGAGGCCCTGTTGGAGGCCAAGGGCGTGAGTCTCGGTGACGGTGGTGGCAACGGCAAGGGGAAAGGTGGCCGCAAACTGAGCTACGTCGCCACGGTGCAGGGCAACGGCAACCTCCTGGTGGGCAATGCCTACACCGCCATGCTGGATCTCAGGCCCGGCGATGAGTTTGAGATCAAGCTGGGTCGCAAGCAGATCCGGTTGATTCCTGCTGGTGGGGCTGACGAAGACGAGTGAGTCGGATGGCTGCGGGGGCAGTCGCTCCCGGGTCAGCGCAACGACCGGCGTGAGATGAGGAACCCGCTGGCATGGTTGGAACTTTCTGCCAGTGCCAGCATCCCCAATGGCTCCCGGGAAAAGCCGGGGCATGGCTGGGCTCTCTGGAGCAGTCCTCGTTGGCTAACTACCGATTCCGGCCCCCCTTGTCACGGCCTCCAGCAGGCACGCCCGCCGCCTTCGAGCGGGCTAACGCTGCCCTGGCCTCTCACCCCGCCTCTCCGGTCGCCATGGCCAGCTGATCGGCGGTTTCCGCGGCCTGGCTAAGCAGATTGCGCAAGCGGATACCCAGCTCGATGGCGGCAGGGCTCGCATCAAACGCGGCTCCCAACTGAGCGAGGGGGGCCTCGGCGTCGTCACTAGCAGCGGCGGCGATCTCCAGCAGGGCGGCGGCGGCCTCGGCGGCAGGGCAGGGGTGCTCACCCGGCTGCAGGGGCCAGGGCTCGGGGAGGTCGGTGAACAGGGTTCGCATGGGGTCTCCGGTGAGTCGGCCCGAGGCCTAGCATCGTTCAGAACCCAGGTCCAGACTGCGATCTGCACCCCTTCCGCTGTGGTTCCGCATCCGCCGGGGGGGCATCAGTCCCAGAGGTTCACAGCGCCGGCTGAAGTGAGCAAGGTGACGAAGCAGGAGGCCCGGAAGCAGGCGGCTTAGCTGGCGTAATCGGAGGCGATGAACTCCAGCAGCACCTTTATGTAGGAGTCTGGGCAACCAGTATGTAGGAGTCTGGGCAACCAGTGGTGGCCTGCAGCTTCCTGATCTGCTCCCGGATTGCCTCATATGCCGGAGCGATCTCGACGCACATCTGCTCGTCGGTTGGATGCCAAAGGGTGCTGGTTTTGGTCATGGGGCTCATTTTGGCAGAGGTCAGCCCTCCAGCTCCCCGCGCAGGGCCATCACCTGCTCCAGCCGCTCGTGGAACCGTTCATCCAGGGCGTTCCGCTCCGGCGAGTCAAGCGGTGTTACCAGCACCTGCCGCGCCAGGGCTTTGAGCTGCCGGCGAAGCTCCACCAGACGGACACGGCGCGGGTCTGGTTCTGGCATCGCTGGCTCGCGTTGTATCAACGATGGCAGCCAGCCATAGGCCACGGCCACGGATTTGCCAGGCTTGGCACAAGGAGCGATCCGTTCAGGGGGTGATCAGGGCTCGGGCTCGAAGCCCAGCCAACAATCAAGATCAAGGATCTCCGCCAGTTTCTCGGCAGCATCGAGGCCTTCGCTGTGTAGACGACCAGCCAACCAGATCGCCACGGCACACGCCATGCCCACGGCGCCTCAGCCCACGATCACCACCTTGCGGCCGGGGAGGGTGCGCACCCGCGTGTGGGCGCCGGTGGGCAGCAGCAGGTTGCAGAAGGGGGCGGCGGAGGTGCCGCTGACGGCCGGGGTGAGATCAGGCACCAGGTTCACCGATCAGAACATCCCGCTGCAGCATTGCCAGTACCTCCTTGATCTGGGCGGCCCGGCCCGGTGGCAGGGAAAGCTCGTTGCCCAGGGTGGTGAGGAAGGTGGCCTCCTCCGGTTTCACCACCCGATCGCAGAACACCAGCTGAACGGCCAGGCCGTAGGCCACCTCCTGCTGCGCGGCAGTGAGGGCCGGCACGGCCTGGCGGATCAGTTCCTGCCAATGATCGCGGCGGAAGAGGTGCAGCAGACCATCGATGAGCTCGCCGAAGGCCACCGGCGTCATGGTCCGGTAAGGGGTGCGGTGGATCAACTGTTCTTTGAGGATGTGCGCCTCCTCACGTTCGAAGTTGCTGTCGCAGCACGCGGCAGCCAGGGGAATGGCGGCGAAGGCCTCGGCTGGGGTCATGGAGAATGCCTGATCGGTTGCATTCATTACAGCTCCGAGCGATCAACCTGGTACCCACTGCGACACAAACATTGGCGATTTCCAGAATTTTCACCGACGCTTGCAGGCATGATCGATATCCAGAAGCGAAAAGGAAAACCTATCCTGTCAAGATGTCCGATGGACGCCAGTGAGTGATCTCCGATGCAGACAGCACGGCGCCCATCGAGGGACAGGGCTGTCTGCAACTAAGTCCTGAAACATGAGCGGCTTCAGAACCAATCCTGCATCGCTTCGTTCCTTTCCTTGCCATCATCCAGGGGGGTATTCCGTTGGAAATCCAGAGTGGTACTGCGTCGTTGCAGGCCGTCCGCGGTGACAGCCTGGATCGGGTAGATCTGTCGGCCATCGGGGAAGGCCATCTCAAGGCGGAAGGTGCCATCCGCGGAGAGTGAGGTGGATGGCTTTTATTGGACAGATCCGGCCCCTGACATCGTTAACCCCGGGCGGGGGGAGGCGGCCGCCCGCGGGCTGGCCCCGATCCTGGCGGCCCGCCCCCCTGGTGCTGTCCAGCCCGCCTCAGCGGGCGCGGCGCACCTGCGAGCTGGCGGGCCTGGCCGGGCAGGCCCGCCTTGAGCCCGATCTGGTCGAGTGGGACTACGGGGCCTACGAGGGTCTGACGAACACGGAGATCCAGGGGCGCCAGCCCGGCTGGATGGTGTTCCGCGATGGCTGTCCCGATGGGGAGAGTCCCGCCCAGGTGGGGGAACAAGTGGACCGGGTGATCCGCCGGGTTCGGGAGAACGGCGGCCGGGTGGCCCTGTTCGCTCACGGGCATCTTCTTCGGGTGTTCGTGGCGCGCTGGATCGGGCTGCCGCCCAGCCTCGGCGCCCATTTCCTGCTCGACACCGCCACGCTCCCGATCCTGTCCGACAACCGCGGCCTGCCGGCGGTGAAGTGCTGGAACGCACCCCTAGCTGCGGGGGCCTGATGGCTCCGCCGCGTTCCTTTACCTGCGCCGGGTAGGAAAGTTTCAAGACGTCGGCAGGAGTCACCATGGAGTCACTCTGGAATCTCTTCCAGGAATGGCTGTACTTCCACCCTGGCCTGCAACTCCACCTGGATGTGAGCAGGATGCGCATCGACGCAGGGCTGCCGGAACGGCTGGATTCCGCCTTCGCAGGGGCCTTCGCGGCCATGGAGGCGCTTGAGGCGGGCGGCATCGCCAATCCGGACGAGGAGCGGATGGTGGGTCACTACTGGCTTCGCCATCCGGATCTTGCCCCCAGCGAGGAGATACGAACCGAAATCGTCGCGGTGATCGAGCGGATCGAACGGTTCGCCAGGGAGGTTCACGCGGGCACGATCCATCCGCCGACGGCCCCCCGCTTCACCGACCTGCTGGCGATCGGCATCGGTGGCTCGGCCCTGGGACCCCAGTTCGTGGCCGCCGCCCTGGCCCCCGACCAGGCCCCCCTGGCCATCCACTTCATCGACAACACTGACCCCGCCGGGATCGATCGGGTGCTCGCTGGGCTGCGTGATCGGCTCGGCAGCACCCTGGTGATCGACACCAGCAAGTCCGGTGGTACCCCCGAACCCCGCAATGGCCTGCTGGAGGTGCAACAGGCCTTCGCCGCCCAGGGCCTGGACTTCGCCAGCCATGCCGTGGCGATCACCATGCCGGGCAGCCGGATGGACCTGCTGGCCCACGAGCAGCACTGGCTGGCCGAGTTCCCCATGCACGACTGGGTGGGTGGCCGCACCTCCGTGCTCTCGGCGGTGGGCCTCCTGCCTGCGGCGCTGCAGGGCATCGACATCCGGGCCCTGCTGCAGGGAGCCCGGGTGATGGACGAGGCCACCCGTGTGCCCCGGGTGCGTACCAACCCCGCCGCCCTGCTGGCCCTCAGCTGGTTCCACGCCGGAGAAGGCCGCGGCAACAAGGACATGGTGGTGTTGCCCTACAAGGACAGTCTGCTGCTGTTCAGCCGCTACCTGCAGCAACTGGTGATGGAATCCCTCGGCAAGGAGAAGGACCTCGACGGCAAGGTCGTGCACCAGGGCATCGCGGTGTACGGCAACAAGGGCTCCACCGACCAGCATGCCTACGTCCAGCAGCTGCGCGAGGGCGTCCCCAATTTCTTCGCCACCTTCATCGAGGTCCTCGAGGATCGCTGCGGCGATTCGATCGAGGTGGAGGAGGGCGTCACCTCGGGGGACTTCCTCTCCGGCTTCCTCATGGGGACCCGCCAGGCGCTGTACGACAACCAGCGCGATTCGATCACCATCACGATCCGCCGCGTGGAGCCCCGCAGCGTCGGAGCTCTCATCGCTCTCTACGAGCGAGCCGTGGGCCTCTATGCCTCGTTGGTCAACATCAACGCTTATCACCAGCCCGGCGTGGAGGCCGGAAAGAAGGCCGCCGCTGCCATCCTGGATCTGCAGCGCCGGGTGGTCCGGGTGCTTCAGGCCGCCGAGCGTCCCCTGCCCCTGGAGGACCTGGCCCGCCTGGCCGATGCCAGCGAGGAGGTGGAAACCGTCTACCAGATCGTGCGCCACCTGGCCGCCAATCCCAGCGGCATCGTCCTCGACGGCGATCCGGCCGAGCCCAACACCCTTGCCGCGTCCCTCCGGCAGCTCGTTCTCCAGCCATGACCCTCACCCAACCCGGCGTCGCCAGCGCCTTCCCCATCGATCTGGCCGCCTACCAGCCCGTGGCGCTTGATCCCACCCAGCCGGAACTGAGCCCGTCCCAGAGGGACGCCCTGCGCGCCAACATCCAGCTCTGCAGGGACGCGATCGTCTTCTTCACCGCTACCGGCGCCGCCCGGGGGGTGGGCGGCCACACCGGCGGCCCCTACGACACCGTGCCGGAGGTGATGATCCTCGACGGCTTCTTCCGCGGCGCTCCGGAGCGCTTCGTGCCGGTCTTCTTCGATGAGGCCGGCCACCGGGTGGCCACCCAGTACCTGATGGCGGTGCTGCGGGGCCAGCTGCAGGCCAGCGATCTGATGCGCTATCGGGCCGCCCATTCGCGCCTCCCCGGCCACCCGGAGCTGGGCCTCACCCCCGGGGTGGAGTTCAGCTCGGGCCGCCTGGGGCACCTCTGGCCGTTCGTGAACGGGGTGGCCCTGGCCCACCCCGGCCGCATCCTCTTCTGCCTCGGCTCCGATGGCGCCCAGCAGGAGGGGGATGACGCCGAAGCGGCCCGCTTCGCGGTGGCCCACGGCCTCGACGTGAAGCTGGTGATCGACGACAACGACGTCACCATCGCCGGCCATCCCTCCCAGTACCAGAAGGGTTACGACGTGGGCCGCACCCTGGCCGGCCAGGGCCTGGCCACCCTGAGCGGCGATGGCGAGGATCTCGACGACCTCTTCGGCCGGCTCTGCGCCGCCGTGGCCACCGATGGTCCTGTGGCGGTGATCAACAAACGGCCGATGGCCGTGGGCATCGAGGGGCTCGAAGGCTCCACCCACGGCCACGACGTGATTCCCGTCGACCTGGCGATCGCGTACCTGGAGCAGCGAGGCCAGAACGCCGCCGCAGCCTGCCTGAAGGCGATCGAGAAGCCCGTCAATCCCTCCATCTACCTGGGCTCCAGCCGCACCACCGCCGCCAACCGGAACATTTTCGGCGACACCGTCGTGGCGGTGCTCTCCCGGCTGGATCCGGCCGAGCGCAAGGACACGGTGCTCTGCGTCGACTCCGACCTGGAAGGCTCCTGCGGACTCAGCCAGATCCGCAAGGCCTATCCGGAGATCTTCATCAGCGGCGGAATCATGGAGCGGGCCAATTTCTCCGCCGCCGCCGGATTCGGCATGGAGAAGGGCCGCCAGGGCCTCTTCGCCACCTTCAGCGCCTTCCTGGAGATGTGCATCTCCGAAATCACCATGGCCCGGCTAAACGGCGCCAACGTGCTCTGCCATTTCTCCCATGCCGGCGTGGACGACATGGCCGACAACACCTGCCATTTCGGCCTCAACAACTGCTTCGCCGACAACGGTCTGGAGGACGACCACCATCCCACCAGGCTCTACTTCCCCGCCGACGGCGGCCAGATGAAGGCCTGCGTGGCCGCGGTGTTCCACGATCCCGGCCTGCGCTTCATCTTCTCAACCCGCTCCAAGGTGCCCAACCTGCTGGACGGGGAGGGCAACGACCTGCACGGGGACGGCTATGTCTTCGAGCCCGGCCGCGATGAGGTGGTGCGCGACGGGGATGCCGGCACGATCATCAGCTTCGGGGACTGTCTCTACCGGGCCCTCGATGCGGTCGAGCGGCTGCGCCAGGAGGGCACCGCCGTACGCCTGATCAACAAGGCCAGCCTGAACGTGGTGGACGAATCGATGATGGAGACCATCGGCCGCTCACCGTTCGTGCTGGTGGTGGAAGCCTTCAACCGTCGCACCGGCCTGGGCAGCCGTTTCGGAACCTGGCTTCTGGAGCGGGGCTACCACCCCAGGTACGCCAACCTGGGCACCTGGCGCGAAGGTTGTGGCGGCCTCTGGGAGCAGGCTCCCCACCAGGGCATCGACAGCGAAGGAATTCTCGCCCACGTGCGCAACCTGCTGGGCTGAACAGACCAACCTGTCGGGGCCAGGGGGCTTCCTCCTACTGCCGGTCCCAGTCGAGATCCAGCTTCACCGAGCCGCCGCTGGGCAACAGGAAGGTGCGGCAGACCAGATTCTCGTAAACGGGTTCCACACCGTTTGGGCGTAGCACCACGAACTTGAAGCGAATCGGTCGGCCAGCCGATTCATTGAAACCCACCTCGGCGAACCAGACATCCCCGTTGATGAATTCCAGATGGGGGCAGCGATCCACGTCCCATGTACCCAGCTCAGGGGCATCACCGCAGACCGCCATCACTTCACCAGGATGGGTGACGTAGTCGTTGATCTGGAATTTGACCACGGTCGTGGCCTTCAGGGGTTCTCCCTGGACCGCGAGAACGAACGCACCCTTGCCGGGGATGCTCAGATGTCGGATAGCCCCCTGATCCGCCACGAAGCACTGGCCGGTGAGCAGGCAGGTGTGGGACCCGTCAGGAAGGCCGGAATGCTCAAGGTCGAAGCGAGCGGGCTCTCCCTTGTTGATGACGACGAGCACACGATTATCACGATACCGGCGGGTGTAGGCATAGATCCCTTCCGAGATGTACTTCTGTCCGTGCCTGCCGTAGGAAAGGGCGCGATTGGTCTTGCGCAGCAGGGCCAGACGGCGGATGATTTCCGAAAGCCTTGAGCCTGTCTCCCACGAGGTCATCATGGGCCGGTTGTAGGGGTCATTGCCTCCTTTGGTGTTGTTCACCAGGTACTGCTCGGTTCCATAGAACAGGCAGGGAATGCCGCGCAGCGTCAGCAGCAGCACCGTGGCCAGCTCCAGATCCCCGTGGCTGGGACAGATGGAGAGAAAACGGGGCATGTCGTGGTTCTCAATGAAGGTCACCAGGGCGGTGGAGCGCCGGTAGACCGGATCCAGCGCCAGCACCCCCTCAATCAGATGAAAGCCACCGGGCTCGTGGCCGCTGAAGGCGGAGCGGATCGCAGCGGCGAGAGCGAAGTCCAGCACCGACACGCCGGTGTCGTTGGCATAGTGCAGGTAGCGCGAATCCCAGGGCGAGCCGAAGCCATACTCCCCGAACAGGAACGTGCCTGGCTTGCTTGCCTGAATGTCCGCCACGAACTCCTGCCAGAACCACACCGGCATGTGCTTGAGGGTGTCGATGCGTAGGGCATCAAAGCCGAGATCAAGCCAGGTCTTGATGGCATTCTTGATGTAATTTCTGAAGCCAATATTCCGCTCATTGAAGGTGGCCAGCCCGAGCATTTCGAAATGAATCAGCTGAAACTCGTCATTCCAGTCTGTGATTTCAGGATAATGGTGGTAGAAATGGTTGGGGTCATGGTGAAAGTCGGCAAGCGGCACCCCGTCATCCGTAACGACTCCCTTGCTGCCATGCAGCTCAGGAGAGCTGTGGTTGCAGACGATATCCAGGACGATCTTGATGTCCCGTTCATGCAGGGCTTCGATCATTCTGCGGAGGGTGTCACATGTTTTCAGTGAAGTCGATTCACCCGGCTTGACGAAATGTGGATTGACCCGCTTGAAGTCCTTCGTCCAATAGCCGTGCATCGGACCATGGCCATGCTCGATGTCATCCACCTGCTCAAACAGGGGAGAAAGCCAGACCGCTGTGATGCCAAGCTGCTTCAGATAGTCGGCCTTCTCGATGACCCCCTCGAGATCACCACCCCAGTAATGTCCCCAATGGGTAAGACTCGGATCATGGAGCCCCTTCTTGCTGATCTCATCATTGTCTTTATTGCCATTGAAGAAGCGATCGATCACGATGAAGTAGATCGTCTCCTTCCGGAATTCCGCCTCCTGCTCGAACAACTGGTTGGCGGAGGTGCTCCTGGACCCTTCTGGGACGATGGCAACCATGACGGGACACTCCTGCGAAGGCGTTCGAAACACCTTGCTCCACCCAGGAGATAGAGGGGTTAAGGCGGCAGACACCAGCACGACATGGGGGGAGCAGCCCCACGTCCCCAGAGGCGGAAGCCCGCTCGCTCACCTGGCGACGACACCAGCCATAGGCACTGCTGATCGTCCCTTTCGAGCCCCTCGACAACACCCCATCACCGTGGCGTCATGAGGTCTCCGGGCGATGCGATCCATGCCACTGTTTCTCCTGCGCGACGGTTCCATTCGTCGCCTCAGCGTTCTTCCCGAAGGGGTGTCCACCTCCATCTACCGGGATCGCTTTCAGCGCAAGGTCCATGCGGTGCTGGAGGCGCGAGGGGAAGCGACTCTGTTGGCGGCTCAGCCGGCGCAAGAACGGACGTTGAGGCGACGCGCGCCCCAGGTGGCCTCCGACCAGGTGCCGCAGGCCGCCTGAGGTGAGTGGATGGACAGCTGCAACTCCCTGCACCGATGGGCTTGATCTCAGATCCCTGACCTTCACCAGGGAGGAGTGTCGACTTACCGGCTTTTAACGCGGGCAGGCGAAAGTTGAATCCGCAGCCCCCCGCATGTGACGGCCATGACCATCTCGACCATGGCCCCCTTCGAGGTCCAGGCCATGACGCCTGATCTAGAGCAGGAGCTGTCCCTGATCGATGCCTGGTGGCGCGCCGCCAATTACCTGG
>CALSBA010000030.1:0-26984 GCA_943373065.1 Synechococcus sp. UW140 | reverse complement strand
CTCCACCCCTTCCGGGGCTCTCGCGGCGCGTCGCCTCCCGGCGACTCAGAAAACTTACAACACCGTCGGCTCGCGCCTCTTGATCTCGTAAGCCTGCTCCCCGCTCGAGCTCTCGCTCTCTGGGGCGCAGTCCAAAATCATATCACCTGCACCGGCGTAACTGCACGAGCACCCGCTTTTCCCGTCCTTGGCGGCCATTGCCACCTGACCAGCACAGGGCCCACCCCCCTGCTGGAACCAGCAGCTGAGCGTCTGGGCCGTGGGCACGTCACCGATCAAGCCCATGGGCTGAAACCGTTCCTCCGGCGGCGGGCCTCTTCCATGCCCCCATTCCCGCCATCTGAGCACCTGGGAGGGCACCCTGAGGCCTACGGGCCTTGGTCTCGCTGCGTGCCTCGCTGCGTGCCTCGCTGCGTTGGTTCGTCAGGGCTGCTGCCGGCCCCTGGACCCGCACGGATGCCAGAACACAAAAAAGCCGCGATTGCTCGCGGCTCAAGGGAAGGATGGTTCGGGGCCAAGGCCCCGGATGGCTTCAGAACAGACCCAGGGTGAGGGACTTGTCGATCGGCAGGCAGGCGCCGATGCCGAGGTAGATGGTGAACGCGGTGCCGAACAGGAAGGCGCCCATGGCAACGGGGCGGCGGAACGGGTTCTGGAACTTGTTGAAGCTCTCGATGAAGGGGATCAGCATCAGCCCCAGGGGGATCATCGTCTGGAGGGCAATGCCCAGCAGCTTGTTGGGGACCACCCGGAGGATCTGGAACACCGGATAGAGATACCACTCAGGGAGGATCTCGAGCGGGGTGGCGAAGGGATCAGCCCGATCCCCCAGCATGGCGGGGTCGAGAACGGCGAGCCCGACGAGGCAGGCAAGGGTTCCCAAGATCACCACCGGGAAGATGTAGAGGAGGTCGTTTGGCCAGGCCGGCTCGCCGTAATAGTTGTGGCCCATGCCCTTGGCCAGCTTGGCCCGCAGCTTGGGATCGGTGAGATCAGGCTTCTTGAGGATGTGCATGGTGGAGAGCTCGGGGCGCTGGTGACCAGTGGGGGAAGGCTAGGTGGAAGACCGGGGTTCAGAGCGGGCCAGAGATGCCCTGCTTACGGATCATCAGGAAGTGGATGAGCATGAACACTGCCAGCAGCCAGGGCAGCACAAAGGTGTGGAGGCTGTAAAAGCGGGTGAGGGTGGACTGGCCCACGCTTTCACCGCCGCGGAGCAGCTCGACCATGAAGTCGCCCACCACGGGGACGGCGGCAGGCACACCGCTGACGATCTTGACGGCCCAGTAACCGACCTGATCCCAGGGGAGGGAGTAGCCGGTGACGCCAAAGGACACGGTGATCACCGCCATGGTCACGCCGGTGACCCAGGTGAGCTCGCGGGGACGCTTGAAGCCGCCAGTGAGGTACACGCGGAAGACGTGCAGGATCAGCATCAGCACCATCATGCTGGCGCTCCAGCGGTGCACCGAGCGGATCAGCCAGCCGAAGCTGACATCGGTCATCAGGTACTGGACCGAGCTGTAGGCCTCCACCACCGTGGGCTTGTAGTAGAAGGTCATCGCGAAGCCGGTCGCGAACTGGATCAGGAAGCACACCAGCGTGATGCCGCCCAGGCAATAAAAGATGTTGACGTGGGGCGGGACGTACTTGGCGGAAATATCGTCGGCGATCGCCTGGATTTCGAGGCGCTCCTCAAACCAGTCATAGATCGGGGACGACTTGGCGCCAGGAGACGAGTTCGCCATGCAGCGTGGGGCTTGGGTTGCGAGAGTCTACCGATCGTGCTGACCCCCCTGTGAGACACCCGGGCCGCCGGTCCATCCCGGCTCAATGCTTTGCAACAGGGCTCTGCCTGCTGCTGTGGCTGCCCGCCCCGGCGCTGGCCCTCAGCGATGCCCAGCAGCTGGTGGTGGAAGCCTGGCGGCTGGTGAACCAGAGCTACGTCGACCCCGACCGGCTGGAGGCGGTGCAATGGCGGCGCCTGCGCCAGAAGGCCCTGGAGACGTCGATCGCCAGCTCGGCGCAGGCCTACGACGCCATTGAGGCCATGCTGGCGCCGATCGGCGACCCCTACACCCGGATGCTGCGCCCGGAGGAGTACGCCACCCTGCGCTCCAACACCCAGGGCCGCGTGACCGGCGTGGGGCTGCAGCTCGGGCTGCGGGCGGGAGATCAGCGGATCGTCGTGATCGCCCCCCTCGATGCCTCCCCCGCCGCCGACGCGGGGATCGTGTCCGGCACCGAGATCCTCAAGGTGGACGGCATCCCGGCCGACGTGCTGGGGCTCGAGGGCACCGCCGCCCGCCTGCGGGGCCCCGCCGGCAGCGACGTGCTCCTGGCCCTGCGCACCCCGGCGGGCCAGACCGCGGAGGTGCTGCTCGACCGCCGTGAGGTGGACCTGCAACCGGTGCGCAGCCATCGCCTGCAGAGCGAGGGGCACAGCCTGGGTTATCTGCGGATCACCCAGTTCAGCGAACCGGTGCCCCAGCAGGTGCGCTCCGCCCTCGCCGAGCTGACCGCCGCCGGTGGCAGCGGGCCGATGGAAGGGCTGATCCTCGATCTGCGCAACAACTCCGGTGGGCTGGTGGCCGCCGGGCTGGCGGTGGCCGATGGGCTGCTCGACGGCGAGTCGATCGTGGAGACCCAGGATCGGGGCGGCATCGCCGCCCGCCAGCAGGCGACCCCTGGCCGTCTCTATGACGGCCCCATGCTCACCCTGGTCAACGCCGGCACGGCCAGCGCCAGCGAAATCCTGGCCGGAGCCCTGCAGGACAGTGGCCGCTCCCGCCTGGCCGGCAGCCGCACCTTCGGCAAAGGATTGATCCAGACCCTGATCAACCTCAGTGACGGCAGCGGCCTGGCGGTGACCGTGGCCCGCTATCTCACCCCCAGCGGCCGCGATATCCAGAACCAGGGCATCGAGCCGGACGTGCTGCTGCCCCAGCCCGAGCCCCTGGAGCCGGATGGGGACGGGGACACCTGGCGAGAGGCGGCCGCCACGCTGCTGGTGGCGGAACTGGCGGCCCCAGCCCTGGCGCCATGAGCCAGCGCACATACCACGATCCGCTGCACGGGGCGATCCGCCTTGATCGCCAGGATCCTGCCGAAGCCTTGGCGATCGACCTGATCGACACGGCGCCCTTCCAGCGGCTGCGGCGCATCCGCCAGCTGGGGCCTGCCTTTCTCACCTTCCATGGGGCGGAATCCAGCCGCTTCACCCATTCCCTCGGGGTGCTGGCGGTGGCGCGGCTGGCCCTGCAGCAGCTGGAGCGTATTGATCCGTCCCTGGCCCAGCACCGGGGTGTGCTCTATGCGGCCGCCCTGCTGCACGACGTGGGGCATGGCCCCCTCAGCCACTCGGGCGAGGAGATGTTCGGGGTGCAGCATGAGGTCTGGTCGGGCCGGCTGATCCGCGACTATCCCGCCCTGCGCGACCGGCTCGACGCCGATGCCCCCGGCCGGGCCGCCCTGGTGGCCGACCTGCTGGAGCACGGCCAGCACCCCTGCCGGGCCATCAAGGCACTGATCAGCAGCCAGCTCGACTGCGACCGGCTCGACTATCTGCTGCGCGACAGCTA
This sequence comes from Synechococcus sp. UW140, assembly GCA_943373065.1. Lineage (GTDB taxonomy): Bacteria > Cyanobacteriota > Cyanobacteriia > PCC-6307 > Cyanobiaceae > Cyanobium. The sequence continues at coordinate 23,403 of CALSBA010000030.1, read as the reverse complement.
CAGCACCGGCACCCGCTACGGCCAGCTCGACCTGGAGCGGATCCTCGCCAGCCTCACCCTGGCGCCCGACGGTGATCTGGCCCTGCACCCCCGCGGGCTGATGGCGGTGGAGCACTACCTGGTGGTGCGCCACCTGATGTACCGGAGCGTCTACAACCACCGGCTCAACATCGTCTGCAACTGGCTGCTGAACCAGGTGATCGCCGTGGCCCGCCGGCTGGGTCCCGCCGTGGTGTGGGCCGATCCCACCATGGCCCGCTGGCTCTGGGATCGGGACCGGCTCGATCTGGACAGCTACCTGGCCAACGACGACATCCGCACCGGTTACCACCTGGTGCGTTGGCGGGAGGAGGCCCCCCCGGAACTGGCCGATCCCTGCGGGCGACTGCTGGAGCGGCGCCTGCCCAAGGCCACCGACGTGAGCGATCTCCCTCCGGCCGGCCGGATCGAGCTGCTGGCCGTGGCGCGGCAGCTGTGCGAACGGGCCGGCCTGGTGGCGGAAGGTTGCTGCGCCCTGCAGCAGCGCCAGAGCCGGGGGTATCACCCCTACGCCGGGGGGCTGCGGCTCTGGGATGGGCTGCGGCTGCAGGCCCTCGAGCAGCGCTCTCCCCTGGTGGCCAGCCTCTGCCACACGGTCGACATGGCCTGGCTGATCCACCCGGCTCGGATCAGCGACGACCTGCGCGCGGCCCTGGCGGTGCGGCGAGCAGAGGACGGGGGACGCCAGGGCCTTTAGGTTCGCTGCACCCTCGGACACCGTCTTGGCCGCCGCATTGATCCAGGCCCTCGACGACCGGCAGCCGCACCTGCTGCGGCTGCCGGCGCAGCAGGGCTCCGCCAGTGCCCTGGAGGAAGTGCGCTACGCCCTCGGCAGCCGCGACCCCCGGGCAGGCAGCGTGGTGCTGGAGGCGGGCCGCTGGCCCCTGCGACTGCCGGAACTGCGGCAGCTGCAGGAGCTGCTCGCCCCCCTGCAGCTCGACCTGATCCGCGTCGCCGCTGACCACCCGGAGACCCTGGTGGCCGCCGCGTCTCTCGGGCTCGAGATTGATCCGGGGCCGCCGCAGCCCTTCGCAGCCCCGGCCCCGCCAGTGGTAGCGAGCGATCTGTTGGTGCATCGCGGCACCCTGCGCTCCGGCGACCATCTGCAGGCGGAGGGTTCGGTGCTGCTGCTGGGGGATGTGAACCCGGGCGCCCGGATCAGCGCCGCCGGCAACGTCCTGGTGTGGGGGCGGCTGCGGGGCATCGCCCATGCCGGCATCGCCGGCGACCGGGGCGCCCGCATCGTGGCCCTGCAACTGCGGCCCCTGCAGTTGCGCATCGCCGACATGGTGGCCCGGGGGCCGGAGGGTCTGCCGCCGCCCGGGCTGGCCGAGCAGGCCCTGCTGGTGGACGGGGAGATCCGCATCGATCCGGCGGCGCCGGACTTCAGCGGTTGATCAGGCCGAAGGCTCCGAGCCCGCCGGCCACGGCCATGAACCACAACGGTGAGATCCGGGTGCGCAGCATCAGCACGCACACCAGCAGGGACACAACGACCCCCGCGGCATTGGTGTCGGCGGTCTGGAGGATCTTGACCCCCACGGCGAACAGGATGCCCAGGGTGATGGGGCCGAGTCCCCGCTCGAAGGCCACGCGCCAGGGGGAGTCGCGCAGCCGGTTCCAGCTGAGGCAGGCCACCACCATCAGCAGGGTGGAGGGCAGCAGGATGGCGATCTCGGCGCCATAGGCGCTGAGCAGGGCCCAGCCTGGGCCTTCAGGCCAGCCGGCCCCCATGCCGAGCAGCCCCACGATCATGGAACTGGGGCCGGGGGCCGCTTCGGCCAGGGCGTAGATGTCGGCGAACTGGGAGGGCCGCAGCCAGCAGTACTGGGCGACGCTGAGGTGGTGATACTCGGCCAGCAGGGTGTTGCCGCCCCCCAGGGAAAACAGCGACAGGCCCAGGAAGGTGCCCATCACCTGAAACAGATGGCCGAGATCGTTGAGGCGCAGGGGGGCACAGCTGGCCGCCAGCAGCAGGGGCGGCATCAGCGTGGCTCTCCGATCGGGGGCCTGGGATGGGACGGCCGCGGCCAGTACCAGGCCATCGCCAGGGGGCCGGCCACCAGCACCAGCGGCACCAGACGGACATGGAAGAACATCATCAGGACGAAGGTGACCGCCGCCAGTAGCAGGGCCACCGGATCCTTCCAGTACTCGTCGAGGATCTTGAAGCCCATCGACAGGGCCATCCCCGCCGCCGCTGCCACCACCCCCGCCAGCACCCGGTCCAACGCCGGCAGCGTATGAAACTGGAAATAGAGCAGCCCCACCCCCATCAACAGGGTGAACGGCACCAGCAACATGCCCGCCAGGGCCGCCAGGGCGCCGGGCAGGCCGCGGAAGAAGGTGCCGACGTAGACGGCCATATTGATCTGGTTGGGGCCGGGGAAGAGCCGGGCCACGGTGAGGCCGGTGAGGAATTCCTCGTTGCTCATCCAGCGGCGCTGCTCGACGATGATCCGCTGGCTCCAGGCCGAAAGGCCGCCGCCGAAGGCGGAGAGGGCCACCATGAGCATGCCGGTGAACAGCTGCCGCAGGCCTGGCGCGGGGGCCGTCCGGGGGAGCTCGGAAGCGTCAGTCATGGACGAAATGGGGATCCGGCGGAAGTTCCCCCTCCTCGTGGAAGCTGGGATCGAGGGGATCGGGGGCGTGATATTTGGAGGCGGCCTCCCAGTCGATCTGGAACGTCTCCTTGAGCCGCGCCACCACGTCGGGGGCATCGCTCTCGATGCCCAGCTCCCGGCGGAGGTCGAAGGCGCTGCGGTCGATGTTCATCGAGCCGGTCTGGGCGAAGGCCCCGTCCACCAGGATCAGCTTGGCGTGGAGCTTGGGGCGCTGCTGGCGCCGCACCTTGACGCCGAAGCGCTCCATCACGCGCAACGAAGAGAAGGTGTCGTAGATGTCCCAATCGCTGATGCCGTGCTTGCCGCCACACAGCACCCGCACCTTCACGCCCCGCTCCCGGGCGCTGATGATCCGCTCCAGGATCACCGCATCGACAAACTTGGGGTGCTGGATCCAGAGCGTCCGGGTGGCGGCATCGACGATGCGGGCCATCTGACCGCGGCTGTGGGCGCTGCTCCACACCAGTCCCACGCCGAGGTCGGGCTGGAAGAAGACGCGCTGCCAGTCGGCCTCGAAGCCGGCGATCACCTGGGCCACCACGGCGGGGTTGTAGGTGAGCACCCCGTAGTCGCGGGTTTCGGTGAAGTACTTGTCGGCCAGGTTGAAGGTGGCCACCAGGGCGGTGTGCTGGTCGATCACCATCGACTTCTCGTGGGTGACGGGGAACGACTCACTGGTCCAGGCGGTTTCGATGCCCCAGGACTGCAGGCGTTCAAAGGCCTCGTCGTTCCAGCGGTCGCCGCCGGAGGTGTGGGGGTTGAGCATCACCCGCACCTGCACCCCCCGCTCCCGGGCACGCTGCAGAGCCTCCTCCACCGCCTCCGACTGGAGCTTGAACTGCTTCAGAAGAAGTTGTTCGGAGGCCTCCTCGATCAGGGCGACCACGGCATCCACGCCGTCGTCGGGCATCACCAGCAGCCGCTGGGGCCGGTGGGGGGCGGAGGTCATCGAGGCGCGCAGGGGGGAATGGGCCTTTCTAGCGGCAGTTACGGGCCTTGGCCCAGCCGCTCTGCCCGATGGGATTAACCTGCCGCGACGCCCGTGGACGCCGTGACGTCAGCCCCCGCCCGCATCATCCTCATCTGCTCCGGCAAGGGGGGCGTCGGCAAGACGACCCTCACCGCCAACCTGGGGATCGCCCTGGCCCGGCTGGGGGAGCGCACCGTCGTGCTCGATGCCGATTTCGGCCTGCGCAATCTCGATCTGCTGCTCGGCCTGGAGAACCGGATCGTCTACACCGCCCAGGAGGTGCTCGCCGAGACCTGCCGGCTGGAGCAGGCACTGGTGAAACACAAGCAGGAGCCCAACCTGGCCCTGCTGCCCGCCGGCAACCCCCGCATGCTCGAGTGGCTCACCCCTGAGGACATGCAGCGGATCGTGGCCATGGTGGCCGAACGGGCCGACTTCGTACTCATCGATTGCCCGGCAGGGATCGAGGACGGCTTCAAGAACGCCGCCGCCGCCGCCCGCGAAGCGATCGTGATCACCACCCCGGAAGTGTCGGCGGTGCGGGATGCCGACCGGGTGATCGGCCTGCTCAACACCCGCGGGGTGGCACCGGTGCAGCTGGTGCTCAACCGGGTGCGGCCCAAGATGATGGCCAGCCAGGAGATGCTGGGCGTCGACGATGTCACCGACATCCTGGCCCTGCCGCTGGTGGGCCTGGTGGTGGAAGACGAGCAGGTGATCGTGTCCACCAACCGTGGGGAGCCGCTCACCCTCAACGGCAACGGATCCCCCGCCGCGAAGGCCTACCAGAACATCGCCCGGCGCCTGCGGGGTGAGGACATCCCCCTGGAGGATCCCTCCAAGGCCCGCAGGGGCCTGCGCGCCCGGCTGATGAACAAGATCCGCAAAACCACCGGTCTCTTCTGAGCACCATGACGCTGTTCGATTTCATCCAACGGTTGCTGGGGCGCCAGAAACCCAGTGGCACCATGGCCAAGGAGCGGCTGCAGCTGGTGCTGGCCCACGACCGCAGTGATCTCAATCCCGAGCTGCTCGAGCAGATGCGGCGCGAAATCCTCGAGGTGGTGCAGCGTTACGTGGAGATCGACATCGAGGAAGGCGACGTGAGCCTCGAGACCGAGGACCGGGTCACCGCCCTTGTGGCCAACCTGCCGATCAAGCGGGCCCGGCCCCTGCCGGCGCTCGTGGCGGCAGCCGCCGCCGTGGGCATGGCCCAGGCGCCCGAAGGCGAAGCCGCCCCGCAGGAGCTGGCCATTCCCCTGGCCAGCGAACCCACCGAGGAGTCCTCCCCCGCCGATCCCGACTGAGACGGCGCCGCCCGGGCGACGGCCGGCGGGAACCCTGCAGGCACTGCAGCGAAGGCAGGCCTTGGCGGAAGCGTTCCCGGTGGCGATCACCCCAGCAGAGCAACGGGTGCTTGATTTGCTGCGCCAAGGCGATAGCAACCGCCACATCGCCGCCCAGCTGGTGCTGAGCCCGCGCACGGTGGAGTGCCACGTCTCCCACCTGCTGGCCAAAACCGGCTGCAGCAGCCGCACGCAGCTGCTGCTCTGGGCTCTGGCCCAGGGATAGGCTGGGCAGGGCCAAGCGCCCATGCCGGCTTAGCTCAGTGGTAGAGCAGCGCTTTTGTAAAGCGAAGGTCATCGGTTCAAATCCGTTAGCCGGCTTGCCTGGACAGGGGAACGGATCCGCCGCCCTTACCATCTCCCCAGCACAGCGAGCGGGAGGCCATGTCGTGCCATGCCTGGCTGGTGGGGGGTCTGATCGCCCTGGCCGGGGACCTGGGCCAGGGCCCACCGCCGCCGCCACCGATCTCGCCTCAGCAGCAGCCTCCGCCAGCCGTGCGCTCCGGCGCTGAGATCCTGGGCCGTCCCGGCATCCGCACCCGCTACGTGGATCCCAGCGGCCCGGCGCCAACGGCTGGGGCCAAAACACTGCCGGCCGTCGGCCCCCCGGCTCGCCCCCTGACGGTTCCCGTCAACGAGCGGGTGGATTTCACCCCGACGATGGAGGAAGGCCCGTTCCAGCAGCCCACCTTGCGGGGGCTGTTCCGCTGGGATCTGCAGCAACCGGCTTCCCGCTGAAGGGCGTCAGCCGATGGCCTGCCAGAGCGACACCAAACCGAAGGCCAGGAACAGGCCACCACTGAGGCGGTAAAGCACCCGCTCGCTGATCCTGCCGCCGATCCACTGGCCCGCACCCACCGCCAGCCAGGTGACCAGGGCATGGCCCAGGAGGGTGCCGGCCAGCAGGCCGGCGAAGGTGAAGGCCGGGGCCGCCGCCAGAAAGATGGTGGCGAACTGGGTGCGATCCCCCAGTTCGGCCAGGAACACCAGCACGAAGGCCTCCCAGATCACGGCTCCCGGGCCACGGATGCTGCCATCGCTCTCGGCCGCATCGATCGCCTCCCTGGCCTCCTGGGCCTCCTCCTTAGCGGCATCGGCGGGCAGGCCGGCCGCATCCACCAGCAGCTTGACGCCGAAGCCGAGGAACAGGGCCGCCGCCAGCCAGGGAACGATGGTCTGGGGCAGCCACTCCCGGAGGCCATAACCCATGCCCAGGGACAACAGAGTGACCAGGGTGAGGGCGGCGAAGGCTCCCACGAACACCCAGCGGGGGCGATGGCGCGCCGCCAGGATCAGGGCCATGAAGAAGGTCTTGTCGCCCAGCTCGGCCAGGGTGATGGCGGTCAGGCTGGAGCCGAAGGCGGCGAGTCCGGGATCGCCGGCGCTGGCAAGGGTCATGGGGGCGGTTGGCACGCCTCCGTCGGCGCCAGGGGGTGGATCCGGCCGCAGGCCGGGCCTTCCGAATCAGGGCATCATGCTCCGGCGAACAGCCAGAGCAGCGACGCCAGAGCCAGCCAACCCAGCCAGCCCAGGTTGAACAGGGGGGTGGCCAGATGCACCAATGGCACCAGGAACCAGTGGCTGAGGCCCACCGCCAGAAGCACCACCAGCAGGAGCGGCAGCATCAGGCGCCCCCCTGCGCCAGGGCGGCCCCGGGCCGGAGCACGGTCCATTCACTCCCACGGCCGGATCCGGGATCCGGCCCCCGCCAGGCCAGCACCGTGCTCGCCTGCCCGGATCCCGCCGGCCAGGGCAGGGGCTGGAGCAGGGACAGGGTGGGGAACTGGCGCGCCGCTTCGGCCGCCGCGGTGGCCGGGGGCTCGCCGGAACGGTTGGCACTGGTGGTGGCCAGGGGGCCGCTGAGGCGCAGCAACTCCCGCGCCCGCTCGCAGGCCGGCACCCGCAGCCCCAGGCTCGTGCCGCCGGGGTGGAGATGGTTGGTCAAGGCACCGGCGATCGGAAGCACCAGGGTGACGGCCCCCGGCCAGCTGAGCCGGGCCTGCTCGATCCACGGCTCTTGCCAGGTCACCCCCAGGGCCTCGACCAGCTGGGGCAGGTCGGCCCCCATCAGGATCAGCGGCTTGTCGGCGGGTCGTTGCTTGAGGCGCCAGAGCAGGGCGGCCGCCTCGGGCCGGGCCGCCAGGGCCGGCAGGGTGTCGGTGGGGAACAGAACCGCCTCCCCCGCCGCCAGGCACCTGGCCAGTGGCGCGGCAGCGTTCGTCACCCGCCGGGCCTCCAGCCACTGGCGAAGCGGGCCCGGCCCTCGAGGTCGGCATGTGCCCCGAGCCGTTCCAGACCGGCGGCGCGCAGCAGCTCGCCGACCGCCTCGCTCTGGTCGTGGTGGTGCTCCAGGAGCAGCAGGCCGCCGGGGGCCAGGCCCCTGGCGCTGCCGGCCACGATCGAACGGATGGCCGCCAGACCATCGGGGCCGCCATCGAGGGCCAGGCGGGGTTCGTGATCCCGCACCACCGGCTCCAGCGCTGAGACCGTGGCGCTGGGGATGTAGGGGGGGTTGCTCACCACCAGATCCAGTGTGCCCCACCAGGGCGCCAGCGGTTGCCACCAGTCACCCGCCAGCAGGGAAACGCGGCCCTGCAGCTCCCAGCGGGTGAGGTTGGCGCCGGCCTGGGCAAGGGCCTCGGGGCTGGCCTCCACGGCAAAGCCACGACTGGCGGGACGGCTGCGGGCCAGGGCGATGGCCAGGCAACCGGAGCCGGTGCCCAGGTCGGCCCAGCGGGCTTCGGGGCGCTCTGCAGGCCCCAGGGACAGGGCCAGATCCACCAGGAGTTCCGTTTCCTGCCGGGGGATCAGCACCCCGGGCGCCACGGGCAGCTCCAGGTCGCGCCAGGGGCAGCGGCCCACCAGGTACTGCAGGGGCTCGTGGGTGTCGAGGTGGCGGCGCCAGAGGGCTTCCAGCGCCTCCAGCGAGCCTTGGAGGCGGACCTCGGCCTCCGGGTGGCACCACAGCGCCTGCAACTGGCTCCAGCGCAGACCGGCGCCCAGATCCAGCAGCCAGTCGAGGGCGGCGGCATCCCCACCGAGGGCCAGGAGGCGGCGTCGCCAGGCCAGCAGCTCCGACGCCGTGATCAGCGGGGCGTCAGGGCCATCCGCCGGGGGCGCAGGGATGGAGACGGTGCCGACCTGGGAAAGCATGCAGAGAGCCTAATCAGCAGTTGCGATCTCAGAATTGGTGGCCTCAGCAGGGGCGCCAGCAGAGGCCGGGCTCGGCCCGCAACAGCCCGGCTAGCTCCAGCTCCAGCAGCCGGGGCATCAGCTCGGCCATGGGGCGATCCAGAGCCAGGCTCAGCTGCTCAAGGCTGGCGCCACCGCCGACCGCCTCCAGCAGCCCCTCGGCCTCGGCCCCCTGGAGCCCCCAGGCCGGCGCGGGGGCTTCTGCGCGGGGGCGCTGGGCCAGGGGGCCCTGGCCCAGCTGGCCGATCAGGTCGGCCGGGAGCAGCAGGGGGGTGGCGCCCCTGGCCAGCAGACGGTTGCTGCCCATGGCCGAGGCGCGGCCGGCATCGGCGGGCACCACCCAGAGCGGCATCTCCAGCTGCCAGGCCAGCTCGGCCGAATGCAGCGCCCCACTCTCCACCGGGCACTCCACCACCACCACCGCGGCCGCCATGGCCACCAGCAGGCGGTTGCGGGCCGCGAAGCTGCCCGGCCGGACGCTGCCGCCCTCGGCCAGCTCACTCACGAGCAGGCCCTTGCGGGCCACCTCACCCTGCAGCGCCGCGTGGTGCAGGGGGTAGGCACGGCCCAGCGGCGTGCCCAGCACCCCCACCGGGGCACCCCCAGCCTCCAGACAGCCCTCGTGGGCCGCCCCATCGATGCCTTCGGCCAGACCGCTCAGCACCGGCCAGCCCGCCTCGGCCAGGGCGGCGCCGATGGCGCGGGCCATCGAGAGGCCATGCAGGGACGGGCGCCGGGTGCCCACCACCGCCACGGAGCGGCGCAGGCCCAGGTGGGGCCACAGGCTGCCCCGCCCCCGCCAGCACAGCTGCAGGGGGGGCCGCTGCAGCTCCCGCAGACCCGCGGGCCAGCCCCGATCCCCGGGCACCAGCACCCCACGGCCGAAGCGGCACCGGGGCGCGAAGGCCTCCAGGGGCCGGGGACCCCAGCGATGGCGAAACCGCTCCACCGCGGCCACCAACCCCTGCCCCAGGCCCGGTACGGCCGCCAGTTCCTCGGCGGGGGCCTGCCAGGCGGCGGCCAGCCCGCCACAGCTGGCCTCGAGGGCCCCCAGCCGCTGCCAGCCGAGGCCGGGGCATCGACTCCAGAGCAGCCACCAGAGGCGCTGCTGCCGATCCCAGACCGGGGCCCCACGGCGCGGGAAGACCCCCTGCAGCAGATCTCCCATCCCCGCGCCCCACCGTCCAAGCAGCAGTACAAGCGTACTATGGTTGGACGCTGGTGGCGTGCGGGCCGGAGCGCAGGATCCCCAGGGCCTGCTCCAGGTCCTGGGGCAATCGCCGCAGCAGGCGGCGCTGCGACGGGCCTCCGGAGAGATCCACCAGCACCAGATCGACGCTGGCTTCCGCCGCCACGGCCCCGTCGGGGCCGATGAACTGGCTGTGCCAGGGCAGCTTCACGCCCCGCCGCGGCAGCAGCCGGCTGCGGAGCTCGACGCTCGCGCCATGGAGCAGGGCCCGGCGGTAATCGATGCGCAGCCCCACCACCGGCAGCTCCAGCCCCCGGGCAGAGAGGGCGCTGTAGGCCAGGCCAGCCCGTTCCAGGGCCTCGACGCGCGCCTCCTCCAGCCAGGCCAGATAGGCCCCGTGCCACATCACCCCGGCATGGTCGGTGTGCTGGGGCAGCACCCGCCGCCGCAGGTGCCACCAGGCCTCATCCGAACACTGCATCACGGACTGCACCACGGGGGATGGCGAAAAGAGGATCAGCCATAGGCTGATCCTGAGCCACGTTGATGTCCGTGTTCCGCAACCTGCTGATCGCCGATTCCGGCAAAGGCCATGTCGAGGAGATGGTCCGCCTCCTGCGCGACATCCCCCCCTGCCGCCAGGCCCGGATCAACCTGCTGCATGTGATTCCCGAGCAAGGGGGGCTCGACCTGGAAAGCCATCGCCAGCAGGCCGAGATCCTGGTGAAGGAGGCCATCGAGCGCCTCGGTCTCACCCCGGGCGAGGTCAACACCGTGGTGCGCGAGGGCGACACCAAGCTGACCGTGCTGAAGGTGGCCGATGAGCTGGAGGCCGATCTGATCGTGATGGGATCGCGGGGCCTGGGCAGGCTGCAGTCGATCCTGGGCAACAGCACCAGCCAGTACGTCTTCCAGCTGTCGACCCGGCCCATGCTGCTGGTGCGCGACGACCTTTACGTGAAGGCCATCAACCGGGTTCTGGTGGCCATTGACGGCACCGGGGTGGGCGATGACGCCCTGCGGCTGGCCTGTGAGCTGGTGCAGGGGATCCCCGGCGGCAGCCTCACCGGCGTGCACGTGTCCCGCCAGGACATCACCCCCTCCCGGGGGGGGCGCACCCCCGGCGATGAGGTGCTGCTGAAGGCCATCCAGCGGGCCCGCAGCTTCGGAGTGGAGATGAAGGGCCTGCACCGCACCGGTGACATCGCCCGGGGCGTCTGCGGAACCGCCGAAGACGTGAAGGCCGATCTGGTGGTGATCGCCTCCCAGGACCGCCGGCCCCTGGTGGCCCGGGGCCTGGTGGATCTCGACAAACTGCTGGGCAGCTCGGTGAGCGACTACATCCGTGTGCACGCTCCGGCCCCGGTGCTGCTGGTGCGGGAGCCGGAGGGGCGGGCGCGCTGAACCGGGTTCAGCCGCCCTGGCGGCTGTTCGTCTGGATGTAGAGAATGATCAGGAAGACGGCGGGAACCAGAACGAACAGGAGGCTGGCAACGAAGCCGAGGTCGTTGGTTTCCATGACTGCTGGAGAGGTTCTGAGAAGGTATCACCGCCCATCGGCGGGAAGGACGCCCCCTTCACCGCTCGTTGTGGATGGAGCCCCAGCTGCTTCGGGAGACGTCTCAGACGCCTCGGACTCCCCATCCTCTGGTGCGGCGGGGGGCTCGGGCCAGGCGGTGGGGCCCTCCGGCAGGGGCAGGGAACGGGACCGGCCCAGTTCTCCCTCCCGGTCGGCGAGTCCCACCTGGGGCCTGGTGAGCACCATCACCGACTTCTGCACCAGGGCCTGACAGGCCAGCCGCCAGGTCTGGGGGCGCCGTTTCAGCTTCAGCAGTTCCACCGAGGTCTGCTCGGTGAGGGCGTTGTCGGCGCCCCCCTCCACCACCTCCACGAAACAGGTGATGCACTGGCCACAGCCGCCACAGTTGCCCAGGCGGCCCTTGAGGCCGTAGAGCTCGATGCCCTCGCGCAGGGCCACCTCACGCAGATTTTCCCCCGGATAGCACTCCACGTCACGCTGCTCACGGACGAACCGGATCACGGGCATGGCGGAAGCCTCTCGAGGGACGGGATGGCTCCCATTGTGAACGCGCCGTTGCGGTCCGTTACCTGGGGCCCCGTGGTGTTGCCCGCAACCCTTACCATCGCCAGCACGGATCGGTAATCACCGAGCGTCTCCTTAGCCGTCATCGCTCCGGCGATCGGCTTCGGCAACTGTCAACCCAGACCTGACCCCCCAATGGGATTGCCCTGGTACCGGGTGCACACGGTCGTCATCAACGACCCGGGCCGACTGCTGGCCGTGCACCTCATGCACACCGCCCTGGTAGCCGGCTGGGCCGGCTCCATGGCGCTCTACGAGCTTGCGATCTTCGACCCCTCCGACCAGGTCCTCAACCCCATGTGGCGCCAGGGCATGTTCGTCATGCCCTTCATGGCCCGCCTGGGCGTGACCGGCAGCTGGGGGGGCTGGAGCGTCACCGGTGAAACCGGCGTCGACCCCGGCTTCTGGAGCTTCGAAGGCGTGGCTGCGGCCCACATCATCTTCAGTGGCCTGCTCTTCCTGGCGGCCATCTGGCACTGGACCTACTGGGATCTCGAGATCTGGCAGGACCCCCGCTCCGGGGAGCCAGCCCTCGACCTGCCCAAGATCTTCGGCATCCACCTGCTGCTGGCCGGCCTGGGCTGCTTCGGCTTCGGAGCCTTCCACCTCACCGGTGTCTTCGGACCGGGGATGTGGATCTCAGATCCGTACAGCCTCACGGGCCACTTAGAAGCGGTGCAGCCCTCCTGGGGACCTGAGGGCTTCAACCCCTTCAACCCAGGCGGCATCGTGGCCCACCACATCGCCGCCGGCATCGTGGGCATCATCGCCGGCATCTTCCACATCACCACCCGACCGCCGGAACGCCTCTACAAGGCGCTCCGCATGGGCAACATCGAAACGGTGCTGGCCAGCGCCATCGCAGCGGTGTTCTTCGCGGCCTTCATCGTGGCCGGAACCATGTGGTACGGCTCAGCGGCCACGCCGGTTGAGCTGTTCGGCCCCACCCGCTACCAGTGGGATCAGAACTACTTCAAGACGGAGATCAACCGTCGCGTCCAGACCGCCATCGACAACGGCGCCACCAAGGCGGAGGCCTTCGCCGCCATCCCCGAGAAGCTGGCCTTCTACGACTACGTCGGCAACAGTCCCGCCAAGGGAGGCCTGTTCCGCGTCGGCCCGATGATCAACGGTGACGGCCTGCCCACCTCCTGGATCGGGCACATCTCCTTCACCGACAAGGAGGGCCACGACCTCGAAGTCCGTCGCCTGCCCAACTTCTTCGAGAACTTCCCGGTGGTCCTCCAGGACCAGCAGGGTATCGTCCGCGCCGACATCCCCTTCCGTCGGGCCGAGGCGAAGTACTCCTTTGAGCAGCAGGGCGTGACGGCCACCGTCTACGGCGGTGCCCTCAACGGCCAGACGTTCACCGATCCCGCCGACGTCAAGCGACTGGCCCGCAAGGCCCAGCTTGGCGAGGCCTTCGAGTTCGACCGGGAGACCTACCACTCCGACGGCACCTTCCGCAGTTCCCCCCGCGGCTGGTTCACCTTCGGCCATGCCTGCTTCGCCCTGCTCTTCTTCTTCGGCCACATCTGGCACGGTGCCCGCACCCTCTACCGTGATGTCTTCGCCGGTATCGACCCCGATCTCGGTGAGCAGGTGGAATTCGGTCTGTTCGCCAAGCTGGGCGACCGTTCCACCCGACGCCTGCCCGAGGGCTTCGTGCCCCCGGCCGGCTCCCCCCTCAGCTGACCGCCAGCCCCCCCGAGGATTCCCATGGAGAGCTTCGCCTACATCCTGATCCTGGCCCTGGCCATTTCCACGCTCTTTTTCGCGATCGCCTTCCGCGATCCCCCGAAAATCGGCAAGTGACCACCCTTCCGGATTGATTCAACCCCTGGGAAACCAGGGGTTTTTTCTTGACTGCGGCCCCACCTGGAAGGCAAGCCCTTCTCTTTCTGCGCGTAGCTGTTTACACTCCCAACACTTGGAAGCGTGCCCAGGGATGCAATGTCCCTCCTGCCAACACACCGATAGCCGTGTTCTGGAATCAAGGGCCGCCGATTCCGGACGCAGTGTGCGGCGACGCAGGGAGTGCCTCAACTGTGATTTCCGCTTTACCACCTACGAACGGGTCGAGACTTTCCCGATCACCGTGGTCAAGCGCAACGGCAGCAGGGAAACCTTCAACCGCAGCAAACTCCTGCATGGCCTGCTGAGGGCCTGCGAGAAAACTGGCCTCGAACCCTCCCGACTGGAGGCCGTCGTCGACGACATCGAACTGGTACTGCAGCAGCGGGCAGGCCGTGAGGTGAGCAGCAACGAGATCGGGGAGCTGGTGCTGCAGCGTCTGCGGGAGATGAGCGAGGTCGCCTACGTGCGCTTCGCCTCCGTCTACCGCCAGTTCCAGAGCGTCAGCGATTTCGTGGCCACCCTGGAAGGCCTGGGCAACCGGGGCAAGACCAAGAACCGCCTGGTCGTGGTCGGCTGAGGCCGGCTCCAGCGCGTTGGGCGGCTGGCCTGCCGACCCATTGATAGAGTGATCGATCGGGTGTGCGCTGCAGGCGGGCAGTCACCCCGTTCCTTCGCACTGCCACCGGCAGACCGCCCCAGCTCCATGACCCTCACTCCTTCTTCCGAAGCCGACACCCTCGAGGCCCTCACGCCGATCAGCAGCGAGGAGGCCGCCGACATCGAGATCACAGCGGAACTCGATCTGGCGATCCCGGAAGAGGTGCCCAGCGCCGACGACTCCAGCAGCAGGGTCAGCGCTCGGGACGGCGACGGTGTGGGCTTCACGCTGGACGAGTTCGCGGCTCTGCTCAGCAAGTACGACTACAACTTCAAGCCGGGTGACGTCGTCAACGGCACCGTGTTCGCCCTTGAATCGAAGGGCGCCATGATCGACATCGGCGCCAAGACCGCCGCCTTCATGCCTCTCCAGGAGGTGTCGATCAACCGGGTCGAGCATCTCTCCGACGTGCTTGAGCCCGGGGAGGTGCGCGAATTCTTCATCCTCAGCGAGGAGAACGAGGACGGCCAGCTCACCCTTTCGGTGCGCCGCATCGAGTACCAGCGCGCCTGGGAGCGGGTGCGCCAGCTGCAGAAGGAAGACGCCACCATCTACAGCGAAGTGTTCGCTACCAACCGCGGCGGCGCCTTGGTGCGGGTGGAGGGCCTGCGGGGCTTCATCCCCGGCAGCCACATCAGCACCCGCAAGGCCAAGGAGGAGCTCGTGGCCGACTTCCTCCCCCTCAAGTTCCTGGAGGTGGACGAAGAGCGCAACCGCCTGGTGCTGAGCCATCGCCGCGCCCTGGTGGAGCGCAAGATGAATCGCCTCGAAGTGGGCGAAGTGGTGCTGGGGACGGTCAGGGGCATCAAGCCCTACGGCGCCTTCATCGACATCGGTGGTGTCAGCGGTCTGCTGCACATCTCGGAGATCAGCCACGAGCACATCGAGACGCCCCACACGGTGCTCAACGTCAACGATCAGATGAAGGTGATGATCATCGATCTCGACGCCGAAAGGGGTCGGATCTCGTTGTCCACCAAGGCCCTCGAGCCGGAACCCGGCGACATGCTGAGCGACCCCCAGAAGGTGTTCGACAAGGCCGAGGAAATGGCCGCCCGCTACAAGCAGATGCTGCTGGAGCAGGCCGAAGACAACGAGCCGATGGGCGTCTCGCTCGAATGAAATCCCTGGCTCCGGCCCTCTGACGATGGTGCTCCTGTCGTTGCGGGGCACACCCCTTCCCTGCGGAGATCGTCAACTGGAGGCGGTGCTGTTCGACAAGGACGGCACCATCAGCCACAGCGAGCCCATGCTCGTGGCCCTGGCCCAGGCCAGGGTCTTTCACTGTCTGGCCATGGCCGATCTGGCCAGCGGCGACCCGGAGCGTCACCGCGACCTGGGCGACCTGCTGCACCGCGCCTACGGCCTTGCCCCTGAAGGCGTCCATCCCGCCGGCACCATGGCGGTGGCCAGCCGCGACCAGAACCTGGTGGCCACCGCCACCGCCCTTGTGCAGGTGGGACTGGGCTGGCCCGAAGCCCTGGCCATGGCCGAAGCCGTCTTCGCCCGCACCGACGCCCTGCACGGCCAGGGAAGCGGGCGGCGGCCAGCCCCCACCGCCGGCCTGCTCCCGTTGCTGGAGTCCCTGCAACTGGCGGGGGTGCGTTGCGCCGTGATCAGCAACGACCATGTCGAGGGGATCGAAGCGTTCCTGGCCGCCCATGATCTGGCGTCCTACGTGCAGGCCATCTGGAGCGCCGAACATCAGCCCCGCAAGCCGGATCCCGCCGCCGTCCATGGCCTGTGCGCCGAACTGGGCGTGGCCGTGGAGAGCTGCGCCCTGATCGGCGACGCCAACAGCGACCTGCGCATGGCCCGTGCCGCCGGGGTGCCGGTGGTGCTGGGCTACCGGGCCGGCTGGCGGCGGCCGGTGGATCTGGATGACTCCTTCCTGCACCTGGATCACTGGCGGGAACTCGAGGTGGTGCCGGGGCCGGCCAACCCGTGGGAATAAGCTCACCTATCGACTGATCGCATTCCCCCATGAGCCGTTTCGTCTTCACCTCTGAATCGGTGACGGAAGGCCACCCCGACAAGATCTGCGACCAGGTCAGCGATGCCGTGCTCGACGCCCTGCTGGCCCAGGACCCCGCCAGCCGGGTGGCCTGCGAGACCGTGGTCAACACCGGCCTCTGCCTGATCACGGGGGAAGTCACCACCAACGCGCGGGTCGACTTCAACACCCTGGTGCGGGGCGTGATCGAACAGATCGGCTACAGCGGTGCCCGCGCCGGTGGCTTCGATGCCAGGAGCTGCGCCGTGCTGATCGCCCTCGATCAGCAGTCGCCGGACATCGCCCAGGGCGTGGATGAGGCCGACGACCACGACGGCGACCCCCTCGACAAGGTGGGCGCTGGCGACCAGGGAATCATGTTCGGGTACGCCTGCGACGAAACCCCGGAGCTGATGCCCCTGCCCATCAGCCTGGCCCACCGGCTGGCCCTGCGGCTGGCCCAGGTGCGCCACGACGGCAGCCTCGACTACCTGCTCCCCGACGGCAAGACCCAGGTGAGCGTGGAGTACGAGAACAACCGCCCCGTGGCGATCGACACGATCCTCATCTCCACCCAGCACACCGCTGAAGTGGCGGGCCTCAGCGATGAGAAGGCCGTGCAGCAGCGCATCAAGGAGGACCTCTGGACGCACGTGGTGCTGCCCGCCACGGCCGATCTGTCCCTCCAGCCCTCCAAGGAAGGCACGCGCTTCTACGTGAACCCCACGGGCAAGTTCGTCGTGGGCGGACCCCAGGGCGACGCCGGCCTGACGGGCCGCAAGATCATCGTCGACACCTACGGCGGCTATGCCCGCCACGGCGGCGGTGCCTTCTCCGGCAAGGACCCCACCAAGGTGGACCGCTCCGCCGCCTACGCGGCCCGCTATGTGGCCAAGGCGCTTGTGGCGGCAGGTCTGGCCCACAAGGCCGAGGTGCAGCTCAGCTACGCCATCGGCGTGGCCCGGCCCGTGAGCATCCTGGTGGAAAGCTTCGGCACCGGTGCCCTCGACAATGCCGACCTCACCGCCCTGGTGCAGGAGCATTTCGACCTGCGGCCCGGCGCGATCATCGAGGCTTTCGGTCTGCGGGAACTGCCCCAGCAGCGGGGCGGCCGCTTCTACCAGGACGTGGCGGCCTACGGCCACTTCGGCCGCAAGGACCTCGACCTCCCCTGGGAGGACGTCAGCACCATCGCCGCCACCCTGAAGCAGGCCACGGCGAGCCGTGTCAGCGCTGTTTCTGGGGGTTGACCTCGGCAGCAGCGGCCTGCGCCTGGCCGTTCTGGCGGAAACCGGTGCCGCCGGCGGCCAGCCGGACGACCCGCTGCTGAGCCGGCAGTCTGCCTACCCCGGTCGCCTGGAAGAGCCTGAGGCCTGGCGGCAGGGGCTGATCGCGCTGCTGGCCACCGTTCCCGAAGAGATCCGCCGCCGGGTGAGGGCCGTTGCCATCGATGGCACCTCAGGCACCCTGCTGGCCTGCAGCACCGATGGCCGCCTGCTGCCGCCGCCCCTGGCGCAGGCCCTGCCGTACCACCTGGCCTGCACGGAACAGTCCGGGGCCATCTCGGCCCTTCTGGGCCAGGCCTCCGGCACCCCCCCCAGCCATCCGGCCGCCAGCCCGAGCGGCAGCCTGGCCAGGGCCCTGCGCCTGCTGGCCCTGGCCAGGGACGCGGGGCTGGGGCCGGGCCTGCTGTTGCGCCACCAGGCCGACTGGCTGATCGGCTGGTTGCTGGACGACTGGCGCTGGGGCGAGGAGGGCAACAACGTGCGACTGGGCTGGGACCTGGAGCAGGGAGACTGGCTCGCTGGTGTGGCGTCAGGCCTGGGTGTGGAGACGCTGCCGCAGATCCGACCCAGCGGCCGCCTGCTGGGCCCGCTCGCCCCAGCGGCGGCCGCATGCCTGGGCCTGCCCGCAGACTGCCAGGTGGTGGCGGGCAGCACCGATGCCAATGCCGCCGTGCTGGCTGCCGACCCCCAGGCCGGCGATGGCATCGCCGTGCTGGGCACCACCCTGGTGCTGAAGCAGTTCGTGGCGGCGCCCCTGGCCGGCGCCGGCCTCAGCAACCACCGGGTGGCCGGCCGCTGGCTGGCGGGGGGGGCCTCCAACGCCGGCGCCGGCGTGCTGCGCCGCTTCTTCGACGATGAACGGATCGCGGAGCTGAGCCGCCAGATCGCTCCGGACCGCCCGACGGGGCTCAAGCTGCTCCCCCTGAGCCGCAAAGGTGAACGTTTTCCCGTGGACGACCCGGAGCTGGAGCCGATCCTGGAGCCGAGGCCCGTCAGCGATGCCCGCTACCTGCAGGCCCTGCTCGAAGGCCTCACCGCCATTGAGGCAACGGGCTGGCAACGGCTGCGGCAGCTGGGGGCACCGGCCCTGCAGCGGGTGATCAGCGTCGGTGGCGGCGCCCGCAACAGCCAGTGGCGGGCCCTGCGCTCGAGGGCCCTGGGGATCCCGGTGCTGAACCGGCCGAAAAGCACGGCGGCCCTCGGCATGGCCCTGCTGGCCAGGGCCAGCTTCAGGATGGAGATCGAATCAGCACCCCTACGGCCATGAACGAACGCCTCAGCTCGATCGTCTCCATCGCGCTGTTCATCGTGCTGGCCGGCTTTGTGGGGTTCAGCGGGGTGCGGCTGGGCCTGCTGCTCTGGCAGCGTTTCGCCGGCGCCTGAGCCCAGAATCCCCCCATCCGCTTCGACCCCATGGCCGCCGACCCCCTCACCGCCGCGGTGAGCGACCGCATCTGCAAGCACATGAACGACGACCACGCCGAGGCCGTCCTGGCCTATGCCCGCCACTACGGCGGCTGCACCGAGGCCCAGGAGGCCCGGATGGTGGCCGTGGAGCCCGAGGCGATGCGCCTCGAGGTGGATGGCGCCCCTGTGGAGGTGCCCTTCGACCACGCCCTCAGCGACAGCGAGGACGCCCACCGCACCCTGGTGGCCATGCTGCGGTCGCTCCCCGGGAAAGATTGAAGCAGCGACTGCGCCGCCCAGTGCGGCGCCAGACCCCTGACCCTCCTCACCCGCCTGGGACGGCTGCCCCTCGACTGGATCGCCGCCACCCCCTGCCCCCTGTGTCGCGGCCTGCAGCCGCCTCAGCACGGCGCCGCATCCCCCTGCCCCACCTGCCGCCGCCAGCTCCCCCTGCCGGCCGGGGGCCAGCGGGGCAATGAGCCCCTGCTGTGGTGGGCGGCCGGGTCCTACGACGGAGAGCTGCGACGGTTGCTGCTCGGTTTGCGGCAGCGGCCTGAGGAGTCCCGGATCGCGGCCCTGGTGCGGGTGCTGGCGGAGGGGCTGCCCCAGTGGCGGCGGCGGCCGCTGCTGGTGCCGGTGCCGAGCTGGAAACGGCGCGGCAACCCCCTGCCCGCTCTGGTCTGCCGCCAGCTCGTCCGCCAGCTGGGCTACCGCCACGACGACCTGCTGGAACGGTCGCGGCCGGTGCTTGGCCAGCATCACCTGAAGCGGGCCATGCGCCTGGCCAACCAGGACGGGGCCTTCCACTGCCGCCGCGGACCCCGCCCTGGCGAAGCCACGGGACGGCCGGTCCTGATCGTCGATGACATCCTCACCAGCGGTGCCACCGGGTGCAACGCTGCCCTGGCCCTGGAAACGCTCGGCTGGCCGGTGGTGGGGATGCTCTGCCTGGCCCGCACCCCTCGGGACCGATCCCGCAGCGGGCCGTGATCTAAGATCCGAGCGTCGCTTCGGCGACGGGCCGGGATAGCTCAGTTGGTAGAGCAGGCGACTGAAAATCGCCGTGTCCCCAGTTCAAATCTGGGTCCTGGCATTGCGTGCGGACTGCGCTGCAGCCCATCACCATGCCCCAGCCGCCTTCGACATCCAGCCAGATCTTCAACAACGCCGACAGCTTTGCCCAGGCGTTCGACGAAGCCTGGCAGGCCCACAGCCGCCAGGATCCGTCCCACGGTCTGACGGCCGCTGAGAAGCTGGAGGCCATCCTCGGCTCCGTGTCCGACCACCCCTTCGCCCAGGGCGATCCAGCCACAGCCCGCCAGGTGGGCGCCTTCAGGATCCGCCTGCTCGACCTCTAGGTTGCGCCCCATGAGCAGCTCCCTTGCCCGCCTCATCCAGCAGCTGAGCGCTGGCTTCAGCAACCAGGCCCAGGCCTTCGACAACCCGCCCCTCTACGCCCACATCCTGGTCAAGTTCCGGCCGCTGCCCCAGCTGGCCCCGGGTTCGCTGCTTCTCGAGCAGACCTACGCCATCACCCCAGGCACTCCCTACCGGATCCGGGTGCTCCGGGCCGAACAGCGCGATGGCGAGCTGATCATCCACAACCAGGCCCTGCGCGACGAACAGCGTTTCTGGGGTGCCATCGAAGACGAAGGGCGACGCCAGACCATTGGCGACGCCGACCTGCTGCCCCTGGAAGGCTGCACCTATGTGGTGCGGGAGGTGGGCGAAGGCTTCAGTGGCGAGGTGGAACCCGGTTGCCGTTGCCTCGTGGAACGCAAGGGCAGCCTCGCCTATCTGGTCAGCAGCTTCGAGATCGACCCCCGGGGCATGCGCACCATCGATCGGGGCCACGATCCGGCCAGCCATGAGCAGCTGTGGGGATCGCTGGCCGGGCCGTTCGAATTCGAGCGCACCCACGACTACAGCGGCGACATCCCCCCGGCCTGGCTGGCGAACTGACGGCGTAAGCCAGGCAGGCGTCCCGGAGCTTCAGCCGGCGATCAGTTCGTCCATGAAGGGCTGCTCCCCCTCGTCGAGGAAGGGGTCGATCTCCTCCGGGCCCAGATCGAAGCCTTCCTCTTCCGTCTGGGAGCCCGGCAGCTCCTGCTGCAGCGCCGGCGGCTGCACCGCCTGCAGATGGCGGGACCCCCCGTTGCGATCCAGACCCCGAAGCGCCGCCTCGATCCTGGCCAGTCGCTCTTCGGTGTCGCCCAGCCGCTGATCCATGGCCACCCCATGGGCCGCTTCGAGGCCGGCGACCTCCTGCAGACGCTCGCCGATCCGCTCGTCATGGCCCTCCAGCCGTTCCTCGAGCTCCAACAGGCGGTAAGTGAGCGCTTCGGCGACCTGGGAGAGGACCTGCAACTGGTCGGCGAGCCGCAGGGAGGCGTCCTCGGACAGGGGCACAACAGCAGTCATGACGGCACCGGGATAATGGCCGGATGGTATCGGGGTGGGGCCAGTCCGCCAGGGGGCACAACGCTGGGGGCTGGCGGGGTCGGGCGGGCCGCCCCGGTCGGGGGGTTTGTAACGATTCTGAAAACCCTGTCGTAGCGAGCGGACAGGCCCATAGGATCCGCCTTGCAGCCCATGATCGGGACGTTTGCTGCAGCCGTCCTCGAAGGCGTCTGCCGACCGCGCAGTGGCCACTCGCCCTGCCCTCCGACCTCCTAACCAACGCTTCTCCCTCCGGCCCCCACGCTCATGACACTTGCCAACGCTGCCTATCTGGGCATCGAGCGTTTCTCCAGCGACCGCAACAAGGAAAACTGGACGAACGCCACCGAAAACGACAAGGCAGCCCTGATCCGCGCCGTTTACAAGCAGGTGCTCGGTAACCAGTACGTGATGGCCAGCGAGCGGCTCACGGGACCGGAGTCCCTGTTCAAGCGCGGCTATCTCAGCGTGAGGGAGTTCGTCCGGCAGGTGGCCAAAAGCGGCCTGTACAAGGCCAAGTTCTTCGAGAACTGCAATCCCTACCGCTTCATCGAGCTGAACTTCAAGCATCTCCTGGGCCGGGCTCCGCAGAACAAGGCCGAGATGCTTCACCACTTCACGATCCTGCAGGAGCAGGGCTACGACGCCGAGATCGATTCCTACATCGACAGCGCCGAGTACCAGAACCGCTTCGGCGAAGAGGTGGTTCCCTACCTGCACGGCTGGGACTATTCCTCCGGCCAGCAGGGCCTGCAGTTCTCCTACATGCTCCAGCTCACCCGGGGCGTGGGCGCCTCGGTGCGGGGCGACCTGCTCAAGAACCAGTCCCGCCTCAATCCCTCCGTGCATGCGGAAGCCCCCATGGCGGTGGTGAGCCCCAACGCCCGCGGCAGCGTGTTCCGCAAGGTCAGCACCGATGGTGTCACCCGCCAGGGGGTGGGAGCCGGCGAAGAGGGTCGCACCTTCCGGGTGGAGATCTCCGGCTTCAACAACTACCGCCTGCACAAGCGCAGCAACCGGGTGCGCTACATCCCCTTCAACAAGCTGCTGCAGACCCAGCAGCAGATCCTCAGGGAAGGCGGCCGCATCGCCAGCATCACCCCGATCAACTGAACCGAGCTCCCGTCCAGCCTTGTCCCCTTACCCCACCGAATCCATGAAGGTTTCCGCAGGTACCCGAGGCACCGGCCTCAGCAGCTCCCGTCAGGTGGCCCTCACCGTCACCGGTGTGAGCAACAACGACTATTCCCGCACCGCGGACATGGTCATGAACGTGCCCTTCACCCGCATGAACGAAACCATGCGTCTGGTCCACTCCCTGGGTGGTCGGATCGTCAGCGTCTCCGTGACCGGGGGTGGCACCGGTGGCAGCCCGGAGCAACCAGCCCCCCGCAAGGGGAAAAGCAAGAGGGACGACGGCTGAGTCCCAGGCTCCACCTCGGCCCCGGCCTCTACCGGCCACCAGAGGGTCCCCGACGAGGGGGCCCTTTTTGCTGGCAGGAGGGACAGCGGCCAGAGGTGTTTTACACCGATCCTTCAGGACAACCGTTCAGCTTGAACCCAGGGATCCGGGAACCGGGGCAGAACGGCTGCAGCAGCTGGGATCCTGGGGCTAGTGACCATTTATGAAGGTCCCCCCATCCCATGGACGCGGGGCACAACAATAGGTAGGTCTTTCGGAGCGATGCCCGGCCGAGGCCAGGCGATCATCGAAAGCAACGACGCAGTCGACGTCGGCCAGGCCACCACCAGGCTGACGCTCCAGACTCACCCCCCCCTTACCCACCCAATCCCGACGTTCGACGTCGAGAACAGGAGCTAACTCAATGTTCGACGCCTTCACCAAGGTCGTTGCTCAGGCTGATGCCCGCGGCGAATTCCTCAACGCTGGTCAGATCGATGCCCTCTCCGGCGTCGTCGCTGACAGCTTCAAGCGTATGGATGCCGTGAACCGCATCACCTCCAACGCCTCCAAGATCGTCACCAACGCCGCCCGCGAGCTGTTCGACCAACAGCCCGCCCTGATCGCCCCCGGCGGCAACGCTTACACCCATCGCCGCATGGCTGCCTGCCTGCGCGACATGGAGATCGTTCTCCGCTACGTCACCTACGCCATCTTCACCGGTGACGCTTCCGTCCTGGAAGATCGCTGCCTCAACGGCCTCCGCGAGACCTACCTGGCCCTCGGCGTCCCCGGCGCTTCCGTGGCCGAAGGCATCCGCAAGATGAAGGACGCCGCCATCGCCATCGCCAACGATCGCAACGGCATCACCCAGGGCGACTGCTCCTCCCTGATGTC
>CALSBA010000029.1:0-30957 GCA_943373065.1 Synechococcus sp. UW140 | reverse complement strand
CCCCCCCCCCCCCCGCGCGCGGAGAGCACGTTAAGTCATATGGGATGAAAGCTTAACAACCCCATTCTCAACAAGACATTCCAATCATGCCTGTATACCCACCACTAGCTTGGGGCTCTTTGAACATGGTGTGTCCTCGGCTACAGAAGGGTGAGCCAGCTTATTCTCCAGGCTTGATCTCGCTGAGAGCAACCATAGCTCTCATGCTCTAGCTTCAACTACCGCATAAACTGGATTAAACTCCCTGATGGACTCCAAGAAACCCGGACAGCTTCGCTAAGCGCGCCCAACTCCATCCGATCCACAGGCTCCGCATGCAACCACCCAGCAAGTAATCGTACCTTCAGCAATAGCCGGCTGGTGTCACGCTCCCTTCGCCAGATTACTCCCCACCCGCTGCAGTGAATCGACTCAGTTGAAAGACACCACTAGCACCTCAAGCGGCTCACCCAGGTGGTATTGGTACACCTAATCCTGGGCGATCCGATGCAGTTGGATACCCCCCTCCTGACTGACCAGGAAGTAGAAGGCACAGCCGGGGATCTCCTCGGCCACGAAGCTCTGGATCACTAGGCCGCAAGTGAGGTGGAGGCTCTCGGCTCCCAACACAGACCCCCAGCGAATTGCCTAGGGCCTTCTGCTCCGCTAGCACCTGCTTCAGACCCACGATCTAGGCGTCGATGATCTTGGTCTGCAGCAGGCAATGCATGGGGCTGCCCACCGAGGAGAATCCGGCCAGCTTGTCGATGTCGGCCGCAGACTCATCCCCCTCTAGGGGCAACTCAGGGATGCTCCAACGGCAGCCCCTGCGCCTTCCAGGCCCGCAGACCGCCGCGCAGGTTGGCCACCCGTGTGAGCCCCTTCTTCTGCAGCTGTTGGGTGGCCAGGGCGGAGCGGCTGCCGGAGTGGCACAGCACCACCGTGGGCCGATCTGTGGGGATCTCGTCGGCTCGCGCAGGCAACTCGGGCAGGGGAATCAACAGGCTGCCCGGGATGCGGCCGTCCGGGCCCTGCACTTCCGCTTCGGAACGCACATCCACCAGCGTCAGGGCCTCGCGGTGGTCGGCCACCCAGTCGGCCGTCAGTTCCGGCAGGCCGGCATAGCTGCGCTCGATCGGTGCCCAGTCGTCCGCTTCCTCCTGGCCACCGTCGGCAGGACGGCCGGAGCGCAGGTTGGCCGGCAGGGCCACGGAGATCCGGTTGGGGTGGGGGAGATGCAGGTTCTCCATGTAGCCCACGAAGTCGCGCTCGTCGGCCTCGCCCCCGAGCCGGGCGTTGTAGGCCTTCTCCTCGGCCACCGAACTCACCGCCCGGCCGCTGTAATCGTGGGCCGGGTAGAGCAGGCAGTGGTCGGGCAGCGACAGGATCTGCCCGGTGATCGAGTGGTACAGCGTGGAGGCATCCCCCTGCTGAAAGTCGCAGCGGCCGCAGCCCCGCACCAGCAACGCATCGCCGGTGAAGGCCACGCTGTGGTCATCGAGCACCACGCTGAGGCACCCATCGGTGTGGCCGGGGGTGGCGCGCACCTCCAGATGGCGGCCGCCGAAGCTCACCCGATCCCCATGGCGCAGGGGCAGGGTCACGTTCTCGGCCCCGGCGACGGCGGCCAGGGCGATGGCGCAGCCGGTGGCCCGGTGCAGTCGCCAGCTGCCGGTCACGTGGTCGGCATGCACGTGGGTGTCGAGGCTGGCGACCAGCTGGATGCCCAGCTCCCGGATCAGGGAGAGATCACGCGGATGCTGCTCGTACACCGAATCGATCAGCACCCCCTGCCGGGAGGCCACATCCGCCAGCAGGTAGGTGAAGGTGCTGGTCTCGGCGTCGAACAGCTGCCGCAGCAGCAGCGGAGCACCGCCGGCGGCGGCCGCCAGGGGGATGGAAAGGGAGGGGGCCATCGCGTCTGGGGGGTCAGCCCTGCAGCTTGGAGCCGCCTTCCGCCAGCACGCCCTGCAGGTAGGCGCCCACGAACATGCCCGCCAGACCGATCAGCACCGGCCCGTTGCCGATGCCGATGCTGGCCACCGCCGCCCCGGGGCACAGGCCGCACAGGCCCCAGCCCACACCGAAGATCACCGCGCCAGGCACGGTGCCGGCCAGCATCGGCTTCACCTCATGGGAAAAGGGCAGCCCCAGCAGCGTGATCCGCCGCAGCCGCGGGGCCAGCCGGAAGCCGATGGTGGTGACCGCCAGGGCCGCCGCCATCACCAGCAGCAGGCCGAGGTCGCGCAGCTGCAGGAAGCTCAGCACCACCTCCGGCCGGGCCATGCCGCTCCAGGCCAGCCCATAGCCGAACAGACCACCACCCAGCAGGATCGCGAACAGGCGCTTCATGGGGTCACCCCCAGCAGCATCACGACCCGGGCGGTGACGATGGCCACCGCCATGAACACGGCGACCGCCAGCAGCGAGGCGCGCGAGAACGAGGCGACGCCGCAGATGCCGTGGCCGGAGGTGCAGCCCGAGGAGAGCCGGGTGCCGAAGCCCACCAGCAGACCCCCCAGCGCCAGCCGCCACCAGCCCACGGCCGTGACGAAGAAGGCCTGGTGGGTCGCGGCGTACAGCCAGGCGCCGAGCACCATGGCCAGGGCGAACTGCAGCCGCCAGTCGCGCGAGCTGCGCTCAGCCGTGAGCGGCGTGAAGTAAGTGAGCGTGGAGCTCAGGACGGAACTCGCCCCGGCTTTGACGCCGAGGCTGAGGTACATGACCATCAGTCCCAGTCCGAGGAACAGCCCCCCGACCAGATAGGACGTGACGCCATTGGGGAAAGGGAAGCCCAATCGATGCGGTCAACAACGACGGTTGGACCATAAACACATCGGTGACGGGAGGCAACTCCTGGCCGTGCACGGGTTACAGAAGCTCTTGCAGCCTGGCTCTTGTGAGCTTGACATCACGAAGAATGCTTGCCAGAAGGCCGGGCCCCAACGTTTCATTGGAATGAACGGGCACAACCGTCGCCCTTCCGTCTGGGTGCCTCAGAAAATGGTGACTACCCTTCACCCTGATATCTTCAAAGCCAATCTCTTTCAAGGCCGCGATGAGAGCCTTTCCTGAAACCTCAGCAAATCTCGTCACACCTCTACGGTAACGCGCTGCACTCCTACGAAGTCAAGCGACTCAGGGGCGGTACCGGCAACCTCAAGGCAAAGCTCAATGGCCTCCTTGACTCGCTCCATCAATTGATCCAGAGATTGGGCCTGGGTATGGCAACCGGGCAGTGCCGGGACGGTTGCCACGAAGAAACCTTCTGAATCTCTTTCGACGACGACATCAAATTGTCTAGGCATTGAAGACACCTCCTCGACTCAGCCTAACTGCAGCGCAGCGGGAAACCCTTAGACAATCCAGATCCGGGGAAACAAGCTGCTGGGGCGGTGGCCCGCCCCTCTCCCAATTTCACACCCCCAGGGGCTCGCCCTGGGCCTTCTTCTGCTCGGCCAGCACCTGCTCCAGACCTTCGATGTCGGCGTCGGTGATCTTGGTCTGCATCGGGCAGTGCTTGGGGCCGCACATCGAGCAGAACTCGGCCTGCTTGTAGATGTCGGCCGGCAGGGTTTCGTCGTGGTACTCCCGCGCCCGCTCCGGATCCAGGCTCAGGTCGAACTGCTTGTTCCAGTCGAAGGCGTAGCGGGCGCGGCTCAGCTCATCGTCGCGATCGCGGGCTCCCGGGCGGTGGCGGGCGATGTCGGCGGCGTGGGCGGCGATCTTGTAGGCGATCAGGCCCTCGCGCACGTCTTCGGCATTGGGCAGGCCCAGGTGTTCCTTCGGCGTCACGTAGCAGAGCATCGCCGTGCCGTGCCAGCCGGCCAGCGCCGCGCCGATGGCGCTGGTGATGTGGTCGTAGCCGGGGGCGATGTCGGTGACGAGGGGACCGAGCACGTAGAAGGGCGCCTCGCTGCACTCCTCCATCTGCTTCTTGACGTTGAACTCGATCTGGTCCATCGGCACATGGCCCGGACCCTCCACCATCACCTGCACGTCGTGCTTCCAGGCGCGGCGGGTGAGCTCACCCAGGGTCTTCAGTTCCGCCAGCTGGGCCGCATCGGAGGCATCGTGCTGGCAGCCGGGCCGCAGCGAATCCCCGAGGGAGAAGCTGCAGTCGTAGCGCTTGAAGATCTCGCAGATGTCGTCGAAGCGGGTGAAGAGGGGGTTTTGCTTGTGGTGGTAGAGCATCCACTGGGCCAGGATGCCGCCGCCGCGGCTCACGATCCCGGTGAGGCGGCCCTTCACCAGCGGCAGGTGCTCGATCAGCAGGCCGGCGTGGATCGTCTGGTAGTCGACGCCCTGCTGGCAGTGCTTCTCGATGATGTGCAGGAAATCGTCGGCATCGAGCTTCTCGATCGAGCCGTGCACGCTTTCCAGCGCCTGGTACACGGGCACCGTGCCGATCGGCACCGTGGAGGCGTTGATGATCGCCGTGCGCACCTCATCGAGGTTCACGCCGCCGGTGGAGAGGTCCATCACCGTGTCGGCGCCGTACTTCACGGCCAATCGCAGCTTCGCCACTTCCTCGTCGAGATCGGAGGCATTGGGGGACGCGCCGATGTTGGCATTCACCTTGCACTTCGACGCGATGCCGATCGCCATCGGCTCCAGGCCAGGGTGCTCGATGTTGGCGGGGATGATCATGCGGCCCCGTGCCACCTCCTCCATCACCAGCGATTCGGGCAGGTTTTCCCGCTTGGCCACGTAGGCCATCTCCTCGGTGATCACCCCCTGGCGGGCGTAATGCAGCTGGGTGACGTTGGCTTGACCACGACGCTTCTGGATCCAGGCGCTGCGCATGACGGGCTACGGCAAAGGACGGGGGCGCGGCCTGAGACTGGTTTCACATTCCTGTTCCACTTCCCTGCGCCGGCATGACCCGGATCAGGTTCGGAGGGTGTGATCTCAGCCCTGGGCGAAGCGATCGGTGGATCCTGCGCCGGGCACCCCTAGTGACGCTCGAAAGCTAGCAAGGCCGAATGGGGATGGGGATCCACAGCAACGTTTCCCCAGGGCTGATGACCCGTCAGGCCTGCAGACCGTCCAGGGCGATGGCCGTGACGCGATGGTCGCCATCGGCCTGCAGGCCCGCCAAGTCCTCGCGGGCCTCGACCGCCTCCGGTCCTCGGCCATCGCGCACCAGGCGGCCCAGGATCTCGGCCCCGCCGGCCCGCACCGTGCCATCGCCATCGGCCACGGCCAGCCGGGCCAGCTCCAGCAGCCAGGCCGCCGGCATCGCCTCCTGCTCCGCCAGGGCCGAGAGGATGCTGCAACGCACCAGCCACTGCCCATCGGCCACGAAGGCGTCCCGCAGCAGGGGCCAGGCCCGCTCCACCCCGTAGCTGGCCAAGGCGTTGGCGGCCTCGGCGCGCACATTGGCGTCCTCGTCCTGCCGCACCGCCGTCTCCAGGGCCTGCCAGCCCACCTCGCTGCGCTTCACCCCCAGGCCGGCGCAGGCCAGCGAGCGGATCACGAAGGTGGTCTGCTCCAGCCCCAGCAGCAGCAGCGGGATGGCCGCCTCCGCCTCCACCGCCCGCAGGCCCGCCAGCGCCGGCATCGCCCGGCTGGGGTCGCCCGAGGCGATCGCCTGCCGCGCCGCTTCCAGATCGGGGGTGGACGCACTCACGGGGATCACGGCGGAGATCCTTCACCTTGGCGCAGCGCGCTTCAGAGCTGTGGTCCCTGGCGCAGCGCCCGCAGCAACTCAGCCCGGCGGCGGCGGCGGCGCAGCATGCTGGTGCCCAGCAGCCCGCAGCCGATCACCAGGGCGGGCAGGGCCGGCACGCGATCGGCCCCCTGGCGGGTGAGAAGCACCAGCAGGGACAGCAGGATCAGCAGCGGCGCGGAGAGCGCCAGCAGGGCAGCCAGGAAGCGAGGGGCCCGACGGATGCTCAAACCGGCTGCTCCATCCAACGCAGCAGGCTGAGGGCCAGCACCTTGATGCCCACCTCCAGGCAGCCCTCGTCGGGATCGAAGCTGTTGCTGTGCAGGGGCGAGCAGCCGGCTGGTCCGGCCACCCCGAGGCGGAACATCGTGCCGCGGGTGTTGGCCAGCAGTTCGGCGAAGTCCTCGGCCCCCAGGGACGGCTGCTCCAGCCACTGCACCCTCGAGCGGCCCAGCAGGGCCACGGCCGCGTCGGCCACCAGCTGGGTGAGCTCCGGATCGTTGTGCACCGGCGGCGAGATACAGCGGTAGTGCACCCGCGCTTCGCCGCCATGGCCGCGGCAGAGGGCATGGACGGTGTCTTCGATCCAGCCCGGCAGCTGGGCATGCACCTCCAGATCCAGGCAGCGCACCGTGCCCAGCAGCCGCACGTGGTCGGCGATGACGTTGAAGGCCTTGCCGCCTTCGATCAACCCGAAGCTCACCACCACCGGATGCAGCGGATCAAGCCGGCGGCTGATCGCCTCCTGCAGGCCGCTCACCACCCGGGCGGCGATCCAGATCGCGTCGGTGCTCTGGTGCGGCCGGGCGCCATGGCCCCCTTCGCCCAGCACCTCCACCTCCAGCTCCCCCGCCGCGGCCGTGAGGCTGCCGCTGCGCACCCCCACCGTGCCCACCTCCAGGCTTGGGAACACATGCACCCCGAACAGGGCCTGCACCCCGTCCATCGCCCCGTCGGCGCGCATCCAGGCCGCCCCTTCGGCCGTCTCCTCCGCTGGCTGGAACAGCAGCCGCACCCGGGCCGTGAGCCGGTCGGCCACGCTGGCCAGCAGCCGCGCCACCCCCAGGCCCACGGTGGTGTGGATGTCGTGGCCGCAGGCATGCATCAAGCCCTGGCGGCTGGAGGCGTAGGCCAGCTGGGTGCGTTCCTCGATCGGCAACGCGTCCATGTCGGCCCGCAGGGCCACCAGGGGAGCCCCCAACGGACCCAGTTCGGCCACCACGCCAGTGCGACCCACCCCTTCGCGCACCTCCCAGCCCCAGCGCCGAAGCTCACCGGCCACCAGGGCGGCGGTCTGCTGCTCGTGGCCGCTCAGCTCGGGATGGCGGTGGATATGGCGCCGCAGCTGAACCAGCTCCGGCAACGCCGCCTGCAGGGTCGCGTCCATCCCCAGCGCCTCCCAGGTGGCATCAGCCGGGGCCATGGGAGAAAAGGACAACGGGGTCATGGGCGGGTGCGTTTCAGGGGGCCAGGGCCAGGAACTGGGCCAGAGCCTGCACGGGAACGGGCGGCCAGCGCCGTATCTGCAGCAGCCATTCTTCCTGCCGGTAGCGGGGATCGAGGCCGGAGGCGGCGGCCCAGTGGCTTTCCGCCTCCCCCCGGGCACCCTTTTGCCAGAGCAGCGCCGTGAGGCCAGCGCGGGCATCGGCGAACAGGGGGTAGCGGCGGATCAGGTCGCGCAGCTGCTTCTCCGCCGCCGTGATATCCCCCAGCTGGAAGGCCGCCAGGGCGGCGCTGGAGCGGGCCATGGCGAAGCCGGGCCGGGCGGCGGCCGCCGCCTCGAAGCATTGGCGGGCCGCCGGCCAGTCGTCCTGGGAGCCGTCCACATTGCCGAGGTTGTAAAGGGCAGAGGCATCGAGGGGATCCCGCTCCAGGATCCAGCGGTAATCGGCGGCGGCCGCCGGCCACAGGCCCAGGGCCTCCTCGGCGGTGCCGCGGTTGAGATGGGGGTCGGTGCTGGCGGGCTCCAGCTCGATGGCCTGGTCCTGGTCGGCAATCGCCGCCACCGGATCCCCCAGGGCCAGCTGCACGTTGCCCCGGTTGCTCCAGGCCGAGGCATCGTTGGGCGCCAGTTCCACCACCTCATCCCACAGGGGCAGGGCCTCGCCGAACCGCCCCTCGCGGCTGGCGGCCAGGGCCCGGTCGAACAGCACCGGCAACGACGATGACGACGCCTGTCCGCCGGAATCGGCCCGCACCGCGGGCGCCCAGGCCAGGAGCCCGGCCAGCAGCAGGGCCAGCACAGACAGAACCGCCGCCGTTCGGTGGGTCACGCCGCCACCGCAGCAGGACCATCGAGGTGGGCGCGGCCGGCGGCCGTGACGATCCGCCCCCGGGGCGTGCGCTGCAGGAACCCCAGCTGCAGCAGATAGGGCTCCACCACCGCTTCCAGGGTGGCGGGATCCTCTCCCAGCCCCGCCGCCAGGGTTTCGAGCCCCACCGGCCCGCCGCCGTAGGCCTCGAGCATCAGGCGCATCAGGCGCCGGTCGCTGGCGTCCAGGCCGCGGCCGTCCACCCGGTGCAGGGAGAGGGCCTCCTCCACCAGCGCCGCATCGATCTGGCCGTGCCCCCCCACCGCCGCCACGTCCCGCACCCGTCGCAGCAACCGGTTGGCGATGCGCGGCGTGCCCCGGCAACGGCGGGCCACCTCCTGGGCGGCGCAGGGCCGCAAGGGCAGCTGCAGCAGGCCGGCGGCCCGCACCACGATCGCCTCGAGGTCATCGAGGCCATAGAACTCCAGCCGCTGGATCAGGCCGAAACGATCCCGCAGCGGCGAACTGAGCGAACCGGCGCGGGTGGTGGCTCCCACCAGGGTGAAGGGGGCCACCGCCAGGCTGCGGGTGCGGGCGGTGGTGCCCTTGCCCACGGTGAGATCGAGGCGGAAGTCTTCCATCGCCGGGTAGAGGATCTCCTCAGCCACCCGGTTCAGTCGGTGGATCTCATCGATGAACAGCACCTCGCGGGGCTGCAGGTTCACCAGCAGTCCGACGATGTCGCGCGGGCGCTCCAGGGCCGGGGCGCTGGTGATGCGGCAGCGCACCCCCAGCTCCTCGGCCAGCACCAGGGCCATGGTGGTCTTTCCGAGGCCGGGGGGGCCGTAGAGCAGCACGTGGTCGAGGGCCTCCTGGCGGCGGCGGGTGGCCTCCACGGCGATGCGCAGCACCTGCTTCAGCTCGCTCTGGCCGATGTAGTCGTCCAGGCGTCGGGGCCGCAGCCCATCCTCCCGGACCACCGGCTCCTCCTCGGGCCGGGCGGTGGGATCGACGAGGCGCTGCGAGGCGGCCCTGCTGGCCTGGGCCCCGCCCGCTCCCGGGACACGCCCGGCCACTCCCCCCGAAGAGATGATCGCCATGGCTGGAGGGTACCGGCTGCTGCCTAGGGTCGGGGAGCACCCAGGTGATCAGGTACGCGGCGATGGCGAAGGGGCCCGGCAGGAAGGGCGGTGGCGCCAAGAGTGCCGATCCGGCCAACCGGCTGCTGGCCGACAACCGCCTGGCCAGACACCAGTACGAGATCCTCGAAACCCTCGAGACCGGCGTCGAACTGCTCGGCACCGAGGTGAAGTCGATCCGGGCCGGCCAGGTGAACCTGCGCGACGGCTTCTGCCTGATCCGCAACGGCGAGATGCAGCTCCACAACGTCCACATCTCCCCCCACAGCCACGCCGGCAAGTTCTTCAACCACGAGCCGCTGCGGGTGCGCAAGCTGCTGGCCCATCGCCGCGAGATCGACAAGTTGCGCGTCTCCCTCGACCAGAAGGGCCTCACCCTGATCCCTCTGAACCTGCACCTCAAGGGCTCCTGGATCAAGATCACCATTGGCCTGGGCAAGGGCCGCAAGCTGCACGACAAGCGCCAGGACGAAAAGAACAAGCAGATCGCCAAGGAGACCCGGGCCGCCGTCGCCCGGCTCTGAGGCGCGGCCTCAGGGGTTGGCGGGTTCCACCAGCGGCGGCGGCGTGGGGTCCGCTGGGCTGGCGGGTGTCTGGCTGGCGCCAGGTGTGGCCGGTGTCGGCTCGGGGGGCGTTTCCGGGGTCTCCTCGGGGGCCGGTTGGGCGTCCGGGGCCGGTGGGGGCGTGGGGGCCGGCGGGTCGGCCCGCAGCGACAACCGGATCAGGGCCGGGGCGACGCCGTCGTTGGTGAGCAGCAGCTGCACCGGCGAGCCCTTCTGGGAGCCCAGGGTGACCACCCGCAGCGGCCCCCTGGCCTCCAGCGGGGTGCCCTCGGCGGAGAAGACACTCATCTGCAGCAGGGGGGAGCCGTTGACCCCAAGGGCAAGGCCATGGCCGGCGGGGAGCCGGATCGGGAACAGCCGGGCGCCGCTGGCGGGCACTTCGGCACTCAGGACCTGGGTGGCGCCGGAGGGGGCCTCGATCGGCTCGATCCTGAGGTTCTCCAGGGTCAGATCGGCGGCGGCGTACCAGATCTGACGGAAGGGTTCCGGCGGCATCGCCTGGGAGGCGCGGCTCGGCAGCAGGTTCTGCACACTCGCCGACACCAGCTCCCGCAGCACCGCCGGACTCAGGCCCTGGCGCACGAAACCGGCCTGGCGCGCCTCCCAGTCGCTGGCGCTGAAGTTGCCCAGGCGCCGGCGCAGGGGCAGGGGCAGCTGCTCCACCCGGGCCAGCCATTCCTCGGCCAGCTCGTTCCAGACGCGCCGCAGCGGGGCGTCCTCGAGGGTGTCGGAGGGGAGCCTGCCGTTGCGTTCGGGGTACTGGGCCAGCAGGGCCGCATCCACCAGGCTGAGGAACCAGGCCCGGTCGACCTGCATGGCCCGCAGGCGGTTGAGCAGCTGCTGGCGCTGGTCCACCTCCGAGGGGGGCAGGCTGCTGGGAAGCTCGGGCACCCCGCCGGGGGGCGGCGTGGCCACCTTGCCGCGGCTCAGCCACCACCAGCCCACCGCCGTGCCGACCACGGCCGAGAGCACCAGAGCGATCAGCACCGGCCAGAAGCCCCCCTCGGCCGCCTCCTCCCGTTCCTCGTGGCGGCGCCGCAGGCTGTCGGGGCCAGCGACGGCGGCGGGCGGCGGCGGTGGGGCCGCCATGCGCAGCGGCAACTGGGGCTCCACCCGGGGCGATTCGGGCGGGCGGGGGGCCTCGGCGGCCACCCTGTCCTGGGCGATGGCCGCCGACGGCGCCCGTTCCGGCGGCGGCGGCGGGGGCGGAGCAGGCGCCGCAGCGGGCACCAGGATCACGGTGCGATCCGCCCGGGGCACGGGGCCGGTGCTGTCGGGCATCGCCAGGGACTGGAACGCCACCAGGGCCTGCCCGGCCGAAGCGAAACGCTCGTCGGGATGGCGACTCAGCAGGCGCTGCAACTGGTGCCGCAGGTCGGGCTCGGCCTCCAGGGCCGCGGGCCAGCGCCACTGCATCGTGGTCGGATCGAGCAGGCCCCCCGGGGCATCACCGCTCAGCAGCACCAGGGCCACCACCCCGAGGGCGTGCAGATCCATCCAGGGCTGGGCGGGTTCGCCCCTGGCCAGCTCCGGCGGTGCGTAGCCGGGCGTGGCGCCCAGCAGCCGTTCCCCCGCGCCGCCGCCGGCGCTGCCCCGCACCAGGCCGAAATCGAGGGGCACCGGCAGCCCGTCGCTGTCGCGGCGCAGCAGGTTGGCGGGACTCAGATCCCCGTGGAGCAGATCCTGACTGTGCAGGGCGGCTAGCACCGGCAGCAGCTGACGCAGCAGCAGCAGCACCTCCCCCGCCCCGAACACCAGCTGGCGTTCCGAGCGCAGCTCCAGCAGCTGCTGGTAGGTGCGGCCCGCCTGCCACTCCCGCACCAGCCAGAGCTGGTCGTCCGCCTCGATCACGGCGCCGATGCGGGGCACCTGGGGATGGAGCACCCCCTGCAGCCGCGACCAGAGGTCCCGGGCCCGGGCCTGGTCCTGCTCCGGTCCGATGCGGCGCAGGGCCACGGGCGCATCGGCGGCCAGCTGGTCGCTGGCCAGCCACAACGCCCCCTGGGGCCCGGCGTTCTCCGTGCCGATACAGCGTTCCAGCCGGTAACGGCCGCCGATCACCTGACCCGGGGCTGCGGATGTCATGGAATCAGGGCCACGCCGGTGCGCTCGGGTTGCTCCAGGCCGCGGCCCGCCAGCCAATCACGGTCGTAGAGGCGGGAGCGGTAGCGGTCGCCGCTGTCGCAGAGCACGGTGACGATGCGATGGCCCGGCCCCAGCCGCCGGGCCGTCTCCACCGCCGCCGCCACGTTGATGCCCACCGAGCCTCCCATGAACAGGCCCTCCTGCCACAGCAGGCCGTAGATCGTGCGAAGAGCCATGGGGTCATCGATGCGGACGGCATCGTCGATCGGGGCCCCCTCAAGGTTGGCGGTGACGCGGCTGTTGCCGATGCCTTCGGTGATCGAGTTCCCCTCGCTCTTGAGAGTGCCGTCGGTCGCCCAGCTGTAGAGGGAGCTGCCACAGGGGTCGGCCAGGACGCAGCGGATCGAGGGATCCTGCTCCTTGAGATAGAGGGCCACCCCCGCATAGGTGCCGCCGGTGCCGGTGGCGGCCACCCAGGCATCCACCCGCCCGCCGGTCTGCTGCCAGATCTCCGGTCCGGTGCTGCCGTAATGGGCTCGCCGGTTGGCGAGATTGTCGAACTGGTTGGCCCACAGGGCCCCGGGTGTCTCCTCGGCGATGCGGCCGGAGAGGCGCACGTAGTTGGCCGGATCGCTGTAGGGCACCGCCGGCACCGTGCGCACCTCGGCGCCGAGGCTGCGCAGCAGGCCGATCTTCTCCGCCGACTGGGTTTCGGGGATGACGATCAGGCAGCGGTAGCCGCGGGCATTGCAGAGGTGGGTCAGGCCGATGCCGGTGTTGCCGGCGGTGCCTTCCACCACCGTGCCCCCCGGCTGCAGCTGGCCGCTGGCCTCCGCCTCCTGGAGGATGCCCAGGGCGGCCCGGTCCTTCACCGACCCGCCGGGGTTCATGAACTCCGCCTTGCCGAGGATCTCGCAGCCGGTGAGGGCGCTGAGGGCATGGAGCCGGATCAGGGGCGTCCGGCCCACCGCGCCACTGAAACCTGCGGTGATTCCCGGCGTCATGCCATCGCTGTGGGCTCCCATGCGGCTGGCCTTCTCCATGGCTGCGTGGGCGGATCGTAGGGAACATCCCTAAGGTCGGCCCCAGAGAAGGTCAGGTCCATGGGCTCCAGGGCACACTCCCCGGCGGACAGCACCAGGCTCCTGCAACGGCTCCAGGCGGTACGGCAACACAGCGAGCACCTCATCGACGGCCTCGAACCGGAGGACCTCTGCCTGCAGGGCATGGCCGATGCCAGCCCGGCCAAGTGGCACCTGGGCCACACCACCTGGTTCTTTGAAACCTTCCTGCTGGAGCCCCACCTGAGCGGCCACGAAACGCCCGATCGCCGCTGGGGCCATCTGTTCAACTCCTATTACGAGGCGATCGGCA
The DNA here is from genome assembly GCA_943373065.1 of Synechococcus sp. UW140. Lineage (GTDB taxonomy): Bacteria > Cyanobacteriota > Cyanobacteriia > PCC-6307 > Cyanobiaceae > Cyanobium. The sequence continues at coordinate 17,894 of CALSBA010000029.1, read as the reverse complement.
GCCGCCACCCCCGCCCCCAGCGGGGTCTGCTCACCCGCCCGGCCATCGGCGAGGTGCTGGCCTGGCGTCGGCGCGTCGACGCCGGGCTGGAAACGCTGCTGCTGGAGCTGGATCGCCAGCCCGCCGAGACGGCCGCCCCCCTGCTGGAGCTGGTGGAACTGGGGCTGCAGCACGAGCAGCAGCACCAGGAGCTGCTGCTGATGGATCTGCTCGACGGTTTCAGCCGCAACCCGCTGGAGCCCGCCTATGGCCAGGAGCCCCCCGGGGCCGGGGCGCCGGGAATCGACGACGGCTGGCGCTCCCACCCCGGCGGCCTGGTGGCGATCGGCCATGAAGGCGGAGGTTTCCACTTCGACAACGAGGCCCCCCGGCACCGCCAGTGGCTGGAGCCCTTCAGCCTCGCCGAAACCCTGGTCACCAACGAGGCCTACGCCGCCTTCATCGCCGATGACGGCTACCGGCGGCCGGAGCTGTGGATGAGCGAGGGCTGGGCGGTGGTGCAGGAGCGGGGCTGGTGCGCCCCGCGCTACTGGCGCGGGGAGTGGGAATTCGGCCTGGCGGGCCGCCGGCCACGCCACCCCCAGGCGCCGGTGCGGCACCTGAGCTGGTTCGAGGCCGATGCCTTCGCCCGCTGGAGTGGCGGCCGGCTGCCCAACGAAGCCGAATGGGAGCTGGTGGTGACGGAGGCGGCCCAGCCGGGCGGCCGCCCCCTGCCCCAGGCCTTCGGGGCCCTCTGGCAGTGGACCGCCACCCCTTACCGCCCCTACCCCGGCTTCCAACCCGCCGCCGGTGCGGTGGGGGAATACAACGGCAAGTTCATGACCTCCCAGTTCGTGCTCCGGGGCAGCAGCTTCCTCACCCCGGCGGGCCACGCCCGCCCCAGCTACCGCAACTTCTTCGCGCCCCACTGCCGCTGGATGGCCGCCGGCCTGCGCCTGGCCCGGGACGGTGCCAGCGAGCCGTGCTGATCGACCTCCATCCCGAGCCGGCCGACATGGCCCGGCTGGTGATCGAAGGCATGGGCCGCCAGCCGAAGCAGCTGCCGGCCTGGCTGCTCTACGACGCCGAGGGGTCGCGCCTGTTCGAGGCCATCTGCGAGCAGCCGGAGTACGGCCTCACCCGCACCGAGACGGCCCTGCTGGAGGCGCGGGCGGCCGAGCTGGCCGCCGCCCTCGGGCCCGGGGTGGTGGTGGAGTTCGGAGCTGGCAGCGCCCGCAAGGTCAGCCCGCTGCTGGGCGCCCTGCAGCCGGCGGCCTACGTGGCCCTCGACATCAGCGCCGACCACCTGGCGCCCGCCTGCCGGGCCCTGCAGCGCCGCCACCCCGACCTGCCGGTGCTGGGCATCTGCTGCGACTACAGCCGCCTGGAGCAGCTGCCCGATCACCCGGCCCTGGAGGGCCACAGCCGGCTGGGCTTCTACCCGGGCAGTTCGATCGGCAACTTCGATCCCGCCGGCGCCCAGGCGCTGCTGCGCCAGTTCCGCCTGCTGCTGGGGGCCGGCAGCCGCCTGCTGATCGGCATCGACCAGCCCAAAGCGGTGCAACGGCTGGAGGCGGCCTACAACGACGCGGCCGGCTGGTCGGAGGCCTTCGCCCGCAACCTGCTCACCCGGCTCAACCGCGATCTGGACGGCGACTTCCAGGCGGCCGACTTTGCCTACCGGGCCTGGTGGGACGCCGAGCAGGGCCGTATCGCCATGGCTCTGGTGAGCCGCCGGGCGCTGGAGGTGCGGCTGGCGGGCCGGTGCTGGCCGTTCGCGGCCGGTGAGCCGCTGATCACGGAGTACAGCTACAAGTACGGCCCCGAGGCCTTCCTCACCCTGGCGGCCACGGCCGGCTGGCGGGGGGTGGGCCGCTGGAGCGACCCGGCCGGCGATTTCGCCCTGCATCTGCTGGTGCAGGCAGACTCGGAACAGCACCGGAGTGATCCATGAGCAGGGAGGAGCAGCGCCAGTCCATGCGTGGGGTGCGTGAAGGGCTGATCGAGGAACTCGAGGATCTGTACCGCAAGGCCTTCGACCGCATCGGCGAGCAGGACCTGGGGGAAGGGGCCATCGCCCGGCTCACCCAGCTGCTGCTGCGCTCCCGCGAGGCGGCGATCACGCCCCTGGAGGAGGAGATCGAAGCGCCCCTGATCACCCGTGCCCCCGGCGAACCCACGCCATGAGCAACTGGCTGGAGGAACTGGAGGCGCGGCTGGATCAGCAGCTGGAAGGCTTCCTGCGCACCAATCCCCAGCAGGAGGAGCTGCTGCGGGGCCAGGCCGCCCGGGACCGGCAGCGGCAATTGCTGGCCGAACGGGTGCGCCTGCGGCAGCAGGCCGAGGAGCAGCGCCAGCAGCTGCTGAAGCTGGCCGACGAGATCCGCCAGTGGCAGGAACGGATCGGCCGGGCCCGAACCGCCGGGGCCGGGGAGCTGGCGGGCCGCGCCGAAGCCCATGTAGCAGGCCTGATGGATCAGGGCCGCCAACGTTGGCAGGGCCTCACCGACCTGGGCCAGCGCTTCGCCAGCGTCGAGCAGGAGCTGGTCGAACTGACCAACCAGCGCAGCTCCGGCCCCGCCGCCACCCCCGATCTGGAAGCCGACTGGGCCCTGTTCGAAGCCCAGCAGGAGCTGCAGGAGCTGAAGCGCCGCAACCAGCGCTGAACCGCGCCCCGCCATGGGTTTCCTGCTCTCGAAACTGCTGCCGCTCGGCCTCTACCCCCTCGGACTGGCCTTGCTGCTCCAGATCGCCGGCCTGCTGGGCGGCCAGCGCCGCTTCGGCCCGGTGCTTTCCGGGGTGGGCATCGCCCTGCTCTGGCTGGCGGCCACGCCCCTGCTGAGCCGGCAGCTGGTGTGGGGGCTGGAGGAACGGGCCGCCCGGCTGACGCCCTCCCCGATCCCCCGGGCCGATGCGGTGCTGGTGCTGGGGGGAGGGCTGCGGCCCGCCCTGCCGCCCCGCCAGGGTGTCGAGGTGAACGAGGCCGGCGACCGCCTGCTGCGCGCCGTGGCCCTGATGCGCGAAGGCAAGGCCCCCTGGCTGCTGGTGACCGGCGGCAAGGTCACCTTCATGGCCAACGATCCGGCCGCCGGCGAAGCCCGGCTGGCCAAGGCCCTGGCCACCAGCCTGGGGGTGGCGGCCGATCGGATCGTCACCAGCGAAGAGGGGCGCAACACGGCGGAGGAGGCTTCCGCCCTGGTGCGGGTGGCGCGGCAGCGGGGCTGGAGCTCCCTCCTGCTGGTCACCAGTGCCACCCACCTGCCACGCTCGCTGGCCACCCTGCGCCGGGCGGCGCCCGAGTTCCTGATCATCCCGGTGGCCTGCGACTTCCAGCTGCCCGACCGGCGCTCCTTCGGCACCCCCACCCTGGCGGGCAGCGTGATGGGGGTGCTGCCCAGCGCCGAGGCCCTGGTACTGACCACCACCACCATGCGGGAGTATCTGGGCCTGCTGGCCTACCGCTGGCGGGGCTGGATCTGAGCCGCCGCTGCCGCTGCCCGTTGGAGCTCTACTTCTTAGGCACCGGGGGCACCAGGCTCACCCCTTCGGGCGGCGGGGTGGGATCGGGATCGGCGATCAGCATGTGCTGCAGCACGATCTCCGGACGTTCACTGTCCCGCCAGCGGATGCGGTAGGCGGGCATCTTGGTGCCCCGGCTGGTGGTCTGCTCCACGGGCTCCATGACCCAGCCACGGCGAGATCGCCCCTGGGGATTGCGCTTCACCACAGCATCGGCGTGTTGAAAGCGAAAACCGACGCGCTCACCACTCATACCAGAGCCCCGAGGGGGAGAAGGCCTACTGGGGACCATTATCCCACTGCGTCGGTTCCGACCTTGTCGCGGGCCTCCGGGCGCAGCAGGGGGAAGGCGATCACATCGCGGATCGAGGGGCTGTCGGTGAGCAGCATCGCCAGCCGATCGATGCCGATGCCGAGGCCGCCGGTGGGGGGCATGCCCACCTCCAGGGCGTGCAGAAAATCCTCGTCCACCGTCTGGGCTTCGGGATCCCCCGCCTGGCGGCGCAGCTGCTGCAGCTCGAGCCTGGCGCGCTGATCCAGCGGATCGATCAGCTCGCTGAAGGCGTTGGCCGTCTCCCGCCCGACGATGAACAGCTCGAAGCGCTCCACCAGGCCAGGCTTGCTGCGGTGGGCCCGGGCCAGGGGCGAATTCTCCACCGGATAGTCCATCACGAAGGTGGGCTGCTCCAGGGTGGTCTCCACCGCCTGCTCGAAGGCTTCCACCAGCAGCCGGCCCACGCTGTCGGCCGCCTCGGGGGCCGCCAGGCCGGCGGCCTCCATGGCCGCAGCAGCCTGGGCACGATCGCCGAAGCTGTGGAAATCCAGGCCGGTGGCCTGCTCCACCAGCTCATGCATGGTGACCCGGCGCCAGGGCGGGGTGAGATCGATCTCAGCACCCTGGTAGGTGAGCCGGGTGTCCCCACAGACCTCCAGGCAGGCCGCGGCCAGCAGCTGCTCGGTGAGGTCCATCATCGTGTGGTAATCGGCGAAGGCCTGGTAGATCTCCACCGAGGTGAATTCGGGGTTGTGCCGGGTGCTGATCCCCTCGTTGCGGAAGATGCGGCCGAGCTCGTAGACCCGCTCAAAGCCCCCCACCACCAGCCGCTTGAGGTGCAGCTCGGTGGCGATGCGCAGGGTAAGGGGCAGGTCGAGGGCGTTGTGGTGGGTGGCGAAGGGGCGGGCGTCGGCACCGCCGGCCTCGGTCTGCAGAACGGGCGTCTCAATTTCGAGGAAGCCGCGATCGTCGAGCCAGCGGCGCATGGCGCTCACCAGCCGGGCCCGGCGCCGGAAGGTCTCACGGGTGTGGGGCGAGACGATCAGATCGAGATAGCGCTGGCGGTAGCGCTTCTCCACGTCCGCCAGGCCGTGCCACTTGTCGGGCAGGGGCTGGAGCGCCTTGGTGAGCATCACCCAGTCGGTCACCTTGACCGAGAGTTCGCCCCGATCGGTGCGGCGCAGGCTGCCGTGCACCCCGATCCAGTCGCCGCCATCCACCAGGGAGGTGATCTGGGCGAAGCCTTCGGGCTCCTCCGGGTGGGCCGCCAGCAGGGTGGCCTTCTCGATGAACAGCTGGATGGGGCCGGATTCGTCGGCGATGGTGAAGAAGGCCAGCTTGCCCATCACCCGCCGGGTCATCACCCGGCCGGCGATGGCCACCACCACCGCCCGCTCCTCGCCATTGGGCAGGTCGGCATGGGCCTGCTGGAGCTCGGCGGTGCGGTGGCTGGGGGAGAAACCGAGCGCATAGGGAGCCCGACCGAGGGACTCCAGGGTGCGGGCTTTCTCCAGACGGGTCTCACGCAGATCCGACAAGGCAGGCAGGGCGATGGAGAAGGGTCGCAGCCATCCTGCAGGACCGGCCGGCTTCGGCGGCCGCCCCCGGCTCAGCCGGCGGCGGCGAGGCTGGCCTCGCCCATCCGCTGGGAGGCGTAGCCGGTGCCCCGCACCGTGAGGATCAGCTCGGGGTTGCGGGGATCGGGCTCGAGCTTGCCCCGCAGCCGGGCCACGTAGACATCCACCACGCGCAGGTCGGCGGCCCGGCGGGGGGGATAGCCCCAGAGCTGCTCAAGAATCTCTGCCCGCGGCACCACCCGGCCCGGCTCCCGGAACAGCAGCTCCAGCAAGCTGAATTCGGTGTAGGTGAGGGCAATCCGCTGCCCCTCACGGGTCACCTGACGGCGGTTGGTGTCGACCACCAGATCCCCCACCCGCAGCACACCGGAGCCGACGGGGAGTTCGCGTGGCTCACTGGTGGCGGCCCCCCGGCCCATGCGCCGCAGAATCGTGGAGATGCGGGCCTCGAGTTCCTTGGGGCTGAAGGGCTTGGGCAGGTAGTCGTCGGCCCCCAGATCCAGCCCTGCCACCCGCTCGGCGATGGCATCAAGGGCGGAGAGGAAGATGATCGGCACGCAGGATTCGGCTCGCAGGCGCCGGCAGACGGCGAAGCCGTCCAGCTTGGGCAGCATCACGTCGAGCACGACCAGGTCGGGCTGCTCCTGGTGGAAGAGGGCCAAGGCCTCCTCGCCGTCCTCGGCACAGAGCACCCGGTAGCCCGCCAGCTGGAGACGCATCAGAAGCACACGACGCACCGCCGCTTCGTCGTCGACGACCAGCAGGGTCGCGATCGGCTGGGAGGGGGAACCACCGCCCGCGGAAGCCTCCAGATCAGCACCATCGGTGAAGGAGGAGGCAACCGTGGGCATGGGCATCGCTCCGGTCCACTCGGGTGAAGAATCGCAACCATAACGCGACGCCGTTTCATGCCGTGAGCACGGAATCGGCTCCGGCAGCGGGGTTCTGGACGGAAGGCAACATTTCTTCGGAAACCCTGACCCGCCCGTCCCTGCCTTCAGGGCCAGCGGGCCTCGGCATAGCGGTTCCACTGCAACGCGGCTTCGGCCAGGGCTTCGTTGCTGCCGAGCTGCCCCAACATGGCGCGCTGCAACTGGGTGTAAAGGATCGCCTGCAGCCGCTTCACCCCCGGGGTGGCCGGCACCAGCACCCTGGCCTGGGCCAGGGTCTCGATCGACAGCAGCCGGGCGCTGTGCACCAGGCGTTCCTGGCCATCGCCTGGAACCGCCCCCCGCAGCTTCCGCTCCAGGCTCGCCAGCGCTCCCCTGGAGGAGGGCAGCACCCGGGCCTCCTCGGCGAAGGCCAGCTGGTTGGCCGCATCACTCAGGAACAGGGCGAAGCTCACCGCCTCCGGGGCCATGGCGCTCTGGCGGGGCACCACCAGGTTCATCACCGCCACGTTGGCCTCCCCGCTGGCTCCGGTCAGGGGCGGGAAGGGGGCGGAGGTGGCGGCGATGCCGGGGGCGTTGGTCTGGAGGTTGCGCAGGAAATCGGGGCCACTGGCCACCTGGGCCAGATCCCCGGCCTGGAACAGCTCAATGGCCCGCCGGTACCCCTGGCTCACCACCTCCCGCGGCAGCAGCCCGCGGCGGTAGAGGTCGCTCCAGAAGGCGAAGGCCCGCCGGCCGGCCGGACTGTTGAAGGCCGCCCGCTGGCGGTCGTCCAGCAACTGCACCCCCATCTGGACGAGCGCCTCCATCAGTTCACCGGAGTCGTCGGGGACGACGGTGACGAACAGGGCGTAACGGCCGGTGCGGCGCCGGACGGCTTCGGCGTAGGCCGGCACCTCCTCCCAGCGGCGGGGCGGGGCGGTGAGGCCAGCCCGCTGCAGCAAGCGGCGGTTGGCGATCGTCACCCGGGCCGTCAGGTACCAGGGAATGCCGAACTGCTCACCCTGCTGCTGGCCCGAGGTCCAGATGCCGGCCAGGTAGCGATCGGCGGCGTCGGGGGGGAGCAGGGGGGTGAGATCCCGCAGCCCCCCCTTGCTGGCCAGGTTGGCGGCGAAGTTGGGGTTGAGGTTGACCAGATCGGGGGCAGTGCGGGCGAACACCGCCGCCAGCAGCTTGCGTTCCACCGAGCCCCAGGGCACGTCGGTCCAGCGCACGGTCACGCCGGGGTGGTCCCGCTCCCAGGCCGCGATCACCCGCCGCATGTAGGTGTTGAAGCGGGGCGCCAGATCCAGGGTCCAGACGTTCAGCACCTTGCCCGCATCGGGCCTGGGCCCCCGCGCGCAGGCTCCGGCGCCCAGGGCGAGGGCGACGGGGGCGGCCAGCAGCCGCAGGGCCTGGCGTCGTGGCAGGGATCTGGGCATCACTCAGCGCCGCCAGCCGGAGCCCACCTGGCGCCAGAGCAGCAGCTGCAGGGAACAGAGCATCGGGGCAAGCAGGGCCGTGATCAGGGTCTGGGAGAGCAGGACCCGCAGGCCGGGACCTGCCAGATCATCCCAGCGCCACCCCGGCAGGGCCAGCAGGGCGGGGTTCACCCCCTGACCCTCCAGGCGGCGGCCCAGCTCCGGTCCCGCCAACTGGATCGCCTCCCGGGTGCCCACCCAGTCCTGCACGCCCCACTGCAGGATCAGGGTGAGGCCGAGCAGGGCCGTGCCAAGCAAAGCCAGCAGACCGAGGCTGAAACTGCGCTGGATCGGTGGTGCCCGCCGTCCCATTCGCCCCCACCACCAGCCCAGCAGCAGCAGGGCGGGCGCCTGGGTGACGCCGCCGGGGTACACCGCATCCAGCAGCAGCCCCAGGGCGAGGCCGGCGCAGGCCCCGGAGAACGGGCCGTCGCTCAGGGCCCAGGGCAGCAGCCACAGCACCGCCCAGCAGGGGGCAACACCATCGAGGCTGAGCCAGCCCGGCGAGGCCAGGACGAGCAACGGCACCAGCAGGGCCGAGGCGGCGAGCAGGGGCTGCCGGGTGAGCAGGTCCATCAGCGCACCTGCACCTGCACCCAGTCGAGGGCCGACACCGGCGCGATCAGCTGGACCACCGCCTCCGGGGCCGGGTCGGCGTTGGCGTCCATGGTCTGGATCACCCCCACCGGCAGGTTCGGCGGCACCAGGGTGCTGGCGGGCGATGTCACCACCACATCACCGGGGCGGGCCTGGGGATCCTTCTCCAGGAAGCGCAGCAGGGGCCGGCCGGAGCCGATGCCGGTGAGCAGGCCGTGGTGCTGGGTGCGCCCCACCCACACCCCGACCCGGCTGCGGGGATCGGTGAGCAGGGTGACGCTGGCGGTGCTGGGCGTGACGCTGCCCACCAGGCCCACCAGACCGCCCGGGCCAAGCACCGCCTGGCCGGCCCGGATGCCGCTGAGGGCGCCCTGGCCGAGAAGCAGTTGCCGCCACCAGCCGGAGCCATCCCGGGAGATCACCGGGGCCGTGACCCGGTTGGGATTCTGCTTCTGCAGCTCCAGCAGGGTCCGCAGCCGCTGGTTGTCCTGCTCCAGCTGGGCCAGCCGGGCCCCGTCCTCCACCCGACGGGCTGACTGCAGCCATTCGGCCTGGGCGGTCCCGGGCCAGAAGGGTCGGCTCAGGAGGGCATAGGCATCGGCGACCAGGGCCCCCTTGCTGAGGCGCACGGCCACCAGGGCCAGCAGCACCAGCAGCCAGGGGGTGATCCGTCGCAGGGACGAGCCTTGGACGAAACGCAGCCAGCGCCATGCCGGCATGGGGATCAGGCCGTCTGACGGAGAAATTCGGGGGTGTCAAGCACCCGCTCCAGCCGGCTGTAGTCCTCCAGGACCATGCCGCAGCCATTGACCACGCAGAGCAGGGGGTCTTCGGCCACGTGGGTGAGGATGCCGGTTTCGTGGCTGATCAGGTCGCAGATGCCCCGCACCAGGGCACCGCCGCCGGCCAGCATGATGCCCCGGTCGACGATGTCGGCCGCCAGCTCGGGAGGAGTGCGCTCCAGGGTGCGCTTGACAGCCTCGACGATCACGTTGAGCGGCTCCGCCATGGCTTCACGAATGTCGCCGGCGCGGATGTTGATCGTGCGCGGCAGGCCGGAGAGCAGGTGCAGACCCCGCACATCCATGGAGGTCTCGTCGTGGCCGTCGTCGGGGAAGGCGGAGCCGATGCGGATCTTGATGTCCTCGGCGGTGCGCTCACCCACCACCAGGTTGTGGACCTTCTTGAGGTAGACGCTGATGGCGTCGCTGAGCTCATCACCCGCCACCCGCACCGACTCGCTCAGCACGGTGCCGCCCAGGCTGAGCACGGCCACCTCGGTGGTGCCGCCGCCGATGTCGACGATCATCGTGCCCACCGGATCGGTCACCGGCAGACCGGCGCCGATGGCGGCCGCCACCGGCTCATCGATCAGGTGCACCTGCCGGGCCCCGGCCAGGCCAGCCTGATGCACGGCCCGGCGCTCGACGCCGGTGACGCCGCTGGGGATGCCGATCACCAGGCGCGGGGCGATCACGCCGCGGCCTTCGTTGCCCTTCTGGATGAAGCTCTTGATCATCTGCTCGGCGGCGTCGAAGTCGGCGATGACGCCGTCTCGCAGGGGCCGGATCGCCCGGATGTTGCCGGGGGTACGGCCGAGCATCAGCTTGGCCTCCTCGCCCACCGCCAGGGGGGTGCCACGCTCCAGATCGATCGCCACCACGGAGGGCTCCTGCAGCACGATCCCCTTGCCCGAGACGTACATCAGTGTGTTGGCCGTCCCCAGATCGATGCCGATATCGCGGGAGAACTGGAAACGGCGGAAAAACACGGGCAAGGCCTCTGGCAGCGGTGAATCATAGGTGGGGCCATCCCGGCGAATCGGTCAGGCCGCCGTGGGTGTGACAACCGGGACGAAGGGTGGAACGGAAAGGGAGAGGCCCCCGATCGGGGTGCCGCATCATTGATCCATTCGTTCCAGGAGCACGCCATGGGCGTCAATTCCATCACCCTCGTCGGCAGAGCCGGCCGCGACCCGGAGGTCCGTTACTTCGAATCCGGCAGCATGGTCGCCAACCTCACCCTGGCGGTGAACCGCCGCAGCCGCGACGACGAGCCCGACTGGTTCAACCTGGAGATCTGGGGCAAGCAGGCCCAGGTGGCTGCCGACTACGTCCGCAAGGGTGCCCTGATCGGCATCATCGGCTCCTTCAAGCTCGACCGCTGGACGGACAGGGCCAGCGGTGAGGAGCGCAGCAAGCCCGTGATCCGGGTCGACCGGCTGGAGCTGCTCGGCAGCAAGCGCGATGCCGAGGGCGGCGGCGGCAGCTTCGGCGGGGGCTTCGGTGGCGGTGAGCCCAGCGAGGAGGAAGTGCCGTTCTGAGCCTGCGGGCACGGATTCGGCCCGGGGGGCTTGTGCCAGTGGCCCAGCCGGGTTATCAAGCGTCCGAAGCCAGAGAAGGCGCCCCCCGGGGCGCCTTTTTTACTGTCCGGGGCCGGGCCGGAGTCCCTGCAGGCCCGGGGCTCCGATCAGGGCCGCTGGCGGCTCTGCTTCCAGATCCGCAGCCCCAGCCACACGCCGCCCGCCAGCACCGCCACCAGCAGCAGCACCTTCACCACCCGGGCGGCCGGCTCGATCCAGCGCTCCACATTTGTGTAGCCCTCCCCCAGCGCCAGGCCCGCCAGTGTCAGCAGCAGGGTCCAGATCAGGCTGCCGGCGGTGGTCCAGAGCAGGAAGGGGGCCATCGGCATCATCTCGATGCCGGCGGGCACCGAGATCAGGGTGCGGATGCCGGGCACCAGCCGGCCCCAGAACACCAGGGCCGTGCCATGGCGGCTGAACCAGCGGCGGCTGCGGCGCAGCTCCTGGGGGCTGATGCCGATCCAGCGGCCGTGGCGTTCCAGCCAGTGCTCGATGCGCTCCTCGTTCACCAGCCGGCCGATGCCGTACCAGGGAAGGGCACCGAGCACGGTGCCCAGCAGGCCGGCCAGCACCACCGGCACCAGGGAGAGCTTGCCCTGATGCACAAAAAACCCCCCGAGCGGCATGATCAGCTCGGAGGGAATCGGGGGGAACAGGTTCTCCAGGAACATGGCCGCGAAGATCGCGCCATACCCTGCGGCCGGGTTGGCCTCCACGGCCGCGCCGATCATCTCGGGCAGCTTCTGGACCAGTTCGATTGCCATCTGGCCGCCGGATCAGAGGCGCCAGTCTTCCACGACGGCCCGGACACTGCCAGCAGCGCCGGGCCGTTGCCGCTCAGTAGCGGTAGTGGTCGAGCTTGTAGGGGCCTTCGACGGGGACGGCGATATAGGCGGCCTGCTCGGCGGTGAGCTCGGTGAGCCGGGCGCCGATTCGCTCGAGATGCAGACGGGCCACCATCTCGTCGAGGTGCTTGGGCAGCACGTAGACCTCCTTGCCGTAGGCATCGCCCTTGGTGAACAGCTCGATCTGGGCCAGCACCTGGTTGGTGAAGGAGTTGCTCATCACGAAGCTGGGGTGGCCGGTGCCGCAGCCCAGGTTCACCAGCCGGCCCTCGGCCAACAGGATGATCCGGTTGCCGCTGGGCAGGATCACGTGATCCACCTGGGGCTTGATGTTCTCCCAGGCGTACTGCTTGAGGGACGCCACATCGATCTCGTTGTCGAAGTGGCCGATGTTGCACACGATCGCCTGGTTCTTCATGGCGAGCAGGTGCTCGTGGCGGATCACCTGGTAGTTGCCAGTGGCGGTCACGAAGATGTCCACATCCGCCACCACGTCCTCAAGGCGCACGACGCGGTAGCCCTCCATGGCGGCCTGCAGGGCGCAGATCGGATCGATCTCGGCGATCATCACGGTGGCGCCGAGCCCTCGCAGGGACTGGGCCGAACCCTTGCCCACATCGCCGTAGCCCAGCACCAGGGCCACCTTGCCGGCCACCATCACATCGGTGGCGCGCTTGATGCTGTCAACGAGGGATTCGCGGCAGCCGTAGAGGTTGTCGAACTTGCTCTTGGTGACCGAGTCGTTGACGTTGATGGCCGGGAACGGCAGCTCACCGCTCTTCTGCATCTGGTACAGACGGGCCACGCCGGTGGTGGTCTCCTCGGTGACGCCCTGGATGTTGGCGTAGATGCGGGAGTAGAAGCCCGGCTGCACCGCCAGCCGCTGGCGGATGGAGTTGAACAGCGCCACCTCCTCCTCGCTGGAGGGGTTGTCGAGCACCGAGAGATCCTTCTCGGCCTTGCTGCCGAGCACCACCAGACCGGTGGCATCGCCACCGTCGTCGAGGATCATGTTGGGCGTGCCACCGTCGCTCCACTCGAGGATGCGGTGGGTGAAGGCCCAGTACTCATCCAGCGTTTCACCCTTGTAGGCGAACACCGGGATGCCGGCGGCCGCGATGGCGGCGGCGGCGTGGTCCTGGGTGGAGAAGATGTTGCAGGAGGCCCAGCGCACGTCGGCGCCGAGGGCCACCAGGGTCTCGATCAGAACGGCGGTCTGGATCGTCATGTGGAGGCTGCCGGCGATCCGGGCCCCCTTGAGGGGCTGGGCGGCGCCGTAGGTCTGGCGCAGGGCCATCAGGCCAGGCATCTCGGTTTCAGCGATCGCCAGTTCCTTGCGGCCCCAGTCGGCCAGGCCGAGATCGGCGATCACATAGGAACTGGTGGCCTGAACGCCAGCGAAAGCAGCCTCAGGGCTGGAAGGTGTTGCCACCATGAAGGGAAAGCTCCCGGACGGGAGGACGAAAAAGTGGAAATATCTGCAGAGACGCCGAGGCTTCGGGCTCGCTGGCAGGCAATCTACAAGGGTGGAAACGAATGACGCGATCGAGCTGTGCCATCTGGCGGACTCCTCCGCCACCAACGCCCTAGGGCGGCGGCTGGCCTCGCAGCTGATCGCCGCTGGTGACGGTGCCGGCGCCCTGCTGCTGCTGCGGGGGGAACTGGGCACGGGCAAGACGTCGCTGGTGCAGGGACTGGGCGCCGCCCTGGGCATCGCCGAACCGATCAGCAGCCCCACCTTCGCCCTGGCCCAGCACTACGACACCGACGCCGGCCCCGACGCTGGCGCCTCCGCCCTGGTGCACCTGGATCTCTACCGGTTGGAGCAGGGTGCCGCGGCCGATGAACTGTTTGCCCAGGAGGAGGAGGAGGCCCGCCGCATCGGCGCCGTGATGGCGGTGGAGTGGCCCGAGCGGCTCAGCTTCCTGCCGGAGGGGGCCTGGGAGGTGGCCTTGAGCCACCCTGAGGATGGCGAGGGCCGTCTGGCCCGGATCACGCCGCCAGGCTTCACACCGCCGCGATCCTTGCCTGGAGCGCCGCGATGATCCGGGCGTTGGCGGCCGGGAAGGGGTAGGTGGAGAGCTGCTCCGGCGCCACCCAGCGCACCTGCTGGGAGGCCAGGGGCTGGGGCTCCCCCGTCAGCCATTGGCAGAGATGCACCACGAAACGCAGCCGCTTGTGGCTGTAGGCGTGCTCCACGGTGATCAGCTCCTCCCCTACCGTCACCTCGATGGCCAGCTCCTCGCGCAGCTCGCGCCGGATCGTCGCCTCGATCGGTTCGCCTGGCTCCTGCTTGCCCCCCGGAAACTCCCACAGGCCACCCAGGAGGCCCTCCTGGAGCCGCTGGTCGATCAGCACCCTTCCCGAATCGTCCCGCACCACCCCCACCCCGATCACTTGGAACGGCACGGGCGGGGGGGTGTCCTTCACGGGGAAGCGGCCGGGGTCGCCGGCAGCGTAGGCAGCACACTGCGGCTGCCACGGGCAGATGCCGCAGGAGGGCTGGCGGGGGGTGCAGACACCGGCTCCCAGGTCCATCAGGGCCTGGTTGAAGGCGCGGGGCCGCTGGGGGTCGAGGACGGTTTCGCTCAGCCGCCAGAAGTGGGCCAGCTGACGCTTCGGTGGCCCCGGATGGGCGATCAGCCTGGCCAGCACCCGCTGCACGTTGCCATCGAGGATCGGGTGGGCCAGATCAAAGGCGGACGAGAGGATGCTGCCAGCGGTGCTGCGGCCGATGCCCGGCAGGGCCATCCAGCCCTCGAGGGTGCGTGGCCAGGGGTCACTGCCAGCGGCTGGGGGCAGGTGCTCAGCGGCGACGAGCTGCTGTGCCCCCGCGTGCAGGCGGCGGGCCCGGGCGTAGTAGCCCAGGCCCTGCCACAGCATCAGCACGTCATGCTCACTGGCGGCGGCGAGGGTTCTGAGGTCGGGGAAGGCGGCCATCCAGCGGTGCCAGTAGGGCAGCACCACCGCCAGCTGGGTCTGCTGCAGCATCACCTCGGCGACCCAGACGCCGAAGGGGTCGAGGGGCTCACCGGGCCCGGGGATCGATCCATCCGGGCGGAGCTTCCAGGGGAGGGCGTGGCGGCCGTTGGCTTCCCACCAGGCGAGCAGGTTGAAGCGCAAACTATGCGACACAAGAGCAGGCTCAGGTTGCCGCTCTGAGAATCTCTCAGAGACTGAATCGATCACAACATCCGCACCAAGAGATTTCGCCCCTGAGCCTTCAGGCTGTACTCGGCGGTGCAAGCCGTTGTGGTGGAGGGAACGCATGGCCCTTGGGCAGAAGCGCCGGGTTCCATTGGCTTGCGATTCAGCTGCAGTCCATGGAACTGAAGTTGCTTGGGACCCCAGGCCCAGTCGTGGCTAACCAGGCGCGGCACCAGCCGAGCCAAAAGGGGGAACTTGGCCTGACTGTTGTTCAAAACCGGAGACATAGGCATTTCCCCTTCAATACTGATCGTCGTCAGCATATCTTCTGGCAACTGCACTCGCAGCCGGGAAACACCGTCAATCAACCGAGAGATTCTCCCCTGTTCATAGATCGCCTGGGCCGAATAAGCATGTCCGCAGGCATACGAGACGACCACCATCAGCCATGCGAAGGCCACCACCCCCAACAACGGCAGCGTCATCACAAGGGAAGCCCGGTAACCACGTCGTCGAGGTTGCGTCGCCGCCACCGCGATCTGCAGGGCCAGTGCACTCAGCAAGGGACCCAGAAACAGCATCAGCCGCGGTACTCGTGCCATGGGATCCGCCAAACCCAGCAGCGCCCCTGGTGAAACCAACGCAATCAAGCCCACTGCCCCAAGAACCAGGACCCAACAACCCAGCCTGGGAATAGATCCTCGCTGAACCACAGGAAGGTGGCCCACGCAGATCCAAACCACCAGCGCATAAGCCAAGACCAACAGCAACCAGGGAGCAACCACCGGCCAGCGGTGCCAGTCGTCGAAGATGACTGTCCAGAACCCCAGGGCGTGGCCCAATAGCTTCCCTGGAAGGTCCCCATCCATGGAAAGAAGTTGACCCTGTTCCGAGGCATAGGACGTGCGCTCCCGCAGCACCAGCCGCGTCAGCAAGGCATAAGCGGAAAGAGACAGCCCATAGGCCGCCAGCACCCGTTTGATGCGGCATCCCGCACCAGGTGCAGATAACACATCAGCAGAGAGGCCCAAGACCTCGGCCACCACCAACATGAGACCAAACGCTAGAAAAGCACCAGTGGCAGGCTGATAGAGGCACAGGCACGCAAGCAACATCGCAGCCGCCACCCATACACCCCACCACGTCGGTAGCCGATGGAGGAGGACAGCTGCAGCGACAGCAAGGGCGAGGGCTGTGGCCATGCAGAGGGAATCAAATCCGTAAGACAGATTTTCAAGGCTGTAGGGCTGCCCGATGATCGGCAAAGTGGCCAGAGGCGTCCACACCGCCGAGCGGAGGCCGTAGGCCCGTGCCGCAATCACAGCTGCAAAAGACAAAATCGCAAGAGCCAGTAGTTGATGCAGAGGTGCCACCGCCACCGATGGCGCTCCCAGGTTCACCAGGCCAACCAGCCCGTCTGCCAAAGGGCGTCCTACCTGGGTCCAATGGTAACTTCCATCCATCGAACGACCATAGTCGTCGATATAGCGGTGAACAAAAAGAATGATCGGCATTAACAGCAGAAATCCAGCAAATAGACAGGCCACAAACTGATGCCTTACTCCTCCACCTGAAAGCGCAAAAAGTGCCCATATATCATTTTTATCGGCAAGGGAGCCCACTAGCCTTGACATGTGTACAAGCAAATCAACTCTTGCATCTTAACCGGGCCATTCAAATACGCCAAAGAGGAGCCTTGGGGCCAGAACTACAACAACAGGACAAGACGTACGCGTGTTGAATCGAGGCCATAGTTCGTTGGCCCTTATCGGCCGGAACAGATTGCTCCCTACATCACGCCAGATCAACACATCACCGAAATAGACACCAAGGCAAATCAACAGGACACGTCTCGGGCGACCATCCTTCTAAGACAAGTCTTCATGAGAATCAAGGGCTTGGTGGCGTTGTCGACCAAGCGAAGCAGTGGACGTTGGCAACCATGGTCGCAATGGAGTGAATGCAACCAGCACACTGGATCCTCAGCATGCAAGATCTTCATGCAGTTGGACACTCTTGTGCCGCATGCAAATCACGGGAAGCGTTCATACGATGGCTTTTCTGGGTTCACCTCAGCGCTGGTGCGTTTTCTGTCCTCCTTGTGTCGCTGAGGGTCAGCTCTGGAGCTACCTCAGGCCCCACACTTCCCTTGTGACGCCCTGACGATCCAATGCCCCCCTATACGAATCCCCCCGGCCGGGGCCGGGTGCTGGAGAGGGACACATTGCCCTGGACCGCCACGGGCGAAGCGGCAGGCCGGGGCGGCGGCTGGGGCACGGCCACCACGTTGAAGGCGATCGACCAGCGCTCCCCCTCGCCGCGGAACGGGGGCACCGAGTGGGGCTGCCAGGCCGGGAACACGTAGAAATCGCCGGGCACCGGCAGCACGTAGTGGGCCATGCCGGTGCGGAAGCTCTGGATGTGCCATTCCTCTGGGCCATGGAAACAGAGCTGGCCGTCGAAGCGCTCCGCATTGATCTGGGGCGGCACCTGCAGGAACAGCACACCCGAAAAACTACCGCCGTGGGTGTGGGTGGGGTTGTAGTCGCCGGCGCGCTGGGCGTTGAGCCACAGGTCGATCATCTGTAGGCCGTAGCGGCCCGGCGTCCAGGGACCCCGGCCCTGGGGCGGCTGCTGGTCGATCACATGGCGGATCCAGCGCTCACAGGCCGGCAGGATCACCGAGCGGCAAAGCTCGGCGGCGGCGGGATGGTCGGGCCCAAGCTCCCGCTGCTGGGACAGCTGGCCGGCCAACTTCACCGACGCATCCGGACTGCGTTCAGGCTGGGCCAGCACGGCGCGGGCCATGGCCAGCAGATCGGCCAGCTGGGCCGGGGGTAACTGGCCCTGCAGCAGATAGCGGGGAAAGAGGCTGACCACCTCCATCGTGGGCTCTTCCGGGGGCGTGCCGGCCATGGAAGCGGAGGGTGCGTGCAGGCCCCAAGCCTCGCAAACGGCGGGATCAGATCGCCACGTAGGCCTCGACGGCATCACTGAGGCGGCGCAGGCCGGCCAGGCCGTCGCGCTCCAGGTTGCGCACCCGGTCGCGGCTGATGCCGAGGATGCGGCCGATGCCGGTGAGGCTCATCGGCTCTTCGCCGTCGATGCCGTAGCGCATCTTCAGCACGCGGCCCTGCAGGTCGGGCAGTTGGTCGAGCAGGGCCCGCAGGTCGCCCTTGAGGCACTCGCCGTCCACCAGCTCGGACGGCAGCAGGTCGTCACCGGCCAGCAGATCCAGCAGCTC
>CALSBA010000028.1:0-31181 GCA_943373065.1 Synechococcus sp. UW140 | reverse complement strand
GGGTCAAGGTCGTCCTTCATAGACGGTAAATTCACCCAAAAGAGGTGAAATCAGGCCCATTCAAGCCTGATCTGTACTGCGGTGGTCCATCCCAAGCATTTGAAAGCCCGAACCTTGGCTTGCGGGCTTGTTGCCCAGAGCTTCCTTAGTTCACCAGAGATAGAAGAGATCCTGCACCAAGAACAATCAGACGAGAGGTGCTCGGCGCAATTCATCTCCAGTTCCTTGAAGGTCGCTGTCTTCAAATCGTTGTAGTAGATCGGATCGATCATGTCGATTAGATCAGTGCTCACCTCAAGGAAACTCCGCTTGTACTCAGCTGGGATGAGTGCGCAGCGAGCACCGATATCCATGGCTACCTGGAGGGGTTCAACTAGGGACTCCTGAAAAAGCCAGATCGGCTGCGGCGCAACTTGTTTTACTGATCGAGATCCGATAAACTGGCCTCGAACAGGCCAATTGACGATTGCAGCAACTGCCGAACGCTGCAGATGTACCAAAAACGCCATAACGGGCAGCTCTCAATCGAAGAGTTTCATGTGCCTTTTGGCGGCACGCTGGACCCAGAAAACCGCTGGGTGCTCTTCTCCTCTCTGATGCCGTGGGAAGAGCTGGAAGAATCATATGCCCCTCAGTTCAACCCCACGACTGGCGCACCTGCGAAGCCAGTCAGGCTGGCGTTTGGCGCGCTTTTCATCAAGCAGCGGCTTGGCTTGACCGATGAGGAAACCGTCGAGCAGATCCGAGAAAACGCATACATGCAGTTTTTCCTTGGCTTTGCCAGCTATTCCAGCAAGTCGCTATTCGATCCGTCGATGATGGTTCATTTCCGGAAGCGATTCTGGGAGGAGGATCTCAAACGGATCGACGAACTGATTGCCGAACGAGGAAAGGCAATGGTGATCAAGGCTTTGTCGTCGCTCCCAGATGCCGACGACTCTGACGATCCAGTCGCTGATGCTGGCAACCAGATATCACTCGACGACTTCGTGAAGCCTGCAGATTGGCCAGAGAGCAAAAACTGGGGAACACTCACCATCGATGCCTCTTGTACGCCAGCCGACATCACCTATCAGACTGATCTGAAGTTGCTGAACGAGGCGAGGGAGTCGACCGAACGAGTCATTGATAATCTGTGCGATCAGCACTCGGTTCTTTGCAAACACCGGCCCCGATACGATCGTGGTAAGGCACGTGATGTTTTCCTCAATGTAGCCAAACAGCCAAAGCCACGCCGTCGCAAGATCAAAGCTGCAATACGCCGTCAGCTCGACTACCTACAGCGGAATCTTGATGCCACCGATGCCTTGATCGCTTCTGGGGCAAAGCTTTCGGTCCTGAAGACGCATTGGCGGCACAAACTTCTTGTGATCCGCAGCGCCTTGGCGAGATAGTCGATCACGAAGCCGTAGTAGTCGGTGAAGAACTCGTTGCGCATCTTCGGGATTTCCCAGCCCGGTAGATAGGAATGCACCGGTCAATGAAGGCCATGTCATCGCGAATCACATCTGGCATCGGCGCAAACAGGTGCCCGGACTGCACCATCACGTCAATCGGCCGCAGGGTGTTGCCGAACATGGCAATACTGGCATCACCGGCGAAGCTCTCGGCACCCTGACTGACCGACACAAGTCCAAGAAGCATTGCTTCAGAAAGAGTCTCAGGTCATTGGGTAGGGCTGATTTAAAGTCCGTCACAGGCTCCATTGCCATGGCTGCCAGCATGAGCTGAGGTCGGCGGATTCGCCTCCTCCTTGTGCCCGAAAGCGTCTCTGCTGCAACCGATCTCGATCTGATCAGCTTCCTCAAGGCGATCCCCGACGTGCGGATGCGGCGTGGGATTCGTATCCCCGCCTGGTATCTGCTGCTGGTGGCCGTGCTGGGCATTTTGAGCGGCTGCGAAAGCTTGAGGGATCTGGAGCGGTTCGCACGGCGCCACCATGCGGTACTTGGTGAGCAGCTGGGGCTCGCACTGCGGCGGCCACCTTCGGATTCAGCGTTTCGCTACTTCTTCCTTCAGGTGAATGTCGCGGGCTTATGCGCGGCCATCCGTGACTGGACGATCGCCCAGATCCCAGGTGGTGCAGCGGATATCGACCAGCTGGTGTGTGACGGCAAGACACTGCGGGGTTCGATCGAGCCCACCGCCGGTGGTGGTTCAGCGTTCATTGTTCAGGTCACGCTCTACTCCGCTGCTTTGGGCGTGGCAATCAGTCAGGCCTGCTACGCCACCGGCGAAAACCATGAGCGGGCGGTGCTCTAGCCGCAGGCTTCTGCGAAGCAGTAGAAGCTCCTCGGTGAGCTGGATCTCGAGGGCGTGTTGATCCAGGCGGATGCGCTCCATACGCAGCGCCCGTTTTTCAACTCCTCCAGGAGCAGGGGGCCGACTTCCTCTTGACGGTCAAAGCCAACCACAAGACGTTGCACCGCCACATCCGCAGCCAGTTCCAGGGCAAGCGGAAAATCCCTTTCTTGGCAACCGATCACGAGATCAGCCATGGCCGCGACATCACCTGGACGCTGCGGGCGAAAGAGGCGCCGGAGCACATCCAGGAGGCCTGGAGCGGCACCAGCTGGATCGTGGAGGTGACCGCTGAGGGCACCCGTGATGGCAAGCCATTTCACGCCACCCACCACTTCCTCACCAGCTTGCGCACCACGCCAGAAGCCTTGCTGCGACAGGTGCGGGACCGCTGGAGCGTTGAGAGCTGGCACTGGATCCGGGACACGCAGCTGCATGAGGACGCCCACCGTTACCGGGGCAATGGCGCCGGCACGATGGCCACGCTGCGGACCGCAGCTCTCAACCTGCTGCGGCTGGCGGGTTTTCAGTCGATCCGGGCCGGCATGCAGGCGGTGATGCACGACATCACGACGCTGCTGGTGATGGCGATGCGCCAGCCAGAACCGAACCCGCTTTAATACTTTGAATCAGCCCTGGATCATTGGGTGATAGGGAGCCATGAGACGTTGGGGTTGCGAGACCAAACCAACACCCAGTGGTTTCCCATGCCCGGATCCATGCTGAGCTGATCGGCCTCCTGCGTCAACACAGACAATTTCTAGATCAGCGCCATCTGGTGCTGCTGGCCTGGATGGTCGCCAGACTGTTACTGAGCCAGAGCGTCTGTTTCGACCGCTGGAAGACCGTGTTGCCTCTGGGCCATTGCCTGGTGGCCAGCTGGCAGCGCTGGCTGAGCAATCACTGAATTGATGATGAGGCGCTCTGTAGCCCCCTGGTGCTCTTAGCCCTGCAGGACTGGCAAAAGCCAGGCCAGGCATTGCATTGGTGTTGGGCGCCACGATGCTCTGGAACCGCTGCTGCGTGGTGGTTCTATCCGCAGTGGGCCACGGCTGAGACATTCCTTTGCTGTGGCGAACGCTGGCGCATCCCAGTGCCAGCGTCAGTGCCACATTTTCGATCGCTCTGCTGGAGAAGGCCGATCGGCTCCTGGCTGCGTTCGGCGCCATCACTCTGTGGCGGATCGCGCCATTCCCAGTGAGGAGCTGCTCGGCTGGTCTGACGGCAAAGCCCGCTGGAGCTACGTGATGCGCCTCCGCTCCGATATGTGGATCCACCGCATCGCAGCGCCGATGGGCTGTGAGGTGCGCCGGCTGCGCCTGCCCCGTGGCCACTGCTGTGGGTTCCGGGACGTTCAGCTCTGGGCCGATGATTCCTACAAATCCATCCTATGACTGGCCCACCCCAGCGGCATCGCCATCGACGAACCCTGGTACCTGGTCAGCAACGCAGATCCCACGCTGGATCTGGTCTGGAGCTATGCCAAGCGCTTCTGCTGTGAGCAGCTGTTCCGCGACCAGAAATCAGGCCTCTTCCAGCTGGAGAGCAGTGGTCCGCAAGATCCCGGGCACATCGATCGCCTGCTCTTGGTGGTGGCGATCGTGGTGCTGGAGAGCAGCCTCCATGGTTTTGCCAATAATCACGATAGCCTGCGCCCTCAGTTGATCCCCACTGGCGACGCGGCATTAGCTTTGTGCGGATTGGCCTGAAGTGGCTGCAGCAAGCCGTGGCCAATGCCGGCAGGACCTTGCGGACGCGGATGCCGATCCCTCTGCGCGAGCTGGAGCCATGCATCCCCAGCCTTGGCGTCTCAGCGTCGCCAGAAACAGCCCTGGTTCACGCGGATTGAGCTGCCGCCACGACCACGATCTCAGCAAGCGCGGCAGCTGGCTGTCGCATGACCATCTTGGGTGAGACGTGTCGGACAGGCAGCTTCCCTGCACCCCACTGGCGCAAGATCTAGAGCACCAACCTGCTGGAGCGGGTTCACGAGGAGAACAAACGGCGTACCCGCGTCGTCGGCATCATCCCCAACGCCGCCGTCATCACCCGCCTGGTGGGGGTAGTGGTGCTGGAGCAGGACGAGCAACTGGCAGCTAGAGGGCCGCCGCGATTATTCTGCCTAGAGCATGGCTGCCATCCCCTCGCTGGAGGATCTGCCAGCCTTGCTGACTGCCTGCGCGTAACAGGCAAGGACACAGGCCCCAGGTGATCCCCATCGCAGCGCCCCACAGACCACTGCATTCCGACAACACATCGGCCATCCAGACGAAAGGCTTGACAAGTCAATCGTCTGGATTCATCTTGGAGACAAGATGTGCATCTTTACCGTTGGAATGACAGCACGTGATGCCACCCTGTTCACACCCAGATCACGGCAACCAGACCTCATATTTTACACCATTCAAAGGGACGCCGCCGCAAGACTTGTCCCACCCCCCTTAATTTCGATTTACATTGGGATCACATGACATGAACGCCAACATGCCATCGAATTCTATTGGATGTTCAGGCAAGGCTCCAAGGATCGATTACTTCGCCGAAAAGCACCACAGAAATTATAAAGGAATTAACCACCCAATAAAGGGTATATCAATCTCTTCCTAAAAAATCAATCAACGGATGTAGCGCATGTTTGGCTTATCTGACAAGACGATAGATGCACTTCTGGTCATGGCTTACAACCAGCCAGGCAAGAAAACACATAAAATTACTCGGTTAGCGATGTATCAAGCCTTGGCAAATACTTTTGCAGCCTTTGATGGCCTAGATAAAACTTGCTTAGCGCTATCGCGCTCTATCGAATTTGCCAGAATTCTTGGCCTAGTCCAAACTACAATCATAGAGGCTAACTATCCAGAGCATAATATTCTCGATCTTAATTTTCCAGACAACCATTTTGATTTTTGTATTTCGGACCAAGTGCTTGAGCACGTAGAAGGGAACCCTTTTAAGGCAATCTCTGAGACCGCCAGAATCCTAAAGCCAGGGGGGTTTATGTGTCATACGACCTGTTTTATAAACAAAATTCATGGTGCTCCAAAGGATTTCTGGCGATATACACCAGATGCCTTATCTTTGTTATGCAAAGAAAGTGGGCTTCATGAAGAGCTGGTTGGGGGGTGGGGAAATAGAGAAGCAACTTTATTAATGAAGCCTCCTTATCGGAACAAAAGCATTCCCGACAATCCTACCAATCCCTTGTATATACTAGCCACTCGGAATGAACATGATTGGCCGGTTGTTGTTTGGGTGGTCGCAAGGAAAGCCTGACTTCAGGGCACATCGAGAATTGGTAAACGTTTAGGGGGCGGGATAGCCCCCCGCGAACTTCATCCTTGCTGAACCCTTTACGGCGACATGATTCCTGTTTCCATCTCAGGCAGAGACAGCTTGAGATGGGAGCCCCTCCTGCTGGCATTTCCGACGCGGACTGGTTGTCGTGGTCAGCCGATGCCAGGGAGTTCATCCTGGATCAGCAGGAGGTACAAAGGGATCAGCAGCAGGAGATCCAACAGCTCCGCGCCCAACTCACCGCCCTGGCGGCGAAACTGGCCAGCCTGCGGGAGCAGATCGGCCGCAGCTCTCGCAACTCCTCCAAACCACCCTCCACTGATGGCCCGGGTTTCAAGCCCCCAGAGCGCCGCAAAGGTAGTGGTCGCAAGCGCGGTGGCCAAACGGGCCATCCCGGCAGTGGCCCTGAGCTCCTGCCGATCGAGCGGGTGGATGAGGTGGTGGAGCACCACCCAGAGGTATGCCGCCGTTGCGGCCAACTGCTGCAGGGTGAGGATCCCGAGCCCTTGCGCCATCAGGTGATCGAGATCCCGCCAATCACTCCTGTAGTGATTGAGCATCGCCTGCACCGTTTGGTGTGCTCCTGCTGCTCCACCAGCACCTGCGCGACCTTGCCGACAGAGGTGGAGGCCAGCCGTTTTGGGCCCCGGCTCAGTGCCCTGGTGGGTTTGATGGGTAGCGCCTTCCCCTTGAGTTTTGGTAAGACCCAGGCGCTGCTGGATCAGCTGCTGGGGGTGGAAATCAGCCGTGGGGCGATTGCAACGATCCGCCAGCGCTTAAGCGCAGCGCTGGCGCAACCGATGGCAGAAGCACTGGATGCCGCCCGACAACAGCCGGTGGTCTACATGGGGACTCCTGAAAAAGGCAAAACAACTGCGCTGCAACTGGTCTCAGCAGTTAGAAGCCGATAAACTGGCAGGGAACGCAGCAATCGCGGATTGCGTTCACTGATGATGGCCGCACATGTACCGGAAGCAGCATAACGGGCAGCTTTCAATCACGGACTTCCATGTGCCTTTTGGTGGCACACTTGACCCTGACAACCGCTGGGTGCTGCTTGCAGAGCTTATCCCTTGGCAAGAGCTTGAGGAGGCTTATGCCCCTCAGTTCAGTGCAAATGTGGGTGCTCCTGCCAAGCCCGTGCGACTGGCGTTCGGATCGCTCTACATCAAGCAGCGTTTAGGACTCGCAGACGAAGAGACTGTTCTTCAGATTCAGGAGAACCCCTACATGCAGTTCTTCCTTGGATTTTCCGGTTACTCCAGCAAGGTGCCCTTTGATCCATCCATGATGGTTCATTTTCGCAAGCGTTTCTCAGATGAAGACCTGAGGCATATCAATGAGCTTGTGGTCCAACGAGGCAAGGAGATGTTGATTGAGGCTGCGGCTTCTCAGTCCCATGACGATGGCGATCCAAGTGGGGATGGTAAAGACGATAGCGATCAGCTCTCGCTCGATTGCCTGATCAAACCAGCAGACTGGCCAGAAGGAATGAATTGGGGCACGCTAAGCATTGATGCCTCCTGCACGCCCGCCGATATCACCTATCCAACGGACCTGAAGCTTTTGAATGAGGCGCGGCAGTCAACAGAGAGAGTGATTGACGACCTCTGCAAGCAATTCAACGGTTATGGCGCGCATCGCCCGCGTTATGACCGCTGCAAGGCGCGTGCACATTTTCTCAATGTCGCCAA
Organism: Synechococcus sp. UW140; assembly: GCA_943373065.1. Lineage (GTDB taxonomy): Bacteria > Cyanobacteriota > Cyanobacteriia > PCC-6307 > Cyanobiaceae > Cyanobium. Next base: position 23,892 of record CALSBA010000028.1, on the reverse strand, counting down.
GCAGAAAAGACCACGACGGAGAAGACTCAAGGCTGCGGTGAGGAGGCAGCTTGACTATCTGCAGCGCAATCTGGAAGCCATTGATGCCCTGATCGCTGATGGGGCAAGCCTTTCAGCTCTCAGACAGCATTGGTGGCATAAGCTCCTCGCTTGCAGTGAGCTACACCGGCAGCAAACCATTCTGATCCACAGCAAGACCAGGAGCATCCCTGATCGCCTTGTCAATTTGGTGCAGCGTCAGGTACGGCCCATTGTTCGCGGAAAGGCAAGGGCTGCTGTTGAATTCGGAGCCAAAATCAGTATTTCTGTGAGCAATGGATTTGCGTTCCTGCATCGGCTCAGCTGGGATGCCTACAACGAGGGCGAAGATCTGATTGCCCAGGCCGAGAAGTACATGCAGGACAATGGTTGCTACCCTGAACGAATATGCGCTGATCGCATTTATATCAATGCTAAGAACAGGCACTACTGCACTAAGAACGGGATTCGCCTCTCTGGCAAGCGCTTGGGAAGGCCTCCTAGGGATCCAGAGATCAATGCAGCTCACAAGCAACAACTCAGTGCTGATCAGCGCCGTAGAAATGAAGTGGAGGGAGTCTTTGGCTCGGGCAAGCGAAAGTATTCACTGAAGCTGATCATGGCAAGGCTCGCCCATGGAGCTGCAACTTCAATCTCCATGAGTTTCCTGGTGATGTGTGCCAAGAAGATCCTGAGGCTGCTCCGCCTCTTTTTTGTGCTCTTTCTTGCCTGTCTCTGCAGGCTTCTCCGGCTCCATACCTCGCCAGCGAAGGCCTGGACAATTACTGACGAAAGATGGAGCGATTGGCCAGTCACCGCATAGACGTGGCCATAGCCTGAGCAAGCCCTCCTCAGAGGCCAGTTTCGGCGCGATGTGGCGTCGGCTGTTTTTCAGGAGTCCCTACATGGATGAAACCGGCGCCCCCACCGGCAACGCTGACGGAGGCAATCCCGATCGCAAGCGTGGCTGGCAGTGGGTGATGGTGACCGCCTTGGTGACGGTGTTTGTGCAAGGCCTGAGCCGCTCGACGGCCGCTGCGATCGAGCTGCTCGGGAACGCCTTTGGAGGCATTGTCGTGAGCGATCGCTTCTCGGCTTACAACCACCTGCCCACCCAGCAGCGGCAACTGTGCTGGGCGCACGTGATCCGCGATCTCACCGCCATCGCCGAACGCCCGGGCGCCATCGCCGAGTTCGGAGCGGAGCTGCTGGGCCTGCAGCAGCAGCTGTTTGCCCAGTGGCACAAGTGGAAGGACGGAACGATCGACTGGCTGGCGTTGCAGCAGGGCTGCCGGCCGATCCGCCAGGCGTTTGTGGCCACGCTGCAGCGGGTGGTGGAGCTGGGCTTCCAGCGCGGAGAGCGAACGCCGTGGGCCAAGACGGTGCGTACCTGCCTGCAACTGCTGCAAGTGGCCGATGGCCTCTGGACCTTCCTGGAGAAAGAAGGAATCGAGCCCACCAACAACGCCGCCGTAGACGAAGTCTTCTCCGTAGGAGTACGAGCCCTGCGCCAGTCAGTCATCCAGCGCAAGATCAGTCATGGCGTCCAATCGGCCAGCGGCGCCATCTGCCGCAGCCGGCTGCTCACGGTCACCACCACCCTGCGGCAACAGGGCCGCGATGTCTGGCAATTCCTGGAGCAGGCCTGGGTTGCCCATCACCGCGGCGGCGAGATGCCATCACTGCTGCCGGATCCCTGAGTTCAGCAGCAAGAGCAGCACGGCATCTTTGCCCGCTCAGGGATGAGCGATCAGGCGTGCATTCGCGCAACGGCTCGTCCCGACCCCTGAATGGATACGAAAATTGTTTAGGTCTTACTGAAAAACGCAGACCCCCTTCTATGCATCTAGTCTCATCGACTTCGCATGCCAGGGAACCCCTGAAAACCCGCTAAAATTAATCAGATCCAAGACTGAGACAGGAACGGATGGCCGACCCCCTCCAGCTGGGCTTTTCTGACTATGAGCAGATCTACGCCAAAAAGAGGACGCGTCGCCAGCGCTTCTTGGATGAGATGGAGATCACGGTTCCCTGGGAAGCGTTTCTGGCCTTGATCAAGCCCGTGTATCACAAGCCGTCCAGCAAGGGAGGTCGCCCGTCGATTCCTTTGGAGGTGATGCTGCGGATCCACCTGCTGCAGCAGTGGTTCACGCTTTCAGACCCCCTGATGGAGGAGATGCTGATCGATAAGCCCTGCTTCCGCCGCCTCGCCGGAATCGAGACGATGGAAGGAAGAAGGATCCCTGATGAGACCACGATCCTCAAGTTCCGCCATCTGCTGGAGGAGCATCGCATCGCCGAGCAGATCCTAGAGGGTGTGAACCAGATGCTGAGCCAGAGGGGAGTGATGCTGTAGACGGAGTCGGCCGGAGGCCATGGGAAGGCACGAACCTTGATGCCACGATCATCAATGCCCCCAGCTCCACCAAGAACAAGGCCAAGGAGAGGGATCCTGAAATGCATTCGGTCGCAAGAGGCAAGCAGTGGTTTTTTGGGATGCGTTGCCACAACCGCTACGCGGAAGCCAAGGGCTACGGCGTTGATGCCGCATCTGGCTTGGTCCACTCCGTGGTGAGCACCGCGGCCAACGTGCATGAGCTGAATACAGCAGCTGAGCGGCTCCATGGGGATGAGAGCCTCATCTACGGCGATGCTGGCCACATCGGCATTGAGAAACGAAACGAGTTCCAGGACTGCGTGCCCGGTGTCAACTACGGAGGCGGGAATTGACGCCCGGTCACGGCGAAAATCAGCCTCTGGCTGGGCTCCCCATCCGTCGTGCCCGTTTGCGGTGGTAGCTCTCGCCTTTGATCTGGATGATCGTGCTGTGGTCCACCAGCCGGTCCACCGCTGCCACGGTCATGGCGCTGGTGGAGAAGACGTTCTCCCACTCGCTGAACGGCTGGTTGCTGGTCACCAACAGCGATCTGCGCTCGTAGCGGTGCATCACCAGCTCGAACAGCACCGAGGTCTCGGCATCGTCTTTGCGGACGTAGCCAATGTCATCGATGACGAGCAGGGCATAGCGATCCAGCTTGGTGAGCGCCTTGGCCAGGGCGTAGTCGGCTTTGGCCCGCTGCAGCTCCTGCACCAGCGTCGTGCCTGAGAAGAAGCGGGCGGAGCGATCCAGGGCAATCAGGCTGCGGCAGATCCCGGCGGCCAGGTGCGTCTTGCCCACACCGCTGGGACCGAACAGCAGCAGGTTCTCAGCCCGATCCAGCCAGCCGGTGTCGTGGGCAAGCTGCTCGATCTGGGGGCGCTCCAGGTCCGGGATAGCTCCCCAGTCGTAGTCGGCCAGGGTTTTGGGGACCAGCAGCTGGGCCTCATGCAACAGCCTTGCTCCAGGGGTCGATGTTGGTGAGAGGCGCAAGGTTGATCTCGGTTTACTCCAGCAGGTCTCGGCCGATTAGGCCACGGGATTGCTGCGGGGCCGGAGCTCCGGATCGCCCACAGCAGCCTGATCGCGGCAGCCCAGTACAGCCTCCGGGTGCCGGGAGTGCTTGAACTCCAGCCAGTTGGCTGAGGGATCGATCAGACAAAGGTCCAGTGCTCCAGCACCGTGCCCACGAAGCGGCATTTCGGGGCCACCGAAACCCTTCACCGGTCGTTCCCACCCGTTCCCGCAGGGCTTGCCACGATTCCAGGGAGGGGACCACCAGTCCGAAATGACGCGGGTAGTTGCCCCGCTGCAGCGGTTCAGGATCGAGGGGCTGATGCTGGGCAACCAGCTGGTGACCCCCCAGATTGAGGATCAGCGCCGCCGCGCTGCTGCGTCCTGCCACAGAGCCCAGAACCCGTTCGTACCAGCGACGGGTGAGCTCCAGTTCTTGGGCCAGGATCGAGAGATGGAAGCAGGCAGAGGTCATTGGCGGTAGTGCCCCTTGAAGTGGTGCAACTCCAGAGGTCCTGTGACCCTTTCTGGAGAGTGAACAGGTGCCGTCAGCGGCTGTCTGACTGGAAGCTGAATGTGCAGCCCTGTTGATTCGATATGAAGCCTGATCGCCGAATGCTCAACTCAGCTCACGTTCGCAAGATGCATAGGAACCCAGTTCTGGTCTGGCTTCTGGAGCTGCAGGTGTTCCAGCAGAGTGATCGTTGTCAGCCCTGGATGTTTGCGCCCTTGGGGCTGGCGGGCCCTGACGACCTAGGACAGGAGCGCCTGGTGCTTTTCTGGCATGGCGTGGGCGAACGCATGGGGATCGAACCCCTGCCGGACGGTCTGGAGGCGCTGCTGAACCTGAACGTACGGGTGAAGCGGCGAGCCTTCGCCCCCGCCCGCATCCACCTCTCTCCCCGAAGGATTGGCCGGGAATCAGGGATCCGGGGCCACCGCCGCGATCATCGGAACGACCATGGGGGCATCTCCTGAGCAAGGCTGGGCAACATGAGCAGCTATGCCAGCCTCGGCAGCTGACCGCCTTGGTGGTCAGCTCCGTGGGCCTTGGTTACACCTTCTATGGCAAAAAGCAGGGTCATTCCCTTGCCCTTGGCTGCGGCGTGTTGCTCATGGTCGTCCCCTACGCCATCGGCGACACCGCGGTGCTGTTGGCTCTGGGACTGGCCCTGATGCTGCTCCCCTCTGCACAGCCGCGAACCCTGATGCAGGGAACACCAGTCCGGAGCACGGCCATTTCCCCCATCGCAACCAGGCCCTCGGGAGGCCCAGCACCAGCTAGGAACTGGCGTTCCTGCAGCAGCCCGGCTCCCGCTTCTGACCCCCCGCCCCATGCACTCCCCCACCGACCCTTCCGACGCCGCCGGGGCCCTGCGGGCCGCCGAAGCCACCGCCCACCGGCTGGCCGGCGAGCTGTTCCCCTGGGACCTCACCCGGGCCCTGGAGCTGGCCCTGCTCAAGACCTTCTGCGTGCCCTCCATCTCCGGGCTTCTGGCGCGCACCGGGGAGTTCGAGCGCCGCCCGCGCAAGCGCTACGACGACACCGGGCTGATGGTGGCTGAACTGCTGCGCCATGGCCCAGGCAGCCCGGCCGGGGCCGCGGTGATCGACCGCATGAACCGCATCCACGGCCACTACGCGATCAGCAACGACGATTTCCTCTACGTGCTCTCCACCTTCGTGGCCGAGCCGATCCGCTGGCTGGCCCGCTACGGCTGGCGGCCCCTGACCCCCCTGGAGCAGGAGCACCTGTTCCTGTTCTGGCGCGGGGTGGGCGAGCGGATGGGGATCGCGGACCTGCCGGACAACCTCGAGGCGTTGCTGGCCCTGAACGAACGGGTGGAGCGGCAGGCCTTCGCGCCGGCGGCCACCAACCGGCGCATCGCCGACGCCACCCTGGCCATGCTCCTGGCCGACTGGCCCGCCCCCCTGCGCCCCGCCCTGCGGCCGGTGCTGCTGGGTCTGCTGGATCGCCAGACCTGCGTGGCCCTGGGCTGGAGCACCCCGCCCGACTGGCTGCAGACGCTGGTGTTGCAGGCCCTGCGGGCCCGCAGCCGGGCCGCCGCCCTGGTGGCCAGCGGCCGCCGCCGCCTGGGCCGGCCGGGCGCCGCACGCTTCTATTCCCAGCAACCCACCCCCAGTTACGGCGCCACGTTCCGGCTCGAGCAGCTGGGGCCACCGCCGCTGCTGGCGGATCTGGCTAAGCAGGAGGTAACGCCCCCCTTCCGCCAGCCCATGGTCGCCCCCTTCCAGTCCCCCCACTTCGCCGTCGCGCGCACGGAGGACGGCTGGATCATCGAGGCCCGCGTCACCAAGGATCAGCAGGGCGACTGGCTCCTGAGCCGCCACGAACTGGAGGAGCTCCAGGCCCTGCTGGAACGGGTGATCGCCTCCTGACCCGCTCCGCTCCCCCCGATCCGCTGGCCCCAGAGCAGGCGTCGACCGCCCAGACCCCGGGCCGCCTGCTCAACGTGCTGGGGGTGAGCTTCGGCATCGCCGGGGCGGTGGGGGGCACCATCGGCGCCGGCATCCTGCGCACCCCCGGCCTGGTGGCGGCCCAGCTGGGCAGCGGCCCCTGGGTGGTGGCGGCCTGGCTGGCCGGCGGCCTCTATGCCCTGCTCGGCGCCAACGCCGTGGCGGAGCTAGGTGCCACTCTGCCCCTGGCCGGTGGCTGGTACGTCTACGCCCGGCGCTGCTTCGGCGATGCCGCCGGCTTCACCGTGGGCTGGATGGACTGGGTCGGCCACTGCACCGGCATCGCCTGGGTGGCGGTCACCATCGGCGAGTACGTGGCCTTCCTGCTGCCGGGGCTGGAGCCGCACGGAAAGCTGGTGGGGCTGGCGGTGGTGGCCCTGTTCAGCCTCATCCAGCTCGTGGGGGTGGAGGCCGGCAGCGGCAGCCAGAAGCTGCTGAGCCTGGCCAAGGCGATCGCCTTCCTGGCGGTGGTGGCGGCCTGCTTCCTGCTGGGCGGCCCCGAAACCCGCGCCGCCGCCAGCGCGGCCATCCCCACCACGGCGACGGCGCTGGCCACCCCGACCGGCTGGACGGGAATGGCGGTGGCGCTGGTGTTCTCCCTGCAGGCGATCGTCACCACCTACGACGGCTGGCACAGCCCCATCTACTTCTCCGAGGAGTTCAGCGAACCCCAGGAGGACCTGCCCCGCTCCCTGATCGGCGGGGTGCTGGCCGTGATCGTCCTTTACACCCTGTTCAACCTGGCCCTGCTGCGGGTGCTGCCCCTGAAGGTGATCGCCGTCTCCAGCCTGCCGGTGGCCGACGCGGCCGCCCTGCTGTTCGGCGCCTTCGGCGGCCAGGCGATCACCGTGCTGGCGCTGGTGTCCCTGGCGGGCCTGATCAACGCCTCGATCATGGGCGCCCCCCGCATCCTCTACGGCCTCAGCCGGGACAAGTTGTTCAGCCCCCTGGTCGACCGGGTGAACAGGGGTGGCACCCCCACCGTGGCCCTGGTGCTCACCAGCCTGGCCTCGGCCCTGCTGGTGCTCTGCGGCGACTTCACCATCCTGCTCGGGCTGGCCGCGTTCCTCTACGTGAGCCTTTACCTGGTGGGGATCGTCTGCCTGTTCGTGCTGCGCCGGCGGGAGCCGGAGCGGCCCCGGCCCTTCAAGGCCTGGGGCCACCCGTGGAGCACCGCCATCGTGCTGGTGGGGTCGATCGCCTTTCTGGTGGGGGCCCTGTTCAACGACACCGCCAACAGCGGCTGGGCCCTGCTGCTCATCGGCGTCAGCGTGCCGGTGTTCCAGGCCACCCGGGCCCTGACGCCAGCCGAAGCGCCATGAGCGGCCCTTCGCCGCCGGCCTGGTGGGACGGCGCCCTGGCGGGGGAGATCCTGCAGCGCAGCGGCGAGCACCTGCTGCTGGTGGGCAGCGCCATCGGCCTGGCCCTGGCGATCAGCCTGCCGCTGGGCCTGTGGATCAGCCGCCGGCCCCGCTGGGCCGGGCCCGTCCTGGCGCTGGCCAGCACGGTGCAGACGGTGCCGAGCCTGGCGATCTTCGGCCTGCTGCTCACCGTGCCGCTGCTGGGGGGCATCGGCACCACCCCGGCGATCGTGGCCCTCACCCTCTACGCCCTGCTGCCCCTGCTGCGGGGCCTGGTCACCGGCCTGGCCCAGGTGCCACCGGGGCTCAAGCAGGCCGGCCATGCCCTCGGACTCAGCGACCGCCAGGTGCTGCTGCACGTGGAACTGCCCCTGGCCCTGCCCACCCTGATGGCCGGCCTCCGGGTGGCCACGGTGATCGGCGTCGGGGTGGCCACGATCGCCGCCGCCATCGGCGCCGGTGGCCTGGGGGTGTTCATCTTCCGGGGCATCGCCACGGTGAACAACGGCCTGATCCTGGCCGGGGCCCTGCCGGCCGCCGCCATCGCGCTGCTCGCCGACGGCGGCCTGGGGTGGCTGGAACGGCGGCTGGCCCAGCCCCGCGCCAAGGGTCACAGCGGCGGGCGGCGACGGCTGCAGCGGCTCGCCTGGGGTCTGGCGGGCCTGGCCGTGGGGGCCGTGCTGGCACTGCGGCTGCTTCCGCCCGCCGGTGCCGGCACGGTGCGGATCGGCAGCAAGAGCTTCACCGAGCAGCTGATCCTGGGGGAACTGCTGGCCCAGCAGATCGAGGCCGTCACTCCGTTGAAGGTGAAGCGGGACTTCGGCCTGGGGGGCACCGGCCTGATTCACGCCGCCGTGCGCAGCGGTCGCATCGACGGCTACGTGGAGTACACCGGCACCGCCTGGACCACCCTGCTGGACCAGTCCCCGCCTCCGCCGGAGACTCCCGATCCGGCGCGGCGGGTCTTCGAGGAGACGCGCCGCCTCTACGGCGAGCGCTTCGGGCTCACCGTGTTCCCCTCCCTGGGCTTCGAGAACAGCTTCGCGATCCTGGTGCGCCGCGCCGAAGCCGAGCGGCTGGGGATCGCCACGATCAGCGAGGCGGCCCCGCATACCCCCCGCTGGCGGGCAGGCTTCGGCTACGAGTTCCTCAACCGCCCCGATGGCTTCGCCGGCCTGGCCCGGCGCTACGGGCTGCGCTTCGCCCAGCCGCCCGAGGCCATGGATCTGGGCCTCACCTACCGGGCCCTGGCCGAGGGGCGGGTCGACCTGATCGCCGGCGACACCACCAACGGCCTGATCCCCGCCCTCGACCTGCAACAGCTGCGGGACGACCGCCACTACTTCCCTCCCTACGACGCGGTGCCGGTGTTCAATGCGGCGACGCTGCGGCGGCGCCCGGAACTGGTGCCGGTGATCGACGCCCTGGCCGACCGCATCCCCGCCGCCACGATGCAGCGCCTCAATGCCCAGGTCGACCTCGACGGCCTGGCTGTGGCGGAGGTGGTGCGCCGCTGGCGGCTTCAGCAGGGCGGCGCGGCCGGGGCCGAGGGAGCTCCCTGATCGTTGCCGGCACCGGGCTCCGGGCGCCGAAACACCAGCACGGGCAGGTCGGTGTGGGTCAGCACCTGCTGGGTCTCGCTGCCCAGCAACAGCCCGGCGAGGCCGCGGCGACCGTGGGAGGCCATGAAGATCAGGTCGCAGCCGTGGAGGGTGGCGGCGTCGATGATCGCCTCGTAGACCACCGGATGGTCGCCCACGACCGTGTCGCAGGGGACGCCGGCCTTCTCGGCCATGCCCCGGGCCCGCTCCAGCAGCCCGGCGGCGTAGGCCCGCTCGGCTTGGCCGAACCGCTCCACCACGGCCGGATCGAGCAGCACCGGATCGCCGTAGAGGGAGGCCTGCGGCGGCATCGCCAGGTTGGCGAGGGCATGGAAGAAGGTGATGGTCGCCCCGGTGTCGCGGGCGTAGCTCACCGCTCGGCGGATCGTGCCGTCGGAGAGATCGGAGCCGTCGGTGGGCACCAGCAGGTGACGGAACATCGGCCTCGCCTCACGGACGCTGGGATGACCTCCATGATCGCCCCCCTGCAAGGCGCCGCTCCACCCGCCTGGCCAGCTCCGGGGCCAGCTGGTCCCGATCAAGGCCATCCAAGGCCTCCCGTCCCGCCGGCAGACGGGCCAGCAGGTCCACCGCCGTGGCGGCCAGGGCTGGATCAAGGTCGCCAACCAAGGTGCACAGGGCCTGCCGCAGGGGGGCCACCGGCCAGGCCGCCAGCCCCACCGCCAGGCCCTCCAGGGCCGCGCGGCGCTGCAGCTGCGGCAGGGGGTCCAGGGCCCACTGCCGCAGCAACGCGAAATCCTCGGGATCGCGCTGATGGCCCAGCAGCGGCAGCAACAGCTCGCTCCGCCCAGCGCCGCTGCTGGCGTCCTCCAGGGCCTGCCGCAGCAGGGCTCGGCCGTGGGGATGGCGACGGCGACCGATCACGTCCAGCAAGGCCGGGTCGGCCGCAGGCTCGGCGAGCCACCAGGCCAGCAGTCGGGCCGAGGCCGGGCCGTCGAGCCGATCCGCCAGGGCGCCCAGCAGGTCGGGATCAGGCACCAGATGACCGGCCTCCACGGCGTGCAGCCAGGGCTCCAGGTCGACGTCCTGCGACCGCCGCAGGCCCTGCAGCCATGGCCAGCGTTCGGGACTGCCGCTGATGGGCAACTGCAGGGGATCCCAGGCGGCGAGAGCGGCGGTCACGAGGTCGTCACGACGCGGCGCGGCGCCGGGCGCCGAACCGTTCCACCAGCAACCCTTCCAGCACGTCAGCGAGCTCGGAGAGGGGCACCGCTTTCTCGTGCAGTTCGGCCAGCTGTGGGTCCTGATCCAGGCGGCCCCCCAGGAAGATTTTCGCCGCCTCCACCATCTGACCGTCCTGGCGGGCCTTGGCCCCCATCAGGCCGATCTGGCCCATGTAGGGCTGGCCGCAGGCGTTGGGGCAGCCGGTCCAGTGGCTGCGCACGGCCTCGGGCAGCTCCAGCCGCCGCTCCAGCTCATCAATCACCGCTTGGGCGGTGCGCTTGGTGGGGATCAGGGCAAAGCTGCAGTAGCGGCTGCCCGTGCAGCTCACCGCTTCGGCCTGCAGGGCTCCGGGCTCCAGGCGGAACCGTTCCAGCAGCGATTCGGCCTCCAGGGCCGCGAGCCGATCGCTCGGCACGTTCACGATCAGCACGTTCTGGGCCTCGGTGAGGCGCAGCTCACCGCTGCCGTAGGAGCCGGCCAGGCGGGCCAGCTCGAGCATGGAGGCGGCATCGAGGCGCCCCATCGGCACGTGCAGCCCCGCCCAATGCAGGCCCGCCTGTTTCTGGGCCTGGAGGCCCAGCCCGTCGCGCGGGGCACGCACCACCAGATGGCGGCCATCGTGGGGCAGGGGCGCCGGCGCTGAATCCCCGGCCAGCTCCTGATAGGCCGCCACCACGGCGGCGCGGTAGGCCGCCAGCCCCAGGCCATCAATGAGGTACATCAGCCGGCTTTTGTTCCGCTGGACCCGGTTGCCGTGGGCGTCGTAGTGCCGCAGCAGGGCCAGGGTGAAATCGGGCAGCTGGTCGGGCCGCAGCCAGAGGCCGAGGGGAACCGCCAGTTCGTTGCGCTGGGCCGAGAAGAAGCCGCCCACCATCACCGTGAAGCCGAGCGGTGCGGCCGGATCCTGCGGGTGGGGCGCCGGCAGGAAGGCGAGGTCGTTGTGCAGCAGGAAGCTGTCGGGGGCGCCGCCCACCGCCACGTTGAACTTGCGCGGCAGGTTGCGGGGGCCCCCATCGGCCAGCAGCCGGGCCTGGATGGCCTCCACCAGCGGCCGGGTGTCGATCACCTCCTCCGGGTCGAGGCCGGCCAAAGGGTTGCCGGTGATGTTGCGGGGGTTGTCGTGGCCCGACTGGCGGCTGGTGAGACCGACGCGCTCCATGGCCGCCAGCAGGGGCGCCATGTCCTCCAGCAGCAGCCCCCGCAGCTGCAGGTTCTGGCGGGTGGTGATGTCGGCGCTGCCGTGCTCGCCACAGCGGTCGACCGCATCGGCCAGCACCTCCAGCTGCTCGGACCGGATCACACCGTTGGGCAACCGCAGCCGCACCATGAAGCGACCGGGGGTCACGGGGCGGAAGAAGATCCCCAGCCACTTCAACCGGATCGTCAGGGTGGCCTCATCCAGGGAATCCCAGCCCGCGGCGGCCAGTTCCGCCAGCCGGGGGGCCAGATCCAGACCGCAGAGTTCGGCCTTGGCCTGTTCGATCTTGCTGAGGCTGGGCGCTGGCGGCGTGGTGGGCTCGGTGCTGGTGTCGGTGCTGTTCATGCGAAAACGGCGATCCGCACGGCCGGCCATGCGGAGGATCCCTGCCAGGCAGGAGGACGGGAGCGAACCCTCGTGGGTCGTCGGATGCCGGGACGCCGATGAGAGCTGCGTCGACGGGAAGGATCGTTTGTCGGGGAGCGCCAGAGAAAGCTGCGCAGTCCCACCGATCAACAAGGGATTAGTTTCCGGCACGGAGCCGCCCTCCCATGTCGCCACTGTTACCAGAACCGGCCAGCCTGGGCTCCGACGCCGCAGAGGATCGGCGCCTGGTCCGCCTGCGGGCGCTCGGCCCCGAGCGGGCACGCTTCCGCGAGCTGATCGGCAAGGTGGGCAGCGGCGAGCACACCAGCACCGGCCTGGATCGGCAGGAGGCTGCTGCGGCGATGGACCTGATGCTCCAGGGCCAGGTCGATGACGCCCAGATGGGGGCCTTCCTGATTGCCCACCGCATCCGCCGCCCCCACCCCACCGAGCTCTCCGGGATGCTCGACAGCTACCGCCGCTGGGGACCGGTGCTGGAAACGCCCGGCCGACGACCGCTCTGCTTCGGCGTGCCCTACGACGGCCGCAGCCGCACCGCCCCCCTGCTGCCTTTGGTGGCCCTGGTGCTGGCCAGCGACGACCTGCCGGTGGTGATGCACGGCGGCGACCCGATGCCGGTGAAATTCGGCGTCACCCTGGCCGAGCTGTTCGAGGCGATCGGCATCCCCTCGACCGGCCTGCCGCTCAGCGACGTCCAACAGCGCCTCGACCGCCACGGGCTGGCCCTCACCCACCAGCCCGACCATTTCCCGCTGGCCGAAAGGCTCGTGCCTGTGCGGGATGCCATCGGCAAACGACCCCCGGTGGCGAGCCTGGAGTTGCTGTGGACGCCGCACCGGGGCGAGCACCTGCTCGTCAGCGGCTTCGTCCATCCCCCCACCGAGACCCGCGCCTGGCAGGCCCTGCAGGACTGCGAGGAGGCCGACCTGCTGACAGTGAAGGGACTGGAGGGCTCCACCGACCTGCCCACCTCCCGCGCCGGCATCACCGCCCGGGTGCGCCAGGGAGTGCCCGAGCGGATCCTGCTCCACCCCCGCGACCACGGCATCACCAGCGCCGAGGTGCCCTGGCAAAGCCTGGAACTGTGGCGTTCACAGGCCCTGGCTGCCCTTTGTGGCGAAGGCGCCCTGATGCCGGCGTTGCGCTGGAACGTGGCGGCCTACCTGTGGTTCGCCGGGCGCTTCGAGCGACTTGAGGAGGCCCTTGAGCGGGCCACGGGCCTGCTTCTGGCCCGCAGCGGCGAGCGGCTGCGCCGGGAACTTCTGAATCGGTAACCGTCGCGACTCTTGAGGGGACCGTTGCCGTGGTCTATTAAATCGTGTCTGGTCAGCCTGTGCGCCAGCTATCCAACCTTTCGCCAGCACGGTGCGCTTTGTTGTGAGGCCCGTCCTGAGAACACTTGCACCTGAAGGTGCATTCCTCCGGTCCCCCCTGGCACTCCCTCAGGCTCCATGTCCAACCTTTCCCGTCGCAAGTTTCTGATCACCGCTGCCGGCACAACGGCAGGCGCCATCTGGCTCAGTGCCTGTGGCGGCACCAAGGAGGCGGCCGCCCCCACCCCCGCCCCGTCCGGTGGTGGGGGCGATGCGCCTGAAGTTCCCGGGGTGACCCTCGGCTTCATCGCCCTCACCGACGCCGCCCCGCTGATCATCGCCAAGGAGAAGGGCTTCTTCGCCAAGCACGGCATGCCCGACGTGAAGGTGATGAAGCAGACCTCCTGGGCCGTCACCCGCGACAACCTGGAACTGGGCGAGGCCGGCGGCGGCATCGCCGGTGCCCACATCCTCACGCCGATGCCCCTGCTGCTGGCGGCCGGGAAGATCACCAAGAGCAAACAGCCGCTGCCGATGGCCACCCTGGCCCGGCTGAATACGCAGGGCCAGGGGATCTCGGTCTCCAAGGACTTCCTGGCCAACAAGCTCACCATCGACAACAAGGCGGGGCTCGCCGATGCCGTGGCCGCCACGGCCAAGACCGGCAGGAAGTTCAAGGCCGCCGTCACCTTCCCCGGCGGTACCCACGACCTGTGGATGCGTTATTGGCTGTCCGCCAATGGCATCGACCCCAACAAGGACGCCGACCTGGTGGTGGTCCCGCCGCCCCAGATGGTGGCCAACATGCAGACCGGCACCATGGACACCTTCTGCGTGGGCGAGCCCTGGAACCAGCGCCTCGTCAACAAGAAGCTCGGCTACACCGCCGCGGTCACGGGTGAACTCTGGAAGTTCCACCCCGAGAAATCCTTCTCGATGCGTGCCGACTGGGTCGCGAAGAACCCCAAGGCCACCCAGGCCCTGCTGAAGGCGGTCCTGGAAGCCCAGATGTGGTGCGAAGACCCCGCCAACCTCGACGAACTCTGCGAGATCACCTCCAAGGACAAGTATTTCAAGGCCAGCGTCGAGGACATCAAACCCCGCCTGGCCGGCAACTTCGACTACGGCGACGGCCGCGTGGTGACCGACAGCCCCTATCGCATGCGGTTCTGGAGCGAAAACGCCTCCTTCCCCTTCAAGAGCCACGACCAGTGGTTCGTCGTCGAAGACATGCGCTGGGGCTATCTGCCCGCCAGCACCGACATCGACGCCCTGGTGAACCAGGTGAACCGCGCCGACCTCTGGAAGGAGGCGGCCAAGGCGATCGGGCAGGACAAGGCCATTCCCGCCAGTGATTCCCGCGGCAAGGAAACCTTCTTTGATGGTGTCGTCTTCGACCCTGAAAATCCGAAGGCCTATCTGGACGCCCTGAAGATCAAGGCCATGTCCTGAAGCTGAGGAGGTTTCCCACAGAAACCTCTTCACCCTGCAACCTCCCACCGTTCCGCCATGGCCCTCAGCGCAGCAGCACCACGCAACCAGTCCAAAAGGATCACGCCGATCTGGGTCTCCCGGGTGTCCCCCTATCTGATCTGCATCGGCACCTTTCTTGTGGTGTGGCAGCTTGTTTCCCTGATCCTGGGTGTCGGCCGACTGCCAGGCCCCATCAATGTCATCGTCGACACCTGGGATCCCTACATCATCCATCCCTTCTTCGATGATGGGGGCACCAGCAAGGGCCTGGCCTGGCAGATCCTGATCTCGCTGCAGCGGGTGGCCATGGGATACGGACTTGCCGCCGTTGTCGGCATCACCCTCGGCGGAATCCTGGGGATGAATCGCTTCCTCGGCAAAGGCTTCGATCCTGTGATCCAGGTGTTGCGGACCGTCCCCCCCCTGGCCTGGTTTCCCATCACGCTCATGGTGTTCCAGGATTCCACCACATCGGCCATCTTCGTGATTTTCATCACAGCAATCTGGCCGATCATCATCAACACGGCGATCGGCATTCGGGAGATCCCTGAAGACTACATCAATGTTGCCAGGGTCCTGAAACTTCCCAAGAACTCCTATATAAAAGACATCGTCATTCCCGCCACCATTCCCTACGTGTTTGCCGGTCTTCGCATCGCTGTCGGTCTGGCCTGGCTGGCCATCGTCGCCGCCGAAATGCTCAAGGCCGACGGCGGCATTGGTTACTTCATCTGGGACGCCTACAACGCAGGCGGTGACGCCAGCTCCAGTCAGATCATTCTGGCCATCATCTATGTGGGAATCGTCGGCCTGCTCCTCGATCGCCTCGTCGCCTTCGCCGGGCGCAAGCTCAGCAAAGGAGCCGCCTGACCATGGCCACCCTGTTCACGGTTGACCACGTCACCCAGGTCTTCCCCCTGTCTGGAGGAGGCGACTACGTCGCCCTCAAAGATATCTTTCTCGATATCGCCGAAGGCGAATTCATCTCGCTTGTCGGCCACTCCGGCTGCGGCAAGTCCACCCTGTTGAATTTGCTGGCCGGCCTCACCAGCGCCACCCAGGGTGGCATTCTGATGAACGGCCGGCAGGTCACCGATCCGGGTCCTGATCGGATGGTGGTTTTCCAGAACTATTCACTGCTGCCCTGGCTCACGGTGCGCCAGAACATCGCCCTGGGGGTTGACAACGTGATCGCCGCCAAGGATCACAAGGAACGGGAAGCGATCATTGAGCACCACATCCAGCTGGTGGGTCTGAAGGCCGCCGCCGATAAATATCCCAGAGAAATTTCCGGTGGCATGAAACAACGGGTCGCCATCGCCCGGGCCCTGGCCCTGCGGCCGAAGCTGCTGCTGCTGGATGAGCCCTTTGGCGCCCTTGATGCGCTCACCCGGGGCAACCTGCAGGAGCAGTTGATGCAGATCTGCCAGGAGGCGAAGGTCACCGCCCTGATGGTCACCCACGACGTCGATGAGGCCTTGCTGCTCTCCGACCGGGTGGTGCTGATGACCAACGGGCCCGAGGCCCATATCGACCAGATTCTCGAGGTGCCCCTGCCCCGGCCCCGCACCCAGCTTGGGGCGGTGGAGCACCCCCGCTACTACGGGCTGCGCGGCGAGATCGTGAACTTCCTCTCCGAGCAGCGCCGGGCCAGGCAGCAGCGGCTCAAGCCCGCCAATGCCATCGCCGCCAATGGTCTGGAGAAGGTGAATCTGGAGCTGGGCTTCATTCCCCTCACCGACTGCCTGCCGCTGGTGGTGGCCCAGGAGAAGGGGTTCTTCGCCAAGCACGGCCTGAGCCAGGTGCGGCTGCGGCGTGAAAGCAACTGGAAAACCCTGGAGACCCACGTCCGCCAAGGCGTGATCGATGGGGCCCTGATGGTGGCTGGCATGCCCATCGCCATGACCCTGGGTTGCAACGGCCAGCCGCCGATGCCCATGGTCAGTGCCCTCACCTTGAGCTGCAACGGCAATGCCATCACCCTGCATCGCCGCTTCCACGACGCCGGGGTGACCACCCTGGCTGAGCTCAAAGCCTGGATCGTCGCCCACCCGGACACCAAGCCAGTTCTCGCCGTGGTGCATCCGGCCTCGATGCACAACCTGATCCTGCGGGCCTGGCTGGCCTCAGCGGGGATCCACCCCGAGCGTGACGTGGAGCTGCTGGTGATCCCACCACCCCAGATGGTGGCAGCGCTCAAGGCGGGCACCATCGATGGCTACTGCGTCGGTGAGCCCTGGAACTCCCGCGCCGTGAGCGAAGGACTCGGCACGGTGATCGCCACCGATGTGGAGCTCTGGAATGGCCACGGCGAAAAGGTGCTGGGGGTGAAAGAGGCCTGGGCAGCGGCCTACCCCCGCACCCACCAGGCCCTGGTGCAGGCGCTGCTGGAGGCCTGCCGCTACTGCGACGACCCGGCCCACCGCGACGAACTGGCGGAATTGTTGTCCCAGAGCCACTACGTGGGCACCGATGTGGCGACGATCCGCCCGGGACTGGTCGATGCCTACGACCGCGGCACCGGCGCACCCACCGTCATGCCGTCGTTCAACCGCTTCTTCGGCCCTGAGGTCAACGAGCCCAACCCGAGTGAGGCGGTCTGGATCCTCAGCCAGCTGGGACGCTGGGGCCTGACGAGCTTTCCCAGCAACTGGCAGGAGGTGGCCGACCGGGTGCAGGATCGCGCCCTGTTCCGCAGCGCCGCCGCGGCCCTGGGGCTGCCGACCTCGGCGCAGCCTCCCTCGCCGGTGGCGGCGTTCAACGGCGATCGCCTCGACCCGGTCGATCCCCTGGGCTACCTCGACCTCTTGGCCGTCAAGGGCCAGGTGACGGTGGCCCCGGCACCCCTGCCCGCCCCGGCCAGCCGCTGACGCCCCTTGCTTTCCCTTCCCCCTCCGCCTGCATGCAGACCCTGACGTCGGCCCCAGCCAGCCAAGCCGTTTCCACTGAGCCGTTCCTGGTGATCGATGGCGTCAGCAAGGTGTACCCCACCCCGAAGGGGCCTTACACCGTGCTCGACAACATCAGCCTGGAGGTGGCTGAGGGGGAATTCATCTGCGTCATCGGCCATTCCGGCTGCGGCAAATCCACCTTGCTCGATCTGGTGTCCGGCTTCGGCCAGCCCACCAGCGGCGAGGTGCGGCTGGAGTCGATGCCGATCCGGGAACCCGGCCCTGACCGGATGGTGGTGTTTCAGAACTACTCGTTGCTGCCCTGGATGTCGGCCGCCGAGAACGTGGCCCTGGCGGTGAACAACGTGTTCCCCCACCTCAAACGCAACGGCGACGCCAGCCGGATCGTGGAGAGCCACCTGGCCATGGTGGGGCTGAGTGAGGCGGCCGGCAAGAAGCCGGGCAGCCTGTCAGGCGGGATGAAGCAACGGGTCTCGATCGCCCGGGCCCTGGCCCTGCAGCCCAAGGTGCTGATCCTCGATGAACCGTTCGGAGCCCTTGATCCAATCACCAAGGAGGAGCTGCAGGAGGAGCTGCTCAAGATCTGGCAGGAGCACAAGGTGACCGTGCTGATGATCACCCACTCGATCGATGAGGCCCTGTTCCTGGCCGACCGGGTGGTGATGATGACCAACGGCCCGGCGGCGACCATCGGCGAGATCCTCGAGCTGCCCTTCCCGCGTCCCCGCCAGCGGGCCCAGCTGATGGAGATGCCGGAGTACTACGACTACCGGAATCACGCCCTGGACTTCCTCTATCGGCGTTTCGCCCACAACGATCAGTGATCCGCTGCTCAGCCCCCCCCCGTAGGGGTTCAGGTGCCCGGCTCTTTATCGCAGGGTCCACCGCCGATCGTTCCATCAGCCTGAGGCCAAGGGGGTTGTTATGGGACAAGCCCAGCCTGCTTTTTCTTTCGGTGACGGGCTGGACCAGGCTGCTGGGAGAAGTGGTGGCTCTTGATCAACCACATGGCTGAATCGAAGAGGGAGTTCACCGATCAAGCCCCATAGAGCCCTGCCTTCGACCATCAATCGGCGCCAAGTCCCCAGCCACGCTTAGCTGAAATGCCAGCCAAGACATCAGCAACCAGATGGTGGTCGTCGCCGGGCGTTCAGCCGGAATCCGTCCCAGCAGTTCGTCTGGGTACATCTGACGCTGAGCCACACGCCGTGATCATGCAACGCTAGAGAAAGCTGCTCAAATCACCGTCTGCTGCTGGATCAGCGGGCACAGAAGTCAACGGAGCGAAACCGAAGACGCCCGGGCCGATGCAACGTCGGAATGGCCGCAGACCTGAGGCCTTGGTAGTCGGACAGGACAGGCGCCACCTCCGCTGACAGGTACACGAAGAAGCTCCGAGAGCTTTGCGCGTGCACGAGCAGGAAATGATCCTAGCTTAAGGATCACCAGCCCCACTACCCCTGGATACCGTGTCAAAAGCCCCGCTCCCTGCCTGGCTTTACATTGTCCCTTCATGGATCTTATTGCTTATCTCAGTTAACACCTGTTTTCGGGCAATGCCGCAAGTTGCGGCCTATTCAACAGCAGCTGCTCTCGCAACCGCATGGATGCTCCATGGGCTTTGGCTACGCCCAATCCTGCGGCGTTTCAATGGGAACGGACAAACAAGAAGCAACGCCTGTGGACCATGGGGAAGCATTGCATTTGCAACAATCTTTACCATGGCTCTAGCTTATCTTACTGGGCCCCGTCATGACTACCCTGCCTATCTCAAACAGTGGGAAGTAATCCTGAGCGGATCAAACCCCTGGGTCGGCACAGATAATGCCTATGGGATGGTACACAACCTATTCGCGTGGACCACTCAAATTGATCAACTCCTGCCCAAGCTATTGTTTTCCGCTCTTCTGGCTGTCACTGGTGCGATCTCAGCCTATGCCCCACTTGGAATCAAAGACAAGACATGCTTCGAACAGAGATACTCCTTTTTTCTTGTATTCATCCTCTCGCCATTCTCTTTGATTACCGTCAGCATCAATGCCAACAATGACATTCTGCCTGCTGCGGCAATGGTTCTCGCGCTCATCGGAGTCGTCACCTTCAAGCATGACTTAATTCGATTTCTGTCCGGAGGAATACTCGCCATCGGATGCATGAGTAAGTTCTATCCGATCATCATTCTTCCTCCACTATCGATCAGGCATCGCCAAGTTGACTGGGCATTTGTTTCCGGCTTTGTCGGGACCGTGGCCCTACTGATATCAATCGCCAATGGCCTATGGGGGAACTCCATTCTCAGTCCTTTGCTCAATGCAGGTTTACGGAGATCAAGACATCTATCCATTTTTTCATTCTTCCGCAATGTCATTGGCTTCGACTTGGATCGATTCAGTATTGTTTTGATGTTGGCAGCCTTTGTCGCTGTGTGCTGGCTTCTATTCAAAAAGAATGTGGGACCAGTCCTTGGCTCCATCGTGATTTTTGCGGCAACGTTGAGTTTCTACAAGCTTGGACATCAGCAATTCTTTCTATTTTTCTTTCTAGTAGCACCCTTTGCAACCCGATTTCTCGTCAGCGCCACCAATGTCTTCACCCCGGAAGTCACGTTCGCATTTCTAGCCTGGATAGGATTCCTAAATTGGTACCAATTGACGTATTCACTCACTTGCAGCATGCTCAAGGGGCCCGCCCTGCTCTTTCGGTATTGGGGCTCTTTATTCTACTTCCTCCTCTCGGGAGTGCTTGCCTTTGCGCTTCTCAAGAAGATCGCTGGGTCGGAGACACTGTTGACTGATTCGCTCGATTCTCCTTCACGGTGATCAGCCGACCCTGCTTAACTTGATGTCCAGTGAAAAGTTGTGATCCATTGCCTCGCAACGTTGGTCAAGCTTCGCTTGGATAAGATCAGCCTTCTCCTTCTAAGTGCACGCGGCATTACTGTTGGGATAGGCGGCCACAAACAGCTACACTTTGGCGATGGGATTGTTGGCGCTGGGCAAACTACCACGGAGAATGGCATTCCTCATGATGTGCCCAAAGCAGCCCTCCAACGCTTAGACCCAATCCAGCCACGCAGATAGTCGGGATTCAGAAGACACCTATAGAGGGAATAGGTCAGAAATGAGTGAATCATGAAGGTGGCTCCCACTTGACAAGTTTATTCCATGGCCGACCAGATCAGGCGAGCAATAAAATGACCATGCCACTCGGATTCATGCTCAGGGACGGATAAGTTCATACCAACCCAACGCCTGCAGAGCGCGTCTGGATAGTCCTCCCCCAAGCGTCACATGAAGAACATCTCACGCAATTTCACAATCATTGACGACCAAAGCCATTGAGCCTTGAGCCTTCTTTGCAAAGCCAGCCAGGGATGAAGGGAAGCACTCAATCCTGATGCGACATCACCTCAGGACCCATGTCTTTGTTAAATCTTTTCCGACATGTCATCGCATGACCTGATTGTCACGGCAGCCGCCTTGAGTTCCGGCTGCTGGGAGATGGGGCAACCCAGGGCATGCATCAGACGGTTGGCCTCGCAGGCCTGCTCCTGGGCCGCCCCCCAGTGCATGGGCAGGAACACCGTGCCCTGGCGAATCCGATCGGTGACGAGCACCCGGGCCGTCACAGCGCCCCGCCGGGAGATCACCTCCGCCCAGCCGCCATCCTTGACGCCATGCGCCCGGGCATCGGCAGGATGCACCTCCAGCAGCGGCTCGCCGTGGGGCCGCATCAACCGCTCGACGTGGGCCGTGCGGGTCATGGTGTGCCACTGCTCCAGATAGCGGCCGACGGTGAGCACCAGTGGGTAGTCGCCATCGGGGGGTTCGCCCAGGCCCATGGGCTGCTCACTGATCAGGCGGGCCCGGCCCGAGGTTGTGGGGAAACGGCCGGTGGTGTGCAGACGCGGGGCGCCGCCGCCCGGGGGCGTGCCGGCGGGGAAGGGCCATTGCTGGGGGCCATGCTCGTGCAAGAACCCATGGCTGAGGCCACTGAGGTCGCACACCCGGCCCGCGGTGATCGCCACGAACTCATCGAACACCTCGGCCGAGGAGCCGTAGCGGAACTGCTCCTCGAAGCCCAGGCGACGGCCCAGCTCGGCGAAGATCGCCCAGTCGGCTCGGGCCTCGCCCGGGGGCGCGCGGAAGGCGGGACAGTGGGTGACACGGCGCTCGGAATTGGTCATCACCCCAGCCTTCTCGCTCCACTGGGCCGCCGGCAGCACCAGGTGGGCGATGGCGGCAGTTTCGGTGCCGGCATAGGCCTCGTTGAGCACCACCATCGGGCAGCGGGCCACGGCGGCCCGCACCCGATCGAGCCAGGGAAGGCTCACCAGCGGATTGGTGGCCGCCACCCACCAGAGCCCCAGGTCGTCCCGCTCCATCGCCTCGATCTGCTCCCACACGGTGAGACCCGATTCCGGTGCAATGGCACCGGGAGCCAGGCCCCAGTGGCGCTCCAGCTCGGCCCGGTGCCCGGCCTCGGTGACGGAGCGGTAACCCGGCAGCAGCCGGGCCAGGCCGCCGGCTTCCCGCCCCCCCATGGCATTGGGCTGGCCTGTGAGGGAAAAGGGCCCGGCGCCGGGCTTACCGATCTGGCCACTGACCAGATGCAGGTTGATGATCCCCGCCACGGTGGCGGTGCCCTCCACGCTCTGGTTCACCCCCATCGACCAGAGGCTCACCACGCCCGTGCTGGCCGCCCAGCGGGCCGCCAGCTGACGCAGCTGCTGCTCCTCGATGCCGCAGAACCGGCTCACCTTCTCCGGCGTCCAGGCCTCCCAGAGCTCCGCAAGCGCCTCGAAGCCCTCGGTGGACGCCTCCACGTAGGCCCGATCCACCCCGCCCCGCTCCAGCAGCAGGTGGCCGAGGCCATGCAGCAACGCCAGATCGGTGCCGGGCCGGATCGCCAGGTGCAGGTCGGCCGCGTCGCTGGTGGCGGTGGCGCGCGGATCCACCACCACGATCTGGAGGTCCTGCCTCTGCTTGCGCTTGCGCTTCAGCAGGCGCTGGAACAGCACCGGATGGCACTCGGCCGTGTTGGTGCCGATCAGCAGCACCGTGTCGGCCTGATCCAGGTCGTCGTAGCAACAGGGGGGGCCGTCGGAGCCAAAACTGCGGACGTAGCCCGACACGGCCGAACTCATACAAAGACGCGAGTTGGCGTCGAAGTTGTTGCTGCCCAGCGCCCCCTTGATCAGTTTGTTGGCGACGTAATAATCCTCGGTCTGGAACTGCCCGGAGCCATACATGGCGATCCCGGAGGGGCCCTTCTCGGCCAGGGTGCGGCGCACCTGGGCCTCCAGCAGATCGAAGGCCCGGTCCCAGCTGATCGGCGTGAAGGGCTGGTCGGTGCGCTGCCGATGGAGCGGTGTGGTGAGCCGGTTGTGGTGCAGGGTCTCGCCCACGGTGGCCCCCTTGACGCAGACCTGGCCCAGGGAGGAGGGGTGGTGGCGGTCGCCGCGGGCCGTCCAGATCGCCTCGCCGCCTTCGGTGGCCGCCGCGGGGGGTTTCATCTCCAGGCCGCAGCCCACACCGCAGTAAGGGCACTGGGCCCGGGCCGGGCCGTCGGAGGGGGAGGGAGGCGTGGCGGGGAGGCTCAAGATGGCGGGGGGACAGCAGCGACTGGCAGCCTCCCGGCGGACGTTTGGGCGTCCGCTGCGGCCACCCCCATCACCACTCTGGCCAGAGCACCGAGCTTAAGTGAGCGTCACGACGTTTATCCGTGAGAGCCCTTCCGTGACAACGATTCAGAACGGCCCAACCGCCACCCACACCGGCCCCGTTGAGGTGGTCCTGATACGTCACGGCGAAACGTCATGGAGCCTCTCGGGCCAGCACACCGGCAGCACCGACATCCCCCTCACCGAGCGGGGGGAGGCGGCCGCCCGCGGGCTGGCCCCGCTCCTGGCGGCGAGCCCGTTCTCCCTGGTGCTGTCCAGCCCGCTGCAGCGGGCGCGGCGCACCTGCGAACTGGCGGGGCTGGCTGCTCAGGCCTGCCTCGAGCCCGATCTGGTCGAGTGGGACTACGGGGCCTACGAAGGTCTGACGAGCACGGAGATCGAGCGGGATCGGCCGGGCTGGATGGTGTTCCGGGACGGCTGTCCCGACGGGGAGACTCCCGCCCAGGTGGGGGAACGGGTCGACCGGGTGATCGGTCGGCTGCGCCAGGAGGGCGGCCGGGTGGCCCTGTTCGCCCACGGGCATCTGCTGCGGGTGTTCGTGGCGCGCTGGATCGGGCTGCCGCCCAGCCACGGCGCCCATTTTCTGCTCGACACCGCCACCCTCACGGTCCTCTCCGACTACCGCGGCCTGCCTGCCGTGAAGTGCTGGAACGCCCCCCTGGCTCCGGGCCCCTGAGGCCGGTCCATGTCGGATTCCTGACCCCCCTGGAGCAGAGCCGTTGAATTGGCAACTTTTTAACGCAGGCAGGCGAAAGTTGAATCCGCAGCCCCCCGCATGTGACGGCCATGACCATCTCGACCATGGCCCCCTTCGAGGTCCAGGCCATGACGCCTGATCTAGAGCAGGAGCTGTCCCTGATCGATGCCTGGTGGCGCGCCGCCAATTACCTGG
>CALSBA010000027.1:0-32277 GCA_943373065.1 Synechococcus sp. UW140 | reverse complement strand
GCCCGGCCCCCCCCCCCCCCCCCCTTACAGATGATGGTTTTATGATCCACCGAGGAATCAGCATTCCTAAGCGATGAAGAATCAGTTTCCAGGATACTTCTCACTCCCAGGGGCCCGCGTCAAGAGGCTTTGGGATGAAGGTATCTTCGTTTTCGATGCTAATATTCTTCTTGGGCTGTATCGGTATTCCGATTCCACCCGCAAAGAATTCTTCTCGACCCTTGATGCGATCAAGAATCGTTGTTGGTTGCCACATCAAGCAGCTAAAGAGTACTTCAATAATCGTCTGACTGTAATCGGTAAGCAGGAGGACGCATACGCGGATATGATCAAATTGATGAATGACATCGAGCAGAAGTTTAAGAACTCTCACCAGCACCCGTTTCTTTCGCCCAGAGTGCTTGATCGTCTCTGCAGAGATCTAGAAATCGCCAGACAGGAACTTGAGCGGAGCAAGTCTTTCCACACTACTAGAATTAATTCCGATGATGTTTTGACAGAGATCGAGAAGATCTTTCGTGATCGAGTAGGAACCGATTATGACGAGAGGGAGATGTCGATTTTGATCACGGAGGGAGAAGAGCGATATAGCAAGAGTATTCCGCCAGGATTTAGGGATGGCAAGAAGGACGATTCTACTGATCCCACTAGGAAGTACGGTGACTTTATTCTTTGGAAGCAAATCTTGGCAAAGGCGACCTCAGAGTAAGTTGGAGTTGTTTTCGTGTGCGATGATCGAAAAGATGATTGGTGGCTTCAATTCAAGGGTAAAACACTCGGGCCAAGGCCTGAATTAGTCAAAGAGTTCGTAACTGCTGGTGGTAAAGACTTGCACATGTACAGCTCGGACCGATTTCTTGAATTCGCTGGCGAGCACTTTGGGCGTGCAGTCTCAGTGGTAGCAGTCGCAGAAATGCGTGAATTGAAGAAGTTTGACGAAGACCGAAGGAAACGTTTACTTGAGTACAATCGGCGTCGAAGAGATTTTGAGGCTCGAGCATCTCGCTTGGATGCCGAGCGATACGAACTGGAAAATCAGATCCATCGGATTGAATCTCAGCGCAGTCTCATTGAGCATGGTCGTCAAGCATTGATGATGAGGGTGAATACCGAAGATCCAGCTGCAGTATCTCAGTCGGACTATGAGAAACTGGAGGTGATGTCGGCCAAATCAGCAGAATTGGAGTACCAGACTCATCATCTCCGCGATCGAATGCTAACGCTTCAAGGTGAGCGAGAAGTGATTAATTCCCTATTCAGTCAAGCGAGAAGCCAACAGGGCGATGGGCTTAATGAGTGAGATCAGTCCTCTGTAAACTTGTTATACTCCGCTTCCATATCATCTTTATCCGAGAGGAATCGTGCTTGACGGAATTTCGATTGCTGGTTATCGGAGCTTTGGTAGGAGCCCCGTGCGCATTGCTGACCTTGATAGAGTGAATGTGTTCATTGGACCGAACAACTGCGGCAAATCGAACATTCTTCGAGCGGTTAAGATCTTTTCTGATGCTTCAAAGGCGCGCCGCACCGACCAAGAACGAAGCCTTGATCCATCTCTTGATTATCCAGTGGGTGGCGACTGTAGAGAAATGTCGTTCGGAGTTCAGGTAAAGCGAGCTGGGCAGTTGGATGGGTGCCATCAGATATTTGCAAAGGGTTTCGGTCGTGCATGGGCAAATCTACCTGAGTTAAGTGACTCGTATTGGGTCTCGTACTCAGTTCCTGTCAACGGCAAGATTGAGCCAGCAGCGTGGAGTGTTGCTGATCTCGCTCAGTATCTTGGAAGAATGCTGAGCCAACAGGATATGATCAGAGCCTCGAATACTCTGCTCCGTGAACAGAGCGCTACTCATGACGCACGGGCTAAAGGGCTAGCGGCACTGATGCATAGTGTCGTACAACCTCATTACGATGCCTACCTTGTTGACGCTTTTCGCCGAATTGTAGACTCCGGTGAAAACTTGCTAGCGGGCGCAGGGCTTATTGGAGAGCTCAGAAGACTTCAGTCACCGGACTTGTCCAACTACCAGCTGGGGAAGATCCGCTTCAATAAGATCAACGGATTCCTTCAGGATGTTCTGGCTGAGCCTGACGCAAGGCTTGAGATCCCCGCGGCGCTTGATCAGATCCTTG
The DNA here is from genome assembly GCA_943373065.1 of Synechococcus sp. UW140. Lineage (GTDB taxonomy): Bacteria > Cyanobacteriota > Cyanobacteriia > PCC-6307 > Cyanobiaceae > Cyanobium. The sequence goes on along the minus strand of CALSBA010000027.1, from coordinate 30,144 downwards.
TCACATTAAATGGCAAGGTGCTCCCACTAGAATCTCTCGGTACGGGGATTCATGAACTCATTATTCTTGCGGCAGCCGTTACTCTTGTCGACGATGCTGTTTTCTGTCTCGAAGAGCCTGAGATTCACCTCCACCCAGCCCTGCAGAAGAAGTTCATGTGGTATATCAGAAATCAAACTGCCAACCAGTACATAATCTCCACGCATTCTAACGCATTCTTCGACCTAGAAGGAGTCAGTCTGTATTCCTGCAGCATCTTGGAAGGCCGTACGATCTGTGCAGCCGCCTCTAGTGCAAATGAAAAGCACGCTGTACTTCAAGACTTAGGGTATAGGCCAAGCGACCTACCTACTTCAAGCTAACTATCTAATCTGGGTAGAAGGACCGTCTGATCGGATTTATCTTAACCATTGGATTACATCTCTAGCCTCTGACTTGACCGAGGGCGTTCACTATGCAGTAATGTTTTATGGGGGAAGGCTTCTGGCGCACTTATGCTATGACGATCCCATGATTAGTGATTTCATTAGGCTCTCATGCCTCAACAGAAATGCGTGCATTCTGATTGACAGCGATCGCGACAGTCCTCATAGCCATCTCGGCCAGACAAAACAACGTGTCCGCAGGGAGTTTGAAAGCAACGGCTGCATAGCCTGGGTGACGTCTGGTCGGACAGTTGAAAACTATGTCCCAGAATCTATCTTGTTCAATGCCGCCCAGTCGGTTCACCCGCGTGCATACGTCAAGCGAAAATGGGAAAGATTTGCAGATCTCACCCGAGTGAGAACGGGCGCCTCATTTGACAAGATCAGTGTAGCTCGCGAAGTCGTTAAACAGCCTGCAAGCTTTGAGGTTCTTGGCCTTGGCAAGGCTTTGGAGTCGTTGATTGCAGAAATTCAAACGGCAAACGGTAGGATGAAGTGAGATACGTATCAGCATGGCTTGCATCGGCTTGACACATCAATTAGCAGTTGGAAGGTCCCGCTCGGAGAGACGCTATGCAAGCTGATAAGGCTCTACATGGACTTCAATAGTTGCGGGTTCCATTGCCGCGATAATCAAAAGCAACTGACAGAATCCAAGATTGCACTACTCATCGACGCTGACAATGCTCCAGCCGCCAAGATTTCAGCGATTGTATCTGAAATCGCAAAGTATGGAATTGCCAATATTCGCAAGGCCTATGGGAACTGGAAGAGCCCAACTTTGAAGTCCTGGGAAGATTGCTTGCAGGAGTATGCGATTTGCCCAGTCCAGCAGTTTGATCTCACCAAGGGCAAGAACGCTACTGACGCAGCGATGATCATCGATGCCATGGACTTGCTGTATACCCAGAAGCTGGATGCCTTCGCGATTGTCTCGAGCGACAGTGACTTTACCCCTCTGGTGATGAGAATCCTGACAAGTGGCTTGAAAGTCTACGGCTTTGGTGAGAAGAAGACCCCTTTGCCTTTTGTTTACGCCTGCTCGACCTTTTTGTACCTGGAGACGATCGACCAGTCGATGGCCTCAACTGAGCCTTCTGTCCCATCGGCGGGCATCAAGAAAACTGGGAAGGAGTTGAAGCAAGATACAAGGCTCATCACTTTGTTGCGGAGTGCAGTGACCATTGCTGCGGATGACGACGGCTGGTCAAATCTTGCTCCGGTGGGGATGCACATTGCCAATCAGACCTCGTTTGACCCTCGCAACTACGGCTATGCCAAGCTCAGTGGCTTGTTTGAGGCGATTGACTTGTTCGAGACGGAGCGAAGAAACAAGGCTGTCTATGTACGAAGCAAGCAGAGGAACAACCATCCTCAGAAGTGATCGGCCAGCAATCTCCGAACCATGAATCTTAGCCCCGGTGATACCTCACCTTCTGCCCCTCCCGCTCACTCTGGAACCGCTGCAGCCGATGGGTCAGCGTCCTGAGTCGCTTCATGTCGCGTGAGTTCACCGGATCGAACAGATCCCCCCGAGCAGTTTCGATGAATACCAGCACGTCCTTGGGGGCGCAGGGTCCGTTCTTCCAGCCATGAAATTCCCGGTGCAGATCGGGCACCAGCACCAGGATGTTCTCCGGTAGGTCGGCCAGGTCCGGGCGGCTACGGCGGTCGAACAGATGGTGCCCGTCCAGGTCGATCTTCTTGTGCACGGCCGCCTTCTTGCCGGTGATCTCGCAGCGATGGCCGGCCGCAGACTTGGCGCGCTTGATCGCCCGGTCCACGCCTTCGGTGAGGTAGCGGATCTCGGAGTTGAAGCAGGCTTCCACCACTTCGCCCACGGCTTCGATCCAGGCCTGGCGTGTTTTGGTGATGCGGCTGTTCACCCGCATGTCGCGGGCGACGCGGGCGATGCCCCGCTGGCTGATCAGCACCTGCCGCTCCTCGCTCTCCAGGAAGTCCTTGTTGAGCTCCAGGGCTTCTTCTCCTTCTTCGGTGCCAGCGGTGCGCAACCGCTCCCAGGAGTTGTAGAGGCCCTTGTAGTTGGTCTGCAGGATCCCCACGGTGGTTTTTCGGCTCACGAAGGCCAGATCGCCTCGGATTTCCAGGGTGCCGCCGGCTTCGATGAACTCCTGGGTGATCCGCCGCGACACCAGCAACTGCTTGCGCTTTTGCTTCACGTTGAACAGTCTTTCGCGGATCTTTCCAAGCAAGCCCGTTTTCTCGGTGGCTTCGATGTAGCGGGCCAGGGCCTCCACGCCCTCCTCACTGAAACGCCGGGGGCGTCGCCCATTGGCGCCGGCCACCGCGGGGCCGGCGTACTCGAAATGCTCGCCCTCCACCAGCTCCCATTCGTCGTCGGCTTTGGCATCGAACGCGTCGACGATGTTGTAGAGGCTGTCGATCCGTTTTCCGAGAATCCTGGCCGTTTCCTTGGCCGTCAAAAGGTCGCGCATCGCTTCAGGGCATCAGGGCAAGGATCGAGTCCTTCATCGTCTGCAGGCGTTCCGCCAAGCGGGGATCGCCGCCGTGGTCGGGGTGGTGAACCTGGATCAGGCGCCGGAACGCCTCGCGCACCTCATCCGCCGTGGCGGTCTTCGGGTCGAGGCCGAACACCACCCAGGGCCGGAAGTGCTGCAGCACGTCGATGCCGTTGATCACTGTGGGCCCGTCCTCCAGGTTCCGCTCGTTGGCCGGAATGCCGATGAAGCGCCGATAGAGCACCAGCCAGTCGTCCTTGGTCTTCAGCGCCACCTCTTCCCCCGTCATCGAGAGCTGGAAGTTCTTGTCCTTGCGCAGCTGGGTGACGGTCTTGCAGTGGAAATGGGCCAGCACTTTGTTCTTGATCTCGGTGGCGGTGGGGGGCTTGGGCTTCGGTGGCGGCGGATCCTTGAACGCTCCCCCGTTCAGCGTCTGCGCGAAGGCCAGCAGGTCGGCCTCGCCCAGGTCCGGCTTTGCCAGGAGCGCCTGGATCAACCCCCTGACCTCCGTCAGCGTCAGCTTCTTGCTTCGGGCGGCCACAGGCCAGTGGTGGAAAGGGGTTTCATGCTGCCCAGCGGCTTCCGGCGTTGCCTTGGGGCTTAGGAAACTGTCGTGTTTCGCCTGTCTGCCTGACCCTGCGGCAGCCACCAGAACGCCCGGCCTGTCTGGGTTCGGTGGCTTGGAGTGCCTTTGCTAGGTTGCCGCCGCCTGCCTGGCCCGTTGCTGCCTGATGAAAGCCGTCATCCTGGCCGGTGGACTGGGCACCCGACTGGCGGAGGAAACCCACCTGCGGCCCAAGCCGATGGTGGAGATCGGCGGCAAGCCGATCCTGTGGCACATCCTCAAGATTTACAGCCACCATGGCATCAACGACTTCATCATCTGTTGTGGCTACAAGGGTTATGTGATCAAGGAATACTTCGCCAACTATTTCCTGCATACCAGTGATGTCACCTTTCATATGGATCTCAACCACATGGAAGTGCACCGCCAGAAGGCGGAACCCTGGAAGATCACCCTGGTCGACACCGGTGACGCCACCCTCACCGGCGGTCGCCTGGCCCGGGTGCGCAGCTACCTGCCCGACGACGAGTCCTTCTGCTTCACCTACGGCGACGGCGTCGCCGATGTGGACATCACCGCCCTGATCGCCCACCACCAGCGCCAGGGCCTGCAGGCCACCCTCACCGCCGTGCAGCCCCCCGGCCGCTACGGCGCCCTGCATCTCGACGGCGATGTGGTCACCGACTTCGAAGAAAAGCCTGATGGCGATAACGCCTGGATCAATGGCGGTTTCTTCGTGCTCGAGCCCGCCGTGATCGACCTGGTCGACGGCGACCAGTGCGTCTGGGAGCAGGCCCCCCTCAAGGCCCTCGCCACCCAAGGCCAGCTGAACTCCTTCAAGCACCGCGGCTTCTGGCAGCCCATGGACACCCTGCGCGACCGTCAACGCCTGGAAGACCTCTGGCAGCAGGGCCGTGCCCCCTGGAAGGTCTGGAGCTGACCATGGGCAGCGCCTCCCCTAAGCGGGCCTGGCGGCAGCCCGATCCCGCCTTCTGGCAGGGCAGACGCGTGCTGCTCACCGGCCACACCGGCTTCAAGGGCAGCTGGCTGGCCCTCTGGCTCTGCGAGCTGGGGGCCCGCGTCACCGGCTTTGCCCTGGCCCCGGACACCGACCCCTCCCTGTTCGACCAGCTGGGCCTGGCCGGCCGCCTCGATCACCACGTTGGCGATCTGCGCGATCCGGCCGCCCTCAGGGAGCTGGTGGCCGCCGTCCAGCCGGAGGTGGTGCTGCACCTGGCGGCCCAGCCCCTGGTGCGCCGCAGCTACGCCGAGCCGGTGCTCACCTGGGAAACCAACGTGCTGGGCACCATCCACCTGATCGAGGCCCTGCGGCCCCTGGCCCATCCCTGCGCCGCGGTGCTGATCACCACCGACAAGGTGTACCGCAACAATGAATGGCTCTACGGCTACCGGGAGAACGACCCCCTCGGCGGCCACGACCCCTACAGCAGCAGCAAGGCCGCCGCCGAGCTGGCCATCAGCTCCTGGCGCGCCAGCTACTGCGGCACCCTGCCCCACCAGTCGCCCCATCTGCGTCTGGCCAGCGCCCGGGCGGGCAACGTCATCGGCGGTGGCGACTGGGCCGCCGACCGCATCATTCCCGACACCGTCCGCTCCCTGCGCGCCGGGGAGCCCATCACCCTGCGCAACCCCGGCGCCACCCGCCCCTGGCAGCACGTGCTCGAACCCCTCGGCGGCTACCTGGCCCTGGCCGAGGCCCTCGCCGAACCCGCCGATGGGCTGGCCATGGCCGAAGCCTTCAACTTCGGGCCCCAGCTGGAGGCCAACCGGCCCGTACAGGAGCTGGTGGAGCAGGCCCTGCTGCACTGGCCCGGCACCTGGATCGATGCCTCCGACCCCACCGCCCCCCACGAGGCCGGTCTGTTGAATCTGGTGGTCGACAAGGCCCACCACCGCCTCGGCTGGTCGCCCCGCTGGGATTTCGCGACCACCACCGCCCGCACGCTTCAGTGGTATCGCCGCGTGATCGAAGCCGGCGACGACCCCGTGTCCTGCTGCCTCGACGACCTCACCGCCTATCTCGCCTGCTGCCCGCCGGGCCGATCCACCCCATGACCGCCGACCTCGACCAGCTCAAGCAGGAGATCCTGCGGCTCACCCGCGACTACGCCCGCCGCGCCCACGCCGGCTACCGCCCCGGCGACGACCCGGACCGCACTCCCCACGCTGACGGCCAGACCATCCCCTACGCCGGCCGGGTCTTCACCGAAGACGAAGTCGAAGCGGCCGTGGGCACCACCCTCGACTTCTGGCTCACCCTTGGCACGGAAGGCGCCGCGATGGAGAGCGAGCTGGCCGCCTTCCTGGGGGTGCGCCACAGCCTGCTGGTGAACTCCGGCTCCTCAGCGAATCTGGTGGCCATCTCGGCCCTCACCTCCCATCGCCTGCCCGCCGAGCGGCGCCTGCGCCCCGGCGATGAGGTGATCACCGTGGCCGCCGGCTTCCCCACCACCGTGGCGCCGATCCTGCAGGTGGGCGCGGTGCCGGTGTTCATCGATGCCGATCCGGTCACCGGCAACGCCCGCTGCGACCAGCTCGAGGCCGCCTACACACCCGGCGTCACCAAGGCCGTGATGATGGCCCACGCCCTGGGCAACCCCTTCGACCTGGCGGCGGTGCTGCGCTTCTGCCGCGCCCACGACCTCTACCTGGTGGAGGACAACTGCGACGCCCTCGGCTGCTCCTATTCCATGCCCCGGGAGCTGGCCGAATCCCTCGGCTTCAGCGACAACAGCCCTGGCCTCGATGAGGGCCCCGACCGCGTCATCCGCTGGACCGGCACCTGGGGCGACATCAGCACCCAGAGCTTCTACCCGCCCCACCACCTCACCATGGGCGAGGGCGGCGCCGTCAACATCGTCCGCAACCAGAAGCTCAAGGTGGTGGCCGAGAGCTTCCGCGACTGGGGCCGCGACTGCTGGTGCCCCTCCGGCAAGGACGACACCTGCGGCAAGCGCTTCGACTGGCAGCTGGGCGAACTGCCCGCCGGCTACGACCACAAGTACATCTACAGCCACCTCGGCTTCAACCTCAAACCGCTCGATCCCCAGGCCGCCATCGGCCGGGTGCAGCTGCGCCGCTTGCCGGAGTTCATCGAGGCTCGAAAGCGCAACTGGCAGACCCTGCGCGAGGGGCTGGTGGCCACCGAGAACGTGCTCGAGTTCTCCCTTCCCACCCACGCCACCGGCTGGGATCCGCAGGCCGGCTTCTCCTGGGATGCCAGCGGCTGCCGCACCGATTGCTCCTGGTTCGGCTTCAAGATCGCCGTCAAGCCCGACGCCCCCTTCCGCCGCACCGACCTGGCCCGGGAGCTCGATGCCCACCGCATCGGCAACCGCATGCTGTTCGGGGGCAACCTGGTGCGCCAGCCGGCCTTCGTGCAGCTGCGCGCCGATCGCCCCGACGCCCTGCGGGTGGTGGGCGACCTGGCCGGCGCCGACGCGATCATGGTCGACACCCTCTTCCTCGGCACCTACCCGGGCCTCACGGCGCCGATGCTGGCCAAGGAGATCGCGGTGATCCGGGCCTTCTGCCAGGCCTGATGCGGCTGTTGCTCACCGGCGGCACCGGCTTCATCGGCTCCCACGTGCTGGCGGCGGCGCTGGCGGCGGGGCACCAGGTGCGGGCCCTGCGCCGGAGCCCCTCCTCCTCCCCGGTGATCCCCCTGCCCTGCGAGCCCGAATGGTGCGAGGGCGATCTCGCCAGCCTGGAGGCCGCCCAGCTGGAGGGGATCGAGGCGGTGCTGCATCTGGCCTCGGCGGGCGTGAGTCCCAAGCCCGCCAGCTGGGAGGAGCTGGTTCAGGCCAACGTGGCTGGCAGCCTGCGGCTACTTGAGCGGGCGGCCGAGGCGGGGGTGCGCCGCTGCGTCGTCGCCGGCAGCAGCCATGAGTACGGCAACGCCGCCCGCCGTTTTGAGGCCATCCCCCCCGATGCCCCCCTGGAGCCCCTGAGCCCCTATGGCGCCAGCAAGGCGGCGGCCTTCCAGCTGCTGCGGGCCTTCGCCATCGCCCAGGGGCTGGAGCTCTTCTACGGCCGCATCTTTTCGGCCTACGGCGAGGGCCAGTTCGCGGGCAATTTCTGGCCCTCCCTGCGCCGCGCAGCTCTTGCCGGCGACGACTTTCCCATGACCTCTGGCCGCCAGGTCAGCGATTTCATCCCCGTGGACGATGTGGCCAGCCATCTGCTGGCGGCCTGCGCGCGCCCCGATGTTGCCGCCGGCGTGCCCCTGGTGGTCAACATCGGTTCGGGGGCCGCCACCAGCCTGCTGGCCTTCGCCGAGGCGGAATGGGAGCGCCTGGGGGCGACCGGTAGATTGCTGCCCGCCAGCCTTCCGGACCGCCCCGATCAGATCGAACGGTATGTGCCCGACCTGCGCGGGCTGCGGATTCCGGCCTCTCCCCACTCCTGAATCCGATGAAGGTCCTGATCACCGGCGGTTGCGGCTTTCTCGGCTCCAACCTGGCCGCCTCCTACCTGCAGGAAGGCGCCGAGGTGATCGTGGTCGATGCCCTGTTCCGGCGCGGTTCGGCGGCGAACCTGGCCTGGCTGGAATCCCAGGCCGCCCCGGGGCGCTTCCACTTCATCCAGGCCGACCTGGCCGAGGCCGAGGCCGTGCTGGCCGTGTTCCGGCGCCACGCGCCCTTCGACTACATCTGCCACGTGGGCGGCCAGGTGGCCATGACCACCTCCCTGCAGGAGCCGGCCCGCGACCTGCAGACCAACGTGCTCGGCACCTTCGCTGTGCTGGAGGCGGCCCGGGCCCTTTCCCCTGAAGCGCTGATCGCCTACAGCAGCACCAACAAGGTGTACGGCGACCTGGAGGGGCTGCGCTACGAGGAGACCCCCACCCGCTACCGCCTGCCGGACCACCCGGAAGGCCTCGATGAAGCGCTGGGGCTGGATTTCTCCACCCCCTACGGCTGCTCCAAGGGCGCCGCAGACCAGTACGTGCGCGACTGGGCCCGGGTGTATGGCCTGAAAACGGTGGTGTTCCGCCACTCCTCGATCTTCGGTGGCCGCCAGTTCGCCTCCTTCGACCAGGGCTGGGTGGGCTGGTTCTGCCAGAAGGCGATTGAGCAGAAGCGGGCCCATCTGGCGGGCGTGTCCCCCGAGCCCTTCACCATCGCCGGCACCGGCAAGCAGGTGCGCGACGTGCTCCACGCCGACGACCTGATCCGCCTCTACCGGGCCGCCTACGACCACCGCCAGCAGATGACCGGCGAGATCTTCAACATCGGCGGTGGCGCCGCCAACTCCCTCAGCCTGCTGGAGCTGTTCGCCCTGCTCTCCGAGCTGCTGGCCATCCCGCCGCTGGTGTACACGCCTACCCCCCGCCGCGCCAGCGACCAGGACTGCTTCATCGCCGCTATCGGCAAGGCCCAGCGGCTGCTCGGCTGGTCGCCGGCCATCTCCTGCCGCGACGGCGTCAGCCGCATGCTCGCCTGGACGGAAGCCCAGCTGATGGCGGCCTGAGCGGAGCCGTTGCGCGCACCCATGGCCACACTCCTCCACAAGATCCAGCAGTTCCGCCAGTCAGCCGAGCAGCGGTTGCCTCCCCGGCTCCACGGCTTTCTCGTCTCCGCTGCCCTGATCGGCCTCTGCGCGCTCGGCTACCACCTGCGGCGCCCCTCCGTCTCTCTGGCGCCCACCCTCTATGCGGAGGATGGCTCGATCTTCCTGCAGCAAGCCATCGACCAGGGCGCCGGATCGCTGCTGCAGCTGTATGCCGGCTACAGCCATCTTCTCCAGCGGATCACGGCACTCACGGCCGTGAATCTGCTCTCGCCGCTGAGCTATCCAAGTTTCTTTCTGCTGGTGGCCTGGGTCTCCTGGCTGCTGCCACTGGTCTGCGTGGAGGCCCTGATCGGCGCCGGGGCGTTCGGCCGGCTGATGCGGGTGGCTTACATCCCCTACGTCTATTACCCATACGCGGCCGAAAGCTACCTCAATCTGCCCAATGCCTACATCTTCTTCCCGCTCGGCTTCATCCTGATCGCCTTTGGTGTGGTGGCCCAGCAGGGAAGCGGGCGCCCGGAGATCCAGCGCCATCCCGCCCTCCAGGGTGTGCTGTTTCTCTATGGGGTGGTGGCCGCATTCACCGGCCCCTTCCTGGCGATTTACACCATCCCCTTGCTGATCTTCCATGGGCTGAGACGCCGACGCCTACCGATCCGGCCGCCCTGGCTGAGCCTGCCGGTGCTTCTTTCTTGCCTGCAGATCTTTTTCTCCCAGCTGCAGACCTCCTATCCGCTCTCCACGGCCCAGGCGCTGGGGAAGTGGCTTGCCCGTCCGGCCCTGTTGCTTGACTGGTTCACGGTGCACCTGATCTGTCCGTTGCTCGGGGGGCACAAGCCCGCCTGGTACCTGCGCGATCTCCCCAATCCCCTGCAGCTGGCGGTGGTGGTGTTGGTGCTGGTGCTGGTGCTGCAGGCGGTGCAGGTGGTGACACGGCGCATGGGCCAGCCTGCCCTGCTCTATCTGGCCATCTTCTCCACCCTGGCACTCTCCTTCTCCAGCCTTCTGGTCGCCACCCGACGCGGGGCGGAACTCAAGACGATGGTGGTCGAGGATGCGGGAGGTCGCTTCTTCTATTGGAATACGGTCCTGTTCCTTTCTGTGCTGCTCCTGGCCTTTGTCTGTCTTGTCCGCGAGCAGCGAACACGCAATAGCCCGACGGCGCGTGCTCTGGCCATCTGGCTGGTGTTGACCATCGTGTTTTATCACAATAACTTCGTCAACCGACCGATCACCGTGGAAACTGCCACGGGAGAGGAAACAAGGATCTTCTACGAGGATCAGCTCAGGGAGCAATGCGGCCGGGCCGACCCGATGCTGCTCACGATCTACGGCGGCCCCGTCTGGAGTTTCCAGCTCGATCAGAGGCAGATCGAGCGACTCTGCGCTGATTCTTTCTAGCGGCCGAACATGCCCACGGCGACGATCGCATAGCCGAGGCTGATCGCCATCACACTGGCGGGTGTCAGGGAGGCAGCGTCCTTGATCGTGAAGAACACGTATAGAAGCGGATACTGCAGACTCAGCATCAGAACCGCCAGCTTGCGGTCGGCGGCCGGAAGGACGAGTGCCGTGATGGCGAAGGAGGCGCCATAGCAGACCAGCGAGGCCGCCAGGTAGAGCACTGTCGTTCGGGCTCCTTCTTCCGGAGGACGGATCCGCAAGATGAATTGGCCCAGGCATGCCGCGAGCACGGCAGCCAAAAGATACACTGCGTGCAGCACATTTTTAACTAGCATTGCCCCATCATATCGCCATTTGCATTCCATGTTACAACGAGTCATCCAATATCGAAACGCTCTATGTGAGGCTCGCAGCGGTTCTCGAGCAGTTTCCCAATGACGTCTTCTCGATCGTTTTTGCCGATAACTGCTCCACCGACTCGACGGTCGCGCTGATCGAGGGATTGGCGGCAAGGGATTCACGGGTTGGCCTGATTCGCAATGTCTCGAACTTCGGTTTTGTGCGCTCCTCCGCCAATGCCCTGCTGGTTCCTGATGCCGATGCCAATGTCTTTCTGATGGCGGATCTGCAGGATCCCCCTGAGCTGGTGTCCGATCTGATCACGGCCTGGAAGAAGGGCGACAACCAGGTGATCTTCGCCGTGCGGCGCTCGAGCCATGAGAGCCCGATCCTGTTTCTCTGCAAGAAGATCTACTACGCCACACTCTCCTGGCTTTCCGACTATCCGATGGTGCGGGATACCACCGGCTTCGGCATCTACGACCGCTCCGTGATTCTGGCCCTGCGGGAGTCGATCGATTCCTACCCCTTCATCAAGGGCCTGGTCTGCGCCATCGGCTTCAAGTGGTCGACGATTCCCTACGTGAGTGCCGATCGCAAGGGGGGCAGCAGCTCTGCCTCCCTGTCGTTTCTGGTGGATTTCGGCGTGCTCGGCATCGTCACCTCCTCCCGCAAGCCGATGCGGCTGATCACCACCGCCGGCCTGTCGCTCGGGGCCCTCTCGATCCTGCTGTCCTTCGTGGTGATGGTCAGCAAGCTGGTCTTCTGGCAGAGCTTCCAATTCGGTGTGGCCATGCTGTCGGTCTCGGCGCTGTTCTTCGCCGGCGCCATGATGTTTGCCCTTGGCATCCTGGGCGAATACATCGGCTTCATCAACCAGCGCACCCTGCGTCTGCCCCTGGTGGTGGAGCGCAGCCGCCTCAACGTGCCCACCCGCCAGCGCTGAACCGCCGGCGAAGTCACGATCCGCCAGAAAAAAGCCGGACCCTGACGGCCCGGCTTCGGAAGGAATCAACCCAGCTTCTGGCTGGGTGGAGATCGGATCAGCCCAGCGCCTTCGCCGTGGCCACCACGTTGTCGACGGTGAAGCCGAACTTCTCGAGGCAGACGCCGCCGGGGGCGGAGGCACCGAAGCTGTCGATCGACACCGTGGCGCCGTCGAAGCCGGTGTACTTGTGCCAGCCGAAGGAGCTGGAGGCCTCCACCACCACCCGCTTGCGCACGGCGGCGGGCAGCACCGATTCGCGGTAGGCGGCGTCCTGCTCCTCGAACAGCTCGACACAGGGCATCGACACCACGCGCACGGCCTTGCCTTCAGCGCTCAGCTGGGCGGCGGCCTTGACGCAGAGGTCGAGTTCGGTGCCGCTGCCGATCAGGATCAGATCCGGGGTGCCGCTGCAGTCCTCGAGAACGTAGCCGCCCTTGGCCACCTTCTCGGCGGCGGAGTTGGCCTGGTTGACCATGGCCTGGCGGCTGAGGGCGAGCACCGTGGGGCGCTTGCGGTTGGTGACGGCGACCTTGTAGGCCCCCACCGTCTCGTTGCCGTCGCCGGGGCGCATCACCAGCAGGTTGGGGATGGCGCGCAGGTTGGCGAGGGTTTCCACGGGCTGGTGGGTGGGGCCATCTTCACCCAGGCCGATCGAATCGTGGGTGAGCACATAGATCACGCCCAGCTCGGAGAGGGCCGACAGCCGCATGGCGCCGATCATGTAGCCGGCGAACACCAGGAAGGTGCCGCCGTAGGGGATCAGGCCGCTGTTGTGATAAGCGATGCCGTTGAGGATCGCCGCCATGGCGTGCTCGCGCACACCGAAGTGCAGGTAGCGGTTGGCTTCGTGGCCCTTCTGGAAGCTGGCCTCGCCCTTGATGTCGGTGAGGTTGGAGTGGGTGAGGTCGGCGGAGCCGCCGATCAGTTCGGGCAGGCCGGGGCCGAAGGCGTTGAGGGCGTTGTAGGAGTGCTGGCGGGTGGCCAGGCCCTTGTCGGCGGGGGTGAAAACCGGCAGCGACGCATCCCAGCCCTCGGGCAGCTCACCGCGCAGTAGCCGCTCGAACTCGGCGGCCTCGGCGGCGTAGCGGCTGCGGTAGGCGGCCAGGCTCTCGTTCCAGGAGGCTTCGGCGGCGGCACCGCGCTGGATCGCGGCACGCCAGTGCTCGTAGGCGGGTTCGGGCACCTCGAAGGCCCCGTAGCTCCACTCCAGCTGCTGGCGGGTGAGCTCGGCCTCCTCGGCCCCAAGGGCGGCGCCGTGCACGCCGGCGGTGTTGGCCTTGTTGGGGGAGCCGTAGCCGATCGTGGTGGTGACCTTGATCAGGCTGGGGCGGTCGGTGACCGCCTTGGCCGCTTCGATCGCCCGGGTGATGGCGGCCACGTCGGTGTTGCCGTCTTCGACGTGCTGCACATGCCAGCCGTAGGCCTCGTAGCGCTTCATCACGTCCTCGGTGAAGGACACGCCGGTGTTGCCGTCGATGGTGATGTGGTTGTCGTCGTAGAGGGCGATCAGCTTGCCCAGACCCAGGTGGCCGGCCAGGGAGGCGGCCTCGCCGGAGACGCCCTCCTGGTTGCAGCCGTCACCCATCAGCACATAGGTGTAGTGGTCGACGATGGTGGCGTCGGGCTTGTTGAACTTCGCCGCCAGGTGGGCTTCGGCGATCGCCAGGCCCACGGCATTGGAGATGCCCTGGCCCAGGGGCCCGGTGGTGACCTCGACGCCGGGGGTCTCGAAGGTTTCCGGGTGGCCGGGGGTGCGGGAGCCCCACTGGCGGAACTGCTTGATGTCCTCCAGGGTGACGCTGTCATAGCCGGTGAGGTGCAGCAGCGCGTACAGCAGCATGCAGCCGTGGCCGGCCGATAGCACGAAGCGGTCGCGGTTGAACCACTGCGGGTTCTTCGGGTTGTGGCGCAGCACCTTGTCCCACAGGGAGAAGGCCATCGGAGCGCAGCCCATGGGCAGGCCTGGGTGGCCCGAGTTGGACTTGTTGATCGCATCGACCGCCAGGAAGCGGATGCTGTTGATGCAGAGCGTCTCTACGTGGCTCTCGACCTGGGTGGAGGTGGCGGCGACCATGGCTTGACGGGGGAGTGCAGGGAGGAGGGAGGTGTTCCTGGGATGGGAGGCCCGATGCGCTGGCGCTTCGGGTGATCAGGGCATCCGGCGGAAGGCGAGGCAGACGTTGTGGCCGCCGAATCCGAAGGAGTTGGAAAGCACGACGTTGACGTTGTGTTCCCGGGCCTGGTTGGGTACCACATCCAGATCGCAGGCGGGATCGGGCGTGCTGTAGTTGATCGTAGGCGGTACGAGGTTATGGGCCACCGCCAGCACCGCGGCGATTGCCTCGATGCCGCCGCTGCCGCCCAGCAGGTGGCCGGTCATCGACTTGGTGGAACTGACCGGGATGGTCATGGCGTGGGCCCCGAGGGCCGACTTGATGGCGGCGGTCTCGTTGCTGTCGTTGGCCTGGGTGCTGGTGCCGTGGGCGTTGACGTAATCCACCGCCTCCGGCTCCAACCGGGCATCGGCCAGGGCCAGCCGGATGGCCTCCGCCGCCCCCACCCCGCCGGGTGAAGGAAGCGTGTAGTGATAGGCGTCGCAGGTCATGCCGTAGCCGACGATCTCGCCGAGCACCCGCGCGCCCCTGGCCGTGGCGTGCTCGAGGCTCTCCAGCACCAGCACCCCAGCCCCCTCGCCGATCACGAAGCCGTTGCGCTCGGCGTCGAACGGACGGCTGGCCGTGGCGGGGTCATCGTTGCGGAAGGAGAGGGCCCGGGCGCTGGCGAAGCCGGCCACCCCCAGGGGGGTGATCGCCGATTCGGCCCCGCCGCAGACCATGGCGTCCGCCAGGCCCATCTGGATCAGCCGGAAGGCATCGCCGATGGCGTTGGAGCCGGCGGCGCAGGCGGTGGCCACGGCGCTGCTGGGACCCTTGGCGCCGATGGCGATGGCCGCCAGCCCCGTGGCCATGTTGGGGATCATCATCGGCACGCAGAATGGGCTGACCCGGTCGGGACCGCGGTCGGCCAGCACGTGGGCCTGGGTTTCCATCATCAGCAGCCCGCCAACGCCGGAGCCGATGGCCACCCCGACCCGTGGGGCATTGCTGTCGTCGATGCTCAGGCCGGCATCGGCCACCGCCTGTTTGGCCGCGACAACGCCGAACTGACAGAAGCGATCCCAGCGCTTCGCTTCCTTTGGCTCCAGCCACCCAGCCGTATCGAAGCCCTTGACTTCGGCGGCGAAGCGGCAGGCATGACGGGAGGCATCAAAGAGGGTGATCGGCGCCACCCCATTGCGGCCGCTGATCAGCCCCTCCCAGTAATCCGCGACGTTGTTGCCGATCGGTGTGACCGCGCCCAGGCCGGTGACGACGACGCGGCGGAGACCCTCCACCATGGACGCCTCAGGCCTGCTTCTCTTGGATGTATTTGACGGCGTCGCCCACCGTGGTGATCCCTTCAGCCGACTCGTCGGGGATCTCGATGTCGAAGGCTTCCTCCAGGGCCATCACCAGCTCGACGGTGTCGAGGGAATCAGCACCCAGGTCGTTCTGGAAATTGGATTCCGGTTTGACCTCGTCAGCCTCCACGCTGAGCTGTTCGGCAACGATCGACCGGACTTTCTCGAAGATCGCTTCCTGGGACATGGCTGCTGTGAGGGAGGCAGCATCCTACGGGTCGCCCCGGTCGGGCCCTTTCGCCGTATGAACAAGGGTGACGGCCCAGGCCGGGTCCGACCCTGCGCCGGAACGGTGTGGGTACTTTGGGCACCTCGCCGTTCGTTCCCGGCCCTGGCATGTCCCACGCCGTCAAGATCTACGACACCTGCATCGGCTGCACCCAGTGCGTCCGTGCCTGCCCCCTCGACGTTCTCGAGATGGTGCCCTGGGATGGCTGCAAGGCTGCCCAGATCGCTTCCTCACCCCGCACCGAAGACTGCGTCGGCTGCAAGCGCTGCGAAACCGCCTGCCCCACCGACTTCCTGAGCATCCGCGTCTACCTGGGCGACGAGACCAGCCGCTCCATGGGCCTGGCCTACTGAGCACCGGCGGCGCCGCTGCCCTCCCATAAGCTCTTGCCCGGCGCCAGCGCCGGGCTTTTTTTTGGCCCCCACCCCCGTTTACCGCCGAATTGCTTCTCCTATGTGCGGCATCGTTGCCCTGATCGGCTCACGGGAGGCGGCCCCCCAGCTGCTGGAGGGTCTGCGCCAGCTGGAGTACCGCGGCTACGACTCCGCCGGCATCGCCACCGTTGATGGGGCAGGCCTGCACTGCCTCAAGGCCGAGGGCAAGCTGGTCAACCTGACGGCCCGCTACGAGGAACGGGGTGCCCCCGGTCAGTGCGGCATCGGCCACACCCGCTGGGCCACCCACGGCAAGCCGGAGGAGCGCAACGCCCACCCGCACCTCGATGGCAGCGGCCAGCTGGCCGTGGTCCAGAACGGCATCATCGAGAACCACCGCAGTCTCCGGGAGGAGCTGCAGGGAGAGGGGGTGGAGTTCCGCTCCGACACCGACACCGAGGTGATCCCCCACCTGCTCTCCCGCCAGCTGCGTCAGCGGCAGGCCGAGGGGGCCAGTGCTTCGCCGGCGCTGCTGCTGGAGGCCCTGCAGCAGGTGCTGCCCCTGCTGCACGGGGCCTATGCCCTGGCGGTGGTGTGGGCGGCGGTGCCTGGGGCGGTGGTGGTGGCCCGGCGGCAGGCGCCGCTGCTGATCGGCCTGGGGGAGGGGGAGTTCCTCTGCGCCAGCGACACCCCGGCCCTTGCGGGCTTCACCCGCACGATCCTGCCCCTGAAGGACGGCGAGGTGGCCCTGCTGACGCCCCTGGGCATCGAGCTCTACGACGGCTCCGGGGCTCGGGTGCAGCGCAACCCCACCCTTCTGGTGGGCACCGAGCACGTAGCGGACAAGCGCAGCTTCCGCCACTTCATGCACAAGGAGATCCACGAGCAGCCCGAAACGATGGCCCTGTGGGTGGCCCGCCACCTGCCGGAGGGGGCCCTGGTGGCGCTCCCCCTTGATGAATCCGTCTACGAGGGGGTGGAGCGGATCCAGATCCTGGCCTGCGGCACCAGCCGCCATGCGGCCCAGGTGGGCGCCCATCTGCTGGAGCAGCTGGCGGGGCTGCCCACGTCGGTGTTCTATGCCAGCGAGTTCCGCTACGCCCCGCCGCCGCTGGAGCCCCACACGCTCACCATCGGCGTCACCCAGTCAGGCGAGACGGCCGACACCCTCGCCGCCCTGGCGATGGAGCAGGAGCGGCGCTTCCTGGTGGCCGATCCGGCCTACGCGCCGCGGTTGCTCGGCATCACCAACCGCCCCGAAAGCTCCCTCGGCCGCCTGGTGCCCCATCTGCTCGACATCGGCGCCGGCATCGAGGTGGGGGTGGCCGCCACCAAGACCTTCCTCGGCCAGTTGCTGGCCTTCTACGGCCTGGCGCTGGCCTTCGCAGAACGCCGCGGTGGCACGGCCCACCCCCTGGGCGGCGGCCGCACCCCTGCCGAGCTGCGGGCCCTGGCGGAGCAGCTGCGGGCGCTGCCGGCGGTGCTGCAGCGGCTGGTCGATGACCACGACCGCTGCTGCGCCGAGCTGGCCCATCTGTTCGCAGACACCCAGGACGTCATCTTCCTGGGGCGGGGGATCAACTACCCGATCGCCATGGAGGGGGCCCTCAAGCTCAAGGAGATCAGCTACATCCACGCCGAGGGCTACCCGGCGGGGGAGATGAAGCATGGCCCGATCGCCCTGCTCGATGCCAGGGTGCCGGTGGTGTCGATCGCCGTGCCTGGCAGCGTGTTCGAGAAGGTGCTCTCCAATGCCCAGGAGGCCAAGGCCCGCGATGCCCAGCTGATCGGCGTGGCACCCGCCTGCCCGGACACCGAGTTGTTCGATGTGCTGCTGCCGCTACCGGAGGTGGACGAGCTGCTCAGCCCCCTGCTGACGGTGATCCCGATGCAGCTGCTCAGCTACCACATCGCCGCCCACCGCGGCCTCGACGTCGATCAGCCGCGGAACCTGGCCAAGTCCGTCACCGTCGAATGAGGGTGTCGGGCCTGTGACCCCCTGCGGTGGGCGAGCCCGCGCAGCGGGCAACGCCCACCTTCGGGCTTCACAGGCCCGACACCCTCCTGGGGGAGTGGCCCTGACAGCCATCCATGGCCGCACTCCCCAGCCCGGCCCCTGCCAGCCCCTGGCCGCCTTGATGGTGCCGACCGAAGGCGGCGTTGCCCGCGCAGCGGGCTCGCCCGCCGCAGGCCGGCGCCATCAAGGCTGGCTCAGGGGCTCGGCCAGGGCCGGGACGTCGCTGCGGCCGTAACGGTCGTCGAAGCGGACGATGTCGTCCTCGCCCAGGTAGGGGCCGCTCTGGACCTCGATCAGTTCCATGGGGATCTTGCCGGGGTTGGTGAGACGGTGGCGGGCGCCGAGGGGGATGTAGGTGCTCTGGTTCTCGCCCACCAGCTCCTCCACGCCGTCCTTCTCCACCACGGCGGTGCCCCGCACCACCACCCAGTGCTCGGCCCGGTGGTGGTGCATTTGCAGGGAGAGGCTGGCGCCGGGCTTCACCGAGATCTTCTTGACCTGCCAGCGCTCCCCTTCCACCACGCCGTCGTAGTGGCCCCAGGGGCGGTAGATGCGGCGGTGGGCACGGCTCTCGGGGGCGCCGTCCCGTTCCAGCCGACCGACAATGCCCTTCACCTCCTGGGCCCGGTCGCGATGGGCGACGAGCACCACGTCGTCGGTTTCGACCACGACCAGATCCTCCACGCCCAGCCCCACCACTAGGCGGTGTTCGCTGCGCAGGTAGCAGTTGCGGCTCCCCTCGCTGATCACCCGGCCCCGCAGCACGTTGCCGTCATGGTCCTGCTGGGAGGTTTCCCAGAGGGCCGCCCAGCTGCCCACGTCGCTCCAGTCGGCATCAAGGGGCAGCACCACGCCCCGCTCGGTCTTCTCCATCACCGCCACGTCGATGGCGATGCTGGGGCCGTTGGCGAAGGCCTCCCGCTCCAGCCGCAGGAACTCCAGGTCGGCGCTGTCCTGCTCCAGGGCGATGCGGCAGGCGCCCACCACCTCGGGGGCGAAGCGCTCCAGCTCCGCCAGGATCGTGCTGGCCCGGAACAGGAACATGCCGCTGTTCCAGGTGAAGCGGCCGGTGGCGAGGAAGGCCTCGGCGGTGGCCTTGTCCGGCTTCTCCACGAAGCGGGCGATCGGCACGGGCGTGGCGGCGGCCATGGGTCCGGCGGCCTCGATGTAGCCATAGCCCGTTTCGGCGCTGGTGGGCACGATGCCGAAGCTGACCAGCTGGCCGTCGGCCGCCGCCGCCATCCCGGCGGCCACGGTGGCGCGGAAGTCGGCGGCGCGGCGGATCACGTGATCGGCGGCCAGGATCAACAGCAGCGGGTCGTCACCGCGGGCGGTGGCCTGCAGGGCCGCCACCGCCACCGCCGGGGCGGTGTTGCGGCCCACCGGCTCCAGCAGGATCGCCGCCGGCTCCACGCCGATCTGGCGCATCTGTTCGGCCACGATGAAGCGATGGTCCTCGTTGCAGATCAGCAACGGCGGCGCCAGGTCGGGCAGGCCCTGCAGCCGCTGGTGGGTCTGCTGCAGGAGGGTTTCCTCGGTGGTGCCGGCCAGGGGCCAGTACTGCTTGGGGTAGCTGGCCCGGGACAGGGGCCAGAGGCGAGTGCCGGTGCCGCCGCAGAGGATCACCGGAACCAGGGAGGGGGAGGCCATGGATGCTGCCGCTGTCCCGCAGGACCATCAGTCGGGCCCATTCAACCCGAGGTGGTCCCGGCCGTCAGCGTTCCTGTGCACCCGCGGCCGATTCAGAGGTCGAGCAGGCCGGGGGGCGGTGTGAGGCCGATCCAGCCCTCCGCCAGGTTCACCTCCGGCACGATCGCCTCGACGAACGGGATCAGCAACCGCCGCCCCCCCGCCGTGAGCTCCACCTCCAGCAGATCGTTGCCGGCATGGATCAGGTCGGTCACGGTGCCGAGGGATGCCTGCGGCTCCGCCAGCAGCCGCACCTGGAGCCCCACCAGATCGAGGAGGTGGAACTCCCCCGGCTCCAGGCTGGGACGGTCGTTGGCGGGCACCAGCAGGTGCTGGTCCACCAGGGCTTCGGCGGCGGTGCGGTCGCTGACACCTTCGAGACGCAGCACGAACAGGTTCTTGCCCGGCAGGGGCCGGCCGGCCAGCAGCCGCACCGGCCGCGGTTCGCCCTTGGGGGCCTGCAGCCAGCGCATCCCTGGCCTGGTGAAACGCTCGGGAAAGTCGCTGAGGGGCAGCAGGCGCGCCTCACCGCCCATGCCCTGGGCCGCCACGAACCGGCCCACGGCCATCAGCTCCCCCGGATCGGCCCCGGGGACCTCGTTGCTGGTGTCGGCCACGGCCTGAGCGCTTGCTTCGCGGCGCATCATCGCGTCCTGGGACTTCGCGGTGCCCGCCGCCACCGCACCTAGGCCTCCCGGCACCGATAATGACCCCACTTGATGCCCCTCCCGGGGCCTCCGCCATGGCCAGCAGCCCGATCCTGCCCGGTTCCACCGTGGTGGTACGCGATCCCCGCTCGATCTACAACGGCTACCAGGGCTTCGTGCAGCGCATCAGCGGGGCGATGGCCGCGGTGCTGTTCGAGGGCGGCAACTGGGACAAGCTGGTGACCGTGCCCCTCAGCACCCTGGAGTCGGCCTGAGGTCGAAGGCCTCCAGGGCTGCCCTGGCGGCCTGCTGCTCCGCCTCCCGCCGCGATCCGCCCCGGCCCTCGCCGCTGAGGCCGGCCACCTCCACGCGGCATTCGAAGCGCTCCGGATCGCCGTGCACCTGGCTGCGCTCCTGGCAGCTGTAAGCGGGCAGGCCCTTCCCCTGGCCCTGGCTCCATTCCTGCAGCGCCGACTTCCAGTTGTGGCGCAAAGGATCGGCCAGCAGCTCGGCGGCGCTGGCCTGCCAGTGGGGGGCCAGCCAGTGCTGCACGGCCACCAGCCCGCCCTGGGGCCCGCCGCCCACGCTGTAAATGGCGCCCACCAGCGCTTCGCAGCATTCGGCCAGCACGGTGGCGCGGCCGGCCCGGTCGCCGGTGGCCATCGCCCCCAGCAGCAGCACGGGCTCCAGGGCGATGGCGCGGGCCAGCTCGCTCAGCCAGCGGTCGGACACCAGCTGGGCCCGCAGGGCGGAACTGTCGCCCACGCCCATGGACGGGTAGGCCGAGCGCAGGAACTCGGCGGCCGCCAGGCGCAGCACCGCATCGCCGAGGAACTCCAGACGGTCGTGATGGCGGGGCAGCCCCGTGGAGCTGTGGGTGAGGGCCTCATCCAGGGTGGCCAGGGCGCCGGCGTCGCTGGCCGGATCAAGGGGCAGCAGGCCGTTGCCGCTGCCGAAGCCGAGACTCTCCAGGAAAGCCAGGAGCTGCTGGCGGCGCTGGGGCGTCATGGCGGGGCAAGGGGGGAAAGCAGGACGTAAGCCGGGTTCTGTTCTCCCTTGGCGCCAGAGACGCCAGGGGGGGTGATCATCTGTCTGGGACCGCCGTCACCGGCGGCCTCGAGCGGCGCATGGGAATCGGGACGGGGAAGATGGCCAACCGCTGTCCCTGGGCCTTGCTCCCAGCCGGGGTTTACCAAGCCGGCACCTCTCGATGCCGCTGGTGCGCTCTTACCGCACCTTTGCACCCTTGCCTGTGCACCGGGCAAGCCCGGGCCATCGGCGGTGTGTTTCTGTGGCACTGTCCTCACGGTCACCCGCACTGGGCGTTACCCAGCAGGCCTGGCCATTGGGGAGCCCGGACTTTCCTCAACCGGCCGCGGTGCTGGCCCGAAGGCCGCACCGCACCGATCGCGATCACCTCGCCTGCTTTCCTTGCCAACAGTAGGGGGCTGAGGGGATGAGCTCGGTCCTAAGCTGGCCCCACCGTGTGGGACGTTCATCCGGTTCCACGCCACTTCAGGGGCTGTAGCTCAGCCGGATAGAGCGACGGTTTCCTAAACCGTAGGTCGTGGGTTCGAGTCCCGCCAGCCCCGTTGGTCCCTATCTGTCAGTGCCAGGGAGATGACACTCTGTTGAACTCACTTGCGGCGACCATTCAGGCCAATCCTTCGCAGAAGTGTTTGGAGGAGGGTGGGATTACCTGATCTGCTGAGGGCGATTCCGTTGAATGCAAGTGCCATGAACACGGCCTGAATACTGTTTCGTGCCGACTGGCTGATGAACGTTTCCAAGCGTTGAAGCCGTCGTTCGTCCACTTGATTGCGGGCTTTGTTGAGTTCTGAGGTGAGGTTGTTCAGGGCTCGCTCCTTGATCACCAGAAACGGGGCATTCAATGTCGCTGGTAGCAGGGGGCGATTCGGCAGTCCAGCAACGAAGATGCGGAATTCCGATTCGTTCTTTGTGGACTTCAAATCTTGAATCGTCCTCGTTAATTGGCTAAGCCCTTGGTTTTCAATTGATTCTATGCCACGCAACGCTTTTATGCCAGAGTAGAATTGGAGTGGCACGATTAGGATGAGGAGAATTGCGAACCACCCGGCAAGCCAGCGCAGCTGTTCTGAGCGTTTCCTAAGGACACTGCTTTCTAAATTCAGTAGCACGGCCCCACAGACCAGAAGTGATCCCAACAGGATGAAATAGCTTTGACTAAGAATTGTGCTGATCAGCTGAAGTTGCCATTCTGGCTGGATGAGTTTGACCGGAAGAGCGGAAAAGATGATGATGTTGAGCGTGCTGCCGATCAGTGCCCATCCCCCTAATGCAATCCAGTAAGATGCATCCCTGGCACCCGATTTCATTCGCGTGACCTTGTCTTCTTCAAAAAACTCCATCATGCTTAGATTCTGGTCTGGTAAATACACCTTACCTTAGCAAGCTAAGTGACCCTTGTCAGTCGCACTATGCGTTTATTCAGACAAGCTGACACATTCTCCCCTGTTCTTTCAATTTCTTTGGCCCCACGGGTCGTGCAGCTGGTAGAGGCCGGACGCTGCCGCTGGCCGAGATCCATGACCGAGGGCGCCAGGTTCCTCCATCACCCGAAAGCAGGCCCTGCTTCGTGGCCGACCCCGAG
This sequence comes from Synechococcus sp. UW140, assembly GCA_943373065.1. Lineage (GTDB taxonomy): Bacteria > Cyanobacteriota > Cyanobacteriia > PCC-6307 > Cyanobiaceae > Cyanobium. The sequence continues at coordinate 7,360 of CALSBA010000027.1, read as the reverse complement.
GTCGGGGCCAACCCCAACCACAGCCGCTGGCTGGCCTGCAACAGAACGCCTGGATGGCGTCCACGGGCTCCGCACAGCTCACTGGCCATCCTGGGTCATACCCCTGTGTCACGCCGACATCCGCTACACCGTGTTTGCCTACCAGGGCAACGATGGCGTGTGGAGACAGACGCTCCCCAGCGGTTGGCAACAGCTGGCAGGGCAGGGCCTGCAGATCGGGGGCAGCAGCCATGGCTGCGGGATTGTGTCGTTGCACCGGCTGAGGCTTCTCCTCGGAATGGTCGAGGTACGCGTGGAGGGTCAGGCCGCCTTGCGGGATCCGAACCAGCCCTCAGGCCGCTGCTGGCCTCTCCATGAACGGGGGAAGCCCGTGGCCGAACGGCCGCGGTGGCCGAGGGATTGATCAGACTGCAAGCGCAGGACACGTCAACCTGACCAGTGAGGCGCCAGAGCCTCCTGAGCGTCCCACGACTGCGGTTCCGAACGCAGCAAACACGACAGGTCAACGGTGTGCACGACGATCACCCTTCAAGCTGCGGTGGAGAGGAGAACGCTTCCTGCCCCGGCAGAAGGAGTTCGGCGCCGCCGATGGCTTTGATGCGGCTGCGGATGGCCCCATCCAAAGACATCAGATCCCAGGCTTCATTCCCCATGGCGCGAAAGAGCCACACCGCCCGCCTGCGGCTCTTCGCCACGGGATGGTCGATCTTGATCCATGGGCCTGGGCGGCCAGTAGCTCATCAGTCATTGACGGCACCTTGAGCAAAGACGGCACGGAGGTGGGCCGGTGGTCGTTGGGTCGGGCGTAGCCTCCACTACCTGTGGGGGGGGCTTCCCTGCCGGGCCCCTTCCGCTAGCGTGGTGTCAGTCGTCAGCAGCGGATGACCCAGCTTCACGACCTGCGCCTGCGGTTGCTGGTGCAACAGGAGAGCGAGGCCATCGCCCATGCCCATCCCGATGAGCTGGATCTCTCGGTGGTGCAGGCCCGCTGCCTCTGCTGGCTGGCCCTGCTGGCCGACGCCCACGAGGAACAGGCCAGCGATGCCGAACGCCGAGGTGATGTGGAGCAGGCCATGGGCTGGTTCGCCGATTCCATGCGCCTGCGCGACGTGATTCAGGTGGTGAGTTCGATCGAAATTCCCCTGCCGCTGCTCAATGAGGCAGGGGATCGGCCCGAGCAGGGCCCCCTGGCGGCCTGACGGTGTCATGATGGTCGTTGAATGAAAGAAGGGACGCGGTGCCAGAAGAGCCCTGCCAATGTCCTGATTGCCAGCGGTTCTATCGGGAACACGACCGGCTGATCCGCGAAAATCCAAGTCTCCGGCAGCAGCAGGAGCTCAACTGGGCCGCCCTGCAGTCGTTCCGCACCCTGGCCGGAAGGGTGCTGGAGGAGCTCCAGAAGCAGCACGGCGACGGTGACGCCCCCCCCAACCCTGCGGCCCCCGAACCCGGACTGCAGGAAGCCAGTGGCGAGGCCCCGCCCGAAAGCGATGCCATCCACCAGGCCATGGCCGACCTGGAGAACATCAATGCCCACCTGTTCTCCATCGAGGCCCTCATGGAGCGCATCTTTGATGTGAGGGTGCCCGAGCCCGTGGAGCAGACCTTCCGCGAAGTGGCCGGCGAACTTGCCCCCGACCCCCTCAACGCCGACCGGCTGCGGCTCAACCGCTTGCTGCACCAGACACCCGATCTGCCCGATCACCGGGGCGGCTGATCCGCCCCGGCCCCCTTCACTGGGCGGCGGGCAACTTGCGGCCTTTGGCCGGGGCCTCGTCGATCTCGCAGGTGATGGTCACCGGGAACTCCTCGGTCTGCCAGATCCGTTCGCTGTACTCCCTGATCGAGCGATCCGACGAGAACAGGCCACTGCGGGCGGTGTTCAGCAGGGACATGCGGTTCCAGCGGGGGCGGTCGGCCCAGGCCTCGCTGACCGCCCGCTGGGCCTGCAGGTAGGCCGCGAAGTCGGCCAGGACGAAGAACGGGTCGCGGCCGGTGAGATTCTCCAGCAGGGGCCGGAAGAGCTCCTTGTCACCGTTGCTGAAGTGGCCGCTCTCGATCAGGTGCAGCACCTCCGGAAGCTCCGGGGTGGAGGCGATCAGCTCCCAGGGCCGGTAGCCCTCGTGTCGGAGGGCAGCGATGCCCTCGGTGGTGCGGCCGAAGAGGAAGAAATTGTCGGCCCCCACCTGCTCGCGGATCTCGACGTTGGCGCCATCGAGGGTGCCGATGGTGAGGGCGCCGTTCATCATGAATTTCATGTTGCCGGTGCCGGAGGCCTCGAGGCCGGCGGTGGAGATCTGCTCGGAGAGGTCGGCGGCGGGGTAGACGCGCTCCCCGAGCTTGACGTTGTAGTCGGCCAGGAAGATGACGCGCAGACGGCCGTCCATGTCGGGGTCGGCGTTCACCACATCGGCGATGCCGTTGATGAAGCGGATGATCAGCTTGGCCATGGCGTAACCCGGGGCGGCCTTGCCCCCGAAGATCACGGTGCGGGGGGCGAGGCCATCGGCGAGGCCGTTCTTGATGCGCAGGTACTGGGCGATCACCTGCAGGGCATTGAGGTGCTGGCGCTTGTACTCGTGGATGCGCTTCACCTGCACGTCGAACATCGAGGCCGGATCCACCAGAACGCCGGTGTGGCGATGGATGTAGTTGGTGAGGTGGCGCTTCACCGACAGCTTGGTGGCCCCCCAGTGCTCCAGGAAGCCGCTGTCGTCGGCGTAGCGCTCCAGCTGGCGCAGCTCATCGAGGTTGCGCACCCAGCCGTCGCCGATCGAGGCGTCCAGCAGGGTCGAGAGCTGCGGGTTGGCCAGGGCCACCCAGCGGCGTGGGGTGACGCCGTTGGTGACGTTGGTGAACTTCTCGGGCCAGAGGGCGGCGAATTCGGGGAACAGGTCCTGCTTGACCAGGGCGCTGTGCAGGGCGGCGACGCCGTTGACGTGGTGGGAGCCGACGGTGGCGAGGTGGGCCATGCGCACGGCCTTGTCGCCGCCTTCATCGATGATCGACAGGCGCCGCAGCACGGCGTCGTTGCCGGGGTACTTGAGGCGCACCTGCTGGAGGAAGCGGCGGTTGATCTCGAAGATCAGCTCCAGGTGGCGGGGCAGCAGCGACCCGAACAGATCAAGGCCCCACTTCTCGAGGGCTTCCGGCAACAGGGTGTGGTTGGTGTAGGAAAGGCACGCGGTGGTGATGGCCCAGGCGGCGTCCCACTCCAGGTGCTTGTCGTCGAGCAGCAGCCGCATCAGCTCGGCGACGGCGATCGAGGGGTGGGTGTCGTTGAGCTGGACGGCCCAGTGCTGGGGGAAGTCCTGGATGGGAATGCCGCGGGCATCGAGGCTGCGGATCATGTCCTGCAGCGAGCAGCTGACGAAGAAGTGCTGCTGCTTGAGGCGCAGTTGGCGGCCCTTGGCGGTGCCGTCGTTGGGGTAGAGCACCTTGCAGAGGGTCTCCGAGCCCACCTTCTCCTCCACGGCGCCGTAGTAGTCGCCGCTGTTGAAGGCGTAGAAATCGAAGGACTCGGTGGCATCGGCCCGCCAGAGGCGCAGCCGGTCGCAGGTGTTGACCCGGTAGCCCAGCACCGGCACGTCGTGGGGGACGCCGATGGCGTGCTCGGCGGGGATCCAGCGTACCCGGTAGGAGCCGTTCTGGTCGCGGTAGCTCTCGGTGTGGCCGCCGAAGCCCACGAAACAGGCCTGGTCGGGGTGGGGGATCTCCCAGGGCCAGCCAGCCTTGAGCCACTTGTCGGTGATCTCCACCTGCCAGCCGTCGCGGATGAGCTGGTCGAAGATGCCGAACTCGTAGCGGATGCCGTAGCCGGTGGCGGGGATCTCCAGGGAGGCGAGGGATTCGAGGAAGCAGGCGGCCAGGCGGCCGAGGCCGCCATTGCCCAGGCCCGGCTCCTCCTCCACGTCGAGGATCTCCTCGATGTCGTTGATGCCGAACTGCTTGAGGGCCTCGGCGGCCTCCTCCTGGATGCCGAGCATCAGCAGGTTGTTGCCGAGCTGGGGACCGATCAGGAATTCGGCCGACAGGTAGGCCACGATTCGCTTGGGATTGGCGGCGATCGCTTCGATGCCCGCCAGGTAGCGGGTCATCAGCCGGTCACGCACGGCGTAGCTGAGGGCCATGTAGAGGTCGTGGCGGCTGGCGCTGGGGGCGAGCTTGCCCAGTGTGTAGAAGAGGTGTTCGGTCATGCCGTCGAACACATCCGTCGCCGTCAGGCCGCTGCGGTCGGGGTCCGCGAAGCACCCGGGCGTGGGCAGGCTCAGGTTGCGGGGTTGTTGGTCGGTCATGGCGGTCGGCGCGCGGTGATCCCTCAGGCACAGGTCTGGCCGTGCGTCTCCAGACCGTAGCGGTGGTTGCCATTCCTCCCGCCCGGCCTGTTGGGAGATCAGCAACGGCACACCTTCACATCGCCAACGCCCCTAGGGTCCGCACGCCACTGATTCCGTCCATGCTCGCGCCCAGCCTGCTGCTCGAGGTCGGCAGCACCCAGATCGAGACGGTGGAAACCCTGCTGCAGGTGGGGCGCTACCTGGTCATCTTCCTGGCGGCCCGGGCCCTGGCCGAGCTGATGGTGCGCCTCAAGTTGCCCACGATCCTCGGGGAACTGGTGGCGGGTGTGCTGATCGGCATCACCGGGCTGCACCTGATCCTGCCGCCGTCCGTCCACGCCGAGCTCAACCAGACCATGCTCGATCTGGTCGGCGCCTGCGCCGGCGTCAGCCCCGAGACGGTGGCCACGATCTACACCGAGAGCTTCCCCTCCCTGGAGGCCACCTCCAAGCTCGGCCTCTATGCCCTGCTGTTTCTCACGGGCCTGGAAAGCGAACTCGACGAGCTGATGGCCGTGGGCCGGCAGGCCACCACCGTGGCCCTCACCGGCGTGGTGCTGCCTTTCGCCATGGGCACCGCCGGCTTGTACCTCCTCTTCCATGTGCCGCTGTTCCCGGCCGTGTTCGCCGGCGCCTCGATGACCGCCACCAGCATCGGCATCACGGCCAGCGTCTTCGGCGAACTGAAGTTCCTCAAGACCCGGGAAGGTCAGACCGTGATCGGCGCCGCCGTGCTCGACGACATCTTCGGCATCGTCATCCTGGCGGTGGTGGTGGCCCTCGCCGGTGACGGGGTGCTCTCCGCCGGTCCGATCCTGCAGCTGGTGCTGGCGGCGGCGGTGTTCGTGGCCGTGGCCCTGTTCCTCAGCCGCACCGCCGCGCCGGTCTTCGACTGGGTCCTCGATCGCCTCAAGGCGCCGGGGGAAGTGGTGGTGGCCGGTTTCGTGGTGCTGGGCCTGTGTTGCTTCGTCGCCGAGGCCATCGGCCTGGAGGCGGCCCTGGGGGCCTTCGCCGCCGGCCTGATCCTCAGCGCCTCCAAGCACACCAAGGCGATTCAACAGTCGGTGAAGCCCCTGGTCGCCCTGTTCGCCACCGTGTTTTTCGTGCTGATCGGCAGCGCCCTGGACCTGTCGGTGATGAATCCCCTCAACCCCGACAACCGCGAAGGGCTGGTGGTGGCCCTGTTCCTGCTGGCCGTCGCCATCGCCGGCAAGGTGGCCGCCGGCTGGAGCTACCTCAGCAAGGAGAAGACCAACCGGCTGGTGGTGGGCCTCGGGATGATGCCCCGCGGCGAGGTGGGACTGATCTTTCTGGGTCTGGGCAGCCAGGCCGGCATCCTCTCGGCGCCCCTGGAGGCGGCCATCCTGTTGATGGTGATCGGCACCACCTTCCTGGCGCCGTTGTTGCTGCGCCTGGCCCTCAACGGTGTCGCGGTCCCCTCCGAGGTCTCCACCGAGCAGGCCGCCTGATCCCCTGGGCCCGTCCGACCGGCTTCAGCGCTGTCGGTCGTCCCTGCCGGCGGCCAGGCTGAGGGAGAGGCCCCCCAGTACGGCGATCAAACCCAGGCTTCCGGCCCAGCCAGGCCCGAGGGCCCAGCTGAGCAGCAGTTCCACCACCAGGCCCACCGCCAGGGCCAGCAACAGGCTGCCGCCCACCAGCACCAGTTGCTGCAGCCCTTCCTCCAGGGAGGCCTCGGCCAGGGCCTGCTCCAGCCGGCCCAGCGGCACGCTCAGGGGCAGGTAAAGGGCCAGGGCCCACAGGGCCACCCCGGGCAGCAGCGGGCTCAGGTCGGCGAGGGTGAAGGCGTCGGGCATGGCGGCAGGCGCAGGGGGCGGGGCCGCACGCTGGCCGGGCTTCCTAGCATCGTCTCCCACTGCAATGCCGCGGCGTCCATGGCTTCGTCACCCGAAATCCCCTGGCAGTTCCTGGGCCATCGGGTGCACGCCATTCGCTCGGCTCCGGAGCGTCCCACCGGACCGGCGATCCTGCTGGTGCATGGCTTCGGAGCCTCCACCGACCACTGGCGCTTCAACATTCCCGTGCTGGCCCTGACCCATGAGGTCCACGCCATCGACCTGCTCGGCTTCGGCCGCAGTGCCAAACCCGCTGGCCTCACCTACGGCGGCGCCCTCTGGCGCGACCAGCTCTGCGCCTATGTGGAAGAGCGTATCGGCCGGCCCACGGTGCTGGTGGGCAACTCCCTCGGCGGCTTTGCCGCCTTGGCCGCCGGCGCCGCCCTGGGGGAGGGGGCGGCGGGGGTGGCGCTGCTGAACGCCGCCGGCCCCTTCAGCGACGAGCAGCAGCCACCCCAGGGATGGGGCGCCATCGCCCGCCAGACGATCGGGTCGGCCCTGCTGCGCAGCCCCGTACTGCAGCGCCTCCTGTTCGAGAACATGCGCCGCCCCGCCACGGTGCGCCGCACCCTTAATCAGGTGTACATCGACCGCACCAACGTCGACGACGAGTTGGTCGAGGCGATCCTGCGGCCCTCGCGGGACCCCGGCGCCTTCGGCGTCTTCCGCACCGTCTTCGACATTCCCCGCGGCCAGCCCCTCGACGAACTCTTCGCCGGACTCACGGCGCCCTTGCTGCTGCTCTGGGGTATCCGCGACCCCTGGATCAACGCCGCTGGTCGCCGGGCCAGTTTCCAGCGGCACGCGCCAGCCCGCACCACCGAAGTGGTGCTCGAGGCGGGCCACTGCCCCCACGACGAGGTGCCCGACCAGGTGAACCGGGCGCTGCTGGAATGGCTGGCGGGTCTGGTGGAGAGCCCGGTTGCCGCGCTGACCGCCAGCTGAACCCGGCGACGGCGGCCGGTCGGTACATTTCCCTCCACACAGGGGGGCAGGGTTGATCGCCGCCGTCACAGGCACGGGAGCCGCGCCAGCGGCGAGCGGCAAGGCGTCCGGAGCGGGCGGGAAGGGTGGTGGGTTTGCCTACCGGCCGGACATCGATGCGCTGCGTGGAGCGGCGATGCTGGCGGTGCTGGTGTTCCACCTGAACAAGGGGTGGCTGCCGGGGGG
>CALSBA010000026.1:0-38666 GCA_943373065.1 Synechococcus sp. UW140 | reverse complement strand
GCCGCGATGAAGGCGACGATGAAGCAGATGGTGGCGGCCAGCAGGGTGGGGATCATCAGCACACCGAACCAACCCACATAGAGGCGGTTGTTGGTGGAGGTGACCCACTCACAGAACTGGTTCCACGCCGAAGCGCCGGAGCGCTGCTGGAGAGTGGCGGTCATGAGTGCGAAAGAAAGTGACACCAGGCAGGCGCGGTAGCGCCGATCCGGTGAGAGAGGTAGAGGCGGAATCCCACCTGCAGCCACTGTAACAGAGTGTTGCGGAGTGTGAGCGGCGCCTTCATGAAGAAAACCTGTGCTTCGGTCCGGCCACCGGCGGTCAGGACAAGCTTGTTAGCGTCCGACCACCCCCTCGAGCCGCGCGAGCCGTGAGCGACCAACGGGTGCTGCTGGTGCGGCTGCCCTGCAATCCGATCTTTCCGATTGGCCCCATCTACCTGGCCGATCACCTGCACAAGTGCTTCCCCGCCCTGCCCCAGCGGATCCTGGATCTGGCGGCCGTCCCCCTGCTCGATGTGCAGCGGGTGCTCCTGGAGGTGGTGGACCAGTTCCGCCCCACCCTGCTGGTGTTCTCCTGGCGGGACATCCAGATCTATGCCCCGGTCGATGGTCGGGGCGGCAATCCGCTGCAGAACTCCTTTGAGGTGTTCTATTCCGCCAATCCCCTGAAGCGCCTGCGCGGCGCGCTTGGTGGGCTAAGGCTGATGGGCTCCTACTACGGAGAGCTGTGGCGCAACCTGCGGCTGGTGCGCCGCGGTCTGCGGCGGGCCCACCGCCATCACCCGGAGGCCCGGGTGGTGATTGGTGGTGGCGCCGTGAGCGTGTTCTACGAGCAGTTGGGCCGCGGTCTGCCCCGGGGCAGCGTGGTGTCGGTGGGGGAGGGGGAAGGGCTGCTGGAGAAGCTGATCCGCGGCCAGTCGCTGCAGGCGGAGCGGTGCTACGTGGTGGGGGAAGCCCCACGTCCGGGCCTGATTCATGAGCAACCGGCCGGCCTGGAGAAGACCGCCTGCGACTACGACTACATCGCTTCGATCTGGCCCCAGCTGAACTGGTACCTCGACGGCGGCGACTTCTACGTCGGGGTCCAGACCAAGCGCGGCTGCCCCCACAACTGCTGCTACTGCGTCTACACCGTCGTGGAGGGCAAGGCCGTGCGCGTCAACCCGATCGCCGAGGTGGTGCGGGAGATGCGCCAGCTGTACGACCGGGGCGTGCGCGGCTTCTGGTTCACCGATGCCCAGTTCATCCCGGCCCGGCGCTACATCGACGATGCAAAACAGCTGCTGCGGGCCATTCAGGCCGAGGGCCTCAAAGACATCCGCTGGGCCGCCTACATCCGTGCCGACAACCTGGACGCCGAGCTGGCCGAACTGATGGTGGCCACAGGGATGAGTTACTTCGAGATCGGCATCACCTCGGGGTCCCAGGAGCTCGTCCGCAAGATGCGCATGGGTTACAACCTGCGCACGGTGCTCGAGAACTGCCGCCTGTTGGCAGCAGCCGGCTTCCGCGAGCATGTGTCCGTCAACTACTCGTTCAATGTGATCGATGAGCGGCCCGAGACCATCCGTCAGACGATCGCCTACCACCGGGAACTGGAGCGCATCTTCGGCGCCGACAAGGTGGAGCCGGCCATCTTCTTCATCGGCCTCCAGCCCCACACCCACCTGGAGCAGTACGCCTTCGACCAGGGGATGCTCAAGCCCGGCTACGACCCGATGAGCCTGATGCCCTGGACGGCCCGCCAGCTGCTCTGGAACCCGGAGCCGATGGGTCGGGTGTTCGGCCGGATCTGCCTGGAGGCCTTTGAGCGCAACCCGGCCGATTTCGGCCGCACGGTGATCGACCTGCTGGAGCGCGACTTCGGCAGCGCCACGCTGCAGGAAGCCCTGCGAGCACCGGTGGAGGGAAGGGCGGCGCTGGCCTCGGCGGTGCGCTGATCCTGCCCGCAGCTCGCATTTAGGGCTTCTAACCCTAGCGCGACGATGAGTCGCTGAGATCATTTGTGCTTATCTCATGGCAACGGTCCTGCGGCCAGGGTGGGCTACTGCTAGTTTCGCAGCAAGCATCCACCCACCTGAGATCCAGTGGCGAATACAAACGTTTTCAACAGCACACAGTTGCGGAATGCCATCCAAATCGCTGGATCTGCTGATTCCATGACGCTTCAAGGTGATGAGGCAGCCATTTATTCCGTACTCACACTTGCCAAGCGAAGCAGTTTTGTTCCTGGAGCCACACCCTTCAGTGGCTACACGGTTCAGGGCGATTCTGTCAATCTCGACAGTTCACCAACTCTGAGGAACACCCGCCTCTATCAAGAGAACGATGATGGTGCATTCTCGCCAGGGATAGTTCAGAATCTTACATTAAGATACACCACGGGCGGCCCCGTTAATGGTGGCGCCCTTCTCAGCGCCACCTCAACTGCCGCCCGTTCGATCGCTCTGAATAATGTCCGGTTCAGAGGTGTCCACAGGGGTTGGGATGGCAACGGCAACCTTTACATGTCCTTGCGCAGCTTCAATGCGGCGGCTCCGCTCAACACAGCCCTTACCCTCACCGGTGTCACAGTCAATCTGACGGGCCAAGCGAATTCGTTCAACGGAACCACCGGCGGCTCCGCTTTCCTGCACAGCTGGAACAACAACGGCGCCGTCAGCATCTCTGGCAGCACCTTCAACGAGGCAGGTTACGCCAGCTCCTTCAACTTCCTCACCTTCGGTTCAACTGCCGCTGGTAACTACACCCTTACAAATAACACGTTCCGCCGCACCTCCAACGCAACGGTGCGACCTGAAGGTAACCGCCTCGGTAGCGTCGTCGCCAACCTGTCTGGTAACACCTTCCAGGATGGCTCTTACCTCGATCTCTACGGGTATGTTGGTTCGGTAACCCTCAACAGCAACACGTTTGCCTCGATCGCAGGAGGCTATGGCATCCGTGTCAACGATCCTGTCACCGGCACGCCCACCCTTTCGGGCACCAACGTGTTCACAGGTGGTGGCCTGGCCCTGAAATTCGTGAAGGCCACGGCGGGTTCCACCTCCCTCGCGGGGGCGGTCACGGTGAATGGCTCCAGCTTTTCCAACCTTTTGGCCGGCGGCCAGGCTGCCGACGCGATCACGGGTACTGCCGCCAACGACTGGATCAGCGGCGATACCGGCAATGACAACCTCACCGGTGGTACAGGCGACGATGCCTTCGTGTTCGCCACCACCCTCAATGCCGCCACCAATGTGGACAGCATTACGGACTTCAAAGCCTCGGCTTCCGGCACGGACAAGATCTTGTTGGCCAGTTCCGTGTTCACCGGTCTTGGCACCGGCACGTTGAGTGCTTCTGATTTCGGTACCGCTGCACTACTCGGTACGGATGTTGTGTACGACGCCACCACAAAAGGCCTCTATTTCGCGGCAGGCGGAGCCGCCACACTGGCTGGCTACACCCAGTTCGCCACCCTTGGCGGCACGTCCACCATCACTCCGGCGAATACCGACTTCACCGTGTTCTGAAGCTCGGCGCGGCGGAGGTTCAGACACATGGCTGTCTCAGCATCCGTCGAGCCATCCGGGCCTCACCACCAACGCCGCCGCACCCACAGGAGCGCCCCCAGCCCCAGCCAGCCCACCGCTCCGCCAATCGGATTGGGCTGGCTTCCTCCCGGGCCCACCAGCCAGGGGGACGTCCATGGCTCCAGTTGCAGTAAGCCACCCTGCAGGGCGAACCAGCCCCCCACCAGTCCGCCGTGCAGTCCCACGGATCCCCAGAGCACGCCGCCGTCGGCCCGCCGCTGAAGGGCCAGCGCCAGACCCAGCAGCACCAGTCCCCCCAGGAGGCCCACCGCACCGGCCATGGGCAGCCGGTACCAGGGATGCACAAGGGCGAACACCACCGCCTGCACCGTCAGGGCCCGGTTGGCCCCCAGGTGGAGGCCCAGTTCGCCCTGGAGCCAGCCCCGGAACAGCAGTTCCTCGGCGAAGCCCACCCCCGCCCCCAGGGCCAGGGCATTGGCGGCGGTTTCGCCGCTCAGCACACCGGCCCAGCGGGCGTTGCCCGTGGCCAGCAGCACGACGCTCACCAGTCCCAGCAGCAGCAGGGCCTTGAGCATGCCGCGCACCAGGGCCCGCAGCACCGACGGGGCCGGGGCCACAAGGCCCAGCTGTCGCCAGGGTTGATCGATTCCCCAAGTGCGCCGTAGCCGCAGTGGAAGCGTGAAAAGCAGCAGCACCAGGGCCACCACGGCCCCGGCCAGGTTCACCTGATCGGGGCGCAGGCCAGGGGCGAGGCCGCCCAGGGGGCGCACCAGCAGCCAGCCGACGCCGTAAAGCATCGGCACATAGAGCAGGGTGCCGATCCAGCGGGGGCGCACTCAGGCCTCCGGTTCGATCGTGCTGGTGAGGCCCTTGGCCTTGAGGGTTTCGCTGTAGAACTCGGCTGGCTCCAGATCGCAGACGATCACCAGTCCCACGCCGGTGTTGTGGGCTTCCAGCATCACGGCGATGGCATCCTGCTCGCTGAGGGACGGCACCACCTGGCGCAGGGTGTTCACCACGTATTCCATGCTGTTCACCGGATCGTTGTGAAGCAGCACCTTGTAGCGGGGTGAGGTCTTGCGCACCCGCTCCGGCGCTTTCTCGATCACGGCGGCGCCCCCCGGCGATCGGGTGGGGGTTTCGGTCGCCGCCGGGGTGGTCATGGGCATGGCCGCTCCGGTCCGCATAGGGCCCAACTCTAAAGAGCCCGGATCCGGCGCATCGCCTCGTCGACGTTGGCGCGGGAGTTGAACGCCGACAGGCGGAAATAGCCTTCGCCGGCGGCCCCGAAGCCGCTGCCCGGCGTGCCCACCACATGGGCCTGGCCGAGCAGGTGGTCGAAGAAGCCCCAGGAATCCAGTCCGTCGGGGGTCTTGATCCACACGTAGGGGGCCTGTTGGCCGCCGTAGACCTGCAGCCCGGCGGCCGCCAGTTCCCGGCGGATGATGGCCGCGTTCTCCATGTAGAAGCCAACCAGGGCGCGCACCTGTTCCTGGCCTGCCGGGGAGTACACCGCCTCGGCACCCCGCTGCACGATGTAGCTCACCCCGTTGAACTTGGTGCTCTGGCGCCGGTTCCAGAGCCCCCACAGTTCCACCCTCTCTCCGGCCGCCGATCGGCCCGAGAGCCCCCGCGGCACCACGGTGAAGGCGCAGCGGGTGCCGGTGAAGCCGGCGTTCTTGGAGAAGGAGCGGAACTCGATCGCGCAGCGTCGCGCCCCCTCGATCTCGTAGATGGAGTGGGGCAGCTCCGGATCGGTGATGAACGCCTCGTAGGCGGCGTCGAACAGGATCAGGGCGTCGTGGGCCAGGGCGTAGTCCACCCACTGCTTCAGCTGCTCCCGGGTGGCGACGGCACCGGTGGGATTGTTGGGGAAACAGAGGTAGATCAGGTCGACCGGCTGCTCCGGCAGCGGGGCGACGAAACCGTTGGCGGCGGTGATCGGCAGGTAGGTGAGGCCCCCGTATCGGCCGCCGTCGTCGGCCTCGCCGGTGCGGCCCGCCATCACGTTGCTGTCCACGTACACCGGGTAGACCGGATCGGTGACGGCGATGCGGTTGCCGGCCCCGAGGATGTCGAGGATGTTGCTGCTGTCGCACTTGGAGCCGTCGGAGATGAAGATCTCCTCGGCGCTCACGTCGCAGCCGCGGGCCTGGAAGTCGTGGCGGGCGATGGCCTCCCGCAGCCAGGCGTAGCCCTGTTCGGGCCCGTAGCCGTGGAAGCCCTCCCGGGTGCCCATGGCCTCGATGGCCTGCTTCATGGCCTCCCGACAGGCCGCCGGCAGGGGTTCGGTGACGTCGCCGATGCCCAGGCGGATCACGGGAGCTTCGGGATGGGCCTCGCTGAAGGCCTTGACGCGTCGGGCGATCTCGGGGAACAGATAGCCCGCCTTGAGCTTGAGATAGCTGTCGTTGACCTGAACCATGGGAGGGAAGCGGAAGGCGTGGCGGCTGGGCCCGGCGGCATCTTCCTATGGCGCGGTGCGGCCTGCCTACCATCGGTTCCCAGCTCGCAGGCCATGGCCTTGACCGTTGCGCCGATCGACTTCGCCGCGCTGGTGGACAGCAGCATCTCCCGGCCGGCCCGCTACCTGGGCAACGAACGGGGGGTGGAGCCCCGGGACTGGTCGGCCGCCAAGGTGCGCTGGGCCCTCACCTATCCGGAGATCTACGAGGTCGGCGCCAGCAACCTTGGCCACGTGCTGCTCTATTCCATCCTCAACGCCGTCCCCGGCCAGCTCTGCGACCGCGCCTACCTGCCGGCGCCCGATCTGGCGGCCCGGCTGCGGGAGCGGGGCGAGCCCCTGTTCGCGGTGGAAAGCCACCGGCCCCTGGCGGCCTTCGACATCCTCGGTTTCAGCCTCAGCTACGAACTCGGCGGCACCAACATCCTCGAGATGCTGGATCTGGCCGGCCTCCCGATCCGCGCCACCGACCGGGGTGACCTGCCCCTGGATGATCCGGCGGCACCACCGCTGATCTTCGCCGGTGGACCCACCGCCACCGGCAACCCCGAGCCCTTCGCGCCGTTCTTCGATTTCCTGGCCCTGGGGGACGGCGAGGAGTTGCTGCCCGAGATCGGCCTGGTGGTGGCCGAGGGTCGGGCCGCCGGCCTGGGCCGCCGGGCCCTGTTGCGGGATCTGGCTGAGCTGCCAGGTGTCTACGTGCCCTCCCTGTACGCGCCGGGGCCCGATGGGGTGAGCCTGCTGCCGTTGGAGCCCGGGGTGGCCCACCGGATCCAGCGGCGCACCGCCACCCCGATGCCCCACTACGCCATGGGTCTGGTGCCCCACATCGAGACAGTCCACGACCGGCTCACGGTGGAGATCCGCCGCGGCTGCACCCGCGGCTGCCGCTTCTGCCAGCCGGGGATGCTGACGCGCCCGGCCAGGGACGTGGAGCCCGAGGCGGTCATCGAGGCGGTGGAGGAGGGCATGCTCCGCACTGGCTACAGCGACTTCTCCCTGCTGTCGCTCAGCTGCAGCGATTACCTCTCCCTGCCGGCCGTGGGGGTGGAGCTGCGCAACCGGCTGGCGGAGCACAACGTCAGCCTCACCCTGCCCAGCCAGCGGGTCGACCGCTTCGACAATTCCATCGCCCACATCCTCGGTGGCACCCGCCGGGCCGGGCTCACCTTCGCCCCCGAGGCCGGCACCCAGCGCCTGCGGGACATCGTCAACAAGGGGCTCACCGATGCGGAACTGCTGCGCGGCCTCCGCACCGCCATGGAGAACGGCTACACCCGGGTGAAGCTCTATTTCATGATCGGCCTGCCGGGCGAGACCGACGCCGACGTGCTCGGCATCGTCGACACCTGCCGCGCGCTGCAGCAGCAGTGCCGCGATCTGGGCCGGCTGCAGCTGAACCTGACGATCAGCAACTTCACCCCCAAGCCCCACACGCCGTTCCAGTGGCACAGCGTGTCGACGGCGGAGTTCCGGCGCCGGCAGCAGCTGCTGCGCGACGCCCTGCGGCCCTTGCGGGGCATCAAGACCAATTACACCGACGTGCGGCTGTCGGCGGTGGAGGACTTCGTCGGCCGTGGCGACCGGCGGCTGGCGCCGGTGATCGAGGCGGCCTGGCGGGCGGGAGCCGGGCTGGATGCCTGGTTCGAATCGGCCGATCGCACCCATGCGGCCTGGACCGGCGCCATCGAGGCGGCCGGCCTGGGGGGCTCCTACCGGGCCCTGGAGATGGGCGGCTGGAGCGCGGCGGAGGCCTTCGCCACGGGTGATCTCGAGGCCTTCTGCCGCCAGCCCCTTCCCTGGGACCACATTGATTCCGGCGTTGACAAGGCCTGGCTGGCCGAGGATCTCCGCCGCGCCCTGGCGGCGGCGGTGGTGCCCGATTGCTCCTTTGAGGGCTGCAGCAGCTGCGGCGTCTGCGGTCCGGAGCTGGGCCACAACGTGGTGATCCCGCCGCCCCCCGTGCCGCCGCCGATCCCGCCGCGGGCCCCCGCCAGCGAACGGGTCTGCCGGCTGCGCTTCGGCTTCGCCAAGACCGGCTCCCTGGCCCTGATCAGCCATCTCGATACGTTGCGGCTGCTGGAGCGCGCCCTGCGCCGCAGCGGCCTGCCGGTGAGCTTCACGGGCGGATTCCACCCCCTGCCGCGGCTGCAGATGGCGTTGCCCCTGCCCCTGGGGGTGGAGGGCCTGGGCGAGTGGCTCGACCTTGACTTCGCCGCCCCGGTCGATCCGGAGACGGCCCGCCAGCGCCTGCAGGCGGAACTCAGCGCCGAGCTCAGGTTGCTCTCGGTGGAGGCGGTGCCCCTGGCGACCCCCGGCCTGGCCCAGCAGATCCGCGCCGCCCACTGGCGCTTCGCCCTGTTGCCGGCAGAGGATCAGCCGGCTCCGGTGTCGTCCCAGTGGTCGGCGGCCATCGCTGCGTTGCTGGAGGCCACCACCCTGCCGTGGCGGGACCAGGACAAGAAGGGCCGCCCCCGCGACAGGGACTGCCGCCCCTACCTGCTGGCCCTGGGCCCAGCGCCGCTGGAGGCCCAGGCTCCTGGGCAGGCCGGACTGGTGCTGGATCTGGAGGCGGCCGTGGACCCCCAGGGCCGCAGCCTGCGGCCCGAACAGCTGCGCCACTGGCTGGGCGAGTCCCTCGGCCTGTCGATGGTGCTGGGGGCGGTCCAGCGCCGTTGCCTTCAGCTGGACGCATGCTAAGTTCGCCCTAGACGGAGAAAGGAATCGCGGGGATCCTCCCTTTCGTTCTCCTCCGCCCAGACGCTTCTGCAACTAGGACGCTCTCTAGAAGCTCCTTGGCGAAAGCGCGATTTCAGTCAACACTGCTTGGTTCGGTCTTCGTTGCTTCGCATCGGGAAGGGACGTCATCCCTTCCGCCTCGCTGCCGGCCCGACGACGTCTTTGCTCCTCCCTCAGCCCCCTGGTCCAGGGGTCTGTACCAGGCAATCAGCCGACTCCATTGTTACCGGGGTCGTTCTGTTCCTCTCCAGTGGCTGCGCGACCGCCACGGTCGGCGTCCGATTCCTTCCCCACACCTGCCCTCTGGCAGGGCTCCACTGAGCCCACCATCTCTTCCATGCCCCAGCAGATCGTCATCGCTGAGCAGTTGCGGATCGCCGCAGTGCTCAACGACGAACGCGTTGATGAACTGATCGTCGCCCAGGGCCGCTATCAGATCGGCGACGTCTATCTCGGAACCGTTGAAAACGTGCTGCCCGGGATCGATGCGGCATTCGTCAACATCGGCGAAAGCGAGAAGAACGGCTTCATCCACATCACCGACCTCGGCCCCCTGCGGCTGAGGAAGGGAGGCGCCGGCATCACCGAGCTGCTCGAGCCCAGGCAGAAGGTGCTCGTCCAGGTCATGAAGGAGCCCACGGGCACCAAGGGGCCGCGCCTCACCGGCAATCTCTCCCTGCCGGGCCGCTTCCTGGTGCTCCAGCCCCACGGCCAGGGGGTCAACATCTCCCGGCGCATCAACGGCGAAAACGAGCGCAACCGGTTGCGGGCCCTGGGTGTGCTGATCAAGCCCCCCGGCGCCGGCCTGCTGATCCGCACCGAGGCCGAGGACGTCAGCGAAGACATGCTGATCGACGACCTTGAGGGTCTGCTGCGTCAGTGGGAGTCGATCCAGCAGGCCGCCGAGACGGCGTCGCCGCCGGTGCTGCTCAACCGCGACGAGGACTTCATCCACCGGGTGCTGCGCGACCTCTACAGCCCCGATGTGCTGCGGGTGGTGGTCGACAGCGCCGATGCGGTGGCGCGGGTCAACGCCTTCCTCGGCTCCGACCAGGCCAATCTCCTGGTGGAGCATCACGGCGAATCCACCGAGATCCTGGAGCACTACCGGGTCAACGCGGCCATCCGCGATGCCCTCAAGCCCCGGGTGGATCTCCCCTCCGGCGGCTACGTGATCATCGAGCCCACCGAGGCCCTGACGGTCATCGACGTCAACTCCGGATCGTTCACCCGCTCGGCCAACGCCCGCGAGACGGTCCTTTGGACCAACTGCGAGGCGGCGGTGGAGATCGCCCGCCAGCTGAAGCTGCGCAACATCGGCGGCGTGGTGATCATCGACTTCATCGACATGGAGTCCCGGCGCGACCAGCTGCAATTGCTGGAGCACTTCACCCAGGCCTCCCGCGACGACACCGCCCGTCCCCAGATCGCCCAGCTCACCGAGCTCGGACTTGTGGAGCTGACCCGCAAGCGCCAGGGTCAGAACATCTACGAACTGTTCGGCCGGGCCTGCCCCAGCTGTGGAGGCCTGGGCCATGTGGCCGTGCTTCCCGGCAAGGACACCCTCCAGCCCCTGGCCACGGTTTCGGGTCTGGTGCGCTCGGCGGCTTCGGCCCGGGCCGAAGTGGCCAGCCCCGCCAATGGTGGGGCTGAGGTCGGCGGCAGCGGCCGGCGGCGGCGCGGCGGTCGCGGTGGCCGGGGCTCCGATGGGGCCGAGGCACCGGCGGCCAGTGGTTTCGCCGAAGGTGTTGGCAATGGCGCCCTCGCCGTGCCTGCCCCCCAGGAGACCCTCCCCTCCACCGATGCGCCCCAGCGTCGTCAGGAGCCCGAGGTGCTGGCCGTGCCGATGGACGCGGAGCAGGAGCTGGTCTACGGCTGGATGGGCCTGAGTCCGGCGCTGTTGCTGGATCCGATCCCCACGGGGGAGAGCCTGATGGTGCGCGTCGTCCGCCCGGACGCCGATCCGGAGGCCGTCATCGAGGAGGCCCGCCAGCAGCTGGCCGCCAGCGGCTCCCGTCGCCGCCGGCGCGGCAGGAACGGCGAGGGGCGCAATGGATCGGCCGAGGCCACCGAGTCCGCCGATGTCTTCGAAGCCCCCGAAGCCGCAGAAGCCCCCGACGCTTCGGCGGCCCCTGAGCACCACGAGGTGATTCCCATCCTGGAGATCACCCCGGCCCCGTTCGAACCCGAAGCCGTCCCCGCCCCGGCTGAGCTCGTCAGCGTGGCCCTGCCCAGCCGTCGCTCCTCCGCCAGGTCCACACCGGTGGCCGCTCCGGTTCCGCTGGCCGCGGCGGCGGTGTCGTCGTCGGTTGAAGCGGCCTCCAGTGAGGCCGGCGAACCGCGCCGTCGCCGGCGCCGTTCCTCTGCCTCGGGCTGATCGGCCCGGCCCGGACACCCTCGGGCGCCCGGATGCCCCGGTCTGGGGAGGGCTTGATCCCTCTGCCTGCGCCGGGGTCGACGAAGTCGGCCGGGGCAGCCTGTACGGGCCGGTGTTTGCGGCGGCCGTGGTGCTGCCGGCGGCGGCCCTTGGCCCCCTGGTGGCGGCGGGTCTGAACGACAGCAAGACACTGTCCGCCAGGCGCCGGCAGGCCCTGGTTCCCCTGCTGCGGCAGCATGCCCTGGCCTGGTCCCTGGGGCAGGCGAGCGCCAGGGAAATCGACCGCTGGGGTCTGCGCCTGGCCACCGAATGGGCGATGCTGCGGGCGCTGCAACGGCTGCCCCGGCCGCCCCTGCTGCTGCTGGTGGATGGGGTGCTGCCCCTGAGGCCGTGGCCCGGAGCCCAGACCACCCTGGTGCGGGGCGACGGCCGTTGCGCCTCGATCGCCGCCGCCAGCGTGCTGGCCAAGCAGGAACGGGATGCCCTGTTGGCTCGTCTGGCCCTGCGCCATCCCGGCTATGGCCTGGAGCGCCATGCCGGCTATGGGACGCCCCAGCACCGGGAGGCGATCCTGCGGCTGGGTCCCACCCCCCTGCACCGCCGCAGCTTTCTCAGCTCGATTGGCACCAACGCTGGAAATCCCCCAGCAGCTGCTGACTCACCCGGGTCCTGATGCCCAGCAGGATGCCGCCGAGCACCGAGCGGCCGGTGGCCTCCAGCACCTTGGGGGGGATCACCTTCAGCAGGGTGGGGCGGCTGACCGTCACCGACAGGCTGGCTTCACCCGTGAGGCCACCGTCGGCCGCGGCGAGCCAGGAGCAGAGGCCGAGGCGGAAGTCCTCCACCAGGCCCAGCCCCTCCAGCTGGCAGTCGAGGGCCTCCAGCTCCAGCCGACCGTTGCGGCGCACCACCTGAAGCTCCACCACGGGCTGGATCCGGAGCTGGAACACCTTCACCTGGCTCACCGTGTAGCGGTAGCGGCCAGGCCCGAGGGGTTCCAGCTGGCTGGGGTCGAGCAGGGCCTGCACCACCCTCTGCTCGTCGTCCAGATAGGCCGGCAGGCGGTCCGCTTCGCTGACCACCGGAAGGTCGAGTTGCTGGCTGGCGCTGAAGGCCAGAGACATGGCCTGCGGGCCGGCAGGGCATGATCCTACCGATCACCCCAGACCGCCCCCCGCCATGCGTCTTGCCTTTCTCGGTCCCGTCGGCACCTACGGCGAGCAGGCGGCGCAGCGACTGGCGGCCCTGGAGGGCCTGGAGGGCGTCGACTTCGTGCCCCAGCAGGGCATCCGCGCCGTGATCCGGGCCCTGGCCGACGGGGATTGCGAACTGGCGGTGGTGCCGGTGGAGAACTCCGTCGAGGGGGGCGTCACCAGCTGTCTGGACGCCCTCTGGGAGCACCCGGATCTGGCGGTGGCCCGGGCCCTGGTGTTGCCCATCCGCCATGCCCTGGTGGGCAGTGGTCCGCTGGAGGCGATCAGTGAGGTGCTCTCGCACCCCCAGGCCCTGGCCCAGTGCAGCCTGTGGCTGGGGGAACAGCTGCCCCAGGCGTTGCAGCTGCCCACCAGCTCCACCGCCGAGGCGGCGCGGCTGGTGCGGGGCAGCCGCTTCCGGGGCGCCATCGCCTCACGGGAGGCGGCCGCCGAGCATGGCCTCGAGGTGCTGGCCTACCCGATCAACGACGTGCCCGGCAACTGCACCCGCTTCCTGCTGCTCCGGCGC
The DNA here is from genome assembly GCA_943373065.1 of Synechococcus sp. UW140. GTDB lineage: Bacteria > Cyanobacteriota > Cyanobacteriia > PCC-6307 > Cyanobiaceae > Cyanobium. Next base: position 25,826 of record CALSBA010000026.1, on the reverse strand, counting down.
GGCGAACGCTCCCAGCGGGGTCCCTACGCCAGCGTGGCGTTCTCGCTCCACTCCAACCGCCCCGGAGCCCTGCTGGAGTCGCTGGGCTGTTTCGCCCGGCAGGGGCTGAACATGAGCCGCATCGAGTCGCGGCCCTCGAAGCGGGAAATGGGCGAGTACATCTTCTTCGTCGATCTGGAACTTCCCGAGGGGCCCGCCCCGCTGGAGGGGGCGATCGCCGACCTCACCCCCCTCTGCGAGCATCTGGCGCTGTTCGGCGCCTACCCCCTCAGCAATCTCGCCGTTGAGGAGAAGGCCGACTGAGTCAGCCGGTCTCGGTCTCGGACCCGGGCACCGAACCTCGGAAGACGCCGAACTGCATCAGACCAGTCCGGAAGGCCCAGTCCATCAACAGCAGTGTCGGCGTTTCCCGCAGGCCCTGAATCACGGCCCCGGGGCCCAGACCCAGCACCGCCCCTGGGCGGCGCACTCCCTCCAGGATGGAATCCACCCAGGAGGGCAGGGTGGCCACGGTCCAGTCGGCCGTGCTGATCGGCAGGCCCCGATTCCAGGGGCTGGTCTCCAGGTTTCTCCTCAGGGAAGGAATGCTGGCGAACTCCGGATGGGCCCACTGGTCGAGCAGCTGGCGCATCACCCAGCGTTCGAGGCGGTTCATGGGTGCGACGGCCGGATCGCGGCGGTTCCAGTCGGCCACCGCCAGGCAGCCACCCGGCCGCAACACGCGCAGCATTTCGTCGGCGTAACGCTGCTTGTCGGGCATGTGGGGGCCGGCTTCCACGCTCCAGACCGCATCGAAGCCCGCGTCGGCAGTTCCGTCCGGCAGATCCAGGGCCAGGGCATCCATGACGGCGAAGCGGCAGCCCGGCAGATCGGCCCCGGTGAGCTCCCGGGCCCGGGCGATCTGGGCCGGACTGATGCTGATGCCCAGCACCTCGAAGCCGTAGTCGCGGGCCAGGATCCTGGCGCTGCCGCCGATGCCGCAGCCCACATCCAGCACCCGGCTGCCGGGGGGCAGACGGTCGAGGCAGCTCCAACGGGCCAGTTCGTGCACGAAGGCGACCTTGGCGGCCCGGAAATCCCGCGATCCGGGGGGATCGCCGTAGTGCCCCAGATGCACGTGCTCGCCCCAGAGGCGCTCCAGCAGCCGGTCGTCCGTCCAGCGGTCGTAGGCGGCGGCGACGCTGGCCGTGGATAGGTAGGCCCTTGAGCGGCGCTGCCAAAGCAGGGCCGCCACGACCGCGACAAGGACACCCCCCGTCAGGAGGAGGGGCAGCAGGACGCCGCCCGGGAACAGGCTCGCCATGGTTCAGGCCTCGTCGTCGTCGCCGAGGCTGGAGAAGGTGTCCTTGAGGACGGTGCGGGCCGCCAGCTGCCGCCGGGTCTGGTCGAGCAGTTCGTATTCCTGGCGCAGGCGTTCGCCGGTGTCGGTGATCTCCAGCAGGGCCTGCTGGTGATCGGCCACGGGCCCGCCGAGGTGGGCGCCGATCCAGAAGGAGAGCTCCCGGGGCAGATCGGGCAGGTCGGCGGGCAGGGAGGAGGGCTTGCCGATCAATTTGCCGGTGAGATCGACGACGTCGCGCAGGGCCCGGGTGACATCGCTGGTGAGGGTCTCGAGCTCCTCATGGCTCTCGCTCACGGTGTCTTCGATCCAGCTGACCATTCCCACCCGGAACGGGGTATCGCGCACGATGTCGAGGACTCGGAAGCGCTGCTGGCCCATCGTGACGATGTTGCTGCGGTCGTCGTCCTGCACCTGGCAGTGGAGGATCTCGGCGCAACAGCCCACTTCCGCCATGCGTTTGTTCTGGGGGTCCCAACGCACCACGCCGAAGCGTCGATCCTCCGACATCGCCGTGCGCAGCATCATGCGATAACGCGGCTCGAAGATGTGAAGCGGCAATACCTCCTGGGGGAAGAGCACCACATCAGGCAGGGGAAACAGGGGCAGCTCCCTGACGGCCAGATCAGTCACGCGCGGATGTTGCCGCTGGCGGCAGGGGGAAAGGGGCGATGGGGGGTCGGCAACGAAAGGATCAACCAGGGCATCTCAAGTTTGAATCGATCCTAGAAAGACTGACCCGCCCGGCGAAGGCCCCATGGCCCCATGACCATCAGAGCTTGACTTCGATGTCCACACCACTGGGGAGATCGAGCTTCATCAGGGCGTCGATGGTCTTGGAGCTGGGGCTGTAAATGTCGATGATCCGGCGGTGGGTGCGGGTCTCGAAGTGCTCACGGGAATCCTTGTCGACGTGAGGCGAGCGCAGCACGCAGTAGATCTTGCGCTTGGTGGGCAGGGGGATCGGACCGATCGCCGTGGCAGCGGTGTGATCGGCGGTCTCGATGATTTTTTCGCAGGAGAGATCCAGCATGCGGCGATCGAAGGCCTTCAGGCGGATGCGGATCTTCTGTTGGGGGATGGAAGCGGTCATCGGAAGGGAAGCGCGGGCGAAGGGCGGCGGCAGCGCCGCTGAAACGGATTGTCGAGGTGCACCGGGAACCGGTGGTTCAAAGGGAGGAGCTTCTCTGACGAGAGGCTCCCCCGAAAAGGCTAGATCAGCCTCACAGAACGATCTTGGAGACCACGCCGGCACCGATGGTGCGGCCGCCCTCGCGGATGGCGAAGCGCATGCCCTGCTCGATGGCGACCGGGCAGATCAGCTCGGCACTCATCTTGATGCGGTCGCCGGGCATCACCATCTCCACGTTGGTGCCGTCATCGGCGGTGAAGGCGGTGATCTGGCCGGTCACGTCGGTGGTGCGGATGTAGAACTGCGGGCGATAGCCGGCGAAGAAGGGGGTGTGACGACCGCCCTCTTCCTTCTTGAGCACGTAGACCTCACCTTCGAATTTGGTGTGGGGCTTGATGGAGTTGGGCTTCACCAGCACCATGCCGCGTTCGATGTCCTCTTTCTGGACGCCGCGCAGGAGCAGACCGACGTTGTCGCCGGCCATGCCCTCGTCGAGCAGCTTGCGGAACATTTCCACGCCGGTGACGGTGGTTTCACGCGTGTCGCGGATACCAACGATCTGGACGGTTTCGCCCACTTTCACCTTGCCGCGCTCGATGCGGCCGGTGGCGACGGTGCCGCGACCGGTGATCGAGAAGACGTCTTCGACGGCCATCAGGAAGGGCTTGTCGATCTCACGCTCGGGCTCGGGGATCGCCTCGTCGACGGCATCCATGAGGTCGAGGATCTTGTCGACCCACTCATCTTCGCCACGCACGGCCTTCTTGCCACCCTGGATGTACTCGAGGGCCTTGAGGGCGGAGCCTGCGATCACGGGGATGTCGTCGCCAGGGAAGTCGTAGCTGCTGAGCAGTTCGCGCATCTCCAGTTCGACGAGCTCGAGGATCTCCTCGTCGTCGACCATGTCCTTCTTGTTCAGGAACACCACCAGCGCGGGCACGCCCACCTGCTTGGCCAGCAGGATGTGCTCCTTGGTCTGGGCCATAGGACCGTCGGTGGCGGCCACCACCAGGATGGCGCCGTCCATCTGGGCGGCACCGGTGATCATGTTCTTGACGTAGTCAGCGTGGCCCGGGCAGTCGACGTGGGCGTAGTGACGTTTGTTGGTCTCGTACTCGACGTGAGCTGTGTTGATCGTGATCCCCCGCTCCTTCTCTTCAGGGGCGCCATCGATCTCGTCGTAGGCCTGGGCCTTGGCCATGCCCTGCGACGCCAGCACGTTGGTGATGGCGGCGGTGAGGGTGGTCTTGCCGTGGTCAACGTGACCGATGGTGCCGATGTTGACGTGAGGCTTGTTCCTCTCGAACTTCTCGCGTGCCATGGAAGGAAAGAATCGGGGGGGTGGGTTGGATGGAAAGAAAGATCAGGAATTGCCCTGATTCTTGGAGATGATGGCTTCCGCCACATTGCGAGGGACTTCCTCGTAATGGCTGAACTCCATCGAGAAGATACCCCGACCCTGGGTCATGGATCGGAGCTGGGTGGCGTAGCCGAACATTTCGGCCAGAGGCACTTTGGACTGGACTTTGGACTGTCCGTTGTCGACGGACTGTCCTTCGACCTGACCGCGGCGGGAGGAAAGGTCGCCGATGACCGAACCGAGGTAATCCTCGGGGACCTCGACCTCAACCTTCATCATCGGCTCAAGAAGTACGGGATTGCACTTCTTGACGCCATCTTTGAAGGCCAAGGAACCGGCGATTTTGAACGCCATCTCTGAAGAGTCGACGTCGTGATAGGAGCCGTCCACCATGGTGACCCGGACATCGATCATGGGGAAACCGGCAATCACACCGGACTGGCAGGTTTCCTTCATGCCGGCTTCCGCCGGACCGATGTACTCCTTGGGAACAATGCCGCCAACAATCTTGTTGACGAACTCGAACCCTGAACCCGGCTCGCCGGGCTGCATTTCGATCACCACGTGGCCGTACTGGCCCTTGCCTCCCGTCTGGCGGGCGAACTTGCCCTCACCCTTGGCGCTGCCGCGGATGGTTTCCCGGTAGGACACCTGGGGGGCACCGATGTTGGCCTCCACCTTGAACTCCCGCAGCATGCGGTCGACCAGGATTTCCAGGTGCAGTTCGCCCATGCCGGCGATCACGGTCTGGTTGGTTTCCGGATCGGTGGAGACCCGGAAGGTGGGGTCTTCCTCGGAGAGGGACTGCAGGGCCTTGCCGAGTTTCTCCATGTCGCCCTTGGTCTTGGGCTCCACGGCCACGGAGATCACCGGTTCGGGGATGAACAGGGATTCCAGAATGATCGGATCGGAGTCGACGCAGAGGGTGTCGCCCGTGGTGGTGTCCTTGAGGCCGAGAACGGCGCCCAGGTCACCGGCCCGGAGCTCGTCCACCTCCTCGCGCTCGTCGGCCTTGAGCAGGATCAGGCGGGAGATGCGCTCCTTCTTGTCCTTGGTGGAGTTGAGCACGTAGCTGCCTTTCTGCAGCACGCCGCTGTACATGCGGACGAAGGTGAGCTTGCCGTAGGGGTCGGCCATGACCTTGAAGGCCAGGGCACTGAAGGGAGCGCTGTCGTCGCAGGCCCGGGTGGCTTCGCTGCCGTCGGCCAGGAGGCCATGGATCGGCGGCACATCGACGGGGGCGGGCAGGTAGTCAACGACCGCATCGAGCACCAGCTGGACGCCCTTGTTCTTGAAGGCGGAGCCGCAGAGGATCGGCACCATGCCGTGTTGCAGCACCCCGAGGCGGATGCCACGCATCAGCTGCTCCTGGGTGAGCTCACCGTTCTCGAGGAAGGCTTCGATCAGCTCTTCGTCGGTTTCGGCCACCGACTCCATCAGCTTCTGGCGCCACTCAGCCGCCTCGTCCTTCATGTCGGCCGGAATCTCCTCTTCGAGGATGTCGGTGCCGAGGTCATTGGTGTAGATGATCGCCTTGTTCCGCACCAGATCGATGATGCCCTTGAGGTCGCCCTCGGCACCGATCGGCAGCTGGATCGGCACGGCGTTGGCCTTGAGGCGATCCTTGATCTGGTCGTAGACCTTCAGGAAGTTGGCGCCGGTCCGGTCCATCTTGTTGACGAACACGATCCGGGGCACGTTGTAGCGATCGGCCTGGCGCCAGACGGTTTCCGACTGGGGCTGCACACCACCGACGGCACAGAACACCGCGACGACACCGTCGAGCACCCGCATCGAGCGCTCCACCTCGATCGTGAAATCGACGTGGCCAGGCGTGTCGATGATGTTGATCCGGTTCTCCTTCCAGCTGGTGGAGATGGCGGCGGCGGTGATGGTGATCCCCCGCTCGCGCTCCTGCTCCATCCAGTCGGTGACGGCGGCGCCATCGTGCACCTCGCCCATCTTGTGGACCACGCCGGAATAAAACAGAATCCGTTCGGTCGTGGTGGTCTTGCCTGCGTCGATGTGAGCGGCGATACCGATATTTCTGACGCGTTCCAGGGGATAGGCGCGGGCCACGGGAAAGTTCTCCGGGGGTGGGTCGACGAAAAGCGGGCGTAACTTTACAGACCGGCGTTGGTGCGATCTGCAGGAACCGGATCAGCCCAGGGATCCGGCCCCTCTGGGCGGCTCAGTAGCGGTAGTGGGCGAAGGCCTTGTTGGCTTCGGCCATCTTGTGGGTCTCCTCCCGCTTGCGGACGGCACTGCCGGCTTCATTGGCCGCGTCCATCAGCTCACCGGCCAGCTTCTGGGCCATGCTCCGGCCGTTGCGGGCCCGGGAGAAGTTGACCAGCCAGCGCAGCGCCATGGCGGTGCCGCGCTCCTGACGCACTTCCATCGGCACCTGGTAGGTGGCGCCACCGACCCGGCGAGCACGCACTTCCACCAAGGGGGTGGCGTTGCGGACCGCCGTTTCAAACAGGTCGAGCGGATCGGCGCCGGTGCGCTCGTTGATCAGGGTGAAGGCATCGGACAGGATGCGCTGGGCTGTGGACTTCTTGCCGTGCTTCATCAGCCGGGCCACGATCATCGAGGCCAGGCGGCTGTTGAACTGAGGGTCCGGGAGAACCGGGCGTTTCTCGGCGGCGTTGCGGCGGGACATGGAACGGAGGGAGAAAAAGCAGGTGAGGGCTGGTCCGGCCGCGAAGAGCCGGGGGAACGAAGGCTCAGGCCTTCGGTGTCTTGGCGCCGTACTTGGAGCGGGACTGCCGCCGATCCTTGACACCGGAGGTGTCGAGGGTGCCGCGGATGATGTGGTAGCGGACACCGGGCAGGTCCTTGACGCGGCCGCCGCGGATCAGAACCACCGAGTGCTCCTGAAGGTTGTGACCGATGCCGGGGATGTAGGCCGTCACCTCGAACCCGGAGGTGAGGCGCACACGCGCCACCTTGCGCAGCGCCGAGTTGGGCTTCTTCGGGGTGGAGGTGTACACCCGGGTGCAGACGCCACGCCGCTCGGGGCAGGCGCGCAGGGCGGGCGACTTCGTCTTGCGGGTGAGACGCTGCCGCTCGGTGCGGATCAGCTGCTGAATAGTGGGCATCGAAGGCCGGGGTGCTGCTCGGTGTGGACGGGTCGGTTGTCCGACCGTTTCGACAATCCGACACCTTACTTCGTCGCCGTCCCCCTCAACTCTCGCGGCTGAAGGCAGCCCCGCAGGCACAGCTGCGCACGCCCAGCCCGGGACGCACCAGAAATCCGCCGCCGCTGAGGTCGCCCCGGTAGTCGAGCTGCAGGCCCTGCAGCAGCGGCAGCTGCCCAGCGGGGGAATAGAGGGTGATGCCGTCGGCCCGGGCCACGGGGGTGCCGGCCAGATGCCCGGGGCGCAGCCGGATCGCCCAGGCTTCGCAGCCACCCTCCAGCAGCTCCAGGTGCATCAGCCCCGGGGTGCCCGCCACGGCCGCCTGCCGGCATAGCTCGGCGGCGGCGGCGGGGGTGAGGCGAAGGCTGTGGCCCCGGGGCACGGTGCAGTGGCGAATGGGCTCAGTTTGCCAGCCGCTGGCTGGTGGGGCTCAGGCCGGTGGTCGCCGCACCGCCCCCGACCGGCACCAGCCCCAGGCCGTTGTGAACCGAGCCGGCCACCCCCCGGCCCTTGACCCGGTGGCTGCCGCCCATCACCAGGCCCGTGGAACTGCCACCGTCAAGGTTGAGGGCATCGACCAGGCCCAGTTGCTGCAGGAGCCAGGCGGTCTCGCCAAGGGTGGGCCGTGCGCCACCCCCGGCCCCTTCCAGGGTCACCAGCCACATCAGGGTGCCATCACTGCCCACCACCGTGCGGGGGGCCCCTTGCCGCAGGAAGGCGTCCCCGAATCCTTCCGCGCCGCCGTTGAGGACGATGCGGCCGTTCTGGAGCAGCAGCGGCCCTCCGCCCATCACGGAGCCGGCGTTGCCCAAGGGGTCGCTGGGGCGGGTCTCCAGGCGCAGCGACTCCCCTTCATTCCAGGGCAGGACGGCCCCGCCACGGGCCACCACCAGGGTGTCCTCCGGCCGCAGCGGCACCCCCGCCGCCAGCTCCTGGCCGCTGATCCGCCGCTGGACGCGGCCACCGTTCAGCATCACGCCTGTTTCCGAGCCGGTCAGGGCCTGGTAGAGCCGGCCCCAGTCAGCGGTGTAGCGGCTCAGGCCCCGCTGGGCGTAACCGCTGTTGACGGTCAGCAACGGCCAGCGCCGGCCCCGGTCATCGCTGATCCATTCGTCCAGCCGCAGGCGCCCGAAGCGCGGCAGGCTGCGGGGATCCCAGCCCATGGCGCCGCGGTTGAGGATCGGCCCGGACAGCCAGCGGCCCTGGTCCCGCAGGGCGCCGAGGGGAAGGCGGCGCACCCGGTTGAAGAAACCGCCGTTGATCGCCACCAGGGCGTCCTGGCGCTGGGCCAGGGCCGCCAGGGAGCTCAGGCCCGCCATGCCATCGGGTCGGCTGAGGGTCCGCAGTTCCAGCGGCCCGCTGCGCGGATCGATCCGGACGGCGTTGACCAGGACCCTGGTGCCGCCCACGCTGCGCACCTGCTGGTCCCAGCGCAACTGGGAGCCCAGCATGGCCAGCAGGCGCGGATCGATCGGCGCCGGAGCCTGCGGCGCCGTGCCGACGCTGCCGGCGCCCTGCGGCAGGTCGATCACCACCCGGGGCGGATCCCCAAGGGTGAAGGTGCGCAGGGGGGCGGCACCAGCCGGCACCGCCAGGGTCAGGTCCGCCCCGTCGGTGCCGCTGCGCAGGCCCCTGGCGGCGAGCAGGGTCAGCTGGTCGGGTCGGCTGAGCAGGGACAGCTGAACGCCGCCCTCGCTGCTGCGCACCAGGGTGGGGCCGTCGAGGTCGAGCACCACCCGCCGGCCCCCCGGCTGCTCCGAGCTGCGCACCTGGAGCAGCCGGGGGGCCGGCAGGCGCAGATCCAGCAGGTCGCCGCGACGCTCCACGGCCACTCCGGCGTTCTGAAGGATCGCTGCCACGTCGACGGCCACCTCATCCGCCAGCGAGCGCTGCTGCGCCTGGGGCACCACCAGCTCCCGCCCGAACCATTCCAGCGCCAAAGCGCCATCGGGCCTGGAACGGCTGCTGAAGCCCAGTTGGCCTTCCAGCACTTCCAGGGGCAGCCACAACGCCTGGGGCTGACGTGGGTCCTGGCCCCCCCAACGCCAGGCGGCCTGCTGACGGCGGCCGTTGAGCACCAGCCGGGTGCCGCCGATCTCCGCCGAAGGGGTCAGCCGCACCGGCTCCGGCCGGCGGCGCGACGGGGGATCCAGCTCCGGCAGGGCCGGCGGCATCGGCGGAGGGGCGGCCTCTGTGACCCGCGGGCCTCCGATCAGGGCCAGCAGGACCAGGGTGATCGGAAGGGTCCTGGCCATGGATTGGGGTCCTGCCGCTGCATAGAAAAAGTTAGTCCCGCTGCTTTGGGGCAGCGGCGGCTGCCTAGGATCGGCAGCTCGCCCTGTCGTCGCGGACACGGCTGCTGCACGGGTGACACGGCAGCTCCCCGGTGGGCCCTTCCTGCCGGCCTCTTTAGGCTTGTTGCTTTCAAGCCATCTCCAGCTCCGTTTCAGCAGCACCAACCCGGCCTATGTCCTCCTCCGCTCCGCTCTGGCCCCATCGCGACAGCTCGTCCCCAGGCCCTGGAGAAACGGACGCTTGCGGCGTGGGCTTCCTGGCCCACCTCGATGGGGTGGCCAACCACTGGGTGCTGCAGCAGGCCCTGCGGGGCCTCCGTTGCATGGAGCACCGGGGCGGCTGCGGCGGCGACGGGGATTCCGGCGACGGCGCCGGCCTGCTGACCGCGATCCCCTGGAGCTACCTGGAGGCCGTCTGGCCGGCGGCCGCCGCCTCCCCGGCGATCGTGCGGGGACTGGGGATGCTGTTCCTGCCGGCGGATCCCGAACGCCGCAACCAGGCCCGCCGGATCTGCGACGAGGAGGCCGAGCGCCTCGGTCTCCTCAGCCTCGGCTGGCGGCAGGTCCCGGTGGTTCCCGAGGTGCTCGGTCCCCTGGCGCGGGAGAACGCCCCGGCCATCGAGCAGTGGCTGCTGGCCGCCCCCGATGCGGTGCCCGGCGTCATGGCCGACGTCGACGCCCTGGAATCCCTGCTGTTCCGTCTGCGGCGCCGCGCCGTCGACCGGGTGCGGGAGGTGTGGGGGGCCGACACCACCGACCTCTATTTCGCCTCGATCAGCGCCCGCACCGTCGTCTACAAGGGTATGGTCCGCTCGGAGGTGCTCGACGCCTTCTACACCGACCTGCGGGACGAACGCTTCAGCGTCGCCTTCGCGGTGTACCACCGCCGCTTCAGCACCAACACCCTGCCCCGCTGGCCCCTGGCCCAGCCGATGCGCCTGCTGGGCCACAACGGCGAGATCAACACCCTGCTGGGCAACATCAACTGGGCCAGGGCCGCCGAATCCCACCTCGAGGCCGTTTGGGGGGATGCCGCCCGGGACCTGCGGCCCCTGGTCAACGCCGCCTTCAGCGATTCGGCCAACCTCGACGCCACCCTCGAACTGATGGTGCGCAGCGGCCGGCCGATCACCGACAGCCTGCTCACCTTGGTCCCGGAGGCCTTCCGCGACCAGCCCGAGCTCGACGAGCGGCCGGCGATCAAGGCCTTCTACGAATACAGCGCCTGCCTGCAGGAACCCTGGGACGGTCCGGCCCTTCTGGTGTTCAGCGACGGCCGCATGGTGGGGGCCACCCTCGATCGCAACGGCCTGAGGCCGGCCCGCTACTGCATCACCAACGACGGCTACGTGGTGATGGGCTCGGAAACGGGCGTGGTGGAGCTGGAGGAATCCCGCATCATCGAGAAGGGCCGCCTCGGCCCCGGCCAGATGCTGGCCGTCGACCTGGAGCAGCACCGGCTGCTGCGCAACTGGGATGTGAAAGAGGAGACCGCGGCGCGGCTGCCCTACGCCGGTTGGCTGCTCGACCATCGCCGCAGCCTCTCCCCGGGCGCCTGGCAGTCGCAACACACCCTGGGCGACCTGGAGCTGTTGCAACAGCAGACCGCCTTCGGCTTCACGGCCGAGGACCTCGATCTGGTCATCGAGGACATGGCCGGCCAGGGCAAGGAACCCACCTACTGCATGGGGGACGACATCCCCCTGGCGGTGCTCTCCGCCAAGCCCCACCTCCTCTACGACTACTTCAAGCAGCGCTTCGCCCAGGTCACCAACCCCCCCATCGACCCGCTGCGCGAGAAGCTGGTCATGAGCCTGGAGATGCACCTGGGCCGGCGCGGTTCGGCCCTGCGCCCCGATGCATCCGGCGCCGCCGTGCTGCACCTCACGTCCCCGGTGCTCAACGAGGCCGAACTCGAGGCGCTCGGCTCCCACGGCCTCGGGCTCACCACCCTCTCCACGCTGCTGCCGGTGGCCAGCGGCCCCGACGGCCTGGAGCAGGCCCTGCACCGCCTCTGCTTCGAGGCGGAGGCGGCCGTGCGCAGCGGCATCCAGATCCTGGTCCTTTCGGACCGCGCCGATGGCGGCATCAGCGCCGGCACCACGGCCATTCCTCCCCTGCTGGGGGTCGGCGCCGTGCACCACCACCTGCTGCGGCTCGGCCTGCGCCTGCAGTGCTCCCTGGTGGTCGACACCGCCCAGTGCTGGAGCACCCACCACCTCGCCTGCCTGATCGGCTACGGCGCCAGCGCCGTCTGCCCGTGGCTCACCTGGGAGACCACCCGCCACTGGCTGGCCCACCCCCGCACCCAGTCGATGATCGAGCGGGGCAAGCTGCCCGCCCTCGATGCCGACCAGGCCCAGGCCAATGTGCGCAAGGCCTTGGAGGAGGGGTTGCGCAAGATCCTCTCCAAGATCGGCATCTCCCTGCTGGCCAGCTACCACGGCGCCCAGATCTTCGAGGCCATCGGCATCGGTGCCGATCTGATCGATCTGGCCTTCACCGGCACCACCAGCCGCGTGGCCGGCCTCAGCCTGCAGGACCTGGCCAGCGAGACCCTGGCCTTCCATGCCAAGGCCTACCCGGAGCTGAACCGCACCAAGCTCGAGTTCATGGGCTTTGTGCAGTACCGCACCGGTGGGGAGTTCCACCTCAACAATCCGGACATGTCCAAGGCCCTCCATGCCGCCGTGGCGGCGGGCCCCGGCTACGACCACTTCTCCACCTACCGCACCCTGCTGGAGAACCGTCCGGTGACGGCTCTGCGGGACCTGCTTGAGCTGCGCCCGGCCCCGGTTCCCCTGCCGATCGAGCAGGTGGAGAGTGTCGAGAGCATCTGCAGCCGCTTCTGCACCGGCGGCATGAGCCTGGGGGCCCTCTCACGGGAGGCCCACGAGGTGCTGGCGGTGGCGATGAACCGCATCGGCGGCAAGAGCAACTGCGGTGAAGGCGGCGAGGATCCGGCCCGCTACCACCCCCTCCAGGATGTCGACGGTGACGGCCATTCCCCCACCCTTCCCACCTTGCGCGGGCTGCAGAACGGCGACAGCGCCTGCTCCGCCATCAAGCAGATCGCCTCGGGGCGTTTCGGCGTCACCCCGGCCTATCTGCGCAGCGGCCTCCAGCTGGAGATCAAGGTGGCCCAGGGCGCCAAACCCGGCGAGGGCGGCCAGCTGCCCGGCCCCAAGGTGGACACCTACATTGCCTGGCTGCGCAACAGCAAGCCCGGCGTGGCGCTGATCTCTCCGCCGCCGCACCACGACATCTATTCGATCGAGGATCTGGCCCAGCTGATCCACGACCTGCACCAGGTGAATCCCGCCGCCCGGGTCTCGGTGAAGCTGGTGGCCGAGATCGGCATCGGCACCATCGCCGCCGGGGTGGCCAAGGCCAACGCCGATGTGATCCAGATCTCCGGCCACGATGGCGGCACCGGCGCCTCGCCGCTGAGTTCGATCAAGCACGCCGGCAGCCCCTGGGAGCTGGGGCTCACCGAGGTGCACCGCAGCCTGCTGGAGAACGGCCTGCGGGACCGGGTGCTGCTGCGGGCCGATGGGGGCCTCAAGAGCGGCTGGGACGTGCTGATCGCCGCCCTGCTGGGGGCCGAGGAGTACGGCTTCGGCTCGGTCGCCATGATCGCCGAGGGCTGCATCATGGCCCGCGTCTGCCACACCAACAACTGCCCGGTGGGGGTCGCCACCCAGAAGGAAGCCCTGCGCAAGCGCTTCACCGGCCTGCCCGAGCACGTCGTCAACTTCTTCGTCTTCGTGGCCGAGGAGGTGCGCCAGTTGCTCAGCGTGCTCGGCGTGGCCCGCCTTGAGGACCTGATCGGCCGCACCGATCTGCTGGCTCCCCGAGCCGTCGGCCTGACCAAAACCAGCGCCCTGGATCTCTCCTGCCTGCTCGACCCGATTCCTGCGGCCGCCGAACGCTCCTGGCTGCGCCACGACGACGTCGCCCACGACAACGGTCCGGTGCTTGAGGACGCGTTGCTGGCCGATCCGGAGGTGCGCGCGGCCATCGACGCCCACGGCCACGTGGTGCGTCAACTGTCGATCGTCAATACCGACCGCAGCGTGGGCGCCCGCCTGAGTGGCGAGATCGCTGCCCTGCATGGCAACACTGGCTTCCGGGGGGGCCTGGCCCTCACCTTCAACGGCGCGGCTGGCCAGAGCTTCGGTGCCTTCGTGCTCCAGGGCATGGACCTGCGCCTGGTGGGGGAGGCCAACGATTACGTGGGCAAGGGCCTCAACGGTGGTCGCATCACCGTGGTGCCTCCGGCTGGTGTCACCGATCCCGGTGACCAGGTAATCCTGGGCAACACCTGTCTCTACGGCGCCACGGGCGGCGAACTGTTCGCCCTCGGCCGGGCCGGCGAGCGCTTCGCCGTGCGCAACAGCGGTGCCCGCACCGTGGTGGAAGGGGTCGGCGACCACTGCTGCGAGTACATGACCGGTGGCGTGGTGGTGGTCCTGGGCGGCACCGGCCGCAACGTGGCCGCCGGCATGACCGGCGGGGTGGCCTTCCTGCTCGACGAGAGTGGGGGGCTGGCGGCCCGCCTCAATCCGGAGTCGGTGGAACTGGTGCCCCTCAACACCCCCGAGCAGGAAGCGCTGCTGCGGCCCCTGCTGGAGGCCCATCTGCTGGCCACCGGCAGCACCAGGGCGGCGGCGATCCTGGCCGACTGGCCCACCTGGAAGGGGCGTTTCCAGGTGCTGGTGCCCCCCAGCGAGAAGGCCGCGGTGGGTCTGGCCCAACGGGAAGCGGTGGTGGCCTGAGCAGGCCTGCGGTCCAGGCTCAGAAGTCGTCGTAGACCTTCTTGAAGGCGGCGAAGGTGTCGTCGTTGTTCATGCCGGCGACGGCGATCGACGCCGCACCCAGCTTGGTGCTGCAGCTGATCGAGAGGGCCATGGGAAGGCTGGTGTGGTCGGCGTACACCGAGCGGCTCTCGCCGGTGCCGAGCACCTGGACATCGTCGCTGAAGCCGTTCTTGCTGGCCACCTTCTTGGCGTTCTCCACGCAGGCCATCAGGTCGTTCACCCCCAGCACCACGTCCGAATAGACGTGCGGTACCGCCAGGGCAGGCTCCGCCGGCGAGAGCAGGGCCAGCAGCAGGCCGAGGGAGGCAAGTTTGCTCATGACCGGACCAGGGGGCTGCGGCGTTCTCATCCTGCACCGAAGTCAGGTTCTGATCAGCGCGGGTGCTCGCGCATCAGGCGTCGCACCTCGCCGGCGTGGTAGCTGCTCCGGGTGAGGGGACTGCTCACCACCTGCAGGAAGCCCAGGTCGGCTTCCCCGTGGCGGCGGAAGCCTTCGAACACCTCTGGGGAGACGAAACGCTGCACCGGCAGGTGTTTCGGACCGGGGGAGAGGTACTGGCCGATCGTGACGATGTCGACGGCGTGGGCACGCAGATCGGCCATCACGGCGCGGACCTCGTCGTCGTTCTCACCCAGGCCCACCATCAGCCCTGATTTGGTGTAGGTGCGCGGCCAGCCCTCCCGCACCCGGCGCAGCAGTTCCAGCGAGCGCTCGTAGACCCCCTGGGGCCGCACCTGCCGGTAGAGCCGGGGCACGGTCTCGATGTTGTGGTTGAGCACCTCCGGCGCCGCCGCCATCACCACCGCCAGGGCCTCCCAGGTGCCGCACAGATCCGGCAGCAGCACCTCGATCGTGGTCAGGGGAGCGTTGCGGCGCACGGCTTCGATACAGGCGACGAACTGGCTGGCCCCGCCATCGGCCAGGTCGTCCCGGTTGACCGAGGTGATCACCACATGGCTCAGGCCCAGGCGCCGTACCGCTTCCCCCAGCCGCTCGGGCTCGGTGGGATCCAGCGCCCGCACACTGCGGTCGAAGTCGATGTCGCAGTAGGGGCAGGCCCGGGTGCAGCCCGGCCCCATGATCAGGAAGGTGGCCGTGCCGCCGGCGAAGCACTCGCCGATGTTCGGGCAGCTGGCCTCCTGGCAGACCGTGTTCAGCTTGAGATCGACCAGCAGATCCGCCACCGCCCCGATCCGTTCCCGCTGCGGCGCCTTGACCCGCAACCAGGGCGGCTTGGCGGTGGCGGTCAGGGGGTCGCTGATGGGCACGGGCATCGCTGGGCTGGGCGGACTGTAGGCAGGGCTGTCGTTGCGCCCCATCCCCTAAAGTCTGGCCATCGGGATGTGGCGCAGCTTGGTAGCGCACTTCGTTCGGGACGAAGGGGCCGCAGGTTCGAATCCTGTCATCCCGATTTCTTCTCTGCCGGCCCTCAGGCCAGAGCCGCCCCCGGGTAGCCCCGGGGGGTCACCATGCGGCCGTCCTGGACACGGGTGGAGCTGTTGCCGACCAGCACCAGGGTGAGCATGTCCACCTGCTCCTGGGGCAGGGAGCCCAGGGTGTGCAGGCTGAGGGTCTCTTCGACCCGCCCCAGTTGACGGGCCAGCAGCACCGGCGTGCTGGCCGGCCGGCCCTCCCCCAGCAGTTCGATGGCCCGGCCCAGCTGCCAGGGCCTGCCGAGGGAGCGGGGGTTGTAGAGGGCCACGACGAAATCGCCGCTGGCGGCACCCTTCAGCCGCCGTTCGATCACCTCCCAGGGGGTGAGGCGGTCGCTGAGGCTGATCGTGCAGAAGTCGTGCATCAGCGGTGCGCCGGCCCGGGCGGCGGCCAGCTGCAGGGCCGAAAGGCCCGGGTGCACCGTGAAGCCGGGACGGTCGAGGACCGGCAGCTGAAGCCACAGCTCCAGGGCCAGCCCTGCCATGCCGTAGATGCCGCTGTCTCCCGAGGAGATCAGGGCCACGTCGAGGCCTTGGCGGGCCAGGTCGAGGGCTTCGGCGCAACGGGCCGTCTCCTCCGTCAGGCGGCCTTCGCGGCGCAGCTGGTCGGGCCGCCTGAGCGGCTCGAGCAGGTCGAGGTAGAGCCCGTAGCCCACCCAGACCGTGGCGGCGGCCAAGGCCTGGCGGGCCTCGCCCGTGAGCAGGGCGAGCGCACCCGGGCCGCTGCCCACCAACTGCAGACTGCCCCGCTGCGGGGCCCACTGGCGTCCGGCCAGGGCCACCGCCAGGGTGGCGGCCCCCCGCTCCTCGGCCCCGGCGCGCTCGATCCGTTTCTCCACCAGCAGGCGGGCCGGCCCCCCCGCCTGCGTCGCCGCCTGGAGAGCGGCGGCCTCGGCCACGCTCGCCGTGCCCATCTCCCTGGCCACCACCTCTGAGGGATGGGGGACAGTCACCCCCGCCAGGGTGGCGGCGTCGTGGAGCCGCAGGGGCCAGCCCCTTTGCTCCGCCAGGGCCAGCAGGGCGGGCTCATCCCCCTTGCGATCGATGCTGGCCAGGCCGGCCACGGCCTCGGGGGCCAGCCCCTGCAGCGCCAGCTCCTCGGCTACGAGGCGTTCCAGCACCGCCAGGCTCGTGTCCCGCTCGCAGCCGATGCCCAGCCACAGGGTGGGGGGATGCCAGCGGCAGCCGTCGCCGCCGTGGGGGCTGATCACCAGGGCCGCCTCGCCGTCGGTCTGGCTGCTGTCGGCCTCGCCGCTGCCGCAGGCCTCCAGCCCCTGCCACAGCGTGGTGCCCTCCTCCTGCCGCAGGTTGATGCGGTTGCCGCGGGCCGCCTGCACCATCAGGCCCCGCCAGTCGCCCCCGCCCCGGCGCCAGCCCCAGGCCTGGCCGAAGGCATCCAGGGGCAGACGGCCTGAGGCGGCGCCGGCGCCGGTGAGCACGGCCTCGCCGCCGATCAGGGCGGCGAGCTCCTGGCTGAGCCGATCGCCACCGGCGGCATGGCCCCCCAGCAGCGGCACCACGAAACGGCCCTGCGGATCCACCACCAGCACGGCCGGATCACGGTCCTTGTCGCTGATCAGGGGGGCGATCAGCCGGGTCACCAGGCCGCAGGCCCCGACGGCCACCACCGCTTCGGCGGTCCCCCAGTGTTCCGCCAGCCAGACGGCCGCCGCCCCATCCTCCGGGCCGCGGACGGTCCGCAGCAGACCGGCCTGGGCGAGCCGCTCGAGCATCGGCGCGGCCGTCGGCCCGAAGCCGAGGCCGATGATGGCGCGTTGGCTGAGGCTCACGGCGCCACGCTCCCTTCCAGGGGGGGCTCGGCTACCTCGGCAGCGGTTGGCGGTTCCGGTGGATTGGCAAGGACCGCTGTCGAAGGCTCGATCTTGGCCGGGTTCTCGACCTCCGCCTGGACCTCGGGATCCAGCTCGGCTGCTGGGGCTGGCCCAGCTCCGGACACGGCTCCGGTCGCTACTTCGGGGGCAGGATCCGCCGCCGTTTCTGGCTCTGGTTCGGGCATGGGCTCGGTCTCCGGCTCCGGCTCCAGCGCGGCAGGCGGTGGGGCCTCGCCCAGCAAGATGGCCAGTTCGCCGGGCTGCAGCCGACCCCCCTGCCAGCGGGGAGCGGCGGCGCCGGGTTCCAGGATCACTTCCGTCACCAGGCTGTTGAACGGTTGGTTGAGCGGCTCGCCGAGGCCGTCGAGCAGGTCGAGCTGGATCGCATTGCTGCCGCTGCGCCAGCCTTCCAGCCACAGGGGCGTCTGTTGATCCACCAGGAAGCTGTCACCGTTGAGGCTGACCCGCAGCCGCCAGCTGGCGTCGCCACTGCGCAGGTTCTGCAGGGGGGCTTCCAGCAACAGCCAGTCGAGCAGCAGCGGCGTGCCGGCCGCCGTCCCCCGGGGGCTGACGGCGATCAGCTGGGGACTGCCCGGAGCGGGTTGGCTCAAGGGGTTGGCCGCGACCCTGTGCAGCCGGATCTGGCGCTGGGCCCCGGGGCCCTTCACCGCCTCGCCCCAGGGCCTGGCGGCATAGACGGTGAGCCGATGGCTGCCAGGCTCCAGCGGTCGCATGGTGGTGCTGGTGCCTGTGAGCGGCAGGGGGGGATCCCCATCCAGCTGCACCACCAGGTGGGGGCCGAGGCCGAGGGGGCCGGCGTCCACCAGGGGCCAGTCCTCCACCTGCAGACGCAGGGTCCAGGGTCCGGCCGGCAGCAGGGCACCGTCGGCGGGGGAGAGGATCTCCAGCCGGGGCCGCCGCCCGTCCAGGGCCTCCTGCAGCTGCTGCACCGCCAGGGGGGGCGCCACCTCCTGCTGGCTGGAACGCCCCACCGCCAGGGGGGGGGCGTCCGCAGCGGGCGCGCGGCGGCCCGGCAGATGGAAGGCCAGGGCGGCCGGCGGCGCCACGCTCAGCACCAGCAGCAGAACCATCGTCAGCAGGCCGGCCCAGAGGCAGGACCTCCGGGTCCCTCGCCCTGCGGCTCCTTGCCTCTGACCCCTGTCGCTCACGCGGGCTGCCTCAACCGTGGCGCCATTCTGCTTTGGGGCCCGAACGGGGCAGATCAGCTGTCAAAAGTGCCGAACAATGCAGCAAGCGGTTATAGAAACCCAAGGATTTTCTGATTGTTACGTTGTTGACAACATGCGGTCAGACCGCTGTCGCAGCCTTGGAACCGCCGGGATTAAACCTTTGTAACTGGCGGCCGATTCGCCTTGTTTTCGACCCCTATACTTCCGCCAGCGGTCCCCTTTCGGGGCCCAAAGCCCCAGTCGTGGCAAGGGATTTCCCCCACCTCACGACTGGTGCCCATGGTCGGGTCCTCCCGGCCATGGGGCCCACCGATGAGCCCGGAACGGTCGCATGACCTGTCTCCGGCGTCCGTCGAAGGGGTGGACCTCCACCTCGACCCCGTCCCTCGAGGAACGTCTCGATGACCATCAGCCCACCAGAGCGTGGGAACAAGGCGAAGGACATGGTTGACCGGAACCCCGTTCCCGTCGACTTCGATGTTCTCGGCAAACCCGGGCACTTCGATCGCACCCTCGCCAAAGGTCCCAAAACCACCACCTGGGTTTGGAACCTCCACGCCAACGCTCACGATTTCGACAGCCACACGAGCGATCTTGAAGAGGTCTCCCGGAAGATCTTCAGCGCTCACTTCGGCCACTTGGCCGTCATTTTCATCTGGCTAAGCGGCGCCTTCTATCACGGAGCCCGCTTCTCCAACTACACCGGCTGGCTGGCCGACCCCCTGCACGTCAAGCCCAGTGCTCAGGTGGTCTGGCCGATTTTCGGCCAGGAAATTCTCAATGGCGATGTGGGTGCCGGCTTCCACGGCATCCAGATCACCTCCGGCCTCTTCCACGTGTGGAGAGCCTGGGGTTTCACCAACGAGTTCCAGCTCCTGTGCACCGCCATCGGTGCCCTGGTGATGGCCGGCCTGATGCTCAACGCCGGTGTCTTCCACTACCACAAGGCGGCGCCGAAGCTGGAGTGGTTCCAGAACGTTGAGTCCATGCTCAACCACCACCTGGCCGGCCTGCTCGGGCTCGGGTCCCTGTCCTGGACAGGTCACCTGCTGCACGTGTCGCTGCCCACCACCCAGTTGATGGACGCCATCGACGCCGGCAGCCCGCTGGTGTTGAACGGCAAGACCATTGCTTCGGTGGCCGACATCCCGCTCCCCCACGAGTTTCTCAACCAGGATCTGCTGACCCAGTTGTTCCCCGGCTTCGGCGCGGGGATCTCCGCCTTCTTCACCGGCAACTGGGCCGCCTACAGCGATTTCCTCACCTTCAAGGGTGGTCTGAATCCTGTGACCGGCAGCCTCTGGATGACCGACATCGCCCATCACCACCTGGCGATCGCGGTGCTGTTCATCGTGGCTGGCCACATGTACCGCACCAATTGGGGCATCGGCCACAGCATCAAGGAAATTCTCGAGGGCCAGAAGGGTGATCCCCTGCTGTTCCCCGCGCCCAAAGGTCACGATGGGCTCTACGAATTCCTGACCACCTCCTGGCACGCCCAGCTGGGTCTGAACCTCGCACTCCTGGGTTCGCTCACGATCATCGTGGCGCACCACATGTATGCGATGCCGCCGTATCCCTACATCGGTATCGACTACCCGACCCAGCTGTCGCTGTTCACCCACCACATGTGGATTGGCGGCTTCCTGATCGTCGGAGCCGGTGCCCACTCGGCCATCGCACTCATCCGCGATTACGACCCGGCCAAGAACATCGACAACGTGCTGGATCGGGTGCTGAAAGCCCGTGATGCCCTGATCAGCCACCTCAACTGGGTGTGCATTTTCCTGGGCTTCCACAGCTTCGGCCTCTACATCCACAACGACACCATGAGTGCCCTGGGACGTCCCCAGGACATGTTCAGTGACACTGCGATTCAGCTGAAGCCCGTCTTCGCGCAATGGATCCAGGGTCTGCACGCCGCCGCCGCCGGCACCACCGCTCCCAATGCGCTGGCCGGTGTGAGCGAAGTGTTCAACGGCACCATCGTCGCCGTTGGCGGCAAGGTGGCCGCCGCGCCGATCCCCCTGGGAACGGCCGACTTCATGGTCCACCACATCCACGCCTTCACGATCCACGTCACCGTGCTGATCCTGCTGAAGGGTGTGCTCTACGCGCGCAGCTCCCGCCTCGTCCCCGACAAGGCGAACCTGGGCTTCCGCTTCCCCTGCGACGGCCCCGGCCGTGGCGGTACCTGTCAGGTGTCGGCCTGGGACCACGTGTTCCTCGGCCTGTTCTGGATGTACAACTCCCTGTCGATCGTCATCTTCCACTTCAGCTGGAAGATGCAGAGCGACGTGTGGGGCACCGTCAATGCCGACGGCACTGTCCAGCACATCACCAACGGCAACTTCGCCCAAGGCGCCATCACCATCAATGGTTGGCTCCGGGACTTCCTGTGGGCCCAGGCCGCCCAGGTGCTGAACAGCTACGGCTCGTCCTCCAGCGCCTACGGTCTGATGTTCCTGGGTGCCCACTTCGTCTGGGCCTTCAGCCTCATGTTCCTCTTCAGTGGCCGCGGCTACTGGCAGGAGCTGATCGAGTCCATCGTCTGGGCTCACAACAAGCTGAAGGTGGCTCCCGCCATCCAACCGCGGGCGCTTTCCATCACCCAAGGCCGTGCCGTCGGTGTCGCCCACTATCTGCTGGGCGGTATCGCGACAACCTGGGCCTTCTTCCTGTCCCGACTCATCGCGGTCGGCTGACCTCCACCTGACCTTTCCCAATGGCAACGAAATTTCCTTCGTTCAGCCAGGGTCTGGCACAGGACCCGACAACCCGCCGTATCTGGTACGGCATCGCCACGGCTCACGACTTCGAGAGCCACGACGGAATGACGGAGGAGCGGCTTTACCAAAAGCTGTTCTCCACCCACTTCGGTCACCTGGCGATCATCGGCCTCTGGGTTTCGGGCAACCTGTTCCATATCGCCTGGCAGGGCAACTTCGAGCAGTGGGTCGCCGATCCGCTGCATGTACGTCCCATCGCTCACGCGATCTGGGATCCCCACTTCGGGCAGGGCGCCATCGACGCCTTCACCCAGGCGGGCGCTTCCTCCCCGGTGAACATCGCCTATTCCGGTCTGTACCACTGGTGGTACACGATCGGCATGACGACCAACATGGAGCTCTACCAGGGTTCCATCTTCATGCTGATCCTCTCGGCATGGGCCCTGTTCGCCGGCTGGCTCCATCTCCAGCCCAAGTTCCTGCCTTCCCTGGCCTGGTTCAAGAACGCTGAATCGCGGCTCAACCATCACCTGGCTGTGCTGTTCGGCTTCAGTTCCATCGCCTGGACCGGTCACCTGGTCCACGTCGCCATCCCCGAATCCAGGGGACAGCACGTCGGGTGGGACAACTTCCTCTCGGTCTCGCCTCACCCTGCCGGTCTGGCTCCGTTCTTCACCGGCAACTGGGGCGTCTATGCCCAGAACCCAGACACCGCCAATCAGGTGTTCGGGACCTCGGATGGAGCAGGCACCGCGATCCTCACCTTCCTGGGTGGTTTCCACCCCCAGACCGAAGCCCTGTGGCTCACGGACATTGCCCACCACCATCTGGCCATCGGCTGCATCTTCGTGATCGCCGGCCACATGTACCGGACCAACTTCGGTATCGGCCACTCGATCCGCGAGATCCTGGAAGCCCACAACCCGCCGAAGGGCACTCCCTTTGGTGGAGCCCTGGGTGCAGGCCACAAGGGCCTCTACGACACCATCAACAACTCCCTGCACTTCCAGCTGGGTCTTGCACTGGCGTCGTTGGGGGTCGTGACCAGCTTGGTGGCGCAGCACATGTACGCGCTGCCGTCCTATGCGTTCATCGCCAAGGACTACACCACCCAGGCGGCGCTCTACACGCACCACCAGTACATCGCCATCTTCCTGATGTGCGGTGCCTTCGCCCACGGTGCGATCTTCTTCATCCGCGACTACGACCCGGAAGCCAACAAGAACAACGTTCTTGCCCGGATGCTTGAGCACAAGGAAGCCATCATCAGCCATCTCAGCTGGGTCTCCCTGTTCCTCGGTTTCCACACCCTGGGTCTCTACGTCCACAACGACGTGGTGGTCGCCTTCGGTACCCCCGAGAAGCAGATCCTGGTGGAGCCTGTCTTCGCCCAGTTCGTTCAGGCCGCCAGTGGCAAGGCCCTGTACGGCATGGATGTGCTGCTGGCCAACTCGGACAGCATCGCCGCCACGGCGTGGCCCAACAACGGCGCCGTCTGGCTGCCGGGCTGGCTGGATGCCATCAATGCAGGCAACAACTCCCTGTTCCTGCAGATCGGCCCTGGTGACTTCCTGGTCCACCACGCCATCGCCCTGGGTCTGCACACCACGACCCTGATCCTGGTGAAGGGTGCCCTGGATGCCCGGGGTTCCAAGCTGATGCCCGACAAGAAGGACTTCGGCTACTCCTTCCCCTGCGACGGCCCCGGCCGTGGCGGCACCTGCGACATCTCGGCCTGGGACGCCTTCTATCTGGCTGTCTTCTGGGCCCTGAACACCGTGGGTTGGGTCACCTTCTACTGGCACTGGAAGCACCTCGCCATCTGGCAGGGCAACGTGGCCCAGTTCAACGAATCCAGCACCTATCTCATGGGCTGGTTCCGCGACTACCTGTGGCTCAACAGCTCCCAGTTGATCAACGGCTACAACCCAGGAGGGTCCAACAACCTGGCCGTCTGGGCCTGGATGTTCCTCTTCGGTCACCTGGTGTGGGCCACCGGCTTCATGTTCCTGATCTCCTGGCGGGGTTACTGGCAGGAGCTGATCGAAACCATCGTCTGGGCGCATCAGCGCACGCCCCTCGCCAACCTGGTGGGCTGGCGCGACAAGCCCGTCGCTCTCTCGATCGTTCAGGCCCGTGTGGTGGGTCTCGCCCACTTCACGATCGGCTACATCCTCACGTACGCGGCCTTCCTGATAGCGTCCACGTCAGGTAAGTTCGGCTGAGCCTCCGGCTCCCGAACACCGTCGACGCCCCTTCTCGAATCTTCGAGGGACCCCCATACCCCCGGTCACCACCGGGGGCTTTTTTTGGCCATGGAGTCCTAGGTGCTGTCCGTGCACCAGCCGTCGGTGGCCGATCCGATGCATGTCAAGCTCCACCCCACGGCCTGTTTGCCGTCCATGCAGGGGAGAGGACTGCGATGCCATGGCACCTAGCTCAATCGGCCTTGAAGCCAGCCGCGCTGACGTTGTCCTGAACACCTTGACAGGTGACGGGGCAGTGGATAACCCCCCACCTCTTCAACACCTATTTGCTCAGGCTTAACCTGACATGAGGGCATGGCTGTCAGATTTAAGTTGAATGCAGCTTATTTAAATGGCCCTCACCTTTTCCGCACTGGATCCTTTCGTCCAGGCGTCAAATGGCGTGATCTCTCTGACAGATCTTGGGGCCAATGCTGAAATCTCTGCTTACAACCCAACCACGGGTTATCTCTATACCGTAGGTGGTGGATCTGGGGCCATTGTTGTTTCCGACCTCCGCAATCCTGCCAGCCCCCTGGCTGTTGCAAGGGCCACATCCACTGGTAATGGTGAGACGCTTCAAAGCGCTGCTGTGTTCGGCAATCTGCTTGCCATTGCGGTGCAGAACGCGCTCAAGACTGACCCCGGCTACGTGCAGTTCTACGACCTCAGCAACCCGGCACTTCCCGCTCATATCAGCACGGTCTCCGTCGGCGCCCTGCCCGACATGGTCAAGTTCAGTGCCGACGGCAAGAAGTTGCTGATCACCAACGAGGCCGAACCGAACGCGTCCTACACCATTGACCCTGTCGGCTCGATCTCGCTGATCGACACCTCCGGCTATCTCTCTAACACTCCAGCGGCCCCCACCCAGTCTAATGTTCAGACTGTAGATTTCAGCGCTTGGAACAATCGAAAGGACGAGCTGGTCAATCGTGGCATCCGCATCACCGGCAAATCCGGCGTAACCACCACGGTAGCTCAGGATATTGAGCCAGAAGCGATTGCGATCACAGCCGATGGCAAAATGGCCTTTGTATCGCTGCAAGAAAACAACGCAATCGCCGCGCTGGACATCAGCACCACCACTCCGAAGATCACTTCGATCTTCTCGGCCGGCATCAAAGACTGGGATCGCGGCCAGGCATCAGCCACTAACATCACCTACACCCTCAGCTACGCTGCCGGCAACGCCAACCTCCCTACAGGCGTGCAGCCGGGTGGTCTGTCGGGCCTCTGGTTTGATGGTGTGGAGACGGTATCCGGCAAACAGCTGGATATCTATTACTCCATCACCGACCGCGGTCCCAACGGCACCCTGACCAACGGCCAGCGGCAGTTCCTGGATCCTGACTTCCAGCCCAGCATCTACAAGCTGGGCATGGACCGCGCCACGGGTGCGGTGACCGAGCTTGGCAAGATTGGCCTCAAGCGTGTGGACGGCACGGCGCTCACCGGCCTGCCGCAGTTGGCGGGCAAGGATGAGATTCCGGTGGATGCCGCCAACAACCCACTCTCCTACGACCCCTTCGGCATCGACTCGGAGACCGTTTCGGTGTTCACCACCACCATCGGTGGTGCGAGCCGCAAGGTGTTCGCTGTCGGTGATGAATACCGCGGCCAGATTGCCCTGTTTGATTTCAGCACCGGCAATCTCATCCAGCGCTACATTCCCGCCGGCCAGAAGGCCCAGCTGCAGGCCCAGCACGGCAGCGTGATCGGCGCCGAAACGATCGACAGCCTGCCGGCGATCTACGCCAACCGCTGGGCCAACCGCGGCATTGAAGGCATGACCTTCAACAGCACCGATGGGTTGCTCTACGCCTTCGTGCAGAGCCCGCTCGACAAAGACGGCCTTGGCCTCAGTGCAAGCCGCAGCAAATCAGAACTGACCCGCATCCTGGCGATCGATCCCGCCACCGGTGTGCCGGTGAAGGAGCATCTCTACCTGCTCAGCGGCCGCACCGGCCAGGACAAGATCGGCGATGTCACCTACGACGCCGCCCGTGGCGTGTTCCTGGTGATGGAGCGCGACAGCACCCGGGCGCTCAATGGCTTCAAGAGCGTGTACGAGGTGGATCTGCGCGGTGCAACCAACACCCTGCCACTTACCCTCGCCAGCCAGGTCACAGCGGCGGCCCTGCCTGCGCAGACCTTCCTGGTGGGCACGGAAGGCCGCGCGGTGTTCCGCGAGGTGCTCGATGCCGGTGAGCTCGGCAACAACGGCTATCGCTTCAACGGCATCCCCGATGGCATCGGCGTGATGGACAACGGCGATGGCACCCTGCGTGTCGTGGTCAACCATGAACT
>CALSBA010000025.1:0-39606 GCA_943373065.1 Synechococcus sp. UW140 | reverse complement strand
GTGGGGGATGGAGACGTGGTGGCAGTACGTGGTGGCGGTGGCCGGGAGCGTGGTGCTGGCGGTGGCGGCCTATGGGCTGGTGGAGCAACCGGTGCGGCGGCATCCGCTGAAGTGGTGGTGGGAGACGGGGCTGGCCGTGCTGGCGGTGGTGGGCCTGTGGATCGGCATTGATGCCCTGCACCACCAGTTCCGCGGCAAGTTGTTTGTCGGTGTGGATGCGGATCCGGTCCCGATCAGCGAGCGGGTCCATGCCCTCAATCCCCTGATCCCCGGCACGGGCATCACCAGTGACTGCACCGTGGCCAGTGGCAAGCCCTACAACGCCACCACCCGGCCGAACTTCGACAAGTGCAACAGACCGGGCGTCCCCGGCGCCCGGGAGATCTTCCTGTTGGGCGATTCCCATGCCCAGCACCTGCTGCCGATGCTGGAGGCGGTGACCGCCCGCACCGGCCAGCGCCTCACCTTCGCCGCCATGGGTGCCTGCCTGATCGATCCGAAGCTCACGGTCACCTGGCAGCAGGGGCGCTACGAATCCTGTCGCCAGTTCTCGGCTGGGGAAATGGATCGCTCCCTGCAGCGCCTCAGGCCCGGTGACATCGTCCTGGTGTCGGGTTTCCTGCACAACTACCTGGCTAGCAACGACCTCGAGGGCCGGGGCTACGGCGCCCCCACCTACCTGGGCGATCGCCGGTTGCGCATCGCTGAGGTGCGCCAGGCCCATGTGGCCAGCATGCGGGCCTACGCCGAGCGGCTGGCGGCCCGGGGCCTGCAGCTGGTGCTGGTGGTCGACAACCCGTCCCTGGCCAGGGAGCCGGTGGCCTGCCAGGATCCGGCCGGCAGCAGTTGCGCCGGTGATGCCGCGACCACCGCCAGGATGCGGGCGACCCTGCGGACCCTGCTCGGGGAGGTGGCCGCCGGCCTGCCCAATGTGCATGTGTTCGATCCCACCCCCTACCTGGTTGGTCCAGATGGCCGGGTGGTGTATCGCCAGCCCGATGGCACGCCGCTCTACGCCGATTCCCACCACCTGAGTGTTTCGGGGAGCCGATCACTGGCAGCCCCGTTCGAACGCTTCCTGCAACAGCAGGGCCTCACTAGCCCCCGGCCCACCGCCCCCTCCTCCCCATGACCCTGCATTCACCCTCCGGGGCCTCCCCCCAGTGGCGCTTCACCGATCCGGCCAGCGGCGATTCGCTCACGGTTGTCCCCGAGCGCGGCGGGCTGGTCACCGGCTGGTGCTGCGGCGGCGATGAGATCCTCTACTTCGATGCCGAGCGCTTCGCCGACCCCACCAAATCGGTGCGGGGCGGGATCCCGGTGCTCTTCCCCATCTGCGGCAACCTGCCCGGCGATGCTCTGGTGCTGCCCCAGGGGCGCTTCCCTCTGGGGCAGCACGGCGTCGCCCGCGATCTGCCCTGGTCCATCGCCCCGCTGGCGGACGGCCAGGGGGTGGGCCTGCGCCTCGAGGACGGTCCCGGCAGCCGCCCCCATTTCCCCTTCGCCTTCGCCCTGGAGCTGGAGCTGCGGCTGCAGCCCTCGGCCCTGGCGATCACGGCCCGGATCAGCCACCGGGGCGAGGCCGGGACAGCGGCCCTCCCCTTCAGCCTGGGCCTGCACCCTTACATCGCCGTCGCCGACCTGTCCCGTGTCCGGCTCGAAGGCCTGCCCCAGAGCTGCTTCGACCACCTCAGCATGGCGCCGGCCGCCACCGCCGATCAGCTGTCCCGCCTGGAGCAGGGGGTGGACTTTCTCTGTACCGGCCAGGGTCCGGTGCGCCTGGTGGATCCGGCGGGCGGCCGGGTGGTGAGCCTGCACCCCTCGGCGCCGATGGACCTGGTGGTGGTGTGGAGCGACCCGCCCCGGCCCATGCTCTGCCTGGAGCCCTGGAGTGGGCCGCGGGGGGCCCTGAGCACGGGGGAGCGGCGCCTGCTGGTGCCCGCCGGGGAGTCCCTCGAGCTGGGTTGCCGCTACTGCGTCGAAACGCTCTGAGCAACGCCGGGCAGCCGGCCCGGCGCCAGCTGCCCGGCCGGATCGAAGCGGCGCTTGATCGCCTCGATCAGCGGCCGGGAGGGGGCATCCAGCCAGGCCGGCAGGCCGGCCTCCGGGGGCTGGCGCAGCACGGTGAGATGGCCTCCGAGCTCGCCGCAGAGGCTGCGCAAGGTGCTCACCTGGCTGGAGGTCAGGACAGGCCGGAGCTCCGCCGGGTCTGACCAGGCCAGGCCGAGGCCGCTGCCGGCGGCCATGTCCACGGCCAATCCCGCCAGGGCCGGGGCCTGCATCAGGGTTCCGAGCTGATCGGGGCTGACGCCGAGGCGCAGCAGCCAGGTGGGCGCGGTGGCACCCGTGGGCGCTGCTGCGGCGGCAGGGCTGGGGCCACCCCGGGCGTGGGCCAGCCAGGTCTGGGTGGTGGCGGCGTCCAGCACCCGGGCCGGCAGGCTGCTGCGCTCCTGCAGGCAGCGCACCTGTTCCTGGAGGGTGGCGGCATCGACGCTGGCCAGGCCGATCAGCAGCAGGGGTTCCGGGGCCAGGCCGGCGGCGGCGGCAAGGGCGCCGTTCCACCAGTCGATCCGCTCCGGGCTGAGGCTCGAGCCCAGCAACCAGCGGCTCAGGAGGGCCAGATCCCCGGGCGCGCCCTGGAAGCAGACGCTGCGGCGCAGGGGCGGCCGGGGCATCGTGCGCAGGGTCAGCTCGGTGATCAGGCCCAGGGAGCCCCAGCTGCCGGTGAACAGCCGCATCAGGTCGTAGCCGGCCACGTTCTTCACCACCTTGCCGCCGGCCCTGGCCGTCACCCCGTCGGCCCGCATCAGCGCCAGGCCGATCAACTGGTCCCGCACTCCCAGGTAGCGCTGGCGGTAGCCGCCCGCCAGGCCCCGGGCCACCAGGCCGCCGATGCTGCCGGCGGCGGCGCCATCGCCGTCCCCCCAGGGGGCATCCACGGACAACCACTGGCCATGGTGTCCAAGCGTCTCCTGCACCTCCACCAGTGGTGTGCCGGCGGCCACGGTGATGGTGAAGTCGCCGGGGTTGAACTCCCGTACTCCCCGCAGAGCGCCGCAACTGAGCACCGCGCAGGGTTTCTGAAGGGGCGGGCCCCAGTCGAGCCGGCTGCCCAGGCCCGCAGGCAGCCAGGCCGAACCCTGCCGGTGCAGATCACGCACCAGCTCCTGCAGCTCGCTGGGCTCAGGTCGCATCACGGCACGATGGTGCCATGGCGCAGGCGACCGTCGATTCCGGGCCCGATCTCAAGATCATCGTCATTGACGACGACCCCACCGGCTCCCAGACCGTGCACGGCTGTCCCCTGCTGCTGCGCTGGGACGCCGAGACCCTGGCCGCCGGCCTGGCCCACCCGTCGCCGCTGCTGTTCCTGCTGGCCAACACGCGGGCCCTGGCGCCGGCGGTAGCGGCGCAACGGGTGCGGGAGATCTGCCGCGCCCTGCGGCCCGCCCTGGAGGCGGCGTTGGCCTGTGGCCGCATGGGTGGCTGGCTGGTGGTGAGCCGGGGCGATTCCACCCTGCGGGGCCACTTCCCGCTGGAGGTGGACGTGATCAACGAGGAGCTCGGCCCCTTCGACGCCACCTTGCTGGTGCCGGCCTTCCTGGAGGGGGGGCGCACCACCGTGGATGGGGTGCATCGGCTCCACGGCCAGCCCGTGCACCAGAGCCCATTCGCCCGGGACGGCCTGTTCACCTACACCACCAGCCACCTGCCGGACTGGGTGGAAGAGAAGAGCGCCGGCCGCATTCCCGCCACCGCGGTGGACCACATCGGCTGGCAGGAGCTGGATGTGGGCGGCCCCGCCCTCATCCGCCATCTGGCCCGCCTTGAGCGCAATGTCTGTGTGGCGGTGGACGGGGCTTCGATGCAGCAGCTGGCGGTCCTGGCCGCCGCGGTGCGCTCCCTGATTGCGGCAGGGAACCCGGCGGATGAGGGCCCCGGCAATGGCCCCGGCGATGGCCCCGGCGATGGGCGTCCCCGCCGCTTCCTGTTCCAGAGCGCCGCCAGCCTGATCCAGGCCCTGGCGGGCTTGCCCCCCCAGCCGCTCGTACCGGCGGCTCTGGCGGCCCTGCGCCGCCGCAGCGGCCCCAGGCCCCTACCGGGGCTGGTGCTGGTGGGCTCCCATGTGCCCCTGGCCGACCGCCAGCTGGAGCGGTTGCTGGCCGAACCCGGTTGCGTCGGGGTGGAATTGGAGGTCGCGAAGCTCCAGCGGCTGCTGGAGGGCCCGGAACCCGCTTTGCTTCTGGCCTCCCTGGAGCTGGCCTGGGGGCAGCGGCTGGCGGACGTGCTGGCCGGCGGCCACACGCCCGTGCTGTTCACCACCCGTGGCGAGGCCCGCTGCCGCCATGCCGGCGAGCGCCGGGCGCTGGGCCTGGCCCTGGCGGACGTGATGGCGCGGCTGGCGGCGACCTTGGCCCCCGCCCTCGGCTATCTGATCAGCAAGGGGGGCATCACCACCCACACCCTGCTGGCCGATGGGTTGGAGCTGGGGCAGGTGGAGCTCCAGGGCCAGCTGCTGCCTGGACTCTCACTGGTGCTCGCTGCCTCTGAGACCGATCAGAAGCCCCTGCCGGTGCTCACCTTTCCCGGCAACCTGGGTGACGACGGCACCCTGCGGGAGGCCTGGCGATGGATGGAGGGTCAGGCCGGGCCGCCGTAGCTGCGATCCAGCAGCTCGATCGGATGGAGCACCGGCAGCGGCCGCCCCTGCCCCGCCATGGCCTGGCGGATCTGGAGCGTGCAGCCGATGTTGGCGCTCACGGCCAGCTCGGCGCCGGTGCCGCTCAGATCCGCGGCCTTGATCCGGCCCAGTTCGGCGGCTTCCTCCGGCTGGACGAGGTTGTAGATGCCGGCACTGCCGCAGCAGACGCCGGCTTCGGTGGCTTCTCGGATCCGCACGTGGGGGATCCGGCCCAGCAGGCGACGGGGCTGGGCCGCCAGGCCCTGGCCATGCAGCTGGTGGCAGGCATCGTGGTAGGCCAGATCCAGGGGCCGCTCCGCACTGGCGGCCGTGCCGTCATCGTGCGTGAGCGGCTGCAATCCCGCCTGGAAGCTGTCGCTGAGCCCGACCTCGTCGAGGAACTCCTGCAGGTCGGCCACCGTGCCCAGCAGGGGATGGGCGGTGCCGAGGATCTCCCCGTAGGACTTCATGGTGTGGCCGCAGCCCGAGGCGGCCACCAGCAGGGCGTCGAGGGGTTCGGGACCCGCCGCCCTTCCCGGGCCGATCACCGCCTCGAAGCTGGCCACCAGGGCGCCCGCCAGCTCCCGGGTCTGGGCCAGTTCCCCCTGGTGGTGGGTCATGGCGCCGCAGCAGCCCTGGTCGGGGGGGATCACCACCTCGATGCCATTGGCGGCCAGCACCCGGATGGCGGCGGCATTCACCCCCGGCTCGAACACCCGCTGGACGCAGCCGAGCACCAGCCCGACCCGCTGACGGCGGGGGCCCTTGGCCGGTACCAGCACCGGCCAGTCGTCGCGGAAGGCCGTCTCCGGCAGCGGCGGCAGGAGCTTCTCCATCGCCTGGACCTGCGGCCCGAACAGGCGGGTGAGGCCGCTGCGGCGGGCCAGGGCCTGCAGGGGTGTGCCGGCGTAGGCCCGCAGGGGGGCCAGCAGGGCCCGCAGCCGCTGGGGGTAGGGGAGCAGGGCGAAGATCAGCCGCCGGAAGGCCCGCTGGGCAGGGCTGCGCAGCTCGGGCGCCTTCAGCCGCGGCCGCATCGTCTCGATCAGCTGGTCGTAGCGCACGCCCGCCGGGCAGGCGGTGACGCAGGCGAAGCAGCCCAGGCAGCTGTCGAAGTGCTTCGCCACCGTGGCATCCAGCGCCAGCTCCCCGGCGTCGATCGCCTTGAGGGCATGGATCCGCCCCCGGGGCGAGTCCATTTCGGTGGCCAGCACCCGGTAGCTGGCGCAGGTGGGCAGGCAGAAGCCGCAGTGGACGCAGGGGTCGGCGGCGATGAAGCCGGCGTCGGGCGCGATGGACGGAAGGCTCATGGGGACCATTGTGGGCGCTCGCCCTGGTCCGTTGGCCCCGGATTCACCCTCCGAAGTGGCGCACCACGGCCTCGGCGAAGCCCGAGCAGCTCACGGACTCGGCACGGGGTTCCATCAGCCGGGCCAGGTCGTAGGTGACCTCCTTGTTGGCGATCGCGGCGCTGATCCCCTGGGTGATCAGGTCGGCCGCCTCCTGCCAGCCCATGTACTCGAGCATCATCACGCCGGAGAGGATCACCGATCCCGGGTTGATCCGGTCGAGGCCGGCGTGTTTTGGCGCGGTGCCGTGGGTGGCCTCGAAGATGGCGGCGTTGTCGCCGATGTTGGCTCCCGGAGCCATCCCCAGGCCGCCCACCACCGCCGCCGCCGCATCGGAGATGTAGTCGCCGTTGAGGTTGAGGGTGCAGAGCACCGAATACTCCTGGGGCCGGGTCTGGATCTGCTGGAAGATGCTGTCGGCGATGCGGTCGTCGACCATCACCATCTCCTTCCATTGACCGCCGCCGTGGCTGGCGCCGATGGCGTCGAGTACGGCCGTCACTTCCGCGTCCACGGCCGCCTTCTTCTCGGGGGTGAGGCTGTCGTAGCCGGGTTCGATCAGGCGGGCGTTGTCCTCGATGCTCAGCCCCGGCTTCTCCTCCAGGTTCCCCAGGATCCAGCTCTCCCGCTCGGTGATGCACTGGTCACGGAATTCCGTGGTGGCCACCTCGTAGCCCCAGTCGCGGAAGGCCCCTTCGGTGAACTTCATGATGTTGCCCTTGTGCACCAGGGTTACGTGCCGCTTGGCGCCCTCCAGGCCCAGGGCGTGCCGGATGGCCTTGCGCACGTGGCGCTGGGTGCCGGCCTTGCTCACCGGCTTGATGCCGATGCCGGCCCCCTCGGGGATGCGGCGCTTGCCCAGCTTGCCGTTGGCGGGGATCACCGTGTCGTTGAGGTGGGCGATCAGCTCGATGCAGACCGGATCGCTGGCCTCCCATTCGATCCCCATGTAGATGTCTTCGGTGTTCTCCCGATACACCACCACATCCAGGTCCTGGGGCCGCTTGTGGGGGCTGGGGGTGCCGTCGTAATAGCGGCAGGGCCGCACACAGCAGTACAGGTCGAAGATCTGGCGCAGGGCCACGTTGAGGGAGCGGATGCCGCCGCCGATGGGGGTGGTGAGGGGGCCCTTGATGGCCACGCCGAACTCCTCGATCGCCGTCAGGGTGTCCTGGGGGAGGTACTGATAGGTGCCGTAGAGCTCGCAGGCTTCGTCGCCGGCATAGACCTTGAACCACTCGATGCGGCGTTCGCCGCCGTAGGCCTTGGCCACGGCCGCATCCAGCACCCGCTGGGTGGCCGGCCAGATATCCACGCCGGTGCCATCGCCGCGGATGAAGGGAATGATCGGGTCGTTGGGAACGATCGGCTGGCCGCCCTCGAACCGGATCGCTGTGCCGCTGGCTGGGACGGTGAGCTTCTCGTATGTGGCCATGGAGTCGGCACGGAACGCGCCGTAGAGCCTAGGTTTCGGACACATTGGCTTTCTGCTCAGGGGAAACGGCATGAATGCGGCCGACCAGGCCCGATCGGTGGAACTGGCTGCCGCCATTGCCGCGGTGGTGGGTCATTTCCGACTGCATTTCCCCGCCGCCAGAGCCAACCTCACTCCCTGGCGCGACGATCCCCTCACCCGGGCTTTCGATGAGCGGGAAACCCTGGATCTGTCCTTCCACTTCCCCGGCTGGAGTCCCCGCCTGCAGTGCCGCTCGCTGCTGGTGCAGTTGCGGCTGGAGCGGGCCCCGGCGGGATCCGGCGAGCGGCCGCGGTTGCTGGGGGTGCTGATCCGGGGCCTCACCTATGAGTCGGAACGCTGGCGCCTGGCCACGGTCGGGGACTGGCAGCCCTCGGGATCCCATCTCCCCTCGGTGGAGGTGGTGTCCTCGCTCCAGCAGATCTGCCGTGAGTTGTTCGATCTCTTCGGCGACGTGTCGGCCCGGGGGACCCGGGCCGCGTAATCCTTCGCAACCTTGGCGCCTCGCTCGGAAGGCCCCACCTACCTTGGATCCTCTGCCCGCGCAGCCTTTCGATCCCATGCCCGTCGCCCTTGCTTCCCAACTCCGTGAGGGAACGAAGAAAGCCCACACGATGGCCGAGAACACCGGATTCGTGAGCTGTTTCCTGAAGGGAGTCGTCGACAAGGCCAGCTACCGCACCCTGGTGGCCGACCTGTGGTTCGTCTACAACGCCATGGAAGAGGAGATCGGCAAGTTGACCGACCACCCGGTCGTCGGCCCGATCGCCTCACCGGCCCTGAATCGCCGCGAGTCCCTTGAACAGGATCTGGCGTTTTACTTCGGTGGCGACTGGCGGCAGCAGATCCGTGCCACCCCCGGTGCCCAGGAGTACGTGGCCCGCCTGCACCAGGTCGCCCGGGAGTGCCCCGAACTGCTCGTCGGTCACCACTACACCCGCTACATCGGTGACCTCTCCGGGGGGCAGATCCTCAAGAACATTGCCCAGAAGGCGATGAATCTGGGTGAGCACGATGGCCTGCGCTTCTACGAATTCGACGCCATCGACGACGAGAAGGCCTTCAAGGCCACCTACCGGCTCACCCTCGACAGCCTGCCCATCGACCAGGCCATGGCCGACCGGATCGTGGCCGAGGCCAACGAGGCCTTCCACTGCAACATGAAGATGTTCCAGGAACTGGAAGGCAACCTGGTGGCCGCGATCGGCAAGGTGCTGTTCGGCTTCCTCACCCGCCGCAGCCGCGCCGGCAGCACCGAGGCCGTGCCCGCCTAGGTTTCCCAGGCCTTGGGCGGCCGCCGCCACCCCGATCCGCGTGCGTCCGATCCGTTTCCTGCTTCCCGGCACCACGGGCCGCTTTCGCGGCGGCGGTCTGCTGGTGGAACTGCAGACGGCCCGGCTGACGTCCCAGCTGACCCCCACCGAGGTGGTCACCTATCGGCAGCGGGAGCCCGACCACCCGTTCCTGGATGATCTGCTGGCCCGGGAGCGGGCACCCGGGGACGTCCTCTGGATCGTCAGCTGGGGGTTCGACGTGCCCCGCCTGCTGCGGCGACTGCGGGGCAGGCCCCTGGCGTACCACGCCCACAGCAGCGGCTACGGGTTCTCTCTGCCCCCCGGCATACCGGTGTTGGCCGTCAGCCGCAACACCCTCGGCTACTGGGGCGACCGGGCTCCCCGCAACCCCCTGTTTCTGGTGCCCAATGCGCTGCAGTCCAAGTGGCTGGAGCGGGGCAATCGGGCGGCACCCCTGGGCTGCGGACGGCCGATCGACGTGCTCGTGCAGCAGCGCAAGAGCAGTCGCTATGTCCTGCAGCACCTGGTGCCGGCCCTGCGCCGCCGGGGGCTGCGGGTGGAGGTCCAGAGCGGCTGGGTGGACGATCTGGTCGATCTGTTCAACAGTGCGGCGGTGGTGTTGTACGACTCCGCCGATTACTGGCGCGGCCGGGGGGTGAGCGAGGGGTTCGGCCTGCCGCCGCTCGAGGCCCTGGCCTGCGGCTGCGTGGTGTTCAGCAGCCTCAACCACGCCCTGGCCGACAGCCTCGACCCCGGGGTAGTGGGCCACCAGATCGGCTGCGGCAGCCTGGAGAACGACCTGGAGCGGATCCAGGCAGCCGTGGCCGATCCGATGGCGTGGCTGCCGCCAGCGGCGCGGCTCTCCAACCTGCTGGAGGCCTGCAGTGAGCCGCTGCTTCAGGAGCGCTGGCACACGGCCCTGGAGGCCATCGACGCCCACTGGACCCACCTGCTGGAGGGGGCACCGCCGCTGCGTTCGCCCCCCCTGTTCGCCCTGCGGATCGACCAGTGGCGGCGAAGGTTTTTGACCATGTGGCGATCACTGAACTGACTGGCTGGCGATGGGGCGGTCATCCTGAGCGCACGGGTACGATTTCCGCAAAAGTCCGACCAGATGTTTCGCAAAAGCCAAACCTTCAGGAGTTTGGTGCGGCTTCTGGCCCAGTTGCCGACGCGCCGTAAGCGCGCCTTGATTCGGCTGATTCCCCTGGCCATTCTTGCCGGGATTGCTGATCTGGTGGTGGTGGCCCTGGTGGCCCGTCTGTTCACGGTGGTCGTCGGCGGGGAAAATCGTCCTTCGATCCCCTGGGAAGGCCTGGTCCCGGAAGATCCCCGGGTCAAGGTGGTGGTGCTGGTGGTGGCCTTTGTGGCGGCTGCCTGGTTCTCTTCTCTTTCAAAGCTTCTGCTGCGGGCCTTCCAGCTGCGGCTGAAGGCGTCGATCTGGCGTGATCTTTCCGACATGGCCCAGCGGAAGTTGATTGCCCAGCCCTATGTCTATTTTCTGGGTGAGTCGAAGTCAGATATCTCCGCGAAGGTGCTGATCAATGTGTCGCGTGTCGCGGACATTGTCGTGTTGCCGCTGCTGCAGTTGGCCAGTGGCGTCTTCGTGATTGCCCTGCTCTCCGCCGGCATGTTGATCGTCGGAAAGTTGCTGGCTGTCGTGCTGATCGCGGGTCTGCTGGCTGGGTACCTGCTGATCTCCACGGCCATCACCCCTTTTCTGCGCTTTGCGGCACGGCAGAGGATCCTGCTGGAGGTCCGCACCAACACGATTCTGTCCGAATCCATGCGCACGATCCTCGATGTGCAGCTCACCGGTTCCGAGCCCTACTTCGAGCGCCATTATCAGGAGGCGGGCCGTGACACCATTCCATTCATCTGGAAGGCGGATGTTCTGCCGGAGACACCACGGGCGTTGATCGAACCGCTCGGCATCACGATGATCTTCGCTGCGGGCATGTTGCCCCTGCTGTCCAATCCGGATCCCAGTGCGCTGCTGAAGATCATTCCGTTCCTGGCCACCGTGGCGGTCACCTCCCTCAAGCTCACCCCCCCCCTTCAGGACAGTTTCCGGGCCATCACCTCCCTGCGGGCGGGTCTGCCCGACCTCGAGGAGACCCTGAAGCTGATCGAATTGCCCGAAGGACGGCTCACCATCCGTTCCGAAGGGGTCCCCTCCCCGGATGGGGTGATGCCGAAGCGGGCGATCCGCCTCAGCAATGTCAGTTACCGCTATCCCGGTTCCGATGTGAATGTCCTCCATGACATCTCGATGTCGATTCCGGTCGGCTCCCGGGTGGCCTTCGTCGGCGCCACAGGCAGTGGCAAGACAACAACCGCCAACCAGCTTCTCTGTCTGCTGCGGCCCAGCTCTGGCACCCTCAAGCTGGATGGCATTGAAGTCGTCGACGCCGATGTTCCTGCTTGGCAGGCAAACTGCGCTTATGTGCCCCAGGCCATTAATCTGTTGAATGGCAACATCATCGAGAACATCGCCTTCGCCGAGGAGGTCGATGAGGTCGACCAGATGCGGGTCTGGGAAGCTCTCCAGGCCGCCCAGCTGGCTGACATCGTCGCCGAACTCCCCCTGGGCCTGTTCACCCCCATCGGTGACAACGGCATCCGGCTGTCCGGTGGGCAACGGCAGCGGCTGGCCCTGGCCCGTGCCTTCTATCGCAATGCCAAGTTCCTGGTGCTGGATGAGGCCACCAGTGCGCTCGACAACCGCACCGAATCCGAGGTGATGGATGCCATCGAGGTGATCGGGCGCCGTTGCACCCTGGTGGTGATCGCCCATCGCCTCTCCACGGTGATGCGCTCGGATTGCATCTTCGAGTTCGAGTCAGGGCGCATCAAGGCCTACGGAAGCTTTGAGCAACTGCGACAACGCTCCGATACCTTCGACGACCTCGCCTCCTTCGAACGCCGCCTTTCCAGCCCCCTTGGTTGATGGTGGCGTGCTGGTTTCTGCGGTGCCCTGACCAAGGCGATCTTCCGCAGACTCACGCCGTTTCCTGTCG
Source organism: Synechococcus sp. UW140 (assembly GCA_943373065.1). Taxonomy (GTDB): domain Bacteria; phylum Cyanobacteriota; class Cyanobacteriia; order PCC-6307; family Cyanobiaceae; genus Cyanobium. The sequence goes on along the minus strand of CALSBA010000025.1, from coordinate 27,790 downwards.
CTGAGCGACCCCCATCTGTTCGGATCGACGCGCCCGTCGGGAGGGGGCTGCTAGGGTCAAATTTCACTCTTCCATGCCGGAGCCTGTGAGTTTTCTGGCCGGTCTGAACGAGGCCCAGCGGCGGGCGGTCGATCACCACACCGGCCCGCTGCTTGTGGTGGCCGGGGCCGGCAGTGGCAAGACCCGGGCCCTCACGCACCGCATCGCCCACCTGATCGGTCACCACGGGGTGGATCCGGCCCAAGTGCTGGCGGTCACCTTCACCAACAAGGCCGCCCGCGAGATGAAGGAGCGGCTGGAGGTGCTGCTGGCCCAGCGGCTGGCCCAGAGCCAGTTCGGCCAGCCCTGGAGCACCCTGCCGGCCCGGGAGCAGAAGCAGCTGCGCAGCCGCATCTACCGGGAGGTGATCAAGGACCTCTGGATCGGCACCTTCCACGCCCTGTTCGCCCGGCTGCTCCGCTTCGACATCGACAAGTACCGCGATCCCGAGGGACTCACCTGGACGCGCCAGTTTTCCATCTACGACGAGAGCGACGCCCAGAGCCTGGTCAAGGAAATCGTCACCCAGGAGATGCAGCTCGATCCCAAGCGCTTCGAGCCCAAGAAGGTGCGCTGGGCGATCAGCAGCGCCAAGAACCAGGGCTGGCTGCCGGAGCGCCTCGAGGAGGAGCACCCCGGCCCCCGCGGCAAGCACGAGGCCGAGGCCTACCGCCGCTACCGGCGCGCCCTCGCTGCGAACAACGCCCTCGATTTCGACGACCTGCTGCTGATGCCGGTGCAGTTGCTGCAGCAGAACGAGCAGATCCGCCATTACTGGCACCGCCGCTTCCGCCATGTGCTGGTGGACGAATACCAGGACACCAACCGCACCCAGTACGACCTGATCAAGCTGCTGGTCGCCAACGGCCATCCCCCCGAGCACTTCGACGACTGGGACGGCCGCTCCGTGTTCGTGGTGGGCGACGCCGACCAGAGCATCTACAGCTTCCGGGCCGCCGACTTCACGATCCTGATGGGCTTCCAGAAGGAATTCGGCGACGGCTCCCTCGATGGGGACACCGGCACGATGGTGAAACTGGAGGAGAACTACCGCTCCACCGCCACGATCCTGGAGGCGGCCAACGCCCTGATCGCCAACAACAGCGAGCGCATCGACAAGGTGCTGCGCCCCACCCGCGGCGAGGGGGAGCCCATCAGCCTCACCCGCTGCGACGACGAGATCGCCGAGGCCGAGGCGGTGGTGCACCGGATGCGGATGCTGGAGGCGGCCCACCCCGAGCTGCGCTGGGGTGACATGGCCGTGCTCTATCGCACCAACGCCCAGTCCCGTGCCATGGAGGAGTCGCTGGTGCGCTGGGGCCTTCCTTACATCGTGGTGGGGGGCCTGCGCTTCTACGACCGCCGCGAGATCAAGGATGTTCTCGCCTACCTCCGCCTGCTGGTCAACCCGGCCGACACCGTCAGCCTGTTGCGGGTGCTGAACGTGCCCCGGCGGGGCATCGGCAAGACCACCATCGAGCGGCTCACCGATGCGGCCAACCAGCTGGGTCTGCCCCTGTGGGAGGTGGTGAGCGATCCGGAGGCGGTGCGCTCCCTCGCCGGCCGTTCCGCCCGGGGGGTGCTGCAGTTCCAGGAGCTGATCTCCGACCTGGGCCGACGCCTGCAGGATGCGCCCCCCTCCGAGCTGGTGCAGCGGGTGATGGAGCAGAGCGGCTATCTGGCCGAGCTGCTGGCTGAAGCCACCGACGAATCGGAGGAGCGGCGCCGCAACCTGCAGGAGCTGGTGAATGCGGCCCTCCAGTACCAGGAGGAGAACGAGGAGGGCTCCCTGGAGGGCTTTCTGGCCTCCGCCGCCCTGGCCAGCGACGCCGACAGCAAGGACACCGAGGCCGACCGGGTCACGCTGATGACGCTGCACGCCAGCAAGGGGCTGGAGTTCCCGGTGGTCTTCCTGGTGGGGCTGGAGCAGGGCCTGTTCCCCAGCTACCGCTCCCTGGAGGACCCCGCCGCCCTCGAGGAGGAGCGCCGCCTTTGTTATGTGGGGATCACCCGGGCCAAGGAACGGCTGTTCCTCTCCCACGCCAGCGAACGGCGGCTCTGGGGCGGGATGCGGGAGCCGGCGGTGCCCTCGGTGTTTCTTTCCGAATTGCCCGAAGCGCTGCTCCAGGGCGACATCCCCCGCAGCGGCGGTGCGGCCCTGCGGCGCGAGCAGCGGCTGGAGCGCCTCACCCGGGTCGACCGCGACGACAGCCAACGGGTCGCGGCTGGAGGGGCGGCTGGCGATCCCGCCAATGCGGTGCGGCGCCGCACCGCGGCCCGCGCCTGGGCCGTCGGGGATCGGGTGCGGCACAGCAGCTTCGGCGAGGGCCACGTCACCCATCTGTTCGGCAGCGGTGAGAAGACCTCCATCGCCGTCAAGTTCGAGGGCATGGGGCCGAAGATCCTCGATCCGCGCCTGGCTCCGATCGAACCGGCATGACCCTGCCGCTGGTCACCGCCGTGGTGCCCACCCGCAACCGCCGCGAGCTCAGCCTGCGCTTTCTGGAGCGCATGGCGGCCCAGACCTACCCAGCCCTGAGGATCGTGGTGGTGGATGCCAACTCCAGCGACGGCACCGTGGCGGCGATCCGCCAGCAGCATCCCAAGGTGACGGTGGTGGCGGCCGGCGACCGTGACTTCTGGGCCGGTGCCACCAATCGGGGCATCCGTCGGGCCCTGGCGGCCGGCACCGATTACGTCCTCACCATCAACGACGACGCGGTCGTTCCAGACGACTATGTCGCCCGGATGGTGGAGCTGGCCCAGCGCCATGGCTGCGGAATCCTGGGCAGCCGCATCGACCTGCTGGCCGAGCCCGGGCGGATCTGGGCCCTGGGCACCCGGACCGACTGGGGCACGGACCGCTTCCTGCGCCTGGCCCACCACGACGACCTGGCCAGCCAGCTGGATCCGGCGATGGCGGCAGCCGAAGTGATCGAGGCCGAGGCGATGCCAGGCAACGGGGTGCTGATCCGTCAGGAGGTCTTCCGCCGCGTCGGCCTCTACGACGCCCTCTGGTTGCCGCATTACCACGCTGATTCTGAGTGGGTGATGCGGGCGGTCCGCCGGGGCATCGCCGTCAAGGTGACCCCGGCCATCGTGGTGCTCAACGACTTCGGCGAGGCGCAGAAACGCTTGCCTCTCGGCAGCCTGGGGGGCCTGCTGTTCACCTTCTTCCATCCCAAGTCCCACCTCTACCTGCCGGCGGTGGCGGCGATCCTCTGGCGCTACTGCCCCCCTGACCAGCGTTGGCCCACCCTGCGGGCCCTCGCAGGCCGCTTCCTCAGGATGAAACGGTGAAAGACGTGCGGGGATGGAACAGGCCGGGGCGCCGAAGCAGCCGTCGCCAACCCCAGCGAAGGTAGTCTCCAAGACCCCACCAGCGGCCCTGGGCCCGGGCCGGGTCGGAGAGGCAGAAACTCAGGGGCCGAAGCGCGTAATACAGAAGGTTGAGCAGCAGGGCCAGGGGTGTGGCGTGTCGGTGCAGGAAGTACAGCTTGCTGAAGGTGGCGTGCTGGTACTTGGCCCGAGGGGCCCGCTGGGTGATCGCTGACACCTGATGCTCCACCAGCACGGCCTGGGTGACCCGCAGGCGATAACCCTGCTGGTGGTGGCGTTCGGAAATGTCGGCGTCCTCGTAATCCAGAAAGTACTGCGGATCGAACTGGGGGCAGTCCCGGAGGATCCCCAGCCGGAAGAGCATGCTGCAGCCGGACATCCAACGGGTGGGCCAGGTTCGCACTGGGGTGGGGCGGCAGTCGTCGGCGGGGAAGCGATGGCGCAGGCTCCCGGTCCAGCGGTTGAAGCTGCCGTGGCTGAACCAGATCTCGCCCCGGGGGTCCCGGATCCGGGTGCCGAGCATGGCGATCTGCCCATCGTCCCGCAGGCATTGTCTGACGTACGCGATCGCACCGGCGTCCAGGCGGGCATCGGGATTGATCAGCCAGGCCAGGGCCGATCTGTCGGTCTGCCAAACATGGCGGAGCCCCAGATTGCAGCCGCTGCCGAAGCCGAGGTTGGCGCCCGCCTCGATCAGCTGGACCGCCATTGGGATGGGGGCGGCCTCGCTCCATTGGCGCAGACTTTGATCGGAAGGGGAGTTGTTGACGATGACGAACCGCAGCGAACCCAGATCCTCCTCGCTGGCGATGACCGCCTCGATCAGGCCACGGATGTAATCGCCACAGTGGTAGTTCACTGTGATGAAGTGGATGGGGACGTGGTCCTCGGATTGGATCCCCATCAGGCGAACGGCATAGCGCTCAGGCTCCTGCTGGAATCATTCATAGGTGGAGGGGTAGACGAACGTGCCTGTGATCCCCTTGATGGCCGCTTCCCGTAGGCGGTTGTCGTAGCTCAGGGGCACACCTCGGATGTACATCAGATCCTTGAACTCGTCGACAAGATTCTCAATTCGTGTGCCATCCTCGACTCCAAGGGATTGCCTCGCAGCCTCTCGGAACAGGCTGATCGCCTGGGCCATGGTGTAGCTGCCGGCCGTGCAAAGATCATGCTTCACGAATGGGCAGTGAAGATAAGACGGGTAGAGAAAGGCTGCAATATGGCTTGGGTTTCCATTCTCGATCAGATCGGCAATGCTGTAGAGCTGAGCGCCTGTGAGAGTCTTGTGCTGATCACTCTGCTGCATCAGCTGTTGCAGGGAATAGCCGATCTTGCGTCGCTGGTAGGTTCTCGCCGGTGAGGGCATGAGCCGGAACACCTCTTCAGCAGGCACCCCACCTTGAGAGGTGAAATGGCTCTCGAGAGCCTCCTGCAACTTGTCACTTGTGTAGAGCGTGTCCACGGATTGGAGGCGCCGATAGACCTTTTGGGAAAGTGCAATCTCGCCATTGTAAATGCAATGGCCTCGATGGGAAAGCGGCAGGTAGTCCTTCCAGAACTGCAAGAATGATCTGGAGCGGAAGACCTCCGGCTTGAGAACCTGGAAATAGGATTGGTAGTGGGTCTGGATCTGATGGCTGATGTGGCTGAACAGGGCCTGCTTATCGCCAGCGGCGAAGTCCTTCAGCGCTGTAACGAGCGCCTGGGCGTTGCGGCCCGGGATGAACTGCATGGAGTCATTGGCGATGCACAGCAGTTGGCAGCGCTCCAAATGCCCTTCGCCATGAAGCAGCAGCACCCCATCCCTGAAGCCACCGAAATCCCGCCCGATGTTGCGACGATCAAAGACACGCCAGCAAATCCCTTCGAGGGCCAGGGCAGCCTCTGGATTGGTAACCTCGTTGTTGATATAGACAACCTCAAAACCTGCCTGGTTGAGGGCTTCGATGTAGGACCTGTTGGAGTGGGTCAGCCGTTTGGCATAGGCAATGAAGAGGGCGATCCGCTCAGGGGTGTCGCCGGATGGCCTGGGCCTGCTGGTGGATCCAGGGTGCTTCAGATCGCCTGGGCGCTGGATCGGCTGGAGACGCTTTTCCGGCGTACTGCGGCGGCCGTGCGGACCCATCCAATAGTCGATATGGGCCTGAAGATAGTCGCTCAGGATGAAGATCTTGATCTTGATCTTCTTCCACAGGCCCAGGGGGGCCTTGAGGATCTTCTTGAAGCTGTCAGTCATTCCATGCGACCCTAGCTGCGTGGGCCTGATTTCGCAGGCTTCGGCTCAGGTGGTGGGCATCATTCATTGAGCGTCAGGGCTGAAACGACACCATGATTTCCTTAGCGTCATCCGGCGCGATGTCGATCGGTCGAGTGTACCGTGCGCCTTCTGGACACCGCTCCATGGGCCTGCTGCGATGACGATCTCCGCGATCGATCCCCAGGATCTCTGCTTGCCTCCTCGTCTGCTGGCGGCGTTCCATCGCTCAAGCGACTGTGCGGTGCTGGCGGTCGTGGGCGGTGCCGTGCGGGACCTGCTGCTGCACCGGGTGCACCTTGATCCCCTCCGAGGCTTGCCCGACCTCGACCTGGTGGTGGAGCTCGCTCCGCAGGCCGATCCGGCGGATCCGCGGCCAGCGGCCCATCGCCTGGCCGAGACGTTGCTTCGGGAAACGCCCGCCGAGACGGTGGGCTACTGCCAGTTCCACCGCAGCTTCGGCACGGTGGAACTGGAACTTGATGAGATCCGCCTGGATCTGGCCTCGGCCCGCCGCGAAACCTATCCCGCCCCTGGGGAGAACCCGATCGTCTCCTATGGCTCCCTGGAGGACGATCTCGCCCGCAGGGACTTCAGCATCAACGCGATGGCCCTGGTGTTCGCGTTCCCCGGGCCAGGCCTGCGGCTGCTGGATCCCCACGGCGGCGGCGCTGATCTGGCCCACCGGCAGCTGCGCCTCCTGCATGGCAGGAGCCTGGAGGACGATCCCACCCGGATTGTGCGGGCCGCACGCTACGCCGCCCGTCTGGGGTTCACCCTGGCTCCGGCCAGCTTGGAGCAACTGCGCTCCACCCTGGCCCGCTGGCCCTGGGGGGAGGGCAGCGGCACAGGAGGCGCTGGCCGGGTGCCCCCCGCCCTTGGGACCCGGCTGCGGATGGAACTGGATCTGCTGCTCGAACGGGAGCCCTGGGAGGAGGCCCTGACCTGCCTGCAGGCCTGGGGCGCCCTGGTGCTGGTGGACCCGGCTCTGCAGGCCGACGCCAGCTGGCGCCGACGCCTGCGCTGGGCCCGCCGCTTCGGATTGCCCCTTCTTGTGGCCCTGCTGACCGGCAGTGACGCGGCCACGACCGTGGCGACACGGCTTCAGCTGCCCCACGGGCAGCAGCGGCTGCTGGCCCAGCTGGCCCTGCTGAGTCAGGCCTGGCAAGGCTGCGAGACCATGCCCACCACGGCATTGGCCTGGAGCACCTTTCTGGAGCAGCCGGGGTGGTCTCCCGAGGCCGTCGCCCTGGCGCTGGTGAGCGGGGTGCTTCCCCGGCGGCCCCTGCTGCGTTGGTGGTGCCGCTGGCGCCATCTGGCCTCCCCGGTGGCGGCGGCCGATCTGATCGCCTCTGGCCTGCCGCCAGGACCGGCCCTGGGGGAACGGCTGCGCCAACTGCGGGGTGAGCGGCTGCGGCTGGAGCGGGTCTGACCCGTTGCGGCGGGTGGGCGAAGGTCCCCTAGGGTCTCGATCCAGCGGCTTTCCCTGCGCCGAATGCCTGCGCTGACCGATTCCTGGGCTCCGTTGCTGCTGGCCATCGCGGCGCCGCTGCTGTGGGGATGGCGCTGGGGGCGACCCACCTGGCAGGTGCTTCTTCTCGGTGTGGGCCCCTGGGCGGCCATCGGCTGGCTGTCCCTGCTGCCGGGAGGGCCCAGCCTGCGTCAGGCCTACGGGCTACTGGTGCTGGTGGACCTGCTGGTGGTGGCGGCGGCCCTGGCCATCCGGCCCCGCCGATGGCGCGATCGACTGGCAGATCATGCCCTGGCGCGGCCATTGCTGGCGGTCTTCGCCCCCGCAGTGCTCTGCGCGGTCGCCCTGGGGTGGCGCGGGGTGATTCTGGAGTTTCCCTCCGATGGGTTCGTCTACTACGCCACCTATTTCGGCAGCGATCTGCTCGATACGGTGCGTCTCGACCCGGTGCGTTACAGCTCACCGGCCAACTGGTTCTTCACGGCGGCCAGCTACCTGTTCGGCTTTCCCGAGGCTCTGGCGCCATGGCGGGCCAGCCAGCTAGCGGCCCTCAACACGTTTCTTGTGTTGCTAGCAAGCTGCCAGCTCAGCCTGCGGCTCACCGGCAAGGTGGCCCTTGGTTGGCTCACGGCCCTGCTGTTCCTGCTGGGGATGGGACATCAGAACTTTTCCTTCTTCCATCAGATCGCCCTCAATGGCACCCTCCCTGGGCTGGCCCTGGTGCTGGCCGGCGCCACCCCGCTGCTGGGGTTGTTGCAGGCCAAGGCATGGCCGGGTCCGCGCCGGGTGGGTCAGGCGACGGCCGTGCTGCTGGTTTCCGGATATCTCGCTTATCACTCCCATGGCGTGACGGCCTTTCTCACCGTCAATCTGCTGATCGTGGCCACGGCCGCCTGCCTGGTGCTCTGGCCCTCACGCCGACGCCTGATGCTCAGCACCGCTGGGGCCGGACTGCTGCTGCTGGCCCTCAACCGAATGCCCTGGCACCCAAGGCTCGAGTCGTTCTACGACTGGCCGGAGACCATGCGCTTCCTGCACGACTACAGGTTGTTGGGCCATCGCTTCTTCTATTTCTGGCCCAGCTTGCCAGTGGCCACCTGGGAGCCGGTCTTTCTGGCCGCACTGGGGTTTTCGGGAGTGTGCATCGGCCTTTGGCGGAGCTGGCGGCAACCCCCAGGCGTGGTGCTGGCCCTGGCGTTGCTGGCGCCGCTGGTGCTGTTGGAGTGGTGGGTCCCGTTCGTCAGTGATCTGGTCTTCAAGCTGATTGAGCCGGACAGCGCCTACCGGCTGACCTGGACCAGCCTGTTCTGGATCAGCATCCCCGCGATGGCCTGGGCCCTCGATCAGAGGTGGCAGGGGGGGCGCCGCCCCCGAGTCGTTCTGGTGGCGAGCATGGCTGGCCTGATCGCCGTGCTGACCTTCCCGCTGGAGCTGCGGGGCCGATCCAACGTGTTCGTCTCCAAGGCGCCCCATCTGCTCACTCCCCTGGAGGAGGTGCACCAGGCGGACGGGGCCACCATCGAACCGATTCTCGGGTCCTTGTGGGAGCTGTGTGACCGGCATCCCTCTCTCAAGGGCAGAATGCTGCTGAGCGATCCCTACGTCGGTGCCGTGGTGGGCACACGCCAGTGCCTGGCTCCAGTGGCGGCGAGGGACATCACCAAGCTGGCGGCGTCGACGGTGGAGGCGGGGCAGTATCCGGGTCTGCGTAGCGCCTTGGGTTCGCCCATCACTCTGAGGGCTTGGCTGGATGGGAACCGGGTCGATCTGGTGGTGTTGCGCGAGGCCTACGTGCCCTACGTGAGCCGGATCGCCCAGGCCAGCAACCACTGGCAGCCGGATCTCGTCTCCAGCTACGCCGACCTCTCCCTCAACAGCCTCACAACACCCCAGTTGCAACGCGTGGGTTTCCGGCTGGTGAGGCGCGACCAGGGGGTGCGGATCTACCTCAGGACATCTGTTGCGCCGCGATGAGCTCTCCTTTGGACTGTCGCTCCTCGCTTCGGTAACCCTGGGGATTGGCGCTCTGCCAGGCCCAGCCATCGCGGCAGATGTCCGCCAGCGATCGCCGGGTCCGCCAGCCCATGCGACGCTCCGCCTGGCTGGGATCGGCGACGCTCACGGCGGAATCACCAGGCCGGCGGTCCACCACGGCATAGGGCAACGTCAGGCCGTTGGTGGTTTCGAAGGTTCGCAGCAGCTCCAGCACTGAATGGCCGTGGCCGCTGCCCAGGTTGAGGGTGAGCAACTGGGGCGGTTCCGCCTGAAGCAGGCCCAGGGCCCGTCCATGGCCTTCGGCCAGGTCCATGACGTGCAGGTAGTCGCGGACGCCGGTGCCATCGCCCGTGGGCCAGTCGCCGCCGAACACCTCCAGGTGGTGCCGGCGCCCACCCGCCACCTGACAGACGAAAGGAAACAGATTGTTGGGCCGGCCGTTGGGGTCTTCGCCGATGCGTCCACTGGGGTGGGCGCCCACGGGATTGAAGTAACGCAGCAGGGCGATGCGCCACCCAGGGGCGCTGGCAGCCACATCGGTGAGCATCCGCTCCACGGCGGCCTTGGTGTAGCCGTAGGGATTGATGGGTTGCAGCGGGGCCGTCTCGGGGATCGGCACCGTGTCGGTGGTGCCGTAAAGGGTGGCGCTGCTGCTGAAGACGAGCGTCTGGCAGCCGTGGCGTCCCATGGCCTCCATCAGCCGGACCGTGCCGGTGACATTCACGTCCCAGTACCGCAGGGGCTCGGCCATCGATTCGCCCACAGCCTTGAGGCCGGCGAAGTGGAGCACGGCGCTGATGTCGCCGTCCCCGTCCTGGAAGGCACGATCGAGATCTGGCTGGGAGCGCACATCCCCCCGGATCAGGGTGAGACAGCCACCCCCAGGCGCCGTCGCCGACCAGTGATCCGCCGCGTCCTGGCGCCAGGGCTCCAGACCCGCCAGCTCAGCCACACGGCGCAGGGCCTCGGCACTGCCGTTGCTGAAATCGTCGACCACGACCACCTGATGGCCGGTTTCCAGCAGGGCAAGGCAGGTGTGGCTGCCGATGAATCCGGCTCCTCCCGTGAGCAGGACCTTGGTCAAGACACGGCCCCCCGTCAGGCTGTCGATCACAACTTACTTGTCCTTAACCTCTGCCACCGCCAAGCTTCTTCCCGGGCTCCACACCCGGCCCCGGCCAAAGCCAGTCAATGGCGGTAATGTCCCCGAAGCACTGCCATCCCCCATGGATACGGCCCCTTCGCCGATTCGCACCATCTGTTGCATCGGTGCCGGGTATGTGGGCGGGCCCACGATGGCGGTGATCGCCGACCGTTGCCCGGGAGTTCAGGTCACGGTGGTGGACCTCAATGCCGAGCGGATCGCGGCCTGGAACGATCCGGATCTGGCGCGCCTGCCGGTCTACGAACCCGGGCTGGATGCCGTGGTGGGCAGGGCCAGGGGTCGCAACCTCCACTTCACCACCGAGGTGGATGCGGCCATTGCCGCCGCTGACATGGTGTTCCTCTCGGTCAACACCCCCACCAAGACCCGTGGTGTGGGGGCCGGCCAGGCCAGCGACCTGCGCTGGATCGAGGTATCGGCCCGCCAGGTGGCCGCCTCCGCCCGGGGCCACACGATCGTGGTGGAGAAGAGCACCCTGCCGGTGCGCACCGCCGAGACGGTGAAAGCGATCCTGGGGGCCGCCCAGCAGAACCGCCCGGAGGGCGATCGCAGGCAAGCCAAGACCTTCGCCGTCCTCTCCAATCCCGAATTCCTGGCCGAGGGCACGGCGATCGCCGACCTCGAGGCCCCCGACCGGGTGCTGATCGGCGGTGAGGACCCGGCGGCGATCGAATCCCTGGCCGGGATCTACGGCACCTGGGTGCCCCAGGAGCGGATCCTGCGCACCAACCTCTGGAGCAGTGAGCTCTCCAAGCTCACAGCCAACGCCTTCCTGGCCCAGAGGATTTCCTCGATCAACAGCATCGCCGCCCTGTGCGAGGCCACCGGCGCCGATGTGCGCGAAGTGGGCCGCGCCATTGGCACCGATTCCAGGATCGGCGCGAAGTTCCTGCAGGCCGGCCCCGGATTTGGCGGCAGCTGCTTCCAGAAGGACATCCTCAACCTGGTTTATCTCTGCCGCCATTACGGCCTGGAGGAGGAGGCGGGTTACTGGGAGCAGGTGGTGACGCTCAACACCTGGCAGCAGGACCGCATTGCCCGCATGGTGGTGCAACGGCTGTTCGGCACGGTCACCGGTAAGCGCCTGGCGTTGCTGGGGTTCGCCTTCAAGGCGGACACCAACGACACCCGGGAAGCCCCCGCCATCCGCATCTGCCAGAACCTGATCGAGGAGGGGGCAAAGCTGGTGATCGTGGATCCCAAGGTGTCGCCAGCCCAGATCGGCGCCGACCTGGGCCAGCCCTCCTCGGCGGCCGACGGCGGCTGGCAGGCCGCGGCTTCGCCCCTGGAAGCGGCCACCGGAGCCGATGCCGTGCTGATCCTCACCGAGTGGCGCGATTACGCCAGTCTCGACTGGGGAGCGATCGCCGCTGTGATGCGTCGTCCGGCCTGGCTGTTCGACGCCAGGGCCATCGCCGATGCCGCCGCCGCCCGCGCGGCGGGTCTTAACGTCTGGCGGGTGGGTGAGGGCTGAGTGACGCGGCGCAATCTGATCACGGGCGGGGCCGGCTTCCTCGGTTCCCATCTGGTCGACCGACTGATGGAGGCCGGGGAGGAGGTGATCTGCCTCGACAACTTCTACACCGGCCGGAAGGACAACATCCGCCACTGGCTGGGTCACGCCAACTTCGAGCTGATCCGCCACGACGTCACCGAACCGATCCGGCTCGAGGTGGACCGGATCTGGCACCTGGCTTGCCCGGCCTCTCCGGTTCACTACCAGTCGAATCCGATCAAGACCGCCAAGACCAGTTTCCTCGGCACCTACAACATGCTCGGGCTGGCCCGCCGCGTCGGGGCCCGGCTGCTGCTGGCCAGCACCAGCGAGGTCTACGGCGATCCGGAGGTGCACCCCCAGCCCGAGAGCTACCGGGGCTGCGTCAACACCATCGGCATCCGCTCCTGCTACGACGAAGGCAAGCGGATCGCCGAGACGCTCTGCTTCGACTACCAGCGCATGCACGGCACCGAGATCCGTGTGATGCGGATCTTCAACACCTACGGGCCCCGCATGCTTCCCGACGACGGCCGGGTGGTGAGCAACTTCATCGTCCAGGCCCTGCAGGGTCAGTCCCTCACCCTCTATGGCGACGGCAGCCAGACCCGATCCTTCTGCTACGTGGATGACCTGATCGAGGGGATGATCCGCCTGATGAACGGCGAGCACACCGGCCCGATCAACATCGGCAATCCCGGCGAGTTCACCATCCGCCAGCTGGCTGAACGGGTCAGGGACCGCATCCAGCCCGGCCTGGAGCTCACCACCCAGCCCCTGCCCCAGGACGATCCCCTGCAGCGCCAACCCGTGATCGACCTGGCCCGCGAGCTGCTGGGCTGGGAGCCGAAGGTGAGCCTGGATGAGGGGCTCGAACCCACCATCGCCTACTTCCGGGAACGGGTGCGGGCGGGCCGTTGACGGCGAAAGGGCCGATCCTGGTCACTGGTGTCGCCGGCTTCATTGGGGCCGCCGCGGCCGAGCGGTTGCTGGCCCGGGGTGAGCGGGTGGTGGGGCTCGACAATCTCAACGCCTACTACGACCCGGCCCTGAAGCGGGCCCGGCTGGAGCGGCTGGAGGCCCTGGCTCCGGCTGGGGCCTTCACGTTTCATCGCCTTGATCTGGTGGATGCCGAAGCGGTGGCGGCCCTGTTCGCCGCCGAGCGCCCCGCCAGGGTGCTGCATCTGGCCGCCCAGGCCGGGGTGCGGCATTCGATCGACAACCCGGCGGTTTATATCCAGAGCAACCTGGTGGGGTTCGGCACGGTGCTCGAAGGCTGTCGCCACGGTGGCGTCGAGCACCTGGTGTACGCCTCGAGCAGCTCGATCTACGGCGGCAACCGCCACATGCCCTTCTGTGAGCAGGATCCGGTGAACCATCCGGTGAGCCTCTATGCGGCCACCAAGAAGGCCAACGAGCTGATGGCCCACACCTACAGCCATCTCTATGGCCTGCCGGCCACCGGGCTGCGCTTCTTCACCGTCTATGGCCCCTGGGGGCGCCCCGACATGGCGCCGATGCTGTTCGCCCGCGCCATCCTGGCCGGTGAACCGATCCGGGTGTTCAACCACGGCCGCATGGAGCGGGATTTCACCTACATCGACGACATCGTCGAAGGGGTGATCCGCTGCCTCGACAAGCCCGCCACGGCGGATCCGGCCTTCGATCCGCTGCACCCCAATCCGGCCACGGCGGCCGCCCCCCACCGGGTCTTCAACATCGGCAACTCCCGTCCCGTGCCCCTGCTGCGGTTCATCGAACTGCTTGAGCAGGCCCTCGGCCGTCCGGCCATCAGGGATCTGCAGCCCATGCAGCCCGGCGACGTGCCGGCCACCGCCGCCGACACCACCGCCCTGGAGTCCTGGGTGGGGTTCCGTCCTTCCACGGCGATCGACGCGGGGATCGGCCATTTCGCCGCCTGGTACCGCGCTTTCCATGGCGTCTGAGCCGACCCCTTCGGGCACAATGAAACGCCGCCGATCCGCACCGCCTTGAAACCGCTCCAGAGCCTGCGGGGCATGGTCGACCTGCTGCCCGGTCAGACCCCCTTCTGGCAGCGGATTGAAGCCACCGCCCGGGACCACTTCCGGCGGGCCGCCGTCGAGGAGATCCGCACGCCGCTGCTCGAGGTGACCGAGCTGTTCGCCCGCGGCATCGGTGAGGCCACCGACGTGGTGGGCAAGGAGATGTACAGCTTCGAGGATCGGGGCGAGCGCCACTGCACCCTGCGGCCGGAGGGCACCGCCTCGGTGGTGCGGGCCGCCATCCAGCATGGTCTGGTGGCCCAGGGGCCCCAGCGGCTCTGGTACGGCGGCCCGATGTTCCGTTACGAGCGGCCCCAGGCGGGCCGGCAGAGGCAGTTTCACCAGATCGGTCTTGAGTTTCTCGGCCACGCCGATCACCGCAGCGACGTGGAAGCCATCGCCATCGCCTGGGATCTGCTGATGGATCTGGGGGTGGGCGGCCTGTCGCTGGAGCTCAACTCCCTGGGTAGTTCCGACGACCGCCTGCGCTACCGCAGCGATCTGGTGGCCTGGCTGGAGGCCCATCGCGGGGATCTGGATCCTGACTCCCAGCAGCGCATCAGCACCAACCCCCTGCGGGTGCTGGATTCCAAGAACCCCCAGACGCAGGCCCTGCTGGCCGGGGCCCCCACCCTGGCCGACGCCCTCGGTGACGAGAGCCGTGAGCGCTTCCTGCGGGTGCGGCAGGGCCTCGAGGCCCTCGCCATCCCCTTCCGGCTCAATCCACGCCTGGTGCGCGGCCTCGACTACTACGGCCACACCGCCTTCGAGATCACCAGCAGCCAGCTGGGGGCCCAGGCCACCGTCTGCGGCGGGGGGCGCTATGACGGGCTGGTGGAGCAACTGGGCGGTCCCCCCACGCCTGCCGTCGGCTGGGCCCTGGGCATGGAGCGGCTGGTGCTGCTGCTCAGCCAGTCGCAGCAGGGCCAGGGAGCAGAACAGCGGCCAGTCGCGGCGCTCGACTTCTACGTGGTGAGCCGGGGGGTGGAGGGCGAAGCCTATGCCATGCGGCTGGCTCGCCAGTGCCGCCATCGGCCCGGGGAGCCGCTGGCCGTTCAGGTGGATCTCTCGGGCGCAGGCTTTGACAAGCAGCTGAAGCGGGCCCGCCGCAGTGGGGCCCGCTGGGCGCTGCTGCTGGGGGATGGGGAGGCTGCCAATGGCACCGTGCGGCTGATGCCGCTGGCGGCGCGGCCAGTCGAGGGGGAGGCGGGACAGACGGATCGCCTCCTGAGCGAGACGGACTTCCTGGCGCTCAGCATCGATCAGCTCAACGCCTGAAAGGTCACAGGGGCGAGAAAAAAGGACGCTCCCGTTGGTCGGGGCGTCCAGAGATCTGATGGTTCTCGTTGCTGGGCCGGATCAGGCCGAACCGACGCCCACGTAGGAGCCGTAGAAGAACAGGCCGACCACGAAGATGACGGCCATGCCGCCGGCGGTGGCGACCATCCAGAGGGGCAGAACCCCTTCGGTCCAACGGCTCTTCCAGGCCACGGCCGGGCGGCCATCGGGAAGGCGGTCGGGAATACGGCCGTCAGGAAGTGAGGATTTCTTGCCGCTCATGGATGGGTGCCTCCCGATCAGTTGAAGAAGTAGCTGGAGAAGAGGATGCCGATGACGAACACGAACAGCAGGCCCAGGTAGAGACTGGTGCGGTTCAGTTCAACCGGCAGGTTGTTGGGGTTGGAATTGCGCTGCATGGATGTCTCAGCGACGAACGAACTGCATGGCGGCCAGGGCACCCAGGAAGAAAACCGTGGGAATGCCGAGGGCATGGACGGAGAGCCAACGCACCGTGAAGATCGGATAGTTGCGCGGCGTGGTGGGAGCGGTGGACTGGGTCATGGTTCCTGGAGGCGCAGATCAAGGCTGCTCTTGCCCTCGTAACGCTGGCTCACAACAGGAGCCTTGGTTTCCTGGGCCTGGAAATAGGCATCCGGACGGGGCGTGCCGAAGGCGTCGTAGGCCAGGCCGGTGGACACGAACATGAAGCCCGCCAGAAAGATGGCCGGCAGGGTCACCGCATGGATGACCCAGTAGCGGATGCTTGTGATGATCTCGAAGAACGGGCGTTCCCCTGTGGAGCCGGCAGCCATAGCAACAAGCGTTCAGCCCGGCAATCCTAGGGGTCGGCCAGCGGCTGGCGGGAGCTGGTCGGGGGGTTGGTTACAGAGGGATGCAGTTGCCCCCCGTCCTCAGCCCACCCAGCGCAGCAGCACACCCCGCTCGCCCAGGACGAAGCCCTTGCCGCCGGGGGCAAAGACGATCCGGGAGAAGTTGGTGGGCTGTTCGCTGCCCACCGGATCCCTCTGCCAGCTGGTGCCGGCATCGTTGCTCACCAGCAGGGTGCCGTTGCCGCCACCCGTCCAGATGGCGCCGCTCGGATCCCAGGCCATGTCGAGGTAGCCGTAGCCGTTGGTGATCGGGATCACGGGCTTGCTCCAGTCGCCGCTTTCGGTGGTCTCGGCGGTGCTCGGGTCACCGTCGAAGCGCAGCTGGGCGCCCCTGGCCACCATCCAGAGATGGCCGTCGGGCTGAAAGCCCATCGACTGAAGCCGCTGGCTGCTGACCCGCTGGTGCACCTGCCAGGCGGGCTGGCCGGGTTCCCAGGTGGCGAAGAAGTTCCCCAGGCTGCTGACACTCACGTAGTCCCCCTCGGGGCTGCGGCGCAGGTCGCGGATGGCGCCGGCCGCGTCACCCACCAGGGCCTGCCAGCTGGAGCCGGCATCGCCGGTGCGGTACACGGCACCCACGTTGGTGGCCAGCTCGGCGCTTTTCGGCCCCTGGGCCGTGACCAGATAGGGCTCACCCGGGAGCTTGGTGTCGAGCAGCAGGCGGCTCCAGCTCTTGCCGGCATCGTCGCTGTGCAGCAGCAGGCCCGGCTGGCCCACGATCCAGCCCTCATCGCCCCTGAAATCGATGCTGATCAGGCGGAAGTTCTCCTCTTCGGGCAGATCGAGGGCCCGCTCCTGCCAGCTGGCACCGCCGTCGTCGGTTTCCATGATCAACCGGTTGCTGCCCACCAGAAAGCCGTGGTCGGCGCTGGTGAAGGCCACGTCGAGGGGGTTGGAGCGGGTGTCCAGAGGAACCGCCTGCCAGGGGCTGGCGGCCGCCGTGGGCAGGCCCGTGGTGACGCAGCCCGTCAGACCGAAGGCGAGGACGAGGGAGAGCGCCAGGCTGATCAGGGGGCGCAGCGGGCGCAGGACGGCCGGCAGGGCGGGGAGGGGCGCAGGCATCAACGCAGGGAGTAAAGGGAGAGGAAGAAGGCGAACGCCAGGGCGAAACCGCCGAAGATCAGCACGTTCTTCTGGCCGGGGGTGAGGCGGTTCACTCCCAGGCCGAAGTTGAGGTTCTCCTCGAAGCCGCTGGGCTTGTTGCGGGGGCCGATGTCCTTGAAGGCGCCCACCCGGCTGCGGCAGACGGGGCAGCGGAACCCCACGGGGTCCAGGTCGAGGAAGGGGGTGCCGGCGGGAATGGCCAGTTTTTTGATCCCTTCGCCCGGGTCGTAGACGAAGCCGCAGCTGCGGCACTCGAAGCGGTGGGTGGCGGGGTCGTCGACGACGGCGTCGGGCGCCTCGCTCGGCGCCTCGATTGGCAGTTCCGTGGGCGGTTCCGTGCTCATCCCATGCCTGGCCATACCACCGAACTCTATCGACGCCAGCTCCTGACCCCGCCGCCCCCCGGACGGGCAGCGCCAGCGGTCGTCGCGGCGACCGCCGCCCCCGGAGGCAGGTGGCAGAATGCGCGCCAGGTTGGGTCTGCCGATGTTCGTGCTTTCCGGCTACGACGCCTTTCTGGGCTTTCTGCTGATTTCGGCGGCGGTCCCGGTGCTGGCGCTGGTGGCCAACAAGCTGTTGGCTCCCAAGAGCCGCCAGGGGGAGCGCCAGCTCACCTATGAGTCGGGGATGGAGCCGATCGGCGGTGCCTGGATCCAGTTCAACATCCGCTATTACATGTTTGCCCTGGTCTTCGTCATCTTCGATGTCGAGACCGTCTTCCTCTACCCCTGGGCGGTGGCCTTCCACCGGCTGGGTCTGCTGGCCTTCATCGAGGCCCTGATCTTCATCTCCATCCTGGTGCTGGCCCTGGCGTACGCCTGGCGCAAGGGTGCCCTCGAGTGGAGCTGATCCACCCCCACCATGACCCTCACCCCCCCTGCAGGCTCCCTGTCCGTCGATGCGCTCCGCGATCTGCGTGAAGCCAGCTGCGGCCCCGTGGGCGCCCCCGGTGTCACCGCCGACCTGTCCGAGAACATCATTCTCACCAGCCTCGACGACCTCCACAACTGGGCCCGGCTCAGCAGCCTGTGGCCGCTGCTCTACGGCACGGCCTGCTGTTTCATCGAGTTCGCGGCCCTGATCGGTTCCCGCTTCGACTTCGACCGCTTCGGCCTGGTGCCCCGCTCCAGCCCACGCCAGGCCGATCTGCTGATCGTGGCCGGCACGGTCACGATGAAGATGGGTCCCGCCCTGGTGCGGCTCTACGAGCAGATGCCGGAGCCCAAGTACGTGATCGCCATGGGGGCCTGCACGATCACCGGCGGCATGTTCTCCGCCGACTCCACCACGGCGGTGCGCGGGGTCGACAAGCTGATCCCAGTGGATCTCTACCTGCCGGGCTGTCCGCCCCGGCCCGAGGCGATTTTCGATGCGGTGATCAAGTTGCGCAAGAAGGTGGGCAACGAAACCTTCGCCGAGCGGGGCAATCTGCGTCCCACCCACCGCTACTTCACGATTCCCCACCAGATGAAGCGCATCGATCCGATCGTCACCGGCGCCTATCTGCGGGCCGAAACCCAGCAGGCGGCCCTCGCCGCCGCTGCGGGCCTGCCGATGGCTGCTGCCAGCAGCTCTCAAGCCGTTCCTGCCTCCACCGCCCCCACCACCGATGCCTGAGGAGACCCCCGCCACCCCATCCAGCACCGCCATTGAAGGCCCGGCCACCGGCCCGGTGGGCACCTGGTTGAGCAGCCAGGGCTTCGAGTCGTCCGTGCTCGGCCTCGACCATGAGGGTGTGGAGATGCTTGGCGTCGAGGCGGCCGCGCTGCCCCTGGTGGCCACGGCCCTGAAGGCCGCCGGCTTCGACTATCTCCAGTGCCAGGGCGGCTACGACGAAGGCGCTGGCGGCCGGCTGGTGAGCTTCTACCACCTGGTGAAGATGGCGGCGATGGTGGATCAGTTGGCGGCCCTGGCTAACGTTGATGGCCCGCTGCCCGCCGACGCCCATCCTGAGGAGGTGCGCCTGAAGGTGTTCCTGCCCCGGGACGGTGCCCTCAGCATCCCCAGCCTCTACGGCCTGTTCCGTGGCGCCGACTGGCAGGAGCGCGAAACCTTCGACATGTTCGGCATCAGCTACGAGGGCCACCCCCATCCCAAGCGACTGCTGATGCCGGAGGACTGGAAGGGCTATCCGTTGCGGAAGGATTATGTGCAGCCGGATTTTTATGAGATGCAGGATGCTTATTGATGGTTTTCTTTGGAGAGATATCGCGATGTGATTCTAGCTTGTTGATCGTGCCAGCCCTGTGATTCTAAGATTATTTATAGTTTGCTGTCTAGGTTAGAAGTAATCTTTATTCGATGCTTGAAGATGGGTGCATTTTCAAAAGCACCTTGAGGTTAGAACGTGCCTTGATTTCATGTAAGCGTTCAGGGGTCGGGACGCGCCGCCGCGCGAATGCACGCCTGATCGCTCCTCGCTGAGCGAGCAAAGAAGCAGTGCTGCCCTTGCTGCTGAACTCAGGGATTCGGCAGAAGTGATGGCATCACCCCGCCGCCATGATGGGCAATCCAGGCCTGCTCCAGAAATCCCCAGATATCCCGCCCTTGTTGCCGCAGGGTGGTGGTGACCGTGAGCAGGCGGCTGCGGCAGATCGCGCCGCTGGCCGATTGGACGCCATGGCTGATCTTGTGTTGAATCACCGAATGGCGCAGGGCTCGCTCAGCAGCATGGTTGGTGGGCTCGATCCCTTCAATCTCCAGGAAGGTCCAGAGGCCATCGGCCACCTGGAGCAACTGCTGGCAGGTGCGCACCGTCTTGGCCCACGGCGTTCGCTCGCCTCGCTGGTAGCCCAGCTCCACCACCCGCTGCAGCGTGGCCACAAACGCCTGGCGGATCGGCCGGCAGGCCAGCGGCAACGTGGACCAGTCGATCGTGCCGCTTTTGTCGCATTACCACAGGACGAACAGCTGCTGCTGCAGGCCCTGCAGCTCCGCTCCGAACCCGGCGCTGGGGCCCTGACGCTCAGCGATGGCGATGAGATCGCGGATCACGTGCGCCCAGCACAGCTGCCGCTGTTGGGTGGCCAGGTGGTTGTAGGCGGAGAAGCGATCGCTCACGACAATGCCGCCAAAGGCGTTCCCGAGCCGCTCGATCGCTGCGGCCGTCGAGCGGCTCAGGCCTTGAACAAGCACCGTCACCACCGCGGCCACCATGACCCATTGCCAGCCGCGCTTGCGAGTGGGGTTGCCGCCATCCGCATGGCCGGTGGGGGCACCGGGTTCATCGACGTAGGCCACCGTCTGCTGACGTGCAGCCTGCAGCGCTTCTGCCATCGGTTGCGCCAGTGCTGCGCTCAAGCGATGGCGGATCGTTGCGATGGTTCCGCAGCTGATCTCCACCCCCAGCAGCTGATCGAGCAGCGCCTGGGTCTTGCTGAAACTCAACGGGAAGGCGCTACCCAGCAAACCCACCAGAGCACTGAGCCGGGGGCCGTAATGACTCGCTTCCACATCCGCCGGCAACGAGGCACAGGTGCTGGTGGAGCAGCAGGGGCACACCAGCCGGTGCAACCGGTGCTCGATCACCAGCGGCGTGATCGGCGTGATCTCGATCACCTGGTGGCGCAAGGGCTCTGAATCCTCGCCCTGCAGCAGGGTGCCACAACGGCGGCAGGCGTCCGGGTGGTGCTCCACTACCTCATCCACCCGCTCGCTCGGCAGCAGCTCCGGCCAGGATCCGGGATGGCCCGGCTGGCCACCGCGCTTGCGGCCACTGCCCTTGCGCCGCTCGGGCGGCTTAAACCCAGGGCCATCGCTGGAGGGCGGTTTGGAGGAGTTGCGGGAGCTGCAGCCGATCCGCTCCCGCAGGCTGGCCAGCTCAGGGGCCAGGGTGGTGAGCTGGGAGCGCAGCTCCACGATCTCCGCCTGCTGGGACAGGATCAGTTCTCTGGCACCGGCCGGCCACGACACCCAGTCCGCTTCTGAAATCCCGGAAGCAGGAGTGGTCATCACAGGCGATCTCTGTCTGAGATGCCACCGGGATTCAAGCTGCCGTCAAGGGTTCAGCAGGGACGATGTTCATCACGAGCCGTCCCGGCCTCTGAACAGGTACGATTTCATACATAGCCCCTGCATGCCTTCGCGGATCAACTGAACATCCGCCAATGCCAGCAGTCTGAGCGCTGCGGGCCGCAACGTGGCCATCCTGCCGGTGCCATTACCTTTTCGCGGTGGGCGGCCTCATGCATCTGGGTGTGACGCGGATACAGAGCCACCCCTAGGAGCCTGTTGCGCATAGATCATGAGAGCAGATTCTGCTGTCATTTACTTGACCACTTGGTGAATTCCCCGATCTCAGCACGGGATGCATCACACACGTAGGCATGACCCGGCCATGCAACTAGTTTGACTGCAGCACAGTCAATCTGAAGACTTCCACCTCGACTGAATTTGTCGATCTCAGCGAGAAAGCATTGAGACACCTTGGCTCCGAAATGCACACCACGTTCCAGCTTGAATGGCCAACTTGGCTACGTGCAACACGCTCCTAGTCGAACAAGGAGAAGTTCGTGGCTTACGCGCAAACTTATCCTTGTTCGTTAGGCCCCAACGTGTTGAGGCGCGACCCACCAACCTCGACCTAACGCACCCACGAATAGCCACCACAATGCCCGCCTGACCCGGTGGGGTCGTCACCGGCCTGTAATCCAGCATCTGGAGCACGTCCGCAGCCTTGCCGAGCTCGCTGCCGAGAGCAGAGTCAGCCTCCGCTGCGCCTACTGCTGGCTGGTCCGGTACCGCTCAGGCGGTCCAGCTTCACTGGTGGACGCTCGATCCGCAGCAACTCCAGCAGGCCGTGGATCTCCGCCATCAGCGGCTGCACCTCCGGCACATATCGCCCGACTCTTGCAGGCACCCATCTCCACCGTGGCTCGGGCCCTCAACAGCCCGGGCCTCGGGCGACTGAGGAACCTGGAGCCCAGGCCTCGGGTGCAGCGGTACGAGTGGTAGCGGCCGGGCGACATGATCCCTATCGACGTCAAGCAGGGCCTCCTGAGATTGGGCAGACGGGTTGCGCCCCAGTCAATTTTAGCGATTATTAACGGTAGAATTTGCGCAAATCGGCTCAATTCCGCCGAAAAGCCGCCCAGGGTTTTCCACATGTATCGACGCGAGCCTCGTCATCAGCTCTCGTTTGAGGACTTCTTCCTGGCATTTGGCGGCAAACTCTCTGGGGATAACCGATGGATCAAGCTGGCAGAGCTCATCCCCTGGGATGACCTGGAAGATGACTACGCGTCGCAGTTCTGCAAGGGCTTTGGAGCGCCCGCCAAGCCATTCCGAATGGCGCTCGGAGCATTGATCATCAAGGCTCGCCTGGGCCTCACCGACGAAGAACTGGTGGAGCAAATCAAGGAAAATCCCTATCTCCAATTCTTCATCGGCCTGGAGGCCTTTCAGTATTCGGCCCCGTTTGATCCATCGATGATGGTCTATTTCCGCAAGCGACTGCCGGAATCAGTCGTCAACGACTGCAATGAGAGGATCGTCCGTCATGGCCTGAGCATCATTCGATCTGCAGAATCCCAGGATGATGAAGATGGTGACAACGACACTGGTTTGACCAGCAGTGATCAGCCTGTGCAGCCTGGCCCTGACAAAGCATCTTCCAATCAGGGAACCCTGTTGATTGACGCCACGTGCGTCCCAGTCGATATCCGATACCCAACGGATCTCTTTCTGCTCAATGAGGCCAGAGAGGTCACGGAGAGGCTGATCGATGCGATGCATCCTCAGTTCATAGGACTCTTTGGCGATAAGCCTCGAGCACATCGCAAGAAAGCCAGACAGCAGTTTCTGGCCGTGGCCAAGAAGAAGCGACCTCGCATCAGCAAGATCCGCAAGGCTATTCAGCAGCAACTGAGTCATCTGGAGCGGAATCTGGCCAGTATTGATGCCTTGATCGCTTGTGGTGGCTCCCTTCTGGCGGCAGGTCGGTATTGGTACCACAAGCTGCTGGTGGTCAATGAACTGGTGCGTCAGCAGAAGATTCTTTATCAATCAGACAGCAGAAGCATCCCTGATCGAATCGTGAGCCTCTACCAAGCTCACATCAGGCCCATCGTGCGTGGCAAGGCCAGAAGCAACGTTGAGTTTGGCGCCAAGATCTCAATCTCAGTCACTGGCGATGGGTTCACCTTCCTTGATCGCCTAAGTTATAATCCCTACAACGAAGGAGAAGACCTGAAGGCTCAGGCAAGAGCCTATTGACGCCGATATGGCCACTATCCAAAGGTGATCTGTGCTGATCAGATTTATCGAACGCGAGCCAACCGAGCCTTTTGCCAGCGTCATGGCATTCGCTTGAGTGGTCCGCGCCTCGGTCGCCCCAAGAGCGATCCACAGTTGCTGGCGGAGGAGAAGAAGCAGTTTCTTGATGACCAGCGACAACGCAATGCCGTTGAGGGCAAGATCGGCCAGGGGAAGCGACGGTATGGATTGGGTCTGATCCGCGAGAAGCTTGCCACGACCAAGGGTTCCGCCATTGCGTTGAATGTGCTCGTCATGAACCTCGACAAGCTCCTAGAGCTCCTTTTTGTCCTTTTGGCCCGCTGGCTACAGCTGCTTCTGGCCCATAGAGCAGCCTGCCACTCCCATGTGGCGGTGTTGAGTGATCAGCCTGCTTCCGCCTGAGGATCATTCGGCAAGCTGGAGGGGATTCACCAGTGTTACCAGCTGAGGTAAGGCTTACCTTTCTCAGGAGGCCCCAAGTACCCGGCGAGGTTCCGGAAGGTGGGGCACCGGATCACGGGGAATCGCCAGCAGGGGCGTTCCTATGGCGTCGGCTACGCGGACAAGGTCCACTCCGCCGTGCACGACGCCACCCGACTGGCGTATGTCGAGGTCCTGGTGGACGAGCAGAAGCCAACTGTGATCAGCTTTTTGAGCCGGGCGGTCGCCTGGTTCAACGCATAGGCCGTCGCGTGCCGCCGGGTGATGAGCGACAACGGCCCCGCCTACGTCTCCAAGGCGTTTGCCAAGGCCTGCCGCACCATGGGGCTCCGGCACATCCGCACCAGGCCTGGCCCTTCACGCCCAAGACGAACGAAAAGGCCGAACGGTTCATCCAGACCTTCTGCCGTGAGTGGGCTTGCAGCATGCCTTTCCAGAACTCCGAGGAACGGAACCGCTGGCTGCCTCGCTACCTGGCGATCTACAACCGCCACAGGAAGCACTCAGTTCTCGTCTGGCGCTCAGCTCAGCAGTGGCCCGTTGCGCTGCTCCGCTGAACAACGTGGTGAGAAACAACACCTAGATCGCACCTTTATCTATGCCCACATGTTCATAGTCAAGTCCAGATCTGCTGCATACAATGCAATCTTTGTCAGCCTCATAGTCAATGCTTTCTGCATGCAGTTTGCGAATCTCGGCGGTCTGTATGCCATGAATACAGCTGCCTTCAGGAATCTAGACCAAATGTATTGAGCAACAGCTTGCCTCACGAGTGTCGCGGTCAGAACGCGCAGGTCCAGTTTGCCAAATCTGGAGCAACGACTAAGCTTTGGGCCTGGCCCAGCATGTAGGTATTGCTGACCTTCCTGAAAATGTCGAGTTGGACTGAGGCTGCGAGCCCTGCTACGATTGTTGTGGGCACACGGATCGTACGAATAGAGATCTTGCGCCATTGCTGTTTGACAGTACATTCCTTGACCCTTGCCTTGCGCATATGAATCTTCTCATCGTTACCCCATTCTTGCCTTGGCCAATTGACTCGGGTGGCAGAGCATCTCAATTTAGCGTGCTGTGTGCGCTTCCGAAGAACTATAAAGTGCGGCTAATCTATTGTCAGCAAACATATCTAGATCCTGAGTATATTCGAGAAGTGGAGATGCTCATCCCAAATCTTCAAGTAATCATGAAGGCGAATTCAGCCTTTCCGGCTTATGTCACGCCTTCTTCGGCTTCAAGGCGCCGAAAGTTTAAGTCTTTTCTTCGATATTGTAAGAAGCTGTTTCGTGATCTATTGGCATTCTCTCCAAGTAGTCTTGTGAGATTCTTTTGCGGCGCGTCCAATAAAGAAAAACCATTATTGAATGCCAACGCAAGAAGTCCGCAGATGCCTTTTGGCTGGTATCCATTTAAGCCTCTTGACGTAGCTATACTCACGCTTATTGAACAGCATTCAGATTGGGCTGATATCGTGCAGTTTGAGTTTCAAGACTATATTCCTGCTTCTACACTTACGATTGGAGCAAAGCCTGTGGTTTTTGTGTGTCATCAAGTCCATACAAAATTCCTTGAGTCATACACTTCTTGCCGTGAACGATGTAATGACCTCTTCGCGACCCATCATTATCTGAACTTAGTTAGGACTCTAGAGACTGCGCTGTTAAACCACTTCCGTCTAGTGATTGTCTTTGCAGATGAGGATAAAGAATATCTTCAATCAATGAATGTCACTACAGAGATCGCGGTTTCTCCGTTTCCCTATCCAGTCGATAGCAGATGTGAAAATCCCAATCAGCTTCTTCCCACCGACTGGAGACATGAAATCGTATTTCTGGGATCAAGTGAGCACAGTCCCAATCTTGAAGGCTTTGACTGGTTCTTGTCAGAAGTCTACCCCTCGCTGAACGCACATCTGGCTATGTCAAGTGCGTCTTTGAGTCTTACGGTCGTTGGTAAATGGAGTGAGGCTCATCAAGCTAGATATTCTGGATATCCCATATCATTTCTTGGCCATGTCTCAGACTTGTGCTGTGTGCTAAGGGGGAGAGTTACTATCTCTCCAATTAGGGCTGGCTCAGGGATAAGAACTAAGTTACTTTCTGCTGCAATGAGTGCTTCCCCAATCGTTACGACTTCCCTAGGGTGTGAAGGAATTGGCTTTGTTAATGGTCGGGATTGCCTAATCGGAGACTCAAGTTACGAATTTGCATCGCATCTTCAATCCATTCTATCGTCTGAGGTGGATTACAGACGCTTTTTGGCTGCGAACGCGTATAATCATGTTTTGACGACATTCTCGCCGGACGCGGTAGGTGCTTCTCGCCGAGCAGTCTATGAGACCCTCCTTTAGGCCGCTCTATAGCACTTCTGGTTTGTAGCTTATTTAGAAATGGCAGCCAAAGTATCAATTCTGCTTCCCAACCTTAACAACGTACGGTTCATTGGAGATCGGTTGAGATCCATAGTCCTTCAGACTTATGTTGACTGGGAACTAGTTATTGTGGACGGGTACTCAGATGACGGGGCTTGGGATCTAATCATGGACTACTGCATTAGTGATCGGCGCATCATTGCGACTCAATCTACAAGAGCTGGAGTTTATGCGGCCATCAATGAATGCTTAAAGATTGCTAGCGGAGAATTCATATATATTGCGACCAGCGATGACACCATGGAGCCATCCTGCATTCAGGAGCTTGTGGGCGCTTTAGAAAGGCATCCAAGCTGTGATATCGCGCATTGCTGTCTTCGGCTTATTGATGAGGAAGGGAAATCTCTGAATCCAAACCCTTGGGATGGCTGCTATTCCAGTCGGCTCTATGGTGATTGGTTGAAAGTCGAACATGTAAGAAAGGCACCTTGCGATGCTATCCTTCATGCATTCTTATGTACAGTCTATATGTCTCTGACGCAATTGCTGATACGAAAATCCTTGGTAGATAAGGTTGGGTGTTTCCCCTTGGCCTACGGTTCCTGGGGAGATTTTGCGTGGGGTATGAAAGCATCTCTTTTAGGCTCTACAATCCATGTCCCTAGGTACTTGGCAACGTGGAGGGTTCACGCATCTCAAGCCACAGCGAGAGATGTCACACAAAATCCTGCTCTTTTCCTTGCCTACTTAAGGATGATTGATGATGTTCTAGACTCAGCTAAGAACGACATCTCTTCTTTAGGTCAGTGCGTCAAGGATAGAAGAGGACTTAAGTACTGCTATCGTCTTTGGATTGTTTCTCTCTTGTCACGCGGGCAGAAGCAGGAACTCTCTCTTCGAATGCAAATTTGTCTCATTCTGGAGCTAGTCAGAGATCCTCGCGTCGCTAAGGCCATGTGCCTGTCTTTCCTGTACCGAAACTTTGAAGTTGCATTTGACCCAGTTATCATGGCAAAACAGTATCTCCGTAAGGCTGGTCTATTGTGCCCATAAGATGCATCAGCGTGTGCCCTCATTTATCTTCCTCGGCGGCATTCGAGGAGTTCGTTGCCAGTCTGCTTTAGATGACTGATCTTTTTTGCTTGGATAAGACTGTGGCCATATACGGCTTGCGTGGCGGTCACAAATGTAAGCATGATTCCCTATTTCAGGAGCGATGGACGAAGTAATCCGTTTATTTTGTCTTTGAGACTATTGCCCCCGCACCACCCCCAAGGTGGATAAATGATAAAACTGCATGCCATTATGAGCCGAGTCCAAGCCGGCATCTTTTCCAGTTCATACGACTTGATCGGTTGTTGCAGGCTGGGTAAAAATGGAGGGCCTCATTTAGATCAATCAATTGTATCGTAGCTGTAGTTATGGGTCTCAGTGATATCCCTTGTGTTTTGCTAGGCTTTCCTTTGTGTAATCTGATCTGCTCCATGCGTTCTCCGCTGAGTGGCTTCAGAACATTTATGGATAAGGAATGGCGAAACCGGTGACTTTCAGGAAAGTTGTCACTCCTGGGCTGCCTTTCAAGCGGCCTGAGGCAATGGTACTGCCGGCGTCGGCATTGGCTCTTCCGGCGGCTTGTTGATCCACACCACCTCTGGCTGGGGCCAGTAGCGGGTGGATCGGCTCCATC
>CALSBA010000024.1:0-39969 GCA_943373065.1 Synechococcus sp. UW140 | reverse complement strand
AGCCAGCCGCCCAGGGCCAGATAGGCCGTGGGGAACAGCAGCAGACCGGACCACCCCACGAAAACGAAGCGGTCGCGCTTGAGCCAGTCGTCGAGGACGTCGAACCATCCACGCGTGGCCGGTGCACGCCCTAGGGCGATCGTCATGGGTGAAAGCGGTGCGGATGACCCGCAGGGCTGTGGGTTACCGGGGGATGGTAACAACGTTGATCCGCCACCCGTGCCAGGCGACATGGGCTGAAACTGACGCCTCCGGCACGCTCCACGGCAGGATGGCGGGCCACTGCCCTTTCGTCCCGCATGGCTTCGCCCGGCGTCGCTTCCCCTTCGGCCGACGAGCAGGTGCTGGAGCAACCGGTGCTCGGCTCCCGCCGTCTCTCCAACCTCCTGGTGGCGGCCGCCGTGAGCATCGGTGGCCTTGGTTTCGTGCTCACGAGCGCCTCCAGCCGCTTCGGCCGCGATCTGCTGCCCATCGGCCACCCCGCCGCCCTGGTCTGGGTGCCCCAGGGGCTGGTGATGGGGCTCTATGGGGTGGCGGCGCTGTTGCTGGCCACCTACCTCTGGCTCGTGATCAGCATCGATGTGGGCTCGGGCCTGAACCGTTTCGATCGGGGGTCCGGCGAAGCCCGCATCAGCCGCCGCGGCTTCCGCCAGCTGATCGAGGTGGTGATCCCCCTGCGGGAGATCCAGGCGGTGAAGGTGGAGGTGCGCGACGGCCTCAGTCCCCAGCGACGCCTGGCCTTGCGTGTGCAGGGCCGACGCGACATGCCTCTGACCCGGGTGGGAGAGCCGATGCCCCTGGCGGATCTGGAGCTGGCCGGTGCCCGCCTGGCCCGCTTCCTGGGTGTTCCCCTGGAGGGCCTTTGAGATGGGTCAGCCCCTCCAACAACAGCGCATGACCCCTGCCTTTCTTGTTTGGCGGCTGCTGCTTCTGGTGGTTCTGGGGCTCGCCCCCCTCGGCCTGGCGGCCTGCGCTGCCGACAAGGGCAACCAACCGCTGGGCTGTGAGGCGGCCACCACCCCCTGCCTGCAGGGAACCGCGGTGGTGGCCATGCAGACCAGCAAAGGACCGGTGGAAGTGACCCTGGATGGCGCCGCGGCACCGCTCACGGCGGGCAACTTCGTCGATCTGGTGCGGCGGGGGGTCTACAACGGCACGGTGTTTCACCGGGTGGTGCGGGAGCCCGTGCCCTTCGTGGTGCAGGGGGGCGACCCCAGCAGCGCCGATCCCAAGGTGGCCCCCAGCGACTACGGCTCGGGCGGTTTCGTCGACCCCGCCAGTGGCGAGTCCCGGCGCATTCCCCTGGAGCTCAAGCTCGGTGGCACCCAGGAACCCCGCTACGGCGAGGAGATCACCACCCCCACGGCCACGCGCCAGCTGGCCCTCACCCATGAGCGCGGCGCCATCGCCATGGCCCGCTCCAACGACCCCAATTCCGCCAGTGCCCAGTTCTACGTGGCGCTGCAGGCCCTGCCTGAGCTGGATGGCCGCTATGCAGTCTTCGGCCGGGTGACCAAGGGGATGGAGGTGATCGACCGCATCCAGCAGGGGGACAAGCTGATCCGGGCCCAGGTGATGGAAGGGGGCACGCTGGTCAAGAAGAAGCCCTGAGGCCCTCTCAGGCGGGGACGCGCTTGTCGGAGACGGTGGCCTTGAGCAGCTCGGTGTTCACCCCCGAGGCCCGCTCCAGGGCCACCTTGCCCGTGCGGGCGATCTCCAGGATCCCGTAGGTCTCGAGCAGCCGCTCCAGGGCCACCAGCTTGCCCGGATCCCCCACCACTTCGAGCGTCAGGGCGTCGTCGGCCACGTCCACCACCTTGGCCCGGAAGACCTGCACCAGATCGAAGATGGCGCCGCGGTTCTCCGCCGGTGCCGACACTTTCAGGAGCATCAGCTCACGCTCCACCGCCGGAATGGTGGAGAGATCGATCACCCCCAGCACGTTGATCAGCTTGTTGAGCTGCTTGGTCATCTGCTCGAGGGTGCGGTCGTCCCCTTCCACCACCATGGTGAGCCGGGACATGCCGCGGTGCTCGGCCGGCCCCACCGCCAGGCTCTCGATGTTGAAGCCCCGCCGGGCGAACAGTCCGGAGATGCGGCTGAGGGCGCCCGATTCGTCTTCCACCAGCACCGAGAGGGTGTGCTTCATGTCGGGCTCGTGATCGGGGTGCGGCGGGGGACCGGGGGGAAAGCCGGCATGGTCTAACCAAGGTACGCGCCAGGGGAGGCCTTCCCTTCAGCCCGTCTGCAGCTGCTCCAGCCAGCTGAGCACCACGCCATGGAAGGCGTCGGGGGTTTCATCGTGGGGACAGTGGCCGCAGGAAGGGACCACGTGCAGGTGGAGGTCGGGTCGTAACCGCAGACACTGCTTGGAGACCTCCACCGGCACCAGCCGGTCCTGGCCGCCCCAGACCAGCAGGGTGGGCCGGCCCGGCCGTTGCAGGAGCGCCACCGCGGTGGCCTGGAACGGCCGCAGGGCCATGCCGATGCTCATGGCACGCAGGGCCCGCACCGCCCCGGGGCGTCGGGCGGGCCGTGCGATCAGCCGATGCAGCTCCTGGTCGCCGATCACCGGGTGGCGGTAGGCCGACTGGATGCCCAGGTCGAGCAGGGGGGAATGGGCCAGCAGCGGTACGACCAGCTCCAGGGGCAGGAGCCGCAGCAGGCCATGGATCACCCCCCGCTTCAGCCGCCGTCGCCACGGAGGGCGGCGCGGGGTGCGGCGTCCGGCCATCAGCAGGCTCGGGTCCGGAAGGGGAGCCGCCACCACGGCCCGCACCCACTGCGAGGCATAGACGCTGCAGGTCAGGGCCACCAGGCCACCGAGGGAATGGCCCACCAGCACGGCCGGCGTCTGGACCACCTCCGCCAGGAAGGCCTGCACCTGCCTCGACCACAGGCGGTTGTCCAGGGCCTGATGGCGATTCAGCCCCGGCTGGCTGGAGGCGCCGAAGCCGATCAGGTCGAGGCCATAGATGCACCAGCCCGCCGCCGCCAGGGGGCCGGCGTTGCGGCGCCAGTGGCCGCTGGCGGCTCCGAAGCCGTGCAGCAGCACCAGCGCCGGCCCGTCAGGAGGGCCCAGGCGACGCCAGTGGCAGCCGTGGCCGCGCCAGTCCCACTGGGCGTGGTCCCCCCAGTCGGCTCCCTGCTGCGGTGCGGGCTCCCCGGGGGCAGGCTGGGGGTCGGCGGAGGACACCGATGGTTGCGGCAAGGACCCGGACTTGAGCGAACCCCCTCACTATTGCGAAGGCGCCGCCGTCGTGGAGACCGGCGGCGGCTTCTTTCGACCCGCCTCCAGGCCGGCCAGGGACTTCGGCGTGCTGCTGGCGCGGACCCTGGCCGCCGCCGGCACGGATCGGCCCGTGCGGGTCCTCGATGGCATGGCGGGCTGCGGCATTCGCGCCCTCCGCTACGGCCTGGAGAGCGGCGCTGCGGCGGTGTGGGCCAACGACGCCGACCCGGACCGTCTCCCCCTGCTGGAGCGCAATCTTTCCCGCCTGCCGGCGGCGGTGGAACGGCAGCTGAGCAGCGCCACCGCCCAGCAGCTGCTGGCAGGCTGCCTGGTGGAGGGGCGCCGCTTCGAGCTGGTGGATCTGGATGCCTTCGGCTGTCCGGCCGCCCTGGTTCCCCTGGCCCTGGAGGCGGTGGCCTTCGGCGGCGTGCTCTACCTGGCCAGCACCGACGGCCGCTCGGCCACGGGCCATGACCGCCGCGCCGCCGTGCGCCGTTTCGGTGCCGCCGCCCGGGCCCACCCCGCCAGCTGGGAGATCGCCCTGCGGCTCCAGCTAGGGCTTCTGGCCCGGACGGCCTGGGCGATGGGACGGGGGCTCACCCCCCTGTTGAGCTTCAGCGAAGGACGGGCGTTCCGCACCGCCGTGCGACTGGCGCGGCATCCCGCCGCCGGGGAGGAGGCCCAGCTGGGCCTGGTGGCCCACTGCCATGGCTGCGGCGATCAGCAGGTGCAGAGCCTGCGGCGGCTTGGCCGCTGGCGTCCCTGCGCCTGCCCTGGGGCTCCCTCGGGTGAGGGGCCGGCCCTGGCGGTCAGCGGTCCGCTCTGGATCGGCCCTCTCCAGGATCCCGCCACGCTGGTGGCGATGCTGCAGCTGGCCGAGGGGGGTGGCGCCCACCTGGACCGGCCGGGCCGGCGGCGGCTGGAGCGGCTCCGGGACGACCCGGCCGCGACACCCCGCTGCTGGCCCGTGGACGCGATTGCCCGCCGTCTTGGTCAGGGGCCCCCGCCGCTGGCCCAGCTGGTGGCGGCACTGACGGCCGAGGGTTTCGCCACGGCGGCGAGCGGGGTGATGGCCGGCCAGTTGCGCAGCGAGGCCCCCTGGCCGGTGATCGTGGCCACGGCCCGGGGGCTGGTGGCCACGACGGCTGCTAGATAGGTAGCCCGTTCCCCCTTGTCCGGGCCATGGCCTCTGAAATCTTCGGCACCGCCGCCATCTTCTGGGTGCTGATCCCCGTCGGGCTGGCGGGCGGCGCCCTGCTGCTCAAGCTCCTGAACGACTGAGCGCCAGAGCCCGGCTCCGCGCTGGGGCCGGACGCACCTTTAGGCTCAGCCCGCTTCCTTTGCAGGGGTCCATGAAGGTTCTGGTCGTCGGTGGAACAGGAACCCTCGGTCGCCAGATCGCCCGTCGTGCCCTTGATGCTGGACACACCGTCCGTTGCGTGGTGCGCTCGCCCCGCAAGGCCGCCTTCCTCCAGGAATGGGGCTGTGATCTCACCCGCGGTGACCTGCTGGAACCCGCCAGCCTCGATTACGCCCTGGAGGGCCAGGAGGCGGTGATCGATGCCGCCACGGCCCGGGCCACCGATGGCGGCAGCGCCTACGAGATCGACTGGGACGGCAAGCAGAACCTCTTCGCCGCCTGTCGACGGGCCGGTGTGGGCCGGCTGGTGTTCATGTCGCTGCTGGATGCGGCCAAGCACCGCTCCGTGCCGCTGATGGACATCAAGGCCTGCACCGAGGCTTGGCTTGAAGCGTCCGACCTCGACTACACGATCCTGCGTGGTGTCGCCTTCATGCAGGGCCTGATCAGCCAGTTCGCGATCCCGGTGCTGGAGAGCCAGACCGTCTGGGTGAGCGGAGCACCGACGCCGATCGCCTACATGAACACCCAGGACGTGGCCCGCTTCGCCGTGGCGGCCCTGGAGCGGCCCGAGACGATCCGGCAGGCGTTCCCGGTGGTGGGTCCACGGGCCTGGATCACCGGGGAGATCACCCAGCTCTGCGAGCGCTACAGCGGCCGCGAGGCCCGGGTGTTCCGGGTGCCGCCGGTGCTGCTGCGGCTGATGCAGTCAGTCACGGGATTCTTCGAAGCCAGTCTCAATGTGGCCGAGCGCCTCGCCTTCGCCGAGGTGGTGGGGGGCGGTGAGCCCCTGACGGCGCCGATGGAGGCCAGCTATGCCGCCTTTGGCCTTGAGCCGGCAGAAACCACCCTTCTGGAGGACTACCTCAAGGAGTACTACGACACGATCCTGCGGCGCCTGCGGGAGATGGAGTCCGACCTCGACAAGGAAGCCAAGAAGAAGCTGCCGTTCTGAGCGCCGCAGCGCGCCAGTTCGTGTGTACTATTGCAGCGTTTGGCGGCGGCCATGGCGATTTCCCAGATCAAGAACCTGCAGCGGCGTCTGGCCAACCTGGAGGAGGAGGCGATCGCCGAGCTCACACGCGCCTGCGGCCACGAGCTCTGGGCCTCCCTGGGCTTCGATGCCTTCGACACCCTCGAGGATCCCGACCGCCGCGCCCGGGCGAACTACTACTACGGCCAGCTCCAGACCGTCAGGGAACTGAAGGACGCCCTGGTCTGAGCAGCGCCGCCAGGCGTTGTCGCTCCTGGGGGCTCACGGCGCGCCAGGTGCCGGGGGCCAGGCCCACCAGGTCCAGGGGCGGGCCGCCGTCCATCAGGTCGATCGCCGTGCGCAGCAGGCGCAGGGTGGGCAGCCCCACCGCCGCGGTCATGCGCCGCACCTGGCGGTTCCGCCCCTCGCGCAACTCCAGTTCCAGCCAGTCGGTCGGTACCCGCAGCCGGTGGCGGATCGGTGGATCCCTTTCGGGCAGGGCGGGGTCCGCCACGGCCCGGGCCCGGGCCGGCAGGGTGCGTCGCCCCTGCACCATCACCCCCTGCCGGAGGCGGTCGAGGGCCGGCGGGGTGATCACACCCTCCACCTGCACCAGATACCGGCGCCAATGGCCCCGGGCCGGGTCGGTGAGCCTGGCCTGCAGCCGCCCATCGTCGGTGAGCACCAGCAGGCCCTCGCTGTCCGCATCCAGGCGGCCGGCGGCATAGACGCCCGGTTGATTCACCAGATCGGCCAGGGTGCCCCATGGGCTGCCCGGTTCCGGGGTGAACTGGCTGAGCACCCCGTAGGGCTTATGGAGCAGCAGGGTGGTCGTCACTGCTCCGGCAGAGTCAGGCGCTTTCCCGGGCCCGCCAGAGGTTGACCACGCCGATCGAGATCAGCAGCAGGCCCAGATCCATCGAAATGGGAGGAAGGATCATGGGGTGGGGCCAGGGGCGCTCGGTCGGCCGACCCTATCGCTCCGCTCCTGCCACCGTGTGGCGGATTTGGGAGCGGGCACGGCCGGCGCTTAAGCTGAAACTCTGTTGTTTTCCTCAAGCCAGCCTTCCCGCATGATCGAAACGTCCGGTGTGATCGAAAAGGAGCAGGGCAACGGGTTCTATCTCGTCACCCTCGAGCAGCCTGCCGGTCACCAGTGCCTCTGCCGGGCGGCGGGCAAGCTGACCAAGTTCCGGATCAAACTGCTGGCCGGGGACAAGGTGCTGGTGGAGATCAGCCCCTACGACCTGACCCGGGGCCGCATCACCTACCGGGAGCGCAATGCCGGAGCCACCGGCCCGAGGCCAGGTGGCAACCGTCCCGGGGGGCCCAGGCGCCGCTGAGGCCGACTGGAGCCGCTCAGATTTCCAGCAGGCCGTCAGTTTCCGGACGACGGCCGAGGTGCAGATCCCTTGGCACCATCAGAACGTTGGCCTGAAGCAGTTCGGGGTGGTCTTCCAGCGTGAGCAGCCACTCACGGAATTCCTCGTTGATGGCGTAGCTGTCTTCGAACAGTTCACGGCCATCAAGGGCGGCCCGGCGGGCCAGCGCCCAGCAGACCGCTACGGTCACACGACGATGGACAGCCGCATCCAGTGGAGCATCAAAGGGACCGTCCTGTTCTGAATCGTCTCTTGGCCTGTCCATCGGGGTGATCTCGGTGGATGTCCTGTGGTGCCCACGTTGGCGGTTGGTGGACACCTCGACGGTGTTGGTTGTCACATCGTTGCAGGAAAACCAGCGGCGACAAGCCAAACGGGGGAGATTTTAAGCCAATTTGCGTCGTATGGACGGCAAAACGGGCTCGCTGACGCTGAGCATCCGCCCGGCGTCGTCCGCGAGGGCCTGCAGCGGCAGGCCCTGGCCGCTCCGCGGGGAGCCGGCAGCGCCGGAGGCCATCTCCGGGGCGCGTGGGCGGATCACGTAGGGCTCACTGACGGTCCAGCCCCTGGCGTAGCTGATCAGCAGGGGATCGGCCGGAGCGAACACGTAGGAGGGCCGACGCGGGATGGTTTCCTGACCGGAGCGATCCCCGTCCATGCGCACGGCCCTGGTGATCGCCTGAACGAAGCGGCTGCGGGTGACCACGGTGGTCAGGTAGGCCACCACCCGTAGCCGGGGGGCATCGAAGCCTTCGGCGCACATGTCGATGCTCACCAGCCAGTCGGCCTCCCCGGCCTGGAACGCCGCCAGGCGTTGGGCCGCCTCCGGATCCTGGGAGTGCACCAGGTGCACCCGGTCCCCTTCCTTGGCCAACAGGTCGGCGATGCTGCCGGCATGGCCGATGTCGCGGGCCACCACCAGGCCGCCGGCCCCTGGATGCTCCAGCCGGACCCGCTCCAGGCGGCGGCGGGCCTGGAGCAGCAGCCGCAGGGCGATCCCGCCCCGATCCCCGGGGCGGATGGCCCGTCGCAGGTTGCGGGCCCGCCAGCTCTCGCGCTGCTCCGCCGAGAGGGGGGAGACCTCGCGTTCCCGCCCATCTTCGGGACGCCCGTGTTCGACCCAGCCGTCCTGGAAGCGGAATTCCAGGGGCCGCACATCACCGGCGGCGATCAGGGCCCGGGGCTCGACGCAAAGGTCCGGAATGATGCGCTCGGCCGGACCGTCCTGGTCGTGCATCCGGATCCGGCGGCCGGAACAGAAGCCCAGGTTGTCGGCGCGGAAGGGGGTGCCGGTGAGGCCCAGGCGCAGTTGGGCGCTGCCGCTGAGGTTGCTGAAGGCGTGCCCCCAGGCCGTGGCCTCCGGTTCGAGGGGATCGAGGCCCAGGTGGTGCACCTCGTCGCCGATCGCGAGCCAGCGGCGGCCATGGAGATGGCCGACCAGCTCCCGCTCCAGGCGCTTTCGGTGCAGGGCGGCCGCCTGGTAGCTGAGCAGCAGGCCCTGGCCGGTCGCCGCCGGGGGCGGTCCCCCCGGGTCCCACTCCTGCAGCACCAGGCCGAGGCGGGCGGCGGCGCCGATCCACTGGCGGCCGATGGCGCTGCGGTGGCAGAAGACCACGAACCGCTCCAGCCGACCTTCCCGTTGCAACTGCTGGAAGGCGAGCAGGGCCCCCAGGGTCTTGCCGGCTCCGGGACCGGCGTGCAGGAGCACGTCCTGGCCCCCGGGGCTCGAGGCCACCAGCCGGGCCCGCAGCAGCTGGATCAGGCGGCGTTGCCAGGCCCGGGGCTCGGGGCCGCGGGGGGCGCCAGGGACGCCCGGCGGGCCGCCATCGCGGCGCAGACCCAGATCGAAGGATGGTGGCGCCATGGGCCGATTCTGCTGGCCTGGCCAGGGCCCGGTGGGCGTGTCCGCACATTGGCGTCCGGTTGCTTGCCGTCCCGGGCGGGGCTGTCTATCGCAGAAGGAGTGTGTGTGGCCCCGCGTTGGTCAAATTGCTGATTCCCAGGGAGACGGCTCCCGGAGAACGGAGGGTCGCCGCGACCCCCGAAACGGTGCGACGGCTGGTGGCCAAGGGGGCGACCCTGCAGGTGGAGCGGGGGGCGGGCCAGGCGGCCGGCTTCCTCGACGCCGATTACGCCGCCGTGGGCGCCGAGCTGTGGGACGGGGACGCCGCCGCCTGGGCGGCGGCGGATGGGGTGCTCTGTGTGCAGCCCCCCCGGAACGAGGATCTCGGCCGGCTGCGGGAGGAAGCCCTGCTGGTGGGCCTGCTCGCCCCCTATGGCGCCACGGCTCTCGTCGCGACGCTGAATGGCCGGCGTGCCTCCGCCATCGCTCTGGAGCTGTTGCCGCGGATCACCCGGGCCCAGTCGATGGACGTGCTTTCCTCCCAGGCCAACATCGCCGGCTACAAGGCGGTGCTGCTGGCGGCCGCGGCCCTCGACCGCTACGTGCCGATGCTGATGACCGCGGCGGGCACGATCCAGCCCTCCCGGGTGCTGATCCTGGGGGCCGGCGTCGCCGGTCTGCAGGCCCTGGCCACCGCCCGCCGCCTCGGGGGTGTGGTGTACGTCTCCGATGTGCGGCCAGCGGTGAAGGAGCAGGTGGAATCCCTCGGGGGCCGCTTCATCGAACCGCCCCAACTGGAGGAGGCCCCCGCCGAGGTGGGCGGCTACGCGCGTCAGGCCAGTGAGGCCTTTCTGGCGGCGCAACGCCAGCAGCTGGCCGACCAGCTGGCCCTTGCCGACATGGTGATCTGCACCGCCCTGGTGCCCGGCCGGCCGGCTCCCCGCCTGATCAGCGAGGAGATGCTCGACGGCATGCGGCCCGGCGCGGTGGTGGTGGATCTGGCCGTGGCCCAGGGAGGCAACTGCTTCGGCACGATCCCCGGGGCAACGGTGGAGCGCCGGGGGGTGCTGCTGATCGGGGCCGATGCCCTGCCCAGCACCGTGCCCAACCACGCCAGCGCCCTCTACGCCCGCAACATCGCCACCTTGGTGGAGCACGTGCTGGGCGAGGACGGCTTCCGGCTCGATCCGGAGGATCCGATCCTGGATGGCTGTCTGCTCACCCATGCCGGCGCCTGCCGCCGCGACGACATTGTCGAACCCGCCGGCCTTTCCCCCATCGGAGCCCGTTCATGAGCCTTCTGACGCAGTCCCTCTGGGTGCTCTTGCTGGGCAGCCTGCTGGGGCTGGAATTGATCGGCAAGGTGCCCCCCACCCTGCACACCCCCCTGATGTCGGGGGCCAACGCCATCAGCGGCATCACCGTGCTGGCGTCCCTCACCCTCATCCAGCAGGCCGGGGACAACACCGCCCTGCTGGTGATCGGAGCCCTCTCCCTGGGCTTCGCCCTCTACAACGTGATCGGCGGCTTCCTGGTCACCGATCGCATGCTCGCCATGTTCCGCCGCAAGGGTGACAGCCGATGACGTTCTCCATGGATGCTTTTGCCGCCGGCATCGATCTGGCGGCCGTTCTCCTGCTCGCCCTCGGCATCAAGGGTCTCTCGAAGGTGAGCTCGGCCCGCGGGGCCAACGGCCTGGCCGCCCTGGCCATGGGGCTGGCGGTGGTCGGCCTGCTGATCGAGATCCGGCCTGATCCGATCGCCTGGTTGTGGATCGCCGCCGGCAGTGCCGTCGGCGGCCTGGCCGGCCTGTTCACCGCCCGCCGGGTGCCGATGACCGCCATGCCGGAAACGGTGGCCCTGTTCAACGGCTGCGGTGGCATGGCCTCCCTGCTGGTGGCCATGGGCGTGGCCATCTTCGACACCGGTGATGCCGACATCGTCGCCCTGGTGTCGATCGCCGTCTCGGTGTTCGTCGGGGCGATCACCTTCAGCGGCTCGATCGTGGCCATGGCCAAGCTCCAGGGCTGGCTGGACACCCCCGGCTGGACCCAGAGCCGCCTACGCCACGGCGTCAACATCTCCCTGGCGGTGCTCTGCCTGGTGTCGGCCCTGCTGCTGCCGGGCGATCCCTCCGGCCTGCCCCTGTGGCTGCTGATGGGGGGCTCCACCCTGCTGGGCATCGGTGTCACCCTGCCCATCGGCGGCGCCGACATGCCGGTGGTGATCTCTCTGCTGAACTCCTATTCCGGGGTGGCGGCGGCGGCAGCGGGCTTCGTGGTGGGCAGCCAGCTGCTGATCGTGGCCGGCGCCATGGTCGGGGCGGCGGGCCTGATCCTCACCCAGGTGATGTGCACCGCCATGAACCGCTCTCTGGTGTCGGTGCTGTTCGGCGGTGCCCTCGGGGCCAGTGCCGGCGCCGTGGGCGGCGGCGGCAGCGAGGCGGGCTACACCCGCATCACCAGCTGCAGTACCGAGGAATGCGCCATGGCCCTGGAACAGGCCGAGCGTGTCGTGTTCGTGCCGGGCTACGGCCTGGCGGTGGCCCAGGCCCAGCATTCCCTGCGGGAGCTGGCCAAGCTGCTCGAGAGCCATGGGGTGGAGGTGAGCTACGCCATCCATCCGGTGGCGGGGCGCATGCCCGGCCACATGAACGTGCTGCTGGCCGAGGCCGACGTCCCCTACGAGCAGCTGCTGGAGATGGACCTGGTCAATCCTGAGTTCCCCCGCACCGATGTGGTGATCGTGCTGGGGGCCAACGATGTGGTGAACCCCCAGGCCAAGAACGACCCCACCAGCCCCCTGTACGGCATGCCCGTGCTGGAGGTGGATCAGGCTCGCCAGGTGTTCGTCGTCAAGCGCAGCCTGGGGGCTGGCTATGCCGGCATCAACAACGCCCTGTTCGAGATGCCCCAGACCGCCATGGTCTTCGGCGATGCCAAGGCGGTGCTCAACGGCCTGCTCAGCGAGCTCCGTTCCATGGGCGTGGGCAAGGCGAAGGTGGCGGCCTGAGGGAGGGGCCGGGGTCGTGAGCCAGCTTCCCCACCACCTCGGCCTGCCCCCCTTCCGCCAGCGTTCCCCCTGGATCGGCGGCGATCTCCAGACCCTGCGGGACACCCTGCGGCCCCTGCGCTTCCCCCCCGATCGCGCCGAGGTGCTGCCGATCCCGCTGGCGGACGGTGACCAGCTGGTGGCGCTGCTGGACCGTCCCGACGTTGGAGCGCCGATCGGCCTGGTGCTGGTCCTGCATGGTCTGGGGGGCTCGGGCGATGGCCCCGGACCGCGGCGCCTGGCCCAGGCCCTGGCCGCCGCGGGCTTCGCCGTGCTGCGCCTCAACCTGCGGGGGGCCGGCCGCGGCCGCCCCCTGGCCCGGGGCACCTACTGCGCCTTATGCAACGACGATCTGCGGCCGGCCTTGGCCAGGGCCCGGCAGCTGGCCGCCGGCCTGCCGCTGTTTGGTGCCGGCATTTCCCTGGGGGGCACGGTGCTGCTCAACGCTGGCCTGGGCGGCCTGGATTTCGATGGCCTGGTCAGCGTCAGCAGCCCCCTTGATCTGGGGGTCTGCGCCGTCCAGTTCGAGCGCCGCCGCAACCGGGTCTACCAAAGGTGGCTGATGCAGCGCCTGCGGGAGCAGACCCTGGCCGATCCGGGTGGGCTCAAGGAGGCGGAGCGCCAGGCATTGCTGGGGCCAACGCGTGCCCGCACGATCCGGGCCTTCGATGCGGCCATCACCGCGCCGCGCTGGGGTTTCGCTTCGGTGGTCGATTACTACGCAGCCGCCAGCCCCCTGGCCTCCCTGCTCGACGGCCGGCCCCTGCCCCCCACCCTGCTGCTCCATGCCGGCGACGATCCCTGGGTGCCGGTGGGCCCGCTGCGGCAGGTGGTGGCCACGCTTCCCGGCCGTGCTGGGGCCGGCGGGGGATCGCTGCCCACGGTGGTGATCACGCCCCATGGCGGCCACAACGGCTTCCATGCCCCCGGCGACGGGCCGGCCTGCTGGGCCGATCGGCTGGTGGTGGCCTGGTTGCGGCGCCTCAGCCGGGGGGAAGGGGGCGGCTGAAGGGGGTGCGGCGCACGATCCACTCCTCGATCGGCACGCCGCCGATCACATGCTGGTGCACGATCCGCTCGATCCGCTCGGGGGTGACGCCGCCATAGGTGAGGCCCTCCGGCCAGATCAGCAGCACCGGGCCCTCGCAGCAGATGCGCAGGCAATCGGCCTTGGTGCGCATCACCACGCCCTGGGGCCGGCCGGGCTCCTCCAACCCCAGCTCCCGCACCAGCCGCTTGAGGCGGTCCCAGCTGGCCGCCCCGACGGCCGGATCGCCACAGAGTGCCTTGGTGGGGGTGGCACAGAGCAGCAGGTGGTGCTGGACGCCGCTCACGCCGGCAGGGCCGCGGCCGGTTGGCTGCGCAGCGCGATCGCCGCCTCGCGGGTGGCCTGGCGGGCCCAGCCGTCCACCGCCAGCACGTCGTCGAGGGAGGGGGTGCCGTGGTGGTCGACGCGGTGCCGATCGCAGACCCGCTCGATCAGCTCGGGGATGGCGAGGAAGGGGATCGCCTCCTCCAGGAACAGGGCCACGGCCTGCTCGTTGGCGGCATTGAGCACGGCGGGCATGGTGCCGCCGGCCCGGCCGGCGGCGTAGGCGAGGGCCATGCAGGGGTACTTCTCCCGGTCGGGGGCGCGGAAGGTGAGCTGGCCCACGGCGGTGAGATCGAGGCGGCGCCAGGGGGTCTCCAGCCGCTCCGGCCAGCTGAGGCAGTAGAGCAGGGGCAGCTTCATGTCGGGCCAGCCCAGCTGGGCCAGCACCGAGGAATCGGCCAGTTCCACCATCGAGTGGATGATGCTCTGGGGGTGGATGACGATCTCGATGTGGTCGTAGTCGAGGCCGAACAGGTAGTGGGCTTCGATCACTTCCAGCCCCTTGTTCATCAGGGTGGCCGAATCCACCGTGATCTTGCGGCCCATGCTCCAGTTGGGGTGACTGGTGGCATCGGCCACGGTGGCCTTGGCCAGGTCGGCGGCGGGCCAGTCGCGGAAGGCGCCGCCGGAGGCGGTGAGTTGGATCCGGCGCAGGCCCGGGGTCGGCACGCCGGTGGAGAGGCGGGCCGTGTCGGCCCAGGGGGTGCCCTGCAGGCACTGGAACAGGGCCGAATGCTCCGAGTCGGCGGGGAGGAGCCGGCTGCCGCTGCGCTGGAGTTCGGGCAGCACCACCGGGCCGGCGGCGATCAGGGTCTCTTTGTTGGCCAGGGCAAGGTCCTTGCCGGCCCGGATCGCCGCCAGGGTGGGCAGCAGACCGGCACACCCCACGATGCCGGTGACCACCAGGTCGGCGCTGGGCCAGGCGGCGGCGGCGCAGAGGCCATCGGATCCACCCACCAGCTCGGGCAGCCGGGTCGGACGCCGCGCCGGCTCCAGGCCCGCCAGGCGGCTGGCCAGCTCGGCGACCCGGTCGGCCTCGGCCAGGGCCACCACCTCCGGCTGGTGGCGGATGATCTGCTCCACCAAAAGATCGAGGTTGCGGCCGGCGGTGAGGGCCACCACCTGGAAGCGATCGGGGAATTCCTCGGCGATCTCCAGGGTCTGGGTGCCGATCGACCCGGTGGAGCCCAGCACGGCAATGGCTTTCACAGGCTGGTCCCAGCAGGATGGATGGCGTCCCAGTGTCCCATCTCCGCTGATGTCCTGGCCGACGCCCTCCCCGATTCAGCCGCCGCCGGGACACCGGTGGAGGGCCGCAGCGGCCGCTATTCGCTCCCCTACATGGTGGCCTGCGGCCTGGCGATGGGGAGCTGAGGCCGGCCTTCCCCGGGCCGCTGGCTTAACTGGTGCCACTTCGATCCCTTGCCATGGCGTGGCTGCAGCGTTGGAACTTCATCGAACGGGCCCGGATCGAGCGCCAGCTGTGGGAAGCCTTTGAGCGGCGGGAGGATCTGGAGGGGCTGGTGGAGGCGTGTCGGCAGGCGGTTGCGGCCGGCGATCGCGAGCGCGCCTTCCAGCTGGAGGTGTGGCAGACCACCCTGCAGCGGATCCGCAAGATCGAGAAAATGATGGAAGGCAGGACGATGGCCGACAAGCGGCCCTGAGCCCCGGAGGGCTTAGGGACGGGTCCCGTTCCGCTGCCAGGCCTGCTGCACCAGGGGCCAGACTGCCTCGGGCGGCAAGGCATCCATGCAGGCGTGCTGCTCCAGCGGGCAGGCCGGGTTCTCGAAGCGCAGCTGCTGACAGCCGCTGCAGCGGTGCTGGCTGTGGCTGATCCAGACATGATCGGCCCGGGGGGCCCAGAGGTCCCGGGGGCTGGCGCCGAGGCCGTCGGCATCGGTGCCAAACAGGGCCACGGTGGGGCAGCCGGCGGCCGCGGCCAGGTGCAGGGGGCCGGAATCAACGGCGATGCAGAGCCGGCTGCGGGCCAGGGCCCCTACCAGGGCCGGCAGGCTGAGGAGCCCGCGCAGGTCCCGGAGACCGGCGCGGGCGAGCAGGGCCCGTTCGAGGCGATCGCCGTCCTGGCGTGGCTCGGCGGGGGGTGGGCCGCCGATCAGGCCGATGGCCCCGGGGGGCAGGCCCCGCTCCTGGCGCAGGCGCTCCAGCAGGCTCAGCCAGTGCTCCAGGGGCCAGAGCTTGGCGGATCGCTCGCCGTTCACGGCGATCAGCACGCTGGGCAATCCCGGCGGGGCGGGCTGGCTGGGGAGCTCGACCCGTTCGAACTCGGTGTCCACCCAGGCGACGCGGCAATGCAGTTCGCGGATGCTGTTGCTGGTGATCCAGCCGGAGTAGCGCTCCACCAGGGCTGGGTTGGCCCAGTTGGGGTCCAGGGCGAGGGCGTTGAGGGGGTGGTCGCCGGGGGGGACCGGCGCCTCTCCCACCACGAAGCGTGGCGCCAGGGCCTGGGCCCAAAGTCCGCTGTGGGGGGCATGACCGTCGGCGTTGATCACCAGATCCACCCCATCGCCCTGGTCCGACTCCGCCATGGATAGCCGCCAGTCGGCCAGGGCTGGCAGGGCTGCGTGACCATGCTCCGCTAGGGGCAGACTGGTATCGATCCAGGGATTGAGCCGCTCCAGCTGCTGGGTGCGCTGGCTACCCACATAGGTGATCCGCGCGCCGGGGTATTTGTGACGTAGGCCCCGCAGTAGCGGTTGCAGCACCACGTAGTTTCCCAGTTTGGGGGCCCCGAGAACCACGATCTGGGGCCTGGGGCCAAGGTCCTGGTTCTGGAAGCGGCGCATCAGACGGGGCAGGGTGTTCATGGCTGCCGGCGTCGGCTGACGCTGACCCCGATGACCAGACCCACGGCGCCTCCGGCCAGGGCTCCCTGGAGTTGCCACATCTGCTTGCGGAAGCGCCAGGGCAGGGCACCAAGCTGCAGCCCCACCACCAGGGTAACCACCAGCACGAGCACGAGGCCGGCGCCGACCGGCCAGCCCAGGGTGGTGGTCTGCGGTGTTGGGCGGGAGGGCTCGGGTCGAACGGGCAGGCTCATTTGGGCACTATGTCAAGGGAGACCTCGGTGGACTGGGGAGCGGCCGGCTCCAGCACCCATTGGCTCAGCCAACGCCGCATCCAGGTGCCGCGGTGGGGTTGCTCCAGGCGCCGCCGGCTGTGCAGCCACAGGCTGTTGAGCAGAAAGGTGGTGCGGTTGCAGGCCTCAAGCCGAGGGTCGCTGGTGATGGTGGCGCTGGCCGTGGGGTTGGCTTGCCGCTGCAGGCTCTGGAGGTCGTCCGGGGTGATCCACTCGACGGTCCCAGAGGCGCGCAGGCGCTCGGCGTAGTCGAGGTCTTCGCAGTAGGCCGGGTGGAAGTTGGTGTCGAAGAGGCCAACCCGATCCCAGGCCGCCGGGGTGATGGCGAAGGCGGAGAACTCCTGCGGGGCCGGCATGAGGGGAAGGAACTGGGGTCTGGCGGGGTCCACCCGTTCGATGACCTGGGCCAGGACGCCCGGGGCGAACACCACGTCGTTGTTGACCAGCAGGGCGAAGGGGGCTTCGGGAAAGGAGGTGAGGATCGCGTTCCAACTGGAGGCGACACCCTGATTGGTGAAGGGTCGTGCCACCCGCACCTGGCCGATGCCGGCGGGGGGCTCCCGTTCCAATGCGGCCAGCAGCTCGCTGAGGGCGACACTGTCGGGGAGGCCGGAGGCAATGCTGTTG
This sequence comes from Synechococcus sp. UW140, assembly GCA_943373065.1. Taxonomy (GTDB): domain Bacteria; phylum Cyanobacteriota; class Cyanobacteriia; order PCC-6307; family Cyanobiaceae; genus Cyanobium. The sequence continues at coordinate 23,032 of CALSBA010000024.1, read as the reverse complement.
TCGACGATGGCAAGTGTCTCGACAGGATGGTCGAGACTTTTGAGGAGCTGGAGCAGGAGGTCGGGCCGGTTGAGGATCGGAACGCCCAGAAGGGGCAGAACCGTGGGTGTGGAGGTGCAGGGGGTAATGCCATCCAGCTGCTCCCAGAAGTCGTCAACCGGAGAGCAATCACCGCTGAGGGAGGCGTACTGGGCGAGACAGCCCCAGAGATCGGGATTGGTGAGCTCGCGGCGGCTGGGGGTGGCCGGGAGGGAATGGATGTAGGTCTTGGTCCAGAGAAAAAGGAGGGACCTTGCAGCTGCAAGGTCCCTCCGTTGGAGGCTGATGGTGTAGTTACGGGCGAATCGTTCCTGTTCCAATCGAGCCAAGGACGTTTGTGGCCATCAACCGAAGGTGATGGTCTCAGATCCCAGGACAAAGCCACCCACGCTGTCCTCGTACACATACTCATCACCGCCGATGACAAGCAGATCGCCGTCGCCAGCTCCGGTGATCTCAACGCGATCGGCAAAGTCAGCCTTCGAATTGAAGCTAACGGTGTCGATGTCAGTGTCGCTGCCGAGATCAATGGTGGTCTGACGGACCTCCCCAGCAAACGAGGCGGAATCTGCACCTTCACCAAGCAGGAAGGTGCTGGTGCCAACCGTGCCACCGAAGATCAGAGTGTCGTCGCCAGCACCGGAATCGATGGTGAGATTCCCGGCTTTACCGGTGACGGTGAATGAATCGTCACCTGTACCTGACTCGAAGGTTGCTTGGTTGACTTGACCGGCAACAATGGTGTTGTCGCCTTCACCCATGTCGGCAAAAGAGCGCCTGACATTAGAGGCAATCAGAGTGTCGTCACCTTCGCCAAGGTCGACAAAGCTGAAATTAGACTTGCCTTCGAAAATTGCTGTGTTGTCACCCTCGTTACCAATGAACGAAGTTAAATTTGAGGGTGCATGGAAAGTGCCGGTTGTTGGGGATAGGTCGGACTCAGCAAACGAAATACCAACATCCTCAATGGTATTTCCAGAGTTTGGTGCTATTACGACCTCCGGTACGAAGATCCCAAGGGTATCGGAAGAAGCCATTGATTGAGAAAGGGATTAAGTACTGATGCGACCGGATAGTAACGACCCCCCCTCGGGGTTACGTGTATTTGTCGCTACATTATGATGGGATCATTCTGGAATCCTCACGAAGGTGGGGTGGCGGTCTGCCAGGTGGCCCTAGGCGTTTTCATCGAGATTTAAGTATTTTCATCGAGGCTTAAGGTCACGGCTGGGACGACTCCATGGTGAGGTCGCATTCCTGCTGGTAAATTTCCCTCAAATGGGCCTTTGCAACATCAATCCCGAAGCTGAGCAGATTCTGCTGGAGGCTCGGGAGGCAGAGCAGCGGCACGAATGGTGTGAAGCCGCCTGCATCTATCAGGAAGTGCTTGGCGCTCATCTTGAGCATACCCCCTTGGTGCTGCGGGCCGCCAATGCCCTCTGGCTCTCGGATCAGCCCGAGGAGGCCCTTGAGCTTTACCGGCGGGCATCCCTGCTTGTGCCATCCAGCCCCGCTCCTTTCATGGGCCTCGGCAACAGCCTGAGAGATCTCAATCGCTTCGAGGCGGCCGATCGCGCCTTCCGTGCCAGCCGCCAGCTGGGAGATGGCCCTGAAGTGTCCTGCAACCATGCCTCCCTGCTGATCGGGCTGGAGTCCTACGAAGAGGCCTTCGCCCTGGCCGAACGCCGATTCGAACTCCCCGGCCACGCCCCTGGACCGGAGGGGGGGGTCGGGGCTGTGCTGGCCAGTGCGCAGCGGCTGCACGTGCGCACCGAGCAGGGCCTCGGGGATGGCCTTCAGTACCTGCGATGGATCCCCCCCCTGATGGAGCAGGCCGGGGCCCGTCGTCAGCAGGTGGTCCTGGAGGTGGAGCCATCGCTGGTGGCACTGTTGCAGGCGGGGCTGGCCTGGTTACCCCAGCCGCCGGAGGTGCGAGCCAAGCCCGAACAGGATGGGGAGGGCCAGGGGGCTCTCGATGGCCGAAAGGTGGTCAGCTTGCTGTCGCTGCCGGCGGTCCTCGGCGGTGCCCCCTGCCCCCAGCCGGCAGGGCCGAAGGGGGGGGGCGCGTACCTGCGGGGCCTGGCCCAAGCTGGTTCGGTTGATGGCCATGGAGATGGCTATGGCCGGCCGCCTCGGATCGGGCTCACCTGGGCCAGCGGCCGCAAGCTCAGTGATGGCTTCACCATGCGGGAATACCGCAAGCGCACCCTGCCTGCCAGCGCCGTGGTGGGGCTGGTAGAGGGGTTGCTGGCTGAGGGGTGCGAGCCTGTGCTGCTGCAGCAGGGCGAGGACCGTCAGTTGGCGGAGCCCGTGGCCCACCTGTTCGGCGGGGCCATCGACCCGGATGGAGACTTTCTGGCCACGGCCAGGATGCTGGCTGGCACCGATCTGTTGATCACGGTGGACACGGCCATGGCGCACCTGGCTGGCGCGATGGGCCATCCGGCCTGGGTGCTGCTGCCCTTCAGCGCCGATCCCCGCTGGTTGAGGCAGCGGAATGACAGCCCCTGGTATCCCAGTCTGCGGTTGTTCCGGCAGGCCGCCGACAGGGACTGGCGGCCGGTGGTGCAGTCTGTTCTCCAGGCCCTGCAGCGCCGCCAACGCAGCCGCTAAGCCTGGGCATGACTGTTCAGCGCAGCCTCTGCAGGCTGCGGATCAGGGCCTCATACGCCTCGGCGGCCCTGTTCACCTCGTAGCGGGCAGCGATCGTGGTGCGGCCGGCTTCCGCCATGGTCGCGAAGGCGGGAGGGTCGGCCAGCACCGCCAGCAGGCATTCGGCCAGGCCGTTAAAGTCATTGAAAGACACGAGAAGTCCGTTGTGTCCGTGGTGGATTAGCTCGTTCACGGGCGGGTTGTCGGAGCCCACCACCAGGGCTCCGCTGGCCATGGCCTCCATCACGCTCCAGGAGAGGGCATAGGGATAGGAGAGATACACGTGGACCGCACTGACGCGGAACAGGGCCAGAAGCTCCCTGTGGGGCAGTGGCGGCAGGAAATGGACGCGCTCCAGGGGCAGCCGATGGCCAAGCAAGGCCAGTAGTTCACCCTTGTGACCTTCCGGATGGGCGGACGGGGTGCCATAGCCGCTGCCAGTCCCCCCCACGATCACCACCCGGGCATCAGGCCGGGACGTCAGCACGGCTGGCAAGGACCGCAGGAAGCTACGGAATCCGCGCAGGGGTTCAAGGTTGCGGCTAGCAAACGTGATCACTGGATCCCCCTTCACCAGGGTGGGGCCGTCCTCCAGCCGCAATGTGGTGGTGCCGGTGGCGGCGGCCGGCAGGGCAAGACCTTCGTGCAGCACGTGAAAACGGCTGCGCAGATGGGGAGGGAAGGTATCGCGGGCGAAGCAGGTGGGCACGACACAGGCGTCGGCGTCGGCCACCGCCGCCAGACCCATCAGATTTCCCCGGCGCCACTGGGACCGCTGGCCTGGGGAGGGTTCGCCGAGGTCGGCATCGAAGCCGTAGCCCAGCAAGAGGGGAGTGGCATAGAGCTCGGGGTAGGCGATCAGCACCGCCTCGGGCCAGATGTCGCCCAGGTAGAGACATTCCCCCCAGCCACTGTGGGCGAGCACGGCGTCCGGTTGGTAACCCTGCGCGCGCAGCCTCAGGCAGTGTTCCTGGACGCGGACGGCCCGCCGGAGATTGGCTTCCAGCACGGGATCGGCCAGCTCGGCGGGTAGGTTCGGCGGCTGCCAGTCGTAGTGGAGCCGAGGGCCCTTGGTGATGTCCTGGGATCTCCCCCTTCCACGGGGAGTGGCGCCAAGGCCGAGAACGCGATGGCCGCGACGTTCAAGGGCGGAGGTCAGATCGCGAAACTGGCCCGGGTGGTTCTGATGGATCAGCAACAGTTCCATCGACCAACGCTATTACAATCCCGCTGCGTAAACCTGACCTGCGTCATGTCACTCTTGAGTCGTCTGCTGGGACGCCGGGATACGGTGAGTTGGGGCCAGAGGCAGCCGCAACGGCAAACGGCAGTGATGGACACTCTGGTAAGTGATCCAGGCGTCACCCCACTGGAGATGGCTCGCCGGCCCCAGATCACCCCATGGTCTGCATCGCGGCTGGGCATGATTTTTCGGGACTTTTCCCATGAACCCTCCGCCGCACGGCTGGCGGAAGCCCGGCTAGCGCGTCAGTGCTTGTCTCAGTTCTGGCTGAGTGCGCCGATTGATGGGCTGGAGTTTCTCTACGGCTCTGCCGTGGGGCACTGCTATCGCCAGATGATCAGCTCAGAACTGGCTTCAGAGCCGCTGCTGAGGGACGAGGAAGCCTGGAGAGACTACCTCTCCCAGCGCATGCTCAGCGGTTTCGAGCGGCCGGAAGTGACCAATATCCTGTTGGCTGTGATGCCCTATTTCCGGCGCGGTAAGATGAAAATACGTAATTGCGAACAGAACGTTCCAACCTGGTTGCTGGAGGACTACGCCAGCCTGTTTGAACCGGAAATTCTGCCTCGCCTCCGTCAGCCGAGCCCGCTGGAGCGCAAGGCCTTGGCCCCGGCTGGTCTACGGGCCGAGCGGATCGTGGCGCCGGAACGGGCGGTGGCGCTGCAGGGGACGGAAGCTGACGTGCCTCCGTTGCCGCGACTTGCCGCCGTCACCGGCACCCAGGCCCTGCAACTCGCCGGCAGCGAGGAGTTCCTCACCCGTCTCAACGGGTTGGTGAATCTGTTCGAGATCGACCCTGACGACACGGCGATCCTTCAGGAACTGGCCGGCTTCCGTCGTCAGCTCGGTCAGATCTGGCTGGACACTCCCAATGACCAGCTCCAGCGCCTCTTCGAGAGCAGCTTCGGCGAGCTTTACCGCAAGTTTCTGCGAAGTGGCTATCCGGGAGCCCCGCTGACAGAGGAGGACCGTCAGCTGCGTGCCCAGCTGGGTCGTTACGTGCGCAACATGACCCGGCCGAAGGCCATTCAGGTCGTGATGGCAGTGCTTCCGTTCTTCCCTCCCGGCAAGATCGGCTTTGCTGGCGGCGAGCAGTACATGCCCCAGTGGCTGTTGGGGGCCCTGCCAAGCCTCTATGTGAAAAGCTGAATGCCGCTGGCCCCCAGGTCGGGGGCCTTACTCGTGGAACTCCTTCCACAACAGCCAGTAGGTGAGATAGCCCAACAGGGGGAGAAGCACCATGGGGGCCAAGGCGAGCAGGGCCACCACCGGCGGGACGTGGAGCACCAGCCAGAGAACTACCAGCCCGTAGGTGAGGAAGGCCAGGGCGATGCCCAGCCAACGCTGGCTCAGCCGCTCCTTCCAGCGCAGGCGCCAGGCCTTGAAGCGCCGACGGGAGCGTTGCTCGGGAGGCACGAATCGCCACCAGTCGCCGTGGGGCCCGGTGCTCAATTGTGCCGCAGGCGTTGAAGGTTGCGGCGCTGATCCTCAAACAGGCCGGTGAGCAGGCTGATCACACGCCGTTCGCGCAGGTTGATGTCGGCGGTGAGGGCCATGCCGGCCTGGAGCGGAACGCTGCCCTTGTCGGGCAGGGGGATGGTCTGACGGCCCAGCTTGAGGATGGCCGGGAAATGGAGGCCTTCTACCTGGGTGCCGAGCACCTGGGTCTGCTCCTCGGGGGTGAGGGCATCAGAGCCAATGCGCTCCACCTTGGCAGGCACATAACCGAAGGAATTGGCGGGGAAGGTCTCGATGGAGATGTCGGCGGTTTGGCCCACCTGCACGTAGCCGACGGCCTTGTTGGGCAGGTAGACCTTGGCCCTCAGGGAGTCCTGGGGAACAACCTTCAGCAGGGGGGTGGTCGCCGCGGCGGTCACGACGCTGCCGGGGCTGACCTCGACGTCGAACACCAGACCATCGACGGGGGCGGTGAGCAGGCCGTACTGGATCTGGAGGCGGGCCTGCCGGATCTGGCCGTCGAGTTCGCTGATCTGGCGCAGGTTGGCCTCGATCGTGGTACGCAGCTCCACATCGGTGCCGGAGCCGGTGTTGACCAACTGGGAGCGCAGGCGGGCGATCTCCCGCTCCTCCTCGGCCACGCTGGTGCGCAGATCCTGCATCTTGTTGCGCGCCTCGAGCAGCTGCACTTCACTGACGGCACCATCACGCACCAGGGACTGGTAGCGGCGTTCGATGTCGGCATAGATGCTCAGGGAATCGCGGAAGCCGGCCAGGCGGGTGATGCTCTTGGCCAGTTCCTCTCGGGCGGCAGTCAAGCGGCTGTTCAGTTCAAGGGCCCGGTCGTCGAGCTGGTTCTTTTGGTTGAGTGTGAGCCCTGCCGTGGCGGCATCCTCGCCGAGGGTGGCACGGGCGACGCGGTTCTCGTTGAGCAGTCGCTCGCGGATGCTCTCGGCGGCGGTCAGCTTGCTGCGGGGGTCACGCAGGTCGAAGCGGACCAAGGGCTGGCCCTTTTTCACGGACTGTCCCTCCTTGACCAGCACCTCCTCCACCACACCAGGGACGGGCGAGGCCACGTCCTTGACGGTGCTGATGGGTTCGAGCTTGCCGGGTACGGCCACGGTTTCGGAGATCGACGCCGTGACGCTCCAGAGGCCGAGGGCGGCTATCCCTCCCACCCCTGCCCAGACCAGCAGACTGGAGCTGCGGCGGCTCTTGCGCAGCACCACGGTTTCGCGGAACGACCATTCCTGGACCTTGCCTGAGCCTGTGGTGGCGAGGCCGCTGCCGAAGGGATGGCTGTCGGCCGCTGGGTCGCTGGGGGCCCCTGGGGGCAGGGCTTCCGCCGCCGGTGCACCGGCGGGCAGGGAGTCTTTGCCCACCAGATCGACACGCACCGGAATCACCGCGTGGCGGCGGTTGGAGCGGGGGGAGCGCAGCCAGCTGACACAGCCATCGAGCAAGGACACCAGACGGGAGGCGGGATCGGAGGAACGGGGCGGGGTTGCCATCAGCTGAGACCCTCCTGATTCTGGCTGCGGTAGAGGGCGTAGTACCAGCCGCGTTGCTGCATCAGCTGGCGATGGTTGCCCTGTTCCATCACGGCACCTTGGTCCATCAGCACGATCAGGTCGGCGGGCTGGACGGTGGTGAGGCGGTGGGTGATGAAAAAGACGGTGCGACCGCGGAAGGCCTCGAACAGGTTGATGCAGACCTGGCGCTCGGTGCTGGCGTCGAGGGCACTGGTAGCCTCGTCGAGGATGAGCATGCGGGGGTTTTGGAGCACGGCGCGGGCCAGGGCCAGGCGCTGCCGCTGGCCGCCGGAGAGACCGGCGCCCCGTTCGCCGACGCTGGAGTTGTAGCCCTGGGGCATCTGCATGATGAAATCGTGGGCGCAGGCAATGCGGGCGGCGCGCATCATCTCGGCTGCGGTGGCATCGGGCTTCACCATCAGGAGATTCTCGCGGATGGTGCCGTCGAATAGGAGTGAATCCTGGGGCACCACGCCGATCTGGCGACGCAGGGAGTACAGCTCGACCTTGCTGATGTCAAGGCCATCGATCAGGACACTGCCACGAACGGGAGGGTAAAAGCGTGACAGCAGCTTCAGCAAGGTGGACTTGCCGCTGCCGGAGCTGCCCACCAGGCCGACAAAGGAGCCGAGCGGGATCTCCAGATTCACCCCGTCCAGCACCAGGGGACCCTGGTCGCGGAAGCGGAAGGCGACATCAACGAACTGGACGCGTCCCTGGAGGGGTGGCAGGGGGATGTTGCTGGCCTGCTCGGTGGTCTGCTCGGTGTCGCGGTCGACCACATCGGCCACCATGCGCAGGGCCTGGGTGTTGAACTGAAAATCCTGCCAGGTGCTCACCAGCTGCACCATCGGCTGTTGGATATAGCCGGAGAGGATGCGGAAGGCGAACAAGGAGCCGATGTTGAGATCGCCTTCGATGATCAGCCAGATCGCTACGGCGATCACCACAAGCTGGCTCAGGTTGCTGAGAAACGTGGAGAGATTAGCGATGGATTCCCGTGTGACCTTGAGCTTGAAGTCCTCGCCGATGTAGGCGGCGTAACGGTTCTGGAATTCCCAGCGGGTCTTGAGTTCGGCGTTCTGGGACTTGATCGTCTGGATGCCGGTGATCGATTCGGTGAGGAAGCTGGAGGCCCGCATGGCCCGGTTCATGGTGCGGCTGACCTGGCTGCGCACGAGGGGATTGCTGACCAGGGCCACGGCGGCGATCAGGGGCAGGGTGGCCAGGGTGATCAGGGTGAGCAGGGGGCTGATGGCGAACAGGATCGCCAGGTAGATCAGGCTGAAGGCGAAGTCCACCAGGGTGGGCAGGGTCTTGCCGAGCAAGAAGTCGCGCAGGCGATCGAGTTGGGAAAAGTAATAGGTGATCTGCCCCACGGGGCGGGCATCGAAGAAGTCCTGGGGCAGGCGCACCATCTGGTCGAGGATGGTGGCTTTGGCGTCCTGGTCAATGCGGTTGGCCAGGTCGGTGAACAGGAAGCTGCGCAGGGTCCTGAAGATGCTTTCCAACAAGGTGGCGAGCAGCATCACGCTGGCGATGCTCACCAGGGCGCCGATGTTGCGGCTGGCCACCACGCTCTGGATGAGTATCACAATGCCGAGGGGGAAGACGATCCGCAGGGCGTTGATCAACACCGAGGCCACCAGTACCTCGATCAGCTCCCTTCGGTGCTGGCGCAGGAAGGGTAAGTACCAGCTCCAGTCGAAGCGGCGGTGTTTGGCATCGGGCTTGCGGTCGAAGAGCAGCAACTCCACCTTGCCGCCCTCGTGGTTGATCAGCTCCTCGGCCGGCACCAGCAGGGCGCCGAGCTCCGCTTCCAGGAGTCGGGCACGGCCATCGGGTTCGACGCCATCGAGCAGGCCAAAATGGCCGTTCTGGTACAACAGGGCCGGGGCGGGCACACGGGCCAACCGGCTGGCGGGCACCCGGGTGAGCACCACCCGAAGGCCGAGGGTGTCCATGATCTGGCCGATGTTGACCAGGTTGAGCTGGTCCTGGCGCTGCAGGATGGCGTCCACCTGATCGGCGAGGGCATCGCGGTTGAGGGGCAAGCCGAAGAAGTCGGCCAAGGCCTGACAAAGGGCGATCGGGACGGCGCGGGCACCGCTGGCCCGGGCCAGGGCGAGGTGGCCCCCGGGTTCGGTGGCCGTCCTTGGGGGCGGCTCCACGGTGGGGGCGTAGCTGCTGTCGGGGTCGACCACCGCCGAGAGCACGGTGGGGTGGAGGGGTTCGGCGCCGAGGGTGATCGGAGGCTCTGCTTCTTTGGGAATGGCCAGGCCGACGAGCCGCAACCAGGGGGCATCGGGGCCGGGGGGAACCAGGGGGCGGTCCGACCAGGGCTCGGCCAGGGCCAGGCCGCTGCTGGCGTACCAGCGGAAGCCGGGGGGCAGGCCGAGTTCGGCGGGGGCACCGGGGAGCAGGCTGCGCAGCCGCACTTGATCGGGGGGCAGGGGCCAATCCTCGAGGAGGGCCTCGCCGAGGGGGTCCCGTTTCGCCAGGGCCAGCAGCAGCGTATGCACTTCGGCGGCGTTCGGATGGTTGGCAAACCAGGCGGCGAACTCCGGATGGCCGGCAAGCAGATCGCGGAAGGCGGCGGCTGGAAGCTGGAGGGCCTCCACTTCGGTGGTGGCGCGAAGATGCTCGCAGGGGTCGCGACGCAGCAGGCCTGCCCAGCCCACCAGGGAACCGGGGCCGAGGCGTTCGATGGTGCGCAGTCCCCGGCCGCTGGGGCTGGGGCCCATGCTGCGCAGCTGGCCGCTGCAGAGAAGCAGGAGACCCTCGGGGAGCACGTCCGGGCGCAGTACCGTTTGACCGAGCTGGAAGCGCACGGGTTGCAGCAAGGGATCGATCGCGTCGCGACGGGCTGCGGGGAGCTGCTGGAACGGCGTGAATTCGTTGAGAAGGCCGCTGATGGCCCCTTGGGAGGAGGTCATGGGGCGCTGTCCTGTGGCAAGAGGGCAAGCATGGCGTCGAGGGGGGGGAGGGGCTGGCCTTCCAGGAGGAGCGTCACCCGCTGCTCAAGCCATTCCTCGAAGAGTTCGCCCATCATGCGCTCCCTGGTGGGTTCATTCAACTCGGCCGGCAGGATGTGTTCGAGCCTCAGCACCACCCAGCTGTCGCCGGCCTGGAAGGGTTCGAACAGCTGGCCGGTGCGGCCGCGGCGTAGACGGCTCACCAGGCTCGCGTGGCCGGTCGCCAGGGGGAGAGGACCGATCTGGCCGCGGCAGTGGCGTTCAGGGCCGGTGGAATGCAGCGGGGCAAGACTGGCGAAATCGGCCTCTCCCTCAGCGATCTGCTGGTGGAGCTCGGCGGCAAGGTCTTCACTGTCGAGTCGGAGCAGGGAATAGACCACTTGATCGAGCTCGGGTTTGCGCTGCAGGAAGCGCAGTTCCACCTCATCGCCCCAACGGCTGAGCAGGAGGAGCCGCAAGCGCCGCTTCTGGGTGGCGAGGACCCGCAGGTCGGCGAAGGCCAGGCCGCGTTGCTTCAGCCAACCGGCCACCTGGGTGTCTTCGGTGACGCCACGGGGCTCCAGGTAGGCGGCCATCAGGGCCTTCTCCTCGTCGGCGGGCAGGGGGGGGATGGCGTGAACGAGCTGGTCGAGCAACCAGGCCTTTGCCAGCGGGCGGTCCTGCGCCTGCTGGCGGATAAGGCGATTGAGTTCGGAGAGGGCCATCCAGGGACGGCCGGGAGGCAGTTCCACCACGGCAGGCTCGGGCAGGCCGGAGAGGGGTTCGGGAAGGGATTGGCGGGAGGTGCTCATGGGGCCGGCACCTGGTGAGGCAGCTCGAGGCGGGCCAACGCCTCGGCCATCAGGGTCAGGCCGCGGGAATGGCTCCAGGTTTCTCTGGCGTAACGGAAGGCGGCAGCACCCATGGCATGCCAGGCGTCGTCGTCGTCACTGAGCTGGAGCACCGCCTGGCACCAGTCTTCCGGGCTGCGGGCGATCAGCATCTCCTGGCCGTGGCGCAGGCCGGTGGCTTCGGCGGCCAGGGGGCTGAGCACCTGGGGCATGCCATGGGCGGCGGCGGCCACCACCTTGCCCTTGAGGCCGGCGCCGGAGCGCAATGGGGCGATGAAGATGCGATGGCGGGCGTACACCGTGGCGGGATCGGCCACCCAACCCTCCACGATCACCCCGGCTTCGGCGCTCCAGCGGCTGGCCAGATCGGCATCGAGACCACTGCCGTAGAGGTGCAGGTGCAGATCGGGCCGCTGACGGTGCAGTTCGGGCCACACCTGCACCAGGAAGGTCTCGACGGCGTCACGGTTAGGGGGATGGCCGTAGCTGCCGAGGAAAGCGAGGCCGCTGCGACCATCGAGGGGGGCTGGAGCCTCCGGACCGAGCACCACCCAGGGGCAGGGGGCCGTGGCAGCTTCGCCGAGGGTTTCGGCCTCGATCACCGCCCGCTCCACCTCCGAATAGCTGAAGGTGAGATGGACCTGGCCCATCACCGCCAGTTCCTGGCGCTTCACCTCCTCGACCGCGTCGAAGGCGCGGCGGGCGGCGTCGCCGTCAAGACCTTCGGCACGGGCGGCACGCAACTGGCGCAGGTGGTGCAGATCGGCATTGCAGAACAGCCGCCGGGCCTGGGGAGCGTAGCGATGGATCAGGGGCAGGGCCTGGGTGGCGACGTTGTAGCGGGTGAGGTAGATGAGATCAAATTCACGGCCTCGCTCGCGCAGGAACGCTTCGAGGGAGAGGGTAAATGGAGCATGAATGAGTTCAATGCCACGGCGTTGAAGCTCTTCGCTATAGCCGGCTAACCAGGCCAGGTTGAGGGGAAGGAGGGTGACCTTCCAGCCGAGGTCCTGCAGCAGCCCCATCTCCACCAGAGCGGCATGGCTCCCGGCATCGCGATCGGGACGGGGGGTTTCGTAGTCGAGGCAGAGAACTCTGCCAAGAATTCCACGGTCCTTGATGACTTCGGCCTCCGCCCCATTCGGGGTGGTGGCCCCCTGGAAGGCCTGAGCCCACTTCTGCTGGAAAAGGGGGCGATTCGTCTCCTGGAAGCGTTTGAGACCTACATTCGTCGCCACTTCCTTGCCGCAACTGATCCCCTCGTGGTGGATCACCCGCGCCAGGGGTGCGTAACGAACGGTATGGTCGGCCTGTCGCACCTTGAAGGCCAGATCGGTGTCCTCGTAGTAGGCGGGGGAGAATTCAGGGCTGAAACCGCCCAGCCGGTTCCAGAGGTCGCGCCGTATGGCGAGGGCGGCGCCGCTCACATAGTCCACCTGGCGGGCGTAGGCGACACGAGGATCGTGGGGGTTGCCGCCGCGGCCATAGTTCCAGGGTTCCCCGTTGCCCCAGACGATGCCGCCTGCTTCCTGGACCGTGCCATCGGGGTAGAGGAGCTGGGCCCCCACCAGGCCGGTGTCGGCCCAGCGATCGAAGGGGTCAAGCAGTTCCTCCAGCCAGGCGGCGCAGGGTTCGGTGTCGTTGTTGAGCAGTACGAGGAAGGGGGCTCGGGCGGCAGCTGCACCGCTGCAGCAGGCCTGGTTGAAGCCGCGGGCGAAGTCGTGGCGGATCACCTGAACGCCGGGGGCGTCTGTGGCCAGGGCGTCGGCGGTGCCATCGGAGGAGCCGTCATCGACCACCAGGATCTCGAAGGGGATACGGGTGGGTGCATAGCCGATGGCCGCCAGGCAGCGGCGGGTGACGCCGTACTGGTTGTGCACCGGGATCACGATCGAGACCAGGGGATCGGCGGCGATGGGCAGCCGTAGGGGCTGGCGGGGAATGGCGCTGCCGTCGGGCCCGGGTTCGTTGTCGCCGGCGCCGATGGACGATCCTGCTTTTCGGGGCAGTGGGTGCTCCAGGAGGCGCTGCAGCAGGGGGAGATCGGGGGGTAAGGGTGTGCCGTCCTGGTCGGCCCAGGTGAGCCAGGTGCGCAGGCTGCGGTAGCGCTCGCGGGCGAGGGGGGAAAGCTCGTCGGGGAACGGGGGGCGGGCGTGCTGCTGCAGGGCCGCCCAGGGTGTGAGGTGGAAAGGGAGCAGTTCAAAGCGTTCATCCAGCACCAGGCCGGTGTCCGTCTCCAGCTGCAGATGGTGGATGGCGCCGTCGGCGAGGGCGGTGGGGAGCGCCTGCTGGAAGCGCCATGGCCCCTCCGGCTGGGGCTCAGGAGGGGCCACCGGCAGGACGGTGGTGCCATCGAGGCGGAGCAACAGGGGCTCATTGCCGCGGCTCCAGCCATGCAGGAGGGGCGCCTGCATGTGGGTGAGTGCCCCTTCGCGCGGTGGGCCATGCTGGCGTTGGTGGTCGATCTGGGCGTAGGTGGCGGCATCGAGCCGCAAGGGGCTGCCGGCCAGTTCCGAACCGTCCGCGTCTTCGGCGAACAGCCGCAGCACGAGCCCCTGGGAGAAGGGAGGCAGGGGGTGGGAAGGATCCCACCAGAAGCGGAAGCCACAGGGTTGCTCGATGCCCAGGGGAAGCAGATCAGGACGGGCCTGGGCCGCCATGAGATCGGCGACGAGCAGCCGCTGGCTGGAATCGAGCAGGTCTTCGAACACCAGCCGCAGGCGCAGGGGCGGGGCCTGGGGCTGGAGGGGCCAGGGGCAGGCCCAGCCGCTGAGTCCGCTGGCCAGGCTCCAGCCCTGGAGCAAACCAACGAGGCCGGGGCGTCGCAGCTCGGCCAGGGAGGTTGGGAGGTTCTCCAGGGTGCCGGGCGGCTCGGCGAGCATCGCAGCCATGCTGGAATCAGTAGCGAAACCTTATTGCCACCATCCCCCTTGTCGCGTTCCACCATGGACACTGTGGGCGGCGAACCAGGTGCATGGGTGCCGCTGCGGCTGCTGAGACAGCTGCCCTTGCCCTTCCCCGTTTATCACGAGCTGATCGCGTCGCTGCGGAGGCAGTCGTTGGGGGCCACCCCGCAGGACTCACTGGTGGCGGAACTGGCGGAGGCGAGTGCTACGGCCCTGCGGGAGGCCTTGGAGGGAGAGGACCTGGACAACGCCCTGGCCGCCCACGATCACCTGCTGGGCCATGTGATCGAGCTGGCGGCGGCGCGGCCCGAGGTGGCGGCCTTGCTCTGGCAGCGCTATGGGGCGCTGCTTGGACGACTGACGGGCCAGGTTCATGAGCGGTTGGTGCCGCGGAATGGGGAGCCGGTTGACTTCAGCGCCAACGAACGGGCGGGTGATGCTGCGCTCTGCCTGCGGATGGCACGGATGCTGGCGCCGACGACCTCCCAGCCCTGGGATGTGCCCACCTGGCTGCTGGTGTTGGAGCAGAAGCTTGTCCAGCACGGAGCCCTGGCCTGGAACCACAGGATCGGGACCGATCCGTCCGCCGCCGAACCTTGCCTCGACATGGTTTTGCGATTGGCGCAGCTGCTGGATCCCGTGCCTGCGTGGGTCGAGCAGATGTGCCGCACCGCCATGACCAAGGTGATCGAAGGGCTGCCCGCGGCCGGGGCCATGACCGAGAAGGACCTGGCCGTGCTGATCCGGCGGGTGGGTCGGCTGCCTGTGGCACCGGAGCGGCGGGAGGGTTTCGAGGCCGCCATGTTGCGGGCCCGGTTCAGCCTGGAACTGATGGAGCACGGTCAAACCACGTCCCGCAGGTCTGGGTCGCGGGGCACGGAGGCGCTGGAGGCGGAATGGCTGGAGGACGGGGAGGATGTTGACGAGCCGCCGCCGGCCTTACCCCTGCGGTTGGTGGCGGCAGCGGCGGATCCTGTGGCGGCGGAGGTGTTTTGCCTGGAGCCGTTTCTGGACGGGGACGGGGACGGGGACGGGGCGGTGGCGGCGTTGGACGCGTTTCTGACGCCATGGCTGGGTTGCCAGCGGTCCGCATTCCATCCGATCACCAGCCTGGTGGAGAGCCTGGCGCCCCCTGGTCGGCCACTCAGCGATGGGGCGCTGCAGACGCTGTGCCGGGCAGTGGTGTTGTGGCAGGAGCGGCTGGGGCTGCAGATGGCCGCGCTGCCCCCGGTGGTGTGGCGCTCCGGTGCTCTGGTGGTGGAGCTGGATCCGCTGGAGCTTCTGGTGCTGCGCCACTTGGCTGGGCCCGCTGAGATCCTGGAGGAGGCGCTGGCCGAGCTGCGCCGCCGCCACCATGACCGGGAGTTCTGGGGTGCCGCTGCCGCCCCCGTCTTCCCCGCCGTGCCGAAGGCCTTGGAAGTGCTGCGGCGGTTCGAGGCGGAGGCGGGCTTCTACGCCGCCACCCAAGCACCGCTGGAAAGCCTGCGGCACTGGGGCCGACCGGCCTTGCAGGCCCTGCTGCAGGCCCAGCTGTGGAGCGTCGACCCCGCCACCCAGGCCCTGTGGCTTCCCTGGGCGCTGGAGGGGGGAGCGGGCCAGCTGCGCCAACCGCCGAGCGGCAGCGGGCTGCTGGAGCTGCTCGGTGGCGGGGAGGTGGTGGTTGTGGGCGAGGGCCCCGAAGCGACCGAGGCGCTGCTGGCGGCCCACCGGGACGGTCAGCTGTTTGTGGGGGGGGCATTCGGGCTGCGTTGCCTGGCGGTGCCGGAGAGCCGCCACCCCCACCGGCCCGCGGCTGGTTTCGCGTCGAGTCTGGAGGCGCTGGTTGGGGCAGTGGAGCAGCTGTACCGAGAGCGGCCGTTCACGGTGTTCCTTACCACCGGCGGAGCCTACCGGCTGCCCCTGGCCCAGGCGATGGTGAGCCGCTACGGGGTTCTGGCGGTGGCTTTAACATCTTCCCTGACGACCTGGCTGGAGGGCGCACCTCTTTTGGCTGGGCGTGCCGTTGCCAAAGAACCCGTGGCAGGGTTGAACCGATGAGCGACCTCGATCGCCGCCAGTTGCACTGGGATGCGGTGATCGCATCCCACCCCCTGGAGAGCCACGAAGCGGCGGAATGGCTGCGCTACGGAGTGGCCCTGAGCCAGCGAATCGAGCCCTCGGCCCAGGAGCGACAGCAGCAGCAGCAGGTGGGGCTGGCCTTTGCCCATGCCGAGGCCCTGGGGGCGTCGAAGGAGACGGTGGCCCTGAGCCAGCGGCAGGCGACGCTGCTGAGCCTGGTGGACGCCCTGGAGCTGGCCGAGGCCGGAGCGGCGGCGGCGGCGCTGGGGCGTCTTGCCCACGGGCCGTGAAGGGCGACGACTGCGGGTAGAGGAGGGGCTGGTTGGTGGGATGGGGCGTTGTGTACAGGGTGTACAGCTCTGGTGTCGGGCCCCACGGACCCTCCGCGTTCCGCCGGACGGCCAGGCGTCAACGGCGCGTACGATGACGTCATCTGATGACGGTCATGTCGTGCGCACCATCGTGGATCTGCCCGAGGGCGAGCGCGATCAGCTGGATGCCCTCTGTTTCCAGCGGGGCATTTCCCGGGCCCAGGCGCTCAGGGAGGCCCTGACCCTCTGGCTGGAGCGGGAGCGTCCACGCCACGGGGAGGTGTTCGGGCTCTGGAGCGCCCGGGAGCTCGATGGGGTGGCGCTGCAGCGGCGGATTCGGCAGGACTGGGACCCGCACTGATGGGGCTGCTACTTGACTCCAACATCCTGATCGATGTGTTGCAGGGCCGGGATGTTGCTTTGGAGTGGATCCAGGCACAGCCCCGCTGTTCCATCAGCGTGATCACCTGGATCGAGGTGCTGGTGGGTTGCGGCCCGGGCGAGAGCGAGGCGGTGGAGGCGTGGTTGCGGGGATTCCATTGCGTGCCACTGGATGGCGCCGTAGCGCGGCAAGCGGTGGATTGCCGTCGCGCCCTGGGGCTGAAGGTTCCGGACGCCATCATCCTGGCCACCGCCCGTTGCCATCAGTTGCGGCTGGCCACGCGCAACACCCGGGATTTTCCGGAGGTGCTGGCCGGCGTGGTTGTCCCCTACACCCTCTGAGGGATGCCGTGGCCAGCAAACGCACCCTCAACGCCCGCAACCTGGAGGCCCTAGGGGCGGCGGCGCTGGCGGAGCTGCTGCTGGAGGTGTCGAGCGGCCAGGCGGTGATCCAGCGGCGGCTGCGGCTGGCGCTGGCGGCGGCGGAGGGGGCCGGCGGCGCCGCCCAGGAGGTGCGCAAGCGGCTGGCGGCGATCGATCGCTCCCCGACCTGGGTGGGCTCGGCCCGGCGCCCGGCGCTGCTGAGTGATCTGGAGGCCCAGTTGCAGGCGATCACCGGGCCGATCGCAGCGGCGGATCCCCGGGGGGCCTGCGAGTTGCTGCTGCGCTTTCTGGAGATTGCCAGCGGGGTGCTGGCGCGCTGCTCCGACGGCACCGGCGCGGTGATCGGTGTGTTTGAGCGGGCCGCTGAACAGCTCGGCCCCCTGGCGCTGGCGGCCCGGCTGGCGCCGGAGACCCTGGCCGAGCACGCCGCCGATCTGCTCTTGGAGGACAGCCACGGAGCGTTCGATGCTCTGGTGCCGGCGCTGGCGGAGGCCCTCGGCGACGGGGGACTGCAGCGGCTCGAGCAGGGCTGCCGCGAGCGCGGCGCCCGTCCCGGCAGCCGCCTGCTGCTCCAGATCGCCGTGGCCCGGGGGGATGTCGAGAGCTACCTGGGCCAGTTCAGCGCCGCGGATCTGCGCCGGCGTTCTGTGGCCGCCGACGTGGCCCGGGTGCTGCTGGCCAACGGCCGGGCGGCGCAGGCCCTGGAGATCCTCGATGGCGCCACGGCGGAGGGCCCTGGCTTGGTGGATGCCGCTTGGCAAGACAGCCGCCTGGCCGTGCTTGAAGCCCTGGATCGCCACGGTGAGGCCCAGGAGGTGCGTTGGCGGTGGTTCTGCCGCAGCCTCTCGATCCCGCACCTGCGCGACTACCTGCGGCGCCTCGATGCTTTTGAGGATGGGGAGGCGGAGGAGCGCGCCCTCGGGGTGGCTGAGCAGCACCCGAGCCCCCTGCTGGGGCTGGAGTTCCTGGTGGGCTGGGGGGGCCTGCCCAGGGCCGCCCGGCTTGTGCTGGCCCACGCCAACGATTGGGACGGGGAGGCCTACCCCCTCCATAGCGCCGCCGCCGAGCGGCTCAGCGCCGACCATCCGCTGGCGGCCACGCTGCTGCTGCGGCCGATGGTGTGGGGGGCGCTGGCGATGGGCCGCTCCAGCCGCTACCGCCACGCCGCCGAGCACCTGCGCAGCTGCGATCTGCTGGCCGACCGCATCGGCTCCTGGCATGACCATCCCGACCATGCCGCCTTCGTGGCGCGGCTGCAGGAGTGCTTCGGGGGCCGCTGGGGCTTCTGGCGGCTGGTGGAGGGGTGAGGCTGGGGCCAAAACCCGCTAGGCCATGGCCAGGAGGCGACAGCGGCGAGCCCAGCGGAGTCTCCTTTGAGCAACTCGGCGGCATTGCAGTCACAGGGATTTGGGCAGATCTAGGAGCGGCTGTGGAGGGCTTGGGCGCTGGTCTATGCGCGACATGCTCCGAGGGCGGTGGCTAGGCGGCGACGGGAGTCCATGGATGTTGTAACCGGGAGTACCGCCAATTGGGCTGGGTGCGGCTTTACCCCGTCAGATATGGTTTCGCTTCATTGGATAGCTTGAATTCCGACATCCCGCTCGTGTCCGTGATCCTCTGCGACGGCACTGGCTCGCGGCTGTAGCCCCTGTCGCGGGCCAGCTATCCCAAGCAGTACTGGGCCCTGGCCGGCAACGGCGAGGACACCCTGCTGCAACAGACCCAGCAGCCTCTGAAGGGCCTGAGGGATCTGGCGGTGCCGGAGAGCCGCCACCCCCATCGGCCCGGGGGTGGTTAGGCGTCGAGCCTGGAGGCGCTGATTGAGCCCTCGGCACTGGAGCGGCAGCAGCAGCAGGCGGGGCTGGCCTTTGCCCACGCCGAGGCCCTGGGGTCACCGAAGGAGGCGGTGGCGGTACTGCGCCGCATCGCCAGCTAGGTGCGAGTGGTTCCGGCCTTGCTTACAACCTCTACAGGTCGCGCGAGTGGTTGCCAGGATCGGCTCGGTAGGCGTTCAGGCCGTTGGATGGACCAGCGTCAGCCCGAAGTTCTTGATGGTGGCGACTATGATCTGGATCCGTGGCCACGGCCGGTTGAAGCTTGGCATGCATCCCCTGCGTCAGGAATGCCGCTTTCTGGTCTTGGACCCCTTCCTTCAGAGAGACCGGGCTGGATGCTTCATCCGCAGTTGCTGGAGCCAACGGCAGGGATCTATCCTCGGTTCGCCAGTCCGCCAGGTTCAGATTTCCCTCGCTGGGAGAGGGGGCAATCGATCGTCATCAATTGCCCATCTAGTGCTCGAGGCCTGTGGTCTTACGCCATCCCTGTATGAGCTCAGAGGCTGATGAAACGTTGCTTGATCAGGCAGAACGGGCCCTGAAGTCGGCCGCTGAACTGGACGAGTTGCTCCCTCTTGCTTTGGCCTGTCATCGCCGCATGCTCGCTCTAGGCGAAGGCAACCTCCCTGAAGCCGTCCGTCATGCCCTGGCGGGCGCCAGTCTCTTCACTGCCATTCAGGCTGTAGCGTCGCCGCTGCCGGAGTGGTTGCCACCCCATGAAGAGCAATGCTGCCGATACGGCGCCATCTGGATTCATCAGCTGATCCATCGAGGCGATCAGCAGGCTCTCCCATGGTGCAGCCGCGCGCTGCAACTCCTCACCCGCATGGAGCAGTTGCAACAGAAGCCGATCGCCTGGGCCGCAGGGATGCGCATGGATCTTCAACGCCACCTGCCCAGCCATCGAACGGCTGGGGCCTTGCGGATGGCGGTGGTGGGGAATTGCCAGAGCTATCCCTTACTCAAAGGCCTGCAGCAGGCCCTGCCCCAGGTGGACATTCACTTCTGCCCGCCGGTCCATCTGGCTACCCCGAGCGACGTTGCCAGACTTCACAGCAGGTTGGACTCGACCAACCTGCTGGTGGCCCAGCGCGTGCAGTCCGGTTACCGCGACAATATTGGTCTGGACACAGCCACCCTGCGCCAATTGATGCCCTCTGGCGCCCATGTGGTGGTGTTGCCAAACATTCACTATGAAGGTTGTTATCCGTGGCTGGGCTATGCCCAGGATCCAGGGGGGCTGCTTGCCGATCTGGATGCTGAATCGCCCCTTGGTGCTTATCACGACTTTCTCGCTATGGCAGCGGCCCAGCAGGGACTTGCGATCGAGCCACTACTCGATCCCGGGCCCACGGAGGAGCTGCTCAACGAGCTTCGGTCTGTGCAGCAGCGCTCGCTCAACGAACTGCGCCTGAGGGAGGCCGACTGCACCCTTGGGCTGGCCGACTGGATCGAGCGGCAGTATCAACGCCTACCCCTCAGCCACAGCTTCAATCACCCCACCCAGGCGGTGCTTGATCAGCTGTTGAGGCTTCTGCTGGACGAGTTGGGGTTGCCCCATCAGCTCGGTGCCGAGCTTTTCGATGCGCGTGAGCATCTCGGCGCGATTTCCATTCCGATCCATCCATGGGTGTGCCAAGCCCTGTCACTCGGCTCGTGGTCCTCTGGGTGGGGCCAGCGCCAAGGCACCCCATTGTCTATCGAGAAGCAGCTCTCCGAATCGCTCGCCTTTTATGGCCGACACCCCTGGATCGCCGCCGCCAATGGCGGCCACCCAAAGATGCAGCTGGCCCAACGCTGCCTACGGCTGATGCGAGAGCCGCGACGTCCAGGGCCATCCAATGCCTGCGTTGAGGTGCTGCATCTGCACGGTTTCAAATGTGCTGGGTCCACCTTCATCTGGTCGCTTGAGCATGCCTGCGACGGCGCCGTTGGCTACTTCGAATCTCCTGCTGCGAATCAGCGGCTGGCCTGGGAGCATGTCGAGACGCATCTCCATGCCAACGCCTCCAGGCCGCGAGCCATCACCTCACATCTCATCACCTTGCCGCCGCCCGGTGCTGTGGCGAGGCTTAAGGTGGCCTTTCTCCGCGATCCCATCGCCCGCCTTGAATCTGCCTATCGTTTTCAGCGGCATGTGCAGAACAGCATTGGCGAGATCAGCTTCCACGATTATGTCGAGCAAGTGTGCAAGGGGCCGCTTGCCAATTATCAAACGTGTCATCTATCGCCTCAGTTGAAGGATGACTGGACCAAGAGCTTGGGATGGGCGGCCCGCCCCGAGCGGATCGACCTCCATCGAAGTGATCTGTTTGTGGGTCTGGTTGAGCGCTATGACGATTCCATCCTTGCCCTTGAGTACCAGCTGGAGCAGCTTGGCTTTCCGCTCGATCTGAGTTATCCCCAGGCGTTTAACACCACGAGAGAACATCTCAAGCCGCCGCCATGCAGCCAGACTATTCTAGAGTTCTTTGAAATGGATGCCCATCTCTATCAGCGGGTGAATTGTCGGCTGGACGAACGCCTTGCCGCCATCGCAGATCTCGCCTCCCGGCGTAGCGACTTTTTGCAGCGCTGCCGCCGGCTGCGCGAAGACCCTCCGCCGGTGAGGATCAAACCCAACCGCGATTGGACCTTGCTATCAGCCCAAGCGAGCTGCTGAGAGTTGTGGCTCCCAAGCGGCCATCTGTTGGGAAGTTCAGCAACACAGTGGGCCTACCAAACCGGCCGTAGCTTCACGCGTCGAACGCTGCACCTGACACAACAGTTGCTTGTTGGGCTCGCGCTGTCTGAACAAGCAGCATCCTCTGCCGGTAGGCCAAGATCCGGCAGTGCGGTCAGTCAGCGGCTGATCAGGCTGCCGCCGCTACCAGTTGGGACCAAAGGCTAGGAGACTGCTGAACAACCGATCCAGCCGCGGGAGAATGGCACAACGGCACTGAGCGGATGCGAGGCCAGCAGGAGAGAAGCGGTCCCCTGTTTTCCTATGGCTCCACCGAGGAGCGGATCCCCAAGGTCCATTCCCTGCGGCAGGTGCGGCGGCTGGCGGATCAGGCCCTGGATCGCCTCAATCCCGCCTTCTGCAGGCTTTATCCCGAGGGTGGGCGCCCCTCGATTCCTCCGGAGCAACTCCTACTGGCCCTGTTGCTGCACGCGATCTACGGCATTCGATCGGAGCGGATGCTGATCGAGCAGCTGGACGACAACCTGCTGTTCCGCTGGCTTGTCGGGCTCAATCCCGACGATCCGGTCTGGCACCCGACCACGTTCACCAAGAACCGCGACCGCCTGCTCAACGAGCAGCTGATGGCCAAGTGCCTGGAGCTGCTGCTGGCCTCACCGGAGGTCAAGCCGCTGCTGAGCTCAGAGCACTTCTCGGTCGATGGCACTCTGCTGCAGGCCTGGGCGTCCCATGGCTTGCTGGAGCGGATCGATGGGTCCGATGACGATCCGCGACCGCCCCGTGGTGGCCATGGCTTTGGCTCAACTGTTGTCAAGGGCATGAAGCGAGCCAAGGGTGATTTCAGAGGTCTGCTGCTCTCCAACCAGACCCACCGTTCCAGCAGTGACAGCGAGGCGCGCCTGTTCCGCAAGTCGAACAGCACCGGGGCGTATCTCAGCTACCTGGGCCACTGCCTCATGGAGAACCGCGTTGCGCCGGAAGGTGCGCCTTCCGGCGCAACGGCCTGGTGGTAGCCAGTGAGGTGACCCCAGCGGACGGTTATGGCGAGCGGGCGGCGGCGGTGCGGATGGCGCGGTCACTCCGTGGGGCGCACCAGACAAGACTGGCCGCCGACAAGGGCTACGACACCAGGGATTTCGTGGCCGACATCCGCTTTGCAGGGATCACGCCCCCTGTGGCCCAGAACATCCAGGCCCGCCGCCGCTCCGCCATCGACGGGCGAACGGCTCGCCACCAGGGCTACAGCAAGTCGATCAACGCCAGTAGCGGATCGAGCAGGTGTTTGGCTGGATCAAACAGGCTGCAGGACTGCGGCAACTCAAGGCCAGAGGCCGATCCCGGGTCGGCGCAGTGTTCCGGCTGCATGGGGTGGCCTACACCCTGATCCGCCTGGCCAACCTGCTCAGCCCTCGGGAGGCCTTGGCATGAAGGTGGTGGAGCGGGCCGAGCGGCGGAGATCGACCCGCTGGGAATCGACACGGACGCCATGAAGAACCGCCGGATTGGCCGAGCAAGCCTCCCGGCAGAAAAGCGACAAGGCCCAAAGAACCCAATCTGCTCTGGAGGGTCTTGGATTGGCGGCTATTTCAGCAGCCTCCTAGTGTCCCGTCCCGGAGATTTGCGAGCAAAGTCTCTGGAGCTTCTCCAGAATTGAGTCCGCCGTCGCGGTCCAGTTGAACGGGGCCTTGGTCTTGTTGTAGGCCGCCACGAACTGCTCGATCTTGGCGATCAACTCCTTGACACTC
>CALSBA010000023.1:0-41028 GCA_943373065.1 Synechococcus sp. UW140 | reverse complement strand
CTTGGAGCTGCTCTTGGGGTAGTGGGGCTCAATCAGATCGATCAGCGCCTTCCAGGGCACAACCTTCTCCATCCCAGCCAAAAACTTCTCACGTTTGGTGCGCTTCTTGGCTGTGGATTGCTCATAGTCACCGAACCCCAGCTGCTTGCTACCCATGAACCCAGCCCTTACCTGCGATCACAAGGCCATTGTCCCGTGAATGGGGTGGCTTTTCCAGAGTCTCCCTAAGTGAATACATCGGCTGCGTAAGCCCTGCTTATACCTGCTTAAGAGGGCGCAAAGATATCGATGCAAGATATTGGAAGTATGCACTTAAAGATGTTGGATTTATTTCTGCCCTCCAGTCGGTCACTCAAGGCATAAGGGATGGTAAAAACATTTCCTATTCAGAATTTTCCAGGATTCGCGTTCCCTTCCCCCCAAAAGATGAGCAGCATCGGATCAGTACCTTCCTCGACCACGAAACCTCCAAGATCGATGCACTGATCGCCGAGCAGCAGCGGTTGATTCAGCTGCTCCAAGAAAAGCGTCAAGCCGTCATCTCACATGCCGTCACCAAGGGGCTGGACCCAGACGCGCCTATGAAGGACTCAGGCGTGGAGTGGCTGGGGGAGGTGCCGGAACATTGGGAAGTGAAGAAGCTCAAGCATATCTCGCCTAGCTTGACTGTGGGAATCGTCGTGGATCCAAGTTCGTATGTCACTGAAGAGGGCCTACCGTTCATCTATGGCGGCGACATCCGTGAAGGAGTGATCGACTGGAAGAACTCCAGACGTATATCTCCCGAGTTAAGTGCCAAGCAGTCCAAGACGCAACTCCGCGCTGGAGACTTGCTCATGGTTCGCGTCGGCGCACCCGGCGTAACAGCTGTAGTTCCCCATCAATGTCAAGGCGGCAACTGCGCATCTGTCATGCTCATCAGGCAAGGGCTCTTTTCGTCGCAGTGGCTTTGCTGCATACTGAACACGCGTGTTGTACGTTTTCAAGTCGAAGTTGTGCAATACGGGGCGGCCCAGGAGCAGTTCAATATCAGTCATGCGGTGAACTTCTGGGTTCCAGTGCCACCCCCCGAAGAGCAGGATTTAATCGCTACGGCGTTAACTGCCGAGATGAAAAGAACTGATTCCCTGATTGGCGAGGCCCAACTTGCCATCTCCCTTCTCCAGGAACGCCGCTCAGCCCTGATCTCCGCAGCTGTCACCGGCCAGATCGACGTGCGGGGTCTAATGCCCGTGGAGGAAGCCGCATGAGCCTCCACCATGAGTTCAACTTCGAGGCTGAAATCGCCCAGCACCTGGGCTCCCACGGCTGGCTCTACTCCGAGGGCGATGCCGCCTCCTACGACCGTCCCCGTGCCCTGTTCCCTGCCGACGTGCTGGCGTGGGTCCTGGAGGCCCAGCCAGATGCCTGGGAGGTGCTGCAGAAGAACCACGGCTCCAGCGCCACCGACACCCTGCTGAACCGCCTGCGGGCACAGCTGGATCAGCGGGGCACCCTTGATGTCCTCCGCCAGGGCATCGAGCTGCTGGGCCTCAAGAAGCCGCTGCAGCTGGCCCAGTTCAAGCCGGCCCTGGCGCTCAATCCCGAGATCCTCAGCCGCTATGCCGCCAACCGTCTGCGGGTGGTGCGCCAGCTGCGGTACTCAAACCACAACGAGAACAGCATCGACCTGGTGCTGTTCCTCAACGGCATCCCGGTGGCCACCGCCGAACTCAAAACCGACTTCACCCAGTCGATCGGGGACGCGGTGGATCAGTACCGCTTCGATCGGAACCCCAAGCCAAAGGGACAGAGCCCCGAACCGCTGCTGTCGTTCCCCAGCGGTGCCCTGGTCCACTTCGCCGTGAGCACCCGCGAGGTGCGCATGACCACCAAGCTCCTCGGCCCGGCCACCACCTTCCTGCCCTTCAACCGGGGCGACGACGGCGGCGCTGGCAATCCCCTCGACCCCGAGCGGGGCTATCGCACCGGCTACCTGTGGGAGGAGGTGTGGGAGCGCCACAGCTGGCTGGAGATCCTCGGCCGCTACCTGGTGGCCTGCCGCGACAAGAAGAAGCAGATCAAGGAGGTGGTCTTCCCCCGCTACCACCAGCTCGATGTCACCCGCAAGCTCCAGGCCGCCGTGCTGGCTGAGGGGGCGGGCAGTAAGTACCTGGTACAGCACTCCGCCGGTTCCGGCAAGACCAAGTCGATCGCCTGGACCGCCCACTTCCTGGCTGAGCTGCACAGCTCAGACCACAGCAAGGTGTTCGACACGGTGCTTGTGGTGTCTGACCGCAATGTGATCGACTCCCAGCTGCAGGAGGCCCTCTTCGACTTTCAGCGCACCACTGGAGTCGTGGCCAGCATCACCAGCGCCGACGGCAGCAAAAGCAGCAAGCTCGCCGAGGCCCTCTCTGGCGACAAGAAGGTCGTGGTCTGCACCATCCAGACCTTCCCCTTCGCGCTGGCGGCCGTGCGGGAGCTATCTGCCACCCAGGGCAAGCGTTTCGCCGTGATCGCCGACGAGGCCCACAGCTCCCAGAGCGGTGAGGCCGCCGCCAAGCTCAAGGCGGTGCTCAGTGCCGAGGAGCTGGCCGATCTCGAAGACGGCGGCGAGGTGAGCATGGACGACGTGCTGGCTGCCCAGATGGCCGCCCGTGCCAAGGAGAGTGGCATCACCTTCGTCGCTTTCACCGCCACCCCCAAGGCCAAGACGCTGGAGCTGTTCGGCAGGCGTCCCAACCCAGCCGAGCCAGCCAGCGACACCAACAAGCCCGAGCCGTTTCACGTCTACTCGATGCGCCAGGCGATTGAGGAGGGCTTCATCCTCGATGTGCTGCGCAACTACACCAGCTACAAGCTGGCCTTCCGGCTGGCCCACAACGGTGCCAGCTACGACGAAGCCGAGGTGGAGAAGAGCGCCGCCCTCAAGAAGATCATGGGCTGGGTCAGGCTCCACCCGTACAACATCTCCCAGAAGGTCCAGATCGTTGTCGAGCACTTCCTGGAGTTCATCGCCCCCCTGCTCGATGGCACCGCCAAGGCGATGGTGGTGGTGGCCAGCCGTCTGGAAGCGGTGCGCTGGCAGCTGGCGATCGAGAAATACATCAGGGAGAAGGGCTACGCCATCGGCACCCTGGTGGCCTTCTCCGGCTCAGTGACTGACAAGGAGAGCGGTCCCGAGGACTTCACCGAGACCAGCGCCTCCCTCAACCCCGGCCTCAAAGGTCAGGGCATCCGCGAGGCCTTCGACACCGGCGAATACCAGATCCTGCTGGTGGCCAACAAGTTCCAGACGGGCTTCGATCAGCCGTTGCTATGCGGGATGTACGTGGATCGGCGGCTGGCGGGAATCCAGGCGGTTCAGACCCTCTCGCGCCTCAACCGCTGCCACCCCGGCAAGGAGGACACCTTCGTGGTGGACTTCGTGAACGAACCCGCCGAGATCCTCGCAGCCTTCAAGATCTTCTACGAAACCGCCGAGCTGGCCGGCACCACTGATCCCAACCTGGTGTTCGACCTGCGGGCCAAGCTCGACTCGGCTGGCCACTACGACGACTTCGAGGTGGAGCGGGTGGTGAAGGTGGAGCTGGACCCCAACGGCAAGCAGAGCGAGCTGGCCAAGGCCCTCGAACCTGTGGCGGATCGCCTGCTCAAGAAGTTCAAGGCGGCTCAGAACGCCCTCTCTGTGGGCAAGGAGCTGGCGGATGCCGGTGCAATCAAGGACGCGGAAGACGAGCTGAACGCCCTGACGATATTCAAGGCCGACATGGGCGCCTTCCTGAGGCTCTACACCTTCCTCTCCCAGATCTTCGACTACGGCAGCACAGGGGTGGAGATGCGCTCGATCTTCTACAAGCGACTGCTGCCTCTGCTGGAGTTCGGCCGTGAGCGGGAGACCGTGGACCTATCAAAGGTGGTGCTCACCCACCACAACCTCAGGAAGCTAGGCGAGCAGAACCTGAATCTTGGGGAAGGCGAAGGCACCAAGCTCCAGCCGATGACCGCTACCGGCACCGGCCAGGTGCAGGAGAAGCAGAAGGCCCTGTTAGAGGAGATCATCGCCAAGGTCAACGACCTGTTCGAGGGGGACCTGAGCGAAGACGACAAGCTGGTGTACGTCAACAACGTGATCAAGGGCAAGCTGCTCGAATCTGAACTCCTCCAGCAACAGGCCGTCAACAACACCAAGGAGCAGTTTGGGAACTCTCCTGATCTTCAGAAGGAACTGACCAACGCGATCATCAATGCCCTTGACGCTCACACGGCCATGAGCACCCAGGCGTTGAACCAGCCCTCTGTGTTGCTGGGGTTGAAGGACATCCTGCTCAACAACGCAGGGCTCCATGAGGCGTTGCGGGAAAGGGCTGCGGAGCGTCCTTCGGAGTCCTAGGAGCCTGTGGCGCGTAGCGCCCAGCTCCCCAATCCTGGGGATCTTCCGGCCTATCCCCCTATTTGGGGATGCATCTGCAGGGCCACTCGGAGTATGGTGAAGAGGTGAAGGGGGCGACCCCTACAATCACCTCAAGATCATGAAGGCCTACGCAGGCATGGCGGCTCTTGTTGCTGCCATTGCACTACTCAATCCGATTTCTACAATGGCACAAAGCAAGTGGATTTTAGTAGGTAAATCAGACATGGGGGACAGAGTCTACGTGCAGAAGCACAACCATACAGGCCGCTATCGTACATATAGTGAGCTCGTTCTTACTCGTAAGCAAGAGCAACTAGAGAAGGTGTCTGTGGCCGACTGCATAGAGTGGACTACGCGCTTCAGAGAAGAAAGGACTTGGAGGCCAGTCTTACCAGACACAATGGGGGATCTTTCGTTTCGAGAAGTCTGCAACTGACTTTGTCGGGCCGGTCTGAATACAACACCCCTGGCGGGGAATAAAGACGCCGCGTTTCGTTTCTGAGGTGGCGATCTCGCAGGCATCGGAGGCCCGATAACCCTTCTCCCAACACCCAACCCATCACCTCAACTGCCCGCCTGGCTGCAGCCCGCCACGGCCCGTCGATGATCAGTTCCGAACACGCCATCAGCACCGAGCAGCTGCAGCAGCTGGTGGAGCAGTGGCCGCCGATGCCTGCGGTAGTGCCGGTGGAGCCCGAGCCGCCCCTTGATCTCAGCGATGAGCAGCTGGCGCAGCGCTGTTAACAGGACGCCTGGGCGGTGGTGTGGAGCAGTGAGGCTTGACCTGGGGGCAGCGGTGTCACCAGATGGCGAAATTAGTGCTATGTGACACCAGCCGAGAGGCTTGATAGGTCACTGCATACCTCGCCGCGTCCAGAGCGTGATCAGCGCACCCTGGGGCGATCAGCTCGACATCAGACGGATGCCTTGGGATCGTCGGCACAGTGCTCATCCAGCCGGCGCAGGCGTGCGTCCACAGCAGCCATGGCGTGCCTGGGTCCTCGCCGGCTGCCTTGAGCATCGTGCGCACCATCGACAGCCCATTCGCCTGTCTGGTGTTCAGCTTGCCGGCACGCTTAACATTGATCCCCGCTGCCTTGAAGTCACCGGCAACACTGCCCTTTGGCCGTCCGTCATTGTTGAAGATTGCATCATCAGCGGCGATCGTGATGTCTGAGGCCTTAAGGCCCCACCGCTCCAGCCATTCGTGCACAGCGCCGGCCTGCTCAGCGGTGGAGAGGTAGCTGCCCCTAGAGTAGTCACGCTGCCCGCCCTGGGTGCTGGGGCAGATGTAGAGCTCATCCAGCAGCAGCATTGAGCCCTTGGGTGCATCTGGTGGGTTCGGGACGCACAGGTAAAACACACTGGGGGCCGCCACGCCGTAGTCGAACATCACGAACGGGTCGTGCTTGCGCAGGTTGATCTGGCCTGGATTGATGTCCCGCAGTGAGCGGCGGTTGTTGAGACTGGTGCCGAAGAACGCCCCGGCGATCTCCACATCGAGCCGGCCCCTCAGCCACGCATCCAGCAGCGCGGGGTCATCGCCGGCACTGACACGGATGCTGCGGATGTACTCATCGAGGGCGATGTAGCTGTTACTGGCGGCGGTGGCGCTGAAGAAGACGCAGTGCTTCCTGAGGTCGTCCGAGTAGAAGCGGCGAGGCTGGCCGGGTTCGGGGTAGCCGGCGGGGATGCCGAACCGTGCCTGCAGCCACGCATGGCCCGCACCGCCAGGGTTGCCCAGCAAGATGACGCGGGTGGGGATGCCCTCGGGGGCGCGTAGGGTGGCCCTTACGGTGTCGATGAAGTCGGTGGTCGGGTGCGTGCCGATCTCATCATGGATGTGGCACATGAAGCTGCGGCCCTGCAGTCTGTCGAGTGCCTTGCGCTGCTCAATGGGCCCGCTGCCCGTATAGGCCAGCTCAACAATGCCCAAGGGGCTTTCCTTACCGCCGAGCTTGAAGAAGTTGCTCTGGCTGTGCCAGACCGTGCCCGGGAACGCCCTGGTCAGGTAGGTGTTAAGCAGCCCCTGCAGTTCCACCAGAGACTGGAAGCTCTGGCGGGTCACCAGGCAGCTGTACTTCTGCCGGAAGTGTGACGCATCACGTGCGATCATCAATGGGATGCCATAGCTCTTGCCCGTGCCGCGGGCTGTGATCGCACACACATCATCAGCAAACGGGCAGTCCAGCAAGATCCGCTGCGTCAGATTCGGCTCCTTGATCTCAAAGCCCATTCGTGCGGTGGCGCCCGGTCCCCCAATCTACCGACACGGGGAAGCGGTGGCAGTGGCGGATTGTGCCACAGGCGGCTTGGTTGGTGGGCTGAAATATATGCAGAGGGTCGGTGTGCTTCTTGTGCTTCCTGACCACTGCCCACTATGGCCTAAAGTATATGTGGCACTGGCGGGATAGGCTGGTTTCGGCAAACGCTCTGGGGGTGGAGTGGAGGCCACCCGGCCAGCACCAGCAATCGCAACTATACCCCCTTTTGTCATGCCACACGTGGTACAATCGGACAGCTCCTACAGGTATTGCCTAGCAGTTCTGGCGGACACAGATACTCAGAAGCCCATTATATGGCGTCCATTTATGTAGCTTGAGCGACTACTAAATCTCACCGTGAATGTTGTCTTGATTGGCGATTCTAAGCCTATGAAAGGCGCCTATTGAAAGGCGCCTATGCGATGCTTACTGCATCAGCAGTAGTAAGGCGCAACCGTTAACAACATCACAGGGAAGTCAAGATCACGAAGTCTGGCAACATAGCAGCCGTGGCGATCACTCCACTTAGGCTCGCAACCCTTCGCCAGCATGGAACGAAGCTGGCAGGTAGGGTTGCTGCTGTAGCCGATGCTCAGCCATTCGTTAGCTGTTTGCAGTTCGGGGTCGTTGTCGCTATAATGGTCGGAGATGGGCTGAGCAAACCAGCCGACGACCGTATCCAGAAAGCCAGACTCCGCCAGGTTGTCGACCCGATAGATTTGGGCCGGACCATAGCCGCAGCAACGGGGATCGCCAGGGCTGCCCATCTCCACAACGACGAAAACATCATTGGCCCAATACCAATCGGAGCAGTCGGCCGGGGCCCACACTGACCAGACATAGAACTGGGATAGATCGCTTTCGACGTTATAGGTGTTGTCGCGGTGGAACTGTTCATAGCGGCCGCCGGTCAGCATGGCGAAGTGATCGGCCAGCTCCTCATCGTGCTCAGTGGCCCAATCGGTGGCGAGTGCTTCCGCCAGGTAGTCGGGCAGGTCGATCGGCTGACCCAGGGAAGCGGTGATGTGCTGTTCGGAGTCGAGTTCAGGGCAATCCCAGTAACGGGGATCGGCAGCTGCGGGCGCAGCAGTGGCCGGGGCCACAAGGGTGGTAGTCATGGGTGGGGCTCCCTGGCGGGGGAGGTCGAATGTCTCCGCCAGGTCCCCACCACACTACCACATTTCGACGGGGTATTTCGACAGGGTAGAAAGCCAGTTGGGGCGGTTGGCTAACTTGCCCTGTCGAAATGGCTAAGTTTCGACGTAACGGCTGCTAGGCTGTCGGTTCCATTTCGACGGATAAGCGATGGCGCGGATCGGCTACGCCAGGTGCAGCAGCAACGGGCAAGACCTGCAGCGACAGATGGATAGCCTTACTGCGGCACAATGCGAGCGTATCTTTACTGAAACTGCCAGCGGGAAAACTCTAGACAGACCCGTGTTTAATGAGTGCCTTGAATCACTACAACGTGACGACACACTTGTTATTCACGAACTCGACAGACTAGGCCGGTCGATGGTGCAGATGCTGCAATGTGCAGAATCACTTTTAGAGCGTGGAATCGGGCTGATCACATTGGACGGCAAGCTGAACACTGACAGCATGGACCCGTCGATTGTGAAGCTGATCGTCGGAGTCCTGGGTTACGCCGCTGAAATGGAGCGAAAGGCAATCCTGAAACGGACAGATGAGGGCCGGCAGATTGCGCAGCGTACTGGCGTCAAGTTCGGACGGAAGCGCAGTTACACGCCGGCACAGGTTCAGACTGTTGTTGAAATGCGCGAGCAGGGCCTGGGCTACGGCACCATCGCCAAAAAGCTCGGCATCAGTGAGCCGAAGGTGCGGCGGATGCTGAAGGTTGCAGCCGATGAGGCACAAGCAGCGGGGGCGAATGAATGAGCCCCATTGACTGGGCCTGAATGGGCTGGCCTGAATGGGCGGCCCTGAATGCCGGAGCGTGCATGAATGCGGCCCAGCCTGAATGGGCCATGGCTGCCGGTCGACAGGTGCAGCTGGAGACGGCCGCGGCCGCCGGTGCGTTGAAAGGGCCCGCCGGCCATTCCCTCAGTGCCCGACCAGCGGGCCTGCCGTGGGCCAGCGGGTCGACGCCCAGGCGGGCGCCTGCGGGGCTGCAGGGGGCTCCTGGGGCTGGCCAGGGTGAATGGGTGGCTGAATGGCCGCGGCGGGCGCTGAGGCGGCCTCCTGGGGGGCTGCAGGGCACGCAGGGATGTCGACCACCTGCTCGGCCGCGGCGGGCTCCTGGAGGTGGCCCTGAGGGTCCTGCTGCGGTCCTGAAGGGCTGGCGGTGGCCGTGGGCAGGCCTGCGGGCTCGGCAGGGCTCAGGGCGGCCACGAGGGCCTCACCCGGGGCGGGCTGCAGGGAAGCGGGGATGGCATCGGCCAGCTCGGGCAAGGGCTGCGCCTCACCGGCATCAATCCAGCGCTGGCCGAACTGCGCACCGTCAGAGGGCATGTTCAGCTGGATCATGGTGACTGCGCCACCGTCCTTATCCGACTGCGATCGTGATGCGTCCACAAGGCCGCTGAACTCTGCCCAGCATTTGAGACTGCGAGACAGCTCGGCAGCGGTCCTGGGGTTCACACCACGGACACGTCTGGCTGACACAACATTGCCCTTGTGATCCAGCTCCTCAGTGACCTGGCCGTAGAGGGCCTGGTAGCGCACATCAGCGGCTAAGGCGCTCAGTGTATCAGCAAACAGCTCATTGATGTGCACCTTGACGGCAGGGATGTTGATGCCGTGATCCAGCACATACTTCTCACCGCGCAGGAATGCCTTAATAGCTGCTTGTGGACTGTTATGGCCCAGCTCAGATGCAACCTCCTCCCACTTCAGCCCACGCAAACGCAACTTATAGGTCCTTACATCATTCTCCAGGCGCAGATCGCGCGCATCACCAGGGTGAATAGTGGTAGCTGAGTAGAACCTATTTCTGTCGAGGTTCTCCCTACTGGTCTCCTTCAACCACCCCTTAATGACATCAACTTCAGGCTCAAGATGCTGTGCCACGATCACAAGGGGATGGGTAAAACGGCGCCGGTAACATATTATCGCACTATCCGTCAAGACATCTGCACGGCAAGCTTCAGGCCCGGCTCCCCATCTGCGGGGGTGTTCGCAGCAGCGGCAGGCCGAGCCGCCCCCCGACTCCCGACTCTCGTGCTGCACATAACAGCTATAGGCGTATAGGGCTTTTTATAAGCCCTTCTGTGGTAGTACAACGAGAGTCCTGAGTCACCCCTTTTCCGCTGGTCAAGAAGCCAGTGACGGCAACCGTTTTAGCCGACTCAGGCGGGTCTATTTACAGCCATGTATCAGCCCTGAGTTGGCCCTGTGTCAAGGAGGGGGACTCAGGGCTGTCGCCGCTGTCGCCGTGCTGGGTCGATTCGTCGTCCGTGCTGACACAGGGCTGTCGACTCAAGGCTGGGCTCTCGCCTGGACGGCATGCCTGGGGGAGTTCCGCGATGGATTCGATGCCGCCAGATCCGAGCTTCAGGCGATCGAAGGTGGAGCGATCACCCACGTGAAAAGGGCTGTAAGTGGGGTGTGGAGCGCCGAGGATTCCGGGTCGGAGCGTGAAGCCGGCGTCAAGCCGTGGCAGGTTGCGTGACGGTGCTGATCGGCATGTGCGCCGCTCAAGGCATCGTTTGGCTCCGAGTGCGGCACGAAGGGCACCATGGAAGTTGTTTCTCTGCATACCGTACTGAACGTTGCTGGCACGACACCAGCCGAGGTAGGCCTCGAACATCTGATTGATCTCCTCGGTGCTTACGGGGGTGTCAGGACCGAGCGGATGAGGGATAAGGGCCTCATCAATGAACAGGGTGACGGTATCGGAGCCCTTGGCGGCATGGTCGGCACCAGTCCTTAAGAGGCCTTGCGCATCACCACGACCGAGGACGCGATTCACGTCATCCAGAGGCATGGCGAGGGCCCAGGCGCAGAGTTCACCGCGTAGCTGTTGATGGCGCGGGGTGTTGCCGATCAGGTCATCACGAAGGCTGGTATCTGGGTCGCCTTGGCGCGGGAGGGTCTGAAAGGTAAGGATGCGGCGAAGGAAACCACCAGCAGCATCACCGAGCTGAAGGGGGCCAATGCTGCCGATGACCGTACGGGCGAACAGCTTGACGGTGATGCCTGTGGCAGCCCTGAGACGACGAAGGCTCTGGGCCTTGTTTTCGACCAGCTCGTAGAAGCTCTCCAGGCCGCCTTGGCGACCGAGACGAACAGGGCAATCAGGAAAGCAGATAAGGCGTGCA
This sequence comes from Synechococcus sp. UW140, assembly GCA_943373065.1. Lineage (GTDB taxonomy): Bacteria > Cyanobacteriota > Cyanobacteriia > PCC-6307 > Cyanobiaceae > Cyanobium. Next base: position 30,088 of record CALSBA010000023.1, on the reverse strand, counting down.
CCGAGGGCATGCTGATAGACCTTTTCCGGGTTCTCAAGAACAGCCGGATGCCCGAGGCCGCGGACAAGGGAGAGCGGTAACAGGCTTTGCCCGAGGTCAATGACAATGCCCTTGCCGGTGCCCGACCCACCAACGAAGTGAAAAGCCTGGCCGTAGGGGACGGTCGGATCAATCACCCAGCGGATGTAGGTGCGGATGATCTCCAGGGCACCTTCGGGGTAGCAGGTGCTGATGACACGAAGCAACTCCTCGGGGCAATCAGCACCGGAGACAAAGGGGGCCTCAACCCGATAGGTGGCACCGTTGGCGGGGTTATGCGGATAGAGCCGGCCGCTTTCGATGTCGTAGGTGCCATTGCTGAAGACAATGACGGGTGGCGGTGCATCAGGAAGGCGGAAGCCACGGCTGGCGGTAGTGCGCAGGGAAGCGATGGTGTTCCGCACTTCAGAGGCGGAACCATGGATCCGTGCCTCCCATTCCGCGCCGGTTTCCTTATTGCGCTTGATCACATAGAGATCACGAAGAACGCGCTGGGCCTCGCCAGCGATGGCGTGATCGGAGTGCGGCACCCAGATCCCTTGCTCGGGGTCGTAGGCATGAACGGTGTCGGCATGGACGGCGTAGTTGCCCTGGGCGACGGCATAGAGGATGTCGCCGGCCTGGAGTTCAACGGGGCGATCATCACGGCGGCGCTCGGTGAGATCCGATGTGGCAGCGTGCGGCTCCTGCTCTCCTGTTGCCCCCCCTTCACCCCCGCCCGTGTCAGTGCGATTGCGTGATGGTGGATCCGGCAGCTTGCGGATGTCAGCGGGGTTGATGTAGCCCTTGTCCTTCCGATGGGGCCAGAACTTGTGGCCGGCAGCCTTGGCCTTCGCCCAGAAGCCCCGTTCGGTGATGGTGCGCCAGCTGCGCCCGATCACTGCATGGGCCTCAGCGAACTCGGGCGAGTGATCGCTGATCATGTCCAGCGCCTGCTGGGAGGTGCCGCCGGCCTGCAGTACCGCGATGTCGAGGGCGGCGGCGGTGTCGCGCCAGAAGGCGTACTCACCGTTGTTCGCCACGGCGGGGGTAAGACGACCCAGGGCCTGCTGGATTTCCTCGATGCAGCGAGGCGGCTTCCCATCAGCGGGGGTGGTGATGGTGCCTCGATTCGGGTCGACCTGCACGATGCGGTTCGCCCCTTTGGCGGTCGGCGCCGGCAGGGGCGGCAGCAGCTGCTCAAAGACCTCGATGTCGTAGACGCGGGCGGGATCGGCCCCAGGGAGGATGTGCGCCTGCCCCTTGATGGTGCCCTCATCAGGGCCTGACTCCTGGCGGTTGCCGGTCTGCTTCTGCCAGTAGGTGGAGCCCGCCAGAGCCATGACACGCGACGGATCCTTGATGGTGCGATCCGAAGCGCAGTGGTTGATCAGGCGTTCGGTGAGGTTGCGCCAGCGATCGGGCTTGATGGGGGCGGCGAACTTCCAGTAGGTGTGGACCGATTTCCCGCCGGTGTGCACCTGCAAGGTGGGTTGCGGCAGCCCCAGACCACGCCAGGCCTCGATCTGCTCCTCAATGGGCCGGTCGTCCCACTCGACATAGAGGGCGATGCAGTCGGTGATCGAGGGGGCATCGTCGCCGCCGCGGTTGACGACGAAGTAGACGCGGAAGCCCCGCTGCTGGAGTGCCTCAAGCCGTGCGAGCAGCCCCGCCTCACCCCCGCCGATCTTCTCCACCGGGGGCCCGGGCTTGAGGGGCTTCTTGGTGACGGGATCCTTGAGGTGCAGATGGGTGAGGGGATCCTTCTCGGCCTTGAACCAGTGGATGGCACGCAGCCGAACGGTGCTGGGATTGATGCCGAGAATCTGCAGGTGAAGCAGGGCGGCCCCGAAGTCGAAGGCCGGCACCTGAAGGGCAGTTGTGCCACAATGGGTCTTAGCTACATGCTCACAATCGCGTGTTGGTTGTGATGCGATAAGGTCGTTCACAGTCCGTCGTCGGTATCCGACCGCTGCCAGCCCTCAGCAAGCAGAAGCAGCGATCGGGTGAAGACAAGAGAGAGTCGGGGAAACCCGGCTCTTTTCTTGTCGGCGTGGTGGGCAATAGGCAGCTGGAGGTGAGGGTTCGGAGCTGGCGAGGCGAGGTAGCCTCGACTGACGACCTGGCGGTCGACTGGGGAGGGCTGACCTGGTGGTCGGCCCCTTTCTGCTGTTCAGGCCTCGCTGAGCACGACGGGCAGCGGCGGCCGGGCACTGACGCTGAGCCCATCAGCGGCCGCCCCGACGCGCAGCCAGCGCCTGATGATCACGGAGCGATCAACGCCTTCAGCAACGGCCCGAGAGGCGGCGGCGTCGACCATGCGCTGGCTGGCGCGGATCGTCAGAACCTTCAGATCGGGGTTGAGTTCGTGGTCGGGCGGGATGCGTGCCATGGGGTCAAGTTGCTGGCGATCGACTTACCCACAGTAGTCGGAATGAGCCCCCATTCATCACATCTAGACGCCCCCGATTAAGCCCCGTTAGCTAACGCTAGCTGTCAGACAATCAGGGTGAGCAGTTAGGGGCATCTATGTGCTGCTGTTGTGCCCATTAGGTGGGGTTGTGATCGGCACCGGCAGCAGCACCTGCCCGCCCTGCATCGGCAGCACCCCTGCATCGGTGCCCACCACCTCCACACCATCACCACCAGCAAGGATCGAGTGGACCGTCGCCGGCACCAGCAGGCCCGCCGTGGCACCGAACTGCTCCCTGCTCAGCAGCCGATCCACCACCGCCTCTGGATCCAGCAGGCTGTCCGGCACCCTCAGCTCCAGGTGATCGCCCACCACAGCGGCCCCACCATCGAGCCACGACCCCCACAGCGCCATCGCCACCGCCGGATCACCCGCCTGGGTGGGTTTGGTGGCCGCGGTGTGCTGCAGGGCCGCCAGCTCAGCCTCAGCCCGCTCCAGCGAGCGCCGCAGGTCGGCATCCTCAGGGTCACTCGCCAGCAGCTGAAGGCGGCCCTGCACCCGCTCCTGGGCCTTGCTGATCGCCGCTTCCATGTCGAGGTCACGACCCGCCGGCTGCAGCACCCCCAGCAGCAGCGCAGCAATCTCCCCGCACCGCCCCAGCAGGTGCTGGCGCACGGCTTCCAGCAGGGTGTCGTAGGTGGTGCGGTGGTTGCAGCGGTCGCAACCGATCCGCCGGCACCGGAACGCCCATGGTGCTGACGGCCTGGTGGTGACACGGTTGAGCGACATCCGGTAGCCGCAGCTCGCGCAGATCACCTTCCCGCTCAATGGTGTGGCGTGGCGGTTGTCGCGTCCGGTGTTGCTGGCCCGCTCGCGCAGGAACACCGCCACCGCCGCCAGGTGCCGTTCGGGCTCGATCAATGGCTCAAAGGCGCTTTCCTTCACCGCTGGATAGCCGCCATGCCGATCGCGCCGGCCGCCGGTGAGCGCACCCCGCAGGCTTGGATTGCACGCCCAGGTCGCCGCACTGCCACCACCCCAGCCGTTGATGCCGAACTGCTGGGCAGCAAGACGGGCCGGGGCATAGCGGCTGGGGGCCGACTCCCACGCCTCCCACAACGCGATCGCCACATCAGAGCGACTCCAGAGGCGCCGATCAGCGATGGTGCAGAGCCATGGGGAGCGGTCAATCACCGGGAAGCCCTGGGTGTCGATGATGATGCCGAAAGGGGTCTTGATGCGCCGGCCGCTGGCGAACCGCTGCCGCAGGCCCGCCTTGGCCCGGGCGACGATCCGCTCGCGTTCGGCCGCGGCCACGCTGCTGAGGATGCCGCTGGTCATGCGGCCGGCGGTGGTGGTCAGATCCAGCGGGTCATCGAGCAGGGTCAGGCGCGGGGCCCGCTCAGCAGCGAACAGCTCGATCACCTCACCGATCGCCGTCCAGCTGCGGCTCAGCCGGTCCATCCGAACCGCCACCACCTCGGTGACACGGCCAGACGTGATGTCGGCCTTGAGCCGCTCCCATTCGGGCCGGCGGCGGGCGTTGCCGCTGATCACCTCGCTGTAAATGGCATCGCAGCCGGCGGCCTGCAGGCGGTCCAGCTGGATGGCCAGGGTGAGGCCCGCAGGGTCACCGCTGCTGAGGCGGGCATAGCCGACCTTCATGGATGCAGACGGGCAGGGTGCGCCGTACAGTAGGCGAGTCGCTACCCTCCGAGGGCTGGGCCCCGGCCAGCATCAGGAACAGGGCCATGGCCCCGGCGCCCAGGGCCAGTCGCGTCCAGCGGCCCAGGCCCCGGCCGATGGCCAGCACCGCCCCCAGCAGGACGCTGAGGTGGAAACCCGAGGCGGCCAGGGCATGGGAGAGGCCGGCAACGCGGAAGTCGGCGCGAAGCTCGGCCGGCAGGGGCACCACGGCACTGCCCAGCACCAGGGCCGCCAGCAGGCCGCCCCGTTCCGGCCCCGCTGAGGCCACGAACCGGGCGGCGATGCTGCGGCGCAGATCGGCGATCGGGGTGGCGGGGCGGCGCAACACCTCCAGCTGCTCCACTGCGAGGCGGGTCCAGCTGCCCTGGCGGGCCAGGCGCTCGGCCGGCCCGGCCAGCAGGGGGTGGGGGGCCGGGCGGGGGCGCCGCAGCTGGCCGCTCACCCGCACGCCCCAGCCCTCACGCAACTCCGGACAGGTGCGGAAGCTCAGCTCGCTGCGGCCCCCTGCCGTCTGCAGCAGCACCCGGCAGGGACCGACCTGGCCGGCGGGGGGAGCCTCGGAAGCCGCGCTGGCCACCGGATCGCTCAAGAGCTGTCCGGTCAGGATCGCCGGCTGGGGCCCATCCCCACCGCCGAGCAGCCGCAGCGGATCCCCGGCGGCGGGCTGGAGCGGCCGCAGCTGGGCCTGCACCAGCACTAAGAGCAGCAGCAGCAGCGGCAGCAGGGGGGAACGGAGCATGCTCCAGAGTTCCCGGCGGCGGCGGTGGCGGTGGCGGCAATCGTGTCCCCAAGGGGGTGGTGCCGCCTACCTGGCCGGAAGGACTTCTGTACAGCCTGTACAGGCTGGCGAACGGCGCCGAAAGACAGGCGGCCCCGCCGAGGCAACGCCAGCACCGTGCCGAAAACCGGCGACCCGAACGCCTGATCAGCCAGAGGGCTGGCCGGAGGGCTCCAGCTGCCCCTGCTGCCATTTCAGGAACAGGGTGGTGACGATCACCGTGATCAGCACGTAGGAGAGGATCCCGGGAACCAGATCGGGCAGGCCTTTGCCGTAGGTCAGGGCCAGCTGGGCGGCCAGGCCCGTGTTGCGCATGCCCGTCACCAGGGCCACGGTGCGTCGCTCCAGCGGGTCCGCGCCGGCCAGGCCGTAGCCGATCGCCAGGCTGAGCCCGCTGAGGACGGCCATGGCCGCCAGGCCCACCAGGTTCTGCTGCAGGAAGGGCAGCAGCTGCTTGCCGCTGAGCACCACCAGCGCCACCATCATCAGCAGCAGCAGCACCGTGGCCAGGTTGCCCAGGGCCTTGCTGCAGCGCTGGGCCAGCGACGGCTTCCATTGGCCCAACAGGATGCCGGCGATCACCGGCAGCACCTGAACCTTCAGCACCTGGCCCGCCACCTGGGCCGGAGTGATTCCCCACTCCACCATTTCCCAGCCGCGCAGTCCGGCGCCGACGCGGAACACCACCTCCAGCAGAGGAATCGTGACGATCGCCAGCAGCGCCGCCGCAATCTGCAGCCGCGCCGCCAGTTCGGCCGTGCCGCCACTGCTGCGCACGCGGAACAGGATCAAAGGGGCGCTGGGACAGGCCAGCATCAGGCCCATGGCCACCCAGGCCGGCCGGCTCACAAGGCCATGCAGAGGCAACAGCACCAGCGCCAGCCCGGCCAGGGGCACCAGCAGGCAGGTGCCGAGCACCACGCGCCAGAGAAAGGCGGGGCGATCCCTGAGCAGCAGGAACGGGTACCGCTTCAGCCCCAGACCGAGGCTGAACATCAGGGTGACAATCGTGGCCGTGACAAGAAGGGAGGCGGCCTGGGGCATGGAAATCAACCGAGAGGGGAACCCATCACCAGCAGCGCAAACGCGACAACACCGATGACTGTGAGTGCGATAGCCGTCAGGGTGCTGATCGAACGCTGATCGGCATAGAGAAAGTCGTCGCGCCGGATCAGCTTGAGTGTGCGCAGGTGCTGGCGGGTGGCCGCCGCCATCGCCAGGATTCCGACCAGGATGAACCCCATGGACACCAGCCGCACACTCAGGCCGGCATGGGCACTGCGATCGAAGCGGCTGCTGTTGATCGCCCCGATGATCTTGTCGAGGCCGAAGCCGAAGCTGATCAGCGACAGGCAGGTGCGGATCCAGGCCATCAGGGTGCGCTCAGCCGCCGCCCGGTTGCGCTCCTTGGCCAGTTCGTTGTTGAGGTTGGCCATCTAGGGGGAAAGGGTCTCGGTGGTGGAACTCTGCTGACGCTGCTGGCGCTGGGCCTCCTCGAACTTCAGTTCCAGTTCCACTTCCCGGCCCAGGAAGACGTTGAGGAAGGTGCGGATCACGGCGATGACACCGAGCTGGATCAGGTTCTGGTTGGAGGGGGCCGTCGTGGTGGCGACGATATCGGCGGCCAGCTGGAACTCCAGGGCCATCGACAGCCAGCTGCCGAAGGTGAGGCGGAGGCTGTTGAAGCGCCGGCTGACGGCTTCGCGGCGGTGGCGGCCGGGGCCCAGCCTCTGGCGCACGGCCTGGAGCAGCGTGGCCGCGAACCCCAGGGCCACACACACCAGCGACACGCCTTCGAGTACGAAGCGCAGGACGACGGCGAACCGCTCGAGCCACTCCACCAGGGAAAACTCCGGCATGGATCAGCGCCTCACCATGCAGCGGAAGCCCATGTGGCACGTGGAGGTGTCGATCCCCTGGGCCATGCGGGCGGCGGGCCGGTAGCGGCGGCAGTAGCTGGGGGCGCACAGAAAGGAGCCACCCTTCACCACCTTGCGCGGCTGGTGCCCGTGCTGGGAGCCCGGATCGATGCTGGCCTGCCGGCAACACCCTTCGGGCTTGTCGTCCGTGACGGCATGGTCGCCGTACCAGTCGTCGGTCCACTCCCAGACATTGCCGATCATGTCGAGCAGGCCGTAGCCGTTCGGCGGGAAGGACCCCACCGGCGAAGTGCGCTCCCAGCCGTCGAGCAGGCTGTTGTGGTGCGGGAAGTCCCCCTGGAAGGTGTTGGCCATGGGCCGACCACCGGGGTACAGCTGATCCCCCCAGGCGAATTCGCCCCCCTCCCGTCCGCCGCGGGCGGCCCATTCCCACTCGGCCTCGCTGGGGAGCTGCTTGCCGGCCCAGGCCGCATAGGCCGCCGCATCGGCGTGGGTCACGTGCACCACGGGGTGGTGGTCCCGGGCCTTGATTGAACTGCCCGGGCCTTCGGGGTGGCGCCAGCAGGCCCCCGGCAGGTACTGCCACCAGCGGTAAGGGTCACCGGTGCCGATCGGTCCGGGCGGTGGCACGAACACGATGGACGCCGGGTCCAGCAGCTCCGGCAGAGCGCCGGGATAGGCGGCCGGATCGGCCGGCTGCTCGGCCACGGTGAGGTGGCCCGTGGCCTTGACGAACTTTCGGAACTGGGCGTTGGTGACCGGGGCGCGGTCGATCCAGAACCCCGCCACCGCCACCCGGTGGGCCGGGGCCTCCTCCGGGTAGTGGTGATCGGAGCCCATCTCGAAGGAGCCCTCGGGAATCCAGACCATGTCCCGCGCCGGGGGGCGCCCCGGCCGGGGGGCCGAGGCGGATCGCGTCGGGGAGGGGGAGCGCTCCGGGGTCATGGCGGGGGCGACGGCGGCGAGCCCCTCAGTGGCCGCCGCTGGCGGCGGCGGTCATCTTGGCGATCACATCCTCCAGGGAGAAGCTGGCCGCCTTCTGGCGGGGCGGATAGGCCTGGAACGTGGCCAGGAACCGACTCGCGATCACCTGGGCCGGCACAAGGGCGAAGGCGTGGTCGAGCATCCAGTCCCAGTAGGTGTTGGAGGTGATGTCCGCCCGCTCATAGGGATCGGTGAGCAGGTTGAAGATCTTCGGCACCCGCAGCGGCGTGAAGGGCTCCGCCCAGACCTGCAGCGTTCCGGTGGCGCGCTGCTCCATGAACACGAACTTCCAGTTGTCGTAGCGCAGGCCGGTGAGATCGCCGTCGTCGGAGAAGTAGAAGAATTCCACCCGGGGGCTCTTGTCGCTCTGGCCGGTCCAGTAGTCGAGCATGTTGTAGCCATCCAGGTGGATCTTGAAGGTCTTGGAGCCCACCGTGTGGCCCTCCAGAAGCTTCTCCTTGATCGCCGGTTCGCCGGCCGCCGCCAGCAGGGTGGGCAGCCAGTCGAGATGGCTGACGATGCCGGTGTAGAGGGTGCCCGGGGCGATTTTCCCAGGCCAGCGCACCAGGGCCGGCACCCGGTAGGCCCCTTCCCAGTTGGAGTTCTTCTCGTTGCGGAACGGGGTCATGCCGGCGTCGGGCCAGCTGTTCATGTGGGGCCCGTTGTCGGTGCTGTACATCACGATCGTGTCATCGGCGATGCCCAGTTCATCGAGCAGGTCGAGCATCTCGCCGATGCAGTTGTCGTGATAGATCATCACGTCGTGGTACTCCGACTGCCACCGCCCCGACTGGCCGATGTCCTGGGGACGGGCATGGGTACGGAAGTGCATGTGGGTGGTGTTGAACCACACGAAGAAGGGCTCCCCGGAGGCCACGGCATCACGGATGAAGCGCTTGGCCTCGGTGAGAAACTCCTCATCGCAGTTCTGCATCCGCTTCTTGGTGAGCGGACCGGTGTTCTCGATCCGCTGGGTGCCATCGCCGTTGGCCCAGCAGTGCAGCACGCCGCGGGGGCCGAAGTTCTTCTGGAAATCGGGGAAGTCCTCCGGCTTGGGATAGTCGGGCAGTTCCGGCTCCTCCTCGGCGTTGAGGTGGTAGAGGTTGCCGAAGAACTCATCGAAACCGTGCATCGTCGGCAGATGCTCGTCGCGGTCGCCGAAGTGGTTCTTGCCGAACTGACCGGTGCGGTAGCCCAGGGGCTGGAGCAGTTCGGCGATGGTGGGATCCTCGGCGCGGAAACCCAGCTCGGCACCCGGCAGCCCCACCTTGCTCAGGCCGGTGCGGAACACGCTCTGGCCGGAGATGAAGGCCGCTCGGCCGGCGGTGCAGCTCTGCTCGGCGTAGTAATGGATGAAGCGGCCGCCCTCCTTGGCGACCCGGTCGATGTTGGGGGTCTGGTACCCCATCAGGCCGTCGCTGTAGCAGCTGAGGTTGCTCTGGCCGATGTCATCGCCCCAGAGGATGAGGATGTTGGGCTGGCCGTTGGGCATGGCGGGGAACACCCGGCGGGTGAGGAAGTGGGGTAGGAAGAGGGGTCAGGTCCCCCGTTGTCACGTGACGGACGCCACGCCTTCGGGGAACACGCCCCTAAAGGATGCACAGAGCCGAGCGATCCGAACACTCAATAAGTGCGGATCCGCTGTTCCCCTGTGCCGCTCCATCCACGACGTCGCGCGCCTGGAAGAGGTGCTCAGCGGCCTCCTGCCCGTGCAACTCACCCAGCTCGCCGGCGGCCAGCTCAGCAGCGAGCTGCTGGCCCTCGACCTCGGTGCGCTCCAGGTCCTGCGGCTGCGTTTCGATCGGCCCCTCCACGGGGGTGGGCCCAAACCCAAAGGCCGCCAGCTGATCGCCCTTGACCTGGAGGAGGACCCCGGCCAGCCCGTGATGCGCTCCCACGGGCTGGAGCTGCCGGCCTCGGCGTTCTTCGGCCTGGCCACCGCGGGGGAGATCCACCTCACCACCCCCGAACGCTGCAGCCTGGCGTTGCTGAGCCTGGATCGGGAGAGGTTCCTGCAGTGGGCCCGCGAGCTGGGCGGACCTGGCCTGGAGGAGCCGCTGGAGGGTGTCAACTGGCAGGCGATCGATCCGCGGCGCTTCGAACGGGTGAAGGCCTGCCTGCGCCGGATCTTCCACGTTGCCGAGCGGTCTCCCGCCCTGATGGAGGATCCGGCGATCCGCCGGCAGCTGTGCGGGGATCTGGTGCCCCTGCTGGTGGAGGCCCTGGTGCACCGCACCGGCCACGGCGGGCGGCTGGCCCGGCCGCCGGCTCGGATCGAGCTGGTGAAGGCCGCCCAGGCCTGGATGGCGGAGCATCCCCACGAACCGATCAGCCTCGATGGGCTGTGCCGCCAGGTGGCGGCCGGTCGGCGCAGCCTGCTGCAGGGATTCCAGGAGCACCTGGGCATGGGCCCGATGGCCTACCTCAAGATCCGTCGCCTGCACGGCGTGCGCCAGGCCCTGCTGAGCGCCGATCCGGAGGCGGCGCGGGTCGCCGAACTGGCCGCCCGCTGGGGCTTCCTGAACGCGGGCCATTTCGCCCGCGACTACCGCGCCCTCTTCGGCGAGCCTCCCAGCACGAGCCTCAGGACGACGAGTGCCGACCGCTGACGCATCCCCACCCGGCACCGCCGCTTCTGGCGACACTGCTTAAGATCCCGCCCATGAAGAACCGTCCAAGCAGCCTGGGCCCCATCCTGGCCGGTCTGGCCCTGGCCTCCCCTGCCCTCATGGGGGCGGCCGCCCTGGCCGCAACGGCACCGGGGCGTGCGCCTGAGGCCACCTGGATCGGCCAGGAGCTGCGCCTGCCGCCAGGGGCCCCGGCGGTTGCGGCTGCGCCCGAGATGGCCCAGGCTGAGCCGGCACCAGGGGAGACGGCCCCAGCCCTCAACCCCTGGAGCGGCACCGTCGAGCTGTACGGCTTCGCGCCGCTGCGCGCCACCGGCTCGGTCACCATCCGGGGCCAGGAGGCCGAGGTGGACCAGGACCTGGGGGAGATCCTCAGCGTGCTGCGCTTCGCCGCCTCCGCCCGCGGCAGCGTCGAGAAGGGACGGCTGGGCCTGCAGGGCGATCTCTGGTACATCAACCTGGGGGACCAGGCCAGCCGGCTGGTGGGTCAGCGCAACCTGTTCACGACCACGGCCGACGTGGGCCAGAAGCTGGGGATCTACGACCTGGCCCTGCGCTACCGGTTCGGCGATCGGGAATCGGCCATCGGCAAGCCCGGCTCCTACTCCGTGATCCCCTACGCCGGGGTGCGACTCATCGATGGCCAACTGAATCTGGCCGCCACCCTCGATGGCCCCTTCGGACGCACCCTGCTCGAGCCAGCCCGGAGCTTCCAGCGGACCTGGGTGCAACCCCTGGTGGGCACCCAGGCCACCGTGTTCCTCTCGCCGCGCCTGCGGGCCTTCGCCCGCGCCGACGTGGGGGGCTTCGGCCTGGCAGGCCAGCAGGACCTCAGTGGCAATGCCCAGGTGGGCCTGGGCTATGCCATCGGCGACAACACCGATCTGAACCTGTCCTGGCGGTACATGGGCCTGCAATGGAACAACGGCGATGCCCAGTCCAACGGCTTCGCCTCCTACCTGAACGGCATCGAAGTGGGCGTGAAGTTCTTCTTCGGCGGCGCTCCCAGGGGCAAGACGGTGGCCACCGCGCCGGCCACTCAGGCCACGCCCACGGCGCCCTGAGACCAAGGACCAGACGGCTCAGAAACTCGGCAACTTGAGCATCAGCTCACACAGCTGGGGGCTGGGCAGCTCCTGACCCAGCAGCGGCGCGACCAGGGCGGCAAGGGGCCGCAGCCGGCAGGGCCAGATGGCCCGCTCGGTGAGGCGACCGGCCTGGAAGGCGCCGAGCACCAGCACCGCCACCAGCAGGGTGCGCTTCACGCCGGCGGTTCGTTCAGCAGGGGGAAGCCCAGGGCGCGGCGCTCCTCCAGCCAGGCCTCGGCCACCTGGCGCGCCAGGTGGCGGATGCGGCCGATGGTGGCGGTGCGCTCGGTCACCGAGATCACGCCGCGGGCCTCCAGCAGGTTGAAGGTGTGGCTGCACTTGAGCACGTGGTCGAGGGCCGGGGCCGGCAGCCCGGCCGCCACCAGATCGGCGGCCTCGGCCTCATGCAGGGCGAACAGCTGCAGCAGGCGTTCGGGGTTGGAGGCCTCGAAGTTGTAGGTGCACTGGCCCTTCTCGAACGGCAGCCAGATGTCGCCGTAGCTGCGCTCGCCGTTCCAGCGCAGGTCCCAGATGCTCTCCACGTCCTGGAGGTACATCGCCAGCCGCTCCAGGCCGTAGGTGATCTCGATGGACACCGGCCGGCAGTCGAGGCCGCCGCACTGCTGGAAATAGGTGAACTGGGTCACCTCCATGCCGTCGAGCCACACCTCCCAGCCCACCCCCCAGGCCCCGAGGGTGGGGGATTCCCAGTTGTCCTCCACGAAGCGGATGTCGTGGTCAGCCGCGTGGATGCCCAGGGTTTCGAGGGAGGCCAGGTAGGTCTCCTGGATGGCATCCGGGGAGGGCTTGATCAGCACCTGGTACTGGAAGTAGTGCTGGGCCCGGTTGGGGTTGTCGCCGTAGCGGCCGTCGGTGGGGCGCCGGCAGGGCTCGGGGTAGGCCACCGCCCAGGGCTCCGGGCCGATCGCCCGCAGCACGGTGTGGGGGCTCATGGTGCCGGCGCCCTTCTCCGTGTCGTAGGGCTGCAGGATCAGGCAACCCTGGTCGGCCCAGAACCGGTTGAGGCTGGCGATGATGTCCTGGAAGAGCATGGTGCGCCGGTCGGGTATGGGCCAGGACGGCAGGAAAGTCGGCTTGATGCTGCCAGATCGGTGATCAGCGATCGCCGCGGCCAGGCCCCCAGGCCGTGCCTCAGGCTTGCAGTTCCAGCAGGCCCATCAATCCGCCGGCCAGGGGGCGGTGGTGTGCCATGGCGAAACCGGCGGAGCGGGCCAGCTGCTCCTGGACGGGGGCGGTGGGGAAGCGGGCCAGGCTCTCCTCCAGATAGGCGTACTGCTCCGGCAGGCCCACGGCACGGGCGGCCGGCACCACCAGACGCCGCAGGTAGAAGCGCTGGAAGGCCGCCGGGGCCGAGGCCGGATCGGGTCGGTTGAAATCCAGCACCACCGCCCTCCCGCCCGGCCGCAGCAGGCGCCGCAGCTCCACCAGGCCGGCAGCGGGATCGGCCAGGTTGCGCAGGCCGTAGGCCATCACCGCCCCGTCGGCCCAGCCATCGGCCAGGCCGGTGGCCAGGGCATCGCCCTGCTGCCATTGCAGGGGCAACCAGGGCTGGCGGGCGGCGCGGCGGCGGGCGATCGCCAGCGGGGCGGTGGCCGCATCCAGGCCCAGCACCAGCCCGCCGGGCCTGACGCGGGAGGCCAGCACCAGGGCCAGGTCGCCGGTGCCGCAGCAGAGGTCCAGCAGGCGCTGGCCGGGACGGGGGCGCAACCAGAGCAGGGCCTGCCGCTTCCAGATCCGGTGCAGCCCCAGGCTGAGCAGATCGTTCAGCTGGTCGTAGCGGGGGGCGATGGTGTCGAACAGATCGCTGATCTGCCCGGGATCAACTGTGGCCAAGGCTTGGGGTCAGGGAGTCATCCCAGGGCAGCACGATGGCATCGAGGCTGACACCGGCCGGTTCACCTTCAGGGGAGGTCAGGCCTCGGGCTTCGAGGCGGACCGGGCTGGTGAAGGTGAGCACCATCACGGTGGCCAGGCCCACGGCCGCCGAGCAGACCATGCAGCCGGCCAGCATCAGGGAGAATTCGCGGCGGTCGGTGGCGGCCTGCATCAACTGCAGCGCCCAGGCCACAAGGGCGATCACCACAACCACAACCACCAGCGCGATCGCCGTGAACACGGGCGTTGGCAGAAGCAGAAAGGCGTTCACCGATGCACCACGTTCCAAAGACGTCTTCCTAATGTTACGGGGAGTGAAGGGGCTGCTGCGGTCGGGTCGCCCCGGCCGCTCAGGCCGTGGGCAGCGGGGCCAGCAGGGGCCGCACGGGCAGGCCCCGCCGCAGCAGATCCAGCTTGATCTCCTCCACCGTGAGCACCCCGTCATGGAGCAGGGAGGCGAGCAGGGCGGCCGAGGCCCCGGCCACCTCGAGGGCAGCGGCGATGTGGTCGATGCAACCGGCGCCTCCAGAGGCGATCACAGGCACCTCCACGGCCTCGACCACGGCCCGGGTGAGGGCCAGATCGTATCCCGCCTGGGTGCCGTCGCCATCCATGGAGGTGAGCAGGATCTCCCCGGCGCCGAGTGCCACCACCTGCCGGGCCCAGTCCACCGCATCGAGGCCGGTGTTCTCCCGCCCGCCCTTGACGAAGACATCCCAGGCCGGCGGTTCATCCCCCTGGCAGGGGCGGCGACGGGCATCAATCGCCACGACGATGCACTGGCAGCCGAAGCGGTCGGCACCGGCGGCCACCAGCTCCGGGGTGCGGACCGCCGAGGAGTTGAGGCTCACCTTGTCGGCACCGGCCCGCAGCAGCTCGGTGATCCCTTCGACGCTGACGATGCCGCCGCCGACCGTGAACGGGATCGTCACCGCCTCGGCGGTGCGTTGCACCATGTCCACCAGGGTGGCGCGGCCCTGGTGGCTGGCGGCGATGTCGAGGAAGACCAGCTCGTCGGCGCCGGAGAGGCTGTAGCGGCAGGCCAGTTCCACCGGGTCGCCGGCATCCCGCAGACCGACGAAGTTGATGCCCTTCACCACCCTGCCGCCGGCCACATCGAGGCAGGGGATGATCCGCTTGGCGACCACGGGTTCACTGTTAGTGTTGCGCCACTTTCTACTCGCGCCGGACATGGCCCAGGCTGGCATCACCATCGGCTCGAAGGTGCGGGTCACCCGCGTGCGCGATCGCATTCCTGCCGATCTGGTGGCGGCGCTCAAAGCTGATGCCACCGGCACGGTGAAGGATTTCCGCGTCACCGACGGGACGGGCATCGGTGTGGTGGTGGAGCTGGGCGGTGGCACCACCACCTGGTTCTTCGATGATGAGATCACCCCTGCCTGAGACGGCCCACCCATGAGCCAGAGCCCCGAACCCAGCGCCGGCTCCCCAGGCGTTTCCGGTGGCGCCCGGCAGCTGCTCGGGATGAAGGGCGCCAGTGGCAGCTCCAACATCTGGAAGATCCGGCTGCAGCTGATGAAGCCCGTCACCTGGATCCCCCTGATCTGGGGGGTGATCTGCGGGGCGGCCGCCTCCGGCAACTTCCACTGGACCCTGCCGGAGGTGGGGGCTTCGGTGGCCTGCATGCTGATGAGCGGTCCCCTGCTGGCGGGCTACACCCAGACGATCAACGACTACTACGACCGCGAGATCGACGCGATCAACGAGCCCTACCGGCCGATTCCCTCCGGAGCCATCCCCCTGGGCCAGGTGCGCCTGCAGATCATCGTGCTGCTGCTGGCCGGGCTGGCGGTGGCCTGGGGTCTGGATGTCTGGGCCGGCCACAGCACCCCGGTGCTGCTGCTGCTGGCCCTGGGCGGGTCCTTCGTCAGCTACATCTATTCGGCGCCCCCGCTGAAGCTGAAGCAGAACGGCTGGCTGGGCAACTACGCCCTGGGTGCCAGCTACATCGCCCTGCCCTGGTGGGCCGGCCAGGCCCTGTTTGGCCAGCTCACCTGGGCCACGGCCCTGCTCACCCTGGCCTACAGCCTGGCGGGGCTGGGGATCGCCGTCGTCAATGATTTCAAGAGCGTCGAAGGCGACCGGGCCCTGGGCCTGCAATCGCTGCCGGTGGTGTTCGGCATCGAACGGGCCAGCTGGATCAGTGCCGGCATGATCGATCTCTTCCAGCTGGCAATGGTGGCCGTATTGATCGCCATCGGCCAGCACTTCGCCGCCGTGCTGCTGGTGCTGCTGATCGTCCCCCAGATCACCTTCCAGGACATCTGGCTGCTGCGTGATCCCGTCGCCTTCGATGTGAAATATCAGGCCAGCGCCCAGCCGTTCCTGGTGCTGGGCATGCTCGTGACCGCCCTAGCGATCGGCCACAGCGACCTGACCCTGCCATGACCAGGGTGGGTCCGTCCTCGGCCACCACCGGCCCGCGCCAACCCGGCAAGCCACCGTCCAGCCGGCCAGCGGGCCGATCCAACTGGCGTCTGCTCGGGCCGGCCCTGGCCGCGGTCGCCGCCGGAGGCTTGGTGGCCCTGGGGCAGACGGCCCTGGTGCGCAGCCTCGACGGACTGCTGCCCGACGCGGGCCGCATCACCAGTTTCAACCGGCCGGGGACGATCACGATCCTTTCCTCCGACGGCCAGGTGGTGCTCAAGAAGGGCCCGGCCACCCGCGAGAAACTGCCCGCGGGCAAGATGCCGCTGCTGATCCAGCGTGCTTTCGTGGCCGCCGAGGACCGCCGCTTTTACCAGCACGACGGCATCGATCTGTTCGGCATCAGCCGGGCCATGCTGCGCAACCTGCAGCAGGGAGCCGTGGAGGAAGGGGCCAGCACGATCACCCAGCAGCTGGCCCGCACCGTGTTCCTGAGCCAGGACCGCACGATCGTGCGCAAGCTCAAGGAGGCGGCCCTGGCCGGGAAGATCGAGCGCCAGCTGAGCAAGGCGCAGATTCTCGAGCAATACCTCAATTACGTGTACCTCGGCTCCAGCGCCTACGGCGTTTCCGATGCCGCCTGGATCTACTTCTCCAAACGCCCCGACCAGCTCACCCTGCCGGAAGCTGCCCTGATCGCCGGGCTGCCGCCGGCCCCGTCGGTGTATTCACCGCTGGTGAATCCGGAGGTGGCCCTGCGGCGGCGCTCGGTGGTGCTGGGACGCATGCGGGAGGCGGGTTTCATCGACGACGCCCAGCTCGAGCGGGCCGAGGCCGCCCCCCTGGCGCTGAAGCCGGCCGAGCCGAAGTTCTTCTACAACCCGGCCCCCTGGTACACCAGCTGGCTGGAGCAGGAGCTGCCCAAGGTGCTCAGCAAGGAGCAGCTGGAGGTCGGGGGACTGACGATCCGCAGCGGCCTGAATGCGGCCTGGCAGGCCGAGGCCCAGAAAACGATCGACACCTACGCCAGCGGCAGCATGGAAGGGGCCCTGGTGGCCATGGAGCCAGGCACCGGCCTGGTGCGGGCGATGGTGGGCGGCAACGACTTTGAGAAAACCCAGTTCAACCGGGCCTCCCAGGCGCTGCGCTCACCGGGCTCCACCTTCAAGCTGTTTGTCTATCTCACGGCCCTGAAACTGGGCATGAAGCCCGAAGACACGGTGCTTGATTCGGCCCGCTGTTTTGGCAGCTATTGCCCCAAGAACTTCGGCAATCGCTACATGGGCCGGGTGAGTCTGGCCACGGCGTTGCAGAACTCGCTCAACATCGTGGCGGTGGGGCTGCTGCAGAAGCTCGGCTACGACCCGGTGATCGCCACCGCCAAGAGCCTCGGCATCCACCGGGAGCTGGGGCGTTATCTGTCGATGGCGATCGGCTCCAACGACCAGACGGTGCTCGACATGACGGCGGCCTACGCGGCACTGGTCAACCGCGGGGTGTACATCCAGCCGCTGCCCTTCGAGGAGATCTTCGGACCGGACGGGGAGTTGCTGTGGTCGCGCCGGGCCAACGGCCCCCGCGGCACCCGGGCGGTGAGCAGCGACATCGCCGACGCGATGGTGTGGATGCTGCAGCAGGTGGTGCAGGGCGGCACCGGCGGCGGCGCCGCCCTGGCCGACCGGCCGGTGGCCGGCAAGACGGGCACCTCCGAGGGGGCCCGAGACCTGTGGTTCATCGGTTCGATTCCCCAGCTCACCACCGGCGTCTGGCTGGGGTACGACAACAACCAGGGAACAGGCACCACCAGCGTCCTGGCCACCTATGCCTGGCGGGCGTTCATGGAGCCGGTGACCAAGGGGATGCCGGTGCAGAAGTTCCCTCCCAAGCCCGTGCTCACCGGCAGCTTCAAGCCGGTGCGCAGCCAGAAGCCGCCCCAGCCCGACGCCATTCCTGAGTCCGGGGGCCATCGCGACAGCCAGCGCTGGGAACCACCGCCGCAGGAGCCCAGCCGCACCAGCCCCCCGGCCCAGGAGCTCCCCAGCGAGCGGCCGCCGGCCGACAGCGAGCCAACCCAGCCGTCGCCGCCGAACAATCCCGTGGCCGCCCCCCGCTCCCGCGATGCGGCCGTGCCGCCGCCGCCCCCACCGGCGGACGTGCCGGCCCCCCTGCCGCCACCGCCCCCCGTCGCTGCTCCGCCGCCACCGCCTTAGGCGGGAGCCTGCAGCACAGCCGCGTAGAAGCCATCACCGCCGCCCCGTTCTCCCTCGGGGGGTTCCGGCCACCACTGGCTTTCCTGCAGCAGGCTCCACGCCGGCTGGGCCTCCAGCACCGAAGCGATCAGGGCGCCGTTCTCGCGCGGTTCCACCGTGCAGGTGGCGTAAACGAGCCGGCCGCCGGGGGCCAGCAGGGGCAGCAGCGCCCCCAGCAGCTGGCGCTGCAGGGTCACCAGCCCGTCGATGGCGTCCGGGGTGATCCGCCAGCGGGCGTCCGGGTGGCGGGCCAGGGTGCCGAGGCCGGAGCAGGGGGCATCGAGGAGGAGGCGGTCAAAGGAGCCGCGCCAGTGGGGCTTGGCCTCGGCCAGGGCCGTGGCATCGAGCGCCAGGGAGCGGATCGACGTGAGTCCGAGGCGTTCGGCGTTGCGATCCAGGCGCCGCAGACGGGCTTCGGAGCGATCGAGGGCCCACACCTCGCCCTGGTCGCCGATCAGCTCCGCCAGGTGGGTGCTCTTGCCACCCGGGGCGGCGCAGGCATCCAGGATCCGCTGGCCGGGCTGGGCCTCCAGCAGGGGGGCGATGGCCTGGGCGCTGCGGTCCTGCACGCACCAGAGCCCCTCGGCATAGCCGGGCAGCTCGCGGAGATCGCCGACCCGGTCCAGCAGGGTGAGGCCGTGGGGCGCACCGGGCAGGGCGCGGGCGGCCACACCGGCGGCGGTGAAGCGCGTCATCAGCTCGTCGCGGCTGGTGCGCAGGGGGTTGGCGCGCAGGTCGAGGGCCGGCACCGCATTGCAGGCCAGGGCGAAGGCCTCGGCCCGCTGCGGCGGCAGCCAGCCGAGCAACGCCGCGGTGAGCCAGGGGGGCAGGGAGCGGCGCAGGGACAGGGCGGCGGCGGGCTCGGCCGGCAATTCCAACCCGGCCCATGGTTCCGCCCCGGCCAGGTTCTGCCGCCGCCGCAGCAGGGAGCGCAGCAGGCCATTCACCACCGGCGCCAGGCGTCCCAGCCCAACGCGCTTGGCCAGGGCCACGGTGGTGCTCACCGCCGCCGCCGCCGGCACCCGATCGCTGAACAGCAGCTGGTAAAGCCCGACGTGCAGCAACCAGCGCAGGGCCGGGGGCTGGCGCAGGGCCGACACCTTGCCGAGCGCATCGATCCAGCCATCCAGCAGCAGCCGCTGGCGGATGGCCCCGTAGGCGATCTCGGTGGCCAGGGCACGGTCGGCCGGGGACAGCCCGCCACCGGCGCGGGCCAGGGAGGCCAGCTCCCGCTCCAGGGCGGCATCGGCGTAGGCGCCGGCCGCGACCGCCTGCAGCACCTGCCAGGCCAGCTGCCGGGAGGCCAGCCCGGGAACGGTGTCGCCGGGGACGGTGTCGCTGGCGTGAATGGGCGAGCTCCCCGGACGTTTCACTCCTTTGTACAGGAGGGCTCGACCGCCAGCACCAGCTCCATGGGGGGCCGCCAGCGGTGCCGGGCCAGGGGCAGGCGGCCGTCGGGAGCCACAGCGATCCCCTCGGCCAGCAGCAACTCGCGCTGCATCCAGTCACTGCCCTCCCGGCCGGGGCTCATGGCGATGCGTCCCTGGGCATTCACCACCCGCTGCCAGGGCACGTCCGAGGGCAAGGGCAGGCGGCGCAGGGCCCAGCCCACCTGGCGGGCGCAGCCGTAGGCACCGATCAACTCGGCCACCTGGCCGTAGGTGGCCAGCTGCCCGTGGGGGATGCGGGCCACCATGGCGTAGACGCGACGGTCGAAGGGATTCCCCTGGTCGGCAGCAACCCTGGCCATGACCGTGAAGCTGGCAAGGTCGATGATGGCGTTTTACCAGGCCCATGCCGCTGCTGCCCCGCCGCTTCGAGCGCCTGCGCGCGGTGCTCGATCGCCGCATGGGGGATCTGACGGTGCTGCTGGAGCACGTGGACAAGCCCCACAACCTCTCGGCGATCCTGCGCAGCTGCGATGCGGTGGGGGTGCTCGAAGCCCACGCCGTCAGCCTGAAAGGGCGCGTGCCCACCTTCAACCGCACGGCGCTTGGCAGCCAGAAGTGGGTGGCGTTGCACCGGCACGAGCGCACCACCGAAGCCATCGCGATGCTCAAGGCCGACGGCTTCCGCATCTACGGCACCCACCTGGGGGCCGATGCGGTGGACTACCGGAGTTGTGATTTCACAGGGCGCACGGCCTTCGTGCTGGGGGCCGAGAAGTGGGGGCTGAGCGAGGCCACCGCCGCCGCGATCGACCAGCCGATCGTGATCCCGATGGCGGGCATGGTCCAGTCGCTCAACGTGTCGGTGGCCAATGCGATCCTGCTGTTCGAAGCCCTGCGGCAACGGCAGGCGAAGGGCTGCCTGCCCAGCCAGGGAGAGGGGGTGGCCCCGGAGCGCTACGGCCCGCTGCTGTTCGAGTGGGCCTACCCCCAGGTGGCCGACTGGTGCCGCCGTGAAGGGCGCCCCTACCCCGCCCTCAGCCCCGAAGGCGCCATCCTCGAGGAGCTGCCGCGGGGGGTGCGCCTGCGCTGCTGATCGGACCGCCATCGAAGCGGGCGGCGGTGGGCAGCCAGAAGGTGAGCGCCAGGGCCAGAATCTCCAGCAGCAGCTGGCGCCCGCCCAGCAGCACCACCAGCACGGCCACGAAGGCCAGGAACTTCTGGAAAACACTCCAGACGTCGTCAGGGGTGTTGCCGCCCTTGATCCAGAGATAGACGGCCGAGGCCAGCAGGACCAGATCCAACCACCAGGGCATTGCCGGAGCCAGCGTTCAGCAAAACGCTACAGGATGAATCCAGTCCCAGCCAAGGCGTTCAGCGGCCTGAGGCCGCCGGGGAACCACTCAGCCAGTTTTCCAGGCCCTCGCCAAGGAATGACAGGCCG
Organism: Synechococcus sp. UW140; assembly: GCA_943373065.1. Classification (GTDB taxonomy): domain Bacteria; phylum Cyanobacteriota; class Cyanobacteriia; order PCC-6307; family Cyanobiaceae; genus Cyanobium. Next base: position 9,228 of record CALSBA010000023.1, on the reverse strand, counting down.
AGCACCAGCACGAACATGGCCAGTCCGGGGAACAGGGCGGTCCACCAGATACCGGTGGGCAGGGCCGTCAGCGCCTGCTGGAGATCGCTGCCCCACTCGGGGATCGTTTCCGGCAGGCCGAGACCAAGAAACCCCAGCCCCCCCAGCACCAGCACCGCATCGGCCGCATTGAGGGTGAGCAGCACCGGCACCGAGGTGATCACGTTGCGAAACAAATAGCGGCGGAGGATCCAGGCGGGGCCGGCGCCGAGAGAGCGGGCGGCCTCGATGAACAGCTCCGCCTTCACCTGGGCCGACTGGTTGCGCACCACCCGGAAGTACTGCGGCACGTACACCACGCAGAGGGCGGCGGCGGCATTGGGCAAACCCCGGCCCAGCAGAAAGGCGAGCACCACCGAAAGCAGCAGAACCGGCAGGGTGTAAAGGGTGTCCATCACCAGCACCAGAAGGCGATCGACGCCACCACCGAGATAGCCGCTCACCATGCCGAGGGGAACACCGATGACGAGGGCGAGCACCAAAGCACTCAGCACCACCTGCAGGGCCACGCTGCTGCCGGCGAGCGTGCGCACGCAGACATCGCGGCCCAGACGGTCGGTGCCGCACCAATGGCCAAGGGAGGGGGGAGCATAGATAGGATTTTCCAGACCCGCATTGGGGTCGGGTAACAGAGACCCATGCACCAGAAGCGGCGTTAACAGCGCGATCAAGCCGTAGAGAGCCACGATGGCGATGCCCCATCGGGACATGCGCGCCGAGAGTGTGGGTTTGCCGATCTGATCTGCCTGCATGGTGCGCTTCTCAGGGACGTCCTGTCTTCGAACCCATCAAGAGGACAACACCTTCGTTATAGTCGGGAGTCCCGGGCTGGGAGCCATTCTGCGCACGTCAGACACGCATGAATGCGACAAGGGTACCGTCTCCAGGGTGATGGGCTGCACTCTGCCCAGCTGGCACAAAAGACCCTTGGGAAAGTATTATCGCCGCAAGCTTTGGCCGCAACTGCCCCCCCTTCAAGCCTGTCCATCCAAGCCCCTGCCTGGGGCGTTTTCACCAGATCAATGCGAAGGCGGAACCAGGGAGGAAGGATTCCTACAAGGTTGCAAGACAATTCTCATTCTGGTATAAGATGAAACGAATGCGCCTCTCAACTCCGGAGTGTTTTATTTCCCCTTGGCCAAGCGTCGCCCATCCCAGCCGATCCGATGACCAGCGCCCGCCTGCTGATCGTTGACGACGATCCGGAAATGCGCGCTTTCCTCACCTCCGAGCTGGCGGTCGAGGGGTATGCGTGCGAAGAGGCGGCGTGCGGCCAGCAGGCCCTCGGCAGGATTCGCAGCCAGGCATGGGATTTGGTGCTGCTGGATTGGAACCTGCCCGATTTCAGCGGCGTAGAAGTGTGCCGGCGCATGCGAAAAGGTGGTATCTCCACCCCGGTGCTGATGCTCACAGCCCGTGATGAGGTGCAGCAACGGGTGGAAGCGCTCGATTCCGGCGCCGACGACTATCTCATCAAACCATTCTCGATCGAGGAGCTGCTGGCCCGGGTGCGGGCCCGGCTGCGCCGCAGCGGCATCGATGAGCAGGACGGCGGGGTGCTGCGCATGGCCGATTTGGAGGTGAACCCCGCCAGCCGCGAGGTGGCCAGGGGGGGAGATCCGATCCACCTCACGGCCAAGGAGTTCGATCTGCTGATGCACCTGTTGCGTCATCCCAACCAGGTGCAGGAGCGGCGCTCCATCCTCGATGCCCTCTGGGGTGAGAACTGGCTGGGCGACGACAACCTGCTCGATGTCTACGTGCGCTACCTGCGCCGCAAACTCGAACCTGCGGGCCAGCCCACCCTGATCCAGACGGTGCGCGGCGTCGGCTTCATGCTGAAGGAAGGGCCGCCCCGCTGACCATGGCGGAGGCCTCCTCACCATCGCGGCTGCTGATCGTCGAAGACGACCAGCGCATGCGCACCTTCCTCGCCGGTGAGCTGAACTGCGAGGGCTACAGCGTCAGCGAAGCCGAAGACGGCCAGGGCGCCCTGATGCACCTGCGGGACGCCACAACTGATCTGGTGTTGCTCGACTGGACGCTGCCGGACTTCAGCGGTGTGGAAATCTGCCGGCGGCTGCGCTCCAGCGGCGACATCACCCCGGTGCTGATGCTCACCTGCCACGACGACATCCGCGACCGCGTTGAAGCACTCGACTCCGGCGCCGACGATTACATTCTCAAACCCTTTTCGATCGAGGAGTTGCTGGCGCGCATCCGCGCCCAGTTGCGGCGCACCGCCTACTGGCGTGGCCTCACCGATCCCGATGTTCTGAGCTGCGCGGATGTCACGGTGAACACGGCCACCCGGGAGGTGGAGCGGGCGGGCCAGGCGATTTCCCTTTCGGTGCGCGAGTACGACCTGCTTCTGTGCCTGCTGCGCGGGGCAGGGCGGGTGGTGGAGCGGGAGGAGATCCTGCGGGACGTGTGGGGCGAAAACCACTTCGGCGATGAAAACCTGCTGGGTGTCTACATCCGTTATCTGCGCCGCAAGCTGGAGCCGGAGGGGCTCCCCACCCTGATCCAGACGGTGCGCGGCGTGGGCTTCATGCTCCGAGAAGGGGAGCCGCGCCCTTCAGACGCAGCTGGAAATCAGCCCCCCCTTGGGGAGCATCCGCCACCGAAACACTCCCCCCCATCGCCTCCATCAGCGCCCTGACGACGGCCAGCCCCACGCCACTGCCGGGAATGGCGCTGGTGTTGCGGCCGCGGCCGAAGCGCTCGAAGATCAGTTGCTTCTCGTTGTCGGGCACACCGGGACCGGAGTCGATCACATGCACCACCACCCGATCGAGGCTGGCATCAAGCCGCAGCTGAATCAGGCCGGCGCCTGGATCGTATTTCTGGGCGTTTTCGATCAGATTGACCAGGCACTGCTCGAAGCGGTCGGCGTCCCCCAGGGCGAAGGTGCGTGCCGACTGGGTGGCACCGGGGCAGATCCGCAGCCTGCCGAAACAGCGCGACCGCAGGCGTTCGGCCACCCGCTCGATCGCCTCGGCCACATCGAAGGGCTCGAAGGGCATCAAGGTGCGGTTGGCATCGATGCGGGTAAGGGCCAGGAGATCCGCCACCAGCTTCCCCATCCGGCCCGCCTCCGCCTCGATCAGCGCCAGTTGCTCGGCCTGCTGGGCGGAAAGATCCTGAGAGCGGCGCCGCAGGCTGCTGGCGTAGTTGCGGATCAGGCTGATGGGGGTGCGCAGCTCATGGCTGACGCCATTGGCGAAGCCCCGCTGGCGCTCCCACGAGGCCGAAAGCCGATCGAGCAGATCGTTGAAAGCCAGGGCGATGGGCGCCAGTTCCCGGGGTTGGGAGTCCACCGACACACGCTGGCTGTCGAGGGTGTCGGAGCTGATCGCCTGCATGCGCATGCCAAGGTCGCGCAGGGGAGCCAGGCCCCGCACCAGCACCGGCCGCAGCAGCAGGCCCGTGAACAGGGTGGCGATGCCGGCCGCGGACGTCAGAAGAATCAGCAGCAGCCGCTGCTGGGCCAGTTTCGGGGTGATGTCCTCCAGGAAACGGAGCCGTACGGTGCGGCCCCCAAGCTGAAGAGGCTGCGAACTGGTGAGGTAGGTGCGCGCTCCCACCCGCACCACGGCCACCTGATCGGAGTCACTCTTATTGCCCGGCAGGCGGGTGAGCGGGATTCCGGTGGGGATGGAGAACAACCGGATCTGGCCGGCGGCGCCGTAGGGGATGCCCTGATCGGTCTCGACCCAACCCAGGACGTTGGGGCTGATCAACTGGGCCAGTGTGGTGCTTATGGCCTCAAGGCTTTTTGGCGGGGGATGGCGCGCGAAGAGCACCTGACGCATGCTGGCTGAGTTGGCTCGGTGCTGGCTGCGCCGTTCCTGGCTGGCCAGCAGGGCCGTGGCCACGATCAACAGGGCATAACCCCCGAGAACCGCGAGCAAGCTCAGCCCCAGCAGCCGGCGCCGGATCGAAAAGGGCTGGGGGGGCCGCTGGAACAACCCGGTCAGGCGAGAAATGGCCATCAACTTCATTAGAGGATTATTAGATCTCCACAAGATCCACCTCCCTATGGCTCCTAGTGAAACATGAAAGCACTACAAAGATGGGCATCTTTCCTGGAGCCGCTTAGCTCCAGATCCCAGGCGGGGCGGGGGTTTCAAGTTTAAGAGTTTCAAGGGAGCCTCTAACTTCGCCAGCATGGACACGACCGCTTTCAAGACATAGGGTAATGGAAGTTCAAACTCTTCTGGCTCTCCCCATGAACATCTCCCCCAAGACCAAACTGGCGTTGATGCGCAACCTGCGCGAAAAGAAGAATCCTCTCCAAAAAGGCTTCACCCTGATTGAGCTGATGATCGTGGTGGCGATCGTGGGCATCCTCTCTGCAGTGGCGCTTCCCAACTTCTTGGGTGCACGGGCTGCTGCTTCTGCCGGTGCTGCTGTTGGTGAGGCTATAGGACTAAGCAAAGAGTGTGCCACATTCGTTGCCTCTGGTGGTGTCGGCGCAGTGCCAACTGGTGCTGGCGTATCGTGTAGTTCTACTGCTGGTGGAACCGTCGCAAAATCTTTCACGGCAGGAGCCGCAGGAGTTCGCTGCTTGACTGACACTTCCGTCGTCGGCGACACTATTGCGACTGTAACCATTGTTGGTGGAACAGCAACTAACCTTGGCTCAATGACATGTGCATTCGGCTAATTTGCTCAACCTAGTTCACTTGCATGCTTCATAGCTGCACAAGCGGAGGTTACCCTCCGCTTTTTTCAATGCAGATCCTCTACTTATCTCAAGCACAATCAATATAGCAAGAGGCAAAGATCCTCATACTGTCAATCGGCGCCCATAGCACACAAAGAAAGAAGTGCCATACCACCTAATCAATGCAAGAGTTAGGAAATAGCGCTAAAGAACGACTGACTCCATCAAGCCACAAGGTAACATCAAGGCTCTACCCACACTTGGAGATTCCAATGAATGATTCAGAGCCAGGGTATATGTATCAAAAAGCAAAAGAGTTGTATAATGCTAAACGCTATCAAGAGGCCTTACCGCTGCTTGCAGGCCTCAGACGATACGATGATTTTCAACTCAGAGCAGATACGAACATTGGAGGATGCCTTCTTCACATGGGGCTTATTAGGCCAGGCCTTAAGTTCATAGAAAGGGCCCTAAGCCAAGATGCAGATTTTCTTCCAGCATTAATCAACAGAGCTGAAGCCTTACTTGCAATAGGCAATCCTCATCAAGCACTAGAGATATATGAAGACCTAGCTGGCAAGCACCCAGAAAACAGCTCTTGTAAGTTTGGCCTCGCAAAGTCATATCATTCAACTAATCAGGATTCAAAAGCACTCAAAGTAATTGAAGGGCTTCTCGTCGATGAGCCATCACATGTCGCTGCGATCCTCATGAAAGGAGAGATTCAGTCAGATTTGCACGACAACGCAAATGCGATTAGATCATTTGGGACTGTCTTACAATACGAGCCAAAGAATTCCAGGGCTTTTTCAAATCTTGGAGTTGTGATGATGCGTCAGAACGACATGGAGATAGCACTTAGATATTTAGACAAAGCGATTGTAATCGCTCCAGACTCAGTATCAGATCTACTAAGGAAAGCATTAATTCACTATAGCTTATCTGACATTCGTAACGCGAGGCAATGCTTTGAATCAGCATACAAACTAGACAAGTCCTCAGCTTCTTTATTTCTTTCCCAGTATCTTCTTATCCCAAGCATCCCTAGCTCTGCCACTGAGATTGAGGTGTCAAGAACGAGTTTTCTGTCAGGACTAGAGTTGGCCGAAAAGTCAGTATCTTCGCTAGCATTAGATCCTCAGGCTGAATCAGTTCCCCACCTGTTCTTCCTAGCTTACCACAACAGGAACGATCGGGCAATCATTGAAAGATACATAGACTTGATGCGTGAGCTTAGCAAATCATTTCTACCTAAACAAGATGCACTTTCGCTCCCTGCTGCCAGATCAACTCAATCCAAGAGTGGTCGCATTAAGATTGGCTTTCTTTCAGGCTATTTCTCTACTCACAGCAACTGCTTTGCATTCGAAGGTCTTATTCAAAATATGGACCGAAAGATTTTTGAAATTTATCTAATTCATACAGTCATATCCACAAAAGACTCAACAAGGGACCGACTTGATTCAGTCTGTGATCACTCAGTTCAGTTATCAAACAATCTCTGCGAGATCAATTCGTGCCTAAGATCACTACAACTAGACATTCTCTATTTCACCGATTTGGGCATGAATGCCTACGACTTTTTAATTCCTTTCTTAAAGACAGCACCAATTCAAATCACTGGCTGGGGAATTCCCCATACATCAGGAATCAAAGAGATTGATTACTATATTTCTTGCGAGGGGCTTGAGCCAGATCAAGCAAGTGATCTCTACACAGAGCAGCTAGTTATGTTACCTGGTGGTATTCCTTGCTGCTTTCTTGATGAGTCTCTTAATCTAACTCCCCTGCCAAGAGAATATTTTATTCTCCCTCCTGAAGGAGGATTAGTTGGTTGCCTTCAAAGCTTACATAAGCTTCATCCTGACTTTGATTACGCTCTTGAAGAGATTGCCAGAAGAAACCCAGATATTGGATTTGTCTTTGTTGAAGACCGCTTGCCATCCCGAACACACAGATTTCTAGAGAGGCTAGCAACAAACGCACCATCAGTCCATGAAAGAATGATTACATATTCCCTAATGAAAAGAGCCGAATACCATTCACTATGCAATTGCATTGATCTTTTGCTGGATCCATTTTACTATGGAAGTGGAATAACTTTTTTTGAGGCCTCATTTGTTGGCACTCCAATAGTGACACTTGAAGGTAGATTCCTACGTTCCAGAGTTGTCGCGAGTGGCTATCGTGAAATGGGACTTCAGACCCCTCCCATCGCAACAAGTATCGAGGAATACATAGAATTAACAACCGATCTTATTAAGAATAACGCCAAGAGACTTAGCCTTAGATCTGAAATTCTTCAGAACAAGTACCGTATCTTCAACAGGATTGATTACGTAAGAAACTTTGAGAAATTCTGCTTACAAGCAATCAAAGATATCTAAGCACCATTATATCTGCAAGAACTTTCTAACAGCTTTAATCATTCTTAGAAGTATCACTCGAATAGCGTTGCCCAGCCTACAATGCAAGTCCTTCGCTTGATTAATGACCTAAAAGCGCCGAATGGAATCATGAAACGGATAATCGCTTTCGGCACTCTCCTCTCGAATGCGCTTAGTTATTACGATGCAGTTTCGAGAGAATTCAATGCTCTCCATCTCCTGAACAGCTGCAGGATCCAATCCTACTGCCATTAAGCGATACTCAATCAGGGCCTGGTCTTCTGGAGACAAGAATTTACGATTGACATAATCAGAAGCAATTTTTAGAGCTTCTATCGTTGACCATGGATCATGAAGACCATAATTGAAGTTATACCCGTAAATTGAACCTGTACGCCAGTATGATGTTTCAACATCCTCGATGATATAAATACCGCCATTGATTAAGAGATTCTGAAAAAGAAAAGAAAGCGAAAGCAGCTGATGTGATGGAAAGTGAGAACCATCATCGACAACCAAAGAGATAGAGTGCGAGATCTGATCAATTCCATTCCGAAGACTCTGCAAGTCTGACTGATCAGTCGCAATCACACTAAACCCGCTATCGGATATATTCCCAACATCACGGTCAAGACAGTAGATATACCCACTGGGAAAGATGGAGGCCCAGAATTTAATGCCAGCTCCACTACCATAGCCAATTTCAACCATAGCGAAGTCTTTTGAATGTCGGAAGCGATTCAAGTGCCTAGCATATGCACGCTCGTAATGATGTGCAAAGATTTTATCTGTTCCAGCAACCTCACCTGCGCTGGCAAGCTCCTGCTCAAACTCGCTGATCATTTTCTTTATTTAGACTCTTATGTACTCTACCCCCCCCCTCCCCTTTGTCCATTCCTCATGCTACCGATAGCAAAGGAAACGAAGCAATCCTGAGGACTACAATCAATCCCGTCAGTCGCAACCACAGGCTTGAATGACTCACATTGGATACCCGAGGATTCGCGGATCCATTGAGTTCAACTAAATGAACTCCGTGAGTGGTGAGACCAATAAAGAGAAAGTCGTGAACTGGCAACGCTGGGGAACGACGCCACGATTTGAGTGAGGCTCTAACCATACCCAGCCTTAGCTGATGCAAATATTCTGCGAGCAAATCTCCAATGGTCTGAGTTAGCCGCGATGCGCTTGATTTCGAGGCTAGCGCAAGCGTCAAGCGGGCCGCTGATCCCCTCAACTGGGAGGCTTTCAGCTAATTGGCTGTGAGCGGCTGTGCGATAGACAGGTGGTATATTTGGAGTGCATGCTCGGCCAGAGAATCGTATGCATCTTGCCGGCAAACAGTTCAGGCAGGCTGAAACACTTCACATAAAACGAATAGGTCTAGGGAGACTCTGGGAAAGCCACCCCATTCACGGGACAATGGCCTTGTGATCGCAGGTAAGGGCTGGGTTCATGGGTAGCAAGCAGCTGGGGTTCGGTGACTATGAGCAATCCACAGCCAAGAAGCGCACCAAACGTGAAAAGTTTTTGGCTGGGATGGAGAAGGTTGTGCCCTGGAAGGCGCTGATCGATCTGATTGAGCCCCACTACCCCAAGAGCAGCTCCAAGGGCGGACGCCCGGCCTATCCGCTGGAGACAATGCTCCGGGTCCATCTGATGCAGCAGTGGTATGACCTGAGCGATCCCGCCATGGAGGATGCGCTGATCGAGGTACCGATCATGCGCCGATTTCCAGGGATCGACCTGATCAGCGAGCGGATTCCGGATGAGACCACGATCCTGGCGTTCCGGCACCTGCTGGAGAAGCACAACTTGGGGGAGCAGATCTTTGAGACGGTGAAGGCCCACCTCAAGGCCAACGGCATGGCCATGAAGCAGGGAGCGATCATCGATGCCACCTTGATCGCGGCACCCAGCTCCACCAAGAACGAGAAGGGGGAGAGGGATCCTGAGATGCACCAGACAAAGAAGGGCAACCAGTGGTATTTCGGGATGAAAGTCCACATCGGCGTCGACAAGGACACTGGCCTCATCCACTCGGTGGAAACCACCGCCGCCAATGTGCACGACCTCACCTCCGCTGCCAAGCTATTGAATGGTGAGGAGACAGTTGTCTACGCCGACGCCGGC
>CALSBA010000022.1:0-41691 GCA_943373065.1 Synechococcus sp. UW140 | reverse complement strand
GAAGAACAGCTGCAAGGTCAATGTGCTGGCAGCCCTGACGAACCTATTCATGGTGCGTCAAGAACTGCTATGCAGGTCATGACCAAGGGAGTGGTGTGCCCAGTGGGGTCAAGGTCGTCCTTCATAGACGGTAAATTCACCCAAAAGAGGTGAAATCAGGCCCATTCAAGCCTGATCTGTACTGCGGTGGTCCATCCCAAGCATTTGAAAGCCCGAACCTTGGCTTGCGGGCTTGTTGCCCAGAGCTTCCTAGAGGAACTGCTGCCCTTCCCCCTGCAGGGCATCGATGTGGACAACGTCGGGGCGTTCCTCAATGCGCCGCTGGAGCAGACCCTGTTTCTGGAGCACATGGAACAGATCGAGCAGTGGCTGGCAGAGGGGGGGGAGGCCACCATGAACGCCGCCGAGATCCTCAGGCGGCTGATCAGGCTGGCCCCCGGCACCTACCACGAGGGTCAGCTGCGCTCGATGGAGAGGCGCGTCAGGGAATGGCGAGCAGCCCGAGCAGAGCACCTGCTGGGGTCGATGCGATCAGCCGGAAAGGAGGCGAAAACAGAGGAAACGCCTAATCCTGTCGCGACACTAATTGGAGGTAACAATTAATGATGCAAAGCGCTGGGCCAGTTTTCGCTGTCGCCTGACAGCGCGTGGGGAGAACACCTTCCACGGGGAGCCTGACCGCCTGAGAGCGGTTTCTCGATGGACTTGATGCCAAGGGGAGCCTGGTGGTTCCTTCCATCAGCATCTTGGAGGTATTCAAGTGGGTGCTGCGTGAACACAGTGAGGCACAGGCCATTCAGGCGGCTGCAGTGATGCAGTGAGGCCTGGTCGTGGATCTCGATAGTCGACTCGCGATGGCCTCAGCACAACTCAGCCACACGCTGCGACTGCCCACGGCAGACAGCATCATCCTGGCCAGGTTGTACACAATGGACAGCGACTTCAAGGGCCTCAACGACGTGGAGCTGATGATTCGCAACTGATGTGCTGCTCCTCTCCGGCCTGGGGCTGGCTGAAGTTGGGAGGTCTGAACGTCGCCTGCGGAAAGAAACAAGGCAGCCCCAAGTCCCCACCAATTCAGGGCAGTACCTGATCGGCCAGCCGTCGCAGACGTTGATCGGCGGTGAGCAGCAGAGCCGCTTCCCGCCGGGCCAGGGCCAGGTAGAGACAGTCTAGACGGGATGGTTCAGGTGGCAGGCCAGGGCCAGGGCTTCCACCTGCAGATGGCGGTCGGGCTCAATCTGATCCACAAGATCGGCGGCGTCCGCCAGCAGCTGCTGGGGATCCATGCCCGCCGGCTCAGCGCTGGGCTGCTGCTTCCAGAGCGCATTCGCCACTTCCGTGAGCATCAGCTCCGGAGCCAGTACCAGCGGCGCCTGCCCTAGTTGCTCCGCCCAGCCACTGGCGATCGGATCATGCGTGATCAGGCGCAGCGCAGCCGAGGCATCGAGCACCAGCGCCGGTGTCATCAGCGCTCGCGGTCGCTGCGGATCAGGGATTCCGGCGAATCCTCCCACTGCAGCGCCGGTCGCCGCTGCCAGCGCTGGGCGATCCTCTCCAGCGCCAGCTGGCGCCGCTGCCTCGGGTCCCCGCCAACAATCGCTTCCAGATCAGCAAGGGCTTGCTGGCTGAGGCTGCGCTTCTGGGCGTTAGCCCGGCGCTGCAACAGTCGATGCAGGGGATCCGGCAGGTCGCGGATCTGCAGGGAAGGCATGGCAGCAGGCTCCGGTCTTCAATCAGTTTACTTGGAATGCATGCGGATGGCATGCGGCGGAAGCTTGAGCTCCTCTCTCACCCCCCCGCCCCTATCCGCGTCGTCGTTTCGATGCGTTGGGTGCCGCCGCCTGAGGGCTCGAACTCCTGCCGCAGCTGAAGGCGCAGCAAGCCGTCCGGTTCGAGGGCGGCTTCCAACCCCGGATCCGCGAGCCCATCAAGCAGCACCCGGTTCTGGGCCGCGCCTGCACTCGGTTCGCCGTACCACCCGAAGGCCGGACCGCAGCGCATCAGCACCCGGCCCCGCCAGATGGTGCTCGGAGCGCTGCCCACCGTGTAGGTGATCGGGCCGGCTGGGGTCTGTAATTGTAGCACGGGATCCCGGCCCCCCAGGCCGCAGGCGGCCCCAACCCCCAGGGCGAGATCCACCCGGGTGGCCCGCAGCAGATCGCTCCGCAGCAGGGCCAGCACCCGCTTCTGCTGGCCCCGCTCCCGCACCTGCCGCACCAGCCGCTCCACCTGGCGGCCATCCGCCACCAGCGCCTGCAGCACCACCCCCCACACCAGCAGCCCCAGGCAGGCCGCAACCAGCAGTTCCACCAGCGAAAACCCCGCCGATTTCAGCCTGGGACGCGATGACGCCATGACACAACTCCTGTTCATCGAGATAGGGGCGGCTCAGGACTGGGGCTCCGGCAGGCAGCCGCCCGGCCCCTGCCGTCCCAGGCGGGTGATCCCCAGGGGCAGGGCCACCACCACGCAGCGCACCAGGTCGGTGCCCTCGCTGCTGAGCAGCACGGTGCCGCCGTCGATGATCAGCCCATTGCTGGTGAAGCGCACGGCGGCCGGCAGGTTGTGGCTGAGACTCACCGCCCCTCCGCCCAGGCCCTCCCCCAGATCGAGGCCGGCCCCTTCGCACGCCGGCAGGCTGCTGCCTTGGGGCTCCTGCCAGCCGTCGGCGGTGAGCGCAAGAACGCAGGGCTGGCCCAGGCGCAGGGCGGCATCCCGTCCCCGCTCCAGCCCCACCATCACCCGGCGGCTGGCCCCCTCCAGGCGGGCGTCGGCCAGGTCGCGGCTGGCGGAGCTAAGCCCCAGCTGGGCCAGCAGGCCCACCAGCACCAGCGCCAGCAGGGTTTCGGGCAGCGTGAAGCCACCGCCGGACTCAGGGGTTGCCACCGCCGCCTCCCTGCGCCCCTGCGCAGAGCCCCAGCACCGCCGGCACGTAGAGCCGCTGGCGTGGTTCGGTTTCGCCGGCCACTGCCAGGCGCAGCACCACCCCATCGCCGGTGGACGAAACCTCCAGCTGGCGGTCCAGCCCCGGGGCCAGGGGCTGGGCCGCCAGGACCTGCAGCAGCTGGGTCGCCGCCACGGTGCAGTCGCCAGCGGATGGGGCCAGGCCGCGCAGGGAGGTTTCGGCCCGCAACAGGGCGACCTCCGCCTGCTCCATCCGCTCCTGCTGGCGCTGTTCAACCACGGCCGCCGCGGCCGCCAGACCCCAGAGCTGCAGGGAGGATCCCGCCGAGGCGGCGAAGACCACCGATCCGGTCAGCACTTCGATCAGGTTCATGGCGCCACCCCCCGCAGCCCCACCAGGCGCACGTCGGTGATCTGCGGTTGGGGATGGGCCGGCGGCTGCGCCGGCGCCAGCTGCACCGCGAAGGCCCCCTGCCGCGCCGGCTGGCCCCCGTCGGCCGCCATCTCCAGCAGCAGTTCGGCCGGAGCCAGCTGCGGACGCCAGTCCACCAGTCGGTAGGAGCTGCCGAGCACCTGGCCCGCCCTGAGGGAGGCGATCGTGGCGGCCGGGGCGCAGGCCGGACCCTGGAGGTCCCAGTGCTCCAGCGGCAGCGCCAACAGGCAGGGATGGCTGCGCTGCAGCTCCGCCAGCAGATGCTGGCCCGCCGAGGCCAGCCGATCCTCGGCCCGGCGCTGCTGCTGCTCCCGGATGCCCTGCAGGCGCACCTGCAGGCTGGCGGTCTGGGCCGAGAGGCTCCCCAGCAGCAGCACCAGGGACGCCCCCATCTACAGGGGCAGGACGAACCCCCGCTCCCTGGATCGGCGTGGCAATGGAACCATGGCTACGGCAGCGAACACCTTTCCAGGGTTCCCGTGCGAGGACGCCAAGGCTGGGAGAAACTGCTGCAGCACACCCTGCGCACCCGTGGCCCATGAAGCACCGCCGGCACACGGACACCCGCGATGAGGTCGACAGCATCGTGAATCGCCACCAGGTGGACTATTCCCTGGGCCAGCTGCGGTTGGTGGGGCTGCTGCTGCTGGTGCTGGAGCTGAGCACCCTGCTGCTGGCGGGGAGCTTCGCCAGTGTCGAGGCTCCCGCCAGCCGGCTCAACGGCCTGATCGGCCTCTCCCCGGCCCTGCCGCTGCTGCTGGTGGGGTTCGGCCTCTACCTCGTCGGCGGCGGCCATCGGCGCCACCGCCGCGAGCAACCGTGGACCGGGGCACTGCACTGGACCCTCCTGCCCCTGGGGCTGATCCTGTTGCTGCTGCTGCCGGCAGTCACGATCCATGACGCCGCCACCCTGTTCAGCCAGCGCCAGCTGGCGCCCCTCTCACCCCTGCAGCAGCATCTGCTCAACCCCGTGCGCCTGACCACCACCCTCCTGCTCCAGGGGGTCACGGGCGCCGGGCTGCTGCTGATGCAGCTCCGCGGCCGGCGCCGGATGCAGCGGCTGGGCCTCACCCCGAGCCTGTTCTTCCGCACCGACGCCACCGGGCCGATCCAGCAGCACCGGGCCCGCTCGACGGACTAGGAACGGGTTGTGGGCCGCGAACGCGCTGCCGGCCGGAGGACGTGGAGGCATTGCGCGGAGGATGTCCAGGTCTGTACATGCTGTACAGAATCCGTTTTGCGCTGCGGGAGGTCAGACCGTGCGCTGAACGTCCCGGAACCGCAGCTTCAGAGCCAGCTCACTGATTCAGCTTCAGCACCGCCATGAACGCCTCCTGGGGCACCTCCACCCGGCCCATCGCCTTCATGCGCTTCTTGCCCTTGGCCTGCTTCTTGAGCAGCTTCTTCTTGCGGGAAATGTCGCCGCCGTAGCACTTGGCCAGCACATCCTTGCGGATCGCACTGATGCTCTCGCTGGCAATGATGCGGCTGCCGATCGAAGCCTGGATGGGAATCTTGAACTGCTGCCGGGGAATCAGCTCCTTGAGCTTCTCCACCAGGCTCTTGCCCACGTTGTACGACTTATCGCGATGCACGATGGTGGTGAGCGGATCGGCCCGCTCGCCATTAATGAGCACATCCAGCCGCACCAGTTCGTTGCGGCGATAGCCGATCAGGCTGTACTCCATCGAGGCGTACCCCTTGGTGCGGCTCTTCATCTGGTCGAAGAAGTCGGTCACCACCTCCGCCAGCGGCATCTCGTAGTGCAGCGTCACCCGGTCGGTGGTGATGTACTTCATGTCGATGAACTCGCCGCGCCGCTCCTGGCAGAGCTCCATCAGGGCGCCGTTGTACACGTTGGGCGTATAGATCTCCAACTTCACATAGGGCTCCTCGATCGATTCCCGTTTCTGGGGATCGGGCAGGGTGGCGGGGTTGTCCACCATCAGGGTGCTGCCGTCGATCATGTTCACCTGGTAGATCACCGAAGGGGCGGTGACGATCAGGTCGAGGTCGTATTCCCGCTCCAGCCGCTCCTGCACGATCTCCATGTGCAGCAGGCCCAGGAAACCGCAGCGGAAGCCGAAGCCCATGGCGCTACTGGTTTCCGGCTCGAACTTCAGGGCCGCATCGGAGAGCTGCAGCTTGTCGAGGGCCTCGCGCAGATCGGGATATTGATCCGCATCGGTGGGAAACAGGCCGCAGAACACCATCGGCGTGGCCTCGGCATAGCCAGGCAGTGGCGCGGCCGCAGGATTGGCCGCCAGGGTGATCGTGTCGCCGACGCGGGCATCGGCCACCGCCTTGATCGACGCGGCCAGATAACCCACCTCACCGGCATGGAGGCTGTCCACCTGGCGCTGGTCGGGCGCCATCACGCCCACCTCGTCGAGCTCCACCACCTTGCCGCTGGCCATCAGCAGCACCTTGTCCTTGCGGGCGATCACGCCGCTGATCACCCGGAAGTAGACGATCACGCCCCGGTAGGGGTCGTAATAGGAGTCGAAGATCAGGGCGCGCAGCGGTTCATCCACCTGGTCCGGCGGTGCCGGCACCCGATCCACCACCGCCTGCAGGATCTCGGGCACCCCCAGGCCGGTCTTGGCCGAACAGTTGATCGCCGTGGAGGTGTCGAGGCCGATGATCGCCTCGATCTCCGCCTTGATCCGGTCGGGATCGGCCCCGGGCAGGTCGATCTTGTTGAGCACCGGGATGATCTCCAGATCGTTCTCCAGCGCCAGGTACACATTCGCCAGCGTCTGGGCCTCCACCCCCTGGCTGGCATCCACCACCAGCAGGGCGCCCTCGCAGGCCAGCAGGCTGCGGCTCACCTCATAGGAAAAGTCGACGTGCCCCGGCGTATCGATCAGGTTGAGGATGTAGGTCTGGCCGTCGGCGGCCTTGTACTCCATGCGGGCCGCCTGGAGCTTGATCGTGATGCCCCGCTCCCGTTCCAACTCCATGTTGTCCAGAAACTGGGCCTGCATGTCCCGGGCCGCCACGGTGCCGGTGTCCTGCAACAGGCGGTCGGCCAGGGTCGATTTGCCGTGGTCGATGTGGGCGATGATGCAGAAATTACGGATCCGCTGGGCGGGAACGTCGGTCATAAGGGGGCTGCGACCGGCGGCCCACAGGGGCCACCGCAAGTTGGGGCGATCCTAGGCAGCGGAGGCCAGGGACTCCCCAGTGCCAGGCGACTGGGCTAGGCGTTGGTCGAGGCGATGCCGAGACGTCGCAGCACAGGCAGCCGTTGGCTGGGGCAGGTCTCCCAGAACTCCTGCCGCTGACTCAGGGTCCGCTCCGGCTCGACGGTCGGGTGCTCCTGCTTGTCCTTGACAGGGTCGCCGGCCATGGCGATCCCCATCCACGCCATCTGGACGACGTCTTCAGGGGCCAGATCCGCATGGGCGACCTGCAGGTGAAACGCCTCCGGCACGTTGATGC
The DNA here is from genome assembly GCA_943373065.1 of Synechococcus sp. UW140. GTDB lineage: Bacteria > Cyanobacteriota > Cyanobacteriia > PCC-6307 > Cyanobiaceae > Cyanobium. Next base: position 34,907 of record CALSBA010000022.1, on the reverse strand, counting down.
TGACCGGCTCCGGACCACAAGCTGAGCCAAACGGCTTGGCATGGAGTCATCTGGGCCCCACCGGGAGCCCAGGCCGTCGCGTTCAGCCTGTCCCAGGATCGGCGCTCCTTTCGGCGATTTTTTCGTCTCCATGCTCTTCCCCGCCCATGGAGCCTCTGCTGCTGAGCGTCGATGGCCAGCTGGCGCCCTACGGACCGACCGTGCGCCTCGCCTGAACCGGCCCCGGGCTTCCTAAGCTCTGGGCAAGCAATGGAGTACCCATGACCACCGAGACAACCACCGAAACCGGAACCGACCCCCGCGCCCTCACGATCGAGAACGTGGAGCGCACCCTCGATGAGCTGCGCCCCTATCTGATGGCCGATGGCGGCAACGTGGAAGTGGTCGAAATCGACGGCCCGATCGTGAAGGTGCGCCTGCAGGGCGCCTGCGGCTCCTGCCCCAGCAGCACCATGACCCTGAAAATGGGCATCGAGCGCAAGCTGCGCGAGGCGATCCCGGAAGTGAGCGAAGTGGTGCAGGTGCTCTGAAATCCTGCCTTCATCGGTCTGAATAACCCCTCAATCTGGAGGGGTTTTTTCATGTCGAATTGTCAGCTTTTTCTTCCATACCCCCCAGCGGATTCCGCCCCAGACCTCAAGGACCAAGGCCGATCTGGTTCTAACTTGAAGTTGCAGCAAGAACGCTGCAGTGATTGGGTTCGTGCCACGTCGGCGGGAGGTTGGAGCGATGACAGGCAAGCAGCTTCTTCTTTCGCTGGCGGGCCCCTCCAGAGCCCCACACCCCCCCAGTCGACCGACCGGAACGCAGGGGTCGATGGCGGCCACGTTCCTGATCATCATGGCGGTCCTGCTGGGCGGTCTGGCCATCTCCAACCGCTCCAGCCTGGCGGAGCTGGCCTCCGCCTACCAGAGCCAGAGCCGGGATGCCAAAGCCGCCGCCGACAGTGGCATGGCGGCCGTGGTGAGTGAGCTCAACCGCCACCGCAACCGCCAGTTGCTCGTCAACGCCTGCCTGCTGGAAACGGCCACGCCGGCCGCCATCGCCGCCAACAACGCCATCAAGGTGCCGGACGGGCGGGCCTTCGCCAACGTGAGCACCACCTTCCCCACCAGCACGGCGATCGCCACCGCCCAGACGCTCAACATCGGTGATGGCTCCCAGCAGCGCTGGCGGCTGGTGGATGTGGACTGCTCCGCCGCCACGGCCGCCATCGTGCGGCAGGGCACGGTGGCCAACCCCATGAGCGGGGCGGCCGCCGTGCCCCCCACCACCGGTGAACTCACCCTCACCGTGCGGGGCTTCGCCCTGCGCGGCGGGGCTGTCGTCGCCACCAGCACCCTGCAGCAGACCCTGGAGGTGGTGCCCAAGTGCCTCGACCGCAGCCTGCACGGACTTGGCCACGCCTTCGGCAACGACATCCGCCGCTGCAGCCTGGCCCCGGGCTTCGGTTTCGTCGCCGGGGCCGCCGACGACAACACCGGTGATCTGGTGATCTCCGGCGGCGCCTACAACCTCAACGTTGATCCGGTCACCTGCATCGCCAGCAGCCCATCGGGCTGTGTGGACGGCCTGGCCCACACCAGCGTGAACGTGGTGGACGTCAACCTGCCGCCCCCCCTGCCCACCGCCAACACCACCTGCCGCAGCGCCACCCCACCGGCCTCCTGCAACGTGACGGTGAGCAGCGACCTGACCCTGGCCAGCCGCAACTTCGCCAGCTGGCCCGCCCCCTGGAACACGCTCTGCAGCCGGGAAGATGTCAACGGCGGCGCCTCGCCCCCGGGCACGTTCCAGACCATCTCCTGCAGCCTGAACCGCCTCAGCACAAGCAACAACGTCGAGCTGTTCTTCGACACCAGCGGCAACACCGCCGCCGACACGATCCCGGTGAGGTTGCACTTCCCCAACGCCTCCACCAGCGGCCAGAAGAGCGTCACCCGGGGCAACGGCTCATCTGGCATCTTCCAGTGCGATTCCGACGCCGGTGCCATCACCTGCACCACCAGCACCCAGGGCGCCCCCCGCGCCGCCGACCTGGCCCTGTTCGGCTGCAGCGCCGGGGCTCCCGCCCCCTGCGGCGCCCAGTACCTGGATCTCGGCAACGGCAACGGTGCCTCCCAGAGCATGTTCCTGTACTTCCCACTCGGCAACATCGAGATGGGCGGCACCCCGGATTTCAAGGGGGTGATCTAGACCAACGACTTCCGGGCCAACGGCAACATCAGCGTGACGATCTCTCCCAGTGATCTGGACAGCGTCTGCGGGTTGATGAAGTTCTGCGGCAGCGATGATTCCCTCTACGAATCCTTTTCGATTGATTACGTCACCAGAGCCGTCAAACGCCTCACCTATTCCTGATCCGCCGTGAAACACCCTCCCCCCTTTCCTGTCCCCAGGCACCGCCAGCGTACGAGGGGTGCACGCGGCTTTTCGCTGGTGGAACTGATGGTGTCATCGGTGCTGCTGGTGCTGGCCCTCACCGGCACCTCGGTGCTGTTCATCGAGTCCAACCGCAGTTCAGCGGCGGCGACGTTGCGCTACCGCCAGCAAGCCTTGGTGGACACGGATCTGGCCCGGGTGCGGCGGCTCAACGATCGCTTCACCTGCAGCTCCGGCACCTGCACCAGCCTCGGAACCGTGGAGCTCGGCAAGAACGATTTCTTTCCGTCGCCCGTGTCCTCAGCCGTCACAGGCAACAGCAGCGCCGGCAACAGCTTCGAGGCCCTGTGCAACTCCACCGGCCTGATCACCCAGCTGGTGGCCGACATCGGCGCCACCCCCTCCACCCTCACGGCCGCCGGCATCACCTACAGCATCGACACGGCCAACCAGGGGCAGCAGATCATCAGCGAATTCGGCACCAACGTGGTGCGCAATCTGCACCGCTACACCATCACCTACACCAACACCACCAGCGGCGAACTGCTGCGCCGCGTCACCCTCGTTCCCACCACCGTCGCCTGGTGCCCCTGATGAAACGCCCCTCCCACACCGGTTTCAGCGTCACCGAACTTCTCGCCGTTGTGGCGGTGGTAGGGATCCTTTCGGCCGTTGGCCTCCACGCGTCCGGCAACGAATGGCGGCGGGAGCGGGTGAACGCGGTGGCCACCGAGCTGGCGGGCTGGCTGGAAACGGTGCGTCGCACCTCCCTCAAGGGCAACGCCTGCCAGGTGACCATCAGCGGCGGCACCCTCGAGGCCGGCGCCACCCTCGCCACCGCCTCGGAACTGCTCTCCAACACGGCCAACGCCAATCCCACCATCCCCAACAACTGCCTGACCGGCCAGCCCTTGCAGATCAGCGGCACCCTGGGCAGCTCCACCTACGCCGTTGCCCCCAGTGGCAGCACCAGCTTCAAGTTCACCCCGCGCGGCACCGTCAACGCCGCGGCCGCCAACACCCAGCTCGCCAGCCCGGTCGTGATCGAGATCTCCCTGGCGGGCAGCGGCGGCCCCCTGCGCTGCGTCCGCATCTCCGAAGGCCTCGGCCTGATCAGCGTCGGCTCCAGCAACTCCAGCGGCGGCACCTGCCCCGACAACAGCTACGGCGGAACCCTCTGAACGCCATGAACCACCTCACCACCCATCTCAAGCGCCAGCGGCAGTGGCAGCGCGGCTTCACCCTGGTGGAGCTGCTGATCACCTCCGTGATCATGGGCGTGATCTTCGCCACCGGCAGCAATGTCATGGTCACCCAGATCCAGGTCTCCGCCCAGCAGGAATCGGTCAGGCGTCTGGAGGACCACTGGGGCCGCATCAACCACCTGCTCGACGCTGAAATCACCGAATCCGCCTCGGCAACGGCCGTTTCCGGCACCTCCCTCACCCTCACCCTCTCGGGCGGCCAGACGATCACCTACGCCTTCGATGCCGGCAGCCGCACCCTGACCCGATCGGGCCCGCCCATCAACGACAACGGCACCTTGAATCTCACCCCCGGCACCCCCAACGTGGCGGCCGTGCTGCTCACCAACGTGGACTCCTTCGCCCCGACGATCACCAACAGCCGGGAGCCGGCCTACACCCTGGACCTCAGCGATGGGCTGGGGGCCTCGTTCACGGGGCTGTCCAGCTCCAGTCGCTCGCGCACCTCCAGCTACCCCTGAGGGCCACCCCGATGCGTTGCCGCTGTTCTGTCCTGCTGCCGCTGCTGCTGCTGCCCCTGCTGCTGATCAGCTGCCAGCGAACCCCGGTGGTCGTGAGTGATGAGCAGCGGGCCGCCTGCCGCAGCGCGGCCGAAGGGGCCGCCAGCCCCGAAGAGGCCCTGGAGCGCAATACCGCCTGCCTGGCCGCCGCCCGCAAGGGGCAGAAGACGACCCCGGCGCCGGCCAGCCCTCCAGCGGTGGTGGCGGCTCCGCCGGCCGCAGCGCCCATCGATCGTTACCGCTACTGCCGGGTGCACCAGGAGGACGTGCAGGCCGCCTCAGCCCGCCTCACCAACGCCGCCAAGCCATTGATGGTGGCCTCCAGGCGTTATGCCCCGGGGAGCGAGGAGCTCCGCGCCGCCCAGCAGGCCTACGACGCCGCGCTGGCGGAGCTGGAGCGGCTGCTGCCGCCGGAGATTCGTAACGGCATGGATCTGCTGCCCACCGCCGCCGAGGCCTACAGCCGCTGCGATCGCCAGGTGCTGGAGAGAACGCCCGGTCCGTAGGCTGCCCCCAAGACGATGGCCCTCCCGTGCTGGATCAGCGCCTGCTGCGCAACGACCCGACGCTGATCACCGCCCCCCTGGCGCGGCGCGGCCTGGCCACTGACCTCTCCGGCCTGCGGCAACTGGCCCTGGAGGCCCGCGACCTGGAGCAGCAACGCAGTGAGCTGCAGGCGGAGGGCAACCGCATCGGACGGGAGGTGGGCGAACGGATCCGGGCCGGCGCCGCCCCGGGCGGAGACGAGGTGAAGGAGCTGCGGGAGCAGGGCAACCGCATCAAGCAGCAGGTGGCGGAGCTCGAAGAGCAGGAGAAGGGGATCGAGGCGCAGCTGCTGGAGCAGCTGATGGTGCTGCCCAACCTGCCCTCGCCCCTCTGCCCCACCGGCCGCAGCGAGGCCGACAACGTGGAGGTGAAGCGCTGGGGCACGCCGCGCCTTCCCGCCACAGGCGAGGAGCTCCAGGAGCACTGGCAGATCGCCGAGCGCCTGGGCATCGTCGACACCGAGCGGTCGGTGCGCATCGCCCAGAGCCGTTTCGTGACGCTGCTGGGCCAGGGCGCCCGGCTGGAGCGGGCCCTGATCAGCTTCATGCTCGATCGCCACGCCGGGCGTGGTTACACGGAGGTGCTGCCGCCGATCCTGGTGAACACCGCCAGCCTCACCGCCTCCGGCCAGCTGCCGAAGTTCGCCGAGGAAAGCTTCCGCTGCGCCGAGGACGACCTCTGGCTCACCCCCACCGCCGAGGTGCCGGTCACGTCCCTGCACCGCGGCGAGGTGCTGGGCGCCGAGCAGTTGCCGCTCAAATATGCCGGCTACACCCCCTGCTTCCGCCGCGAGGCCGGCTCCTACGGCCGCGACACCCGGGGCCTGATCCGCCTGCACCAGTTCAACAAGGTGGAGCTCTACTGGTTCTGCCGCCCCGAGGACTCGGAAGCCGCCCACGAGCAGCTCACCGTGGATGCCGAGGCGATTCTCGAGGCCCTGGAGCTGCCCTACCGGCGCCTGGAGCTGTGCACGGGCGATCTGGGCTTCTCCGCCGTCCGCACCTACGACCTCGAGGTATGGCTGGCGGGGGCCGGCACCTACCGGGAGATCTCCAGTTGCAGCACCTGCGGCGATTTCCAGGCCCGGCGGGCCTCGATCCGCTTCCGCGACGGCAAGACCACCCGCCTGCTGCACACCCTCAACGGCAGCGGCCTGGCCGTGGGCCGCACCATGGCCGCCCTGCTGGAGGCGGGCCAGCAGGCCGACGGCAGCGTGAAGCTGCCCCAGGCGCTGGTGCCCTACTTCGGAGCGGAGGCGATCAGCGCCACCGCCTGATGCGGTGGGATCGAATGAACGCGAGGCCAAGACCATGGGGTGGACCGGGCCGTTTTTGGGTACGAGCTGGGGTGAACCCAGCCCATGGGTCAGTTGATGTATTCCGTGGCTCCCGGTGCCAGGACAAGGTTGCTCGTGCGGATGGCTGTGGAGTTGGGAACTTGGAGCGTGACACTCAAGCGAGCAGATCGGCAGTCATCCTCCACCGTGGGGCTGAAGGTGGTGACTCCATCCAGAACAAGCGAGTCAACATTGGCCAGAGCGGTGTTGAGTCGACCCGTGGCCAAAATGGGTGGGCCAACGCGACGCAGCTGACCGGCGGCTCCACCGGTCCCGAGGTAGTAGCGCACCACTGGTAGGGGGGTCACCGGAACGCCGGCATTGATGACGCGAATACCCATTTGGAGATCAGTGCCGAGAACCCCGGTGCAGCCAGGTGTGGTCGTCGTAGAGGGTGGCGTGCAGGTGGTGGGAGCTTGACCGGAGCGGAACACACAGGCCTCGTTGGCTTCGGCCGTCAGCAGAGTGCTGAGACGGGAGAGATCACGGCGAAGTTGAATGGACCAAAGAGTTCGATCTGTCGACCGTATGTGGCCAATAGCCACGCTGGCCACGGCTGTCAGAGCGATGACTGACAGCACCGAACCCACCAGCAACTCGACAATGGTGAATCCCTTGGTGGGAGACAAGGCAGAGTGCCGATGGAACTGAAGAAAAAGGGGTTGCTTTGACATTCAACTGCGGGTCCAGAGAGTGCACTCGGTGGTCGTATCTCCCGAGCCGTTGTTGATGCCGTAGCGGATCAGGCCGAGGGTTCCAGAAAGACGGACGCAACGCACCGGAAGCTGGCCGCCAACGGCGAAGCGAATCGAGATGTCGGTGTTAGTGCTACTGGCCGTAGTGCCGGACCCGGTGGTGACGGCACCTCGGGGTGTGAAACTCCAGGAGGTGGCGGTAGCCCCAACGGCGTAATTGGTGGTCTGGTTGATGGCCGGCAGGCGCAGGGAGGGTTCGTTGGAGCAGATACCGACAGGAAGGTTCGAGACGGTTGCGTAGACTGAACCTGGCGCCAGGGAGGTTCCCGGGGTGATGGTGACTGTGCAGGAAACACCAGTGCGCTCGGGTCTCCGCGAGATTGGATCCAGCCAAGCCGTCAACTCGATTGCTGCCGCATTGGCCTGTTCACGGCGCCACTCCACGATTCCAGCTCTGACCGCAACCGAAGACACGACACCAATGATTGCCACTGCGATCATGAGCTCCAAGACAGTAAAGCCTGTCTGAGGCGCTATCGGAAGGGGGCAATGCTGCTTGCAATCTTTCATCATGGACACCAGTTCGCCATCGGTGGCAAGATGTTGACAACTCGTACAACCCGATTAGGAGTTTCGGTTATATTTGTATAGCTGACTTCCAGGATTCTATTGGGACGGATCGTAGTCGTCCGAGTGGCACCTGCCGGAACAGGCAAAGCATTCACGGCCGTTTGGAGTGGCGCAAGGAAGACGTTGTTGTTGGCGCACAACTGACCTACGGCATCAGGCTCCCTCGCGGTAGTTGTGTTCGCAAAGTTTGCCGTGGTGCTTGTGTCATCCCGCTGCGGAAAGTAGTAACGATCGTTCCGTGGATCATCCGTAGCGCAAGCGGAGGTGCTGGTTGCAAAGTTGGTCGGCGCTGCAACGGTGCAGACACCAGAACAACACGTGAAACGTACGCTGAGATCCCTAATGGTGGCCAAGTCTGAATCAATGGCGGAATCAAGAGTGACCAGAGTATCTGAACGTGTTGACGAGCGGTTAACACTGCTCATTAGAACGGCCGACCCAGACACCACAATCGCCAACAAGATCGCAGTAACGACTGACTCAATCACAGAGAAGCCCTTGCTTCCCGCAGGCGAGGATACCCTCGCAAGAGACGGCAATGCACTTGGGATGCGCTTCATGTTATCATGATTCAATAGTTACTCGAAGCGGTTACAGCACGGGCAACCCAATCAACGCCAGACCAGTCCACAAAAGTGGTATCGCCCGAGAAAGATATGGCACCAAAAAGAGAAGTAGCGTTGGTCAGGTTAGAGGGAGGCACACGGAAGTGAAAGGCCCCACATGGCTTGAAGTTCTTGACCCATACCCTACCGCTGAAAGTCCAATTGTTGTTATCGGAGTAGAAATTGGCGGGCTGCGATGGCGAACAACTATTAACGTCGAGGGTAAGATCACCCTCAGGGAAGTAAAACCACACTCCCGAAATCTTCACTGGCGAGGTGAATTGGGAATTGACCTGAATAAACTGAGTGACAATCGAGGCGCCTCGATCACGCCCAAAAAAGTTGAGTTGGTCCGGCTCACCTGCGGGCGAGAAGACATCATCACCCACAGGTACTGTGCAGTTGTCTTGCAAACTGGAACACAACACATGGGCCAAGGATGAGCTGTTGCTCATCCGAATCAATGGTGACGCAGTACTCAGCCCGCGGGTGTCCGTGGGCTGCGAATAATAAAATGAAAGCGGTCCGCCCGTTGTATCAATCAACCACTGGGCACCATCGGCGAGATCCACGGACGGGCCCAAGCAGTGGAAGCCCGGCGCCGCCGTCACCGGTGAGGTGGCGGTGTAGGAACACCAAGCATCAATCTGGGGCCAGGAGATCCGGATGTTGTCAATGAGGGCAGTGTCCGAGTCGCCAATATCCGCATTGACCCTGAAGCGAATTTCAGCAGTTGGTGTGGCAAAAGATGGCAGGGAGGGCAGAGTGCGTGAGTAAGGGCCGTTGGTGCGGAAGGTGGCACCTAACTGCGTCCATGAAGCAGTGGAATTAGGCCGAGCTTCGACGACTAAGTTTTGGCTAAGGGAAAGTCCCGTTTGGGAAAAGTCGAATGTGAGTGTAATGGGATCTGACTTTCCTGAGAGGTTCAGCCTGCGGGAGATTGCCGCGCGTCTGGCAACGGTCCTTCCAGACCCACTGTTGTCGGTAAGCCTAATCTGCCCACCCACGACCCGCACATCTCCGGCCGTGGGGCTCTGAGCAGCACTAGAGGTATTTCCATCGTTTTCCACCCAGGCTCCATTCCAGAGGTTGGTTCCCGTGGAGCCGGAATAACCAGCTGAGGCCAGATCATCACCGACATTGCCCGCGGGGACATCGACGCTGACATTGACCCAAGACCCACTGCTGCAAGGTGCGACACCGTTACCTTGGCAGACCTCCACTCTTGGAGGGGACGTGGTGGAATTGGTGCGAACTACATACTTGAAATCAGCGGTTGAGCTGCTGATGCTGGGATAGTTGTTCGCCGCAATGCGGTTTGCGGGGCCTGAACCCGTTGGCCAACTGTAGTTGTAACGTCCATCACCAGCACCGGGTGATGAGTCGGAGATCCGGGGCAGGGAAGACAGAGAGATCGGAACAATCGGAACACAGGAAATGCTTCTTCCCAAGATGTCGTTCGCCATTCCTGGAAAGAATGCCGTAGACCCTGAAGGCTGAATGCAGTTGGCGGTGGGTGTGGCGCCAGTGAAGTTACTGCCAAAGCTAATATCTTGACTGGTCTGGGACGGATTGCAGGCGCTGTTGTTGGGCGTTGGTATCACCCGACAATTACTGCGCTGGAAGAGTGTTTCACCGGGCTTAAGGGCACCGAGGATGGTGGAAAGGTTCACCACAGGTCCTCCAGGAGCGCGCGTGGTGAACCGGTCATTCGCGAAGTAGGACCAGTGGGTGCCCCCGTTGATGCCGGTGATGATGCCGAATTGCACACCACAGAAACGACTATCGGAACCAAGGGATCCTGCCGCCGTTCCCACAGCGGACCCCCCCGAACCATTGGAACCGAAGGAGGCACCACAACATTTCGGCAGGACCTCAAACTCTCTTGTGATGGTGGAAGTGGACTCAACGACACCGTTGCGCACCACCCTTCCTTCCACCACCAAAGTGATGAAGCCGCTGTTAAAACCAGGTAGATTTCCTCCGGTTCCGTCAGGATCTTCCAGGTTGTTGAGTTCGTGGAAGTTTCCCGTTCCCACCTGAGTGAGAGCACTGCTGCCCGCCGTGGTGGTGGTGCGGATGCTGCGCCGATCAGCGACGCCAGCGGCACCCACCGAATACGTCACCTCTCGCAATCGGTACTGCCGTTCACCGGTATTCACCACGTTGTCTGTAAGATTGCGAAACTGATTATCCCCAAGGCTCCTGGCGGCGGCAGTGGCCTGACCGTCGTTGGCGACACCGGGACGGCTACCGTCGTTTCGAACACAGGGGCTCTGCAAGGTGTCGCCCGTGGCTGTGGCCCAGCTATTCATCGCGGTGCCAGATACCAGCATCTTGCGGTTTTCCGGCTGGTTCAGCGTGGCGATGATGCTGGCCAAGCCTGCTTCGGCCACGGCTCTGGCGTCTTTACTGGAGCCTTCGCCACGCGTCGCCAACAGGCCTGAGGCGCTCAAATTGGCCAACGCCACGCTGCCTGCCACCAAGCCCAGCAGAACGAGAATGGCCGCCACCATGGAAAAACCTGGGTTGCTCTTCCTCCCCTTGGGCAGGGTGGTCAACAGCTGAAAGAGAATTCTTGAATTCACGGATGGAACCACTGATGGCTGAACGTCCATGCAGCCGATAATCCGATCCTAGGCTCGCCGGATGCCGCAGGCACAACGGGGCTTGCCGTACCGCGTCCCTCCCCGATCAGCCCTCCACAGACCCGCGCCCCATCAGGGTCTGGTCCAAGTATTGATCAATCATCGTGCCCGGCAGCAGGGGCCCCTGGGAGAAGAGCAGCCCCACCAGCGTGTTGTAGCTGCGGGTGTTCACCCACTGCACCCGGGCCGGCAGGGAGATGTTCTGGTGCTGCTCGTAATCGCTGATGTCGAGGAGCACCTCTTCGTTGGCCAGCACTTCCAGCGAGCCACGCCGGACCACGCAGGCCCCCGTGCGGCTGATGTCACCCACCGTGACGTAAACCGTGCGACCGGAAAGCAGACGGATACTGGCCGACACGCCCGGGGGCAGGACATGGCGCAGCGCCGTGCGCAACTCTTCCAGCTGTCCTTGGCCTTCGGTCTCTTCTGGTGACATCCAGGCAGCTGTCAACATGCACCCGTTGATGCTATCTCCCTGTCCCCGCGATGTCGCAGCGCTCTGGCGGCGGCACGGTGCCGGGGTGGTTCCCGCAGAATGAGGTCAACGGAACCGGGAGATGGAATGGGTGTACTGACGGCGTTGGCGATCCTGGCTGGCCTGATCCTGGTGCACGAGGCCGGCCACTTCTTCGCCGCCACCTGGCAGGGCATCCGAGTCAGTGGCTTCTCGATCGGCTTCGGGCCCGCCCTGATCCAGCGGCGGCGGCGCGGCGTGCTGTTCGCCCTGCGGGCCATCCCCCTGGGGGGGTTCGTGTCCTTCCCCGACGACGAGGAGGACAGCACCATCCCCGCCGATGATCCCGACCTGATGCGCAACCGGCCCCTGGCCCAGCGGGCCCTGGTGATCGCCGCCGGCGTGATCGCCAACCTGCTGCTGGCCTGGAGTGTGCTGCTGGCCCAGGGCCTTGTGCTGGGCATCCCCTCCGGCTTCAGCGCCACCCCCGGCGTGGTGGTGGCCGCCGTGCAGCCCGGCCAGGCGGCCGCCGGCTCCGGCCTCCAGCCAGGCGACCGCATCGTGGCGATCGATGGCACCCCCCTGGCCGGCGGCCAGGAGGCGGTGATGGCCCTGGTGGGCCGCATCAAGGACGCCCCCGGCCGCACCCTGCGCCTGCAGGCCGACCGCAACGGCACCACGGTGACCCTGCCCCTTACCCCAACCGACAGCGGCGGCATCGGCCGCATCGGCGCCCAGCTGCAACCCAACGGCAGCGAATCCTTCCGGGCCGCCACCAGCCCCCTGGAGCCGGTCCTGCAGGCCAACCACGACTTCGTGGCCCTCACCCGCCGCACCGTGGAAGGCTTCGGCACCCTGATCACCCACTTCGGCGAAACCGCCCCCCAGGTGTCGGGCCCGGTGAAGATCGTTGAAATGGGCGCGTCCCTGGCCAGCCAGGGGGGCAGCAGCCTGTTCCTGTTCACCGCCCTGATCTCGATCAACCTGGCGGTGCTCAACGCCCTGCCCCTGCCCTTGCTCGACGGCGGCCAGTTCGCCCTGCTGCTGCTGGAGGGGGTGCGGGGCCGCCCCCTGGCCGACCGTTACCAGATGGCCTTCATGCAGTCGGGCTTCGTGTTCCTGGTGGGCCTCTCCCTGGTGCTGATCGTCAAGGACACCAGCCAGCTGCCCGCCATCCAGCAGCTGCTCAGCCGCTGAGGTGCCCCGCTTCCCCAGCCCCCGGACCCGGGCGCCGCTGATCCTGGAGCGGCTCGGCGTGCTCTACCCCGACGCCACCTGCTCCCTCGACTGGCGCACCCCCTGGGAGCTGCTGGTGGCCACGATGCTCTCGGCCCAGTGCACCGACGAGCGGGTCAACAAGGTGACCCCGGCCCTGTTCGAGCGCTTCCCCGATGCCGCCGCCGCCGCCGCCGTCGAGAGCGAAGCGGTGGAGCCGTATGTGCAATCCACGGGCTTCTTCCGCAACAAGGCCAAGCACATCGTGGCCGCCTCGCGGCTGCTGATGGAACACCACGGCGGCGCCGTGCCCGCCTCGATGGAGGAGCTTCTGCCCCTGCCGGGGGTGGCCCGCAAGACCGCCAACGTGGTGCTGGCCCATGCCTTCGGCATCAACGCCGGCGTCACGGTGGACACCCACGTGAAACGGCTGGCCAACCGGCTCGGGCTGACCCGCCACGCCGACCCCAAGCGGATCGAACCCGACCTGATGAAGCTGGCGCCCAGACCCGAATGGGAGAACCTCTCGATCCGGCTGATCTTCCACGGCCGGGCCGTCTGTGTGGCCCGCAAACCCCGCTGCGCCGGCTGCGGCCTGGCCGATCTCTGCCCCAGCCATCCGGGGCCGTGAAGCTGGCAGGACCGGGCGGGCCAGACGGTACGATGGCGGGCTGAAGTTTCCCCCTCCTCCGGCCGCATGGCGAAGAAGTCGATGATCGCGCGTGACGTCAAGCGCCGCAAGATCGTGGAGCGTTTCGCGACGCGCCGTGCCGCCCTCAAGGAGGCCTTCGATGCGGCCGGCGATCCGATGGAGCGCCTGGAGATCCACCGCAAGCTGCAGTCGCTGCCCCGCAACAGCGCCCCCAACCGCATCCGCAACCGCTGCTGGGCCACCGGCAAGCCCCGCGGCTACTACCGCGATTTCGGTCTCTGCCGCAACCAGCTGCGCGAGCGGGCCCACAAGGGTGAACTCCCCGGCGTGGTCAAGTCGAGCTGGTGATCGCCGGGGCGCAAGCCCCTTGCCGCAACGGCTCTCAGCCACAGCAGGCGCCCCTGGAGGGCGCCTTCTTCATGGCCGGGAAGGGGCGGATGCGAGAATGCCGGGCGACAACAAAACGGACATAACGCCCAGTGCAAGGACACACTCAGTCGATCTCCTTCGATGGTCGGGAGATCCGGCTGACCAGCGGCCGATTTGCGCCCCAGGCCGGGGGCTCAGTCATGGTGGAATGCGGCGATACGTCGATCCTGGTCACCGCCACCCGCTCGAAAGGCCGGGACGGCATCGATTTCCTGCCCCTGATCTGCGATTACGAAGAGCGTCTCTACGCCGCCGGCCGCATCCCCGGCAGTTTCTTCCGTCGGGAGGCCCGCCCCCCCGAGCGAGCCATCCTCACCTGTCGCCTGATCGACCGGCCGATGCGGCCCCTGTTCCCGGGCTGGCTGCGCGACGACCTCCAGATCGTCGCCACCTGCATGTCACTGGATGAGCGGGTTCCCCCCGATGTGCTCGCCGTCACCGGTGCCTCGATGGCCACCCTGCTGGCGAAGATCCCCTTCATGGGCCCGATGGCCGCCGTGCGTGTCGGCCTGTTGGGTGACGACTTCGTGCTCAACCCCAGCTTCCGCGAGATCGAGCGCAGCGAACTGGATCTGGTGGTGGCCGGCACCCCCTCCGGCGTGGTGATGGTGGAAGCGGGTGCCAACCAGCTGCCCGAACAGGATGTGATCGAGGCGATCGATTTCGGCTACGAAGCCGTGGGCGAGCTGATCCGCGCCCAGCTGGCCCTGCTCAAGGAACTGGGCATCGAGCAGGTTCTGCCGGAAGAGCGCAGCGACGATCCCACCCTGCCCAGCTACCTGGAGAAGGAATGCGCCCAGGGCATCAGTGAGGTGCTCAAGCACTTCGAGCAGACCAAGGCCGAACGGGACGAGAAGCTCGACGCCATCAAGGCCGAGGTGGGCGAGAAGATCGCCGCCCTCAACGGGGAGGATCCGATCAAGGTGGCCGTGAGCAGCAACAGCAAGCTGCTGGGCAACTCCTACAAGAGCCTCACCAAAAAGCTGATGCGTCAGCAGATCGTTGTCGAAGGCAAGCGGGTGGATGGCCGCAACCTCGATGAGGTGCGCCCGATCCAGGCGGCCGTGAGTGTGCTGCCCAAGCGCGTGCATGGCTCGGGCCTGTTCCAGCGTGGGCTCACCCAGGTGCTCTCCTGCGCCACCCTCGGCACCCCGAGCGACGCCCAGGAGATGGACGATCTCAACCCCATCAGCGAGAAGACCTACCTGCACCACTACAACTTCCCTCCCTACTCGGTGGGTGAGACCCGGCCCATGCGCTCCCCCGGTCGCCGCGAGATCGGCCACGGCGCCCTTGCCGAGCGGGCCCTGATCCCCGTGCTGCCCTCCAAGGAGAGCTTCCCCTACGTGCTGCGGGTGGTGTCGGAGTGCCTCAGCTCCAACGGCTCCACCTCGATGGGTTCGGTGTGCGGCAGCACCCTGGCCCTGATGGACGCCGGCGTCCCCCTGGCCGCCCCCGTCAGCGGCGCCGCCATGGGTCTGATCAAGGAAGGCGACGAGGTGCGGATCCTCACCGACATCCAGGGCATCGAGGACTTCCTCGGCGACATGGACTTCAAGGTGGCCGGCACCGAAAAGGGCATCACCGCCCTGCAGATGGACATGAAGATCAGCGGCCTGGCGATCAAGACCGTCGCCGAAGCGATCAACCAGGCCCGCCCAGCCCGGCTGCACATCCTCGGCAAGATGCTCGAGGCCATCGACAAGCCCCGGGACACCCTCTCCCCCCATGCCCCGCGCCTGCTCAGCTTCCGCATCGATCCGGAGCTGATCGGCACCGTGATCGGCCCCGGCGGCCGCACCATCAAGGGCATCACCGAGCGCACCAACACCAAGATCGACATCGAGGATGGCGGCATCGTCACGATCGCCAGCCATGACGGCGCCGCCGCCGAAGAGGCCCAGCGCATCATCGAGGGCCTCACCCGTCGCGTCAGCGAAGGGGAAGTGTTCAACGGTTCGGTCACCCGGGTGATCCCGATCGGGGCCTTCGTGGAGATCCTGCCGGGCAAGGAGGGGATGATCCACATCTCACAGCTGTCCGAATCGCGGGTCGAGAAGGTCGAAGACGTCGTCAACGTCGGCGACCAGGTGACGGTGCGGGTGCGGGAGATCGACAACCGCGGCCGCATCAACCTCACCCTGCGGGGTGTGGAGCAGCAGGAGCCGGCGGCGGTCTGATCGTCAAGGGGCCTGGCCGTGCGGCCAGGCCCTCACACCATGAAGCCGGGATCGATCGTCGCCATCGCTGCGGCGGCGCGGCGGCAGATCTCGGCGTGGGCCGGGCCGTTGCTAGCGATCAGGCAGCCCGCCTGGCGTACATCGCCGGTGTTGTAGAGCAGCGGCCGGCCATCGGCATGGTCGAAGCCGCCACCGGCGGCCCGCAGCACCGCTTCCGGCGCCGCCATGTCCCAGTCCTTGGGGGCACTGCGCCCCGACAGGGAGATGTAGAGGTCGGCCTCCCCCCGCAGGATCGTGGCCACCTTGCCGCCGACACTGCCGATCGCCAGGCTGCGGGCGGGCCGCAACTCGGCCAGCAGCTGCTCCAGGCGGTCGTCGCGGTGGTTTCGGCTGGCCACCAGCACCAGATTCTCGCTGCGGCCGCTCAGGGCAGGGGCGAAACATTCACCGGCCCGGTTCTCCCGCCAGGCCTGCCCCGCCCCGTTGCCGGCCCCCCCGGCGCCGAGCAGTCCAAACCAGAGCTCCTCCGGCTCCGGCAGCAGCACCACCCCCAGCACCGGCCGCTGGCCGTGCACCAGGGCCAGATGCACGGCGTACTCACCGGTGCCCTGCAGGAAATCCTTGGTGCCATCAAGGGGATCGAGGATCCACAGCCATTCGGCGTCCAGCGGCTGGCCCGACACCAGCACCTCGGCGGCCGTCTCCTCGCTCAGCAGGGTCCAGCCAGCGGCCGGAAAGGCCGCCGCCAGGCCATCCAGCAGCCAGCGGTTCACCGCCAGATCCGCCGCGGACACCGGACCCTCGCCGCCATGGTCGACGCTCAGGGCCGGCGGGAAGCCATAGGGGGGCTGCTCGCCGCGGGCGTAGGCCCGCAGGATGTCTGCCGCCCCCCAGGCCAGCCGGCGCAGCTCCGCCAGCAGGGGTTCACAGCCGATGCCGTCGGGCAGGGCGAAGGGAGACGGCATCATGGGGACCGGAAAACGGCATTGTGCAGGATCCGGTGCAGGAACAGGAACCCTCCGCCGGCGTTCTCTATCTGGTGGGCACCCCCATCGGCAACCTTGACGACCTCTCCCCACGGGCCAGGCGGGTGCTGGCGGGGGCCAGCCGCGTCGCCTGCGAGGACACCCGCCGCAGCGGCCTGCTGCTGCATCACCTAGGCCTGCGGGTGCCCCTGCTGAGCTTCCACCAGCACAACCAGACGGCCCGCATCCCCCAGTTGCTGGCGGCCCTGGAGGCGGGCGAAGTCATCGCCCTGGTCAGCGATGCCGGCCTGCCGGGGGTGTCGGATCCCGGCCAGGAGCTGGCGGCCGCCGCCCGCGCCGCCGGCCGCCAGGTGATCTGCATCCCCGGCCCCAGTGCCGTCACCACCGCCCTGGTGAGCAGCGGCCTGCCCTCGGGCCGCTTCTGCTTCGAGGGGTTCCTGCCCCCGAAGGGCGGGCCCCGGCGCCAGCGGCTGGAGGCCCTGGCCGGCGAGGAGCGCACGATGGTGCTGTTCGAAGCTCCCCACCGGCTGCTGGCCCTGCTCGAAGACCTGCTGGCGGTGCTGGGCGACCGGCCCCTGCAGGTGGCCCGGGAGCTCACCAAGCGCCACGAGGAACAGGTGGGACCCAGCGTGGCGGCGGCCCTGGCGCACTTCCGCCGCATCCCGCCCCAGGGGGAATGCACCCTGGTGCTGGGCGGTGCACCCCCGGCAGCGGCCCCCGTCTGGGACGAGGTCGCCCTGCGCCGCGCCCTCGATGAGCTGGTGGCAGGCGGCCTCAGCAACCGGGAGGCCGCCCGCAGCCTGGCCGAGCGCAGCGGCCACAGCCGCCGGGACCTCTATGCCCTGCTGCACCGCGAGCCGTCAGACTGAGGGGCCCGGTCCCGCAACGCTCCGATGCTTCTGCGCCTGCGCCTCCTGTGCGGCAGCCTGCTGGGCGGCACCCTGCTGCTGACCCTGCTCTGCCTGGGGGCCCAGAACCTGGAGGAGCGGCCCCAGCTGCGCTTCGGCTTCGCCCGCAGCGCCCCGTTGCCGTCCGGTTTCATCGTGGGCGTGGCCCTGGTGCTAGGGGTGATCAGCGGCGGCGCCAGCGCCGCCCTGCTGCTGCCCGGAAACACCCCCGCCGACGAGGGCTGAAGCCTCAGCTGCCCGGCAGGGCGTAGAGGGCACCCTCGATCACCACCCGGCTGATGCCCTGGGCCAGCAGGTAGGGGGCCGTGAGCTCGAACACCTTGAGGTCGGGCACCTTGATCACCCGCTGGGTGCGGCCGCACTGGCGCTTGGCCTGGCGGGGGTTGAGGAACACCACCAGGGCCTGGCGCTCCAGCTCAGCGTCCGGAAGCCGGCCCAGCTCGGGAAACTCGCTCAGGGGCCGGGCCTGCAGCTCCACCGTCTTGTCGACCAGCATGTAGGCGCTGGAGGGCAGCGCGGCGGCCACAAGGGGCTGGAGCCGCCCCTCACCAGCCGCCGAGGCGCCGTCGTCGAGCAACACCACGGGGATGGGCTGGAACGGGTTGATCTCCCCGTCGAAACCTTCATCAGCAGCGTCGTCGTCGCTGTCGTCGCTCGTCAGCAGGTCGTCGTCGTCGGCGCCGAAGTCGTCTGCATCGTCGATGGCGAGCACGGCGGGGCCGTCCTCCGCCACCGCCTCGGCCCTCACCGGGGCCGGCACGGACAGGCGGCGGGGGGGATCGGGCAGGACTTTGCGAGCAGGTGCTGGTGCGGGTACGGGGGCGAGCTGGGGCTCGGGCTCCTCGGCGGCAAAGGCCAGCGGGGGCTCCGAAGCGGCGTCTGGATCGGGTTCAAGGACCGCCGGTTCCGGGGAAGGTTCGGGGCTGGGTTCGGTACGACTGATCTCCAGGGCCGTCTGCAGGGCGTCGGAGGGCTCGGCCGCCTCCACCAACGGCCGGCTGCGACGACGGGAGCGCTCGGTCTTGACCCGCTCGTACTCCGCCTCCCCCAGTTCCGCACGCACCACCCGGTTGACGGTGTTGGGGCTGCAGCCGAATCGATCCGCCAGCTCCTGGCTGCTGGACCCCTCCCGGAAGCACCCAACCAGTTCGGCTTTCTGGCTGTCGCTGAGCCGGGTGGCGGCCATGGAACGGTTCAAGCGCGGTTACCCACTGTACGGGTGGCGACAGGAGTGGCCTGGCCGCCGAACGCTGCCACAATGCGCAGCGTGCTCCCTTAGCTCAGCTGGATAGAGCAGCTGCCTTCTAAGCAGCCGGTCGATGGTTCGAATCCATCAGGGGGCGTCTTCAGTCAGGGCCTTAGCTCCCAGTCAGTCAAAGGGGTTCATGGCTGAACCCATGGGTCCTGAAAGCGGCCTCGATGGGACGGATTCGGCCTGGATGGGGCCCACGTGCGGCGTGAATCGGAGACTTCCAAGAGGGAATCGATGGGATCTGTCCAGAAAGGCATCCATCTCAATCCTCCCAACGAATCACTCGCTGAAATGTTGAACCATAGTGGGTTTCGTAGTTAAAACGATGCTCGATGACGGAGCTCAATCGACCCAGTGCGTAGAAAAACTGTCGCGGAGTGGCTTGGCCAACTCCAACGCAGCTAGCTGGCCTTGATTCAGGCTACGTAGATCTGGATCAACAGCAGCAGCCAATGGAACCATCCTTTGCTCAACCTTTTCATCTTCAACCATAGTCAACTCGACAACAAAAAGCTCCCGAAGTCGATGCTTTGCCTTCGCGAGCTCTTCCTTACTGCGGCCTTCAGGGGTCGAGAGTACAGCCGCGGTCTTCACAGCATCAAGATAAGTTGTCCTTCTAAGTTCGAGAAAAGGCCTCTCTGCCTCGACCTTTCGAGTCTGGGCTTCTTTAAGCCTAGTCGAATTGAAGCTTAGCACGCTAAAAAACAACACCGGACACGATACTTACGACCTGAACCGTCGATGCCAGCAGCTCTAACTTAGTCTTGGGATCGGCCATGAAGGTCTCCAGTTTCAGTCGGGATGCTGGACACGTTAGCGATAATGACAAGTAAGATCCATCAAGACAATGGACTGCGCTTTGCAGGCTATTCATTAGAAACAACCCGGCATGACTCTTTGGGCACGTCCTTGAACGGGGACACCTAAGGATTGGTGTTCACAAGCCTGTTCTGCTAGAGACATGTTCAGGGAATAGGCCCACTCGTCCTCATCTGCCCAGCCAACAGGAACCAGCCGGATCTACTTGCGGCCCAACTTGATTTCGAACTCATCGCCAGGCCTGAGACCCAGCATGGCGGTGTAGCTGAGCTTGCGGCCGCTCTTGCGTCTGCCCCTGCCGCCCTACGCGCTGAGGTCCTCATTACTGAGAGGGGAGTACTCCCTCGTCGTGAAGCCGCCTCAGGTGATCGCCACAACCTGATCGCGGCCCTGCTGCTTGGCGGTGTACATCGCCGTGTCGGCCCGGGCGATCAGCTCGTCAGGCGATTCACCGGCACAGGCCATGGCCACGCCAATACTCATGCTGGTCTGCACCAGCCCCTGAGGGATCGGCACCGCTTCGCTGGCCAGACGGCGCAGCTTCTCTGCGATGGTCAGCGCATCCGGGAGACCCTGCAAACCAGGTAGCACCACCATCAGCTCATCACCACCGATGCGCGCGGCCAGATCCGAGGCCCTCAGGCAGGATCGGAACCGCTTGGCCATGGCCTGGAGCACCGCATCGCCAGCCTGGTGGCCGTAGCTGTCGTTCACCTCCTTGAAGTGATCGAGGTCGCAGAAGAGCACTCCCAGTTCCCCGCCCTGGCGCCGGTCGCTGGCCAGGAGCCGATTCATCTGCCGGAACACCTCCTCGCGGTTCAGCAGGGTGGTAAGGCTGTCGGTGGTGGCCCGGCGCTCAAGGGCCACTTCCATAGCGATCCGCTCACTCACATCGCGCCAGGTGACGCTCAGCTCCTCGGACACCTTGACGGCACGGATGTCGAAGTAGCGGAGCCCGCCCTGCTGGGCATGGTGCAAGGGGAAGTTGTCGAGCACCAGCGGTTTACCGGTGCTGAGCACCTCCAGGTAGCGACCGAACAGTCCATCGCCCACATGTTCGGACCAGAACTGACGCACCCTGGCCCCCACAAAATCCTCCAGCGCCATGTGGTTGTACGCGGCGGCGGCGGGGTTAGCCCGCAGGATGCGCAGATCCACGATGGAACCCGCGTCATCGCGTACCGGGCCAAGCATCAAGTGCGGATCCAGCAGGGCATCGAGGGTGGTGCCTAGCCGGTGATGTTCGGCCTGCAGCTGCTCCTGGGTCTGCACCAGCTCCGTCACGTCGTAGTTGACGCCGAGCATGCGCAGGGGCTGGCCCTCGCGGTCGTAGGTGGTGTGGGAGATGGCCTGGACGTGGTGCACAGAGCCATCGGGCCAGATCACCCGGAAGCGCGGGGCGTACTCCCGCTTTCCGCGCAGGGCCGCCTGGATCTCCCCCTCCGCATAAGCCTGATCCTCCGGATGGACCGCATCGGCCCAGGCCTCGTAGGCGCCGGCGAAGTCGCCCGGTTTGCGGCCGTAGAGCCGGTACATCACCGGATCCCAGGTGAGCACGTTGGCCGGCACGTCCCAGTCCCAGATGCCCACCACCCCAGCGGCGGCAGCGGTCTGGAGGTACTCCGTCGGGGCCACGATATCGGTGATGTCTTTGAGCTCCAGCAGCACATGCCTCACGGCACCGCTGGCATCGCGGAGGTTGCTGAGCTGCAGCTCACCCAAGCCTCTGGGGCGGCCGGCCCGCAGCAGCTTCACACGCACTCTGTAGACATCGTTCTCGCCGCGCAGCAGGGCCTCCAGCGCGGCATGGTCCATCGGTGTGCCGGACTCTGCATCCTGCTCCGACACCTTCTCCAGCACATCAATCATCTGGGTCAGGTCGCTGCCCACCAGCGCCGCCGGGGCCCGGTCGAGCTCGGAGCAGAGTTCCGCATTGGCCTGCAGGATGGTCCCCGTGCCCGGTGTGCACAGCGCCAGGCCCATGCTGCATTTATCGAGGGTGCTGCGCAGCGTCTCTTCGGACCTGGTCAGGGCTGTCTGGGCCGCCATCTCGGCGGAGATGTCGACTCCCTGGCCGATGAAGAACTCCAGGCGCCCGTTGGGGTCACGCGCACACGACACGCTCAGATCCACCCAGATGGAGCTGCCATCCCCGCACAGGTATCGCTTCTTGAGCCGGTAGCCATCGCTCCGCTTCGCCAGCATCGCCTCCACCAGTGGCTGCTCCAGGGCGAGGTCGTCCGGATGGGTGATCTCAGCCCAGGAGAGCGTGAGCAGGGTCTGGGCGTCACGGCCGAGAATGGCGCAAAGGGCGGGATTGACGCGCAGCAACCTGCCGCTTGCATCCGCCAGGACCACGCCGGCGGCGGCGTTGTCAAGTGTGAGATTCAGGGTCTTCTCGCTCTGGCGCCGCAGGGCCGCTTCCCGGCAGCGCTGGGCCGAGAGCTGCACGGCCACAGCGGCCACGCCGCTGAGCGCCAGCAGGCGGGTGGCGTAGTCGACCGAGGGGAAGAAGCCCCAGTAGAGACCGGAGATGATCGCCAGCCCACAGGCCTGAACGACCAGAGGGACCATCTGGCGTGGCGTCGCCAGGCTCGCTGAGAGCACAACCAGCAGGAAGTAGTAGGGCAGCAGCGGGATGTTTCGCGGCAGGGCAAGATCGAGCAGGAACAGCCCGACCAGTGCCACATGCAGGAACAGGATCCTGCGACGGTTCTCTGGAGCCGCTGGGGATGATCGCTTCCGGCCCTTCCCCACCCTCAGCATGAGACTGGTCTCACTGTGGTCCGATCAACGTAAGTGGACCGGGGCAGCGATCAGCGGCACTGGCCACGGGCTTGCCAACTACTGCAACACAGCCACTGATGAGGGTGGTGGATGGCATTCGCTAAGCCGCAGCGCAGACGCCTTGCGCTCCGATCAGGTCCGGGCTGTTTCGTCCCTACCTCCTCTGATGGTTGCGCAACGCTGCTGGCGGTAGGCGGCCTGGCCCCGCAGGTGCTCGATCACCCAGCAGGTGGCATCGGCCTTGGCGGCCAGGGCCGCCTTGTTGTGGGCCTCAGCCAGCTGGGCGATTGCCGTGGTGAGCTCCTGAGACTCGATGCCCAGCTGCCAAAGGGAGCCGGTGCGCTGCAGGAAGCAGGCGGGGCCGGGGGGCCTATGCGGGCGAGTTGATACAGAAAGATCCATGGATTCAGTTGCCGAAGGTGACAACTGATCGGGGCATCACGGCCGCTCAGATAGAGGCAGCGGTGATGGCCAGACAAGGGGATACCGGTGCCGCAGGCGATGGGCTCGGAGGTCAACGCGCGTCCGGCTGTCGATGCGTTCCTCCACCGCCTCCCACACCATCTGGTAGGCCAGGCTCTGGGTGTCGCTCATGGCCACAGCAGCAGGGTGCGTCCAGGCCACTTGGCATGCTTACGCCTCGAAATCCTCCGGAACCACCCTCAGGCCCAGAAGATCCAGCGCTGTCACCACATCCGGTGGATCGGGAATCATCGGCCGTCTCCTCACAGGTCCGTACCGCGAGACGCCAACTGGTGATCCTCGAGGCGATGGGCGTTCTCAGGCCGCCAGTGGGACGTCGGCCTCGCAGCCGCTCTCCAGCTCTTCCCGCACCCGCCGGACAGTTCCTGCCGACTTCCGGGCGTGGTTCTCAGGCCCAGGACGGCCAAGGCCTCAGTGAAGTCCGTTGACGGTCCCATGGCTGTCAGCAATCGACCGGCAGTACCTGGATGTTCTCGTCTACCGCCACAAGGGCAAGGGGGAGTGCCGATGGCGGCCTGGATCATCAGAGAAAACCTCACTGGGATGCATTCAGCCGCCAGCCAGGGTGACGCTCACGACATCATCGTCCTGGACTCAAGTGCAGCGTCCCCGCCGGCCCCCAGAAACGGATCCGGAATCACCGCCGGATCGAGCGGAAGCTCTGCTGCGACGGAAGTTCCACGTGCTGGTGATGCCACCCGGCACTGCGACACGCCATAACGACGACGCATGGCCCGGAACTCGGTCTCCAGATTCTCCCTGGCATTGCATTGACCCAGGTACTTCCGGTAGGCAAAGGGCATGCCGTCTTCCACCAGCGCCAGGTTGAGGTTCACCTCCCCGATCACCTCAGCCACGGTGCGCCCATGTCGGTCTACCGTCTGGGGCAGCAGCGTGACGGGCGAACCGAAGCGCAGTCAGGCTTGCTGAAGACCAAAAACGCCTTGCTGCCGTGTCGCAAGATGAGTTGATGGAGGCCCTGCCAAGACAAGGTCTGGAGAATAAGCATGAAAGAATGGCCAACCAGCTCTCTGCCTCGAATGGGCCCCGATGCGGACTGGCGAAGCTCTTGCATCACAACAGGAACCAGCAGACCGCGCTTGCATAGCTATCAAGAGCAGCCACCCATACCCTTGAATGGATAAGATTCTTTGACAATCTCCTTTCAAATCAGTGATTCCGCCACAAGGCAACCATAAAATCGAAGTCGCTCCCTTTTTTCGGTCAGCCCTTGGGAACAAATGGGTTGCACAGACCAGCTCCTGCTGCATGATTCATATCAACTAACACGCAAATCACTGAGCCTTTGGAAACAATGAATAACATAGCGACAGGATCGTCCTAAGGACCAATTCAATCCACCGCAAATCCAGAAACAACCTCTCAGCCCCCAAGCCACATCAAGCCACTTGATTACCCTGATCAAAAGAGGCGCCACCCGCGATGGATTACTACCCCAACTTTGACCCAGCCGAAGCCATAATCACCGAGATCATCGTGATCTCGCCGAGCGTCACGGTCGCTGAAGCGCTGCGCCAACTCAGCGGCGAATCGATCTGCCGTTCAGAATCACCAGCAAGGGGAGATCAGAAACAAGATATCAGCAAGCTCTATGCCGGTTGTGTCCTGGCCTCCTCAGATGGCAAGGCGATTGATGGTATCCTGACGGAACGGGACTTTGTCAGGCTTGCCATTCAGCCGGTTGATCTGGAGCGCATCACCGTGGCGGATGTGATGACCAAATCTGTGATCAGTTTGCGGCTCGACGAATTCACCGATGTGTTTATTGCCAATAATATCTTCTAACGACGCAGTATCCGCCATCTTCCCATTCTCAACAATGAGGGCGCGATTCATGGAATCGTAACAAATTCTAGCTTACAACATGCACTCAAGCAGGGCCATTTTCTCAAACTCCGAACCACCTCGGAAGTGATGACAACAGAAGTTGTCACCGTTCTCAGCTCGGCAACGGTGGACGAATGTGCCACCAAAATGATCAACCAGAGGATCAGCTGCGTCGTGGTAACAAGCGAACGTTCAACCAATGGCGCCTTGGTTCCTATTGGCATCCTGACCGAACGCGATCTGCTGCAACTGAAGAATCTCCAGGTTGATTTCCGCTCCACTCTCGTGGAGCAAGTGATGAGCGCACCACTCACATTCGTGCACCCCAATCAAAGCCTGGCCCAAGTGCAGGCGCTGATGCACAAACTCCGGGTGCATCGGCTTGTGGTCACTGATAGCGATGGCACCCTCGCAGGGCTTGTGACGTCCACCAGCCTCAGCCGGGCCATCGATCCCCAGCATCTCTACTCAATCATGGAGATCTTGCAGATGAGGCTGGATAAGATCTCCGCTGCTCATTACAAGCTTCTCAAACAACGTGATTTCGACCTGGAAACTGCCCTCTCCAAGGACGAATTCAGGATGGTCTATCAACCCATCATCCACCTTGCCAGCGGTCTGACGTACTCAGCTGAAGCCCTGATGCGCTGGACCTCCCCCATCCACGGGATCGTGGGCCCTGATCAGTTCATCCCTCTCGCGGAAGGAAATGGCTTCATTTCCGATCTCGGCTACTGGAGTCTTGAGCAGTCCTGCAAGACATTCAGCCGCACGAGCTCCAACAAGACCCCCATGGGGCTATCCGTCAACGTCTCTGGACTTCAGTTAAGAGAAGCTGACTTTGTCCGTAATGTCCTCAATATTCTCGATCGCACCAGCTTCAATCCCACTCAGCTCCAAGTGGAGCTCACCGAAGCCACTTTGGTCGATGAACAGGTCAGCATCAATGACATCTTCGCCGAACTTCGCTCGCATGGCATCAAGATTGCCATCGACGACTTTGGCACGGGCTTTTCATCGTTCTCCTACCTCCAGCGCTTCTCGTTTGATGTGCTGAAGCTCGACCGGTCACTGATCAGCAAGTTGGAGAGCAGTGCCCGCGCCCAGGTTGTTGCTGGAACCATGCAACATCTTGCCGAGCGGCTCGAATTCAAGATTATCGCCGAGGGTGTTGAAACATTGCAGGAGTTGAGAATCCTTCGAGCCATTGGCTGCCATGGAGCGCAAGGCTACCTCTTCAGTCGCCCCCTAGAGCTCCCTGACTGGGACGATCTTAATCAGACTGAGCCATATCTATTACCAGAACTAGACAGTATTTACCAAATTTAATCTCAACCACGTTGCGGCCGTACCGATCCACCG
The DNA here is from genome assembly GCA_943373065.1 of Synechococcus sp. UW140. GTDB lineage: Bacteria > Cyanobacteriota > Cyanobacteriia > PCC-6307 > Cyanobiaceae > Cyanobium. The sequence goes on along the minus strand of CALSBA010000022.1, from coordinate 8,925 downwards.
TCTGGGGGAGGAGCTCACTGGGGCCCCATAGGAGGCCTGGGCCATCGCAGGAGCGTCGTAACCGTCAGGTTTCAGCGAAGCGGTTGCTGTCCAGCCACAGCTCCCAGGGACGCCTGCAGCATCATCGACACACCAAGAAGAAGGGACTGCCTCAAGTCATCGCCCCACTCTGCGGGCCAGCACTGTTGCGTCCCTTCTCTGCTCATTGGAGCGGCTGCACACCCTCCAAAGCTGTGCGTCGTTCACCGATGAACTGTTCATCCGGCTGGGTGGTGGTGAGCTCCTTGCCCACCACCTCGCCCACCAGGTCCTGAATCAGGGTGTAGAGGCGCACGTCGAACCATTTGCGGAACACGGCGTAGGTGCGCTCCGCCGGCCAGGTGCCGGTGTCGCGATGCCAGTCGTCGAGCTCGGCTTCGAAGATCGCCTCGTAGACCTGTGCAGAACGGGCGTCCGCCATGTCCAACCGTGCAACCCACCAAGCGCCGGCACTCACCCACCTGGCGGTGAGCGGCTACCGCTCCCTGCAGCAGCTGACGCTGCCGCTGGGGGACCTGACGCTGGTGTGCGGCGCCAACGGCTGCGGTAAGAGCAACCTCTACCGCTCCCTGGGCCTGATCGCCGCCGCCGCCCGGGGTGATCTGGTGGCCGCCCTGGCGGCCGAGGGGGGACTGCCGGCGGTGTTCTGGGCCGGCCCGGTGCAAACCAGCGCAGCGATGCGGCGTGGCGAGCAGCCCGTGCAGGGCAACCTGAGACGCGAGTCGGCGCGGCTGCGGCTTGGCATCGCCGGGGACACCCTCTCCTATGCAATCGAGTTGGGCTACAGGGCCGACGACGTCGCCAGCGCCTTCGTGCTCGATCCGGAGATCAAGCGGGAATGGATCTGGGCCGGCGGCCCCTTCCATCCCCGCAGCCTGCTGGTGCAGCGCACGGGCGCGGTGGTGGAGCGCTGCGGCGATGGTCGCAACGTGCCCCTAGCCCTGGAGGTGTCGCCCCACGACAGCCTGTTCACCGCCGTCTCCGATCCGATCGAAGCCCCGGAGGTGTTCCAGCTGCGGCGCACGATCCTGGGCTGGCGCTTTTACGACAGCTTCCGCACCGACCGGCGGGCCCCCGCCCGCAGCGGCCGCCTCGCCACCCGCACCCCCTCCCTGGCGGCCGACGGTGGCGATCTGGCCGCCGCCGTGCAGACGATCCTGGAGATCGGCGATGCCTCCGGTCTGCAGGGCGCCATCGCCGATGCCTTTCCCGGCTGCCACCTGGCGGTGGACACCTCCCAGCCCCTGTTCCGGCTGCTACTGCACCAGCCGGGCCTGCTGCGGCCCCTCGAGGCCGCGGAGCTGTCCGATGGCACGCTTCGCTACCTGCTGCTGGCGGCGGCCCTGTTCAGCCCGCGGCTGCCACCCCTGCTGGTGCTCAACGAACCGGAGAACAGCCTCCACCCCGAGCTGCTGGCGCCCCTGGCCCGGCTGATCGCCGCGGTGAGCGAAAGAACCCAGGTCTGGGTGGTGGCCCATGCCGAAGCCCTGATCGACGCCCTGCAGGACGGCGATGGCTGCCGACTGCTGCGGCTGGAGCGGGAGCTGGGGGCCACGGTGCTGCCCTGCCAGACCGTGCTGGAGCGGGCCGCCTGGCGCTGGCCCGCCTGACGGCCCCGTCAGCGCCGCACCGGCACCACCTGCAGGCCGATCGGGGCCAGGGCGATCAGGGCCAGCTTGATGTGCTGGATGCCGAAGGGGATCCCCACGATCGTCACGAAACAAGCCACCGCTGACGTCAGATGGCCGATGGCCAGCCACCAGCCGGCCAGCAGGAACCAGATCACGTTGCCGATCAGCCCCAGCGGACCGGTGCCGAAATCCATGCGACCCGTCAGCTCCCGGCGGCTGACCGCTTCGTAGCCGAACGGCCAGAAGGAGAAGTTGCCGATCACGAAGCAGGCCCGGGCCCAGGGGATCCCCACGATCGTGATCGCCGCCACCAGGCCGGCCAGCCACCAGCCCAGGCCCATCACAAAGCCACCGAGCACGAACCAGAGGACGTTGAGCAGGAAGCGCAGCATGGGGAGAACCGGTGCTGCGCTCCAGCATGACGCCGCTCGGGCCCTCAGCCGCAGGGCTCGGCCGGGACGGTGCAGCTGGCCGCCAAGGCAGCAAGCCAGGCCCGCAGGCGCTCCAGGGCGTCGGGTTGCAGGCGGTAGTACACCCAGCGGCCGCTCTGGCGGTCGGCCAGCAGGCCCGTGTCCCTGAGCACCTTGAGGTGGAACGAGAGCTTGGACTGGGCCAGGCCCAGGTCGGCGGTGAGGTCGCAGACGCAGCGCTCACCGCCGCCGAGGGCCTCGATCACCTGCAGACGGATCGGATCGGCCAGGGCCCGCAGCAGCAGGCGCGCCTCCTCGACCTCGAGGGGGGCCGAAGTGCAGGCGATCGGCGCGGAAGCGGGGGTCCTTAACCCGGCCATAAATGGATCAACTCTGCTTGATGCGAGGGTACGGGCCTGTCGCGGTAGGCGCTGTGCGGATCGGCATCAACGGGTTCGGGCGGATCGGTCGGCTGGTGTTCCGCGCCCTCTGGGGGCGGCCAGGCATTGAACTGGTTCACGTTAATGACAGCGTCGGGGACGCCGCCGGGGCTGCCCACCTGCTGGAATTTGATTCGGTGCACGGCCGCTGGACCCGGCCGGTGGCTGCCGAGGTCGATGGCGGGGGGTTCACGGTCGAGGGGCGCCCGGTGGGCTGGTCGCGGGGGAGCGATCCGGCACTGGTGCCCTGGCAGGCGGCGGGGGTGGAGCTGGTGCTCGAGTGCAGCGGCAAGGTCAAGACCCCCGAGGCCCTCGCCCCCTACCTGCGGCAGGGAGGCGTGCGCCGGGTGATCGTGGCCTGCCCCGTCAAGGGCGAGCTGGACGGCACCCCGATCCCCAACATCGTCTTCGGCATCAACCACGGCACCTACGTGCCGGAACGGCACCGGATCCTCACCGCCGCCTCCTGCACCACCAACTGCCTGGCGCCGGTGGTGAAGGTGGTGCACGAGAGCTTCGGCATCCGCCACGGCTCGATCACCACCCTGCACAACATCACCAACACCCAGGTGGTGATCGACAGCTTCAAGAGCGACCTGCGCCGGGCTCGCTCCTGCAGCCAGAGCCTGATCCCCACCACCACCGGCTCGGCCAAGGCGATCGGCCTGATCTTCCCTGAGCTGCAGGGCAAGCTCAACGGCCACGCCGTGCGGGTGCCCCTGCTCAATGCCTCGCTCACCGATGCGGTGTTCGAACTGGAGCGCCCGGTGACGGTGGAGGAGGTGAACGGCGCCTTCGCGGCGGCGGCGGCGGGCCCCCTGCTGGGCATCCTGGGCTACGAGGCGCGGCCCCTGGTGTCGGTGGATTATCTCAACGACAGCCGCAGTTCGATCGTCGATGCCGTCTCGACGATGGTCATCAACGGCACCCAGCTGAAGGTGTACGCCTGGTACGACAACGAGTGGGGCTACAGCTGCCGAATGGCGGATCTGGCCTGCCATGTGGTCGGCCTGGACGGGCCCGTGGATGGGTGATCGGGCCATGAAACTGCCCGGATTCGGCCATTCGCTCACGGCCCTGCAGCAGTACGGCGTCGTCACCGCCAACTACTGGTGCTTCACCCTCACCGACGGCGCCCTGCGCATGCTGGTGGTGTTCCACTTCCGGGAGCTGGGCTACAGCACCCTGGAGATTGCCTTTCTGTTCCTCTTCTACGAATTCTTCGGCATCATCACCAACCTTTACGGCGGTTGGCTGGGGGCCCGTTTCGGCCTGCGTGTCACCCTCTGGGCCGGCACCCTGATGCAGGTGGCGGCGCTGCTGATGCTGGTGCCCGTTGCCGACAGCTGGCCGAAATGGTGGAGCGTGGCCTACGTGATGGTGGCCCAGGCGCTCAGTGGCATCGCCAAGGATCTCAACAAGATGAGTGCCAAAAGTGCCATCAAGTCCGTCGTTCCGGAAACGCCTGAGGATTACAGCAAGGGCGAAACCCAGCTGTTCCAATGGGTGGCGATCCTCACAGGCTCCAAGAATGCCCTCAAGGGGGTGGGGTTCTTCCTCGGCGGCCTGCTGCTCACCACCATTGGTTTCAATGCCGCGGTCGGCGCGATGGCGGCCGGCCTGTTCCTGGCCTTCCTGCTGACGCTGGTGCTGCCCGGGGACATCGGCCGGATGAAGCAGAAGCCCGCCTTCACGGCGTTGTTCTCCAAGTCCCGCGGCATCAATGTGATCTCGCTGGCCCGGTTCTTTCTTTTCGGCGCCAGGGATGTGTGGTTCGTGGTGGCCCTGCCGGTGTTCCTGCAGACCACCCTCGGCTGGCGCTACTGGGAGGTGGGCGGCTTCATGGGCCTGTGGGTGATGGCCTACGGCGTGGTGCAGGGCTCGGCTCCGGCCCTGCGGCGCAGCTGGGGCCAGAGCGCTCCGCCGGGTGTCTCCGCCGTGACGTTCTGGAGCGGGCTGCTCACCGCCATTCCGGCCCTGATCGCCATCGCCCTCTGGCGCGAGGTGGGGAATCCCGGTGTGGCGGTGGTGGTGGGACTGGCGGCCTTCAGTGTGGTGTTCGCCATGAATTCCTCGATCCACAGCTACATGATCCTGGCCTACACCGATGCCGAATCGGTGAGCATGAACGTCGGCTTCTATTACATGGCCAATGCCGGTGGCCGCCTGCTCGGCACGGTGCTCTCCGGTGCCCTGTTCCTGGTGGGCGGCCTGCAGGCCTGCCTGTGGAGCTCCGCCCTGCTGGTGGGGCTGGCCTGGCTGGTGAGCACCCGACTGCCGGCGCCGCCAAGGCAGCACCCCCAACCCCTGGCCACCGGCTGAACCGCCCCGCTGGCCGGGATGGTTTCGCCATGCTGGGGGCCCCTGCCCGACCTGCCATGCCATTGAGCGCCCCACCCCGCCAGAGGTTGCTGGAGGTGAACGGTGGCTGCTGGGAGGGCCTGTTCGCCCGCCTGGGACCGGACGGCCGCGAGATCGAGCGCTTCCCAACCCGTCTGCGGGTGAGCGATGAGGGCGGCACCATCGAGGCCGCCCTCACCTACGTCGCCTCCGGTCGCGTCGTACCGATGCGCTTCAGCGAACCGCCGGCGGCCATGCAGATCAGCACCGCCGGCCACTGGAGCCTGGGCATTGATCGCACCGGCCCCTGGCCCTGGATTGCCGAGCTCTGCGTCGCCCACGGCGACCGTCGGCGCCGGATCGTGCTGCGCCATGGCCTGGACAGCCTGGAGAGCCTCACCTATGCCAGGGAATGGCGGCCGGGCCTCGCTGATGCAGGCCCCACCACCCCGCTGGTCGCCAGCCTGCAAACCGTCGGGGCGGACGGTGCCACCGCCACCCGCTGGAACCTGGACGGCAACGTGGAGGTGGTGATCGTTCACTCTCCCGGCCAGCCGGGACCCGTGCAGGTGACGCTCAGCTGGCAGGTTGACGCCGATGTCCGCTGCAGGATCGAGCGCCGCTACTCCGCCTACGGCCTGCTGGAGCCCCTGGCTGCCGACTGATGGGCCCGCCACTGGTGTATCACCCGGCCTATTCGGTCCCTCTGCCCGACGGCCATCGCTTCCCGATGCAGAAGTTCCGGCTGCTGAAGGAGCGTCTCGAGCAGCTGGAGCTGGCCCTCCCCGGACAGATCCACCAGCCCCTGCCGGTGCCGCGCCGCTGGCTGGAGCTGGTGCATGGCCGCCGTTACCACGAGGCCTTCGCCCGTGGTCGGCTCAGCCGGCAGGAGCTGCGCCGCATCGGACTGCCCGTGTCCTGGCCCCTGGTGCGGCGCAGCTGGACGGCGGTGGGGGGCACGGTGCTGACGGCCCGGCTGGCCCTGTGCCATGGCCTGGCCTGCCATCTGGCGGGTGGCACCCACCACGCCTTCCCGCTGCATGGCAGTGGCTTCTGCATCTTCAACGACCTCGCCGTGGCGGCCCGGGTGCTGCTGGCCGAGGGCCGGGTAAGGCAGGTGCTGGTGGTGGATCTGGACGTGCACCAGGGGGACGGCACGGCCGCGATCTTCGCCGCCGACCCCCGGGTGTTCACCTTCTCCATGCATGGGGCCAGCAATTTCCCCCTGCACAAACAGGTGAGCGATCGCGACCTGGCCCTCGAGGACGGCGTTGGTGATGACGCCTACCTGGGCGCGCTGCAGCACGCCTTGCCGGATCTGCTGGAGCAGGTCCGGCCCGACCTGGTGCTCTACAACGCCGGCGTCGATCCGCACCGGGACGACCGCCTCGGCCGGCTGGACCTGAGTGATGACGGCCTGCACCGGCGTGACTGGATGGTGATCGACGCCGCCTTGCGTCGCCGGATCCCGGTGGCCACGGTCATCGGCGGTGGCTACGACCACCTGGATGCCCTGGTGGAGCGGCACACCCTGGTGGTGCGCGCCGCCGATGCGCTGGCCAGGATCCACGCCACCGGCACGGAGCTGTCATGTCCGGTCACAGATGGCCCCCAGGCCGGTAAGCGGTGAGTCATCCGGAGGCGTTTGTCTTGGTGGGCAACGGAGTTTTCACCATGATCAGCCGTTCCTCCCGCCTGCTCCATGCCGCCCTTGTGGTGGTCTGTGGCGCCGGGATCGTCTATGCCCCGGTCCAGGCCCAGACGGCCCTGACCCTGCAACTGGGCCAGCCCGGCTACTTCGGCCCGATCAACCTCGGCAACCAGGCCCCACCGCCGGTCTACGGCTACAGACCCGTGATCGTCAGGCCCGATTCCAGGGGACGGGAGCGCTGGATTCAGGCCGGCACCCAGCCGCTCTACCTGCGGGTGCCCATGAACCAGGCCCGGGACTGGGGGCGCTACTGCGGCCTGTATCAGGCCTGCAACGTGCCGGTGCAGTTCGTCCGTGATGACTGGTACCGCAACGTCTACGCACCGCGGGTGCGGGCCGCCCAGGCCAGAGAGGCCAAGGACGCCCGCGACCGCTGGCTCGACTACCGCCAGGGTGGCCATCGGGTGGTGCTGACACCCCAGGGGCGTGCCTACGGGTTTGAGTGGCGCCGCGATTGGGATGACGACGACAATTGAGTGCCAGGCCCTGCCGACCTCCTGCTCTTAGCCCGCCAAGGCCTGCCGTGACGGGCTTTTTCTTGGCCGGGCTGGGGCTCAGGGTCAGCGGCGACCCAGCAGGTCTTCCCAGGTGAGGGGATGCTGGGACGGATCGTGGCGCGGCGGCCTGGCCACCAGCAGGCAGCTGGGGTAGGCGGTGCCCCGGCCGGAAACGGCTGGTGGGGCCATGGGGCGTGTGGAAGGCGATGGACGCCTGGAGAGGATGTTCATGGAAAAGGACACAAGGGGATATGGATCTCGCACCGGGAGGCTGCCGTTCCCACGCGGGGAATCGCACACGGCAGTCGTTGCTGGACCTGGTAGGCCGTCCCCAGGAAGCGCGGGGCGGCTCGGTGCTGGCTCCGGCGAAGGCGAACAACAGGTTCGCCGGCTTCTGCCGGATGTATCAACCATAGCTTATCTCCATGCAACTCCGGTGCGAGCCCGATCAGAAGCTCACGGAAAGCTGGTGGTGGCAAGGCGAAAATCCAGACCTACCATTCGCCAACTCCCTCCAATCGCTCCATTGCGATGGCTGTCGCGCCGGTCATGTCCCAAGATCTGAATCCTGAGGAGAAACGTCGCAACCCAAGGCTCCAGGTCCCGGTCGGCGTCTCCGTCAGCCTCAAACTGCCCACCCAGCAATCGGTCTTCGTCAACCTTCGCAACGTCAGCGAGAACGGAGCCTGCGTGGTGCGTCAGGGGACTCTGGACATCCAGGAGGACGACAACGTGGTCATCCTGATCCTTGAGTACGACGCGGCTTCAAGGGTCAGCCTCCGCTGCAAGGTGTGCTGGATCAGGGACACCGGGTTCAACACCTATGCGGGCCTGTCGTTCGTCAATGCGGCGCTGTCCCAGGAATCCCTGAACAGGCTGATTAACTAGTCACTTGGTGATCGGTTCAGATTCGCCATGACAGGCGCAGGGTTCTGGGCTCAGGACGACTTACCCGCACGTTGCTCAACGGCATCGGACAGCTGCCGGAGCCGCTCTTCTGGCGGGCCCACCAGTTCAATCAACAGCGGTGGATTCACCAGCGGCAGAATATTGAAACGGTTGTCACGATAGATCTGTTTGAAAATGGCATCCACTTCCTCACGGTAAGGATGGTCCACCGGGCGAATACCATCGTCTTCCATCCCAACCGGCCAGCTGTCGGATTGGGGCACAAAGGCCAGAATATCCACACGATCGAGAGCCTCTCTTACGGCAGGAACCATCGACTGAACGAACGCATCATCGATATCTGTTGAGCGTTGATCCGCCGTGTATTGGGAATAGGCAAGATAATCCACCGGCGCCCGATCAAAGATCACCTTGTCCGCAGAGGAGACGTAGCGATGCACACGGCCAATGTTGTAATACAGCTGAATCCCGTTGTGCAGTCGGGTGGAGGCCTCCCGGAAGAGGATCTCGTAGGGCCCATGCAGGGCCAGGGCGCGATAGGGCTCTTCTTCTCGCAGATAGTCCCGGTGCCGGGCGATCCAGTCGCTCACCACGGTCGACTTGCCCAGAGAGTGGGATCCGGACACCGCAATGCGCATCTCAAGGTCCTGAACAGGAGGTCAGCCTAATCGGGGTGAGGTCACCATAAAAAAACCCCCTGCCTGAGCAGGGGGTTGGTCGCTAACGGACTGATCAGAATCAGCCGATCGCCGGGGCGGTCAGGGCCACAGGGGTGGCGCTGGCAGCCGCCAGGTCGAGGGGGAAGTTGTGCGCATTGCGCTCGTGCATCACTTCCATGCCGAGGCCGGCACGGTTGAGCACGTCGGCCCAGGTGTTGATCACCCGGCCCTGACCGTCGAGGATCGACTGGTTGAAGTTGAAGCCGTTCAGGTTGAAGGCCATCGTGCT
>CALSBA010000021.1:0-45742 GCA_943373065.1 Synechococcus sp. UW140 | reverse complement strand
CTCCACCCCTTCCGGGGCTCTCGCGGCGCGTCGCCTCCCGGCGACTCAGAAAACTTACAACACCGTCGGCTCGCGCCTCTTGATCTCGTAAGCCTGCTCCCCGCTCGAGCTCTCGCTCTCTGGGGCGCAGTCCAAAATCATATCACCTGGTTGGGGGAACGTTCGTCTCAAGGGCGTCCGCCCAGGGCATGAAGCGCTGCAGGGTCTCCTGGCAGTTGGCCACCAACACAGGGAAGTCCCTCTGGGACTGGTCTGTTCCGGCCTGAAGCCCTTGCGGGCTTGGTCCGAGCCAGCGCAGGGGACAGCCCAGTTCCTCCAGCACCAGCCAGGCCGCGGCCAGGTCCCAGATCTTCGGTGTGGCCTCAAGGGCCGCCATCGTCTGGCCCATGGCCACCGACACCAGATTCAGGCTGGCCACGCCCAGCAAGCGGATCTTGCCGGGGAACGGACGGTGCGGCAGCTTCTGAAGCACCCGGATCGATCGACTGCAGAGGGAGGCACAGCCGGCGTTGTGCCCCTGCTCGGCAGGGGGCGGAATGGGCTTTCCGTTGCGCCAGGCGCCCTGTCCCCGGATGGCCACGATCCGCTGCTGCAGCGGCGGCACGTCGAGGACCGCCAGCACCGGCACCCCGGCCTCAAAGCGGGCCATCGAGATCGCCCAGTAGGGGATTCCGGCGGCGAAGTTGGTGGTGCCATCGAGGGGATCCACCACCCAGTACGCCGGGGTGGCGGGCACCTGCTGCCGGCCTTCCTCGCTGAGCACCCCCTCCCCCGGGTACAGCTGCGCCAGCCCCTCCACCAGGGTGGCGTCACTCCAGCGATCACAGGCGGTGATGAAGGAGCCATCGGCCTTCAGATCCGGCTGGCTGTGGCCGAAATCGGCGCGTTGTCGCTCGGCGACCCGATCGATCAGCGCCTCCAGGCGGGGATCGAGCAGGTGCGGGGAAAGGGATGTCATCCGAGTTCCAGCTCCAGGACCTGGCTGAGGCTGCGGGAGGTGTCCTCCCGGAACTGGCGCACATTGACATGGGCCAGCAGCACCAGCGCCGCCAGGGCCACCAGCAACTCCACACCCAACACCAGGGCAAAGGGACCGTAGGGGCCATCCCCCAGAGGCAGGGAGCGGCCGATGTCGTAGAGGCCGCCGCCAAGCAACTTGCCGATCGCCCGAGAAAGGGCCTGGGCCAGGCCCCAGACCCCGACGAAGGTGCCGGCGGCCTGGGGCAGGGTCAAGTCGAGCATCAGGCAAAGGGCACTGTTGGTGCCGATGCCAGCCGCCAGTCCAAACAGAACCATCACGGCCTGAAGGAAGGGGATCCTGGCCGTCAGCCCCGCCGCAAGCAGCAGCAACAGGGACAGGGCGATCAGCTGGCAGCCGAGCCTGGCGGTGGCCATCTTGCCGAGCCGCGGCACCACCCACAGCCCAGCCAGCAGCAGGCCCACGAGGGTGCCCATACCCCAGAAGGCGTTGAGCTGGGCCGTGGCGGCGATCGGCATGGCGAAGACCTGGGCGCCGTAGCTCTCCAGCACCGGATCCTGCAGGAACAGGGCCAGGGTGAACAGGATCAGGAAGGAAAAGAAGATCAGCACCTGGCGGCTGGAGGTGATCAGGGTCCAGGACTGGCGCAGGCCGATGGCGTCCTCCCGCCTGGCCGCCAGGCCATCGGTGCGCTCGCGCAGGGGAGACTCCATTCCCCAGGTGGCCACCACGGTGAGAAGCATCACCACCGCGGCCACGATGGTCATGAAGCGGGAGAGGGTCGCCTGGAGCACCACAGGATCGCTGACCCCATCCAGGGAGCGCAGGCTCACGCCGATGGACACCGCACCGATGACGATGCCGACCGTGAGCATGCACCAGATGATGCTCACCGCCCGGGGGCGTTCCTGTTCGCTGGTGCGGTCGATCACCAGGGCGAGATAGGGGGTGGTGGCCAGGGAAATCGCCAGTCCGTAAAGGGCGAACAGGCCGCAGAGGGCCGCGATGCCAAGGGCTAGGCCGGGCTGGCTGCCGTCCTGCAGCAGGCGTCCCACCTGGAAGATCAGGGGCACCGACAGGACCGCCAGCAGGCAGAACGCCGCCGTGCCGATCAGTACATAGGGAACCCGGTGACGGGAGGCCAGGGGATGGGCATCGGAGATCTGGCCGAACAGCACCCGCGATGGGGCCACGAACTGCTCGAAGGCCAGGGCGCCTCCCACCAGCAGCCCAGGAAAGCCCAGCTCACTGAGCATGATCCGGTTGAGCAGACCGGAAAAGATCACCGCCAGGCAGCCAAGACATCCCTGGAAGAGTCCGAGGCGCACGGTGGCGGGGAGGGTCAGACCGGAGCGGAGATGGGTCGACAACGGGCGTCAGGACCCCGGCGGCATCGCCTCGAGCCCGATCGGGCTGCCGGCACGGCAGGCCGGAATCAGGGGCTGGGGCTCCACAGGGATCTGGAGCGAGCCTGCCGGCCTCGGGCTGGTGGCCGGTAGAGACTGGCGCTGGCAAAGGCCGACCTGGTCGAGGCCGGTGAAGCGCCGCAACCTGGCCAGCGCCTTGTTGTAGTCGGAGATGGCCGTCGACCAGCGCACTTCGGCCTGGGTGAGGTCGCGCTGAGTGTCCACCACCTCCCGCTGGGTGGTGACACCGGCCTGGAAGCGCAGGCGGGCCAGACGCAGGGATTCCCGGGTGGAGATCACCTCGCGGGAGGTGGTGGTGATGTTGCGGTTGTTCTTCTCCAGCTCGTAGAAGTTGGTTTCCACCTCCTGGCGGATCGCGTCGCGCTGCTGGGCGAACTGGTAGGTGTTCTGCTGGGCCACCTGCTTCTGGCGGCGGTAGTTGGCTCGGGCGGCACCCCCATCGAAGAGGGTCCAGCTGAGGTTGAGGCCCACCGTGTTCTCGACCGACCAGCCCTCGTTGCCGAAATTGACACCAGGGGTCTCGAGGTTGGCGAACTGAACTCCCCTGGTGCGACCACCGGTGAGGCCATAGGCGATGTTCAGAAACGGTTGGACCCGCCCCAGGGCGGTGTTGGCTTCGCTGTTGGCGATGGAGATGTTGAGCAGGACATTGTCGAGCTCCTCGCGGAAGGCATAGGCGGCGATAATGCTCTCCTGCAGCGAGGGCAACCAGGAGCCGACCACCCGTGAGGGTTCCTTGGAGGTGGGGGTCACGTCCTGGGGCAGATCGAGCAGGGCAGCGAGGGCACGGCGGGCGATGGCCTGGTCGGCCAGGCCCTGGGTCAGCACCTGCTGATCCCGGGCCAGCTGGGTTTCCGCCTCCAGCACCTCCAGCTTGGTGGCCACCCCGGCCTGGAAGCGGGCCTTGGCATCCCGCAGGCTCACCAGGGACGAGCGCACCGATTCCTGGCCAATGCGGACGGTTTCGTCGGAGACCTGGAGGTTGAAAAAGGCCTCCGCCGCCTCCAGGCGCCGGGCTCGCAGGCCGATCAGGTACTGGTTCTTGGCCTGCTCAAACCTGTCACGGGCTGCGGCGATCTGCGGTGTGCGCGTGGGGTTGATCAGACCCCAGCTGGCCTGCAGCACCGCCGTCATCCGCCAGATGCTGGTGATCGTGTTGCCGGGCTGCTGGCCGGTACCCGTGAAGGCACTGCTGAACTGCTCACCACCGGTGTACGTGGGCAGGCTGTTGGCATTCAGCTGGATGGTCGGATACCAGAGGGCGATCTGGGCGCGCAGAGCCGACTGGGCCTGCTCCACCTGGCTGGCGATCGCCTTGAGCTCGGGATTGTTGACTTCGACCAGTGTTTCCACATCGGCCAGGCCGAGGGGCCGCAGTTCACGGATGCGCACCTGGGAGGGCTTGACCGGCAAGGCCAGGGGATTGGGAGCCTTCAGATCCAGCAGGGCGGGCGGCAACTCCTTGGCGGCGGGAGCGAGCACGCTGGGGTTCGATTTCGGCCGCGATCCCTTCACCTCCGGGGCCAGGGGCAGGGCCTCAGGAGCTGGAAGGACCGGGCTGGCAGCGGCCGGAGCCGGCTGGGCCCGCAGCGGCAGTGCCTGGAAGCCAACCGACGGGAGCACCACCAGGGCCGCGAGCAGGAGTGGTTGGCGCCTCACGTTGGACCGTTCGCTTCCGCCCGAGCTTAAGCACCTCCCCGTGGGGTGCCGAGGCAGGCAGACACCAGATCGTCCGCACCCCCCAGCAATCGGACCGGCACCGGCAGGCGGAGGCGCAGATCGGCGAGGGTGGTGTCGTCCAGAAACACCTCCTCCCCCTCCCGAAGCATCACCCTGGGCAGCAGCAGTTCCTCGCCGAGGTCACGGTTGCTGAGCCCCTCGATCAGGTCGGAGCCGGTGAGCAATCCGGTGACCACCTGCTCCTGGCCCCAGTAGGGGCTGGGCAAACCGTGCAGAAGCAGCTCCAGCCCCTCGACCCGGTTGAGGCGCTCCACCACCGGCTGCAGCGCCTCGGCCACCAGCCGGCCCACCACCCAGCTGCAACGGCGGCCGGTGGCGATCCGGCTTGGCAGGTCCTGGGTGGCCCCCTCCAGCTCCTCGAGGAAGGCGCGGATGCTGCCGACGCCGTTCTCCTGCTGGGGCAGATCCTCGTAGCTAGCCCGGGGCGGCAAAGGCTGGCCGGCGATCAGGAACCATTCATCGGAGAGCCAGGCGAAGCGGCTGCCGCTGCTGGCCTGGAACGTCCGCTGCAGCCGCTCCACCCGAGCGATCACCTCCAGGGCCCCGGCGGGGTCGACCGGGCGCAGCGTGTCCCCATCCGGCCGGAACCGGGTCAGGCCCACGGGAACCACGGCCGTGGAGAGCACCGCCGGCCAGGGCCCGGTGGCGAAGCGCGCCAGGTCGGTGAGGGTCCGCTCCAGCGCCTCGCCGTCGTTCAGCCCCGGACACACCACCACCTGGGCGTGGATCTGCAGGCGCCGCTCAGCGAACCAGGCCAGCTGCTCCAGCAGCAGGCCGGCGCGCGGGTTGACCAGGAGGCGACTGCGCAGCTCCGGGTCGGTGGCATGGACCGAGACGAACAGGGGGGAGAGGCGCTGCTCCTCGATCCGGCTCCAGTCGGCCGGGGTCAGGTTGGTGAGGGTGAGGTAGGAGCCGTAGAGGAAGCTGAGCCGGTAGTCGTCGTCCTTGAGGTAGAGGCTGTCGCGCCGCCCCGGCGGTTGCTGGTCGATGAAGCAGAAGGGGCAGTGGTTGTTGCACTGGCGCAGGCCGTCGAACAGGGCTTCGCTGAAGCCCAGCCCCAGCCCTTCATCCAGATCCTTCTCCAGCTCCACCACATGCAGGGTGCCGTCGGGGTCCTCCACCTCCAGCACCAGCTCCTCCTCCCCCTGCAGCACCCGGACGTCGATCAGGTCCCGCGGACGGACCCCGTTGATGCTGCGCAGGCGATCACCGGGCTGAAAGCCCAGCTCCTCGGCAATCGAGCCGGGCTCCACCGTGGCCACCACGGCGGGCCGGGGTTGGGTGACGGGCCCGGCAAGGGCAAGGGAGGGCTCCTTCCACACGGGGGTGACGGTGAGGGCGACAGGACTGTGGCTTCAGTGTGGCGGCCCCTCCCCCCTCAGGGGGTGACGCCCTCCAGCCCCCGGAACCCCAGCAGGATCACCAGGCCGAACAGCAGCCGGTAAATCACGAAGATCCAGGTGCTGTTCTGCTGCAGGAAGCGGAGCAGCCAGGCGATCGCCAGCCAGGAGACCACCGCCGCCGCGGCGATGCCCACCAGCATCGGAATCACCCCACCCGTTTCGACCGAGCCGAACGCGGCCTTGAGCTCCACCAGCCCGGCCAGGGTGATGGCGGGAATGCCGAGAAGGAAGGAGAAACGTGCCGCGTCGGCCCGCTGCCAGCCATCAAAAAGCGACGCCGTCAGGGTGCTGCCCGAGCGCGAGACGCCGGGGATCAGGGCCAGGGCCTGGGCCAGTCCCACCAGCAGACCGTCCCGGGGGGTGACGGCCTCGAGCAGGCGGCGGCGGCGACCCGCAAGTTCGGCCACCGCCAGCAGCAGCGCCATCACGATCGAGACGATAGCGATCGACGTCAGGCTGCGCAGGGGGGAGGTCTCGTAGCCGGGCAGCAGCACCTTGATGGCCAGACCGGCCAGAAGGATCGGCACCGTGCCCAGGACGATGGCAACACCCAGCCGGGCCGGCGGATCATTCCACTGGCCATGGCGGAAGGCGCGGGCCACGCCGGTGCCCACCTCGGCCAGATCCTTGCGGAAGTAGCCGAGCACGGCGGCGATGCTGCCCAGCTGGATCACGGCCGTGAACGCCACCCCGGGATCACCCCAGCCCAGGAGCACCGGGACCACCTTGAGGTGCGCCGTGCTGCTGATCGGCAGGAACTCCGTGAGCCCTTGAACGACCCCCAGAACGAGGGCGTGCCAACAGGCCTCGACCAGGGGCAGGGAGGCGGCCGTGGCGACCAGCGGCATGGGGGGAGCCGATACTGCGGCTGACCCTATGGCCGGACGGGTCACGGAAGCACCCCCCAATCCCTTTAAGGTTGCACAACTTTCTTCACAACCAGGTGCTCGGGGTCCCACCCACCCTTTCGACTCGCCCCCCGGCCCTGCCGGGGCTGCGGATCGCTGCTGCCGGGCCGGCCATCCCGGCAGTGGCCGTGCTGCCCCTGACGGCCGCCCTTCTGGTCACCGTGCCGGTGTTCCTGCAGGCCCCCTGGGTGCGTGCCTCGCCCATGGCGGCGGCCCTGTTCACCCTCCCCCTGATGGCCCTGGCCCTGCTGCTGGAGCGCCGGGGCCAGGGCCAGTGGCAGCAACTGGGTGTGCTCCTGGTGGGCTTCTGCGGCAGCTGGCTGGGGGGCTGCCTGTTCTGGGGCTGGTTCCGGCTTCACCCGGTGATGCATCTGCCGATCGAGGCCTTCGCCCTGCCCCTGGCGGTGGCGGGCCTCGGGGGCCGCTGGCGGCTGGCGGGTGCCTTCTACCTCGGCTCCCTGCTCGGCACCGCGAGCACCGATGGGGTCATGGCCGCCGCGGGACTCATGGACCTCTGGCCCCAGGTTCTCAACGCCCCTCTGGCCGAAGCGCCTCTGCTACTGCAGGGTGCCGCCATCCAGGTGCTGCAGCCCTGGCCCCTGGCCCTCGTCGGCCTGACGGCCAGCCTGCTGGTGCTGATCTGCCGCCGCCTCTGGAGCCTGGGAGGGAGCTGGCGGGTCGCCGCCGCAGCCCTGGGCACCACCCTGGCCGTCGACGCCCTGTTCCTGGGGGCGGCCCTGCTGGCCCCCCACCTCAGCGGCCTGATCTGAAGATCTGCAAAAGCACAGCCCCCGGCGTGGGGAGGCCAGGGGGGTTTCTGTAACGTTGCACGGGTGGTCTGCGGATCACCGCCCTGTCCCTGCCAGGGTCCCCTGGTTCTTCCCCTAAACGGAGTGTCGTGATGAAGCGGCTGCTTGCCTGGTTGATGAGTGGTGTGGTCCTGGCCGGTCTGCTCATGACCCTGGTTCTGCCCGGTGCCGCCCTCGCCGCGGAGCGCCGCAACGAGATCGACGACAAGCTCGCCGAGAGCGTCGGCAAGGTGGATCTCAACAACGCGTCGGTACGCCGTTTCCAGCAGTACCCCGGCATGTACCCCACCCTGGCCGGCAAGATCGTTCTCGGTGGTCCCTACGACAGCGTCGATGACGTGCTGGCGCTGGACCTGACCGACCGCCAGAAGGAACTGTTCAACAAGTACAAGGGCAACTTCACCGTGACCCCGCCCGCGATCGCCCTCAACGAAGGCTTCGATCGCATCAACGACGGCGTCTACCGCTGAGCCAGGCGCCTGCCCGGTCGGACGACCGGGACAGTGTCTGAACCGCCGTCAACACGGCGGTTTTTTTTGTGGGTGGCAGACGGCCGCCGCCCGTCCCATAGGCTCTCCACCACAAGGCACGGTGCAACGGGGTGAAGCAGCCGCTTGGATGAGCCGGATCCACGCATGGCCTGCCACTGGGATGTGGTGGTGGTGGGCAGTGGCGCCGCAGGACTGATGACCTGCCTGGAGTTGCCTGCCCAGCTGAGGGTGCTGCTGCTCAGCAAATCCAGCAGCCCACCGTCCGCCAGCCGCTGGGCCCAGGGCGGCATCGCCGCCGTGACCGGAGCCGACGACAGCTTCGCCAGCCACATCGCCGACACCCTCAAGGCCGGAGCCGGCCTGTGCGATCCGGAGGCGGTGGACGTGCTGGTACGGGAAGCGCCCGCCTGCGTCGAGCGGCTGGTGCAACTGGGCATGGACTTCGACCGCACACCCCAGGGCCTGAGCACCACCCTCGAAGCCGCCCACAGCCACCGCCGGGTGCTGCACGCCCAGGACCGCACCGGCGGTGCCCTGGTGGATGCCCTGGAGCGGGAGGTGCGGCGCCGGCCCGGGCTGGAGCAACGCAAGGGCATCCCCGCCCTTCAACTGTGGGTGGAGGACGGCCGCTGCGTCGGACTGCAGGTGCTGGAAGGCGACCGTCTGCGCTGGCTGCGGGCCGGTGCGGTGGTGCTGGCCAGTGGCGGCGGCGGCCATCTGTTTGCCCACACCACCAACCCGACCCAGGCGAGCGGCGATGGCGTGGCCATGGCCTGGAGCGCCGGGGCCAGGGTGCGGGACCTGGAGTTCGTTCAGTTCCACCCCACGGCACTGATGCTGCCGGACGCCCCCCATTTCCTGATCAGCGAAGCCGTGCGCGGCGAGGGGGCTCGGCTCTTCGACGGGGCTGGCCGCTCTCCGGTGGCGCAGCTGGAGGGGGGTGACCTGGCCCCCCGGGACCAGGTGAGCCGCGCCCTGGCCCGTTGCATGGCGGAACAGGGGGTGACGCACCTGTGGCTCGACCTGCGGCCGGTGGGCCGCGAACGTCTGGACCGCCAGTTTCCGACCATCCTGCGCCGGTGTCGTGAGCTGGGGCTGTCCCCCTGCGACGCCCCGATCCCCGTGGCGCCGGCCGCCCACTACTGGATGGGGGGCGTCGGCACCGACCTGCAGGCCGCCACCAGCCTGCGCGGCCTCTATGCCGTCGGCGAAGTGGCCAGCACCGGGGTCCACGGGGCGAACCGCCTGGCCAGCAACTCCCTGATGGAATGCCTGGTCTTCGCCCGCCGGCTACGCCATCTGTGCCCCCAGCCCCTTCCCCCGGAGCGGCGGGGCACGGCCGCCGCGGCCCCGCCGCTCAGCCAGGCTGAACTGCAGGCAGGCCCGGACGAGGCCAGCCTGATCGCTTCAATCGGCGATCTGCGACGGTTGTGCTGGCAGGTGGCCGGGGTGGAGCGGCGCGGGGTTGATCTGATCAACGCCCTGCGCCGGGTCCGCAGCGAACGCTCCGGCCATGAGCGTTCCCCCCTGCTGCGCCGGGCCCACGATCTGCCGTCCGATCAGGAGCTGCAGCTGACGCCGGACCAGGGCCGCCGCCTGCTGCTGCTGCAGGATCTGCGCCAGCGGCTGGTGCTGGCGGAGCTGTTGATGGAGGCCGCCGCCTTCCGGGTGGAGAGCCGTGGCGGCCATCACCGCACCGACGCCCCGACCCCCCAGCTGTTCTGGCAGCGTCACACGCTGCAGGAACGGGGCCGATCCCCCTTCACAGGTCCGGTGGGCCAGGCCTGAGCGGAACGGCTCAGTTGGCGGGGGCTGCAGGGTCCTTGAAGCCGCTCAGGGCGGCGAGCTGGGCGAGGGTCTTCTGGCCGGAGTCCAGCTGCCCCTTGATCTCCCAGGTGGGGAAGCCCTGGATGTTCTTGCTGGCGCAGAGCGCCGCCTGGCTGTTGCGGCCATCGGGAGCGCACTCAATGATCTTGAGCTTGGCCGTGGCCTCCTTGCCGAAGAGTTCCTTCTGGTCGTGGCAATGGGGGCACCAGTAGGCCGAATACATCACCGCCCCGGTGGCGGTGAGGTGCTCGGCGAGGGCCAGGGAGGCCGGGGTGCTGGCGGCGACCACCGGGATCGGCATGCCTGGGCCGGTGGTGGTCTCGGGGCGATTCATGGAGGTGGCCCAACCGAGCCCGATCAGGCCGACGGCCAGGGCGGTGAGCACGCCGCGGAAGATCAGGGCCCCGGCGTCCTCCCATTCCCCGCCGATCAGACTCAGCACGAACAGCGTCAGGCTGATCGCTGCCGACATCAGACAGAAGGTGCAGAAGGCCTTGATCTGGAAGGCCATCACCCCCACCAGCACCAGGCTGAAGATCGCCATGCCGGCGCTGAGCAGGAACAGGCCCCACCAGCTGAGGCCATTGACGCGGGTGCGGGCCTCGCCCGTCAGCAGCAGCGGCAGCAAGGCCATCACCAGCACCGACGCGTAGGCCAGGAAGCCGAACAGGGACAGGGGCTGGCCGAAGACACTCCCCCAAGGGCTGTTGAGCACCTTGTCGCAGCCTTCGGCCCCACCGGGGCAGCTGAGGTTGCCGATCACGCCCCAGCGGTTCAGGGTGATCGCGGTGGTGTCGATCACGCCGATGGTGGCCAGCACGGCCATCACCACCCGCGCCCAGCGCCGACCCGGCTCGGGTCGGCGGCGGGTCGTGAGGCGACTGGCGAGGCGGGTGGAAGTCACAGGCACGGTCGTGTCGTGGATCGATTCTCGCAGCCGCGGGGGCTTGCATAGGGTGGACATCGGCGTTGGCGCCCACTCCCTTCCTGCCGGCACTCCGGCCCGTTCCCCTTTCCACCCGCAGCAGCATGTCCCCCCAGCCCAGCCGAGAACGGCCCACCGTGGCCTTCACCCACCTGGGTTGCGAGAAGAACCGGGTGGACACCGAGCACATGCTCGGCCTGCTGGCCGAGGCCGGCTACGGCGTCAGTGCCGATGAAAGCGAGGCACGGGTGGTGGTGGTGAACACGTGCAGCTTCATCCAGGACGCCCGCGCCGAATCGGTGCGCACCCTGGTGGAACTGGCCGAGCAGGGCAAGGAACTGATCATCGCCGGCTGCCTGGCCCAGCATTTCCAGCAGGAACTGCTCGAATCCCTGCCGGAGGCGCGGGCGATCGTCGGCACCGGCGACTACCAGCACATCGTGGAGGTGCTGGAGCGGGTCGAGGCCGGGGAAAGGGTCAACAGGGTCAGCGCGGTGCCCACCTTCGTGGGCGACGAACATCTGCCCCGCTACCGCACCACCTCCGAGGCGGTGGCCTACCTGAAGGTGGCCGAAGGCTGCGACTACCGCTGCGCCTTCTGCATCATCCCCAGGCTGCGGGGCGACCAGCGCTCCCGCACGATCGAATCGATCGTGGCCGAAGCCCACCAGCTGGCCGCCCAGGGTGTCAAGGAGCTGATCCTGATCAGCCAGATCACCACCAACTACGGACTGGATCTCTACGGCAAGCCGCGCCTCGACGACCTGCTGCGGGCCCTCGGGGAGGTGGAGATTCCCTGGATCCGGGTCCACTACGCCTATCCCACCGGCCTCACCGACACCGTGCTCGCCGCCTACCGGGACGTCCCCAACGTGCTGCCCTACCTGGATCTCCCCCTGCAGCACAGCCACCCGGAGGTGCTGCGGGCCATGAACCGTCCCTGGCAGACCGGCGTCAACGGCGCCCTGCTGCAGCGCATCCGCGACCAGCTGCCGGACGCCGTCCTGCGCACCACCTTCATCGTCGGCTTCCCCGGTGAGACCGAGGCGCACTTCGAGCATCTGCTGGCGTTTGTGGCCGAGCAACGCTTCGACCATGTGGGCGTGTTCACCTTCTCCCCCGAGGACGGCACCGCCGCCGCCGAACTCCCCGATCCCGTGCCTCCGGAGATCGCCAGCGAGCGGCGGGACCGGTTGATGGCCCTGCAGCAGCCGATCGCCGCCGAGCGCAACGGAGCCTGGGTGGGCCGGATCGTGGATGTGCTGATCGAGCAGGAGAACCCCTCCAGCGGCGAGATGCTCGGCCGCTGCGCCCGCTTCGCCCCTGAGGTGGACGGCGAGGTGCATGTCAGCCCCGGTGAGGGCGGACTCTGCGCCGCACCAGGGACGATGGTGCCGGTGCGGATCACGGCGGCCGACACCTACGACCTGCGCGGCGTGGTGGTGGGGGCCGGCGCGATGGTGCGTGAGGCCCAGGCCGCCACGCGGAGCCGGGCTTGAGCCCCGGCAGCCCAGACGGCTGGCTGCAACGGCACCAACGCCCCCTCTTCCTGCTCGCCTCCGGCCTGAGCACCTCTGGATCCTTCGCCGGGTTGACCGCCAAGGGCTGGATCCTGATGGCCGGCACAGGCAACCCGCTGCTGCTGGCCCTGCACTTTGCCGCCCTGGCCCTGCCCAGCCTTCTGGTCAGCGGCCGGGCGGGGGTGCTCACGGATCGGCTGGGCTGCGAAATCATGCTGATCCGTTCCCAATGGGGACTTTTCGGCGGTGCCGCCCTGGGGGCCCTGGCCATTCCCCTGCTGCAGGGAACGGGGCAGGTGGTCCTGCTGCTGCTGAGCACACTGGTGGTGGGCGTGTCCAGCTCCTTTGAGCTCACCGCCCGCAGCAAGTACTGCTCCCTGCTGGTGGAACGGCCTGAGCAGGTGGCGCCCTATCTGGCCAGCTTCTCGGTCGTGTTCAACGTCGGCAAGCTGGTGGGCCCTCCGCTGGGGGGCTGGCTCGTGGCCCTCTCCGGACCCGCCATGGCCCTGGCGATCGATGCGGCGTCCTACCTGCTGCCGATCGCCACCGTGATCTGGCTGCTGCGGCCCCACCGGGAGCTGGAGCAGCGCAGCGCCGGGGGTGACGGGGCCAGCCTCGGCGCCGCCTGGCGGGACTGCGGCTCCACCCTGCGCCACGTGCTGCGCTTCACCACCGTGGCCTGCCTGGTGGGCTTCTTCCATCCGGGCCTGGCCCCCCTGATCGCCGCCAAAGTGGTCGGGCCCTCGCCGCAGGCCCTCGGCCTGTTCACCAGCGTGCTGGCGGCCGGCAGCATCGCCGGCGGTGTGGTGCTGCAACGCAACAGCCTGGCCCTGAGCGAACGGCCGGTGCTGCTGCTGGGGGGCTGCGCCGTGCTGGTGGCCCTGGCCCAGCTGGGGATGGCCGCGGCCTCCAGGGGCACCCTGGCCCTGGCCATGGCCCTGTTGATCGGTGCCGGCACAGCCGGGCTTCTGGCCGGCTCAAGCCTGATTCTGCAGGTGGGCGCACCCATGGCCCTGCGCGGCCGCATGGCCGGTCTGGGGCAGATCGCCTTCCTGGGCGGCGGCGGGCTAAGCGGCCTGCTGGCCGCCGCCCTGGCGATGACCCTGGGACTGCAGGCCACCTTCGCCCTGCTCGGCGGCCTGGGGCTGGTGGTGGGGGTGCTGGAACTGGGGCGGAACGGAGCCCTGCGGCTCAGATCAGCCTGACGCCCTTGAGCACGACCGTGGCCAGGAAGGCGGCGGTGAGCCCGCCACCGACGAGCGCCAGATAAATCACCACACCCACGGCCGCTGCTGCGAGGAACGGGATCATTACAGCAGAGGATCCGCCCCCTCCCACCCCCATGGCCCGGGAGGAGGCGGTAGAACGACCTGACATTTCCCGAAACCTCCTAGGGTTGCGGCGCAGCGGAACCTGCTCAAGACACCCCTTCCGCTGCCGCGCAATCGCCCACGGCCCTTCCACAACGCACCTGCAGCATGCGCACCCTCTTCATCTATCCCGAATTCCCGAAGACGTTCTGGAGCTACGAGAAGATCCTCGAGCTGGTGAACCGCAAGGTCCTGCTGCCGCCGCTGGGGATGGTCACCGTGGCGGCGCTGCTGCCCCAGACCTGGGAGATGAAGCTGGTGGATCGCAATGTCCGGGAGGTGGCCGAAGCGGAGTGGAACTGGGCGGAGCTGGTGGTGATCTCCGGGATGATCGTCCAGAAGGCCGACATGGCCGCCCAGATCGCCAAGGCGAAGCAGCGGGGTCTGCCGGTGGCGGTGGGTGGCCCTTTCGCCAGTTCCACACCGGACGCCCCCGAACTGCAGCTGGCCGACTTCAAGGTGCTCGACGAGGGTGAAATCACCCTGCCGATGTTCATCGAGGCCATCGAGCGCGGAGACCGCCAGGGACGTTTCAGTGCCGATGGCGAAAAGCCGGACGTCACCGGCACCCCCATCCCCCGCTTCGATCTCCTCGAGCTCGACGCCTACGACTCCATGTCGGTGCAGTTCTCGCGGGGCTGCCCGTTCCAGTGCGAGTTCTGCGACATCATCGTGCTGTACGGCCGCAAACCCCGTACGAAGGCCCCCGACCAACTTGTTGCCGAGCTCCAGTACCTCTACGACCTGGGCTGGCGGCGTTCCATCTTCCTGGTCGACGACAACTTCATCGGCAACAAGCGCAACGCCAAATTGCTGCTGCCCGAGATCAAGCGCTGGCAGATCGACCACGGCTACCCCTTCAGCTTCGCCACGGAGGCATCGGTGGATCTGGCCTCCGACGATGACATGATGAAGATGATGGCGGAGGCCCGCTTCGACAGCGTCTTCCTCGGGATCGAGACGCCCGATGAGGCCAGCCTCGAAACGGCCGGCAAGCTGCAGAACACCCGCAGCTCGCTGGAAGAATCGGTCGACCGGATCACCTCCTACGGCATCCGGGTGATGGCGGGCTTCATCATCGGTTTCGACGGTGAAAAGCAGGGCGCCGGCGATCGGATCGTGGAATTCGTCAGCCGCACTGGGATCCCTGCCGCGATGATGGGCATGCTTCAGGCCCTGCCGAACACGGGTCTCTGGCATCGGCTGGAGAAAGAGGGCCGTCTGGTGCAGGAAAAAACCGACGCCAAGGGCGTCAACCAGACCAACCTGCTCAACTTCGTTCCCACCCGGCCGATCCGCCAGATCGCCAATGAGTACGTGGATGCCTTCTGCCGCCTCTACGAACCCAACGCCTACATCGACCGGGTCACCCACTACTACCTGAAGATGGGCCAGCCCCGCTGGCAGCAGTTCGTCCCGGCGGCAGCCTTCGGCAAGGCCAGCCTGCCCAGCTGGACCGATGTCCGCGCCCTGCTGATCGTGATCTGGCGTCAGGGCCTGAAGCGCGACACCCGCGGCCGCTTCTGGCGTTCCCTGCTCACCATCGCGCGCCGCAACCCCAACAACCTCGAGCAGTTCCTGGTGACCCTCGCCCACAACGAGCACTTCCAGGAGTACCGAGGTGTGGTGACCCGGGAAATCCAGGACCAGCTCGCTGCCCTGCCCCCGGAGCCACCCGAAGGGTCCCGCGCCACCAGCCGCGAACTGCAGCCCGCCTAGCCCGGAGTACGTTTGATCTGCTGCCTAAGAGGCGCAGTGATGCGGACTTCACAGGTCACGAATCCTGGACTCACCAAGCTCCTTGCCCTGGCGATGATCGGCGGCGTGGGCCTGCTTGTCCTTGCGTTGAGTCGCTGGGACACGATCGGCCCCCAGTCGATGATCTGTCGCCATCGCGATGACCCCACGGGGCAGATCGATTTCAGGGTGGATGTGGGCCGGGGCGACGACCGGGTCCGCTTTGCCGACGGCCAGACCCTGCCGGTGAAAACCTCCCGCGATCAGATCACGTTTCTGGAGAAGGAGTCCAACAACTTCCACCTCTCCGACAATGACGGTGATGAGGTCGCGATGGGCCACGCCCCGACCCGGGAGCAGCTTCCCGGCATCGCGGCGCTGAAGCCCCCGACGGTGCTGCATCCGGACCAGCACCACGACGTGGAGCACCACACCACGATTGACCGCCGGGCCCTGACCTTCCAGGAAAACGCCATGCAGAAAGGTGGCGGGCGCGGAGCCTTGATGATGGATGGCCGCTGCCGGATCGTGGCCTCCGCCTGAGCCCCTTTAGTCCTGCACGTACGGCAGGCCCTGCAGCAGGCAGAGCTCGGCCTTCTGCAGCTCCCGGCCCAGGTACAGGGCATGGTCGAGCCGTGACAGGGGATCGGGCCCCTCTCCCTCGGTGAGGGCGATGCCGAGCTCCTTGGCACTGCGGCCCCGGTAGGTGGCCAGGGGCGGCCGCGGGTCGCTGCCCCGGCAGCTGATCACCTCGCCGGTGTCGGGGTCGGTGGCCAGCCCCCGCTCATCGATGCCGTTGGCGTAGTGCTCGGCCACCAGCTCGCCGGCGGCGGCATCCACCTTGATCAGGAAGTAGCCCGACGGGTCGAGGGCGATGAAACGCTGGGACAGCGCCTCATCCAGGCTCAGGTGTGGGCACGGGTCGCGGTGCATGGGGGGGATCGTAGGCAGCGGTGAAGGGGAGTTCCGCGTTCATCGCCGCAATCGCCTGGTGCATCTCCTGGTTGGCGCCCGGCAGCCACTCCCGCAGGAGGGCGTCGAAACGGGGGTCATACCAGCGGTGCAGGCTGGCCCGGGGCTGGGCCACGAAGCCCCGGCGCCGCTTGTGGCTGCCGCCGGCCCCGGGATCGAAGCTCTCCAGGCCCCGCTCGATCGCCCAGGCGATCGGGGCGTAGTAGCAGACCTCGAAATGCAGGTTGTCGAGCTCGATGTCGCTGCCCCAGTAGCGGCCCCAGAGGCCGGTGGCATCGTGCACGCACAGCGACATCGCCAGGGGCTGCATCGGCTCGCCCCGATGGGCGCTGAACAGCACCAGGTGATGGCGCAGGTCGGTGGCGGCCGCCTGGAAGAAGGACTCGGTGAGGTACTTGCTGCCCCAGGGCCCCCAGCGGCTGCAATGCTGCTCATAGAAGCCGTGCATCCGCTCCAGCAGCGGCGGCGGGATGTCCTCGCCCGCCAGGGGGGTGACCGTCAGCCCCGCCTCCGCCACCGAGCGGCGCTCGCGGCGGATGTTGCGCCGCTGGTTGGCATTGAAGCTGGCCAGATAGGCCTCGAAGTCGGCATGGCCCGGGTTGCGCCATTCGCTCTGCTGGTTGATCCACAACGCGCAACCGGCCGCTTCCGCCAGGGGCTGCCAGGCGGGATCCACATAGAGGAAGTTGCAGCTGAGAATCCTCTGTCGCCGGCAGAAGCTGTCGATCTCGGCCAGCATCAACGCCGTCAGGGCGGCGGCGTCCTCGCCGGCGGCCACATGGAAGCGGTAGCCCTGCACCGGACTCACCGGGCTCATGCCGACGAGCTTGGGGTAGTAGCCCAGGCCCAGCTGCCCGGCCAGCTGGGCGAAGGACTGGTCGAAGACGAACTCCCCGTAGCTGTGACCCTTCAGATACAGGGGCGCCAGGGCCACCAGCCGCCCCTGGCGCCAGAGCCCCAGATGGCAAGGCTGCCAGCCCTGGCGAGGCACGATGCTGCCACTGGCCTCCAGGTGGTGCAGCCAGCGCCAGCCATAGAAGGGGCGATCCACGGGCTCTGCCGGCGCCCCGCCGGCGCCCCCCACCAACGCCTGCCACTGGTCTTCAGGGATGTCCTGCGTTGCCTTGTGCCAGCGGACTTGCAGCTCGGCCATGGCCGGTGGCGACACAGGGGGACGGGGCAGGCGCAAAACTAACGGTTGATTCCCTGCGACCGAGCGCCTCTCCCCCGCCATGGCCAAGCCCCTGCGGATCCTGATGCTCCTGACGGCGGCCATGGCGCTGGTGCTGCCCCCGGTGCCGGCCAGGGCCGGGCTGCTGCGGCCGGTGCTGATGCTGCTGCGTCCCCAGCTGGAGAACCAGCTGACCCGGGTCTGCGTGGAGACGGCCTCCGCCGGCCGGGTGGATCTGGTGAAGAGCCTGCAGGATCCCTGCCGCAAGCTGGCGGTGCCCACCAGCAAATGCCTGATCGAGGAGACCGACAACAGCGGCCGCAGCCTGGGGGTGCTCACCGAGATGGTGAGCGGCCGCTTCGGCGATGACAGCGAAGAGGTGGTGAAACGCTGCCTGGCCAGAATGTTCGGCCTGCCCACCGACAGCCTGCGGGACATGCCGCTGCGGGAACTGGGCAAGCGTTTTGGCAGCGGCAGCCTCGGCCTTCAGGAGGTCGCGCCCTGATCCCCGGGGCGCCGCCAGCGCAGCAGCAGTTCGTCCCCCGGCAGCGCCCGGTGCTCCACCAGCCGCCAGCCGGCGCGGGCCTGCGGGGCCACCCGGGCCTCGGCCGGCAACCAGCCGTGGGCCCCTCCGAGCAGCCGGGGGCAGACGGTGAGCTGGAGTTCGTCGAGCAGGTCTTCGGCCGCCAGGGAGGCCGCCAGCTGCGCGCCCCCCAGCACCACAATCCGTCGCTGGCCCAGCCCCTCTAGAGCCTCCAGGGCCTGGCCCCAGCCCTGCAGGGGCAAACGGCGCTCGAAGCCCGCCGCAGGGGCCGCGGGGGGCAGCGGAGCGGCCTGCAGCAGCCAGCGCTGCAGGGGCTGATGGAAGAAGGGCAAAGCGGCGGGCAAGCGGCCGCTACGGCTGACCGCGATGGCGATCGGCTGGGGGGAGCGTCCCTGGCAACGCCGGTCCTCGACCAGCGCGGGCCGGTGGATCAGGCAGGTGCTGCCGTGGCGGCGCAGGGTCTCGGCCCCCACAAGGGCGGCATCGGCCCAGGCCAGGGCCTCCTCCAGCACCTGCCGGTCACCGGCGCCCCCCAGCTGGGCCGCACCCCCATCAGCCGGGGCGAGGCGGCCATCGAGGCTCACCGCCAGCACGAGCCGCAGCTCCGGCGTTGCCGCCGGACTCAAACGGCCGCAAGGGCTTCAAGGGCCGCCGGCAGCATCTCCAGCTGCGGCGTCTCGGCGAAGACCTCGGCGGCGTTGTTGGGGCTCTCCTGCAGGCGCACCTTGTGCAGCCGGGCGCCGGTGGCGGCGATCGGGGCACTGAGCAGGTCGGCGATGTGGAGCGCGATGTTCTCGGCCGTGGGAACGCAGCCGGCGAAGTGCTCCACGTCCTTGTTCAGGAAGGTGTGGTCGAAGGGTTCCACCACCAGGTCGGCCACCAGCTGCTGCAGCTCGGCCAGGTCGCAGACCATGCCGGTGCGCGCATCGATCGGACCCCGCACGGTGACATCGAGCAGGTAGTTGTGGCCGTGGCCGTGGGGGCGGGCGCACTTGCCGTAGATGGCCTCGTTTTCGCTTTGGCTGAGCTCGGGCCTGGCCAGGCGGTGGGCGGCGGCGAAGTGGGTGCGGATCGAGAGGAAGGCTTCCATGGGATCAATGGTGGGACCGCAGAGCACGTCGGCCCAGAGGTTGGTTTGTTCGTGGAGCCGCAGGGCCACCAGCGGCAGATGGGGGGCGAGCCGCTCGCGGATGGCCAGCAGCAGGGCTTCGGTAGTGGGCAGCCGCCCTTCGGGCCTGGAGAGGTCGAACTCGGGCCAGACGTCGTTGAGGAAACGGAAGTCGAGCGGGTCAGTGACTTCCCGCCGGATGGCGTGCTTGACGTCGGAGAGGTTGAGCACCATGCCGTCGCCGTCGAGGGGACCGCCCATCGCGACGGTGAGCTCGTAGTTGTGGCCGTGGCCCGGGGCCAGGCTGCAGCGGCCGAAGCAACGGGCGTTCTCGGCCTCGTCCAGCTCCGGCAGCCGGTAGAGATGGCTGGCACTGAAGGTGGCCCGGCGCGTGATCACACAGGGCCGGCCGCGCCCATGGGCGGTGCTGGTGGGGGAAGGTGCCGCGGGAGAGGCGGTCAACCGGGTTGCGGTCATCGCCGAGGGCCAGGGGACGCCCATCCTAGAAACGGGGTCAGGAATGCCGCCGACCGCGCCCGCATGGCCCCTGACCCCGCCGCCACCCCCAGCCACCGGGCCCTGGCCCGCCGCCTTGATGGGCTCAACATCTACCTGGTGGGGATGATGGGTGCCGGCAAGAGCGCCGTGGGGCGGCCCCTGGCCGAGGCCCTCGGCTATCGCTTCATCGATGCCGACGCCACCCTCACCGAGGCCGCCGGCCGGCCGATCGATGCGATCTTCGCCAGCGATGGCGAGGAGGCCTTCCGCGCCCTTGAGACCAGTGTGCTCAATGGCATCGCCAGCTGGCATTCCCTTGTGGTGGCCACCGGCGGTGGGGCGGTCACCCGACCGGAGAACTGGGGGCACATGCGCCAGGGGGTGGTGGTGTGGCTGGATGCCCCCGAGGCGGAGCTGCTGCGGCGTCTGGCCGCCGATCCCACCCGGCGGCCCCTGCTCGACGCTGCCGATCCGGCCGGCCGCCTTCAGGCCCTGCTGCAGGAGCGACGGCCGCTGTACGCCCAGGCCGACCTGGCCGTGGTGCAGAAAGGGGGCCAGCCCTCCGAAGTGGCGCTGCAGGTGCTGGAGGCCCTGCCCTCGGTGCTGCGCGACCCCCGCCAGCCCCCTGACGCCCCCGACTGAGCCCCAGCGGCTGCCTCAGCCGGGGGGCTCGAGCCGCACCGCGAACCACTGGATCGAACAACCCGGCGCCAGCTCCAGCTCACAGGCGGTGTCGATCAGCCGGACGGCACGGGCTTCCGGATCGGCCAGATCGGCCAGGTCGGCAGGGGGATCACCCAGCGCCTCCACGTGACCTGCCAGCCAGAGCAACGTTTCGGCCGCGGTGAGGATGCGCTCCCCCAGGCCAGGCTCCAGCACCACGTAATGGTCGAGCTCCCGCAGCAGCGGATCGGACAAGGCCAGAACACCAGCGGAGCCCATCCTGGCGGGTGCGGGGCCCGATGCGGTGCCGGGCCTCAGTCCCGACCCACCTCCGCAAGCAGCCGGTCGCGCCAGGCGAACAGGGGCTCGAGCACGGGGTTGTCGGCAATGCCTTCGACGCCCCGCCCGGCCAGGGGGGCGCCGGCACAGACGGGAAACTTCAGCAGGTACAGCTGGGCCGCGACGGCGAGGTCGGCCAGGGTGAGGGCATCGCCTTCCAGGTAGGGACGCTGGGCCACCAGCAGGGCGAGCTGCTCGAGGCTGCGGTGCAGCTGCCGCACCTCGCAGGGCCCGAGCAGGTCACGCATCGCCTCGGTGGCGGAGCCGATCAGGCCGCCCGGCAGGGCCCCCACCAGGTCACGCAGGGGCGCCGGGGTGGCCTCGGGCAGCATGGCCGCCCGCAGCACTGGGTCGGCGGCCGCGGCCTGGAGGAGGGCCAGGCGGGCGCCCCGGGCCAGGGCGGTGTCGGCCCAGTCCTCCAGCAACAGCACCCTGGCGCGGGCGATCGGATCGGCCGGCAACAGGGGCGGCTGCGGATGGGAGGCCTCCAGGTGCAGGGCAATGGCGGTGGAATCGGGGATCACCTCACCGCCGTCGACCAGCACCGGCACCTGTCGCTGGCCGGAGAGACGGAACAGCTCCAGCTGCCCCAGGCCGGGGGTCACCTCGACGATCGTGGCGTCCAGACCCTTGTAGGCCAGCAGCAGGCGCACCTTCTCGCAGAAGGCGGAATGTCTGAACTGATGCAGCTCCATGGACCCTCGATGACGGCTGGACGTGGCCCTGGGCGGCAGAGTAGCCAGCATCCGACCAGGACCGACGCCGAGGCCATGAAAGAGTTTTTCGTCAATGTGACCCGCTATCCGCGCTACCTGATCGCCTTCAGCCTGGGGGTGTTCAACTCGGTGTTCGAACCCCTGGCCCGGCGGCGCAGCAACCCGGTCACGGCGGTGGCCCTGGTGGGCGCGCTGATCAGCGGGATGGTCAGCCTCACCCTGGTGCTGCGTGCCATGGTGCAAACCGGGCCGGTTTCGTAGTCATGGCACAGAGCCGACGGGTGGAACGGGTGGCGGCTCTGATCCGCCGGGAAGTGAGCGAGCTGCTGATCAGCGGCATCAAGGACGAGCGGGTCCAGCACGGCATGGTGAGCGTCACCAGCGTCGAAGTGGCCGGCGATCTGCAGCACTGCAAGATCTTCGTGAGCATCTTCGGCAGCGCCGAGGATCGGGAGGTGGCCATGGCCGGCCTGCAGGCGGCCGCCGTCTACGTGAAGGGGGAGCTGGGCCGCCGTCTCAAGATGCGCCGCACACCGGAAGTGGCCTTCGTTCTCGACCGGGGCCTGGAGAAGGGCAACACGGTGCTGGGGCTGCTGCAACGCCTGGAGGCGGAGCGGAGCGAGCGCGGTGACGGGGAGGGCCCGGCGGATCCCGCCGCCGACCCCGAGACCGACAGCGACACCGAGGTCTGACCCGCACCATGGCGCCATCGATCGAGCAGCAGCAGGCCCTGGACCGCGCCGTCGCCGCCCTGCTGGTGGTGCGCTGCAGCGGCCATCCGGCCGATGGCCAGCGGCGCTATCCCCGCTGGGAGCTGGACAACGCCAGACTGCAGCGCCTGCTCAAGCGCGGGGTGGGCGGCGTGATCCTGCTGGGGGGCAGCGCCGCCGAGTTGCGGCTGCGCACCCGCCAGCTGGCGGCCTGGGCCGGCGAGCAGCTGCTGCTCTGCGCCGATGTGGAGGAAGGGGTGGGACAGCGCTTCGAGGGGGCCAGCTGGCTGGTACCGCCCCTGGCCCTGTCGCGGATTCACGCCACCGATCCCGCCCTGGCCCTGGATCTGGCCCGGCGCTACGGAGCCTGCACGGGCCGGGAGGCCCGCCAGCTCGGACTCAACTGGGTGCTCGCCCCGGTCTGCGACGTCAACAACAACCCGGCCAACCCGGTGATCAACGTGCGGGCCTGGGGCGAAGACCCGGCCACCGCCGGTGCCCTGGCGGCCGCCTTCTGCCGTGGCGCCCAGGCCGAAGGGGTGCTCACCTGCGCCAAGCACTTCCCCGGTCACGGCGACACCGCCAGCGACTCCCACCTGGAGCTGCCCCTGCTGCCCCACAGCCGCGCCCGCCTGGAGGCCGTGGAGCTGCCGCCGTTCCGCGACGCCATCGCGGCCGAGGTGGCTGCGGTGATGACCGCCCACCTACTGCTGCCGGCCCTCGACGGCGAGCACCCGGCCACCCTGTCGCGGCCGGTGCTCACCGGGCTGCTGCGCGACGCGCTCGGTTTCGAGGGGCTGATCGTCACCGACGCCCTGGTGATGGAGGCGATCGCCGGCCGCTACGGCGCCTCGGAAGCCGCCGTGCTGGCCCTGGAGGCGGGGGCCGACCTGGTGCTGATGCCCGGCGATGCGGAGGGGGCGATCGACGCCATCGTCGCGGCCGTCCACAGCGGCAGGCTGGCCCTGGAGCGGCTGCAGGCCAGCCTGGAGCGGCGGCGCCTGGCCCTGGGCCGCTGCCCCGCCGGCGACGCCCCCAGCGCCTCCGCCCCCCTGGGCCAGCTCAGCAATGGCCCCTCCCCCTGCGACCAGGCCCTGGCCCTGGAGCTGGTGCAACGCAGCCTGGAGCAACAGGGACAGGGCCCGGTCCGCGGCCCCGGGGTGAACCTGATCCGGCTCGACAACAGCCTGGCCTGCCCCTTTCTGCCGGCGACCGCTCCGGCCCTGGCCCTGCCGGCGGCCGCGGGATGGCGGGCCTGCCTGATCGACGGCCAGGGGCCCTCCCCCTGGAGCGGGGATGGGGAGGCCCCCCTGGCCCTGGAACGGCTGGGCGAGGGTCCGGTGCTGCTGCAGCTGTTCGTGCGTGGCAATCCGTTCCGCGGCAGGGCCGACGGTCCGGATCCCTGGCCGGCGGTGATCCGCCAGCTGCAGGCCGCCGGCCGACTGGCGGGCCTGGCGGTCTACGGCAGTCCCTATGCCTGGGAGGCCCTGCAGCCGCTGCTGGAGCCGGGCGTGCCGGCCGCCTGGTCCCCGGGCCAGATGGCCCTGGCCCAGGGCGAACTGCTGGGGCGCCTCGGCCTCGCCCCCGGCGCAGCAGTCGACACGGACTTCACCGACTGAGCCCCTCACCGGCGCCTAGCCTCCTGGCACGACCGTCCTGCCCCGCAGCGTCCGATGCTGAGCCTGTCGATGATCGTGCGCAACGAAGCGGAGCGGCTGGAGCGCTGCCTGGCTTCGGTGGCCGGCTTCGTCGACGAGATGGTGGTGGTGGACACCGGCTCCGACGACGGCACCGCGGAGATCGCCGCCAGCTGTGGCGCCAGCGTGCACCATCTGGCATGGCCGGGCGATTTCGCCCCTGCCCGCAACCACGCCCTGGATCTGGTGCGGGGCGACTGGGTGCTGGTGCTGGATGCCGACGAATGGCTGCGGCCCGAGGCACGCGCGCCGCTGCGCGCCCTGATGGAGCAGCCGCAGGTGCTGCTCATCAACCTGCTGCGCCAGGAAGTGGGGGCCGCCCAGTCCCCCTTCTCCAGCGTCAGCCGCCTGTTCCGGCGCCATGCCGCGATCCGCTGGAGCCGCCGCTACCACGCCATGGTCGACGACAGCGTGGCCACGCTGCTGGAGCAGGAGCCCCACTGGCAGGTGCTGGCCTGCGGGGAACCGGCCCTGGTGCACGAGGGCTACCGGCCGGAACTGCTGGCGGCCTCCGACAAGGCGGCACGCCTGCGCCAGGCCATGGAGGCGGAACTGGCCGCCAGTCCCGGCGATCCCTACGCCTGCGCCAAGCTCGGCGCCCTGGAGGTGAGCCAGGGCCAGCGCGCCAGGGGCATCGCCCTGCTGGAGCAGGGATTGGCCCGGGTCGGTGCCGGATCACTGTCCGAGCGCTATGAGCTGTTGCTCCACCTCGCCATCGCCCGCAGCCCTGGGGAGCCGGCCGCCGCGACCGCCCTCTACCGCCAGGCCCTGGAGCTGCCCCTGGACGAGCGGCTCACCCTTGGAGCCCGGCTCAACCTCGGGGCCCTTCTTTTGCGGCAAGGGGACCTGGAGGCGGCGGCGGCCCTGACGGCAGCGGTGACCCGCCTCGCCCCGGAGCTTCCCCTGGCCTGGTTCAACCTGGGCCTGATCGAACGCCAGCGGGGCCGCCTGCTGGAGGCGATCGCCGCCTACCGACAGGCCCTGGCCCTGGAACCGCAGCAGGCCGACGCCCAGCGCAACCTGGCGGCCGCCCTGCTGCTGGCGGGTGACATCCCCGGCGCCCGGGATGGTTTCCGCCGGGCGATTGGCCTGCTGGAACGCCAGGGCCAGCCGCAGCAAGCCCGCGCCCTGGCCCAACGGGCCGGGGCTCTCGTCCGGCTGGACGCCTGATGGGCCTACCGCTGCCACTGGCGGGACGCACCGTCGCCGTGACCCGGGCCGAAACCCAGCTGGGCGCGGCCCGCGAGCTGTTTGAGCAGGCCGGGGCCCGTGTCATCGACCTGCCGGCGCTGGTGATCGGTCCGCCCGATCTCTGGGGCCCCCTCGACGATGCCCTGGCGGAACTGGATCAGTTCCACTGGATCATCTTCTCCAGCGCCAACGGGGTGGACGCCGTGGAGCAGAGGCTGGTGCGGCAGGGGTCCTGCCTGGCCCGCAGGCCCAGGGAGGTCCGGCTGGCCGCGGTGGGCCGCAAGACCGCCCAGGCGCTGGAGGCCCTGGGGGCCCCCGCCGATTTCGTTCCGCCGGCGTTTGTGGCCGACAGCCTGATCGAGCACTTTCCCGTGTCGGGCTGGGGGCAGCGGCTGCTGCTGCCGCGGGTGCAGAGCGGCGGTCGCACCCTGCTGGCGGAGGCCTTCGCTGCGGCGGGCGCCAGGGTGGTGGAGGTGGCCGCCTACGAGACGCGCTGTCCCGCTGGGCTGCCCACCGCAGCCCTGCAGGCCCTCGAGCGGCGAGGGCTGGATGCCATCACATTCAGCAGCGGCAAGACGGTGGACCACACCGCCCAGTTGCTGGCCGGCAGTTTCGGTGAGGCCTGGATCCAGCAGCTGGACGGGGTGCAGGTGATCTCCATCGGTCCCCAGACCAGCCAGCGCTGCAGGGAGCGGCTCGGACGCGTGGACGGGGAGGCTGACCCCCACGACCTGGAGGGTCTGGTGGCGGCCTGTATCAGGGCGGTGGCAGCGGCTTGCTGACCTTGCGATCGCCGCTCTGAAGGATCAGACGACCTTTCGGGATATCGACAGCGGCAACACTCCAGCCGGGGGGAAGCAGTTTCGTGTCGCGGCCGCCGCGATCGCCCCGGCGCAGGCTGCCGCTTTCGCCGTTGAAGGTGGCCACCACCTCGGCCTGGCCGCCGCTCTGGATCACACCGGAGATCTGCAGCTGCTGCAGAAAGGCCGGGGGGGGGAGCGCCGCCACCGCTGTGGCACCACCACCAGCCGCCCCCGGGACCATCTCAGCCACCAGGGAACCGAAGGGATCCTTGCGACCCACGGGGAAGGCCGCCACCACCTGCTGGGAGGTGGGCAGTGGGGTGAGCCCCGCCGGCACTCCCCCAGCCGAGGCTGCGGCAGGGACCGGCCTGGGAGGTGCCGGAGGCTGTGGGGCTTCCACCGTCGGGGCGGCGGCGCATCCGGCAAGCAGCAAAGGTGCCAGGGCGGGAGGGCCGAAGCGGCCGTTAGCCCTTTTCCACCAGGTCGCGAAATCGGTCAAGGTTGGCCTGCAATTCTCTGGTGACAATGCCCCCCATGATGGTGGGTTCCATCAAGGGTGCAAGCGCACCGGGCAGTTCATAGCTCACCGTGAGCTTGACGGCGGTGAGGTCGGGCCCGAGGGGGTAGAAGCGGACGGCCCCCTTGGTGGGCAGACCACCCACCGATTCCCAGTGCAACCTCTGGGAATCGACCCGCTCCGTGATCCGGGCCTTCCAGTGGAAACGGAAGCCCTGGGCCGCCAGGGTCCAGTCGGTGAGGTCGGGGTCATCGAGGGTGACGACCGATTCGATCCAGCGCATCCAGCGGGGCATGGCCTCCAGATCGCTCCACACCTCCCAGACCCGGGCCACGGGGGCCTGGATCTCCGTGGTGACGCTGTGCTCAAGCCATTTGCCCATCGTTGTGCTCCTAGGCCACCGCTGCGCAGGTGGCCAGCGCCACGGGTTGGTTCAGGATGGCAGCCGCCGCCAGCCGACCGCTCATCGTGGCCCCTTCCATCGAGTCGATGTAGTCCTGGCGGGTGTAGCTGCCGGCGAGAAAGAAATTGGCCACGGGGGTGCGTTGGTCGGGGCGGAAGGGCTCCATGCCGGGGGCTTCCCGGTACAGCGACTGGGCCAGTTTCACCACGTTGCTCCAGACGAGCTGAAGGCCGGCGGCGGAGGGAAACAATTCACGCACCTGGCGATCGGTGTGGGCCACGATCTCCTCGGTTTTCAGGGGGATCCAGGGATCCCCGGGGGTGAGCACACACTGCAGCAGGGAGCCGAGTCCCTCCCGCCGGTAATCGGCCGGGCTGGCCAGGGCCAGATCGGCGAAACAGCTGAAGTCGGCATCCGCCGTGTAGAGAAGGTTGTCGAGACCGGCCGGGCGGTTCAGGTCGGTGCGGCGCGCCTGGGATTCGGCCCCATCGCCCAGTTCGGTCACCCAGCCGTCGTAGCGCAGCTGCACCGTGGCCACCGGCACGGTTTCCAGCCGGTCGATGGCGGCGAACTCGGGGAAACGGCGCCAGGCCTGGGGCAGTAGCCGCTGGGCTCCGGGCACGTCACAGGCGGCCAGGTAGGCGTCGGCCTCCACCCGCTTCTCCCCCTCCGGGGTTCCCAGCACCAGGGAGGTGACGACGGTCTGGCCGTTGCGCTCCTCGTGGCGCACCTCGCTGACCCGGTGACGCAGGTGCAGGCGGCCGCCCCGGGCCTGGATGTACTCAAGGATCGGACCGGTCAGCCAGCGGTGGGGCGAGCCCTTGAGCAGGTTGAGCTTGGAGGCCTCCGTTCTGGAGGCGAACATCATGAAGATGGTGAGCATGCAGCGGGCCGAGATGGCCTCGCAGTCGATGAATCCCAGGGCGTAGGCGATCGGGTTCCACATCCTCTGAATGCTGCGAGGACTGCCCCCATGGCTGAGGAACCACTGCTGGAAGCTGATCGCATCCAGCGAGCGGATCACCTTCATCGCCCCCTCGTAATCGATCAGGCCCCGGACAATCGGGCTGGTGCCGAGCGCCAGGGCATTGCGCAGCTTGTCGATCCAGTCGAGCTGGGACGTGGTGAAGAAGGCCTTGAGGCCGTTGAACGGAGCCCCCACGGGAAAGCGGAAATCCAGGGCCCGCAGATCGCCGCCGCGGTTGACGAACAGGTGCCAGTGCTCCTTAGCCAGGAGGTTGTCAAAGGCACCCACCTTGCGCATCAACGCGAAAAGGTTGGCGTAGTTGAAAAAGAAGACGTGCAGGCCCATCTCGATGTGGTTGCCGTCGGGGTCCACCCAGCTGCCGACCTTGCCCCCCATGAACGGACGGGCTTCGTACAGGTCCACCGCATGACCGGCGTCGACCAGATCAACGGCCGCGCTCAGACCGGCCAGACCCGCACCCACGATGGCGACCCGCACCCTTGGATTCCCGAGAAGGTTCCGACTCTATGGACCGGAGCCTACCCACGGCGGAAGGATCTCCATAGAGTGGTCGTTCACCGCGTCGTCCGGCGGCCCGATCCCCCCCATCCGACCCCCTTCGCCCGATGAGCAGCCCCGTCCAGACCCCCAGCGCCACTTCCGCGGCCGGCGCCGCACCCACCGCCACGGCAACGGTCACCGCCACGGCCGGTGTGGATGGCAAGGGCATCCTGATCACCGAACCCGCCATGCGCCAGCTCGGCACCCTGATGGCCTCCCAAGGCGGCGAAAAGGTGCTGCGGGTGGGCGTGCGCTCCGGTGGCTGCAGCGGCATGAGCTACACGATGGATTTCATCGACGGATCGGAGATCCTTCCCGACGACGAGACCTACACCTACGAACCCGCCGGCGCCCCCAGCTTCCGGGTGGTCAGTGACCCCAAAAGCCTGCTGTACATCTATGGCATGCAGCTGGATTTCTCCTCGGCCCTGATCGGCGGCGGTTTCAACTTCACCAACCCCAACGCCTCCCAGACCTGTGGCTGCGGCAGCTCCTTCGCCGTCTGAGCCCCGGCCCGCCGGTGGCGGCCCAGCCCCTTGACGTGGGAGTCTGACGATTCCCTCCAGCCACCCCCCGGCGCCATGACGGCCCAGCAGGACTCCCGCTTCGACCAGGCCATTGCCCGCTACCAGCAGGGGGCGGCGCCCGAAGACCTGATCGATGAGTTCCTGCAGATCACGGCCCAGGAGCCTCGCCAGTCGGCGGGCTGGACCTGCCTGGCCTGGTTGCAGTTGCTGCTGGACCAACCCCAGGCGGCCCTGCCCTCGGCCCGCAACGCGGTGAAGCTCAATCCCCAGGACCCGCAGGCCCGCATCAACCTGAGCGTGGCGATGCTGGAGACCGGCGCCAAGGGGGTGCGGGAGCACATCGACGTGGTGAAGCGCGTGATGCTGATGGCCCCCGAACTGGCTGGCGAACTGCAGGGCTCGATCGCCGATGGCCTGCAGCGGCGGCCGGGCTGGCAGGCCCTGGAGAAGGTGAAGGCCTGGCTCAGCTGAGTTCCGGCCGTGCCTGGGTGAGGGTGTCGAGCACGGTTTGAGCGATCCGCCGCGAGCCCCCCGGCGGTCCGACCCGCTCGACGGCCGCCTCGGCACAACGCGACGGCAGGTCGGCGTCGGCCAGCAGACGCAGGATCAGATTGGCGGCCTCCTGAAGCTCGCCGCGCCCGGCCGGCCGCCGCCCGACGGTGTGGACCGTGGGACCGAGCAGCCGCATCTGGGATTCGGCAAAGGCGTAGCTGAACTGTGGCCCCCGTCCCACCAGCTGCACCACCGGCCGTCCGAACCCCACCGCCTGCTCCACAGCGGTGCCGGCCATGCCCACCACCAGATCACTGGCGGCCAGGAT
This sequence comes from Synechococcus sp. UW140, assembly GCA_943373065.1. Taxonomy (GTDB): domain Bacteria; phylum Cyanobacteriota; class Cyanobacteriia; order PCC-6307; family Cyanobiaceae; genus Cyanobium. Next base: position 16,399 of record CALSBA010000021.1, on the reverse strand, counting down.
CGACGCCAGGGCACCCGGCAGCAGCCGCACTTCCAGATGACCGGAGGCGGAGCGGAGCACCCCATCGGCGAGATTCAACTGCCAGCCGACGGACGCGGCCAGGGGTTCCAGTTCCCGCCAGTGGGGGCTCTCCACCACGGCAACGAGGAAGCGCCAGCGGCCATCCCCGGCCAGGCCCTCCAGCTGGCTGCAGAGCCGCAGCATCAGCACAAGATTGTGGAGGGCCTCTGGAAAGCGGCTGCCGGGCACCAGGGCGAGGGTGTGGGTGCCCGGCTCGCGGGCCACCTCGCCGGGCTCCGGGGCGGGCATGTCCATGATCGGGTAGCCGCGGAACAGGGCCTTGGCCAGTCCCTGGGCCTGGAGGTCGCGGGCGCTGAAGGCATCGCGGGTCAGCACCACCCGCACCCGCCGCCGCCGGCAGCACCAGCGGGTGAGGGCGGAGAGCCGCAGCCGGCCCTCGTAAAAGCTCGAGGTGGACACCAGGAAGACCACCGTCGGGCGCCCGGTGAGCAGGGCGAAGACCAGCGGGACGTGGTCGCCGATGCTCACCACCAGGTCGTAGTGGCGTCCCTGGCGCCAGGCCGTCCAGAGCTGGGCGAGGCTCTGCTGCAGCCAGCCGGCTGCCAGATCCTTCCAGAGGTTGAGGCCCTGGTACACCATGCCTCCGGACGGCAGGGTCCGGCCCTGGTACAGGAGCGGCAGGCCCCGACGTCCGTAGGCCGAGCCGGCACCGACGATCGGCAGGGCCGCCAGTTCCAGCCCGGGCGAACACTGGCGCAGACCGTCCGCAATCAACCCCCCATTGAGATCCTCCCCATGACCGTTGCTGATCAGCAGGATCCTGGGAGCAGGGGAAAGGGGCACACGGGACACCAAGTCCGGTCGAGTTTAGGTTTGGGCACACCCGGGATTCCCGCCCCCTCCCGGCTCACCCCAACGGCATGAGCACCCCCGCCACGGGCCCCGCCGCCCAGCTGCGTCGCGTCCTCGACATCGTTCTGGTGGCCGACGTGTTTCTCGTGCTGGCCGGAGCCCTCTTCTTCGCCGTGGCGGTGGTGCTGCACGGCCAGCAGCTGGACGCCCCCCTGAAGCTCTTCCAGCGGCTGTGGCAACCGCTGTTCACTCCGGCCATCGGCCTGCTGATGGCGGCGGCGCTGGTCAGCGGCGGGCTGGGCTGGTGGCAGCGGCGAGGGCAGCGTTGAGGTCGGTGAACTGGAAATGGAAGTCCTGGGCCACCAGCCGCTCGGGCTTCACCTGCTGCCCCTCGAGCACCACCTTGGCGCCATCTCCGAGCAGCAGTTGCAGCAGCGGGCCCGGTACGGGCAGCAGGCTGGGTCGGCCGAGGACGCGGCCCAGGGTGGAGGCGAAGATCGCCATCCGGGTTGGCTCGGGGGCCACGGCGTTGTAGGGGCCGGCGTAGGCGTCGTCCTCCAGGGCGGTGGCGATCAACCGACAGAGATCGTGGCGCTGAATCCAGCTCATCCATTGCTGGCCGCTGCCCACGGGCCCGCCGAACCCGGACCGGAACACGGGCAGCATCTTGCCGAGGGCACCGCCGTCGGGGCCGATGACGATGCCGATCCGCAACACCACAACGCGGCAGGCTTCGGGGGCGACCTGGGTGGCAGCTTCCCAGCGGGCACAGAGCCGGCCGAGGAAATCGTCGCCCGGAGGGCTGGCCTCGGTGAAACACCCCTCCAGGCTGGTGCCGTAGTACCCCACGGCCGATCCGCTCACCAGCACGGAGGGGGGCGTGGCCAGGTTCGCCATCGCCCGCACCAGCTGCGTCGTGGTGACCAGGCGGCTGTCGAGAAGCCGCTGGCGATAGGCGGGGGTCCAGCGTTGGTCGGCGATCGGCTCCCCGGCCAGATTGACCACCCCATCGGCCGCTGCCAGCGCTTCGAGCAAGGGGCCCTGGCCCCAGCTGGCGGGTTCGGCCAGATCGAGGCAGAGATTGGTGATCCTTGGATCGGCCGCCTCGCTGTCAGGCCGGGGCTGGCGGCTCACCAGGGTGAGCTGGTGGCCAAGGTTGAGCAGGAACGGCACCAGCTCCCGGCCGACGAAACCCGTGCATCCGAGCAGAAGCAAGCGCATGCCCACGGGTCCATCGGAGTCCAGGACCGAGGTTAGGTTCCGGCGGCCCTAACCTGTGCCGACCGTTCCCACGCACGATGGTTGACTCCGCGCCTGCCGCTGCCCCGAGCCTCAAGAAGGGTGCCCTGGTGAGGGTGAACCGAACGGCTTACACCAACAGCCTGGAGGCCGGCGCCAGTGATCCGGTGGCCCCCGGCTACCTGTTCGAGGGGCCCGGGGAGATCCTCGCCATCCAGGGGGGTTACGCCCAGCTGCGCTGGCGCCGGCCCGTGCCGGACGTGTGGCTGCGGCTCGACCAACTCGAGGCGATGCCCGCCGCCTAAAGGTCCACCCGGCGCCGTTCCTCCTTCAGCCGGCTGCGGCGCAGCCTGGCTTCGCGCAGCATCTCCTTGCCGTCATGGAGGTAGCTGTCCACGTAGCCCATGGTGTAGCGCTCCAGCTCCACCAAGGCATCCTGCACCTGACTGAGGCAGTGGTAGAGACTGAGGCCAAACCCCCGCGCCGCCGCCGGGCAGGCCCGGGACCGGTAAAGCGCCTCCACCTTCTCCATCCTGGAGCGGCTCTGCGCAAGGAAGGCGCAGAACGCCTCCATCAGGTCGTCGTCGTAGGGATCGGCCGCCAAGGAGCGCAGCTGGGCCGGGAAGGGATTGATCACCTGGCCGATCAGCCGATCAATCGGTACATACACCTGCTGGAGCCAGCCCAGCAGCTCCTCGTCGCTGGCCGCCCCCGCACCCCGACGACGGCCCTGCGCTGCTCCGTTGCCCGGGCCGGAGCCATGGCCACCGCTGCTTGGCGCCCCACCAACCCCCAGGCCGGAGCCGTGGTCGTAATGGCGGCGACGGTCGCCGTCCCTGAGCACTTCCCAGGCGGCATTGAGGGCCAGGATCGTGCGCTGATCGCCACCGGCATCCGGGTGATGCTGTTTGACAAGCGTGCGGTAGGCGGCCTTGATCTCGGCGGTGGTGGCCCCGGGGGGGACTCCGAGGGTGGCGTAGTGGTCGGCTGGGGTCCTGGCCATGCGCTGGAAGCGCCGTCTGGACCCAGCATCGCCGATGGGCCCGCCGGCTGGCGTCCAAAAAAAAAGCCCCCCCTTGAAAGGGGGGCGCTGGGTTGTGAGGAAGGTTGTTCCAGAGGATCAGAACTTGAACTGGGTCTGGATCAGGCCGCCGAGCACGCTGCTCGACTGGCCGACGGTGGTGAACTGACCGTTGGGGCGGCTCAGGTAGAAGAGGGCCGGGGTCACGCTGATGTTGTCAGTGACCTGGAACTTGTACCACCACTCCCAGGCGAAGTTGCCGTCCTGGGGGGTTTCGCCATTGCGCAGCGAGGTGGCGAACACCGGCTGACCCACGGCCATGCCGGCCTGGTTGCCCTTCATGAAGACGTCGGACCACTGCAGGCCCACGCTCCAGGACTGGCTGGCGCCACGGTTGGTCGACTCACTGAAGGTTGGAACCCTGCTGAAGCCGTTAGGCACGGTCACCGTGGTGCGTCCGACCCGAACCGTTGAGGTCAGGGGGTTCAGCTCCGGCTGGGTCATGGCGTTGTAGCCCCAGCCCAGGTTGATGGAGGGGAGCCAGCCGCTCTTCTTGGGCTGCCACGCCAGGGTTGTGGCGAAGTTGTTCGAGTAGGCGGCACGGCCGCCGTTGTTCTCGAAGCCAGCGGGGGTGGTGATGTTGGTGCAGTCCACGCCAGGCTGGGCGAACTGGGTGCCCCTTCGGAAGTTCGTGCCGCACTGGACGTAACTCCAGGCGAAGGCGAAACGCCATTGCTTACCGGAGATGCCGGCCTGGGTGGTCCAGGTGCCGCCACTGCGCTCATTCATCAGGCCGCCCCGGTTGGGGTTGCCGTCGTCACCTCTGGGGGAAACGTAGGCCGTGGAGACCGCAAAGAAGGGCTTGCCCTTCTTGACGTTCTGCTTCCACATCAGGCCGAAGGTGGCGCCAGTGGCCTTGTTGTAGGTGCCTGGGGCCCCGTGCAGGGTGAAGACGTCGAGAATCTCGGACCGGTAGAACCAAGGGGTGATCGCCAGGAACTCGGTGTTCCGGGCTTTGGCTCCGAGAAGGGCCGTGAAGTCACGGCCGATGGGGAAGCGGTAGTAGAGACGGTCGATCGCAACGATGTCGTTGCCGGTGCTGCCCGCAGCACTGCCGACGTTGGCACTGAAGGCCCTATCCAGGGTCATCAGGTTGTAGGGGTTGCCTCCGAAGGGGCTGTTCTGGAAGTTGCCGGCCCGCAGACGGGTGTAAAGCAGATCCTTACCCGTGAAGCTGGTGAGGAGGTTGAGGCGGAGGTCGTAGTTGAACACCGTGCCGCCCCAGTCGCGGCGATTGTTGGCGGGGAAGCGGTTCGCATTGGCGTTGGTGGCCGGCAACGCGCTGTTGGGGTTCGCACCCAAGGGCAGGAAAGCCGCGGTGTTCGGGTTGCCCTGGTTGCCACCGAAGGAGTTGGCGCCGATCACGAAGACGGCATCACCCTGGAGCTTGGTGGTGGTGGAGAACTGGGTGGCTTCCAGCTCGCCCACCTTGGCCTCCAGGCCATCCACGCGGCCCCGCAGCACAGCGAGCTCCTTCTCGAACTCGTCCATCAGGCGCTTGAGCTCGTCGGTCACCTCGGTGATCCGGTCGAGGCAGGCGTTGAGTAGGGCCGCCGCTTCGTAGCGGGTCATGGCCTGGCCGCCTTTGAAGGTGCCGTTGGGGTAGCCGGCGACGCATCCGTAGCGGTCGACCAGGTTGGACAGGGCCTGGAAGGCCCAGTCGGTGGGCTTGACGTCGGAAAACTGGTTCACGCTCGTGACCTGGTTCTGGGCTTCCCAGGCCTTGAAGCGATCGATGTCCTGCTGGTCCATGTAGGTGGAGATCTCAGCCCTCTGGGAGGGGGAGATTTCGCCGGCGTACGCAGCCAGCGGCGACAGCAGCCCAAGGGCCACCGGCGCCAGCAGAAGTTGCTGGAAGGGTTTCATTGGTCCTCACACCAAAAAGAGGAATCCCCGCTAAGGGGACGCCGCAAAGGTATCGGAATCCATCGACACACCAGCAAGGCATGATCACATCAGCAGGTATCCCAGCAGACATGCTGCCCTGGAGATCGCGGAGGCTGGCGGGAAGAAAGGACCGGCCAAAAGCCCAGTCCAGGGGTCCAGTTCTGCGGTCGCTGACGCTGCCGACCACCTGATTCGGCTGATCGGCGCGTGAGATCTGGTGGCAAAAAAAACCCGGCTGCAAAGCAGCCGGGAAGAATTGAGGAATTGTGAGGGGAATTGATCCTGAGAGATCAGAACTTGAAGGTGGTCTTGATGAAGCCGCCGAAGTTGTTGAAATCGGTGCCTTGGACGTTGATCGCACCGACGTTCTTGGAGACCTGACCCAGGGGAGCGCTCAGGTAGTAGAGGGCCGGGGTCACGCTGATGTTGTCGGTGACCTGGAACTTGTACCACCACTCCCAGGCGTAGTTGCCATCGACGATGGCGGTGGAAGCGGCGGGGCCACCGAAGATGGGGTTGCCACCGCTGACGGCGGTCAGGAATGTGGGCTGACCGACGGCCATACCGGCGGAGTTGCCCTTGATGAACACGTCGGACCACTGAATACCCACGTACCAGGACTGGCTGGTGGCGTTGGTGATGCCGGTGGTGGAGACGAGCCCGCCGTCAACGAAGTTGGTGCCGTTGTACTGGTTGCGGTTGATGCCCCAGCCGGTGCTGATGGAGGGGATCCAGCCGGAGTTGGTGGGCTGCCAGTAGGCGCTGATGCCCACCGAGTTGGTGGCCGCAGCGTTCAGGAAGAGCGTGTTGGCCAGAGGCGTGGCGTTGCCGCTGTAGGTACCTGCACCACCCGAGGAGTAGGTGTAGGCCGCCGCGATGCCCCAGTTGGAGCCGGTGTAAGCCACCTGAGCCGTACCCGTCTGGGCGGAGCAAGCGTTGCCGATGCCGCCGCAGTTCGCCGTGCCGGCGATCGGGTTGCCCACGTCACCGTTGGCGGAGACGTAGTTGGCGCTGATGCTGAAGCCGCCGCTCTTCCACCACAGACCACCACCAGCGCCCAGGTTGAGGCTGTAGGTGCCGGGAGCACCGGCGTAGGTGAAGATGTCGAGGACGGTGTCAGCCGGGTAGGCGGACGGCCACACAGCCAGCATGTCGTCCTGACGGACGCGACCACCGATGGTGGCGGTGAAGCTGCTGCCCAGGGGGAACTGGTAGAAGAGGCGGTTGATCGAGACCACGTCGCCGCAGTCGACGCCGGTGCCGCAGAACTCTTCAAAGCCGGCTTCCGTGGCGTTCAGGCCAACGGTGGGGCCGCCGAAGGGCGACTGGGCGAAGTTACCGGCGCGCAGGCGGGTGCGCAGCAGGTCCTTGCCGGTGAAGCTGGTGTCGAAGTTGAGCTGGATGTCGTAGTTGAACGCCGTGGCGCCCTGGGTCTGACGGGCCTGGTTCTGCCAGGTGTTGCCGATTCCCAGCAGGCCAGTGCCGTCAGGGGTAAACACAGGCACACCCGTGAACAGGCTGGCTGCGGGGCTCACGCGGGCGTTCCCGCCGTAGCTGTTGGCACCCATGATGAAGGTGGCCTTACCGGTCAGCTTCGTGGTGGTGGAGAACTGGGTGGCTTCGAGCTCGCCCACCTTGGCCTCCAGGCCATCGACGCGGCCGCGCAGCACGGCGAGCTCCTTCTCGAACTCGGCCATCAGGCGCTTCAGCTCGTCGGTCACCTCGGTGATCCGGTCGAGACAGGCGTTCAGCAGGGCCGCCGCTTCATAGCGGGTCATGGCCTGGCCGCCCTTGTAGGTGCCGTTCGGGTAGCCGGCGACGCAGCCGTAGCGCTCGATCAGGTTCGAGAGGGCCTGGAAGGCCCAGTCGGTGGGCTTGACGTCGGAGAATTGGTTGATGCTGGTGACTTGCTCTTCGGCGGCGTACTTGTTGACGCCGTCGATGTTGAGCTCAGCAGCCTGGACCGCCACGGGGGCGAGCAGGCCGAGGGCTGCAGGAGCAACCAGCAGTTGCTGGAAGAGTTTCATGGGTTCCTCACACGGAAGCGGCGCAATGCGCCAAACGAAGAATCACCCAGGCGGACCTGACCATCCAGTGTCCATGTGCCAGAAAACACAACGTCCGGTACCCGGGGGTGCTGCCAGAGTGCCGCCCATGAAGGCCCCGTGGGCGACGCTGCCCTTCCTGCCCCTGTTGCTCACGGCGGCGCCGCGCAGCTTCCTGGCCCACGACGAGGGCTACTACGCCCTGCAGGCCCGCTGGATCGCCCAGGGGGGCCAGTGGCTGGCTCCCCCCTGGTGGGACCAGGTCGTCTTCGATCGCAGCATCGGCCTGCCCTGGCTGGTCGCCGCGGCCTACCGGCTGCTGGGCGTGTCCCCCTGGGTGGCCCATCTGCCGTCACTGGTGGCCGCCGTGGCCTCGCTGCTGCTCACGGCGGCCCTCGCCAGGCGCCTGCTGGGGGGTGAGGGCGCCGGCAGGCTCGCCGGGGCCGTGCTGGCGCTCACCCCCCTCTGGCTCGACTACGCCCACCTGGCCAGCCAGGACATGCCGCTGCTGGCCCTGGAGCTGCTGGGGATCCTGGCCCTGCTGCGGGCCGGCGAGGCCCCGCAGCGCCCCTGGCCGTTCCTGGCCGGGGCCTGGATCGGCCCGGCCTTCCTGATCAAGGGCTTCATGGTGGCGCTGCCCGTGCTGGCCCTGCTGCCCTTTGTGCTGCTGGAGCGCCGGGCCCTGCTGCGGCGGCCGGTCTTCTGGCTCGGCCTCGCCCTGGGCTGGCTGCCGGTGGCGCTCTGGCTGGGCCTGAGTCTCCAGGTGCTGGGCCTGCCGGTGGTGGCGGGCCTTTGGCAGAAGCTTCTCTACCTCTCGGAGAGCGACGTCTACAGCGCCGGACCGCTCTATTACCTGTGGAACCTGCCGGCCAACACCCTCCCCTGGAGCCTGTTCGCCCTGGCGGGCTGGCGCGGCTGGCTGGGCGCACCCCTGGAGCGGTGCCGGTGCCTGCTGCTGCTGCTCTATCCCCTGCTGATGCTGCTCCTGCTCAGCGCCTTCCGCACCAAGACCCCCTACTACGGGTTGCAGCTCACCCCCTTCATCGCCCTGGCGGCCACCGCTGGCCTGCGCACCTGGAGCGCGGGAGCCGGCCGGTGGGCCCGCGGGGCGACGCTCGGCGCCGGGGGCCTGGGACTGCTCCTGGTGCTGGCGTCGGTGTCGGTGCTCTGGCCCGGGGCGCCGGCCGGCCTGCTCGTGGCCAATGGGGTGGCCAGCCTCGCGCCGGGACCAGAGCAGTTCGCCCTGGCGGCGGGGTGCTTGGGGCTGGCCTGGGCCCTGGTGCCCCGGTGCCGCCAGGGCTCCCGACGGCTGGGGGCCCTCCTGGTGGGTCCCTGGCTGGCTCTGGTCCTGTTGGTGCAGGCCGGCCTGTTCACCGATCGAAGCCCCCGGCAGCGCCAGGCCCTGGAGCGCCCTGGGGCCACGGCGGCCCTGGCGGCCGGGCCGATCGCCGCCGTGGCCGGCGCCCCCCTCAGCGGCGAGGAGCATGCCCGGCTGATCCTGGTGGCCCTGGCCAGCCCCAGGCTCACACCCCGCATCGGCCCCGCCGAACGGGTGCCCCCCGGTGAACGGGTATGGATCCGGCGCCAGGAGCTGCCCGTCGCATGGTCCGTGCGGCTGCAGGCCCCCGAGCTGGAGCCCTGGGTGCTGGCCGAAGCGTCAGGGGTGGCCCGATGAGGCTGGCGCGCGGCCGGGACGGCTGGATCCTGCTGGGGCTGTGGCTGGCCGGGGTGCTCCTGGATGGGCTCTGGCTGCGGCGCCATGGCCAGCCACCGGCCTGGGACCAGGGGGAACATCTCAGCCGGGCCCTGGGGGTCTGGCAGGTGCTGGGTGAGGCGGCACCCTTCGATCCGCTCTGGTGGCAACGGCTCTGGGCCGAGACTCCCACCTACCGGGGTCCCTTCACCTATCTGGTGACGGCACCGGTGTTCAGCCTGCTCGGGCCGGGCTATGGCAGCGCGATTCTCTCCAACAGTCTGTTCCAGGCGCTGCTGCTGGGGAGCCTGTACGGCCTGGGGCGCCTGGCCCACAGCCGCGCCGCCGGCCTCTGGGCCGCCTTTCTGTGCGGCGTCGCACCGGCCCTGCTCAACCAGCGAAGCGACTACCTGATCGATTTCAGCCTGACGGCCGTGCTCACGGCCACCTGGTGGCTGCTGACCGTCCGGGTGCTGGCCCGCCCCCGGCACCCGTGGCTCTGGAGTCTGGGGGGCGGCCTGGGGCTCGGGGCGGTCGTCCTGACCCGTCCGACCGGCCTGGTGATGCTGTGGCTGCCCCTGCTGGCCCTGGCCTGGATGGCCCTGGCGGCCCTGGTCCAGCGGGGCCGCCCGGCCCGCCTGGCCGAGTCGTTGCTGGCGGTGGCGGCGGCGACGGCCGTGGCCTGGCCCTGGTGGAGCCAGAACTGGCTGACGATCCTCTCCACGGTCAACAAAGCTCGCCAGTGGGGCGTCCTGTACCAGGACGGGTTGGAGGCGAACACCCTGGCGGGCTGGCTGTTCTACCCCCGCCTGCTGCCCACCATGGCCGGGGCTGGCCTGGTGGCGGTGGTGGTGGCGGGAGGGGCGCTGGGCCGGTGGCGGCGGCGCGGCGCCCCTGCCAAGGCCCTGCCCTGGCCGCAGCTCGCCTGGTGGCTGAGCTTTCCGCTCGGCGCCCTGCTGCTGGCCACCCTGATGAGCACCAAGGACTTCCGCTTCGTCCTGCCCCTGGTTCCCCAGCTGTGTCTCGGACTGGGGATCCTGCTGGCCTCGGCCACCGGTCGCTGGACGACCGGCTGGCGGCTGGCGGTGGTGGGAATCGGGGTCTGGGGGGCCCTGGCCAGCCAGTTCGCCCTGGCGGCCAATCCCACCGGTTTCCCGCCACGGCCCCCCATCGCCGGCCCCGGCTGGCCCCTGGAGGCGATCGTTACCACGATCCGGCAGCGCAGTCCGCACCAGCTCTCCACCCTGGCGGTGCTGCCCGACAGCCAGGGTCTGAACGCCTTCAACCTCGACGCCGAAGGACGCCGCCAGAGCTTCCGCGTCGCCGCCCGCCAGACCGTGGCCCCCGTCGACCAGCTCAACGGGGACCTGGCCGGCTTCGACTGGTTCCTGCTTAAGGGGGGCGACCAGGGCGTGATGAGTGACGCGCGCCAGGCCGCCCTCGACGCCATGGTGCGCCGTTCACCGGCGTTCCAGCCCGCTGGCCGCTGGCCCCTGCCCGACGGCAGCAGCGCCGAGCTCTTCGGGCGGCGCCAGCTGAGCCTGGCGGTGACACCGGTGGCCTGCGGGCCGGGTCCCAGCCTCCAGCTCGATCTCAGCGTCGAGCCGGCCGCTCCCCTGCGGCCAGGCAGCGAAGCGGAGCTGGTGAGTCGCCTGCGGGGGCCGGCGGCCCAGCTGCGGGATGGCCTGCTGCTGCTCGACTGGCGGCCGGACTGGCGCCACGACCGCGGCATCGGTCAGGGGATGGTGCGCGCCGGTCCATCCGGTTGCCTGGAGGTCCGCGAACGGCTGGCCCTGGTGGTGCCGACCGGGCTGCCCGACGGGTCCTACCGGCTGCGGGCCCGCGCCATCGACGGCCAGGGACGGCCGCTGGCCTTGCGCAGCGCCCCGCAGACGTTGACAGTGGCGGCAACCGGTGAGGTCGCCACCGAAGCTGATGGCGGGGTGCCCCCCAACCGCATCGACCAGCTGCTCGCCCTGGGGAGACTGCTGCGTCGGGGTGAGCTGGAACTGCTGTTCCGGCAGGTGGGACAGATCAACCAGCGCGATCCCCAGCAGATCTATCTCGCCCAGGGGGAGCGCCTGCTGCGGGCCCGTCTCCAGGAACGTCCCCCCAGCTCCTGGAGCGCTGACCTCGAGGACCTCTATGGTCTGGCCCTGGCCCAGGCGCTGCAGCGGCACGCCGATGGGGCCGTCGACACCCTGCAGCGCATCGTGTCCCTCGAACCCACCAATCCCCATGCCCTGATGGCCCTCGGCTTCGTGCAGCTCTACCGCTTCCACCCCGGCCAGGCCCAGGTGGCGCTCGACGCCGCCGCCCGGCTCGACCCGGGCAACCGCACCCTGCGGACGCTGCGGGCCGTGGCCAGCGGCCTGCGGCTGGACGTGGCCGGCACCCTGGCCCTGCTGCGATGAACGGCACGCTCCAGCCCGAGGGACTGCAACGGTTCCACCGCCGCAACCGTGCCTATTACGACGACCTGAACCGGCTGCACCAGGTGCTGGTGGCTCCGGGCCTGAGGGTGCTCGAGATCGGCTGCGGCCTGGGGGATCTGCTGGCCGCTACCCACCCAAGCCACGGGGTGGGCATCGAGCGCGACCCGGCCATCGCCGCCGCCGCCCGGGCGGCCCACCCCAACCTGCGCATTCTCTGCGCCGAAGCGGTGGCCATCGACCCGAAGGCGATCGGGGAGAGCGAGCCCTTCGATGTGATTCTGGTCGCCAACACCCTCAACACCCTTGAGGACGTGCAGGGGGTGATCGAGCGGCTGGCGGCGTTCTGCCATGACCGCACCCGGCTGGTGGTGAGTTTCCACAACTGGCTGTGGCAGCCCCTGCTCAAGACGGCGGAAACCCTGGGTCTTCGCCAGCCCCAGCCCCCCGAGAGCTGGCTCACCCCCAGGGACGTGCAGAACCTGCTCGACCTGGCCGGCTGGGAGGTGCTGAAGCAGGGGCACCGCTGCCTGCTGCCTCGCCGACTCCCCCTGCTCGGCCCCCTGGCCAACCGCTGGCTGAGCCAGCTGCCCGTGCTGGAGCAGTTCGGACTCACCCACTGGCTGGTGGCCCGTCCCGCCACCCCGGCCCAGCGCCGACCCAGCGTCAGCGTGGTGATCCCCGCCCGCAACGAGGCGGGCAACATTGCCGCCGCCATCGAGCGCATGCCCCTGCTGGGGTCGGCCACCGAGGTGCTGTTCGTGGAAGGCCATTCCTCCGATGACACCTGGGCCGAGATCGAGCGGGTCTGCGCGGCCTACAGCGGCCCGTTGCAGCTGCGGGCCCTGCGCCAGAGCGGCCGCGGCAAGGCAGACGCCGTCTGGCTGGGCTTCGATCAGGCCGAGGGGGAGGTGCTGATGATCCTGGATGCGGATCTCACCGTGCGCCCCGAGGATCTGCCGCGGTTCTACAAGGCCCTGGCCGAGGGCCGGGGGGAGTTCGTCAACGGCTGCCGGCTGGTGTATCCCCGCACCAGCGCCGCCATGCCGCCGCTGAACACGGCCGCCAACCGTTTCTTCGCCGCGGCCTTCTCCTGGTTGCTGCGCCAGAGGCTGAAGGACACCCTCTGCGGCACCAAGGTGATCTGGAAGGCCGACTACGAGCGACTCAAGGCCGGGCGCGCCTACTTCGGCGACTTCGACCCCTTCGGCGATTTCGACCTGCTCTTCGGCGCCTCCAAGCTGAACCTGAAGATCGTGGAAGTGCCGGTGCGTTACCAGGAGCGCAGTTACGGCAGCTCCAACATCGCCCATGTGAAGGAGGGGCTGATCCTGGCGCGGATGTGTCTCTATGCGGCCCAGAAGCTGCGCTTCACGCCATGAGCGCGCCGGTGTGCGCCCCCCATCCGTGCCGCCGGCGTCGCTTCAGCCGCTGATGCAGAAGCGCTGGCTCCTGGGCCTGGTGGCCACGCTGGTCGTCTACCTGGGGCTGAGCTTCTGGTTCGGCTTCGCCAATGTGATGCGCTCCCTGGCGGCACTGCCCTGGTGGTGCTGGCTCGTGGTGCCGGCGCTGGTGGCCCTGGGCTATCTGCTGCTGTTCCAGCGCTGGCAGTTCTATCTGCGGCAGCTGGGACACTCCCTGCCCTGGCGACCCAGCGGCCGGATCTATGCAGCCGGCCTTTCCCTGGTGGCCGCACCAGGTCGCAGCGGTGAGGCCCTGCGCGGGCTGTGGCTGCAACGTCGCCACGCCATCCCGATGCAGGTGGGCGTTGGGGTGACCCTGGCGGAGCGGGTGACGGACCTGGCCGGGGCCCTGCTGGTGCTCGCCTGGGGGCTGGGGGGCAAGGTTCTGCCGGCCCTGCTGGCCGCGGGGGGAACCCTGGCCATCGGCGCCTGGCTGCTGACCCACCCGGCCGCCCTGCGGCGCCTGGAGGCGTTCCTCGACCGGCTGCCGGCCCACCGGCGCTGGCGGGGACTGACCCGGCTGCTGCGGGAAGCCCTCGGGGCGGTGGGCCGGCTGCGCAGGCTGCTGCGCCCCTGGCCCCTGCTGGTGGGCACCACCCTGGCGTCGTTGGTGTGGCTGATCGAAGCGTCGGCGTTGATGGGCCTGCTCCAACTGCTGGGGGATCCCCTGGCCCTCACCCAGGCCGCCGTGATCCGCACGGCGATGGCCCTCGGCGGCGTCCTTTCCTTTCTGCCGGCGGGGGTCGGTACCGCGGAGGCCACGGCCATCGGCCTGGCGGTGGCCTTCGGGGTCGATCGATCGGCGGCACTGGCCGTCACCCTGGTGCTGCGAGTGTGCACCGTGCTGCTGCCCACGGCGGTGGGGGTGCTGGTGCTGGCCCGCCTCAGGAACGGCGGCCCGGATGAGGATCGCGATGGGGTGGGCGCATGATCGAGGCCGTCCGCTCCCAGGACTCCCTGGCCAGAGGCAGCGCTCCCGTCTCGCCCAGCGGCTACCGGGCCGAGATCGACGGCCTGCGGGCCCTCGCCGTGGTGGCAGTGATCCTGAACCACATCGATGAACGGCTCCTGCCCAGCGGCTATCTGGGGGTGGACGTCTTCTTCGTGATCTCGGGCTTCGTGATCACCGCCTCCCTGACCCGCCGCCCGGCCCACTCCCTGGGCGATCTGCTGCTCGACTTCTACAGCCGCCGGCTGAAACGGCTCGTGCCGGCGCTGCTGCTCTTCGTGGTGGTGGTGGGGGTGCTGGCCTGCCTGGTGATCCCCCGCCCCCACACGGCCCTGCGCACGGGGATCAGCGCCCTGTTCGGGTTCTCCAACGTCTACCTGCATGGGCAGGCCACCGATTACTTCGGCACTGCCACCAAGCTCAACCCCTTCACCCACACCTGGTCGCTGGGGGTGGAGGAGCAGTATTACCTCCTGTTTCCTCTGGTGGCCTGGCTGTCGGGCTTCGCCCGCCCCGGTGCCGGCGGCCAGCGGAACCTGTTTGCCGTGATGGGGGTGGCCTCCCTGGCGTCCCTGATCGCCTTCGTTCAGCTGTATCCCAGCCAGCAGGCCGCCGCCTACTTCCTAATGCCGCCCAGGCTCTGGGAAATCGGGGCCGGCTGCCTGCTCTTCTGCGCCGGCGGCGTCTGGCCGGCGGCGGCCCGGGGGCTGGGCCGCCTGCCGCCGTTGGCGCCGGCCCTCGGCCTGGTGGGCGTGATGCTGCTGCCCCTGGGCTGGGCGATCCCGGCCACGGTCGCCGCCGTGGTGTTCACCACGGTGCTGATCGGCAGCCTGAGGGAGGGCACCGCCGCCTATCGGCTGTTCACCCTGCCGGCCCTGGTGGGGGTGGGGCTGATCTCCTATTCCCTGTACCTCTGGCACTGGGGCGTGCTGTCCCTGAGCCGCTGGACCATCGGCCTGCACTGGTGGTCGCTGCCCTTCCAGGTCGCCCTGATCGTGATTCTTTCGCTGGCCTCCTACCGCTGGGTGGAGCAGCCCTTGAGGCAGGCCTCCTGGGCACCCCGACGCACGGGAACGATCGCCGTCGGGGTGGGCAGCCTGGCCGCCGGGGCGGGCCTGCTCATCGGGGTCGATAATCTTCCCCCGTTCAGCCTCTACGCGGGGCGCAACCCGGTTCCGGACGGGATGGGGGTGGAATCGCTGGTTGATCCCTATCGGGTGGCCGGCGCCGCTGGAACCTGGCAAGGCTCCCCGTGCGTCCTGGCGAACGCGGCCGATGCAGACAAGAGGATTTCCATCGAGGCCTGCACCCTCGGGGACTTCGCCACGGCCCGCCACCGGGTGCTTGTGGTCGGCAATTCCTTCTCGGCCTCCTTCGCCGAAGCCTTCGACGAGCTGGTGGTCAACGATGACTTCGCCGTGACGGTCACCTCGGCCTGGGCCGCCTCCCCGGTGGGCAACTTCGCCGCCCTGGGCGGCGGCGGCCCCTTCGCCGCCACCAACCGGGCCTACTGGAACCGGGTGGTGCCCGGGCTCGTCGACCGGCTCCGCCCGGGCGACTGGGTGTTCCTGGTCAACGACATGGTGATGTTCTCTCCGCCCAGCCAGGGGCCTGGCAGCCGGCTGATTCTCCAGACCCTGAGGGTGGGACTGACCGACTTCTCGGCCGACCTGGCGCGACGCGGCGTGCGCCTGGCGGTGCTCAATGGCCTGCCTTTCGCGCGGGAGGCGAACTGCCATCCGGCCAGCGCCGTGCCGCAGTGGTTCTCCCCCTTCGGTGGTCCCTGCCTGATGCCGGGCCGGACCGAGTCCCTGCGCCGCCGCCAGCCCCTCGACAGCCTGCTGACGCAACTGGAGCACCGGGGAACGCTGCAGGTGGTGGATCTGTTCGACCTCTTCTGCCCCGAAGGGGCCTGCACCTACCGCTCCGCCGATGGGGAGATCCTCTACCGGGACGAGCATTCCCATCCCTCCAAGCAGGCGGTGCGGCTCGCCGCCCCGGTGATCCGCCGGGTGCTGACGTCGGCGCCGAGACATCAACGTCGGCCATGAGAGGGGCCCATGGAGAGGGCTCGCGCCTAGGGCCCATGAACGATGCCCCCGACATCGGATTCTCCAGGGGAGCCTGGGGAAAACGATGCCGGGGGCTCTCGCCGGGTCCGCTCTGGCGCGGAACCGATGGATCAGGAGTCAGCAGCCGTGATCAGCCGGCATTCTCCGCGATCAGCAGACCCTGGATGGGACAACTTGGGGTCATGGACACCTCCTCCTGTGGGTTGGATGCCAGCCGGCGACGCCTGCGGCAAGAACGAAGACGACCCGAAAATGAAGACGCACCCTGGACATGACGGCCGGCCCACTCACAGAGTCCGCTGGTGCGGGGTGAGAACGACGGAGACGGAAGTCCCGGTTCACTTCGATCAGGCGTTTCCGTCGATCACCACGTCACTGCTGACGGAACTTGCTCATGTTAGCCAGGTTCTGGGCTACTGATGAGGGAATCGTCGCGTTGGCGGACCGTCTGGGGGCA
The DNA here is from genome assembly GCA_943373065.1 of Synechococcus sp. UW140. Taxonomy (GTDB): domain Bacteria; phylum Cyanobacteriota; class Cyanobacteriia; order PCC-6307; family Cyanobiaceae; genus Cyanobium. Next base: position 208 of record CALSBA010000021.1, on the reverse strand, counting down.
AAAAAAAGCCCCCGAAGGGACCCGAGATACCAAGGGGAAAGAATCAGAGCGCGTTGCCGCGGGGCAGAACCTCTTCAGGGAAGATGAAGTTTTCGTGCGGTTGGTCGGCGGGGGCCATCCAGGCACGCAGACCTTCGTTGAGCAGAATGTTCTTGGTGTAGAACGTTTCGAATTCAGGATCCTCCGCCGCGCGGATCTCCTGGCTCAC
>CALSBA010000020.1:0-60854 GCA_943373065.1 Synechococcus sp. UW140 | reverse complement strand
CAGCGGCGACGATAGTTGGGGGGTAGCCCCCTGCGAAAATAGCTCGATGCCAGGTAAAACTTCCGCTCCATCATCGCCAGTGCGCGTTGTGTGAGCCAGCAGCTCCAGGCGAGCTGTAGGAAAAGCCACCCGAGGAGGGTGGCTTTTCTATTGGTCATTTTTTGGCTGGCTGGCTGGTGGCCGGCCTGGTGGTGGGCGCCCGGGTGCGGAATGAGGGCCTGAGAGGTCCTGAGGGGTGGGCAGAATGAATTGGTGCCCCTGCTCGACACTCTTGACCTTGAACCTGCCGTGAGTTGGCGTCGTCGCTTCCGCCCCCTCTGGAAGGCCTATGCCCTGTGGCTGCGCGCGGATTGCGTTGATCTCAGTGCGGCCTTTGCGTACCACACCCTCCAATCCTTTTTCCCGGCCCTGCTGATCGCGCTCTCGGTGGCCTCAAGGCTTCTCGGCCGCGACATGGAGCGCTTCGACCGCCTGCTCGTCTATGTTGCCCAGGTGCTGCCCGCCACCGCCCTGCCGGGTTTCGAGGCCACGCTGCGGCGCTTCACCAACCAGGGCTTCGGTGCTGGCCTGCTCGGATTGGTGCTTCTCGCCCTCAGCGCCAGCAACATCTATCTGACGCTGCAGCGTGGCGCCGACCGGCTGTGGTGGAACCGGCCCTTTGGGCTCGACAACCTGCGCTGGCAGCAGCACGTGGCCCGTTTCCTGGCCCTGCGCCTGAAGGCCCTGTCGCTCATCCTGTTCGTGGGGGTTCTGATCGTCATTGACCAGCTGTTCAGCACCGTGCGGCTGTTCGGATCGAGTGGGTTCCAGGACCAGTTGGAGATCTATCTGCCCAAGCCTTTGCTTTGGCTCAGTTCCCTTTCCTTCGGCCTGGACCTGCTCCTTTCCCTGTTGATCAGCTTCGCGGCGACCCTGGTGTTTCTCTGGTTGCTGCCATCACGCCGCATTCCCTTCCGCCCCTTGATTCCCGGCGCTTTGCTGGTGAGCACCAGTCTCACCCTGTCGAACCTGCTGCTGGGCAGGAGTCTGCTCGCCCTTGGCCTGCGCTTCCAGGCCTATGGGGTCGTGGGTGGTGTGTTGCTGCTCACGCTCTGGGTCTGGTTGGTGGGGGTGGTCCTGTATTTCGGCCAGTGTTTCAGTGTGGTGCTTTCCGGCGGTGCCGCGGGGGGGCCATCGACACCTCTGCCGCGCTGAGGTTGGGCTTGTTTCGCGTCAGGATAGAGGTCGCTTCGATGAATGGACCCTTGGCCAAGCTTTCCCTCCGGATACCGCCATTGGCGGCCAGCCTTGCCCTTGTCTGCATGTCCGTTGGCGCGGTCGTGGTGATCGGTCTGACCACCCTGGCGCTGGTTCCGCTGCTGCTTGGTCTTGGGCTGTTGGCCGCCTGGCTGGTGGCGGCCCTGCTGCTGGGTTGGGCCGGCCTTGAAGGGCTGGCGGCACTCGAGCGATGGATGGAGAACGACCCGCGTTTCCAACGTTGATGGAGCGCCGCATCCCCTGGCTCTGGATTGGCGTGGCAGCCGCCCTGTTCCTGGTGCCCACCTCGGCGGGTCGGATCCTGCTGGATGTGATCGGAGGGCTCACCCTCACCCTGTTGTTCCTGCCGGTGCTGCTGGTAGGGGTGGCCCTGATCGGCTGGCAGGTGCTCCGCCGCCGGCTGCGCACCTGTCCGAATTGTGGTTTCACCAGTCTGGGCAGCGAGGCCTGCCCCGCCTGTGGCAGCGCGTTCGATGCTGTCGATGGTTCCGGAACGGAGCCCAGCGCCACGCCCGGCGCCTTCTTCTGGGGATCCCGGCCGGATGACGGGGAGATCGACGCCCGCGACGTCACCATCAACGTGGAGGCCGTCGATCTGGAGGCCCCCGGCCCCGCTGACGCTGCCCTCCGCGACAGGGAAACCCCCTGAGGGATCATCTCATCCGTTGAGGACGGGACTCTCCTGGCCAAGGCGGGACAGCTCCAGCAGCCGCCGTTCGCGCAGATGCAGGAACAGGGGCGCGCCGAAGGCAAAGGCGATCGTGACGCAGCTGAGCAGCACCCAGCCCAGTCCTCGCATACCGAGCCGACGGCTTTCGCGCACCATCCAGATGGTGACGGCCGTTGCCCCCACCGCCAGATCGCTGGAAAGGGAACGGGCCGCCGGGTTGGCATTCGCCTGGCGAATGAACAGACCCAGATCAAACGCCGCCCCTTCCGCCCGGATGAAGTCCAGATTGGCGAGCCAGGGGAGTATCCCGCCCGCTACGGCCAGGGCCAGATAGAGCCAGGCGATCCAGCTGAGGCCGCCGGGACCCTGCTGCGTGAGTCGTGCGGTTTCGCTCATGGGGTGTAGGGCGTCGGCGCCAGGTCAGGTTGGCTGGGATCCCATTGCATCACCTGCTGCTCCACCTGCTGCAACACCGACTCGCAGCGCTCGGCGTAGGCCAGGGCTCTGCGGTAGAGATCGGCCATCGACTCCACATCCAGCTCCCCGTCCTGCAGCTGGGCCAGACAGAGTTCGAGGGCCGTCTGGGATTCGCGGAAACTCAGATCCTTGGCCGCGGTGGCGGGTTCGGAGGAGTCCTGGGGAGAAGGGCTGGATCTGGTCGTGGGCCTGGCCATGGGTTCGGTGCGTGGTGGATAAGCGGGCAGAGAAGCAGCAGGCTCGGGCGGGTGCTGTTGCCGGGGGGCCTCAGGGGGGCGGAGGGGCAGCGGCTGGTTCGCTCTCCTGCACCCGCAGAGCTACCCGGCCATCTGCCAGCTCGGCGACCACCGCATCGCCTGGTTGCAGCTGGACCACAGAACGCAGCAGGCGTCCGTCGCGATCCCGCAGCAGGCTGAAGCCCCTGGCCAGAAGGTGCGCCGGAGACAGGGCCCGCAGCAGCTGCTGTTGCTGGGCCAGCCATTGCTGCCGCTGTTCCAGCAGACGGCTCGGGTGCAACCTCCCCAACTGCTCCTTCCGCGTGCTCAGCCGTTGCCGGGCTGAGGCGATGCGCAGCGAGAGCGTGCGCTGCAGGTGGCCGCGTTCCTGGGCCAGGGAGCGGAGCACCTGGCTCCGTTCCGGCAGCACGGCCACCAAGGCGGCCGTCGGAGTGGCGGCCCGGTAGTCGGCCACCAGGTCGGCGATGGTGACGTCATCCTCGTGGCCGATCCCGCAGATCACGGGCAACGCTGCCGCCGCCAGGCAGCGGGCCAGCTGCTCGCCGTCGAAGACGGCCAGATCCTCCCGGCTGCCACCGCCGCGGGCCAGCACGAGGGCGTCGATGCCGAGGCTGGCGGCCTGGCGGCAGAGGCTCTCGATGGCCAGAACGATCTGGGATTCCACGTTCCCCTGGACCGGAATCGGCACCACCAGCAGGTCTGTGGCAGGCCAGCGCTCGCGGGCCGTGCGCAGCATGTCGGCCAGGGCGGCGCTGGGCACGCTGGTGAGCAGGGCGATACGGCGGGGCCAGGCCGGCAGCGCCCGTTTGCGTTCAGGCTCGAACAGTCCTTCCGGCTCCAGCCGGCTGCGCACCTGCTCGTACTGACGCAGAACGGTGGTCAGGCTGGGGCGCACGTCCAGCACCTGAACGGTGAGGCTGGCCCGGGCGGCCCAGAAGTTGAGCTTGCCAACCACCACCACCCCATCGCCTTCCTGGGGAAGGAAGCTGAGTTTCTGCAGCTGGGAGGACCAGATCACCCCCTGAATGCTGGCCTGTCCATCGAGCAGGCTCAGCCAGAGATGGCCCTTCTTTTGCTGGGGACGGCCCACGGTGGCCTCGAGAAGGAAGCGGGGCGCGAACCCCCTCTCGAGCAAGGTGCCGATGGCCTGGTTGAGCTCGGCGACCGTGAAACGGGGAATGCCGTTGAACTGGCCGCTAGGGGCGGTGCTGCCAGGGACCGTGAGCATGGGGTCAGTGCTGGAGCTTGCGATAGCAGAGCCACCAGTAGAGGCTTAACAAACCTGCCACCAGGGCAACGGTCCGTCCGATGGGATGGTCGACGCGGATCAGGCCGGCCCCGGTGATGACCAGGGCGCTGCTCAGCAGCCTGGAGCCGTCGCGGCGGTTGCCGACATAGAAGCGGGAAACGGTGGCGGTCGGTGCCATCGGGGGGGAGCAAGCCTGCAAGCCATCCAACCTAGGACCGCAGCCGGGGTCATGAAAAAGCCGCCGGAGGGACCGGCGGCCAACGCCACGGATGCGATTCACGGAGGGCTGGCTTGGTGGCCGGCCTTCAACCGAGGCCGACCTGGGCCAGAATGCCTTGGCCGGTGAGAATTTCGGTCGCGAGGCCGATCACGAAGCCCATCATGGCCAGGCGGCCGTTCCAGGTTTCGGCAAAGTTGACGAAACCGAAGCGGGGCTGGGAAGCGTCAGACATGGAAGGAACCCTCGGGGGAGACCACACTGTAACGAAACATGGAGGGATCTTGACAGTGGCAGGGGCTACAAAGTCGGGTGTGGGTTTCACGGTTGACAGGCGTGCCCTTCGATGGGCTTGAAGCCGATGCCGGTCTGCGGCTCCGGCAGTGGTTCCCTCTGGGGGCCTGGCACGGAGGAGCAGCTCCGGGCGCCCCGGGCCCACTTCCAGCAGCACCTGAAGGCGCCGCTGCCCGGGGCGACGGAGCTGGTGCTGGTCACCGATCTGGACGGAACCCTGCTGGAGGGGAGCGTCCCGTCCCGTCGTCGCCTCTACGGCTGGCTGGGTTCCCAGCGCCACCGGATCCTGCAGGTCTTCAGCACGGGACGGGACCTGCGTTCCGTTGCCCGGTTGCTGGCCGCCGAGGCCGCCCTTGGCCTCCAAGCCCCCCACCTGGTGATCGGCGATGTGGGTTGCACGGTGGCCTGCGGCGCTTCCCTCACCCCCTCGCCCCTGGCGCTGGAGCCGATCGAGGCCCTCTGGCACGGACGGGCGGCACGGGTGCTGCCCCTGCTGGCGGGTCTTCCGGGTCTGTCCGCCGAGCCCCTCAGCAGCGATCGGCGCCTGGCCTACGCCATTGACCCCCACCGGCTCGATCACAGCCGATTGCCGGCGATCGAGGCCCATGGGGTGGATTGTCTCGTCTCCGGCGACAAGTACCTCGACGTGCTGCCGGCTGGGGTCAACAAGGGCAGCACCCTGCTGGGGTTGCTGGAGTGGCTGGAGCTGGATCCCGCCCTGGTGGTCACGGCGGGGGATTCCCTCAACGATCTGGCCATGTTCGAAACGGGGCTTCAGAGCGTGATGGTGGGCAACGCCGAGCCGGGCCTGGTGCGCGCCCTGCCGGGCCTGTCCCGCACTTACCGCGCCCGTGGCCATGGCGGCGCGGGCATCCTGGAGGGACTGCGCCATTTCGGCTTCGGCCATCTGTTGGCCGGCCTGGTCTGAAGGGTTTGCCTGAGGTGGCTCCGTCTGGGAAGACCGGCTGGATCAACGCTTCGGGGCCTGGCTGCGCCCCTCCCGCGCTAGGGCGGCCTTGGTGCGGGCGCTGGCGATGCCCTGGCGGGGATCCTCGGGCCAGGGGTGCCGGGGGTAACGGCCGCGCAGCTCCCGGCGCACCTCGGCGTAGCCCTGGCTCCAGAAGCCGGCCAGGTCGCTGGTGACCGCCGCCGGGCGTCCTGCCGGTGACAGCAACTCCACCCTCACCGCCAGCCGGCCGTCCAGCACCGTCGGCCCTTCGAGGCAGCCGAACATCTCCTGCAGCTTCACCGCCAGCACCGGGGTGCCGCTGCCGTAGTCCAACGGCACCCGACGACCGGAGGGGACCGGCTGGCTGAGGGGCAACAGCCGCTCCAGCTCCCGGCGCAGGGACCAGTCCAGATCGCCCCAGAGGATCTCGGGCAGGTCCAGTCGCTGTAGATCCTGAAGACGGCTCAGGCCGCCCAGGTGGGCCCCTAGCCACGACCCCGGATCCTCCTGCAGCCGCTCCGGCGAACGGTCGGGCCAGGGCGCCCCCAGATGGCGGTGGGCCAGCATCAGGCGCTGCTGCAGCTGGCGGCTGCTGCGGCTCCAGGGCAGCACTTCCAACCCCAGGCTTTCCAGGCCCTCCAGCAGCGCCCGCTCCACCTCCTCCCCTGTGGCTTCGGGCCAGGGGCGCCGCTCCAGCACCAGTGCCCCGGCGCGCCGCAGCCGTTCGCAGCGCACCCGCTGGTCGTTGCCATCCCAGCGGGCTTCGGTGCACTCCTCGATCCCGTCCGCCAGCAGCTCCTCCAGCCCCTGACGGGAGAGGGCCACCGCCAGCCGAACCCGGGCCTCCTGGCCCTGGCCGTCGACGCTGGCGATCGCCAGGGCTTCGGCGCCGGTGAGGGGGTCCCCCGGGGGCAGAACGGCGCCGCGACCGCTGCGCATCAGAAAGCGCCCATCCCCCCGGCCCCGGCCGAGGGCCAGCCGTTCCGGGTAGGCCCAGCCCAGCAGCTGGGCCGCCCGGGCATCCTCGGAGCGGGAGCCGGCATCGCGGCCCGAGCGGCTGGGTGCCGAAGGTTGTGGGCCATGGCTGTCCGTGAGCTGGCGCAACAGCTGGGACTGGAGATTTCGCCAGGGACGCCGGGCGCCCGTGCGGCCGGCAGCCCCGGGGCCTGCATCACCGCGCCGCAGCCAGTCGAGCCGCCGCATCAGATCGCTGCCCGCCTCGCGGCGATCGAGGGGATCCCGTTCGCTCAGCAGCACGGCCACGGCACTGGCCAGGGATTCCCAGCCCCGTTCCCTGGCCCGCAGCAACATGTGGGCCAGGCGTGGATGGACCCCCAGCCGGGCCATCGCCCGCCCGTGACCGGTGAGGCGCCCGTCGCCGTCGATGGCCCCCAGCTGCCGCAGCAGGCTGCGGGCCTCCACGAGGGAACGGCTGGGGGGAGCGGTGATCCAAGGAAGGGTGTCATCTGCCCCACCACCCCATTCCGCCAGCTGCAGGGCGATCGGCAGTGGATCAACCTCCAGCAGTTCCGGGGGATCGAAGGCGGGGCGCCGCTGCTGTTCCGCCGGGGACCAGAGCCGCAGGCAGTGGCCGGGTCCGAGCCGGCCGGCCCGGCCGCGGCGCTGCTCGGCACTGGCCTGGCTGGCGGGCTGCGTGACCAGGCCGTCCATGCCCGTGGCCGGATCGAAGCGGCTCAGGCGGCTCAGGCCGCTGTCGATCACCAGGGTCACCCCCGCGATCGTGAGCGAACTCTCCGCCACCGCCGTGGCCAGCACCACCTTGCCGGCCGCCTGCTGGGTCGCCGCGATGGCCCGGCCCTGGGCCGCCAGCGGCAGCTGGCCATGCAGCAGAACGCAGTCGACGTCGCCCCCCCAGGCGGTGGCTTCGATGGCCCGGCGCGTTGTCTCCAGCTCCCCGAGGCCCGGCAGGAAGACCAGCACGGTGCCGCGGGGCTGGGGCTGGTCCAGCCAGTGGCCTTCGAGGGCCCGCAGCACCTGGCGCTCCAGCCGCTCCTCCTGCCGCGGCGGTTGGTAGGCGACCGTGACCGGATGGCTGCGGCCCTCGCAGCTGATCACGCTGGCCCCGTCCAGCTCGGCGGCCAGCGGTTCCAGATCGAGGGTGGCCGACATCACCAGCAGCCGCAGCTCCGGGCGCAGCAGGCCGCGGGCCTGACGCACCAGGGCCAGGGCCAGATCCGCTTCGGCCTGGCGCTCATGGAATTCGTCGAAGATCACGCAGGCCACCCCTTCGAGGGCGGGATCGGCCTGGAGACGGCGCAGGAACAGGCCGGCGGTGACCACCTCCAGGCGGGTGTCCGCCGAGGTGCGCGATTCCAGTCGGACGCTGTACCCCACCCGGCCGCCAAGGGGTTCGCCCAGATTGGCCGCCAGGCGCTCGGCGGCGGAGCGGGCTGCCAGCCGGCGCGGCTCCAGCATCAGGAGGCGGCCCTCCTGGCCGAAGCACTCCAGCAGGGCCAGGGGGACCCGGGTGGTTTTGCCCGCGCCGGGTTCAGCCTGGAGCAGCAGGGTGGCCCCGGGCCCAAGGGCGGCGGTGATGGCCGCGAGGCGGCCGTCAATGGGCAGGGGGGACGTCAGCGCACGTGGCGGAGGCCATCCACCGGGTGATAAGCCTCACCGGTGGTTTCCTCGTAGACAATCGCCGGCAGACCCGTTTCGAACATGGTCTGAAGGGCCTCTTTGAGATACGGGTTCCAGCCACCGGTGGTGACCTTGCCGTGACGCACCGTCCAGTCCCAGGTGCCCTGGAGATCGCGGGGAATCCGACCCTCCCGATCCCGCCGTGCCACCAGGTCCTGGGATTCGACGATGCCCACCAGGATCGGGTCCTTCCCGTAGGACGGGGTGATGCTCAGCTCGAGCCGGATGGGGTCGTCCTTCACCATCTTGAGGCGAAAACGAGGTGGCAATTTCAGTGCCCCGAGCACGGCCGCCACGATTCGCGTTCTCTGATCCACCATCGATCTCCGCCTTTGAGCGCGTTCACCTCAGGGAGCCTATTCAGCGGCCGGCCGGGCGTGGTCAGTTCGGATCGGCGGGGAAGGCGGGCTGCTCATTGTCGCCACTGAAACGAACCGTCAGGAGATCCTCCTGGGTGAGCTGGCCATCGGCGTCGAGGAGCTCCGGATGGATGGTGAGCCGACCGGTGCGATCACCCATTGGGCCGCCTTGGTCGGTTGGGGCCGTCCCCGGATCGCCCGGCCGTGGCACGGCCCCGAACCCCCGTCCCATGACCCGGAACGCCTGCCAGAGAAGCAGAACGAAGCAGGCCCCATAAAGGATCTGGAAGATCTGCGAGAGGAGGGAGGTCATGGCGCGATGGGAACCCCGCATGCTGCGGAGACTCCCCCATCATCACCCGTCTGAAGGAGCGGTGGCGGTGGCCAGCATCCAGGCCCAGAGGGAGGTGCAGGCGGCCCCGAAGGCGAGAAACGCGAGAAGCAGGCGACTGGTGTCCATGATCCGATAAGAAAGTTTACAAATCCTAGCCGATCAGGCCGGTTTGCCTCCCCTTCCTCCTTTTCGGGGAGGTGTCTACGGTTTTGTTACTGCTGAGTCTTTTCGCGATGCCTTCCTCCCGCGTTCTTGCCGCGGCCGCCGCCGGGCTTGCCACGGCCACGGCGGCGGCCACGGCCACGGTCATGGCGACGACGGCCCTGATCAGCCCGACCCTCACCCCCCCTGGCCTCGCCCAGCCGGCTGGGGCCGTGCTCGGGCGGCAATCCTTCGTGGCGGCGGCGATCCGCCGGGCGGGCCCGGCCGTGGTCACCATCGACACGGAGCGCACGGTGCAATCCGCCGGCGGCGGTGGCGGCCTGCCACCGGGGCTGATGAATGACCCCCTGTTCCGTCAGTTCTTCGGCATCCCCCAGCAGGGTGCGCCTTCGCGTCGCACCGAGCGGGGCCAGGGCAGTGGGGTGATCCTGCAGTCCGATGGCCTGGTGCTCACCAACGCCCACGTGGTGGATCAGATCGACCGGGTGACCGTGGGCCTCGAAAATGGCCGGCGCTATGAGGGCCGGGTCGTGGGCCTCGACAAGCTCACCGACCTGGCCGTGGTGCGGCTGGTGGGGGCGGGCCCGTGGCCCGTGGCTCCCCTGGGCAACTCCGATGCCCTGCAGGTGGGGGACTGGGCGATCGCGGTGGGGAATCCCTTCGGACTCGATAACACCGTCACCCTGGGGATCATCAGCAGCCTGAACCGCAATGCCACCAAGCTGGGCATCACCGACAAGCGACTGGATCTGATCCAGACCGATGCCGCCATCAACCCCGGCAACTCCGGCGGACCGCTGCTCAATGCCGATGGGGAGGTGGTGGGGATCAACACCCTGGTGCGCTCAGGACCGGGGGCAGGCCTGGGCTTCGCGATCCCGATCAACCGCGCCCGCAGCATCGTCAATCAACTGGTGGCGACCGGCCGTGCCACCCATCCGATGATCGGCGTGGGTCTTGATGAGGTCAGGGCGGCCAGCGGCCAGGGTTCGGGTCGGGGTGCGGTCGTGGTGTCGGTGCAACCCAACGGGCCGGCGGACCGGGGCGGGCTCAGGACCGGTGACGTGATCGTTGCGGCCCAGGGAACTGCGGTGAAGGATCCTTCCCAGGTGATCACGGCCGTGGAGCGGGCCGGGGTGGGAGGAACCCTCAACCTGACGGTGAATCGTCAAGGGGCGACGCTGAACCTGCGCCTGGTGCCAGGGGATATGGCTGCGTTGCGTCAGGGATGAGGGAGTGGCCCGCCCCCGCCACCTCGGGGCCGGGCCACGGATGGGCCTCTGGGCAGAACTCAGAGGATGTCCATGCCCCCTTTGCCGCCTTCCGGACGCAGGGCATCAAGCAGGCCGGCATCCAGGGCGAGTTCGGCTCCGAAGCGGGCCGGTGCTCCCAGTTGCTGCCGCATGACCCACTGGGTGGCGGCCTTCTGGCTCTGCCAGGCCTGCAGCAATTGCTTGGCCAGACCCCGCAGGACCTGGGGATCCCCCGTGGCGTCGATGGCCCGGGTCATGCGCTCAAGCTCGAATTTCTGACCGAGGCTGAGCGCGAGGGGTTCGGACATGGTGGGAGGCGCGATGGGGCGTTTCTAACCGGCCCAAAGCTACAAACTGTTTCAAGATGTCACGTAGCGGCTGTTACAGGGCCTATGCCCTGGTCAGGAAATCCGCTCAACCCCTGCCTCTGGCCCTTTCCCTCTTGCCGCCGGCCCTGCCCAGCGGTAAGGAAAGGGCCAGTCCCGTCACGGCCAGGCCCCCGTCCCCGGCCCGGTCTCCGTCAGTCAGTGGCAGTGGCACTCAGTGGCGCTCGCGCAGCTCTTCCACGCAGCGGGTGACGCACTCCCCATCCTCCAGGGAGCAGGTGGTGATGCACTCGAAGTACACCTCCATCGCGTCGTTGGCGCCGGCCGTGTCCTCCCGTTCGGCGTTCCAACCCTCGGTGACGACGTTCTGGATGGTCATCGCTGCTCCTGGATGGGTGACCCTGTCAGCCTATGCACACAGATCCCACGGCACCAGAGAAATGAGTCTTCCTGCCTAGGGAAGCATGAAGTTGTATTTTGTGCGGCCCCGTCAGCCGCCGTTGCCGGCCTTGCCCCCGGCCTTCGCAGCTGATTTGGCCCGCTGCTTCTGCCGCTGTTCCTGGCGTTTGGCGGCCAGCTTCTGCTCCTGCTCCAGGCGCTCGCTCTCTTCGGCCTCCTCCCGTTTCTTCTCCTGGTAGTAGGCGTAGTCGCCGCGGTAAAGCACCAGTTCGCCGTCGCGCACCTCCACGATCCGGTTGGCCACCCTGCCGATGAAGAAGCGGTCGTGGGAGACCAGCAGGGCCGCCCCCTCGTAGGCCATCAAGGCCTCCTCGAGCATCTGCTTGGCGGGGATGTCGAGGTGGTTGGTGGGCTCATCGAGCACCAGCAGATTGCAGGGGTTGAGCAGCATCAAGGCCAGGGCCAGCCGGGCCTTCTCCCCGCCACTCAGCTTTTCCACCGGCTTGAAGACCGACTCGTTGCTGAAGCCGAAGCTGCCCAGCATGGAGCGCACCTGGGTCTGGGTCCAGTCAGGAACGGCCTCGAAGAGGGTGTTGATCACGGTCTTGGCAAGATCCAGGGCTTCGGCCTGGTTCTGCTCGAAGTAGCCCGCCACCACGTGGTGCTCCCCCAGGCCCGCCTGGCCCTCTAGGGGGAGCTCGTAGCCCATCACCAGCCGCAGCAGGGTGGATTTGCCGGCTCCGTTTGGGCCGACAAAGGCGATCCGGTCGCCGCGCTCCACCTCCAGGTTCGCCCCCAGGAACAGGATCTGGTCGTCGTAGCCGTGGGTGAGGTTCTCGATCGCCGCCACCAGGCGGCCCGAGCGGGGAGCAGGGGGAAAGGCGAACCGCGGCCCGCTCACCGATTCCAGGGGCGCCTCGATCCGCTCCACCTTGTCGAGCAGCTTCTCCCGGCTCTTGGCCTGGGTGCTGCGCGTCGCACTGGCCCGGAAGCGGTCGATGTAGGCCTGCTGGCTGCTCAGTTCCTTCTGTTGGCGCTCGAAGGCCGCCTGGCCGGCCTCCCTCTCGAAGGCCTTCTGCTCGAGATGCTGGCTGTAGTTGCCCAGGTAGGTGCGCGAGACGCCGCGCTCGGTCTCGACGATCTGGTTGCAGACCCGATCGAGAAAGGCCCGGTCGTGGCTGATCACCACCAAGGGCACTGTCTGATCCACCAGGTAGCTCTCCAGCCACTGGATCGTTTCGACGTCGAGGTGGTTGGTGGGTTCGTCGAGGAGCAGCAGATCCGGCTCCTGCAGGAGGATCTTGCCCAGGGCGATGCGCATCTGCCAGCCGCCGGAGTAGTCCCCCACGACCCGCTCGGCCGTCTCGGGGGTGAAGCCGATGCTGGGCAGCAACTTGTCGATGCGGGCATCGAGCTCGTACCCATGCAGGGCCTCGAACCGGCTCTGCAGCTGGCCGAGTTCGTCGATCAGCCGGTCGAGGAGGGCCGGATCCGTGGCGGCCTCCTCGGTGGCCATGGCCTCCTCCACCTCCCGCTGACGGTTGAGCACTTCGGCCGCCTCACCAAAGGCCTGGAACAGTTCCTGGCGGACGCTGCGGGCGAGGTCGACATCGAACTCCTGCTGCAGGTAGGCAATGCGGGGATCCCCCTGGCGCACCACCTGGCCGCTGGTGGGCTCCTCCAGGCCGGCGATGATGCGCATCTGAGTGGATTTACCGGCCCCGTTGACCCCCACCAGGCCGATCCGATCCCCCGCCTTGACTTCCCAGGTGATGTCCTTGAGCACCTCACCGGTGGGGTAGATCTTGCCGATGCGTTCGAGGCGCAGCACGGAGCGGATAGCGGTCGCAGTGAGCGCATCATCCCCTGTCGGGGCGTCCTGCAGACTGACGGACCGGTTCGGTCGTGTCGTCAGAATGATCAAGCGCTTCGAGCAGATCGCCGCCCTGGTGGTGGCGGCGGGCCTGGCGCTGACGAGCTATTGGCTGTTCTTCAGCTGGGCCCAGGGGGGGGGCTCCCAGCGTCGGGAACCGCCGCGCCGGCCCCAGCAGGAGGGACGCCGTTCTCCGGCTTCAGAGGCCGCCCCGGGCCTTGATCAGCCACTGCTTGGTGGCGCCGTCATCCAGGCCGGCCAGGTGGGCCTTGACCTCCTCCGGGCTGACAGGCAGGCCCGCCTGCTCGCCAAGGGCGACAATTCTGCTGAGGGCTCCGCTGGGATCCTGCAGGGCCTGACGGAACAGTGACTGGGTGAGCTCCCCATCGTTGCTGATGCGTCCGTAGAGCTCTGCGGCGTTGCCGGTGCCGTTGTCTTTAGCGTTGCTGGTGGTCATCCTGGCCGGGATTCTTCCCTGACCTTATGGGCTGGGGGCCATCGGCGCAGCCCCCTGCGGGTGGAACTTCAGGGGCGAAGGGGCCGGATCAGGCGGCCTGCGGGCTGGGATCCTCCTCGGCGCCGCTGGCGGAGGCGTCTTCCATGCTGCGGGCATCAAGACAAAGCACCTTGCGCAGCTGGGCGTAGTTGGCGGCCAGGGACTGGCGTCCCTCCTGCTGGGCGCCGAACTCGGCGCGCTGCAGCACGTGGTGCAGGTGGGTGAGCAGGTAGGTGCTGATCACGGCCGACACCAGCACATCGCTGCGTTCCGCCGTGCTGCGCCGTCGGCTCTGGCGGCTCTTGGGCTGCAGAGGGGTCTCGGAACCGGTGGGGCGGGACTGGGTGGATCGGGCCATGGCGGAAGCGGCCGGTGGGCCGTCGAAAAGGACGGGGGTGGGGAGCAGGTGGGCTTGGGGCTGGGTCTGTGCCTGGGGGGAGGGAATTCCGGGCGGGGGCCGGAACGGTCCACAACCCTACTTTTGGATACTACCCATGACAGTCACTGTACACTTTTTCCTATCTCGCCGTACCCCAGCGGCAGCCGCTAGCCGGCACCCACCCAGAGGCACCGTGCCGACCCGCCAGACCTCCTCCAGCGGCAAGCCCAAGTCGCCGCGGATCCAGGTCGTCCTGCCGGAGGAGCTCTGCGCCCGCCTCGCCGCCCTGGCAGAGAGCGAATCGCGCACGGTCAGCAACATGGCCAAGGTGCTGATCCAGCAGGGGGTGGAACGGCTCGAGCAGCTGCAGCGCCCCGCTGAGCCCGCCCAGGCTCCCTACCCGAGTGGCCCGGCCGCCGCCGCCGATCGTTTCCGCCACGAGCTCGAACAGCAGGAACAGGCCGGCACCCGGCGGCTGCGCGGGGCACCGCGTCGGCTGCGCCTGCGCCAGCCCCCCCTATCCCCCTGACGGGGGAGGCACGGCGATCACGCCGAGCACCGCAGCCTGCCTGGCTCCGGTGACCGAGGGCAGCGACCCCGGGTGGTTCCGCCATCGCCACCAGGCCAGCAGGGCAAAGGCCAGGGCTTCCCGCTGGTCATCGGCAATGCCATGGCCGGAGAGGCTGCGCACCGCCATGCCGCGGCAACGGCGCTGCAGCTGCTCCATCAGGAAGCCATTGCGGGTGCCGCCCCCGGCCACCAGCAGCTCCAGGGGACGGGGACCCCTGGCCAGGTCTTGCCCCACCACCGCCGCGCTGAAGGCCGTCAGGGTGGCCAGGGCATCGGCAGGCTCCACACCGGCACCGAGCTCCGCAAGGCGCCGATCGAGATCGGCGGCCCCGAACAGCTCGCGGCCGGTTGATTTGGGTGGCGGCGCCTGCAGGTAGGGCTCCCGCAACCACTGCTGCAGCCGCCCCTCGTCGATGCGGCCCTGCCGTGCCCAGGCTCCGTCGGCATCGAAGTGCAGGCTTCCATCGCTGAAGCGGGCCACCGCCAGATCCAGCAAGGTGTTGGCCGGTCCGCAGTCCCAGCCCTGCACCGGGGCATTGCGGTCCGGGCCCGCGGGCGGGGGAAGCAGGGTGAGGTTGGCAATGCCGCCCAGGTTGAGCAGGGCCCGCCAGCCGCCGATCCTCCCCAGCAAGGCGGCGTCGGTGGCCGGCACCAGGGGGGCGCCATGGCCGCCGAGGGCCAGATCGACGCTGCGGAAGTCGAAGACCACCGGCCTGCCCAGCAGTTCCGCCAGCAACGGCCCCTGCAGCAGCTGCCAGCTGGCCCCGCGACGGTCCCCGTCCGGCGGGCGGTGCCAGAGGGTTTGGCCGTGGCAGCCCACCAGCTCGGCGCGGCCGTCCGGATCGCAGGCCCGCGCCGCCACGGCCTGGTGCTCGGTGAGGTCTTCGGCCAGGGTCAGCCAGGCGTCGGCGTCCAGGGGCCTCCCCTGGCCGACGGCCACCAGGCGCTCGCGCAGGTCCGGGGGGTAGGGGGTATGGGAGCCCGCCAGGATGCGCCAGCGGGGCCGGGCGGAGCGACCCTCCAGGCGCACCAGTAACGCGTCCACCCCGTCGGCGCTGGTGCCGCTCATCAGGCCCAGCACCCGCATGCCCGTCAGTGGGAGGGCAGGGCTTCGAGGGCTTCGCTGCTGCCCATCACCACCAGCAGCTCGGATTCGTTGAGCACGTGGGAGGCGGGGGGGTTGACCGTCAGCTGGTTGGAGGGGCCGGCGGCCAGCACGCTGACGTTGTAGTTCTTGCGCAGGTTCAGATCCCGCAGCGACTGGCCGACAAAGGAGCCCGGGACCTTGATCTCCTCGATGCTGTTGCGGTCGTCGAGGCGGAGGCGCTCCAGCAGGTTGGGCCGGACCAGTTCCATGCCCAGCCGTGTTCCCTGCATCTTCGAGGGGAAGACCACCTTGTCGGCGCCGACCCGCCGCAGCATCTTTTCGTGCAGGTCGCTGGTGGCCCTGGCGATCACCTGTTTGACCCGGCTGCCTTCCCCGTCCCTGACAATCAGGGTGGCGGTGATGCTGGCGCCGATCGGTTCGCTGATGGCCACCACCACCGTGCCCACGTCGAGGGCGCCGGCGGCCCTCAGGGCTTCCTCATCGGTGCAGTCCACGACGCGGGCCTCGATGGCGGTGTCCATCTGGCGCAGCTCATCGATGGCCCGCTGGTTGTTGTCGATTGCCAGCACTTCGGCCCCATGGCGGAGGAGTTCCTTGCAGACCGCACTGCCGAAGCGGCCCACCCCGATCACGGCGTAGCTGTTGGAGGTGTCGGCCTCACTGCCCTGCCATTGCCACCACTGGTTCATGAGGACGACGTCGCAAGAGTCATGGATGGAGCTGGGGCGGAGGAATCGTCAGGCTGGGGCGGGGTCGGACACCCGAGCGTCAGATGTAGAGCTCTTCGCGGGGGTAGCCCACCCGATTCTGGGGCCGGCTGCCATAGACAGCCGAGAGCAGAAGGAGAATACCGATCCGGCCCACGAACATGCCGATCATCAGCACCAGCTGCCCCCAACGGTTGAGCTGACTGGTGACACCCACGTCGAGGCCCACGGTGCCGAAGGCGGACACGCAGGTGAACAGTTTTTCCAGAAATGTGAAGGCCTCACTCCCCGGCGTTCCTGCGGTGGTGTTGCCCAGGCCCAGCAGCAGGGCCATCAGCAGGATGAACAGGCCCGAGCCGAGGGTGACCCCCACGGCCTTGAGGATCACCTTGAGGGGAATCTCCCGGTTCCTCACCACGACTTCGTCATGGCCGCGCAGGGTGGATCGGGTGGCGGCGATCAGGGCCGCGAAGGTGGTCGTCTTGATGCCGCCGCCGGTGCCACCGGGGCTGGCGCCGATGAACATCAGCACGATCATCAGCAGGAGGCCCGAGTCGGAGATTGTCTCCAGGGTTAGCGGGACGGTGTTGAAGCCGGCGGTGCGGGTGGTGATCGACTGGAAGATCGTCACCTGCAGCTTGTCCCAGAGACTCAGCTGCTCCACCATTCCTTCGGTGGCGAAGTGCTCGGTGAACAGCAGGCCCAAGGCCCCCACCACGATCAGCAGGATAGTGGTGCGAATCACCAACCGGGTGTGCAGGCTGAGGCGGCGGATGCGGGCCAGCCGAAAGCGGTTCACCCAGATGTCGTTGGTGACGCGCCAGCCGATGCCGCCCATCACGATCAGCAGGCCGATCACCGCATTGACGACGGGCTGGCTGCGGTAACCGACCAGGCTGTCGCGCCAAAGGCCGAAGCCGGCGTTGTTATAGGCACTGATGCAGTGAAACAGGGAAGCCCAGAGTCGTTGGCCCTGGTCGGGAATATCGGTGAAGCCGAAGTTGTAGAGGATCAGGGTGCCGATGCCGATCACGATGGCGGCGATCAGCAGGATCTGGTTCAGGGTGGTGCCGATGCCCCCCACGCCGAAGTCGTCGAGGGCACGCCCCTTGTCGAGCCGCTGGCGCAGCCCCGAGCGGCCCTGGACAAACCCCTGCAGGAAGGTGGTGATCGCCATCAACCCCAGGCCACCGGTGAGGATCAGCCCGGCCAGGGCGACCTGGCCGAGAAAGGTGAGTTCGGCGCCCACATCGATGATCGACAGCCCCGTGACGGTGATGGCGGAGGTGACGGTGAAGAGGGCCTCCCAGAGGCCCACCTCATCGCTGGAGCAGAGCGGGCTCGCCAGCAGCACCGTGCCGAAGGCGATCACCAGGCCACCGGTGACAACCGTGAACTGCGGCACCGTCAGACGATGCCGCCAACTCTGCAGCCGCTTCATTTGTTGGGCTGGGGAGTCATCCGGAGATAGGGGCGGATCTCGGTGACACCCTTGGGGAACTTCGCCCGGGCTTCGTCGGTGGGGATCGAGGGCACCACCACGCAGTCGTCTCCGTCCTTCCAGTTCACCGGCGTGGCCACCTGGTGGTGGTCGGTGAGTTGGAGGGAATCGATCACCCGCAGGATCTCATCGAAGTTGCGGCCCGTGCTGGCGGGATAGGTGATCTGCAGCCGCAGCTTCTTGCTGGGGTCGATGATGAACACCGAGCGCACCGTCAGGTTGCTGAGGGCATTGGGGTGGATCATGCCGTACAGGCTGCTCACCTTCTTATCGCTGTCGGCCAGGATCGGATAGTCAACGGTGGTGCACTGGGTCTCGTTGATGTCGCCGATCCAGCCCTTGTGGCTCTCGGCGGAATCGACGCTCAGGGCAATGGTCTTGACGTTGCGCTTCTCCCATTCGGGACGCAGACGGGAGACCTCGCCCAGCTCCGTCGTGCAGACGGGGGTGTAGTCGGCGGGATGGGAGAACAGCACCACCCAGCTGTCGCCGGCGAAGTCGTAGAGATTGATCGGGCCGAGCTGGGACTCCTGAGTGAAATCAGGAACGGTGTCGCCCAGTTGCAGGGTCATCGGAGAGAAATTGGCGCCGATCGATGCTGACACAGCAGTGGGGCCGTCCGTTGTGGTTCCGGAGGGCCAGGACTGCAGCTCCTGGCGCAGATGCTGGAGGCCCAGGTCCGCCGTGGCGGAAACGAACAGCATGGCCGGATCCACGGCCCTGGCCCGCTCCAGTGCGCCGCTGGGGCAGCGGTCGATCTGGTTGCCGATCACCCGCCTGGGCATGGTGGCCTGCAGGGAATCGAGGATCGCCTGCACGGTGGTGAGCTGCTCGGGCCAGGCGGGATCGGCCAGGTCGACGACGATCAGCAGGCCATCGGCATCAAGCGCCTCCTCGAAGGTGGAGCGGAACGCCTCCATCAGCTGGGGGGGCAGATCGCGGATGAACCCCACCGTGTCGGTGACCAGCAGCGGTTGGCCGTCCGTCCCAGCGCCGGCCGTCCGCTCGATGCGGCGGGTGGTGGGATCGAGGGTGGCGAAGAGCTTGTTCTCGGCCAGCACGGCCTGGCTGCCGCTGGCCCCGGTGAGGGCGTTGAGCAGGGAGCTCTTGCCCGCATTGGTGTAACCCACCAGGGCCACCCGCGGCAGGTCGCGGCGCCCCTCCCGGAGGCGGGCCCGGTGGGCACCCAGGCGCTGCACCTCCCGCTGCAGCCGTTCGATGCGCCGGGCGATGGCGCGCCGGTCCTTCTCCAGCTGGGTTTCGCCGGGGCCCCGGGTGCCGATGCCGCCCCCCTGCCGTGACAGGCTCAGGCCCCGTCCCGTGAGCCGCGGCAGGCGGTAACGCAGCTGGGCCAGCTCCACCTGCAGCCGTCCGGCGCCGCTGGCTGCCCGCTGGGCAAAGATGTCGAGGATCAGTTCGCTGCGGTCGCTCACCGGCAGGTCGAGCAGCCCTTCCAGGTCGCGGGCCTGGGCCGGGGTGAGTTCCCGATCGGCCACCACCAGGCTGGCGCCGACGCGGCGCGCCTCCAGGGCCGCCTCCCGCAGCTTGCCCTCCCCCCAGGGGCTGCGGGAGACCGGGCCATGGCGGCGCTGCTCCATGCGGCCCACCGGCACGGCGCCGGCACTGCGCACCAGGCCTTCCAGCTCGGCGATGCGCCGGTCGCTCAGGGCCCGGTCGCCGCTGGTCTGCACCAGCAGCAGCACCCGTTCGGGGCCGTCCAGGGCGGGGGCCTCCGGCGGCTCCGCAGCGGCGAGGGCAACGGGGTCAAGGCCGCAGAGGTCGGCCAGATCCCCCTCAAGGGCGCAGGTCCAGGCGCGGTCACCGCTGCCGGCCGGGGTGTGGATCGCCGCCGGCCAGCGTCCGCCGGTGTCCGGTTGCTGGCCGAAGCGCAGCCAGAGGTCCGGCGCCACGTCCATGCCCACCACGGCCTCCTGGGCCGAGGGCTGCAGGTGCGCCTGGCGTCCAGCCCCCGCGCAGGTGAGCAGACGCAGGTTGTGGCCCTGACGCCTGGAGGGGCCGGGAAGTTTCTCCAGCAGTCGCGCCGAATGGTCCAGATCCCCCACCCACAGCAGGCGGCACAGACCGCGCCCGTCCACCACCAGGGTGAGGGGCAACGCCAGATCGCGGCCCTCGGCCGCCAGGCGCTGCAGGGTGAGCAGATCCGCCACGGCATCGCCCGGATGACGCCGGTGGCAGATCTGCTCCAGCCGGCGCCGCTCCGCGGGTCGCAGACCCACGGTTCTGCCGGCCAGCACCCCCTGCCTCAAGGACGCCGCACCAGCAGGCAGCGCACGCCGGCGGCCCGGGCGCCGGCCCCGTCCTCGGGGCTGTCGCCCACGTGCCAGACCTGGGACGGCGGCAGATCCATCGCCTCCAGGGCGATCTGGAACGGCAGAGGTGACGGCTTGGCGGCCCCGGCACGGCTGGACACCACCACCGCTTCGAACAGATCCGCCAGGCCCAGGCCCTCCAGCAGCGGCTGCAGCCGCCGGTCGAAGTTGCTGACCACGGCCAGGCGCAATCCCGCCCCGTGCCAGCGGCGCAGAACGGCGGGCACATCGGCATAGACATGCCACAGGGACGGATCGGCGAAGCGATCAAACAGGGCGTCGTGGAGGGCCGCCGGTGCCGCTCCCGCGCCGGCGGCCCCCAGGACGGCGTCGATGCGCTCTCCCCACCAGCGACGTTCCGCCTGGAGCAGGCTGTCGCCTTCGAGGCCAGGGAAGGCCAGGGGTGGGGCCTGCCGCAGCACGCCCGGGAAGGCCCGATCGATGGCGCCGGCGGCGACCTCGATGCCGTGCTCGGCCGCCATGGCGGCATAGGTGTGGCCCACGGTGCTGCGCAGGCCGATCAAGGTGCCCATGGCATCGAGAAGCAGCCCCCTCGGACGGGGCCAGGCCTGCGTCAACGTCATGGGGTCCAGTCGGCCAGCCAGCCGGCGGCGACCCGCAGCTGGTGGGACCGGCCCGGCAGACGGGTCAGGTAGGCCAGCCGGCGCAGCTGGTAGGCCGCCGGGCCGGCCAGGGTGACACCGGAGGCGGTGAGGCTGGCTTCGCCGATGCCCAGGCTCATCATTTCGCCCAGATCCTTCCACTGGAAGGGCTCCAGGGGTTCGGCCCGGAGGGAATGGATCAGGTTGGTGGCCAGCACCGCGGCCTGCTGGAAGGCCACCTGGGCCGTGGCCGGCGTGGTGGCACCGGGGGCCTCGCTGGCCGTTCCTTCCATCTCCACCGGGGCGGCCAGATCGCCGGCCACAAACAGATCGCCATGGTCCTGCAGGCGCAGATCGGCACCGCAGAGCAAGCGGCCGCGGCTGTCGCAGGCGGGAGGGGGATCGATCCGTGGCGCCCGGAAGCTCAACCCGGCGGTCCAGATCACCGCCCGAACGGCGAGGGTTTCGCTGTGGGCGGGGCTGTCCCCTTCGGATTGGCAGCGGAGGCTGATCGCTTCGGCCTCGACCGCCTCCACCTGGGTGCGGAGGCGCAGACGGACGTCACGGCGCCGCAGGGCCAGGGCGGCCTGTTCCCGGTTGAAGGCCCTGGCCTGGGGCAGCAACTGCGGCCCTTGCTCGATCAGTTCGATCACGGCGCTGCCCTCGGCCATGTCGGCGAGCTTGCAGGCCAGCTCCACCCCGGTGGGGCCCGCCCCCACCACGGTGAGGCGCTGCAGGGGGTGGCGCTGTTGTTTCAGGTCGGCCACCAGGCGCTGGAGGCGCTCCACATCGGCCAGGCTGCGGAAGCCCAGGCTGTGGCGGTCGGCCCCTGGCACCGCAAAGGTGTTGCTTTCAGCGCCCGTGGCGATCACCAGGCGGCCGTAGGGGATGGTCCGGCCCGCCGCCGTGTGCAGTTGATGGTGTTCGGCATCGATCCGCTCCACCCGGTCCTGCAGCCAGGCCAGGCCGCGACCCGCGAGCAGACCGTCGTAGCGGGGGGCGATTTCCCAGCCGCGCAACTCACCGCTGAGCAGTTCGTAGAGGAGGGGAAGAAACAGGAACCGGTCGTTCGGCTCAATCAGCAGGACGGGTGGATGGTTCTTCCGCTGGGCCAGGGCCAGGGCCGTGTACAGACCACCGAAGCCACCCCCGACGATGACGACGTTCTGGGCCTTTTCCGGTTGCCCTTGCATGGCGTCACCCTAACCACAATCCCCGGATGCCTGAAGGGCGATGATGGGGCAATGGTGTCCTTCCCCCTCACGGCTTCCATCAGCCCCGAGGGCAGCGCGGCGGGTCTGGATGCGGCCCACCAGGCCCTGCCCCGGGATCGCCATGGAGCGGCCATCGACCTCGATGCCGCCCGTTCCGAGCTCGAGCCCCTCGATGCCATCGGCCGGATGCGCTGGGCCCAGGAGGCCTTCGCGGGCCACTTCGCCATCACCACGAGTTTCGGCATCCAGTCGGCGGTGATGCTGCACATGGTGAGCGCCCTCAACGGCTCCGGCGCCTGGCCGGCGATCCCCGTGCTCTGGGTCGATACGGGCTATCTCACCCCAGAGTCCTACCGCTACGCGGACGAGCTCTGCGATCGCCTACAGCTGGATCTGCGGGTCCTGCAGGCCGACCTCAGCCCTGCCCGGATGGAGGCCCTGCACGGCCGCCTCTGGGAAACGGGGAATCTGGAAGACATGCGCACCTACAACCGGCTGCGCAAGGTCGAACCCCTTGACCGCGGACTGGAGCAGCTGGAGGTGCATTGCTGGGCCAGTGGCGTGCGTGCCGGTCAGACCGACCACCGCGGTGCGATGCATTGTCTCGATCCGGTGCGGGAGCGTTGGTCGCTGCGGCCGCTGCTCGCCTGGAGCCGCCGTGAGGTCTACTACTACATGCAGGAGCACGACCTGCCCCAGCACCCGCTGTTCGAGCAGGGGTATTCCACGGTGGGCGACTGGCACACCAGCGCACCTGACGACGGCACCACCAATGGCCGGGCCACACGGTTTGGCGGGCTGCAGCAGGAGTGCGGCATCCACATGCCGGGGCTGATGGGCGAGGGCATCTGAGGTGCCGGCTCGCCAGCTTCGCTGGCTGCTGATCGGCAACAGCCGCTGGCACTGGGCCCTGGAAGGGGCGGACGGCTTGGGGGGCGAACCGGTGCCGCAATTCCTTCACCTGCCCCCGCAGGCGGCTGCGGTGGATCCCCCCGTGGCCTGGGCGGCGGTGGGCCGGGTGCCTCCCGAGGCCGCCCTGCCGGCGGAGACGCGTCTGGCTCTGGAGGATGTGCCCCTGGCTGACGCCCCCCCCTGGCTGGGCATCGACCGG
Organism: Synechococcus sp. UW140; assembly: GCA_943373065.1. GTDB lineage: Bacteria > Cyanobacteriota > Cyanobacteriia > PCC-6307 > Cyanobiaceae > Cyanobium. The sequence continues at coordinate 38,123 of CALSBA010000020.1, read as the reverse complement.
GCCCTGGCGGGCTGGTGGGCGGCGCGGATCACCGGCAGCCCCGTGCTGGTGGCCGATGCAGGCACGGTGCTGAGCCTCACCCGGGTCGACGGCCATGGGCGCTTCGCTGGCGGCCGGTTGATGGCGGGCGCGGCCCTGCAGCTGGGGGCCATGGGCTCGGGCACCGAGGGCTTGCCTTCCCTGGAGAGGCCCCTGGCGGGTGACGTCAGCGGGGAGTCCTGGCCGCGGGCCACCGAGGCGGCGATGCGGCAGGGGGTGGCCGAGGGGCTGGCCGCCGCGGTGCTGGCGGCCGGACGCCAGGCCCGGGCGCTGGAGGCCGGCTGCCGGATCGTGCTTACAGGGGGAGACGGACCAACCCTGCTGCCGCTGTTGCGCAGGGCACCGGGGATGGGGGAGGCCGTCCTGCTGCACCGCCCCGATCTCTGCCTGGAGGGCCTGGTGGCCCTGCGGCCCCGTCCGCCGGCCGGCGCCGTTCAGGCCAGGCCCAGGTCCTCGAGGATCTGATCGGCCATGGCTTCGGCCTTCACCTTGAGATAAACGCGCTCCAGCTTGCCCTCGGCATCGACCACGAAGGTATGCCGCATCATCCCCATGTACTCCTTGCCCATGAACTTCTTGAGGCCGTAGCTGGCGTACGACTCGGCCACCGGGCAGGGCTCGGCATCGGTCAGCAGGGTGAAGGGCAGGTCGTACTTGGCGACGAACTTGCCGTGGCTGGTCGCCCCGTCCTTGCTGATGCCCAGCACCCGGATGCCATGGGTTTTGAAGGCGCTCCAGCGGTCCCTGAAGTTGCAGGCTTCCTTCGTGCAGCCAGGCGTGTCGTCCTTCGGATAGAAGTAAATGACCACACGCTGCCCCTTCAACGCGGCCAGGGACACGGCCTCGCCCTTCTGATCGGGGAGGGTGAAGTCGGGGGCTGGATCTCCCACCTGCAGGGCCATGGATCGAACCTTGAAAACGATGGAGGCGCCTGTAGCCTAGGGGAGTCGGCCATGTCGGGTCCCTTTGGCATCCAGGGCCCCCGAGCCGGCTGAGTCGCGGCGAGACAGCCCTGCGTCATCCCCGAAACCCCTGTCTTCTGTGTGGAGAGGCAAAGAAACCGCACACACGTTGTAGGCAGAAGCACTTTGGATCGCTAGGTTGATTTTGAAGTCAACATCGTCTCCCGTGTTCAAGCAACTTCTCACCGGTCTCCTCGTGGGAACGGCCTTCACGGCTTCCGTGCTGCCCGCTTCCGCGGCTGTGGACAACGACCTGCCCGTCCGTTGGAACACCGGCGGTGCCGTGTGGTCGACGAACCAAGCTGCCTTCGACACCTTTCTCGGCTCCGGTGACATCACCGATCGGGGCCTCGAGGGCGGCCTCGCCCGCTCCGGCTGGACCTCCGACGAGGTCAAGTCGGGCATGACCAAGACCTACGCCGTCAACCTCGTTGGGGTGTCGCGCTTCCTCTATTCCGACGCCGGTGTCAAGTTCCTCAAGAACGCGACCAACAGCTACTTCCCCTACTACAGCATGAATACCTATGCTGTTCAGGCCCTCCGGTCGGCGATCATCTCCGACTCCAAGGACGGCTCGATCTCCTCGGCCGGCATCATGAAGGCCCTGCCCACCGACTTCCGTCTGGCTGATTTCTGCAACACCTACACCGGTGCGCAGAACATCTGTGCCGAAGGTCGTTGCCAGGCCGGCACCGCCCAGTGCACCTCCCTGCTGTCCTGGTACGTCTTCCTGCCCGCCTGCATCCAGGCCAACCAGATGGCCGATCCCGTGGCCATGGTCCGTGACACCCCCGCCCCTGCTCCCGTGATGGATCAGCCGGTTCGCGGCCTCTGGTGATCGATCGGGGAGCATCCCTCCCCATTCGCTTCAGCCCCGGCGATGCCGGGGCTTTTTCATGGCCCGCCGCTGTTCTGCGCCAGCAGCAGGGTGTGCCCGAGGGGCTGGGGCAGGGACACGCCCCGTCGCTCCCGGAACAGGGCTTCGAGCTTCTTGCGGCCGGCGGCCGGCAGGGCCGAAGCCAGATGCTTCCGGTAGCTGGCCTCTGCGCCGAACCAGCGCTCCAGCAGGGCTTCGCCCAGGGGAAGGTCGAGGCCCTCCTCCCAGAAGCGCTGCTGCACGGTCCAGCCGAGGGCTTCCAGGCCCTCCTGCACCCGGTCGGCCAGCCCGGCATCGCCCGTCAGCCAAGCCTGTTCCCGGTCGGCCGCGCTCTCAAGCACCGCCGGCATGGTGCCTGAGTCGCGGCTGAGCAGGTGGGCACGCAGGCTGCCCGCCGGTCCCAGCAACGGATGGGTGAACAGCAAGCGGGCCCGGGCTCCCGGGGTCGCCAGGGCCGTGAGCTGCTCCAGCCAGGCCAGCCGTTGTGGCGCTGAACAGTTCCGCCACGGCTGACGCGCGGCGATCCATTCAAAGCGGCCCTGCGCCTGGGGTGGAGCGGCCAGCTGCGCCTGGAGCTGGTCGGGGGCGTCGGGTGCCACCGCCAGCAGGCGCGGGCGCCGCAGCTGATCCAGCAGCTGCAGCTGGGCCTGCAGGCGATCGAGCACCGCCGTTGACGGCGTGGTGAGCACCACCTCCCCCTCGCTGGCCGCCTCCAGCGGATCGAGGGCCCAGAGCAGGGACTGGGCTTCGACCACCAGCACCCGGTCGAGGCGCCCGATCGCGGCGTCCTGCCAGAAGCGCTGGCGCAGGCGGTCGAGCCTTTCGCCCTCCGCCCCGGCCTGGCGCTGCAGCCATCGGTTCAGCAGGGGGTCGTCCGGGCTGCTGCTGAGCAGGTCGCCCCGGTCGTCGGCGGCCGTTTCGGCCGCGGCGGCCAGTTGGGCGGCCCGGCGCTGTTGCAGTCGCTTCCGCAACCCCCCTTCCCAGCCCAGGGATCCCGGCTGCCAGAACACCTCCCCCTGTAGGGCCTGGGGCAGGTACTGCTGGGCCACCCAGTGGTCGGCATAGGCATGGGGGTAGCGGTAGCCCACCCCATCGCCGAAGGCCTGCCCGTCCCGGTTGGCATCGCGCAGATGGGCCGGCACCTGCTGGCGCCGGCTCTCTCGCACCGCCTTCACCGCATCGAAGAAGCCCAGGCTGCTGTTGCTCTTCTCGGTGCCGGCCAGGTAGAGGGTGGCGTGGGCCAGGGGGTAGAGCCCCTCCGGCAGCCCCACCCGGTCGAAGGCGGCGGCGCAGGCCTCCACCACCACGATCGCCTGGGGATCGGCCAGGCCGATGTCCTCGCCGGCGGAGATCAGCAGACGCCGCAGGATGAAGCGGGGGTTCTCGCCCGCCTCCACCATCCGCGCCAGCCAGAACAGGGCCGCATCGGGATCGGAGCCCCGGATCGACTTGATGAAGGCGCTGATGGTGTCGAAATGGGCATCGCCCTGCTTGTCGTAGAGCACGGCCCGCTGCTGGATCGATTCCTCGGCGATGGCCAGATCGATGCGGATCACACCGCCTGCATCGGCTTCGGTGGTTTCCACCGCCAGTTCCAGGGCATTGAGCAGGCTGCGGGCATCGCCCCCCGCCACGTCCAGCAGGTGGGCGCCCGCCTCCTCGGAGAGTTCGACGCGGCGCTGGCCGTAGCCGTGCTCGGGATCCGCCAGGGCACGCTCCAGCAAAGCCCGCAGGTCGTCCGGCTCCAGGGGCTGGAGGCGGAACAGGCGGGAGCGGCTGACCAGGGCCTTGTTGACTTCGAAGTAGGGGTTTTCGGTGGTGGCGCCGATCAGGGTGACGGTGCCGTTCTCCACCCAGGGCAGCAGGGCGTCCTGCTGGGCGCTGTTGAAGCGGTGCACCTCGTCGATGAACAGGATCGTGCGCAGGCCGTGGTGCTCCAGGCGCAACTTGGCGGCGTCCACCTCGGCGCGCAGGTCCTTCACCCCGGCCAGCACGGCGTTGAGGCTGCTGAAGTGGGCCCGGGTGCTGCCGGCGATGATCCGCGCCAGGGTTGTCTTGCCGGTGCCGGGGGGGCCGTGCAGGATCAGGTTGCCGACCCGGTCGGCGGCGATGGCCCGGCGAAGCAGCCGGCCCGGACCCAGGATTGCCGCCTGGCCCACGAAGTCGTCGAGGCTGCGCGGCCGCAGGCGGTCGGCCAGCGGGGCGATCCTGCGCCTGGCTTGCTCGCCTTGATGGCTGAACAGATCACTCACCGCCCCATCATCCCGCCGCCTTGGCCTCCGGAGCGGTACGGTCTGCCGGAAGCCTTGCTAATCGCTGAACCCGTGATCGGCCATCCGAGCAGGCCGCCGTCTGGCGAGGCCCCCACGAGGCGATTTCGATGGACTGGCCGGGGCCTCCCGGGAGCTGCAGCCTTCCTGTTCGGCGCCACTCTGCTGGGGGCCTGCCAGGCCGAGGCTCCCGCCGCCAGGCCACCCCTTTCGGTGCGTGCCGAAGCGGCCACCCTGGCGCCCTTCACCGACAACGTCGACACCGTCAGCACCTTGGAGGCCATCGAGGAAGTGCGCCTGGCGGCCCAGGCCGGCGGCCGCATCCAGCGCCTGCTGGTCCGTCAGGGGGACAAGGTGACCCAAGGTCAGGTTCTGCTGGTGCTCGACCAGGCCCAGGCCCAGGCCGACGTGGCTCGCCTGGAGGCGGAGGTGCAGACCAACAAGCTCAACTACGAGCGCTACGAATACCTCGTACGTCAGGGGGCGGCCAGCGCCTTCCAGCGGGACAGTTTCCGCCAGAACTACATCTCCTCCCAGCAGAATCTGGTGGCCCGCCGGGCGGATCTCGCCTTCCGCGATCTGAAAGCCCCGATCACCGGGATCGTCGGCGACCTTCAGGTGAAGCTGGGCGACGTGATCGCGGCGAATGCCCCCTTCACCTCAATCATCCGCAACGACCGGCTGATGGCCCGGGTGGACGTGCCTGCCGTGTTCTCCAACCGGCTGCGGGTGGGCCAGGTCGTGATCCTGATGGACCCGGCCAGCAACAAGCCCATGGCCCAGAGCGTGGTCAGCTCCCTCGACCCCGGTGTGGTGGCGGGCACCCAGTCCCTGCTGGCCAAGGCGGAGTTCGCCAATCCGGCGGGCCTGCTGCGCACCGGCCTGCGCACCCGTACCCGGCTGGTGCTCGACAGCCGCCAGGAGCTGTCGGTGCCCTTCGCGGCCGTCACCCAGATCTCCGGCCAGAGCTTCGTCTATGAGGTGGGTGGCCTGGCCGACCTGGAGCGCCGTCCTGGCCGGACCGACCTGGCCGTGGCACGCAAGCTGCCTGCTGGCACCAGCTTCGCCCTGCAGACCCCCGTGCAGCTGGGGCCCTTGCAGAACAATCGCTATCCGGTGCTCAAGGGACTCCAGGCTGGGGCCCGCGTCATCACCACCAACCTGATCAATCTCCGCAACGGCGCGCCCGTCAAGGTCAACTGAGCCACGCCTGAATGTCTCCCTCGAACACGTTCATCCTCAGGCCGGTGCTCACCACGGTGTGCAGCCTTTTGATTGTGATCGCAGGCCTGATCGCGATTCCGCTGCTGCCGATCGAGAGCCTGCCGGACATCGCCCCTCCCACGGTGAGGGTCACCTCCCGCTACGTGGGGGCTGACGCGGTCAGCGTCGAGCAGGGCGTCACCAGCGTGCTCGAGCAGCAGATCAACGGGGTGCAGAACATGGAGTTCATCACCTCCACCAGTGCGGCCGACGGCTCCAGCGCCATCTCCGTCACCTTTGCCAGCGGCAGCGACGGTGACATCAACCAGGTGAACGTTCAGAACCGGGTGTCCCTGGCCCAGCCCAGCCTGCCGGAGGAGGTGCGGCAATCGGGCATCACGGTGAACAAGGCCTCGAACTCCATTCTTCTCGTTTATAACTTCACCAGCGAAGATCCGAACAATCAATACAGCCTTGAGACCATCAGTGGCCTCCTGGATCAGAACCTCACCGATGCGGTCCGACGCGTGCCCGGTGTGGGTGAGCTCACCTATTTTGGCAACCGCCAGCTGGCCTTCCGACTTTGGCTCGACCCGGATCGCCTGGCGGCCAACAAGCTCTCCGCCGCCGACGTGGTTGCGGCCCTGCGCAGCCAGAACCGGCTGGTGCCCGTCGGTCGCATCGGTGGCGCCCCCTCCCCCGAGGGCCAGCAGTTCACCCTGACGGTGCAGTTGCAGGGACGGCTGCGCACCACCGAGGAATTCGGCTCGATGATCCTGCGCTCCACCGCCGAGGGCGGCCTGGTGCGACTGCGCGATGTGGGTCGGGTGACGCTGGGCGGTGAATCCTTCGACATCGAGGCCACCGACCTGCGCGGTGTTCCATCCGTGGGCATGGCGATCTATCAACTCACCGGCAGCAATGCCCTCGATGTCTCCAGTGGGGTGGAGGAGGTGATCAAGGAGTTCGCCACCACCATGCCGGTGGGCATGACGATCCAGAAGATCTACGACAACACCGAATTCGTCGAAGCTTCGATCGACGGTGTCACCACCGCCCTGCGGGAGGCGGTGGTGCTGGTGGTGCTGATCCTGTTCCTGTTCCTGCAGAACTGGAAGGCCACCCTGGTGCCAGCCATCGCCATCCCGGTGGCCCTGGTGGGCACGTTCCTGTTCGTCCAGGCCTTCGGCTTCACCCTCAACCAGCTGACCCTGTTCGGCCTGGTGCTGGCGACCGGCCTGGTGGTCGATGACGCCATCACCGTGATTGAGGACACCTCAACGAAGAAGGCCTCGGGGCTCAGCGCCCTGGAGGGTGCAAAAGCCACCATGGACGAGCTGTTCGGCGCGGTGATCGCCACCTCCCTGGTTCTGTTCGCGGTGTTCGTGCCGGTGCTGTTCTTCCCCGGGGCCACCGGAACGATCTACAAGCAGTTCGCCGCCACGATCATCTTCTCGATCCTGATCTCCACCTTCAACGCCCTCACCTTTTCGCCGATGCTCTCGGCCCTGTTGCTGGCCCGGGAGAGCGATCCCCCCAGCCGCCGCACCTACGCCATCTCCGGGGTGTTCATCGGCTTCGTTTACGGCTTGCTGGCCAGCGGTGGCGGCACCCTGGTGGCTCTTGGGGTTCTGGCCCTGGCCGCGGCCATCGGCTTCGGCCTGCTCCTGCTCACGGGCCTGCCGCTGCGGATGCCTTTCGCGATCGGTGGCGCTGTCTCGGCGCTGTTGTTGGCCGGGGTCAACAGTCCCATCGTGGTGCTGATCTACACCGCGATCGGTGGGTTGCTGGGTTGGGGCGCCCTGTTCATCTTCCGCCGCTTCAACGTCATCTATGCCGGGGTGGAGCGGCGCTACCACGCCGGCCTGGGCTGGGTGCTGGGCAGGCGCCGGCTGGTCATGGCCTTCTTGGCCGGGGGCATCGTCCTCACCGCCTTCGCCTTCACCTCCATCCCGACAGGCTTCGTTCCGGTGGAGGACCAGGGCTATGCCATCGGCATCGTGCAAGGGCCGGACGGGGCCTCGCTCGAGACCACACGCCGCATCAACCAGCGGGTGGCGGAAATCCTGCGCAGCGAGAAGGACATCACCACGGCGGCGGTGTTCAGCGGCGCCAGCCTCGATGGCAACGCCCCCAACCGGGGTCTGTTCTTCTTCGGCACCCGCAACTGGGACGATCGGACCTCCGATGAGCAGTCGGTGGCGGCGATCACCCAGCGGCTCAACCGCAAGCTTTCGGTGATCCAGGAGGCACGGATCATCGTGATCGAACCCCCCGCCATCCCCGGCTATGGCACCGGCGCGGGCTTCGAGATGCAGATGCTCAACCGCAGCGGTGGTGCGCTCTCCCCGGCCGATTTCTTCGCCGCGGCCACGCAGCTGGTGGGCAAGGCCAACCAGAGCGGCCTGTTCGACAGGGTGTTCACCCAGTTCTCCCCCGAAGCCCCCCAGCTGCAGATCCTGGTCGACCGTGATCGGATGGCGGCCCTGGGGGTGGACTACGGCACGGCGATGCAGACCTTCAGCTTCAACATCGGCTCCTTCTACGTCAACGACACCTTCGATGCGGGCAGGGTCCGCCGCATCTTCGTGCAGGCCGATGAGCGCTACCGCGCCAATCCGGAGCAGCTGAAATCCCTGTACGTGCCAAACGCCAGTGGTAAGCAGATCCCCCTCTCGGAGTTCATCAAGGTGGAGTCGGCCACCGGGCCCTCGGTGATCCCCCGTTTCAACCTGTTCCGCTCCATCAAGGTGGAGGGGTCGGCCCTGCCCGGACGCAGCTCCGGCCAGGCGATCAAGGACATCCAGGATCTGTTCAACAACCTCTCCACCACCGGCGTCGGCTACGACTGGACCGGCATCTCCCGGGAAGAGGTGAGCGCTGGGGCCCTGGCGATCGTGATCTTCGCTCTCGGGATTCTCGCGGTGTATCTGGTGCTTTCCGCCCAGTACGAGAGCTACAGCGATCCCTTGATCATCCTGATGACCGTGCCGACGGCCATGCTGGGGGCCCTGGCCTTCCTGGCCCTGCGGGGCGAAGTGCTCAACATCTACGCCCAGGTGGGTCTGGTGATGCTGATCGGCCTGGCGGCCAAGAACGGCATCCTCATCGTCGACCTCGCCAACCAGCGCATGGGGGAGGGGGAAAGCGCCCTGGAGGCGGCACGGGCGTCGGCCCAGTCCCGCTTCCGGCCGATCCTGATGACGGCCATCTCTTCTCTGTTCGGCTTCCTTCCCCTGGTCTTTGCCAGCGGTGCCGGCGCCAGAAGCCAGGCGTCCCTGGGTACGGTGGTGTTCGGCGGCCTGGCCGTGGCCACCGTGCTGTCCCTGTTCGTGGTGCCGGTGTTCTATGTCGTGGTGAAACAGCTCACCGGGGCTTCGCCTCCGGCGACGGCTGAGGCACCGGCGGGCGGAGCCTCCTGATGCCGGCCCCCTGCCCACCCCTCTGTGGCCGGCGGGTGCTGTGTGCAGGGATGATCACCGGTCTGGTGGGGTTGGCGATCGCCCAGTTCCTGCGGGCCATCGTGGCGAACACCCCCCTGAGGATCACTCCCCAGGCCCTGTTCTGGAGCACCGTGGTGTTCGGAGGCTTCGGCGTGGTGGCCGGCATGGCGGTGGAGGCGGTGCGCCAGTTGCAGGAGTCCAACCCGGAGCCCGACTACCACCGGCGCCACAGCCGCCGTGGCGGGCCCGGCCCCCACGCCTGAGGGGCCGCAAGCCGCTCCGGCCCAGTGGGGCGAAGTGGTCTTTTCCGGTACGTTGCAGAGGTATGAACCGGTCCGGTGCGCAGGCAGGCCTTCCCCCCTCTCCTTCCTCTGGTGCTGCTGCTGGCAGCCTGCGGCGGCCCTAAGCCCGAGGCCCGTCAGCCTCTGGTGGTGCAGACGGTGACGGTGGGGGAGTTCCGCTTCGCCCCGGGCATCGAGACGATCAGCGTCATCGAGTCCACCTCCAATGTGGTGATGCGGCCCCAGTCCGATGGCCGGGTGGTGCGCATCCTGGCCAGGGAGGGCCAGCGGGTGAAGGCGGGCCAGCCCATCCTCGTGCTCGACAACGTGCAGGAATCGGCCACTCTCGATTCGGATCGGGCCGAGGCGATCAAGGATCGCGTCAACGCCGAGCGCTACGTCTTCCTCAACGAGCAGGGGGCGGTGTCGACCAAAGATCGGGATTACTACATCACCCAGGCGATCCAGAGTCGCGACCAGGCCCGCTCCAGTGCGGCAACTCTGGGCTACAAGTTCGTCACCGCCCCCATCGACGGGGAAATCGGCAACCTCGATTCGGTCAAGCTTGGCGATTACGTGCGCCAGGGTCAGGCGATCACGGGAATCGTCAATAACAGCTCCCTCTGGACCCTGATGGATGTGCCGGCCACCCAGTCCAGCCAGGTGAAGATCGGCCAGCCGGTGCAGGTGGAGAGCCAGAGCAATCCTCCGGTGAAGGGCGTGGGCCAGGTGGTGTTCGTCTCCCCCTACTTCGCCACCGCTCAGCAGGGCTCCTCCACCCAGCCCAACACGGTGCTGGTGAAAGCGGTGTTTCCCAATCTCACGGGAGTGCTGAAGACAGGCCAGTACGTGCGCAACCGCATCATCACCGGCACCAGTGACCAGCTGGCGGTGCCGGTGGAGGCGGTGATGATGCAGGCCCAGCAACCCTTTGTGTACAAGGTGCTGCCCCTCGCCACGATCCTGCCCCAGATCAAGGCCTCCGATCAGCTGTTGCCCGCCCAGAAGCAACAGCTGGAGAAACTTCCCGGCACGACGCCCGTGGTGGTGCAGACGGCCGTGAAGCTCGGCAAGCTGCAGAACAATGCCTATCCGGTGCTGTCCGGCCTGGCCAAGGGGGATGAGGTGGTGGTGAGCAACACGGCCCTGCTGCGCTCCGGCATGCCGGTGCGGCGGGCTCCGGCCCCTGCCCCGGCGGCGAGCTGAGCGAACCGATGTCGTTTTCCGATAACTTCATCAAGCGGCCGGTCCTGACCACCGTCTGCAGCATCCTGATCGTGCTGGTGGGTCTGATCGCCATCCCCACGCTGTCGATCGAGAACCTCCCGAATATCGCCCCACCCCTGATCCAGGTGACCTCCAACTACGGAGGTGCCAATTCCCTGGTCACCGAGCAGGCGGTGACCAACCCCATCGAGCAGCAGATCAACGGGGTTCCCGGGGCCAATTACATCTCCTCGACCAGCAACATGTCTGGGACGAGCACGATTCAGGTCTTCTTCAACGAAGGGACGGATATCAACATCGACCAGGTGAACGTGCAGAACCGCGTCTCCCTGGCGATGCCCCAGCTGCCGCAGCAGGTGCAGGCCACTGGGGTTTCGGTGATGCAGAGCACCCCGTCGATCCTGCTGGCCTATCAGGTCACGTCGACCGAAGGTCAGTTCGATGCCTCCTATCTCAACGGCCTCATCTATCAGAACCTTTATTTTCAGTTGGAACGGGTGCCCGGTGTCGCCCAAGTCAATCTTCTTGGTGGTAGCAATCCTGCCTTCTGGTTGTTCGTTGATGCCAACAAGCTGACCGCCAACAATCTCACCGCCGATCAGGTGGTCAATGCGGTGAGCAGCCAGAACAGCGTGGCGATCGGTGGCCTGGTGGGGGGACCGCCAGCTGGGGGTAACCAGAAGTTCGCCTACCCGATCCTGGTGGAGAACAACGGCAATCTGGTCTCCGTCGAGGAGCTCAACAACCTGATCGTCGGTCGCACGCCCGCCGGCAACCTGCTGCGACTCAAGGATGTTGGCGAGGCCACCTACGGCACCAATACCTATGCCCAGCAGGCCGTCAGCATCGAAGGCCACCCCTCGATCACGGTGGCGGTCTTCCAGACCCCCGAGAGCAATGCCCTGGACGTTTCGAACCAGGTGGTGCAGGTGATGAACCAGTTCACCCAGACCGTGCCTCCCGGGGTCAAGGTGTTCGAGATCTACAACATCGGCCAGTTCATCGAGTCGGCCGTGGAGGGGGTGATCGATGCCCTCGGCCTGGCCATCGTGCTGGTGCTGCTGATCCTGTTCCTGTTCCTGCAGGACTGGAGGGCCACGGTGGTGCCCAGCCTGGCGATTCCGATCTCCCTGATCGGCACCTTCGCCTTCGTGAAGATCTTCGGTTTCTCGATCAACCAGCTCACCCTGCTGGGCCTGGTGCTGGCCACGGGCCTGGTGGTGGACGACGCCATCGTGGTGATCGAGGCGGTGGAGAAGAACCTGGAGAAGGGGATGCGTCCCCGCCAGGCCGCCATGGAATGCATGGGTGAATTGTTCGGTGCCCTGGTGGCTACCGCCCTGGTGCTGATGGCGGTGTTTGTGCCCGTGGCCTTCTATCCCGGGGGCATCGGCATTATCTACAAGCAGTTCGCCCTCACGATCGCCTTCTCGATCGCGATCTCCGCCTTCAATGCGCTCACCTTCTCCCCCATGCTCTCGGCCCTGTTGCTGAGGAGCCAGAAGTCCGCGCCTCCGGGCCGGCTGGTGGGCATCATCGGTGGCGTGGTGGTGGGCCTGGCCTTCGGCCGTTTCAGCGCCGCCTCCTTCGGCAACCTCACGTACGTGTTGGGCGTGGTGGCCGGTGTGCTGGCCGGCGCCAATCTGGTCTGGATCTTCAACCGCTTCAACGCCTTCTTCTCCCGTCTGGAGCGCGGCTACGCCACGATGGTGGGGGCCCTGATCGCTCGGCGCCGCTGGATCCTGGTGGGCCTGGGTGGCGGCATCGCCCTCACCCTGTTCGCCTTCAGTGCGCTCCCCTCCGCCTTCATCCCCGAGGAGGACCAGGGCTACGGGATGGGCATCTTCCAGCTCCAGAACGGTGCCTCCCTCAGCCAGACCCAGGGCACCGGCCTGGAGGTGGCCAAGGTGCTGAATGCAGAGGAGGAGATCATCGCCGGTTCGGTGGTGAGTGGCTACGGATTCAACGGCGCCAGTCCTGATCAGGGGGTGTTCTTCTTCGGCTTCAAGCCGCTCGAGGAGCGCAGCGGCGCCGCCCAGAAGGCGCCGGCGATCATTAACCGGCTCAACGCCAAGCTCAGCCAGATCAGCTCCGGCATGGCGGTGGCGGCCCAGCCGCCGGCGATCCCGGGCTTCTCCGCCCAGGGCGGCTTCTATTTCCAGTTCAACGACCTCAGCAATGGGGCCTTCAGCTTCAACCAGCTCAATGATCAGGCCAAGCAACTGATCCAGGCGGGCACGGCCAGCGGCGGCTTCTCCACCCTGTACACCCAGTTCATCCCCAGCGCCCCGGCCTTCGGGCTGAAGATCGACCGCTCGATCCTGGGGGCCCTCAACGTCGACTTCCAGCAGGCGATGCAGACCATCGCCGTGCTGGCGGGCAGCAACTATTCGGGCCTCACCTATGAGAGTGGCCAGGTCAGGAACATCTACGTGCAGGCGGCCTCCGAGAACCGCAGTTCCCTGGAGGATGTGCTCAGTTACTACGTGCGCAGCAAGGACAACAAGCTGGTTCAGGTGTCGGAATTCGCCAGCGCGGAACTCACCAGCGCGCCGCCGGTGATCAGCCATTTCAACCTCTACCGCACGATCCTGATCCAGGGGGCCGAGGCGGTCGGCAAGAGTTCCGGCCAGGCCCTGACGCTGATCCAGGACCTCTTCCATGCCCAGGAGTTCAACAACATCGGCTATGCCTTCACCGGCCTCGCCGCCCTGCAGCTTTCGGCGGGCAACGCCAGCGTGCTGGTGTTCGGCCTGGGGATACTGGTGGTTTACCTGGTGCTCTCGGCCCAGTACGAGAGCTATGTGACGCCGGTGATCATCCTGATGACCGTGCCCCTGGCCATGCTCGGCGCCCTGGCGTTCCTGGCCCTGCGCTCGATCGATCTCAACATCTACGCCCAGGTGGGGCTGGTGACCCTGATCGGGCTGGCGGCCAAGAACGGCATCCTGATCGTTGAGGTGGCCGAGCAGCACATGAAGGAGGGCATGACGGCCGCCGAGGCCGCCATCGCCTCGGCCGAATCACGGCTGCGGCCGATCCTGATGACGGCCATCGCCGCCCTGGCCGGCTTCCTGCCTCTTGTGGTGGCCACAACGGCGGGGGCCAACAGCCAGCAGTCCCTTGGGACGGTGATCTTTGGCGGCCTGCTGGTGGCCACGGTGCTGTCGCTGGGGGTGGTGCCGCCCTTCTATGTGGTGGTGAAGGCCCTGGAGGCCCGTTGGTTCGGTGACTCCGAAACCGAGCCGGAGGATCTGGCCGTCGCCCAGGACAGCCCCCCCGGCTAGGGGCCGGCCTGGCTGCAGCCGTGTAACGAATCATGGGCCGGCCAGGCTGCGCCATTGCGGTGGCTGGACCAGGCCGTGAGGATCGTCCAAATGGGTTGTGGAGAGATCACCATGCTGCCGACGCTTGCCGAACGGATGCGGGAGCAGCAAGCCAGGACCAGGAGCCGGCCCCCATCGCGCCAGCCCTGGCCCCTGCCAAGCGAGCCGCCCACCGCCCTGCTGTTCCAGCCCCTGCCGCAGGCGGCAGAGCCCGTTGCTGCCGCCCCTGCGGATCCCGTCGCCCCCACGGCGCCCCAGACCCGGACGGCCCAGGCCGAGGCGCTGCTGCTGGTCGTCTGGGCCGTGCTGGTGGTGATCGATGGGGCACTGGCGCTGGCCGCCCTGATCGATCGCCTGGCGTCCCGTGAGCGTGGAAGCGCCGGGGAGCACCACCAGAAGAGGGTCGCCCTGGCGGCGTCATCATCCGCAGCGGTGTCTGGTTCCTCCCGAGGGCCTGGATGCCGCGCAGTTGCTGCAGAGATGCCGCTGGTCGCCCCTTCTATGTGAAGCAACTTTTTAACGTCTTGATGTAACGGCAGGGAGTCCATTTCCTGCCGCTTTTTTGCGCATTCTCTTCCCTGGTCTGGCGCGCACTTCTGGTAGTTTCGTTGTGCAGAGAGTGGTGGGTATCGTGGGTCGAACAGCAGTGGCTACGCAGGGGTTTCTGGCAATCCTTGTTCTCTTCTTCGCCGGTTTCGGCCTCAGCTCCGAGGTCTTGGCTCAGGCGGCTTCGCCCGTGCGATCTGTGAAGGTTGTCCAGGGGGACACGCTTGAGGCCCTGGCCGCCCGGTACGGGGTGAGCGTGCAGGACCTGATGCGGCTGAACGCCATCACCCGGCCCGAGGAGCTGCAGATCGGCCAGTCACTGAAACTGCCGCCTTCGAAGGGCCTGGTGCAGGTGCGCACCGGTGACACGCTGGCTGTCCTGGCGGCCCGCCACCGCACCACCGTGGCGGAGCTTCAGAAGCTGAACCCCGGGCTGAAGCCCGACCAGTTGAAGCTCGGCGCCTGGCTCAAGCTGCCTGCGGCGCCCGCTGGCAAGGCCACACCGACGGCCACCGCCACCCCCACCGCCAAGCCGGCGCCCAAGCCCACGGCCACCCCCAAACCCGCGGCCACGGCCACCCCCAAACCCCCAGTGCCGGCAAGTCCTCCGGCGGTGAAGGCCCCGGCGCCCAGCGCCCCACCCTCGCCCGGACCGCCGCAACCGGGGGAGGCGGTGCGCTGGAGGTTCTACGGCAACACCCTCGTTGACTGGGGCGGCTGGAAGCTCCACCCCGGTGGCGTGCGGGTCAGCCTGGTGCAGCCCACCCCGGCGGAGGTCGGGTCGATCCGGGCGCAGGCGACGGCCGTGGCGGTGCACTGCAGCACCCTGCGCCAGGCCTGGCTGATCAACGGGGCCTGGGGGCCCTGGGTGGTTCCCGAGGGCCGTTCGGTGGCGCAACAGATCGCCCTGGATCTCTGCGCCAACGTCAGCGATCCCACCGGCCCGGCCGTTCCACCCCCTTCCGCCCCTTGAGGGCCTGAGCACCGGTGGCGCCTGGGGGAGTGATCTTGATCACTTTCTGGGTCTTTGTTTGTGGCAATGAGCTAGCCTTCAAAAGCCATATCTGCCGCCTTTCACGGTGACATATTGCATCGGTTACTGGCTGGAGAAGGGCCTGGTGATGGTCTCCGACTCCCGCACGAATGCTGGAGTTGACTACATCTCCAGCTACAGCAAGATGCATGTGTTTCAGCCGTCATCGGATCGGCTGTTCGTGCTTCTGGCGGCGGGAAATCTGGCTACGACCCAGGCGGTGATCAGCTGGATCCGCCGGGATCTCGACCGGCCGGCCGAGGCCTTCGTCGCAGGGGTCAGGGATCTGCGCTCCTGCGATTATCTGTTCGAAGCGGCCGCCTACATCGGCCGGGTGAGCGTGGCGGTGCAGCAGGAGAATGCCGCCGCCCTGCAGCAGGCGGGGGCCAGTGGGGGGGCCTCCTTCATCCTGGGCGGCCAGATCGCCGGGGAGGCCCACGGTCTGTATCTGGTTTATCCCCAGGGCAACGCCATCATGGCCACCCGCGAAACGCCGTATCTGCAGATCGGTGAGACGAAATACGGCAAACCCCCCCTAGATAACGTGGGCCACACGAACCTTTCTCTGGAGGATGCCGCCCGGCTCTGCCTGATCTCGGAGGTGCTCACCCAGCGCTCCAACCTCACCGTGGGCCCTCCGTTCGAGCTGGCCATCCTTCCTGCGGATGCCCTGGCGATGTCCCACCAGCTGACCTTGGGGGCGGAGGCTCCTGAGCTGGCCGCCATGGTCGAGACCTGGAGCGACGCCCAACGGGAAGCCCTCCATCGCCTGCCCAGCTTTCCCTGGGAGCAGGCGTCGCCCACCTGAGTCCTCTTCCGCGATGTGGTCTGTTTCCGAATGGGTGTCCAACGGCCACCTGCCCACCGCCGAGGTGGTGCAGGAGCTGGTGGACGAGGCCCATGGCCGGTTCGCACCGGTTCTGGATGGCCAGGTGGCCGACTACATCCCCGCCCTGGCGGCGGCCGCTGCCGAGCATTTCGGTCTCTGCGTGTCGAGTTGCGGGGGGGCGTTGTTCGAGGCGGGCGAAGCCAGGGAGTCGTTCAGCATCCAGAGCATCTCCAAGCCATTTCTGTTTGCGTTGATCTGCCAGGCCATCGGTGAGGAGGAGGCGCGCGAGAAGCTCGGCGTCAACAGCACCGGCCTGCCGTTCAATTCCGTCCTGGCGGTGGAGCGCAGCGGCGAGGGCCTCTCCAATCCGATGGTGAACGCCGGGGCGATCGCCGCCACCAGCCTGGCGCCGGGGGCCAGCAGCGAGGAGAAGTGGGCCTTCATCCAGGACGGTTTCTCCCGTTTTGCCGGCCGGCGGCTGGAGGTCGATGGGCGGGTCTTCGATTCGGAGCTGGCCAGCAATCGCCGCAACGCCGGTCTGGCCAGCCTCCTCAGTGATCACGAGCGCATCTGGTGGGATCCCGACGAGGCCACCGAGCTCTACACCCGCCAGTGTTCCCTCAGTGTCACGGCGGCCGACCTGGCCGTGATGGCCGCCACCCTGGCCAACGGCGGACGCCAGCCGGTCACGGGCGAGCAGGTGATCGAGGCCATCCATTGTCAGCATGTGCTGGCGGTGATGGTCACCGCCGGGTTGTATGAAACCTCCGGCGACTGGTTGTATGCCACCGGTCTGCCCGGGAAGAGCGGCGTGGCCGGCGGCATGATCACGGTGGCCCCGGGCAAGGGGGGCCTGGCGACGTATTCGCCACCCCTCGATGAGGCGGGCAACAGTGTGCGCGGCCAGCTCACGGCGCGCTTCCTCTCCGAACGTCTGGGTCTGAATCTGTTCGCCTCCCGGCCCGGGGGGAGCCGCTGAAGCATGGCCGCTGCAAGGGAGATGACGGCTGCGTCTGTCTACGATCCAGTTTCAGCAGGGGGCCTTTTGTCGCCATGATCAGCACCACCAACCTCGTGCGCTATCTCCTGCTGGTGGCCTGTATCGGCGTCACGGTGGTGATCTTCAATTACTTTTCAGGCACGATTGCGGTGTTCACGGCCGCTGCCATCGTGGCGGCCCTGCTCAATGTCCCGGTGAAGTGGCTGAGCCGCTATCTGCCACGGGGATGGTCGATTGCCGCCGTTTGCTTCAGCGCCTTGATCCTCCTGGTTGGCTTCGTCACTGGCATTGGCCTGCAGGTGCTGAACCAGGGCCAGGGTCTGCTGCTGGATCTGCAAGGCACCTTGAAACAGCAGGACCTCACACCCCTGCATCAATACCTCAAAACCTATGGATTCGACAGAATCACCACGTTGCTGCAGGAGGGTCTGCTGACGGGACTGGGGTTGTTGCAAACTGTGTTTTCCGGGGTCTTCACGGGAATTTTCGGTGCAGTGATCAGTCTCTACATGCTGATCGACGGCGAGAAGCTCTGGAATGGATTTCTGGGGCTGATTCCTGAGCCGCATCGTGATCGTTTCGCCGAGACCTTTCTGCAGAGTGTTCTGGGATTCATTCGCGGCCAGCTGCTGCTGATGGTGTTTCTGACCGTCTCAACGGCCTTGATCTTCCCGCTGCTGGGTGTGAAGTACAGCCTGATTCTGGCGGTGATTGTGGGAGTCCTTGACGTGATCCCGGGGATCGGCGCCACCCTCGGTATCGTGTTGATCTCGTTGATGGTCTTCACCTCCCAGGGGGGAGACATCGGCTTGCGGGCCTTGATCGCGTCCGTGCTGCTCGGTCAGATTCAGGACAACATCGTCCGGCCCAAGGTGATGGGACAGGCGATGGAACTCAATCCGGTGATTCTCTTTTTGGCCCTCTTCATCGGACAGCGGGTCGCTGGCCTGTTGGGGGTGTTCCTTTCGATCCCTCTGGCTGGCATGATCGCGATCTGGGTTCATTCCGAACGCCAGCAGAAGGAGGCCATCATCCTCAC
Source organism: Synechococcus sp. UW140 (assembly GCA_943373065.1). Classification (GTDB taxonomy): domain Bacteria; phylum Cyanobacteriota; class Cyanobacteriia; order PCC-6307; family Cyanobiaceae; genus Cyanobium. Next base: position 20,048 of record CALSBA010000020.1, on the reverse strand, counting down.
TCCAGCTGGTGAGGATTAGTTCAGTGGTCACGGCCAGGCCCCCGTCTTGCAGGCGTTCGGCGTCGTCGTCCCAAGGGCGTTGGCGGGGCGTTGCAGCCGGCTGTCATGCTGCTCTTTACTCATCTCCTCGCTAAGCCCTTGCCTGTGAACCGCGCGATCGTTGCCACCCTCACGGCCCTTGCCGCGACGGCGTCCACCGGTGTTCCGGCGGCGCAGGCCAGTTGCCGCTTTCTGATGCCGCTGGGGGGCGGCGGCACCCCGGTGGTGTCCAAGCGGATCGGGCCGGATCGGCTCGTGGGCCGCACCAACTGGAACACCGATTTCATCGTTGATCGCAACTTCCGCAGTTATCGCTTTTTCTTCACATCGGCCTCCACCGAGCGCGCCAGCTTCCCGGTGTCGGGTTTCATGGTCTTCACTGATGGCAGCAACCTGCAGGTGATCAACGAAACACCGACCTTTGAACCTGGCACGGGGCGGATGTTCGGGCCCTTCCAGGCCGTTCCCGGCAAGCGCACCAGGCTGATGAACTTCCGGGTGGGATCCTCCACCACGCCGGCCGCCATCGGATTCAGTTACCGCATTTCTGTCCAGGGCTGTGAATAAAACCCATGCAGTTTGAAAGCTTCGCGACCTTCAACATCGCCATCGTGGTGCTGGCGATCGGTCGCTGGCTGAACCGAAAGGTGGGCGTCCTGCGGGAGTTCAACATTCCGGAGCCGGTCACCAGCGGGCTGCTCGTCTGCCTGCTGCTGGCCCTGATCCATGGTTTCACGGGCCTGGAGATCGGTTTCAACCTGCAGGCTCGGGATTTCCTGCTGCTTTACTTCTTTGCGGCCATCGGACTCAGCGCCGATATCAGGATGCTGCTCTCGGGGGGCTGGACACTGCTGATCCTTGTGGTCACCACGGTGGTGTTCATCGTGCTTCAGAACCTCACCGGGGTCGGCATGGCCACGCTGCTCGGATTTAACCCCCTGGTGGGGCTGCTGGGGGGATCGGTGTCGATGCTGGGCGGCCATGGCACGGCGATCGCCTGGGCGCCGACTTTCGCCGATGTCCACGGGATTGGCAACGCCCAGGAAATCGGCATCGCCTGCGCCACCTTTGGTCTGGTGCTGGCTTCCTTGATGGGGGGGCCGATCGCCCGGCTTCTGATCCGCAACAACAGGTTGAAGCCGGAGGCCACCGCTGACCTTGACGACGGCTCTGGAGAGCCTGGTGCGTCCGCCAGACCTCGCCCGCAGGAACCCGTCACCTATTTCAGTCTGCTGCGGACGCTCTTCTGGCTGAATATGAGCCTGGGTCTGGGTGAACTGCTGTTCAAGGCCGTTGACGCCAGCGGCGGCAAGTTGCCGCTGTTCGTCTGTTGTCTGTTTGCGGCGATCCTGCTCACCAACACCGTGCCCCGCCTGCTGCCGATCGGTTTTCTGGCCGCACCCCGATCATTGGCGATTGTGTCGGACATTTCCCTGGGCATCTTCCTGACGATGTCCCTGATGAGCCTGCAACTGTGGACGATCGCTTCGTTGGCAGGTCCGATTCTCGCCATCCTTGCCGCCCAGTTCACGATCGCTTTTCTGTACGTCTTGTTTGTGGTGTTCCGGGCCATGGGGAGCGATTACGAGGCGGCGGTGATCTGTTCCGGATTCGCGGGCTTTTCCCTCGGGGCCACCCCCACGGCGATGGCCAACATGTCGGCGGTGGCCCAGAAGTACGGCCCCGCCCGCCGGGCCTTCATCGTCGTGCCGCTGGTGTCGGGCTTCTTCGTGGACATCAGCAACGCCGTGGTGATCCAGCGCTTCCTGCACTGGCTGGCTTGACCCCCGGCCGTTCAGAAGCGCAGGGTCGTCCGGATCAGTCCGGCCCACACCCCCAGGCTGGCGTCCCCCCCTGAAGCCGCTGGGAAGAGCAGGGCCTGGGAAAGGTCGCCGCTGCCGCCGAGGGCGCCCCGTGGCCGGCTCAGCCAGAAGAGGGCGGGCGTCACCGAGAGCTCATCGCTGAGCTGGATCCTGTAGAAGACCTCGACGGCCAGCCCCCGGTCGTCGAGGCTGCTCTGGCTGGGCGTCTGAATCGCGATCACGTGGGCGGGGGAGCCGACAGCCAGCCCCAGGCTGTTGCCCACCCCCAGGACGTCACTCCAGACCAGGCCGGTGTACCAGGAGCGGCTGCGCACCCCCGAGAGGCCGGCCACCGCCGGGGTGCCGAAGCGGAACGTGTCCTGGCCCCAGCCGGCGCTGATCGAGGGGAGCCAGCCGGAGCGGCGGGGCTGCCAGTAGCCCGCCAGCGACCAGGACCCCAGGCTGCCGTCGCGGCCGCCGGCCGCCAGTTCGCTGGCCAGGGGGGTGCCCCGCAGTCTCACCGGGGGGCCGCTCACGCTGTAGGCCCCGGTGATGTTCCACTGGGGCCGGCTCAGGGCCAGCTGCACGGTGCTGGTCTGGGAGGAGGAGCCGGAGAACAGGCCACCGCCCTGTTCGCTGCCCCCGGCCCGGCCGGCCACGTAGGCGTAGCCCAGGCTCAGCCCCTGCAGCCCGCCCTGGGGCTGCCACCAGAGCCCGAAGCCACCCCCGAGCCGTTTGCTGTAGGTGCCCGGGGATCCGGCGAACTGGAACAGATCCAGGATTGGGGAGGCGTTGTAGACACTCGGCCAGACGGGGAGCATGTCGAGCTGCATGATCCGGGGCCCGACGCTGAGCCGGATCTCGGGGCTGAGCGGCAGCTGCAGGTAGGCCCGGTTGATGCTGACCAGCCGACCAGAGCATCCCTGCTCCCCGGCGCCGCAGGCCGGTTCCTGGAAGGCGACGTCCAGGCGCGTCAGGGGGGTGGGCGGGTTGGAGAAGAAGCCGGACGGGGCGAAATCGCCGCTGCGCAGGCGGATCCGGAACAGGTCCTGGCCCGTGAAGCTGGTGTCGATCGTCAGGCGCAGCTCGTGGTTGAGGCTGACGCCGTTCAGCAGCGGCGCCCCCACCGCGGTGTTGCTGGCGCTGTCCACTTCACTGCCGGTGTACTGCAAGGCGCCCAGAACGCCGTTGATCTGCAGGTTCACCGTGGTGGTCGGCGCGAAGCGGGTGACCTCCAGCGCCTCGATGGTGGCCTGGGGCGCCGGCAGCTCCTGGGCCCGCAGGGGCCCGGCGGCACCGCAGACCCAGGCCGCCATCAGCCAGGGAAGGGTGGCGCCAGGGGGCCTCATGGTCGCTGGTCGCTCAGGTGATCACGGTGGGCCGCTCCATCCCGGTGCGCACCCGAATCTCGGCCAGCGCGTCGATGGCGACGATCAGATCCCCCAGGGCCTGTTGGGGGTTCTGGTCGAGGTCGCCGCTGGAGGGCACGTAGCTCTCCAGGTAAACCCTCAGCGTGGCCCCCTTGGTGCCCGTGCCGGAGAGGCGCAGCACCACCCGGCTGCCGTCGTCGAGCAGCACCCGCAGGCCCTGGCCCTTGCTGATCGAGCCATCCACCGGGTCGGTGTAGCCGAAATCGTCGGCGGCACGGATCGTGCGGCCGGCGAAGGCCTGGCCCGGGAGGGCGGTGAGCATGCCGGAGATGCGGTCGTAGAGGCCATGGGCCGCCTCACTGGCCACCGCTTCGTAGTCGTGGCGGGAGTAGTAGTGGCGGCCGAAGCGGCTCCAGTGGCCCGCCATCACCTCCGCCACCGAGCAGCCGCGCACCGCCAGGATCTGCAGCCAGAACAGCACGGCCCAGAGGCCATCCTTCTCGCGGATGTGGTTGCTGCCGGTGCCGAAGCTCTCCTCGCCGCAGAGGGTGATCCGCCCGGCATCGAGCAGGTTGCCGAAGAATTTCCAGCCCGTGGGCGTCTCGAAGCAGGGGATGCCCAGCTCGGCGGCCACCACGTCGGCGGCGGCACTGGTGGGCATCGAGCGGGCCACGCCGGCCAGGCCATCGGCATAGCCGGGTGCAAGGGTGGCGTTGGCGGTGAGTACGGCCAGGCTGTCGCTGGGATTCACGAAGCAGTTCCGGCCCAGGATCATGTTGCGGTCGCCGTCGCCGTCGCAGGCGGCGCCGAAGTCGTAGGCGCCGCCGGTGAGCAGCAGGTCGGCCAGCTCGTGGGCGTAGGTGAGGTTGGGGTCGGGGTGGCCGCCGCCGAAGTCGGCCAGGGGCACGCCGTTGCGCACCGTGCCGGTCGGGGCCCCCAGCAGCCCCTCGAACAGGCGGCTGGCGTAGGGGCCGGTGACCGCATGCATGGCATCGAAGGCGACGCGGAAGTCGCCCCGCAGCAGGGTGGCGATGCGGTCGAAGTCGAACAGCTTCTGCATCAAAGCCACGTAGTCGTCGACCCCGTCGATCACCTCCACGGCCATGGCGCCGATGCTGGTCGTCCCGGGGGCGTCCAGGTTCAGGGGTTCGGCGTCGAGGATCCGGTAGCCCTCCAGGCTGAGGGTGGCGCCATGGATGGCATCGGTGACCGATTCCGGTGCCGGTCCGCCGTTGGCGCCGTTGATCTTGACGCCGAAGTCGCCGTCCAGACCGCCGGGGTTGTGGCTGGCCGAAAGGATGATGCCGGCCACGGCGCCGCGGCTGCGGATCAGGTGGGAGGCGGCCGGGGTGGAGAGGATGCCGCCGGTGGTGGTGATCAGGCGGCTGACCCCATGGGCCGCCGCCATGCGGGCGATGACGCTGATGGCCGGGATGTTGCCGAAGCGGCCGTCACCCCCGACCACCAGGGTTCCCCCCTCAACCCCGGGCACCACGCGCAGGGAGGCCTCGATGAAGCTTTCCAGGTAGTGGGGGGTCTGGAACTGGCGGGTGCTCTTGCGCAGCCCGGAGGTGCCGGGCTTCTGGTCGTCGAAGGGTCGCTCCAGCGCCACCTGACGCAGCTCGGTCGTCTTCGCCATGGCCGGCGTCCTGGGGGGTCGGGGACGACCCAAGTTACCTCCAGCGATTGTTCCGGCCGCCCCGTTCCTGGTAGCGCTGACAGGGCTGGCTAGCCTGAAGCCAATTGCGCTGATCCCTATGGCTCCACGGATGCTCCCCGCCGGTGTGAGCCTGGCCGTCGCCGCCATGGCCGGGGCGGTCGTGCTGCATCTGGCCCCCACCCGGGCGGCGGTGATGGGCGCACCCAAGGCCCTTCCCTATGCCGAAGCCGTGGACCGCACCCACACTGCCGCCGAGGCCGTGCTGGCGGGAGCCGGGGCCGAAACCTGCCTGCGGGGCAAGCTGACCAATGCCCTGCTGGGGCTCTCGAGCAGCTGTGAGGCGAAGGGCGAGCGCAACCCCCTCTGCCAGCTGGCCGACAAGGCCGCCGTCGTCACCCCGATGAGCCTGGCCTTCATGCGCGACACCGCGACCCGGTTGCTGGCGTTGATCGAGGCTCCGGCGGCCAGCCAGCCCCAACCCTGATTCCCCTCACCCCCAACCATGGACGTCCAGCACCCTTCGGATGACAGTCCGCTGTCCCCCGACCAGATTCGGTTGCTCGAGCAGTTCCGCGACCGCGTCGAGGCGAAGATCAGCAACCACGGCCTCACCAGCGCGGACGTGGCGGAGCTGGTGAAGGACCTGCGCGGCCATCCCCAGATGAGCCGCCTGATGATGGCGGAACTGAGTGAGGAGCTGCAGCGGCTGCTGCCCGGCCAGCGCTTCAGTTTTGATTGGGATTGATCAGGTTCAGGCCCCCCTGCCTGGGGGCGGCATTGGCCGCCGGCTTGGCGACGGGTAACTGCAGGCGGCAGACGGCCGTGAGGCTGCGGGCGGCCCGGTCGATCGGTTCGCGACGCTCGAAGCTGTTGCTGGCGGCCACCACCGACCGCTGACGGATGGTCCAGAGCGTGTCCTTGCAGCTGGCCGGCAGGCGCGGGTGGTCGAGCAGGGGGTCGGCGAGGCTGCGAGCCTTGTCGCAGGGTTCGGCCGTGTTCTCGCGGCTGCAGGCCAGGGCGATCAGTTGCAGGGAGCGGAATTCGGCGGAGGGCGGAAAGGGGGGTGGCTCCGGGGCGGCCCGCAGCGGTGCGGCCCCCAGCAACGGCAGGCTCGCCAGCAGGGCCAGGTGCGGCAGGGACGGCCGCAGGCGGCGTGGGCCGGGGCGGGTGACGGAAACGGTCCGGTCCATGGCGGGCGGGGAGGTCCCCCAATCATGGCCGCCGCTCACAGGTCCGTGGCGATCACCGCAACGCCGTTGCGCAGCTCCCGCTGGGTGGCCCGCCAGCGCCGCTCCAGCAGGGGGCCGCTCCAGCGGGCGCTCCTGGCCAGCAGGCTTCGCAGCCGATGCCGCCGCCGCAGCAGATCGGCCCGGCGGGCCTCCTCCTGCTGCAGCTGCTGGATGCGCCGGATCTCCGGCAGCCGGGCGGTGGCGATCGCCGCTGTCGCTTGATCGATGGCGGCCGGCTCGCCAGCAAGTAGGGCAGGCGCCAGGTGCCTGGCGGCCACCAGGGCATCGCGCAGGGCCATGTTGATCCCCTGGGCCCGCAGCGGGCTCATCGGGTGGGCGGCATCGCCCAGCAGCAGCAGGCCGGGCCGTTGCCAGCACGGGCACAGCCCCACCCGCACCGGCAGCCGCACCGGTCCCTGCACGGTCATCTCTGCCAAGGCCCGCAGCAGCCGGGCCAGGGGCTCGGGGGCGTCCCGGGCCCAGAGCTGCAGCCAGGCTCCGGGGCTGGCCGGGGTGGGAGCCGGAGCGGCGCCACCCGGCTCGATCGCCCAGCCGAGCTGCACGCCGCCGCGGGCGGAGGGGAACAGGGCGTAGCTGCCGGCGGCGCCCACCACGGTCACGAAGCGGCCGGCCAGCCAATCCACAAGGGCCTCGGCCCCCGGGGGCTCCAGCCGGAACCAGAGCACGTCGAGGGGGCTCGGGGCACTCTCCAGCGCCAGCTCCGCCTTGCGGCGCAGCAGCGACTCCCGGCCATCGCAGGCCACCACCAGGTCGGCCTCCAGGGCGGTGCCATCCGCCAGTCGCACCCCGGTGATGCGGCCGTCCTGCCGCAGCAGGTCGGTGGCGGCCTGGCCCTCGGTCAATCGGAAGCCTGGCTGCCGGCGCGCCTGGGCCAGCAGCTCCTGCAGCAGCGAGTCCTGGTCGATCAGGGTACAGGGCACGGGGCTGGCCATGGGCTCGGCCACCTCGAACAGGAGTTGGCCGTCGAGGAAGAAGCTCCAGGCCGCCAGGGGGAGCTGGGCCACCGCCGGCGGCAGGGGCTGCAGGCCCATGGCGGCCAGGGCCGCCAGTCCGCTGGGCATGAGTCCCTCGCCGCGGAAGGGCCGGCCGCCACGGCCGGTGGCGTCGATCAGGTCGACAGGGAGGCCGCGGCGGGCCAGGAGCAGGGCCAGGCTGGCGCCGGCGGGACCGGCCCCCACCACCACCACCCGGCTGGCGAGGGACCCGGACGGGCTTCTCAGGTGAAGGAGTTGTAGTTGAGGCCTTCTTCGGGGTTGGCGGTCTCCGCCCCCTGGAGCGAGTTCTTCATCCTGAGCAGGTAGTCGACCAGTTCCTGTTGGACGGTCAGCAGCTCGCTGGTGCAGCCCCGGAAGGCGGCACGGTGGCGGATTTCGTCGTGGCGGGTGTGCAGGTCCCGCAGCATCAGGTTGATGGCATCCAGGCGCGGGGTGACCTGGCGGGAGCTGGCGGTGGCGGAGGGAGTGGACACCGGGTCCATGGATCTTGTACTTAGCGTTACCGAATCGTAGTCGTCGCTGTGGGCGCGGATTCGGCAGGCCGCTGCGTTCCACTGCCGCAGCTGCGGCGCCGCTGCTCCATGCGGCGGGCCAGCCGGCCGCTGACGCCCAGTTCGGCCCCACGCCAGAGGCGGTCGACTTCCGCTTCAAAGTGACGTGCCAGCACGGGAGAGCGAATCAGCAGCAGGGTTTCATCGTTCTGGAACGCGGCACTGGGGCTCCAGTTGAAGCTGCCGGTGATCACCTCCCGGCCATCGAGCACGGCGAATTTGTGGTGCAGCTTGTCGCCGCTGGCCAGCTGGGGCGTGCCCACCCCTTCCAGCGGCGCGCTCCAGGCCCGGTTGCCCGCTTCGATCCGGCAGTCCTGGTCGGGGAGGGTGATGCCCAGCAGGTCGAGGGTTTCGCTGAAGGCCCGGTTGGCGAAGCCCGGATCCGCCAGCAGGCGCAGCTTCACGCCGCGGCCATGCAGCTCCTGGAGCCGGTCGGCCAGGTTCTGGCCCGAGAAGACGAACAGGGCCAGATCGAGGCGCCGGCCGGCGCCGGCCAGCTTGGTTTCCAACCAGGCCAGGCCGTGGTTGGGGTCGCGGCGGCGGTGGGGGGTGAAGAGCACCTCCACCGGTGTGCCGGCCACGTCGACCACCTGGGGGCCGCCGCCCTCCTTGGCGATGCCGAAGCGGCTGTCGGGCTGGCCGCCGGGGCCATCGCCCCAGAGCCGGGCGAATTCGGCGGCGAACACCTCGGCCAGGGCGGGGCTGTCGAAGCGCAGCAGGTGGTTGACGTTGCCGCGGGTGCTGGGCGCGCCCGCATCGCCATGGATGCAGGAGGGGCTGAAGTTGGCCGAGCCGGTGACGACCGCCCGGCCGTCGACCACCAGGAACTTGTGGTGCATCAGGCCGCTGCCGCGGCTGCCGTCGGCCGTGTCGTCGAGCACCGGCACGCCGGCCCGCTGCAGCACGGCGACGGCATCCCCCTGGCCGAGGGCCGCCAGCTGCTGCTGGCGCTGGCGCTGGTGGGGCGGCAGATCTACGGGATGCTGCTGGCTCCAGGGGGTGCTGTAGAGGTTCTCGAGTACCACCCGCACCCGCACGCCGCGGCGGTGCCGTTCCGCCAGGGCCTCCGCCACCGCCGGCAGGGAGAGCTCCTGCACCGCCACCAGGATCTCCTGGCGGGCCTCGCGGATGCTCTCCAGCAGCAGGGCCTCGAGGTCATCACCCTGGCGCCACTGGCCGCTGATCGGGCTGCGGTAGCGGCTGTCGCCGCGGTGGTTGAAGGCCACCCGGATGCCCGCTGGCAGGGGCAGGGCCTGGGGCGATCCCCCGCTCAGGGCCGCCGGGGCGGGGCCGCAGCCCCCCAGCAGCAGGGGCGCCGCGAGGCCGGCGAGGGCCCAGGTGGCGCGCCAGAGCGGACAGAAGCAGACAGCAGGGGCCATGGGCTGGCAGGCGCGGCACGGTGCGCTGCTTCAGCCTTCCCGGCGACGGACGATTCGGGGGCGCCCCAGGCGTGCCTCAGTGGTGGCCAGGCATCTCCGAGGTGCTGAGCATGGCGACAAACCAGAGGGTGCCGATCACCACGGCGGCGATCACCCCCGAGGCGATGCTGACCCGCAGCATCAGGATCGGCACCACCAGTGGGAAGAGGATGGTTCCGGCCATGGGGGTGAGGGCCACGACCACCCTGAGCAGACCCCGATTGGAGCCGGTGGCGGTGTTCTCCATCAGAACCACTCGGCCACGGCCTGGCTGGCGGGGTTGCTGTTGTCTTCCGGCGTGGAGCGTCGGAACTCCATGGTGATGCTGCGCTTCTGCTCCCCATCGGCCGCCACGGCCTCGATCGGATAGAGCTGCTGGCCATCACGGAACGGCACCTGCACCCGGAAGGTGCCATCGGCCGAAAGGGGCACCTCCTCACCGCCGATGCTGAGGCGGGCGGCCGGATCGGTGGCGCCATAGACAATCAGCTCGGCATCGGCCACCAGCCAGAAGGACCGCTGACGGGAGCCCACCCCCCCCATGCCGGAGGCGCTGCGGCCCGAGGCCCAGGGGCCCGCACCGGAGGCGGAGAACGCGCCGCCGCCCTCCAGGCCAGCGGCGGCATCGATCTCGTGGAAGGCTTCCGAACCGCGTCCCAGGCGGCGCCACTGGCTGGTGGCGCTTTGGTAGAGCCGCTCATGCAGGCCGGAATCGACGGCTTCGGCGGGGGCGGGCAGGCTGGCGCTGCCGGAGGAGGGGAAGGCGTCGAGGGAGAAGGGGACGAACTGATCGAGGATCTGCTCGGAAGGATGCAGCGACGGCACCCGGGCGACCGAGGAATAGGCCAGGGAGATCCAGCCGCCACCCGCGCCCTTGCGGTAGCCGAGCTCGACCCGGTAGTCGCGGTCGGAGAGGGGAACGGGGAGATACCACTCGGTGGCATGGCTGTCGACCACCACCTCCTGGAGGGTGTGGGGGTGGGCGGAACCACCGGCGAGGCCGGTGACGTCGGCGACGCGCAGGCAGAGCTGGGAGGCGCCGGCATGGAGGGCGTCGGAGCGGTCGTCCTCGGAGATGTCCCAGAAGACATAGGCCCACTGGGGATCACGGGGCAGGAAGACGACGCGGGTCTCGGCGGCGGGCCGGGGGGCCGGGGCCATCTCCGCCTCGATGCGCTCAAGGCTCCGCCCTTCCCCCTCCTCCACCTGGCGAGTGCTGATGGCCTCCACCAGCTCCTCCTTGGACTTGCGGCTGTACAGAGAAACGCCGAGGTCACTGGCGATCTGCCGCAGCTGGCGCAGCGTCATCATCGCCAGGGAGGTCAGCGTCTTCTGGCTCACAACATCAGAATTCGTTTGGGATCAGTCTGGAGGACGTTTCCGCCTTTGGGCGGAGAGAGCCCTTGGTGGTCAGGATCCACTGACGGCCTGGGGCGCGCCTGTCCGCCGCCGGGCCAGTCCACCACAGAAAAGACCCCGCAGCGGTGACGCTGCAGGGCCTGGGAAGAACGCTCTGGTCGGAACGGCCCGATCTCAGCGGCCGATGCTGCGGTAAGGCACCTTGGAGAGGTAGTCCATGCCGGTGTTGCCGGCGGCGGCGCTGCCGACGCCACGCAGGGCGGGCAGGGTGCGGACCCAGGGCAGGTAGTCCTGCGGGAAGCCGCCGCGGCGCTGCTGGGCGCGCTCGGGGAAGCTGCGGGACTTGCCGGTGTAGACGATCTGGGGGAAGCCCAGGATGCCGCGGTAGTACGACTCGTAGCGGGGCGAGGTGAGGTTGAAGGGGGTTTCGCCCACCTCACGGGAGCCCACCACCCGGTTGCGGTGGTAGGGCACGGTGTCGTAGCCGAAGGCGTCGAGGTACTCCTGGGAGTCGAGGATGGCGTCCACCGCGCCCTTGACCCCTTTGGTCATGATCACGGCGGACCAGGCGATCTCCTCGGACTTGCCGTGGACCGGGCGGCCCAGCAGCTTCTCGACCAGGTGGCGGGCCACCCGGTAGTTGCTGTTGAGGTTGTAGAAGCTGCGGTTGAAGGTGTCCGACAGGCAGAGGGAGCGGATGAAATCCCGCACCGTGATCTGGCCGTCCCGCAGCTGGCACTCCAGGGTGCGGTCACGGTCGACCTTGAAGGCATGGAAGAAGATCTGGCGGTAGGCCGCTTCAATCACGAAATTCTGATCTTCCCGGTCCATGGCCTTGTCCATGGACACGGCCTTGGGGTCCTCGTCGGAACCAACCCGGAACGGCGTCACACGCGAGTTCTGGGAGGTGGGGGGGTACTTGAGGAGTGGAAGAGCCACGCGTGGTCCGGCATCCGTCGATGGGGATCGTAGAAGTAGGGCCGCGGAGCCCCCGGGCGCGGGAGGGCAGGGCTCACAGTCCGTAACGTTGGCGACACAACACCGGCACCGCTCCCGTCACCAGCCCAGGGCTGACAGGCAGGCGGTTTCGGGGCTCGCCGGGCTGCCCGTTGCGTCAGTGCTGGCGCCGGTCTCGGCCGCCGCCCCGTCGGCGATCCGGGTCTCGACGCAGAAGGAGGCGGTGTTGGAGAGCCCCTCGACGGTGCTGGTGCGCAGGCGCACGTCGGGCCCGGCGAAGCTGAATCGCTCCAGGCTGTTCATCGTTTCGTAGCTGGTGGTGAGCAGCAGGCCGTCCCGGTCGTCCATGGCGAAGTGGCCCGCCACCGGCGCCGTTTCGGCGTAGCCGCGGTCGCGCAGCAGCAGGCCGCTGCGGCCCCGCTCATCGGTGGGGATCAGGCCGAAGACGCTCTCGCCCTCGTGGGCCTCGCCGGCCTTGTCCCAGGCCATCGAGCCGCTCCAGCGCACCCGGCAGCCGCCCACCAGGCCGGCGGGATCCTGGCCATGCAGGACGGCGATCGCCTCCAGGCGCGGATCGGCCACCTCCAGCTCCACCACTTCAATGAAGGAGCCGCCCGCCTCGGCGCGGCGGTGCAGCAGGTGGTGGCTGCTGCGCTGGGAGCGCCAGCGGCCGCAGCTGAGCCGGAAGAAGCTGATGGCGTCGGCGATGGATCCGCTCACGGGGGCCTCTGGCGATGGGGCGCGATCAGGCGATGATCGCAACTCACCCACCCTCCCGCGGCCCCTTGTCCGCCGCCCCCGTCGCCGCCGGCCTGGCGGCCGCCTTCTGCTGGGCCTTCTCCAGCCTGCTCTGGCGCCGGCTGCCCACCTCCCTCTCGGCCGCCCGGCTGAACCTGCTCAAGAACCTGCTGGCGGTGGCCCTGCTGCTGCCGCTGACCCTCCTGCTGCCGTGGCAGATGGCGCCGCGCGCACTGCTGCTGCTGGCCCTCAGCGGGGTGCTGGGGATCGCCCTCGGCGACACCCTGTTCTTTGTGGCCCTGCGGCGGCTGGGCACCCGGCGCACCCTCACCATCGACGCCGGCGGTCCGGCGGTCACGAGCCTGGCGGGGGTGGCCCTGCTGGGGGAGGTGCCCCGGCCGGCCCAGTGGCTGGGGATCGCGCTGATCACCTTGGCGGTGCTGCTGGTGGTGCAGCAGCGCGCCCCACGGGAGGATCAGCCTGCGGGCAGCGACGGCTTCGGGGTGGCCCTGGCCCTCGGGGCCCTGGCCTGCGGCAGCGGCGGCGCCCTGCTGGCGCGGGCGGGGCTGCTGGCCGGGGGGCCACAGCCGTTGCAGGCCGCCACCCTGCGGCTGGCGGCGGCAGCGCTGGTGATGCTGCCGCTGCTGGCGGGGCTGCCGCGGGCCGCTCAGGGGCCGAGGCCGGCCGGGCGCCGCTGGCCCCTGGCCCTGGCGGCCACCCTGCTGGGCACCAGCGCCGGCATCGCCCTGCAGCAGACCGCTTTGGCGGGTCTGCCGGGGGGGCTCGCCGTGGCCCTGCTGTCGACGGCGCCGGTGATGGCCCTGCCCCTGGCGGCCCTGGAGGGGGACCGGCCCGGCTGGCGGGGGGTGCTGGCCGCCGCCGCCGCCCTGGCCGGGGTCAGCCTGGTGGCGGGACTGGTGGGGCTGCCGGGGACCTGACGCGCCGGTCGGCCTCGCGGGTGGCCCAGTGGATCAGGTCGGGAAGATCGAGGGCCAGGGGCTCCCGGCCGGCGGCGGCGGCGATGGCCGCCAGCTGCTGCCCCACCCCGTCCATCTGGTGGAGGAAGGCCTGGGCGAAACCGGCATCAGCGGCGATCACCGGCTGGGCGGCGGCCCAGGCGGCCACGGCCCCCTCCGGCGGGAGCGCGCCGGCCCGCCGCCCGGCGATGGCCTGCAGGGTGCGCAGGCCATGGGCCAGGAGCCGCAGGTGGTGGCGCTCCAGGGTGGGCAGCAGGGTGGCCTCCAGCTCCTGCAGCTCGTCGGGGCTGAGCACGGCTCAGGGGGCCGGCGTGGGGCCGGTGGCCACGGGGCTCTTTGCGACGGGCGCGATGCGGAAGCCGCAGCTGTGGCCCCCCTCCAGCCGCCAGTGGACCCGCTCCACGGCACAGTCGGGGAAGGTCTGGCGGATGAGACGCAGCTCCTGGTCGCAGACCACCGGGTACTGCTCGGCGATGCGCATCACGGAACAGTGGAACTCACTGATCACCCAGGCGGTGGTGTCGGTGGTGGCAGGGTCGTCGTCGCGGCGGCATTCGGCCACATAACCCTCCTTGCGCCGCAGTTCCACCAGCTGCTCGATCCGCTGGCCGAGGGGGCCGCTACCGATCAGGCGGCGGTAGTCGGCCGCCTTCTCCTCGGCCTGCTGGCGCAGCACCAGCTCCAGGGTGTCCGCCGGCAGGCTTTCGGTGAGGGTGTGGAGCAGGCCGAGGGCGAAGGTCTCGCTGCCATCGGGGAATCGGCCCTGGCCCTGGGCGGTGAGGTGCCAGCGGTTGCTGGGCCTGCCCGGACCCTCATGGGACGAACAGGCCTCCACCAGGCCGTCATCCTCAAGGCTGCGCAGATGACGGCGCATGGCCTGGACCGACACGCCGAGGGAGTCCGCCAGCTGGGCCGCCGTCGCTTCGCCTTCACGCAGCAGCACCGACAGGGCCGCCTCCCGGGTGGGATGGGCCCCTTCGACAGGGCCGGCCGTGGGGGCGGGTGACTGGGCGGGGGCGCTCATGACAGGCGTCAGACCAAAACACCATGCCACGCACACCGGGGGAATGGGGGCTGGCCCGTGGTGCCCGCCGGGGCGTCACAATGGCTTTTCCACGCCGTCAACGGACCGCGCCTGTGCCTTAGGCTCCCGCAGTAACGAAACCAAAGTGTTTCGTTATTCGATCCACCGGTGCGCGCAACCGACGCTCTGCCCATGACCGACGCCTCCACCACCACGACCCCCGCAGCCGGTGCCGAAAGCCTGGAGGTGATCCGCCGTTTCGCGGAAACCTACGCCCAGCGCACCGGCACCTATTTCTGCAGCGATCCGGGGGTCACCGCCGTGGTGCTGGAGGGTCTGGCCCGCCACAAGGACGAGCTGGGCGGCGCCCTCTGCCCCTGCCGCCACTACGAAGACAAGGAGGCCGAAGTGGCCCAGGCGTTCTGGAACTGCCCCTGCGTGCCGATGCGGGAGCGCAAGGAATGCCACTGCATGCTCTTCCTCACCGAAGACAACCCCTTCCGCGGCGAGCTGCAGACCATCAGCCTCGAAGACGTCCAGTCCCTCACCGCCGGCTGAACCGGCCCCTTTCCCCCATGGCGAGCAGCGCAACCGTCGGCGATCTGGTGAGCCAGCCGTACAAATACGGCTTCGTCACCGACATCGAAACCGAGAAGATCGCCAAGGGGCTCAGCGAGGACGTGGTGCGGCTGATCTCCGCCAAGAAGAACGAGCCGGCCTTCCTGCTCGACTTCCGCCTGCGCTCGTTCCGCCAGTGGCTGCAGATGGAGGAGCCCGACTGGGCGACCCTCGGCCATCCGCCGATCGATTACCAGGAGATCATCTATTACGCGGCGCCGAAGCAGCAGGAGAAGAAGGCCAGCCTCGATGAGGTGGACCCGAAGCTGCTGGAAACCTTCGAGAAGCTCGGCATCCCCCTGAGCGAGCAGAAGCGCCTCTCCAACGTGGCTGTGGATGCGGTGTTCGACAGCGTTTCGATCGCCACCACCTACCGGGAGAAGCTGGCCGAGCACGGGGTGATCTTCTGCTCGATCAGCGAGGCGGTGAAGGACCACGCCGACCTGATCGAGAAATACCTCGGCACGGTGGTGCCTGGCAACGACAACTACTTCGCCGCCCTTAATTCGGCCGTGTTCAGCGACGGCTCCTTCGTGTTCATCCCGAAGGGGGTGGAATGCCCGATGGAGCTCTCCACCTACTTCCGCATCAACTCCGGCGACACCGGCCAGTTTGAGCGCACCCTGATCGTGGCCGAGGAAGGCGCTTCGGTGAGCTACCTGGAGGGCTGCACGGCGCCGATGTTCGACACCAACCAGCTGCACGCGGCGGTGGTGGAACTGGTGGCCCTCGATGACGCCTCGATCAAGTACTCCACCGTCCAGAACTGGTATGCGGGGGATGAGAACGGCAAGGGCGGCATCTACAACTTCGTCACCAAGCGGGGCCAGTGCCGCGGCGACCGCAGCCACATCAGCTGGACCCAGGTGGAAACCGGCTCGGCAATCACCTGGAAGTACCCCAGCTGCGTGCTGCAGGGGGCCGATTCGGTGGGCGAGTTCTACTCGGTGGCCCTCACCAACAACCGCCAGCAGGCCGACACCGGCACCAAGATGATCCACGTGGGCCCCCGTACCCGCTCCACGATCGTGAGCAAGGGGATCAGCGCCGGCCACTCCTCCAACAGCTACCGGGGGCTGGTGCAGCTGGGGCCCAAGGCCGTGGGCGCCCGCAACTACAGCCAGTGCGATTCGATGCTGATCGGCGACCAGGCCGCCGCCAACACCTATCCCTACATCCGCTCCCAGCAGCCGGATGCCCGCATCGAGCACGAGGCCAGCACCTGCCGCATCTCCGCCGACCAGCTCTTCTATCTGCAGAGCCGGGGGATCGCCTTCGAGGAGGCGGTGTCGATGATGGTGAGCGGCTTCTGTCGCGACGTGTTCAACCAGCTGCCGATGGAGTTCGCCGCCGAAGCCGACAAGCTCCTGGCCCTCAAGCTCGAGGGTTCGGTCGGCTGATCCCGGCCCACGGCCACCCCGGCCGGCCCAACGCTTCTTTCCCCGTCCCTTTCCTGCCCTTTTCTCCCCCGCCGTGATCCGCCCCGACGCTCCCGTACTGCTCGAGATCCGTGATCTCACGGCCCGCGTGGAGGACCAGCCGATCCTCAAGGGGGTGTCCCTGACGATCCGCGCCGGTGAGATCCACGCGGTGATGGGCCGCAACGGCAGCGGCAAGAGCACGCTCTCCAAGGTGCTGGCGGGCCACCCGGCCTACACCGTCACCGGCGGCACCGTGCGCTACATGGGCGACGACCTGCTGAGCCTCGAACCGGAGCTGCGGGCCCGGGCCGGCCTGTTCCTCGGCTTTCAGTACCCGGTGGAGATCCCCGGGGTGAGCAACCTGGAGTTCCTGCGGGTGGCCACCAACGCCCGCCGCGCCGGCAAGGGGGAGGAGGAGCTCGACACCTTCGCCTTCGAGGACCTGGTACGCGAACGGCTGCAGGTGGTGCAGATGGATCCGGCCTTCCTGGAGCGCAGCGTCAACGAGGGCTTCTCCGGCGGCGAGAAGAAGCGCAACGAGATCCTGCAGATGGCCCTGCTCGAACCGCTGGTGGCGGTGCTCGACGAGACCGACTCCGGCCTCGACATCGATGCCCTGCGCATCGTGGCCGGTGGTGTGAACCACCTGGCCGGCCCCGACAACGCCACCCTGCTGATCACCCACTACCAGCGCCTGCTGGATGTGATCACCCCTGATTACGTTCATGTGATGGCGGCCGGCCGGATCCTGCGCACCGGCGGCAAGGAACTGGCCCTGGAGCTGGAGGAGCGCGGCTACGACTGGGTCGACGCCGAACTGGCGGCCCTGGAGCGCACACCGGCGGAGGTGGGCTGAGATGGTGGCCGCTTCGCTCTCCACCCCCACCGCCGCAGCCGGCGCCGCCCCGGGCGGCTGGATCACCGCCCTGCTGGCCAACGCCACCGGTGGCGCCTCCGCTGGCGCCGATGCCCTGACGGCCAGCCGCACTCGTGCGGCCCAGGCCCTGGCGCAGACCCCGCTGCCCTCGCGCCGCGTGGAGGCCTGGCGCTTCACCGACCTGGCGCCGCTGACTGCCCTAAAGCCCACCCTGCTCAGCCCCGCCCCGGCGGCGCAGCCCGAGGTGGCCGCCGGCAGCCTGCGGCTGATCCTCGATGGCCACAGCGATCCCCTGGCCGGGATCAACCTGCCGGCGGGCCTGGAGCCCATCAGCTGCGAGGAACTGAACGGGACCCTGGGCCAGGTGCTGGCCGCCACCGGCAGCGCCGAGCTCTGGCCGGTGCTGCTCAACGGCGCCACGGCCCGAAACGTGCTGGCTCTACGGGTGCGCGGCCCGGTTGCCACCACCCTGGAGCTGGTGAGTGACGCCGGCGATGGCGAGGGAATCCTGCCCCTGCGGCTGCTGCTGGTGCTGGAGCCCGAGGCTTCTCTGGAGGTGCTTCAGGTGCACCGCAGCGGTGGCGCCAACCTCACCAGCGTCGTTCTGGAGGCCCGCCTGGGTGAGGGCGCCGAGCTGCGCCACGGCCTGCTGGCGCCTGGCGCCGAAGCGGGCTGCCTGCTGGCCACCGTGGCGGTGGAGCAGGCCACGGGCAGCCGCTACAGCGGCGTCAGTGCCCATGGCGGCTGGGCCCTGGGGCGGCTGGAGCCGCGGTTGGTGCAGCGCCAGGGGGCGGCCCACAGCGCCCTCAAGGCGTTGCAGCTGGCGGATGGACGCCAGATCAGTGACACCCACAGCCAGATGGTGTTCGAGGGGCCGGACGGGCGGCTGGAGCAACTGCATAAGGCGGTGGCCGACGGCCAGGGCCGCAGCGTGTTCAACGGCGCCGTGCAGGTGCCCCGTGCAGCCCAGCGCACCGATGCGGCCCAGCTGAGCCGCAACCTGCTGCTCTCGGACCGGGCCCGCATCGACACCAAGCCCGAGCTGGAGATCGTCGCCGACGACGTGCGCTGCGCCCATGGCGCCACCGTGAGCCGGCTGGAGCAGGACGAACTCTTCTACCTGCAGAGCCGCGGCATCGCCGCCGACCAGGCGGCCCGGCTGCTGTTGCGCGGCTTCTGCGAGGAGGTGCTGCAGGAACTCCCTGAGGCCGCCCGGCCGTGGCAGCCTCTGGCCAGCTTGCTGGGGGAGCAGGGACGATGACGCCGACCTCCACCAACTCCCCGAGGATCGCGGCGCCGCCCATGGCGGGCGCGCCGGTGGTGGCGGACCTGGCGGTCCAGACGCGCCCCGATTTCCCCCTGCTGGCCCAGACGGCCTGCCTGGGCCAGCCGCTGATCTACCTGGATTACGCCGCCACCAGCCAGAAGCCGCGGCAGGTGCTGGAGGCGCTGCAGCAGTACTACAGCCTCGACAACGCCAATGTGCACCGCGGCGCCCACCAGCTGAGCGCCCGCGCCACCGACCATTTCGAGGCGGCCCGGGGCAAGGTGGCCGCCTTCATCGGTGCCGCCAGCGCCCGGGAGATCGTGTTCACCCGCAACGCCAGCGAGGCGATCAACCTGGTGGCCCGCAGCTGGGGTGACGCCAACCTGCGGGAGGGCGATGAGGTGCTGCTGTCGGTGATGGAGCACCACAGCAACCTGGTGCCCTGGCAGCTACTGGCGGCCCGCACGGGCTGCGTGCTGCGCCATGCGGGCGTCACCGAGAGCGGCGAGCTGGATCTGGAGGACCTCAAGGCCAAGATCAGCGATCGCACCAAGTTGGTGAGCCTGGTGCACGTGAGCAACACCCTGGGCTGCCTCAATCCGATCGAGGCGGTGGCTGCGTTAGCCCACGGGGCCGGCGCCCTTCTGCTGGTGGATGCCTGCCAGAGCTTGCCCCACAAGCCGGTGGACGTGGCCGCCCTGGGGGCCGATTTCCTGGTGGGCTCGTCCCACAAGCTGTGCGGCCCGACGGGCATGGGCTTCCTCTGGGCCCACGAGGCGCTGCTGGAGGCGATGCCGCCGTTCCTGGGGGGCGGCGAGATGATCCACGACGTCTACCTGGACCACAGCACCTGGGCCGACCTGCCCCACAAGTTCGAAGCCGGCACCCCGGCGATCGGTGAGGCGATCGGCATGGGCGCCGCCCTCGATTACCTGCAGAACCTGGGCATGGAGCGCATTCACGCCTGGGAGCAGCAGCTCACCCGGCGCCTGTTCGAGCGGCTGCAGGCCATCGACGGCGTGCGGATCCTGGGCCCGACACCGGACCAGCAGCCCGACCGGGCCGCGTTAGCGGCGTTCAGCGTGGACGGCCTGCACGCCAACGACATCGCTGCCCTCCTGGATTCGGCCGGCATCTGCATCCGCAGCGGCCACCACTGCACCCAGCCCCTGCACCGCCACTATGGCCTGTCCAGTTCCGCCCGCGCCAGCCTGGGCTTTACCACCACCCCCGAAGAGATCGACCGCTTCGCTGAGGAGCTGGAGGGCACAATCGGGTTTCTGAGGGAGCACAGCTGAGGGGGGCAAGCAAGGAAGGTTGCTTGGCGTTGCCGTGGTTCTTGCTTGAGAATCGGCCAAGGCTCTGGAATGGGATATGTATCGGGCGGAACATGTGGATATCGGACCCGTGAACCACGGCTATCGTTGGTGGACCCGAAGCAGATAGCTCGTGCACTGCAATGGTTTTGAGGAAGTCTGTTCATAGCCACGGCGTGGTTCACGGAAAGTTGGGACCGCCATCGCGTGGATATCGGAAACCATCTACACAGCGTTAGAGAGATGGAGGCGTGGCGGCCGCAGTCCAAAACGGGTATACTCCTCGTATAGCCGCGACGTTCACATGCAGACTCGAGTCCAAAAGTGGGGAAACAGCCTTGGCGTGCGGATCCCGCGCGGTCTGGCTGAGCAGATTGGTCTTGGTGCTGGCACTGAGGTGAGCCTGAGC
>CALSBA010000019.1:0-62048 GCA_943373065.1 Synechococcus sp. UW140 | reverse complement strand
ATCATGTGCTGCAGGGCCTCCCGCGGGCCGGCCATGTGCATCGCATAGGGGAGGTAGGCCCAGCGGATGCGGGGGTTGGCCACCTCGGCCGCCAGGCGCTCGTAGGTGGCGAAGCGCACTTCACCGGCGATGTCGTCCTCCTGGGTGGGTCCGCAGGTGGGGTGGACCAGCACCACCGCGCCCTTGCTCACGTTGGGGGCCTCGAGGGCACGGGTGAACAGTTCATAGTGGGCCCGGTGGATGGGGTTGCGGCACTGGAAGGCCACCACGTCCTCGCCCGCCGGCAGGGTGGCGCGCACCTCGGCCGGGGTGCTGCAGGGGAACACCCTCTCCGGCAGGGCCAGACCCTGGAGGCGTCCGCCCAGGTAGAAGCGGCCCCGCTCGGTGGCGATCATCCGCACCGCCGGGTGTTCCAGGGAGGTGGTGCCGTAGCAGCCTTTCGCCTCGACCACCTTGTCCGGCTCCCAGCGGCTCTCCACGGTGAGCACAGCCAGGTCCTGCCCCTGGTAAGTGAGCAGCAGCCGCTCGCCCACGGCGATGGACGCGTCGTCGGTGTCGAAAACGATCGGCAGGCCGAACAGCAGACCGCTGGTGGTGCGGTGGCCCGCCACCACCGCCTCGTAGTCCTCCTGGTGCATGAAGCCGCGCAGGGGCGAGAAGCCACCCACGATCAGCAGCTCCACATCGCAGGCGTTGCGGTGGCTGCACTCCACGACTCGGTCCACCGCGGCCCGCACACCCTCCTG
Source organism: Synechococcus sp. UW140 (assembly GCA_943373065.1). Classification (GTDB taxonomy): domain Bacteria; phylum Cyanobacteriota; class Cyanobacteriia; order PCC-6307; family Cyanobiaceae; genus Cyanobium. The sequence continues at coordinate 61,302 of CALSBA010000019.1, read as the reverse complement.
CTGGTCGGGCGGCACCATCAGATCGACAAGGCTGCCGCCGTGGGGGGCGATGAGGTCGGAGTGTGGGGCGGTATTGGCGAGCGTCATGGCGACGGGCCGGGGCGTCACAGGGGATGGGACCCATCCTCCCAGACCGGCGCTCGGCCATGAAAAAAGGGGCCCGCGGGCCCCTTGCTGCATGGGGAAGGGATCTCCCTCCCGAGACGTCAGATCTGCTCGAGACGGCCGAAGAGCTCGCCGGTGATCTTGACGTCGACGACGGCCTTGGTGCCCATGTCGGTGTCCGAGGGCTGGATGGCGGTGAACACCCCGGCGAACTCCCCAGTGCTGGGGTCCACCTTGGTGATGGAGAGGTCCATGGTGCCGGTGCCATCCACGTAGCGCTTGACGGTTTCCCCGGTGAACTCATCACCAGCGGGAACCAGGCCCACAGCACTGCTGTAGCCGGTGGTCAGACCACGACCTTTGGGATCGAGGAAGTTGCTGGTGCGGTAGCTGGGGGCGCGGTACTTGCCCTTCAGATCGGTGCTGGTGGAGAACGACGTGCCATCGGCGGAGGCCAACAGCTCCTTGCTCGAGAAGGTGAAGGGCACCTCCTCTCCGCCGGGCAGCAGGACGGTGATCGGCTGGAAGTCGATGCCACCGAGCTCCTTGAAGCTGAGGCCAGCGGCCGTCACGGAGAGGTCGCCGTAGACCTGATCCAGGCTGGAGGTGAAGCGGGTGAGGATCTTGCCGGCGACGAACTGGGCCTCCTGGCGCTTGTTGGCGGGTTCCCCCTTCACGAACACCTCGGAGGGGTGCATGCAGATCTCCTTCAGCTGATAGCGGGCCGACGGATCCAGGGAAATCGTGCCGCGGGCGGAGTCGGGCAGGGTCGGGCAGTCGTTGGCCAGACCGGTGTTGTGGATGTCTTCGTAGGTGAGGTTGGCCCGATCAACGGCCTTGGCCCCGCCGCTGCATGCGGACACCAGGGTCAGGCACAGAGCCAGCACGAGGGCCAGCAGGGGACGGAAACGCATGGGGAGAAGCCGCAGAGACGGAACGGGAACTGGGCTGGCCGGGATCCTACCGGTGCAAAACGCCCATTCCAGGCGGCTTGCGTGGGCTCTCAACAACCTGTATGAGAGGACGATGTCCCTGAGCCGCACCCACCCGATCGACGACTCCACACCCTTGTCGCCGCCTTCACCACCTCAGGCCGCCCCCGACCCCCAGGAGCCCCTCGACGCCCTGCTCCGGATCGCCGAACAGCGCGCCCGGGAGCCGGAAGCCCTGCTCGACCTGTTGCGTCGCATCGAACACCTGCACCGCAGCATCCAGGACGGCCCCTTCCGCAACAGCCTGCCCAGCGACCGCAACGGCCTGTTCACCCTGCTCTCCGAGATGGAGAGCAGCGGTGGCTGGCCCTATATCCCGCGGCTGCAGCTGCGCACGTTCATGGATCTGCTGTCGCCCGAACCGGAGCCCTGAGCGCCATCGCCTCGGCCAGCGCCGTCAGCAGCTCGTGGGCGAGGGACAGCTTCCCGGTCGGGCCGAAGTGGCGTTGCCGCTGCCCCGGTCCAAGCAGCCAACCTTCGTTGCTGGCGGCAGCAAACCCCGCGCCTGAGCGATCGATCGGATTGGCGAACAGCAGATCGCAACCCTTGCGGGCGAACTTGGCCCGCGCCTCCTGCAGCACCTCGCCGCTCTGGGCCGCGAACCCCAGGATCGCCTGGGCCGGCGGTCGGCGTTGCACCAGGCCCGCCAGCAGGTCGGGCACCGGCTCCCATTCGCTGCGCAGCGCGTCCGCCAGGGCCTGCTTGGGGAGCTTGGTGGTCTCCGGGCTACGGCGCCGGTGGTCGGCCACCGCGGCGGCCATGGCGATGGCATCGGCGCCGTCCTGAAGACGCAGCAGCGCCGCTTCCATCTCGGCCGCGGTGACGACCGGGTGACCATGTAGGCCCTCCAGCCAGGCCGGATCGACCCCCAGCGGGCCATGCACCAGGTCGACCGTGGCGCCGCGCAGGCGGGCGGCCTGGGCCAGCAGCACGCCCATGCGGCCGGTGCTTGGGTTGGTGAGGCAGCGGGCCGGATCCAGGGGCTCCCGGGTGGGGCCGGCACTCACCAGCAGGCGGCGCCCCCGCCAGTCGCGGCGGCAGCCGGCCAGCAGCAGCGACTCCAGGGCCAGCAGCAGCAGCTCCGGGGCGGCCATGCGCCCATCCCCCACCCGGTCGCAGGCCAGCAGGCCGCTGCCGGGCTCCAGGGGCAGCACGTGCTCCCAGTCCCGCAGCTCCCGCCAGTTGCGGCGCACCGCCGGGGCCGCCCACATGGCGCTGTTCATGGCCGGGGCGGCCAGCACGGGGGCCTCGCAGGCGATCAGGGTGCTGGCCAGCAGGGTGTCGGCCAGGCCATGCACCCAGCGGGCCAGGCTGGTGGCACTGAGGGGGGCCAGCAGCACCACCTCGGCCCACTCGGCCAGCTCGATGTGCAGGGGCCTCGCCGCCCGGTGGCTCCACTGGTCGGACTCGACGTGGCAGGGGGCACGGCTGAGGCTGGCCAGGGCCACCGCGCTCACAAGCCGCTCGGCGCTGGGGCTGAGCACACAGCGCACCTGGGCCCCCCGCTGCACGAGGGCGCTGACCACCAGGGGCAGCTTGACGGCCGCGATGCTGCCGCTGATCAGCACCAGCACACGGCGCCCGGCGAGGGGGTCGGCGGGGCCGGCTGGATCGGTGGGGCCGGCGGAGGCCCCCGTCAGATCCTCTCGCCGCTCCTCAGCGCCCTCCTCACTCCTCATCGAAGGGTTCCTGATCCACCAGATGGACGTAGGGCTGGATCAGGTCGGGCCGGTGGATGGCCAGGGCCCGGAGCAGGTGCCAGTCGGCGAGGCCCGCGAACGGTGTGGGGTAGTCGTCCTCCTCGAGGCGCTGGGCGAGTTCAGCGATGGACGCGTCGTCGAAGGCCGCGAGCCGCTCGGGGGTGATGGACAGGCTGGAATCAACCAAGGTGGCGGCCGAGAAGGGGGACGGGATGGTGATAATGGCGATCGAAGGGGAATTAGCTCAGCTGGTAGAGCGCTGCGATCGCACCGCAGAGGTCAGGGGTTCGAGTCCCCTATTCTCCATGGTCTCACCTCAAGTTGCCGACCCCGCCTGAAATCCCAGTTATCTCAGGGGTAGTTGGGCATAGGTTGGGTGCAGCTTTGGGTGCAGCGCTGGGTGCAGAGCAGTTCTCCACATGGTTCCCTGGCGGGGGGCCAGGGCCTGCCCTACGTGGTGATGCGCGGCGCGGCCCGGCTGCCCACCTACAAGAGACGGGTGCCGGAAAAGCTCCGTGCCGCCCTTGGCCGCTCGACCTTCACCGCCAGGCTCATCGGGGCTCCAGGAAGCCGGGAGTTCCGCCGGGCCTATGACCTGATCCACGGCCAGGCAGAGGCCTCCCTGGCTGGCGCCGAGGCCGTCCCCAGGCTTTCTGTCCACGAAGAGCTGGGCGTGGCTGGACGGTGGGCGGCGTTGGCCCCTCCGCGGACCAAGGAAACGGGCTTCGAGGCGATGGAGGTGCGGGCGGTGCTGCTGGCCCTGGACGAACTGGAGATCGTGCTGCCCTTCCCCTTGAGTGCGGACTGGAAGGCGCCACCGCTGCAGGCGAGGGAGGCCGACGTGGTGGAGGCGGTGCGGTGCATGGCGGAGAAGATCGAGGACATCCCGCACCCCATGTTCTGGGATCAGCCCGGTGGGGTGCTCTCCGACGACATGACCCGTGAGCAGGCCCTGTCCCACCTGGAGAGGACCGTGGCCGACTGCGAGCAAGGGATCAGCCGCTGGCTCAAGGAGGCCCGCCAGCAGCTGAAGGCCCTGGGGCTGATGGTGGCCGCGGCCGAAGTGCAGGCGGTGGCGCTGCGACTGGTGACGACAGCGGTGCACCTAAGCCAGCAGGTGGCCGAGATCGCGGCCGGCCCGTTGCCCGACCCCCTGCCCGCCTTCCCGCCGCCGGTGGGGAATGGATCGCATGGGGGAGGGGGGCGCCCTACGTTCGAGGCGGCGTTGGAGAGGTGGGTGAAGCTGCGGCGCCCGGCGCAGAAGTCCCAGCTGGATGCCGCGGCCAGACTGCAGGAGCTGGCCCAGCACTCCGGCCACAACCGGGTGGCGCAGCTCACCCCTGCCGAGGTGGCCGGTTGGCGCGATGCCCTGCTGGAGGGAGGCACCGCAAGCACGGCGAAGCGGAAACTGGCGATGGTGCGGGCGGTGCTGGCGGCCGCCGCCGGGGATGGGGTGCCGCTGCAGGGTGGGGTGCTCGAACGCCTGGCCGGCCGCGGCCTCAGGGATGCCACCGGCACCAGACGAGAGCGGCGTCCGTTCACCGAAGCCGAGGCGGCCAAGTTGTGGTGGGTCAGCAGACAGCAGGTCGGCGGGAGGCCGCTGGATCGTTGGGCCTTCCCCCTTGGCCTGGTGCTCGGCGCCCGCCTCGAGGAGCTTGCGGGGCTGCGGCAGGAGGACGTGCAACAGGTTGATGGGCTCTGGACGGTGGCGATCCAGCCGACCACGGAGAGGCGGTGGAAGAACGACAGCAGCGCCCGCCTCCTGCCGGTGCCGGATGCGCTGATCACCGAGAGATTCACTGATTGGGTGTTGCAGCAGGGGCCGGGCCTGCTGTTCCCCGAACCACCACCACCGGCAACGGATCCACGGCTGAGCCACTACGCCAGCGTGCGGCTGGGGAAGCTGCTCAGGGCCCAGGCCTGCATCACGGACCGATCGGCGGTGTTCCACTCCTCCCGGCACTTCACAGCCCAGCAACTGGTGGATGCCGGCGCCGAGCAGCGGGTGATTGAGCAGATCCTGGGGCACACCTCCAGGTCGATGACCGCCCGTTATTCCCGTGGCGGGGTGCCGCTGGCGCTGTTGATGGAGGCCATGCAGCAGCGCAGCTGGGGGTGGGTGACGGCGCCGTCCTGCTGATCGTCCGGCTCAGGCCAGCGACGCCTGATGGGGATGGATCTGCTCCAGCTGGTCGGCGATCTCGCGGCGCTGCAGCACCAGATCGTGGAGGGCCTGAACGCGAAGCCAGTAGCCCTCGCTGAGCCCAAAGAAACGGCACAGGCGCAGGTCCGTGTCGGCGGTGATGCTGCGGCCCTCCTTGAGGATCGCCACGATCCTGGTGATGGGGACGCCGATCTCCTTGGCCAGGCGGTAGGAGGTGAGCCCCATGGGCTCCAGGAACTCTTCGCGCAGGAGCTCGCCGGGGGTGATGGGTGGAAGCTGGGCCATGGTGCCCTCGGTGGTGGTGGGTTCAGTGGTAATCGACGATCTCGACGCCATCGGCGCCGCCGTCACGCCAGACGAAGGAAACGCGGAACTGATCGTTGATTCGGATGCCGTGCTGGCCGCGGCGATCTCCAGAGAGGGGTTCGAGGCGGTTCCCGGGCGGGACGCGTAGGTCATCAAGGGTGGCGGCCACCTGCAGCTGGAGAAGCTTGCGCTGCGCCACCCGCTCGAAGGCCATGAACCGCCGGACGAGGGCACCGTTGGCGAGGGCCTGGGTGTCCGCACAGCGGAACGATCGGATCATGCAGCCATGGTAACGCGAGACGTAACTAGTGGAGCGTTGCGGGGGTTCGGCAGGCTGGTGGTGCCGATTGTTGCGGCCCAAGGCCTGCGCCACGGTCCCCACCGCCACGTCGTGCGAACGAGCAGACCACAATGCTGAGGCGGCCGCTGGATCAGCCCCCCAATGAGATCAAGGCCTCCCACCATGGATGCAGAAATCGGGGCCATCAGAATTGCCGCCACGCCACCCTTAGGGGAAACTCTTCAGCAAGAAGTTGAGAGACCCCCGGCAGGCTTACCTGCAAGGACCCCAATCAAGGGCAGTCTTTATCTCTGCCCGGGGCACGGTTCCTTCCCGTCTTGGCAGTAGCCAGAGCTTACGTGCCCTCCTTCCACCGCGGCTGCTGTTGTTGAGACCTTGATGGTCCGGGGCTTCCGTTGGGCACCCGAGGGATTCATCAGGCCGGAGAGCTAGGCGATTCGTCGCCGGCTGGGCGGCTCATCACCGCTGAACTCTCCAAAGAGGGGCCAGTCCATTTGCCGTTGCATAAACTCTCGTGGCGCATCTCATGGAGTGGGGAAGTGTGCTCGGCTTCGGTGATCGCCACGTCGCGGTCACATCGCAGCCTGCCGTACCTCTGCCTCCAACACCTCCAGCCAGCGTGCTGGAAGGCGAGCCTGCTGCACTGGCTTACCGGCCGCGCCGGGGAGCCGTCCAGTTCAACGTCCCGCTGCATGCCCTCGCGGCGGCACAGGCTGTCGCCCAGCCCTACGGCATCTCCGTGGCGGGGTTGTATCGCCTGGCCCTGGCCATCGACGACGCCCTGGGTGTGCGTGACGCCTGCGGGAAGCGCTCCTCAGTTCTGCTTGCAACGGCCTTGGCCGCGGACTGGGACGGTCTCAGGGGGGCGTTCAGGTGACGATGAAGCTGGTGTTCGTGAGCGCCAGGCCCGTGCTGATCGTGGCAAAGGAGATGGCACTGCTGACGACGCCTACACCATCAGCGTCATAAGCCAGCGAACCGGTGGTGGAGTTGTACAGAATCCTCTGGTCGGCTGTGATGGCGGTGGCGCCGATCAAGAAGGCCGACTCCGCCAGGATGCCTGTGGTGAGCAGGAAGGTGAAAATGGCGTTTTCCAGCTGGATCGTATCCCCTTGGTCAAGGGAGAAATCGGTGATGGCGTCGCGGTTCGTGCTCTCATTGAGAGACGAATCAAACCGGAAGGTGTCACCACCAAGGCCACCGATCAGAGTGTCGTTGCCAGCGCCCCCGATCAGGGTGTCATTGCCAGCGCCACCCGAGAGACTATTGGAGAGAGTGTTGCCGGTGAGCGTGTCGTCGAGTGCACCACCGATCACCTTCTCGAAGGTGGTGGCCGAACCAAGGGTGAGGCTGAGGTTGCTGTTGACCGCCTGGGCTGTGGCCACCCCGAGGTTGAGGGCGATGGAGCGGGTGGTCGTCGCGGAGAAGTTCAGCGTGTCGATGCCACCGCCGGCCTCATCGAGCGTGTCGGTGCCCAAGGCCAGATCGGCATCGAAGACATAGCTGTCGTTGCCAGCGCCTCCGATCAGGGTGTCGTTGCCAGCGCCACCCGTGAGACTATTGGCGAGGGTGTTGCCGGTCAGCGTGTCGTTGAGTGCACCACCGGTCACGTTCTCGAAGGTGGTAGCCGAACCAAGGGTGAGGCTGAGGTTGCTGTTGACCACCTGGGATGTTGCCACCCCGAGGTCGAGGGCGATGGAGCGGGTGGTCGTCGCGGAGAAGTTCAGCGTGTCGCTGCCACCGCCGGCCTCATCGAGCGTGTCAGTACCGAGAGCGACATCGGCATCGAAGTTATAGTTGTCTTTGCCGGCACCACCGATGAGTGTGTCGTTACCGCTGCCACCATCGAGGGAGTCGTTGCCATCACCTCCAGTGAGGATGTTGTCGGCGGTATTCCCGGTGATGGTGTTGTTGAGGGCGTTGCCGGTGCCATTGATGGCGGCAGTACCCGTGAGGGTAAGGTTTTCGAGGTCGGCTGCGAGGGTGTAAGTGAAGGCTGCTCTGACAGAATCGGTGCCTTCTGAGAGATTCTCGATGATCAGGTCGGCTGGGTTATCGAGCACGTAGGTGTCGTTGCCAGTACCACCGATGAGTGTGTCGTTGCCGCTGCCACCATCGAGGGTGTCGTTGCCATCACCTCCAGTGAGGATGTTGTCGGCGTTATTCCCGGTGAGGGTGTTGTTGAGGGCGTTGCCGGTGCCATTGATGGCGGCAGTACCCGTGAGGGTAAGGTTTTCGAGATCGGCTGCGAGGGTGTAAGTGAAGGCTGCTCTGACAGAATCGGTGCCTTCTGAGGGATTCTCGATGATCAGGTCGGCTGGGTTATCGAGCACGTAGGTGTCGTTGCCAGTACCACCGATGAGTGTGTCGTTGCCGCTGCCACCATCGAGGATGTCATTGCCGGCGTTACCGATGAGGGTGTCCGCAAAGCCAGAGCCCGTGAAGGTGTTGGCACCGTTGTTGCCAGTGAGGAGAAGGGCGTTGGGTGCGGCAGAGGCATTGATGTTCAGCGCTGTGGTGGCTGAGGTGATGGGGGCGGCGGCTGTGCCTGTGCCGATGGTGACGCGCTCAAGGCCGAGATCGGTCGAGTAAACAGTGAGGGTCTGGCCAGCGGTGGAGGAGGCAAAGCGCAGTTCGTCGGAATCGGAGGCCGGACCGGAATCAGAGATTTCAGCGGCAGAATGCTCGGAGCTGTTGGTGATCAGATAAAGGTCACTGCCAGCGCCACCATCCATGGAATCAAGGGCGGCACCACCATTGAGAATGTCATTGCCGACTCCACCAATGAGGATGTCTTTGCCGGCGTTACCGGTGAGGGTGTCCGCAAAGGCAGAGCCCGTGAGGGTGTTGGCACCGTTGTTGCCAGTGAGGAGAAGGGCGTTGGGTGCGGCAGAGGCATTGATGTTCAGCGCTGTGGTGCCTGAGGTGATGGCTGTCGCGGCTGTGCTTGTGCCGATGCTGACGCGCTCAAGGCCGAGATCGGTCGAGTAAACAGTGAGGGTCTGGCCAGCGGTGGAGGAGGCAAAGCGCAGTTCGTCGGAATCGGAGGCCGGACCGGAATCAGAGATTTCAGCGGCAAAATGCTCGGAGCTGTTGGTGATCAGATAAAGGTCACTGCCAGCGCCACCATCCATGGAATCAAGGCCGGCACCACCATTGAGAATGTCATTGCCGTCTCCACCAATGAGGATGTCATTGCCGTCGTTATCGATGATGCTGGCAACGACAGGGTTGGTGGTGGCAATGGAGTAGCCGCTGCCTGAAACGAGGGTGAGATCGACGGTCTCATCAGATTCAGCGTCGACATCGGCGGTGGGATCAATGGTGAGGGTGGCGGTGGAGGAACCAGCCGCAAAGGTGATCGAGGAAGAGCTAGAGCTAGAGTTGGGCAGGATGGAGAAATCAACGCCAGCAGTGGCGGTGCCACTGAGGGTGAAATAAACGGTCAGCTCAGAGGAGTTTGGTCCGGTGCGAGAGAAGGTATAGACGAGATTATCGGTGCCATCTTCTGCAACGGAGGCTGATGCAACGGCAACAGAGATGGCGGGGAGATCATCATTGATGATGCTGGCAACGACAGGGTTGGTGGTGGCAATGGAGTAGCCGCTGCCTGAAACGAGGGTGAGATCGACGGTCTCATCAGATTCAGCGTCGACATCGGCAGTGGGATCAATGGTGAGGGTGGCGGTGGAGGAACCAGCCGCAAAGGTGATCGAGGAAGAGCTAGAGCTAGAGCTGGGCAGGATGGAGAAATCAACGCCAGCAGTGGCGGTGCCACTGAGGGTGAAATCAACAGTCAGCTCAGAGGAGTTTGGTCCGGTGCGAGAGAAGGTATAGACGAGATCATCGGTGCTATCTTCTGCGACGGAGGCTGATGCAACGGCAACAGAGATGGCGGGGAGAGACTGAATGGATAGGGACCATCCATAGGCAATTGTCCCGGAGTCTCCGCCGCTGTCATCTTGTATGTACAGACTCCACGTGCCCGAAGGATTAGTGCCGTTGAATACAGATAGATCGGGTGTGTGAGCCCCTGAAGGAGCTGGGGCAGTAAAGACATCACCCAGCTGAAAATCTGTAGGCTTGTATTTTCCAGAGGCGATGGCGCTGGAATCGGGCAGATTAATGGAAGCTTGCGATGAAAAGGTGAGAGTAACATTGTTAAGTTGATTGGATCCTCCAGCATCTGACATCAGCAATGATTTTGCCCCAGTTGGACCCACCAACAAAATGTCAAGGTCATCTGGGTAGGTATGGGAGACTCCGTAGAGGGTGATCTCGATAGATTTAATTGCACTAGTGCCCCAACCCTCAACATTAAGCATGGAGGAAATGCTTGCTCCATGTGAAGGAATTGTGATTGACCCTGGATTACTGACAGCGATGAGGCCATCATCATTTAAGATTTTGGCCGTTGCCACTGGGTTGGCCAGGTAGGCATTCCCGGTAGCTGGAGAGAGGGAGATTTGAAAATCTTCATCCAGTTCTTCCTGCATATCTCCTTGTACGTAGACGGTAATGGTTTTTTCAACCTCACCAGGTTCAAAACTCACGCTCCCGCTCGGGAGCACACCATTGAGAAAGTCGTCACTGGTGGCTCCATTAGGTCCAACTCCTGCAACTGACCATTCCACGGTGACGGCATCTGCACCCCCAGCGCGGGTAACAAGAAAACTGACGGGAGTTGGTTGATTATTCCCCTCCGGCGCTAACCAGGAGGAAGGCTTGATCGAAATAATCGGATTTGGGCCTGCGCTTAGGAAGCCATCGACGTTTAGCCTTCCTCCGGTAACCGTTTTCGCGGTTAATGAGGTTGTCGCGGTCGTACTGCCCAGAAGAGCGGAGCGTATTTGTTGTGCGGACGCACCTGGATTGCTAGCGGCATATAATGCTATCGCTCCAGTGACGTGGGGGGCGGCCATGGAAGTGCCACTGCTATTGCCGTAACTGTTCCCAGGAGTAGTGGAAAAAATGGATTGGCCGGGTGCCGCCAAATCAACCGCGCTGCTGCCGTAACTTGAAAAATTTGCCAGCAAACCAGCGCTATTGATTGCCGCGACGGAAATGACAGAATCATAGCCCGCACTTGATGCTGTGTCGTACTTGGAAGGGTAATGAGTAATGGCGTCATTATTGGAGGTAGTATTGCCAGCAGATGCTACGAAGAGGATATTTCGCCCGGCTGCACGAGAGATTGCATCCTGCAAAGCCTGTGAATATGTATTTGATGTATCTGTCCAAGAGCTGTTTGCAGCTACAATATTGATGCCATGCCGAGCTTTTAAGTCTGTTAGGTAATCAAGCGCTTGAATTGCTGCTGAGATGGGTCCACCTGTAGTTCCGATGAATTTCAAAGAGATCATCGATATATTCCAATTAATTCCTGCGACACCGATGCCGTTGCCACCGATGGCACCGATTGTGCCAGCAACGTGAGTTCCATGGTTGACGGGATCGGAGGCGGGGTCAAAAACGTTGTTATCTCCTCGGAGGAAATCCCAGCCGCGGATGTCATCTATATAGCCATTGCCGTCATTGTCTATTCCGTCAACTGGATCATAAGGGTTTGACCAGATATTGGCAGCAAGATCGGGGTGTGTGTAATCAATCCCCTGATCAAGAATCCCAACCACGACTGAATTGGATCCGGTGAACCCTTTGTCCCAGGCCAGTTCCGCTTGGCTTCCGTAAATGTTTGTTGTGCCTGCAGGGCCTGCTTGTAGCGGATAGTCATAGCTATACGCGCCCCACTGTGAACCATTGGTGTAGTAAGGGTCATTGCTGACTGCCTGGGATTGCACTACCCGATTCAATTCGGCGTAGCGCACCCCCGCCGTGTGCTTGTAAGCCTCCAAAACCAGATCCACATTGGTGCCAGGCAGTAGCTTGATCACTTCCATGACCCCATCGCCACAAGCCTGCATAACTGCCGTATGAATCAGCTGCTGTAGGATGCCATCGTGGCTGGCAAGGGCTAAGCCTCGCTGCTCTTCCGTCGCATTCAAAGCCCATTGAACCAAGATTTGAGGGTAGGATGTCTGGGAAAGGGGGGTGTCAAGTTGTTGTTGGACTTGCGTGGCGATGGAGGAGGAGCTGGGTAATGGGGAGCAATCAACCCCATCACTGGCGGTGCCGCTGAGGGTGAAGTCAACGGTCAGCGCAGAGGAGTTGGGAGCAGTGCGTGAGAAGGTGTAGAGGAGATTGGTGGTGTCTTCTTCGCTAACGAAGTCTGGCTCTCCAGCCACAGAGATGGAGGGGAAAGGCACAATGGATGGGGACCAGCAATAGGCAACTTTACCGGGATCTCGACTGTTGCCATCTTGCGAAGACAGGTTCCAGGCATCCCAGGGATTGGTGCCGTTGAATGACAATAGATTTGTGGTGTAGGGTGCTGCGGGGACTAGGGAATTAGCAAGATCGCCGATCTTATCATCAGAAGGTTTGTAATTCCCAGATGCCAGAGATTTGGAGTCAGGCAGAGTGATGGTGTCGTCATATGGTCCCCACCGTGAGCTATTGATGCAATCAAGGTCATTGCCGCCTGCCTGGTATTTCATTCCCCAATTCAATGCGTCGTAGCGCCTGGCCGCCGTGAAGTGGTACGGCTCCATAGCATGATCCACGATGTGATCGGTAGCAGCTAAGATGAGGTCACCAAAGATTTCCTGGGCTAAAGCTTTTTGGGATTGCTTTGAAAATCGAACAATGTCCATTGCTAACTACGATCGACCCATACAGAGAGACTCATGCTACTGGGCTTAAGGACATTCAGGGCATCTGCCAAGCCCGGTTATCTGGCATTGACAATGCAGGCCTAAGCGTGCTAACAGAATAGCACTAGCTTAAAGTCTGGTCAGGGGGCCCACCCCAGGCGGATTCCCGCCATGTCGAGCAGCTTGGCGATGTTATGGGCCACCCATGGCGGGTTGCCCTTGCCCCCAACCGCGGCAGACTGGGCGAACGTCAGATTCCCACCATTCGCCCACCTGGCCGCAGGCCAGCGTGCCGGAGGCACTAGGGGTATGACGAGCTGATGGGCTGGACCGAGCAGTTCGGCTACTCCCCCAAGGCTCATTAGAAGTCAAGCAGAACTCAGTGCATGAGGGGGTTCTCGCCATCCCAGCAGTGCCAACAAACCCCTGATGTCGTGCGAGAGAACGGCCAAGCCCTCAGTGATCGACTAGAAGCCATCGAGCCGCAGGGCGTTCATGGCGCGTTGACTCGTGTGATTTGTTACCCGTTTAGTTGACGCCTGGTCCGCAGTGACTTCTTGCTGTTGAGCTGGCTGTTTTCCTGGTCCCGGGCGGCCCCCATCTGCTGGCCAACCACCTGTTCGGCATGGGTAACGCGCCCACTCGCCCATCCGCCTCTGCAACGTGCGCAGGCTGCCGAGCTACAGACCAGGGTGCTCCTGCTCCAGCCATTGCATCGCCTGCTGGCCTGTGAGCAAGGGATCGGCCATCAGCCACGGCAACACCAATGGCCAACACCCCAGGGTCGGATCCACACGCGTACGGTAGGTGCGCTTTGGCACATCCCAGCCTCCGCGCTTGACAGGTTCGCTCTGCTGCCACAGCAGCCGCAGGCTGCCCAGAAAGTCTTTGAGCTCCTGGTTGCTTGCCGATCGATCGGTTTTGCTGCTCGGTTCGCTTTCTCCGCTCACCAAGGCGGCCTGGTTCCACCGAATCGCCTCCAATAGGACCACCGGATCGCATTGCTGCTGAAACGCCTCAATGCGCTGGCGGACTTGTCGGCTGAGGCCACTCCAACGCAATAACCGATCCGCCGGGGTGAGCGGTTGGTCGTGGCGCCGACGCGGGCGGCGTCCCTCTCGACGCTCGCTCTCCTCAAACGGAAGCCGCTTTGCCGTCGGCTGGTAGATGTTGGTGAACAGCCGCGGAGCGGCATAGAGCTGGCAGAGCCGCTCCAACTGCTGCGGTCCCTCCAGGCGACGATGTCCCACCTGTCAAGCAACATCCAAAACTGAGCCACTTCCGACACCGAAGACTGAGCCACCCCTGGGTCAGTCAGGGGCGTCGTTGTCTGAGTCGTTCCGCCTTGCCTGCGCCGGTTGCGGTGCATCTGCTTGCTCATGGTTTTCTTGACGGTTGCGTGGGTTGTCGTCTGTTATCGCTGCCGGCGGACATTTCCGGCTTTTCCCCCTCAGGCCTTCTCGGCTGCCGGCAGAACAGTCCAAATATGCGGAGCAGCGCCTGGACGGCACACAGCTGGTGATTTCTGACGCCCAGACGGGTCTGAAGGGGGAGAGCAAGCGCATTGCAATGCTGTTTATGGATGCCAAAAAAAACCCCCATCGGGAATCCGATGGGGGTGAAAAAAAGAAAGATTACTAAAGATTTCAAGCCATCGTCTTGATACGAGCCCGCAGCTTCCGGCTAAATCCAAATGCTGCAGCAGCCCCTAAAAGAGGAAGTGGTCCTGGAACTGGATCTGGAGCTCCGAATGTAGATTGCGTAACTGTGTTTGTAAAACCATTAGGACCGGCATTACCTGGAGTTACAACCAGCTGATTAGTAAAATCTACGCTAGTTGGCTCACCTGAAAGAGGGACCTTAGCAGTAACTGCCATTGCAGGAAAGACAACAGCAGCATTTCCAGAGAGATTGGTATCAGTTGTAAGTGTATAAGCAGAGACATCGGGATCGACCGGTTCAGCACTTGTGAACCAATCCTTAATGTAAAGACCGGGTACAACTACCGCAACATTATAATCGAAGTCAAAGGTACCAGGCTGGAATCCACTAACGTTTGAAAGCTTTATAGCGTGCTGAAGCGGATTGAACAAAGATTGAGAAATCTGAAGGAAGGTGTTATTGGCGTCAAAATCGCTAAATGCACCTGGAAGAAACGAGTAAAGTTTATCTGTTACTTGACATCCTTCCACACCAGGTGTTTCTAAAAATTTAAGAAAATCTGATACAAAGCCACCTACAGAGGTGGCGCCGCTCATTGCCATGCATCCTTCGGCGAAAGTTGCGTCAGGGACTGCCTGAGCCATAACTGGCTGAGCCGAAATGATTAGTGGCGAAGAAGCAATCAAAATTGCTTTCAGTGATTTCGACAAGAAAGTCATGGTTGGTGTAGGAGGAGTGTTTTCTGGGTCTCAGCAAAGCGAAACCGCTTACGAAGCAACAGTAGCACAGCAGCCTTTGGAAAGGGGCAATGCGGATGCAAGTGTCGAATATCAGACGCCGCGGATGAGTCTCGGAATGAGAAGCAGGCTCAAGAGCTTGCTTTCCAGCGAGTGGAGTGTATTCCCTGTCACTTTTCACATTAGCATGGTGGATGGGTCTGCGCAGTCGCTCGGCTCCAGCGGCTGGCGTTGCAAGAGCTGGCCAGGCCTGTTTCCCTGGTTCGACTACCACTTCAACCAGAACGAACCATGCCCACCTCTCATGGTGCGGCATCCGAGCAGGCCTTGCTACTGGATGGCAGCAGCTGATCGAGCAAGTGGCCGCCACCGTTCCGAGTGCCGAGCCATGGGCGAACCGAGGAGCGCCTCGGCTACCGCAACGGTTATCGGCCCCGCACCCTGGCCACCCAGGCGGGCGACATCGACCTGGTGATCGCCAAACTGCGCACCGGGGGCTTCCTTCCCTCGATCCTCGAGCCCCGCCGCCGGGTCGACCAGGCCCTCTACACCGCGATCAAGGAGGCCAACATCGGCGGGGTCTCCACCTGCCTACCTCGCCGCAGGCCAGCGGCTGAGCATTCGGCTGATGTCATGCGCCACAGCCATCAGGCCAGCGTGGATTGAGCAAAAGCCGTTGCAGCGCAGCAGATTCAGGGCCAAGCTGCGCAGCAGGGCTAACACCTGAACCCCATTGCGCTGGCTATAGCCGTGGTCGTCGTCGCCGCGGTGGGTGTCACGGGGCCAGTGTCACTGGTTGCCGTCACGCCGGCGGGTGCTCACCATGTCAATGATCCAAGTGGCTCAAGCCCAGCGCTCACGGATGGTTTCTGTGGTAATGCGGGCCCTGAGCTGCCAGCGCACCTTGCCGATCGCGTTCCTATCCTAACCTGGTGACGGGGCTCTCCTCGGTCTGATCGGCCTTCAAGCTCGTCCGAAGCGAAGGGAGGCAGCCAGCAATTCCCCTGTGCCCTAAAGAAGAAAATACCTCTGCGCCATCGGCAGCACCTCCGCCGGCTCGCAGGTGAGCAGCTCACCGTCGGCGAAGACCTCGTAGGTCTGGGGGTCCACCTCCACCTTGGGCAGGGCCGTGTTGTTGCGCATCTGGGCCTTGCCGATGCCGCGGGTGTGGACCACCGGCACGCAGGCCCGCTTCAGTCCCAGGCTGCTGGGCAGGTCGGCATCGAGGGAGGCCTGGCTGACGAAGTTGAGGCAACTGCCCGCCAGCGAACCGCCGTAGGCGGCGAACATGGGCCGGCCATGCACGGGGCCAGGCGTGGGGATCGAGGCGTTGGCATCGCCCATCTGGGCCCAGACGATCGAGCCCCCCTTGATCACCAGCTCCGGCTTGACGCCGAAGAAGCCCGGCTTCCACAGCACCAGGTCGGCCAGCTTGCCCACCTCCACTGAGCCGATCTGGCTGTCGAGGCCATGGGCGATGGCGGGATTGATCGTGAGCTTGGCGATGTAGCGCTTCAGGCGGGTGTTGTCGTTGCGGCCGCCGCGGGGGCCGGCGGCGTCCTCGGGGAGGAAACCGCGCTGCACCTTCATCTTGTGGGCCGTCTGGAAGGTGCGGGTGATCACCTCGCCGACGCGGCCCATGGCCTGGGAATCGCTGGCGATGATGCTGAAGGCGCCCAGGTCGTGGAGGATGTCCTCGGCGGCGATCGTCTCGCGGCGGATACGCGATTCGGCGAAGGCCACGTCCTCCGGGATGCGGGGATCGAGGTGGTGGCACACCATCAGCATGTCGAGGTGCTCCTCGAGGGTGTTGACGGTGTAGGGCTTGGTGGGGTTGGTGGAGCTGGGCAGCACGTTGGGCTCGCCGCAGATCCGGATGATGTCGGGGGAGTGGCCGCCGCCGGCCCCCTCGGTGTGGAAGGTGTGGATGGTGCGGCCGCCGATGGCCCGGATCGTGTCCTCCACGAACCCGGCCTCATTGAGGGTGTCGGAGTGGATGCAGACCTGCACGTCGTACTTGTCAGCCACGGTCAGGCAGCAATCGATCGCCGCCGGGGTGGTGCCCCAGTCCTCGTGGAGCTTCAGACCGCAGGCCCCGGCACGGATCTGCTCCTCGATCGCCGCGGGGGTGCTGGCGTTGCCCTTGCCGTAGAAGCCCAGGTTGATCGGCAGCCCCTCGGCGGCCTGCAGCATGCGGGCCAGGTGGAAGGCGCCGGGGGTGCAGGTGGTGGCGTTGGTGCCGGTGGCCGGGCCGGTGCCGCCGCCCAGCAGGGTGGTGACCCCGGAGGCGAGGGCGGTTTCGATCTGCTGGGGGCAGATGAAGTGGATGTGGGTGTCGATCGCCCCGGCGGTGACGATGTGCCCCTCGCCGGCGATGGCCTCGGTGCCGGGCCCCACCACGATCGTCACCCCATCGGTGATGTCGGGGTTGCCCGCCTTGCCGATGGCGCAGATGCGGCCGTCCCGCAGACCGATGTCGGCCTTGACGATGCCCCACCAGTCGAGGATCAGGGCATTGGTGATCACCGTGTCGACGGCCCCTTCGGAGCGGGGGGTCTGGGCCTGGCCCATGCCGTCGCGGATCACCTTGCCGCCGCCGAACTTCACCTCATCGCCGTAGGTGGTGCAGTCGCTTTCCACCTCCAGGATCAGTTCGGTGTCGGCCAGCCGCAGCCGGTCGCCGGTGGTGGGGCCGTAGGTCTCGGCATAGGCACGGCGGTCGATGCGATAAGCCATGGCAGTTCAATCGAGGGGGCCGTTGACCAGACCGTTGAAGCCGAACACGCGGCGGTCGCCGACGTAGGGCACCAGATGCACGTCCCGCTGGTCGCCGGGCTCAAAGCGGATGGCGGTGCCGGCGGGGATGTCGAGCCGCAGGCCGCGGGCCGCCTCGCGGTCGAATTCGAGGGCGCCGTTGGCTTCATAGAAGTGGAAGTGGGAGCCCACCTGCACGGGCCGATCGCCGCGGTTGGCCACCGAGAGGGTGGTGACGGGACGGCCGACGTTGAGATCGATCGTGCCGGGCTCGGGGATCAGCTCGCCGGGAATCAGGGGGGGCATGGCGGGGTGGGGGGTCAGCGGATCGGTTCGTGGAGGGTGACGAGCTTGGTGCCATCGGGGAACATCGCCTCGATCTGCACCTCGGGGATCAGCTCGGGCACCCCCTCCATCACCTGATCCCGGCCCAGCCAGGTGGTGCCCTCCCGCATCAGCTCCGCCACGCTGCGGCCGTCGCGGGCCCCTTCGATCACCTGGAAGCTGAGCCAAGCCACCGCTTCTGGATGGTTGAGCTTCAGGCCCCGGCCGAGTCGCCGCTCCGCCAGCAGGGCGGCGGTGACGATCAACAGCTTGTCTTTCTCCTGGGGGGTGAGGTTCATGCAGGCGGCGCTGGCCGCACACACTCTCGCAGCGGTCCGGCACCGGGTCAGGTTCAGAAGGAACGTTTGGGGCCCCCATCAGCGCCGCTGGAGCACCCCCTGGCCGTTGAGGTTGAGGTTGTCGATCCGCAGCAACGATGTCGGCCCAGGCGTTGTCCGCCAGCAGCAGCGGCATGGCCCCGGGGGGTGGGATGGGCTCCGAGCCCAGGGGGACCCCAGCCTTCAGCAGGCGTTCGCTCCGTAGGGGGTGTCGTCGGCCGGCAGGGTCACCCCCAGCCGCTGCCGCCACTCCGCCACCGGCAGCTCCCAGCCCTCCTCCCAGCGGACCGTGGCGAAGGGATGGGCGGTGAAGCCGATCGTGGTGCCATGGCTGATCGAGCGGCTCAGGGTTTCGTAGCTGTCGAGCTTGAGGCGGAACCCGGCGATCTGGGCCGCGTGGGTGAGGCTCACGTAGGCGGGGAAGCCGATCTGGGTGGCGGTGATGGCCAGCACGCCGTTCTCACCGGCCGGCATCGTGCCGAAGCCACTGACCACATGGTGGATGTCGTGGGTGGTGGCGATCCGCTGGGTGAGCCAGCGGCCCTCGGTATCGATCGGGCGGGGGCGGAAGAATTCGGGGTCGTAGTTGAAGCGGCAGATCAGGGCGGCGTAGCTGTGGCCGAGGCTCCCCTCCGGCAGCGCTTCAAGCCGCTCCAGATCCGGTTGCAGGGGCGGATAGCGCTCGTCCATCATCGCCGCCCCGCCCGGCAGGGCCCGGAAGCGGGCGATGCAGGCCTCCATCTGGGGCGTGTCCAGGAAGCTGTCGACCAGATCGGCGATCTTGGCGAGATCCCCCTGGCTGCGGCCCACGGCGATCAGCTGGCGCGCCTGGCCCAGGGCCTGCAGGGAGAGCTGGAAGCGATGCATCGGGGGGGCTGCGCCTGGGGCGAACCTAGGCCCGCCGTTGCGCCTGGCCGGGGGTCACCAGCTGCGGGCCGGGGTCGCCAGCAGCGGTTCCTGGTGGAGGGGCTGTTCCTGGAACGGCCAGACCCGCGGCAGCACCGGAGCCGCCAGCCCCCGCTCGGCCCGGATCCGGGCCCAGATCCGCGTGAACCAGAAGCGGGCCGCCTGGGTGGAGCGGCCCCGGTAACTGGCCACCAGGCCCCGCTCCAGCCGGCCGCAGGCCATCGTCCCCGCCAGCCCCCGCCGCGCGGCGCGGCAGGCCTCCAGCAGTGGGTCGCCCACCGGCCCGGGGGCGGCCCACACCAGGCTGGCGAACACCGGCTGCCCCCCCAGACCATGGGGGCTCTCCAGGCTGTCGCCGCCCAGCTCGAGCCGGTCCACCAGCTCCCACTGTCCCTCCCTCCGGATCTGCAGCAACGAGCGCCAGCGGCCGGATCCGAGCGTCTCGCCATCGGCGCTGCGCCCCAGGCGCACCACCTCCGCCCCCAGCCAGCTGGCCCCGCGGGCCAGGTCCACCCGGCAGGTCTGCTGGAACAGCCCGTCCCTGAAGACCACCAGTTCCTGGGGCAGCCATTCCAGATCGGCCTCCGCAGCAAGCGTGAAGTCGAGCGTCTGAAAGGTCCAGCTGCCGGCGGGGACCCGCCGGGACCGGCCCACGGTCCCGTAGACCTTCTGGGCCGCCACGCTGGTGATCAGGGCCCGACTGCCCACGCCGAGGTCGGCGGCGATGGCCAGTTCATCCCCCCCCACCAGGCCCCCGCCGGTGTGCAGCAGGGGCAGTTCGCAGCGGCCATCGGCGGCGGCGAAGGCCCGCTGGATCTTCAGCGGGGCCGTCGCTCCGCCCTGGTGCCGGGTGGGACCGTCCGCCCCGTCGATCGTCTGGAAACGGAGCTGGGCCTGGGCCCTCCAGGGAGCGGGAGCAGGGAGCTGCATGGCGTTGATGGTGGGGTCCCAAGGGCCTGGATTCGGTAGTACCCGCTACAGAGCCGCCCCCGACGACTGGCCAGGTTGTAGCGACAACCATCGCCCGCTGGGCCTGCTCCATGCTCGCCCCCCCCGTTTCCGATGCCACCACTCCCCTGGTGCTGGTGCGGCACCTGCGTGAGCGGGAAGCCTCAGGGCCGGATCCGGCCTTGCGGTTGGCGCTCCGGGCCGACGAGCGCACGAGCCTGCGGGGCCATCGCCGCAGCACCTGTGGACGGGACCTCCTGTTGCAGTTGCCCCGTGGAGCGGCCCTGGAGCCCGGCGACCGGCTGGCACCGGAGGCCGGTGGGCCGCTGGTGCTGGTGGAGGCCGCCCGTGAGCCGCTGCTGGTGGTGCGGGCCGCCGATCCCCTGGCCCTGCTACAGGCGGCCTATCACCTGGGCAACCGCCATGTGGCCATGGAACTGCACGGCGACGAGCTGCGCCTGGGCGTCGACAGCGTGCTCGAGGATCTGCTGCGGCATCGGGGGCTGACCGTGGAGCGGATGACGGGGCCCTTTCTGCCCGAACCCGGGGCCTACGAACCAGCCGGCCACGCCCATGGCCATGACCACCACCATGGCCACCCATGAGCATCGCCCGGTTGCGGCTGATCCAGCTCGTCAGTCCCGCCCTGCCGGTGGGGGCGTTCAGCTATTCCGAAGGCCTGGAGGTGCTCGTGCAGGCCGGGGAGCTGACCGATGCCGATGGCGTGGCCCACTGGCTGGAGGCGGAGCTCCGCCGGGGGGCGCTGGCGATCGAGGCGGCCAGCCTGCCCGGCCTGATGCAGGCCCTGACCCGATCGCGTGAGACACCGGACGGACCAGCCTGGCAGGAGGTGCTGGAGCGCGACGGCTGGCTGCTGGCCCAGCGCGAGGCCGCCGAAGTGAGGGCCCAGCAACGGCAGATGGGTCGCTCCCTGCTGCAGCTGCTGGCGGATCTGGGCCTGCCCCTGCCCGGTGACCCGTCCCCGCGCCTGGCCTGGCCGGCGGCCTGGGCCTGGGCCGGGGTGGCCCTGGAGCTTGCTCCGGAGGACGTGGTCGAGGCCTACCTCTACGGCTGGATCGCCACCCAGCTCAGCGCCGCCGTACGCCTCGTGCCCCTGGGCCCCACCGAAGCCCAGCGGCTGCAGCTGGCCCTGGCTCCCGCCATCGCCGCGCGGGCTGCGGTGCTGGTGGACACCGATCCCCACACCCTCTGGAATGGCGGCGTGGGGGCGCGCCTGGCCCAGCTGGGCCATGCTGTGCTCTACTCGCGGTTGTTCCGCAGCTGATGGCCATCGCGGGCAAGACCAGCCGGCGCCAGGCCCTGCGCCTGCTGGGCGGCGCCGCCGCCGGCGGGACACTTCTGGCTGCCGGATGCACGTCCCGCTCCCGCCCCCCGGGTCCGCCCCGCCTCGGTCTGCTCCAGTACGTCCGGGGTGCGGCCCCCGATGCCGCCCGCCGCGGGTTCCTGCAGGCCCTGGCCAGGGGCGGTTTCCGGCCGCCAGCTGGTCTGACCCTGCAGGAGCGCTTCGCCGAGGGCAGCATGGCCACCAGCCGAGCCCAGGTGATCGAGCTGCTGGAGGCCGGGGTCGACATGCTGGTGGCCATCGGCACCCCGCCCCTGGCGGCGATCCTGGCCGTCGCCCCCGCCCGGGTGCCGGTGGTGTTCGCCTACTGCTCCAACCCCTGGGGGGCCGGCGCCGGCACCAGCTACACCACCCACCGGCCCAATGTGGTGGGCACGGTGAGCACCAGTCCCCTCGCCGAGCAGCTCGACCTGGCCCGCCGGATCACCCCCGGCCTGTCCAGCGTCGGGCTCGTCTTCAACCCCTCCGAGCCCAATGCCAGCTTCGAGGCGGAGCTGCTGCGCCGGGAGGCCAGCCAGCGCTCGATCGCGGTCGTGATCGAGCCGGTGGCCGGGCCGGGGGAGGTGGCCCGGGCCGCCGACGCGCTGGCCTCCCACCGGGTCGGAGCGCTGGTGCGGGTGGGCGATTACGCCACCAGCGTGGGCTTTCCCGCCCTGGCGGCGGCAGGCCTGCGCCTTCGCCTGCCGCTCTATTCCGTCGATCCCTCCGACATCAACACACCGGGGTGCCTGGCGGTTGTGGGCTGGGATCCGGAGGCCGATGGGGCCCTGGCCGGAGATCTGGCGGTCAAGGTGCTGCGGGGCCGCTCGCCCGCCGACCTGCCCTTCGAGCCGGTGACCCGCAAGCTTGTGCTGCTGAATCGCCGCACGGCCCGGGCCATCGGGGTCACGTTCCCACCCGAGCTGCTGCGCCAGGCCAACCGCTTGGTGGGCTGAGCCGTCCCGCGGCCGGCTGGGCGATCAGGGCCTGCGGTCCTTCAGGTGTGCCCCGGGCCGGTCGATCAGCTCGAACAGCCAGCTCTCGTTGAGGGTCTTCACCAGGCGGTTGGTGGTGGCGGCCATGGTGGTCAGCTCCCGCAAGGTCTGGAGCAGCAGCGGCCGTGTCTGGGTTTCGGTGCTCTCCAGCCGCCGGATCAGGGCGGAGAGGTCGGCGGCGGTGCCGTCGGCGCGGCCCTCCAGGCGCTGCGCCAGTTGGCGGGTGGCCACCAGGGTGCGGTTCAGCTCGCTGCTGCTGCGCTGGGCGTCGGTCTCGAGGCGGGTCGCCAGGCGGCGGCTGGCGGCCAGGGTCTGGTCCAGCTGGTCGAGGCTGCGGGGCAGGCGGGTCTCCGCCAGGCTGAGGCCACTGCTGATAGCCCGCTGCAGGGGAATGCGGCTGCTGGCCACTTCGGTCAACAGATCCTCCAGATCCGGACGACTGCTGAACACGATCGTCTCGCCATCCCCGATCGGCGGCTGGCCCACCGCCGCCGGATCGGGAGTGATGGCGATGTAGCTGTCCCCCAGGAGGCCAACCTGGGCCAGTTCCGCCCGGCTGCGGCGGCCCACCATGGAGCGGTAGGGGTCCCGCAGCTCCAGTTCCACCAGCACCTGGGCATCGGGTTGGAGCAGGATCCGGCGCACCTGGCCCACGGCGAACCCGGAGATCCGCACCGCCATGCCGGTCTGCAGGCCGGCGGCATTGAGGGTGCGGAACTGCAGGCGCACGCTGGGCGCCAGCCAGTTTCCGGCACGGGCGATCCCCACCACGAACAGCCCCAGGAGCCCCACCGCCCCCGCCAGGAAAACCAGGCTCTGGGGACCGGGGCGCCGCGGCGGAGCGGTGGGTGTCATGGTCAGCGGCCTCCCAACCGCAGGGGATCGACGGTGATCGTCCAGAGCAGGTCGAGGCAGACCAGCAACCCGAGGCCCAGCAGGAAGGATCGGGACATGCGGGAGGCCATCGCCATGGCACCGGACGTGGCGCGTCGGGCCTGCTGCAGACAGATGGCGGCGGTGATCGCGCCGTAGAGACCCGCCCTGGCCAGGGCGGCGGCGAAGCGGGCCGGCTCCAGCTGGCCGATCAGGAAGGCCACCTCCGCCACCACATCGCCCTGGTTGAGGGTGAGGCTGGCGGTGATGATCACCGCCGCCATGAAATAGAGCAGCAGCACGACGCTGAGCAGCCCACTGGCCACCAGCTCGGGCGCCCAGCCGCCTGGGGAACGGCGTTCACCGAGCAGGCGCGGTCCATCCCGCAGCATCAGCAGCAGGCTGACCAGCAGCGGCCCCAGAAACAGCAGGGCCCGCACCGCCAGCAGCTCGACCGTGACCCTGGAGAGCTGCTGCAGGGGACTGCGCAGCAGCTCGATGAACCCGAGGCAGACCACCACCCCTGTCCCGGAGACGGTCGCGACCAGCCGCCCATCCAGACGCTCGAAGCGGCGGATCAACCTGGGGATCGGTTCATCGCTCACCGCAGCCATCGGCGCTGGCGTCAGGATGGCACCCATCCTGGAATCGGGCGATGGGCAGCAAGCTGAGGGTCGGGGTCGCGGGGCCGGTGGGCTCGGGGAAGACGGCCCTGGTGGATGCCCTCTGCCGCCGGCTGCGGGAGCGGCTTCAGCTCGCGGTCGTCACCAACGACATCTACACCCAGGAGGATGCCCAGTTCCTCACCAGAGCCGGCTCCCTGGCTCCCGAGCGCATCCGCGGAGTCGAGACCGGAGGCTGTCCCCACACCGCCATCCGTGAGGACTGCTCGATCAACAGGGCGGCGGTGCAGGAGCTGGAGGAGGCCTTCCCGGATCTGGACCTGGTGCTGGTGGAGAGCGGCGGCGACAACCTGGCGGCCAGCTTCAGCCCGGAACTGGTGGATCTCTGCATCTACGTGATCGACGTGGCGGCCGGCGACAAGATCCCCCGCAAGGGCGGGCCTGGAATCACCCGCTCCGATCTGCTGGTGATCAACAAGATCGACCTGGCGCCCATGGTGGGGGCGAGCCTGACGGTCATGGAAGAGGACACCGAACGCATGCGCGGTGGACGCCCCTGGTGCTTCACGAATCTGCGCAGCGGTGAAGGCCTGGACAGGGTTGAGAGTTTCCTGCTGCGGCAGCTGCCGGAACCGGTGGCCGCCCGAGTCGCCTGAGCGATCCAGATTTCTGGTATTCGCCTTTCGGCCGTTGATCACCAAATCCGTAGGCAATGCAACATATCGACAGGTGAGCGACGTGCAAATCCTCACCCCAGCAAGCCCTCGGCGGCTTTCTGTCTCATTGGATACCGGGTGCAACCCCTTCCTTCCTTACCTTTCCCTTTGCCGTCGGTTACGGCGACTACAATTCATCTTGAACAGGCATCAATGTCTCTGCATCTTTCAAGGCGACTGGCAGCTGCAATCGCCGCATCTGCCGTGAGCGTAACCCTCGTCTCCTGTGGGGGCGAGTCCGGGTCCGGCGGCAATTTTGATGGGGAAGTGAAGGTTGGCATCCTTCACTCTCTCAGTGGCACCATGGCCATTTCCGAGACGACTTTGAAAGAAGTCGAGGAAATGGCCATCAAGGAAATCAATGACGCCGGCGGCGTTAAGGTTGGTGGCAAGTCGTACAAGATCGTCGCCGTCTCTGAAGATGGTGCCTCCGACTGGCCCACCTTCGCCGAGAAGGCCCAGAAGCTGATCGACTCCGACAAGGTCGCCGTCGTCTTCGGCGGCTGGACCTCCGCCAGCCGCAAAGCGATGCTGCCGGTCTTCGAGTCGAAGAACCACATGCTCTTCTACCCCATCCAGTACGAGGGTCAGGAGTGCTCCAGGAACATCTTCTACACCGGCGCCGTTCCGAACCAGCAGGCCGAACCTGCGGTCCAGTGGCTGATGGACAAGTTCTCCGGGAAGCTCGGCAAGAAGGTCTATCTGGTTGGCTCTGATTACGTGTATCCACGTACGGCCAACACCATCATCAAGGAGCAGATGAAGGCCCTGGGTGGTGAGACAGTCGGCGAAGACTACATCCCCCTCGGCAACACCGAGGTGGCCCCGATCATCGCCAAGATCAAGAAAGCCTTCCCCGATGGCGGGATCATCATCAACACCTTGAACGGTGACTCCAACGTCGCCCTCTTCAAGCAGTTCAAGGCTTCGGGGATCGACCCTGCCAAGTACCCGATCATGTCCTTCTCCATCGCGGAAGAGGAGATTCGCCAGATCGGTCCTGAGTACACCACCGGCACCTACGCCGCCTGGAACTTCTTCATGAGCCTGGACACCCCGGCCTCCAAGAAGTTCACCGCCGACTTCCAGGCCATGTACGGCGCCGATCGGGTCACGGGTGACCCGGCGGAATCCGCCTACAACATGGTGTACCTGTGGAAGAATGCCGTCGAGAAGGCGGGAACCTTCGAAGATCTCGACAAGGTCCGCAAGGACATGATCGGCATCACCTTCGCCGCTCCCCAGGGCGAAATCAAGATGTTCCCCAACCACCACACCTCCGAGCGGGTGCTCATCGGCGAGGCGGAGCCCACCGGCCAGTTCAAGATCCTGTCCGACAGCGTCAAGGCCATCCCGCCGCTGCCCTGGAACCAGTTCGTTCCTGAGACCAAGGGCTACACCTGCGACTGGACCCAGGACCGTCCTGACGCCGGCAAGTTCAAGATGTGATCACGGCCCAGTCCGTGACTCCATGAAAGACAGGTGGTTCCTTCGGGAGCCACCACTTTCCGGCTCAGCACACCACCACGTTCGACCCGATCGAGCGCCGCCCACGCGACGCTCGATCTAACGTTCAACACTCATTCCGTTGGAACTTTTCTTTTCTCAGATACTCGATGGCCTGAGCATCGGGTCAGTCCTGTTGCTTGCAGCCACCGGTCTGGCAATCGTTTTCGGGTTGATGGGCGTCATCAATCTCGCCCACGGCGAGTTCATGATGCTCGGGGCCTATGTCACCTACGTGGTGCAGTCGGCCTTCAAGCCCATGGGTGGTGTGATCTTCGAACTGTACTTCCCGGTCTCACTGGTTCTTGCCTTCATCGTGACGGCGCTCATTGGAGTGCTGTTGGAGAGAACATTGATCCGGCAGCTCTATGGGCGCCCACTGGAAACCTTGCTCGCCACCTGGGGTGTCAGCCTGATTCTCATCCAGCTGATTCGCAGTGTGTCCACCGCCATGATGCTGGGCATCATTGTTGGCGTTGCGGTTGGATTCCTTCTCTCCAAGCTACTCGGGGCCAAGTTCTCCGAGAAGCCATTCTTCACCTATCTCAACGGACTCGGCTGGGCGATTGCCATCGGCATTGGCCTGATCGCGGTCAACCTGTTCGACCAGATCCGCCCCCTCGCCAAACCCTGGTTCGGTCCCCGCAACATCGATGTCACAGCACCCAAGTGGCTGCAGGGAAGCTGGGGGATGATCGGCACCATCGAGCTGCCGGGTCTGCGCATCTTCATCATCCTGCTGTCGGCCCTGCTGCTCCTGGCCACCTACTGGTTCCTCAACAAGAGTGTCTGGGGTCTGCGCATCCGGGCCGTCACCCAGAACCGCCAGATGAGCAACTGCCTCGGCATTCCCACCGATCGTGTCGACAGCATCACCTTCGGCATCGGATCCGGGCTGGCAGGTGTGGCCGGTTGTGCCATCACCCTGCTGGGATCAGTGGGCCCAAACCTTGGCGCCGCGTACATCGTGTCCTGCTTCATGGTGATCGTCCTCGGAGGTGTCGGCAATCTGCTGGGCACCGTGCTGGCCTCGCTGCTGCTGGGCATCATCCAGTCGGTGATCGGCTCCGGCACCCTGCTGACGATCTTCCCGGACATGCCCCTGGCGGCGAAAGGGGTGATCGAGTTCTTCGCCACCACCAGCATGTCGCTGGTGCTGGTGTTCATCTTCATCATCGTCTTCCTCCAGTTCCGCCCCAACGGCATGTTCCCCCAGAAGGGTCGCTCGGTCGATGCCTGACCCGAACAATCCCACACGCTGCAGATTCCCGTTCCATCTCCCCACCAGGAGGTCCTACCTGTGAAACTCTTCCAACGACTCGTCCCCTGGATTCTGCTGGCGATCGCCCTTTTCATCCTTCCGGCGGCGCTTGACGATTTCCGCCTCAACCTTTTCGGCCGCTACTTCGCGTTGTCGATCACGGCGCTGGCGATCGACCTGATCTGGGGCTACACCGGTCTGTTGAGCCTGGGGCAGGGGATCTTCTTTGCCCTCGGGGGCTATGCCGTGGCCATGAACCTGATGCTCAACACCAAGAGCCTGGCGGGTGGCAATGGCATTCCCAAGTTCTTCGAGAACTACGGCGTTGACCAGCTGCCGTTCTTCTGGCAACCCTTCTGGTCTCCGGTGTTCGCCCTGATCGCCATGTGGGTGATCCCTGCGGCGGTGGCGGGTGTGGTGGGTTGGCTGATCTTCAGAAACCGAATCAAGGGGGTGTACTTCTCGATCATCACCCAGGCGGCGTTGATGGTCTTCTTCCACTTCTTCAACGGCCAGCAGAAACTCTTCGACGGCACCAACGGTCTCAAGACCAGCACCACCGAACTATTCGGCCAGCTGGTGGGATCTCCCGACATGCAGGTGTGGTTCTACCGGCTAACGGTCGTTCTTCTGCCCCTGGCTTTCCTCGTCTGTCGCTACTTCACCAGCGGACGCTTCGGTGACGCCCTGATCGCCATCCGTGATGACGAGAGCCGCCTGCGCTTTGCCGGATTCAACCCTGTCCCCTTCAAGACGATTGTCTTTCTGGTGGCTGGGGCGCTCTGCGGCATTTCCGGTGCCCTCTACACGGTCCAATCCGGAATCGTGTCTCCCCAGTACATGTCGATCTCCTTTTCGATCGAAATGGTGATCTGGGTAGCCGTGGGCGGAAGGGGAACCCTGGTGGGTCCAATCATCGGGGCCACCGTGGTGAACTACCTGCGCAGCCTGGTGAGCGAAGCGCTGCCGGAGGCCTGGTTGTTCGTGCAGGGGGCCCTGTTCATCTTCGTGGTGGTTCTGATGCCCGACGGCATCTACGGCTGGATCACCAAAGGTGGCTTCCGCACCTTTCTGGCCGCCTTCGGCATCGCCAAGAAGGCCAAGACCTACCCCCAGATCGACAAGGAGGCCATTCCAGTGGATTAGTCCTCCAGGGGACCCGTCCTTGTTTGCCTGCTGCGACCGCATTCTCGATTCCGCACCCTTCCGAAGTCCATGTCAGAACCTCTACTCGAGCTCAATGACGTCAGCGTGAGTTTCGATGGCTTCTATGCCCTCACCGACCTCAGCCTGAAGCTCTACAAGGGTGAGTTGAAGTCCATCATCGGCCCCAACGGTGCTGGCAAGACCACCTTTCTGGATGTGATCACCGGCAAGGTTCGGCCCACGAAGGGGACGGTGACCTTCAAGGGGAAGTCCCTGCTCGGCGTCTCCGAGCAGCAGATTTCCCGTAATGGCATCGGCCGCAAGTTTCAGACTCCGCGGGTGTTTGAAAATCTCACGGTGCTGCGGAACCTGGAGCTCTCAGCCTCGCCCGAGAAGAACGCCTTCAGCCTGCTGGGCTCTGGCCTGCCCCAATCCTCGAAGGATGAGGTGCATCGGATCATGAATTACGTCGGCCTCACGCCGTTTGCCACCGTCAAGGCCGGCTCGCTCTCCCACGGGCAGAAGCAGTGGCTGGCGATCGCCTCCCTCGTGGCCCAGTCCCCCGAAGTGCTGCTGCTCGATGAACCCGTCGCCGGCCTCACCGACGAGGAAACCCTGCGCACCGCCGAGCTGATCAAGTCCCTGGCCGGCGACCACACCGTGGTGGTGATCGAGCACGACATGGAGTTCATCCGCGACCTGGGTTTTGACGTCACCGTGTTGCACCAGGGACAGGTGCTCACCCAAGGGCCTCTGGAGAAGGTCAAATCCGACCCGCGGGTGATCGAGGTCTACCTGGGGCCGCCCGAACAGTAATCGCTTTCCGACCATCACCCACCGACCCCATGTCCCCCACCAGCGCCCAACCCCTGCTCCAGGTCTCCGACCTCAATGTCTATTACGGAGAAAGTCACATTCTCCGCAACGTTGACCTGACCATCCACGAAGGCAAGATGGTTTGTCTGATCGGCCGTAACGGCGTCGGCAAGACCACCTTCCTGAAGACGGTCATCGGCCTGTTGCAGCAGCGATCGGGAACCATCCATTACCAGGATGGTCAGCTCACCACCCAACCGCCCTACAAGCGGGCCCGTGCCGGGATCGGCTATGTGTCCCAGGGCCGGGACATCATTCCCCAGGTGTCGGTCAAGGAAAATCTGCTTCTCGGCATGGAGGCCCTGCCCGGGGGCCTGGAAAAGAACCGCCACATCGATCCGCTGATCTTCGATCTGTTCCCGATCCTCGAAAAGTTCCTCAAGCGCAAAGGCGGCGACCTCAGTGGCGGTCAGCAACAACAGCTGGCCATCGCCCGCGCCCTGCTCGGCAAGCCCAAGCTGCTGCTCCTGGATGAACCCACCGAAGGCATTCAGCCCTCGATCATCCTCGACATCGAGCATGCCGTGCAGCGGATCATGAAGGAAACCGGCATCAGTGTGCTGCTGGTGGAGCAGCACCTTCACTTCGTGCGCCAGTCCGATTTCTACTACGCCATGCAGCGCGGCGGTATCGTCTCCAGCGGCCAGACGGATCAGCTTTCCGATGATGTGATCAAGGAATTCCTGACGGTCTGAGGCGCTCTTTTCTCTTCTCCCAGTCCGCTACTCAAAGGTGATGCGGACTGGGATTTCTGTCTGTGTCGTTATCAGCTGCGGACCTCTGGCCTCAACAGCCGCGATTCAGCATCCAGGGACGGGTGCCGCTCTCTTTGAGACGCTGCTTACCGGTGGGCTCCTTCGTTTCCTTGCGCACCAGGCGCGGGCCGGACTGTTCCTGCTTCAGCCTGAGCGGACCGCTTAGTGACATCACAGGGGTGAAGACGCGGACGCCTTCCGCCGTACAGGTCGGGCAGTTGGTTTCCTTCTGGCGCTCATCAATGCTGCGCCAGACTTCATAGTTGTCGCAGCCATTGCTGCAGCTGTATTCGTAGACAGGCATGGTGTGAATGGGGGAGAAACAAACGCAGAATGGTGGCTCAAAAGAAAAGGGGCCTGACGCTCAGGCCCCCCGTTTTCCTTGGCTGATCAGCAGGGAAGAATGTCCTGATCGAAGATCGAGGTGGGGATGGCCAGGGTGCAACAGGCGTTGGGGATGTCAACGATGCCGCTGATCCTGCCTTCCACCGGCGCACAGCTCAGCAGCAGGTAGGCCTGTTCACCGGTGTAGCCGAACTTCTTGAGGTACTCAATGGCATTGAGACAGGCACGCCGGTAGGCGATGTGCACATCCATGTAGTACTGCTTGCCTTCGAATTCATCGACGGAGATGCCTTCAAACACCAGATAGTCGGTGTAGTGGGGTTCCACCGGGCTGGTCTTGAACATGGGGTTGACCATCCCATACTTCGCCATGCCGCCCTTGATGATCTCCACATGGAGATCGAGGTAACCGGACATCTCGATGGCACCACAGAAGGAGATCTCCCCATCCCCCTGGGAGAAGTGGATGTCTCCCATCGAGAGCTTGGCGCCTTCGACATAGACGGGGAAGTAGATCCGTGTGCCCTTGGTGAGGTTCTTGATGTCGCAGTTGCCGCCATGCTCCCGGGGCGGAACGGTGCGGGCGGCTTCATTGGCCACCCGCTCAAACTCGCTGGAGGGGAGGGTGCCGAGGATGGCGCTGTTGGGGTTGGGCAGGGCCGCCAGCACCGGCTCGCTGCCGGAGAGGCCGGCACCGTAGGTGCGGCGGTCGGGGGCGGTCTTCACCAGTTCCGTCTCGCGACGGTTCCACTCATTCAGCAGTTCCTGGGAAGGGGCGCAGCCGATCAGGCCCGGGTGGGTGATGCCGGCGAAACGCACACCGGGAATGTGGCGGGAGGAGGTGTAGATGCCCTCCAGATCCCAGATGGCTTTGGCGGCCTTGGGGTAGTGATCGGTGAGGAAGCCACCGCCGTTCTCCTTGGCGAAGATGCCCGTGAATCCCCATTCATCGCCCTGCAGGGCTCCGACATCAAGAATGTCGACCACCAGGATGTCACCGGGCTGGGCCCCATTGACCCAGATCGGTCCACTCAGGACGTGGACAACCTCCAGATTGACATCTTCGATGTCTTTGGGGTCGTCGTTGTTCTTGATCTGGCCATCGGTCCAGTCCTTGCATTCGATCCGGAACACGTCACCAGGATTCACCGAGGCCACGGCCGGGATCTCGGGATGCCATCGGTTATGCCCGGGCATGTCCTGCTGATCCATCGGCTTGGTGAGATCGACGGAGAAGAGTGTTTTTGGCATCGAGAGACCGAGGCGCAGTTTCCTCACCATCCAAAAGGATGACCTGCGGCTCGAAAGTGTCTATTGCTACAGGATGCTGGCACCTTGACGTTGGCTTAATCGGATCGAAACAGGAATCATTATCACGCTGATGCTGGCGCAACCGCCGCCCCGATCGGGGGAAGGATCAGGTGTCGTCGAAATCGCCCTTTCGGCACAGATTGTCCTTCAGTCGTGAGACCCAGCCACTGGGTTCAAGACGTCCGGTCTTTTCCGTCCGACCGTCAAAATGGAACAGGAACTGCCAGCGATCCTTGACTGGGAATGTTCTCTTGGCGTTGAGATCGCTGATCGGATCGCCGAAGATGTTGTCATAGGTGGGCCAGTTCGGCTCTCCTTTGACGCTGCAGATAGCCGTGACTTCGTACATCTGCCCCTTGGCATCTCCAGCCTCTGTTGTGATCTTCACGACACCCTTGTGAAGGCCATTGGCAATGCCCGGTGTGAACGCTCTGACAAGCTCCACCCGGCTTCCGTCGACCTCCACCAGCAGATCACCCGGTTTGGCCTTCTGGTTGGCCACCTCCCTGGAGGTGGCGCCGCAACCAGCCAGGACCAGCCCCAGGCAGACCAGCAGACCTGCTGCCAGAGGCTTCCGGGACCCCAGGCCCCCCACAGCGTCGGACAAGGTGTTCCATCGACTCGGGGGCCAACCTAAGCCGACGCCAGCAGCCGCTCCCACAGGCCCTCGGCCCCGCTCGGCAGGGGCAGATCACGGCCCTCGCAGCGGCGGATCGGCCGATGTCCCAGGCTGTTGATCAGCAGGGCCCCCTCGCTGGCCAGCAGGTCCGCGACGCCGAGGCGGCCCTCCCGCACCAGCCCCAGGGCCAGGCCCCTGCCCCGCATCACCCCCGGCAGGCAGCCGATGGCCGCCGGCGGTGTGATCCACTCGCCCTTGTGGCGCACGAGCAGGTTGGCGCTGGTGCCGCAGCAGAGGTCGCCGCCGCCTCCCAGCAGCAGGGCGTCGTCGGCGCCGGCGGCCCGGGCCTCCCGCAGGGCCTGGATGGCACCGGCATAGGCGAAGGTCTTGCAGCGGCCGACCAGGCTGTCGGGGTTGCGGCGCTCCAGACCGCTGACGATCACCGCCACCGGCGCGCTGGGGCGCGTCCAGGGGCTCAGCTGCAACCAGAAGCGCGGCCGCCCCTGGGGTTCGCCCGGCCCCGGCAGAGCCAGGCCCCGGCCGCCGCCGCTCCCCCGGCTCCAGTTGAGCCGCAGGGCTCCATCGCCGCGGAGGCCGCTGCGGGCCACGGCCTCCGCCAGCAGCGGCAGCACCCGATCGGCGCCGGGGGGAGGTTCCATGCCCAGGCTGGCGGCCGAGGCCTGCCAGCGCGCCAGGTGCTCCGCCAGCAGCCGGGGGCGCCCCGCCTGGACCAGCACCGTCTCGAACAAGCCATCGGCCAGCAGCAGGCCCCGGTCGCTCAGGGGCAGGCTGAGCTGGTCCGGGTCGCCCCAGTTTCCTTCCGGCGCTGGCGCATCGATCCAGGCGATGGCCCTGGGGCCCAGGCCAGTGGGGCCGCCGCCATTCATGCCAGGGCCTCCAGCAGGGGTTCGATCTTCCAGCCCATCTCCCGGGCCTCCCCCGCCGGGTCGGAGTCGGCGACGATGCCGCCACCGGCGTGCAGCCGCAGGCGGCGGCCCCTCTGCAGCAAGGTGCGGATGAGGATGCTGCTGTCGAAGCCGCCATCGGCCCCGAGGTGGAACAGGGAGCCGCAGTAGGGCCCCCGCGGCACCGGCTCGAGCTGGTTGAGGCGCCGGCAGGCGCGCACCTTGGGGGCGCCCGTGATCGAGCCCCCCGGCCAGCAGGCGCGCAGCAGGTCCACCAGGCTGAGGCCATCGCCGAGCTGGCCCATCACCACCGAGGTGAGGTGATGCACATGGGCGTAGCTCTCCAGCCCCAGCAGCTGGGGCACATGCACCGACCCCGGCACGCAGACCCGGCCCAGGTCGTTGCGCAGCAGATCGACGATCATGACGTTCTCGGCCCGGTCCTTGGGATCACAGATCAGGGCGGCGGCGCTGGCGGCATCGGCGTCGGGGTCGGCCTGCCGCGGCCGGGTGCCCTTGATCGGCCGCGTCTCCACCTGGCCGTCGGGGTGCAGGCGCAGGAAGCGCTCAGGGGAGGCCGAGATCACCGCCTCCTCGCCGGCGATCGCCAGGCCCGCGAAGGGGGCCGGGCCACGGTCCACCAGACGACGGAACAGCGCCAGCGGGTCGGGCAGCTCCGGCCGCAGGCTCTCGCAGCAGGCGGTGAGGTTGGCCTGGAACAGGTCACCGGCGGCGATCCACTCCCGCAGGATCCCCACCTGGGCGGCGAACTCCTCCGGGGAGGTGTGCCAGTGCCAGTCGTCCCGGGCGATACCGACCCCATCGGCGGCCACCTCTGCGGCCACTGCCGCGGCCGTTGCCGGGTCCTGCAGCAGCCGGACCATGGCCGCCATCCGGGCGGGGTCATGGCCCTCGAGCCAGAGCCGCTGCTCGCCCCGATCGAAGTGGATCAGGGGGTCGTGGCGGGCCGCCCACAGGGTGGCCATGTCGGAGCTCTGCCAGTGCTCGCCAGGCTCCACCCAGGCCCCGGCCTCGTAACCGAGCCAGCCCAGCCACGGTCCCCCCTGGCGTCCCAGGTCCGCGAGGGCGTCAAAGGGATCGGTCGCCCCCGGACTGCCCGGCAGGCCCCGGCAGGACACCGTGGCCAGCGGATCCACCCCGAGCACGCCGCGGCGGCCGAGGGGGCTGCCGTCGCCGTCGAGCAGCACCAGGCCGTCCTGGCCGCAACGGTCCGCCAGGACCCGAGCCAGGGACCGGGGCTCCAGCCAGGGGAGCGACTCACGCTTCAACGGTCGGCTCCGGCGCGGAGGGCAGCTCCGGCGCGGATGGCGGCGCTGGCCAGATCGGCCCGGCCGGCCGCGACAAGGGCGGCATCACGGATGCGGCAGCTGTCGCAGCGGCCGCAGGGGACTTCATCTCCGCTGTAACAGCTCCAGGTGGCCGCGATCGGCACCCCCAGCCGCAGGGCCTCGCGCACGATGTTGGCCTTGTCCCAGGTCACCAGGGGAGCCCAGAGGCGGGCCCCGTGACCCTCCCTACCCGACTTGGTGGCCAGATCGGCCAGGCTCTGGAAGGCGGCCAGGTAATCGGGGCGGCAATCGGGGTAGCCGGAGTAGTCCACCGCGTTGACCCCCAGCACCAGGCTGCCGGCACCGCGGGCTTCGGCCAGGCTCAGCCCCAGGGCGATGAACACCGTGTTGCGGCCGGGCACGTAGGTGCTGGGAATCACCCCCTCGCGCACCCCTTCGTCAGGAACGGGGATGGCCGGATCGGTGAGGGCCGAGCCCCCCCAGGCCGCGAGGTTCACGGCGATCACGTGGTGCTCCTCCAGCGCCAGGGCGCCGGCCACGGTGGCGGCGGCGGCCAGCTCGCGCCGGTGGCGCTGGCCGTAGTCAAAGGAGAGACCGATCACCCGGTGTCCCGCCTCGATCGCCAGGGCGGCGGCGGTGGCCGAATCCAGCCCGCCGGAGAGCAGGGCAATGGCGAGTGGCGTGGGCGGGTGGGGCGTGGCTGGGGGGGGCGTGATGGGGCTGGCGGGAACAGGGTGTCCCCATTGTGGAAGCGGCCGCAGGGGCCGGAGGATGCCATCGTGATCGGATGAGGATCCCCATGGCCCACGCCCTGCGCCGCGCCAGCCTGGCGGCGGCCACCGCCAGCGTCATCGTCACCCTGCCGTCCCTGCTCACAGGACTGGGGGCTCCGGCCCGAGCCATCCCCCGACTGGACCTGACGCCTTACCCCAAGCCCACCGCCGCCCAGACCCGCTGGGTGATCCAGCTGCCCGGGGTGCTGCCGCCCACCGCCGATCCGCGCCTCTCCCCCCACCCGAGTGACTGGCGGGTGCAGCTGATCGCCGGCCGCCAGGTGGAGGCTGACTGCAACCAGAGGGCCTTCCGCGGCCGCTTCCGCGCCAGCAAGCTGAAGGGCCCGGGCGTCAGCGTCTACACGGTGAGCGATGTGGGGCCGATGGTGTCGACCCTGATGGCCTGCCCCCCCGGCCAGGCGAAACGAACGGTGTTCGTGCCCATGGGCAGCAAGCCCTTCGTGGTGCCCTACGACGCCAGCCGGCCGATCGTCGTGTTCACCCCCAAGGATCTGCAGCTGCGCTGGCGGCTCTGGAAGGCCGAGAAGGTGCAGCAGCCGGCCCAGGCCCTCTGAGGCTTCAGCGCTGGGGCTCAGCCCCAGGGCCTCAGCGCACCCCCAGCCACTTGTGGCTCTGCAGGCTGAGCCGCCAGGCGGGGTTACGACGCACGTAGGCCACCGCCAGCTCCTGGGCGGCCGGCTCGTCCCAGGCGGGCTGGAGTAGCCGCTCCGGACCGGGGACGGCGGGCAGGCGCAGCCGTCCCGCTTCGGCGGCCATGGCTTCGGCGAAGTCCAGGTCGGCCGGGCAGGTCACCACCACCTTGAGCTCGTCGCAGCGGACCAGGACTTCGGCGGCCGGAGGGCAGTGGGGCTTGGGCGAGAGGGCGATCCAGTCGAAGCGGCCGCTGAGCTCCCCCACACCGCTGGTTTCCAGGTGCAGCGGCAGGCCCGCCGCCGCCAGGGCCGCGCACAGGTCGTCCAGGGGCTGCTGCAGGGGTTCGCCACCGGTGATGACCACGAAGGCGGCGCCGTCGACGGCGGCGGCGGTGGCTTCTGCAGCCAGGTCGCCCAGGGCGCGCCGCGGATGGGCCGCCTCCGGCCAGGAGTGCTTGGTGTCGCACCAGGGGCAGCCCACGTCGCAGCCCGCCAGGCGGATGAAGAAGGCGCTGCGGCCGGCATGGAGCCCCTCCCCCTGCAGGGAGTGGAAGGTTTCCACCACCGCCGGGCCGTCAGCCGTAGATGGGGCTGGCGACACGGTCCACGGCCTCGCTGGGGGAGCCGGGCAGCCGTTGCTGCGCCGCCTCGATCAGCCCCCGGAACAGGGGATGGGGCTTGCCGGGGCGGGAGAGGAATTCGGGGTGGTACTGGCAGGCGGTGAAGAAGGGGTGGCCCTTCAGTTCGATCAGCTCCACCAGGCGGCCATCGGGGGAGGTGCCGCTGATCTCGTAGCCCGATTCCAGGAACAGGGAGCGGTAGGCGTTGTTGAACTCGTAGCGGTGGCGGTGGCGCTCGTAGACCACCTCCTCGCCGTAGAGGCGCTGGGCCAGCGTGCCCGCCGTCAGCCGGCAGGGGTAGACGCCCAGGCGCATGGTGCCGCCGAGATCCACCACATCCTGCTGTTCGGGCAGCAGGTGGATCACCGGGTGGGGCGAGGCGGGATCCAGTTCGGCGCTGGTGGCCCCCTCCAGGCCGGCCTGGTGACGGGCCCACTCGATCACGGCGCACTGCATGCCCAGGCAGAGGCCCAGGAACGGCACCCTCTGCTCACGGGCCCAGCGGATCGCCGCCACCTTGCCGTCGACGCCGCGGTTGCCGAAGCCCCCAGGCACCACCACCGCATCCATGCCCCGCAGGAGGGCCTCGGCGCCCTGGCTCTCGATCTGCTCGGCGCAGACCCAGTGGAGATCGAGGGAGGCGTCACGCTCCAGGCAGGCATGGCGCAGCGCCTCCACCACCGAGAGGTAGGCGTCGTTGAGCTGCACGTACTTCCCCACCAGGGCCACCTTCACGGAGGGGCCGGGGTGTCGCAGCTTCTCCACCAGTTCCGCCCAGCGCGCCATATCGCTGTCGTGGTCGACCAGGGAGAGGACGTTGAGCACTTGGCGGCAGAGGCCCTCGCTCTCCATCGCCAGGGGCACCGCGTAGATGCTGTCGGCATCGAGGGCCTGGATCACGGCACTGGCCGGCACGCCGCAGAAGCCGCCGATCTTGGCCTTGAGATCGGTGCTGATGGGCCGGTCGCTGCGGCAGACGAGCACGTCGGGCTGGATACCGATCGAGCGCAGCTCCTTCACCGAGTGCTGGGTCGGCTTGGTCTTGAGTTCACCGGAGGTGCCGATGAACGGCAACAGGGTGACGTGCACATAGGCCAGGTCCTGGCGGCCAACATCGCCGCGGAACTCGCGGATCGCCTCCAGGAACGGCAGCGATTCGATGTCGCCCACGGTGCCGCCGATCTCGGTGATCACCACGTCGGCGCCGCTGTTGGCCGCCACCCGGTGGATGCGCTCGCGGATCTCGCCGGTGATGTGTGGGATCACCTGCACGGTGCCGCCGTTGTAGTCGCCGCGGCGCTCCTTGTTGATCACCGCCTGGTAGATCGAGCCGGTGGTCACGCTGTTGAGGCGCGACATGGCCGTGTCCGTGAAACGCTCGTAGTGGCCCAGATCCAGGTCAGTCTCGGCGCCGTCTTCAGTGACGAACACCTCACCGTGCTGATAAGGGCTCATCGTGCCCGGATCCACGTTGAGGTAGGGATCCAGCTTCAGGATCGAGACGCTGTAGCCGCGCGATTTGAGCAGCCGCCCGAGGCTGGCGGCCACGATGCCCTTGCCGATGCTGGAGACCACCCCGCCGGTGACGAAGACGAACTTCGCGGCATGGCCCCGCGTGGCGGACGGTGCGGTCATCGGGCGCTGCGCTGATCCCCCAATCTACCGACCCCTTCCAGACCCCAGCAGCCACCCGCCCCCGCCAAGCTCCCGTCCCCAGCCTCCTGGGGGAGCCTGAGGGGACTGGCCGAAGCCGGGCGTTGCCCGTCAGCGGGCGCGGCCCGGCGCAGGCCAGAGCCCTCAGGATCAACCCTCCAGGAGGCTCCTCAGCATCCAGGCCGTCTTCTCGTGGATCTGCAGCCGCTGGGTGAGCAGGTCGGCGGTGGGCTGGTCGTTGGCCTCGTCGGCGATGGTGAACACCGAGCGGATCGTGCGGGCCACGGCCTCATGGCCTTCCACCAGCTCCCGCACCATGGCCAGGGCGGCGGGGACACCTTCGGCCTCGGGGATCGAGGAAAGGCCCGCGTAGATGGCGCCGCCGTAGGGGGCGGGGAAACCGAGGGCCCGGATGCGCTCGGCGATCAGGTCGAGGGCGGTCCAGAGCTCGGTGTACTGGTCCATGAACATCAGATGGAGCGTGTTGAACATCGGTCCGGTCACGTTCCAGTGGAAGCCGTGGGTCTTGGCATAGAGCACGGTGCTGTCGGCCAGCACGCGGCCGAGGCCCTCGGCGATCTGCTGACGCTGGGCTTCGGGGATGCCGATGTCGATGGGGGGAGCGGTGACAGCCATGGCGGGGAAGTGGATGACGCCACTCTAAGGCGAAGTGATTCCGCTTAATGGCGGCATCATGGCGGTAACGGCGCGGCAGGAGTCGGCCGCATCCGCGTAAGGCAGATCCCCTTACGATGGGATGATGACCACCGTGACGCTCACCTCCAAGGGCCAGCTGACCATCCCAAGACAGCTGCGCGAAGCCCTCGGCCTGGCCACCGGTGCCCAGCTTCAGGCCAGCATCGACGGCCAGGGCCGGCTGGTGCTGGTGCCCGCGAAGTACGAGCCCGAGGAGTTGTTCCTTCATCGGCCGGCGGTACGACAGGCGATGAGCCTGGCGGACATGGATCGGGCCATTGCCGCTGCCCCCGGTCGTGAGGACCCTTGACGCCAACGTGGTGGTGCGACTGCTGATCGGCGACGATCCCCAGCAGACGCCGATCGCCGAGCGCGCCTTTCTCGAGGCCATCGCTTCGGGTGGGGTTTACCTGCCCGATGTGGTGCTCGCCGAAGTGGGCTGGGTTCTGCGGGGCTATGGGCTGGAGCGCTTCACCCGTCACCAGCTGCTGGAGCGCCTGGTGCGCACCCGCGGGGTTGTGGTGGAGGACATCGATGCGGTGATCGATGCGCTGGAGCAGTTCCGGCAGGGCGGAGACCTGGCGGACCACCTGATCCTGGCCAGGGCCTTCAGGGCCGGAGCCCTGCCGGTGCTGAGCTTCGATCAGGCCTTCTCCGCCAGCCAGGGGGTGGAGCTGCTCCGCGTGAAAGCTGAGGGCTGATCGCCGCTCCGCGGCCGCCACCCCCTGGGGCGCCTCAGCCCTCCTCCTCCACCCAGGTGCTGGCCACATGCAGCTCCTCCAGCTGCTTCGGCGCCACATCGGCCGGGGCCTGGGTCATCAGGCAGCGGGCCTGCTGGGTTTTCGGGAAGGCGATCGTGTCGCGGATCGACTCCTCGCCGGCCAGCAGCATCACCAGCCGGTCCATGCCGAAGGCGATGCCGCCGTGGGGCGGGGCGCCCATGTCGAGGGCCTCCATCAGGAAGCCGAACTGGCGCTCGGCCTCCTCCAGGGGCAGGCCGATGGTCTGCAGCACCTGGCGCTGCAGGGCCGAATCATGGATGCGCAGCGAACCGCCGCCCAGCTCGAGGCCATTGAGCACCAGGTCGTAGGCCTGGGCGCGGGCCGTGGGCAGTGTCCCGGCCCAGGCGGTGGGGTCATCGCCCAGATCCTCGGTGTTGGGGGCACAGAAGGGATGGTGCAGGGCTTCGAGACGGTTCTCGCCGGCGTTGAACTCGAACATCGGGAAATCCACCACCCAGAGGAAGTTCCACTGGTCGTTGTCCCGCTCGGCCGGCACCAGGCCCAGCTCGCGGGCCAGGTACTGGCGCACCCGGTCGAGGGCCTTGTTCACCGTGGCGGTGTCGCCGGCACCGAACAGCAGCAGGGTGCCTTCGCTGGCGCCGGTGCGCTGCAGCAGCTCCGCCTTCGTCTCGGCGGTGAGGTTGTCCTTGATGGCGCCGATCGTGTCGATCTCGCCGCCGGCCCTGACCCGGATGAAGGCCAGGCCGCCGGCTCCCGCCTTCTGGGCCTCGCTGAACACATCACCGCCGGGCTTGATGCGCACGTTGCTGACGGCCTCGTTGCCGCCGGCCACGGCGATGCACTTCACCGAGCCCCCGGCGGCCACCGCGCCCGAGAACACCTTGAAGCCCATGGTGGCCACCAGGTCGCTCACGTCGGTGAGCTCCATGCCGTAGCGGGTGTCGGGGCGGTCGGTGCCGTAGCGGGCCATCGCCTCGTGCCAGGTGAGGCGGGGGAAGGGGCGGGGCAGCTCGATGCCCTTCGCCTGCTTCCAGATGGCGGCGATCAGGCCCTCGTTGAGCGCCAGGATCTGCTCCTGGTCCATGAAGCTCATCTCCATGTCCAGCTGGGTGAACTCCGGCTGGCGGTCGGCCCTCAGGTCCTCGTCGCGGAAGCAGCGGGCCACCTGGTAGTACCGCTCGATGCCCCCCACCATCAGCAGCTGCTTGAACAGCTGGGGCGACTGGGGCAGGGCGAACCACTCACCGCCGCAGACCCGGCTGGGCACCAGGTAGTCGCGGGCGCCCTCGGGGGTGGAGCGGGTGAGCACCGGGGTCTCCACCTCGATGAAGCCCTCCCCCTCCAGATAGCCGCGGGCGGCCTTGACGGTGGCGTGGCGCAGCCGCAGGTTACGGGCCATGCGCTCGCGGCGCAGGTCGAGGTAGCGGTGGCGTAGGCGCAGTTCCTCGCGGGTGTTCTCCTCGTCGTGGACCGACACCGGGAAGGGGAGGTTGCCGCGCACCTCGTTGAGCACCGTGATGCCGCTCGCCAGCACCTCGATCGCACCGGTGGCGAGGCGTTCGTTGAGGGACTCGGCCGGCCGGGCCCGCACCTTGCCCTCCACCCGCAGCACGGTCTCGTTGCGCAGCCGCTCGGCCACGGCGAAGGCGGCGGGGGCCAGGTCGGGATCCACCGTGATCTGCACGGTGCCGCTGCGGTCGCGCAGGTCGATGAAGATCACGCCGCCGTGGTCACGGCGCCGGTCGACCCAGCCGCACAGCTGAACGGCCTCGCCGCTGGCGTCGTTGCGCAGATCGCCGCACCCGTGGCTGCGCATGGTGGCAAGCAGAACGAATCCGCGAGTTTCCCACAGGGCGCCTGCGAGCCGTTCTGGAGGGGCCGGAACAGCGCCGGAAGGGCGCTCAGCCGCGCCGGTAGAAGGGCCGCTTGACCACCACGGCCGGCTCCGTCCGCCCTCGGATCTCCACCGCCAGTTCGGTGCCGGGCTTCGCCGCCGCCGCCGGCACGTAGGCCAGGGCCACCGCTTCCCCCAGGGTGGGGGACCAGGTGCCGCTGGTGACCTCGCCCACCGGCTCCCCATCGAGGAGCACCGGGTAGCCGTGGCGGGCGATGGCGCGGCCCTGCAGCTTCAGCCCCACCAGCTTGCGGGTCACCCCCTCGGCCGTCTGGCGCTCCAGGGCGGCGCGGCCGATGAAGTCCGCCGGCATCTCCAGGTGCACCAACCAGCCCAGGCCGGCCTCCAGCGGGGTGGTGGCCGCGTCCATCTCGTTGCCGTAGAGGTGCATCGCCGCCTCCAGCCGCAGGGTGTCGCGGGCGCCAAGGCCGCAGGGGGTGACGCCTTCGGCCAGCAGCCGCTGCCAGAGGGCCAGGCCGGCCTCCCGGCCGAGCAGCAGCTCGAAACCATCCTCGCCGGTGTAACCCGTGCGGCCCACGAACACCGGCGCCCCGTCGATGGCCAGCTCCCGATGGCCGAAGCGGGGCAGCCCCGCCAGGCTCATGCCCACCAGGGCCTCAAGGCGGGCTGGCGCCTCCGGGCCCTGCAGGGCCAGCAGCACCCCATCGCCCTTGCGGTCGGTGATGACGATCCCCTCGGGTTCCAGCTGGCTGGTGATCCAGGCCGTGTCGGCCTCGGCGCAGGCGGCGTTGATCACCAGCACCACCTCATCACGCTCCCCCTCAGCGCCGTCGACCCGGCCGCGGTCGTAGACGATCAGGTCGTCGCGGATGCCGCCGGCGTCGTTGAGCAGGACGGTGTAGCAGGCTTCGCCGGGGCCGATGCGGAACAGGTCGGTGGGCACCAGCCGCTGCAGGGCGTCCTTGGTGCCCTGCCCGCGCAGGGTGAGCACGCCCATGTGGGAGATGTCGAAGACGCCGCAGTGCTGCCGCACGGCGTTGTGTTCCTGCACCAGGCCGGAGAACTGAATCGCCATCTGCCAGCCGGCGAAGGGCACCATGCGGGCACCCGCGGCGACGGCCGCGGCGTCCAGGGGGGTGCGGCGCAGGGGGGTGGAATCCATGGATCGCGGCCGGCCGGCCAAGGGGACGCCGGGCCCGGTGGCGCGATCCTATGGAGCGGCGGCCGCCAATACGGAAGAAAGCCTGTGATTCGGCTTTCACCCCTATCACACTGGCGAAGAACTGCGTACTTTGATTAGCCCACTAGGTCAAGAGGATGGGCAGCCGTCCCAACTGTCGCAGCTGTCGCCACTGCACCCCCCCTGCCGGGGTGGAGATGGGATGGTGCCAACTGCGCCAGCTACCCATCCATCCCGAGCTGGTAGCCGACCTCTGGTGCCATCACTGGACGGCACGACCGCCGCGGCTGCCGGTGGTGTCCCCTGACGGCTTGCTGAAGCCGGGGCGGGTTCCGGTGGGCAGCCAGCAGCTCAGCCTGGCCACCGGCCTCTCCTGACAGCGCCGAACCGTCAAAAGTGTGACGGACCATACCGTTTTGGCTTTCTTCCCCCGTTTCACCCCTCCTTCTCCTAGCGAAGTGCACCGTTTGGCCCTAGGAAGGCTGCATACGTCCACCCCAACCACGGAGGTCCCCGGAATTGATCAGAACCGCCACATCCCCATCACCCATTGAACTGATGGCCGTTCATGTGGATTGTGAAACCTTCACCCTCCCCACAGGCGCCCACGTCTTCTCCCGCGGCGCCAGCGCCAACGCGATCTACGCCGTCCGACGCGGAATCGTCGAGCTGGTGGGCGAGCAAGGTGAGAAAACCTGCTTCCGCCCGGGAGAACTCTTCAGCTACCAGGACATCACCTGGCGTGAACTGAGCCACCGCAGCGATGCCTTCGCCCGAACGCCGGTGGAAGTGCTGCGGCTGGATCGGCTCCGCTTCCTCAACCTGCTGCACAACCACCCCACCCTGGCCGTGCAGCTGATCGGACAGCAGCACACCCGCCTGCGGGAACAGCGCGCCAGCGGCACCTGCTGCTACTGAGCGCCAAGCAACAGCAGCAGGCTGCGGGTCACCTTGGCGGCCAGCACGGAGCTGACACCGCTGGGATCGAGCTGGGGAGCCAGTTCCACCACATCGGCGGCCACCAGCCGGTGGTGGCGCAGCTCCTCCACCAGCTCGGCGAACTGGGGCCAGTGGAAGCCGCCGGGCTCCGGGGTGCCCGTGCCGGGCAGCACGGCCGGATCGAACCAGTCGAGGTCAACGGTGAGGTAGAGCGGCCGGCCCCGCAGGGGGG
This sequence comes from Synechococcus sp. UW140, assembly GCA_943373065.1. Classification (GTDB taxonomy): domain Bacteria; phylum Cyanobacteriota; class Cyanobacteriia; order PCC-6307; family Cyanobiaceae; genus Cyanobium. Next base: position 17,425 of record CALSBA010000019.1, on the reverse strand, counting down.
CCAGCGCCTCGGCCATCGCAGCGATCGGCACCAGCCGGCCGGTGGCGTGCAGCTCCTGGAATTCCTCGCGGGTGCCGCTGCGGATGGCGATCTGGCGCAGCTCGCCGCTGGGCAGCACCTCCAGGCAGCGGCGCATGGCGCAGGCATGGCTGTGGCGGGCCCCGAGCCAGCTCTGGCGCAGGTCGGCGTGGGCATCGAGCTGCACCAGCACCAGATCGGGGTGGCGCTGGGCCACCGCCGCCACGGCCCCACTGCTGATCGAGTGCTCACCGCCCAGCATCAGCGGTGCCAGGCCCAGATCCAGCACCGCTTCGGTGGCCTGGCGCACCGCCGCCACGACGGGCTCGGGGGCGCCGAAGGGGATCGCCACCGCCCCGAGGTCGGCGAAGGCCAGGTCCTCGAGATCCAGGTCGAGCTGGGGGTCGTAGCTCTCCAGGCCGCTGCTCACGTCCCGGATCGCCGCCGGGCCGAAGCGGGCGCCGGGGCGGAAGGAGGTGGTGCCGTCGTAGGGAACGCCGAACAGCCCCACGGAGCAACCCTGGGGCTCGCGGCGGGCGCCCATGTAGATCGCCCCTTCGGTGTCGAACAGCTCCGGGCTCATGGCTGGGCCGCAGCGTCGGCCAACTCACGCTCGACGAAGGCCGGCACCGCCTCGAAGGCGCCCCGCTGCCAGCGGGGCGACCAGATGCTGCAGCCCGGCGCCACCGCCGCGGCCCGCTCAGCCAGGGGCTCCCGGTAGCGGGGGCCGTCGGGGCAGGCGAAGGTCCAGCTCCACCAGCCGCTGGGGTACATCGGCACCCAGCCGTACATCGGATCGGCGTGGCCGAACACCTCGCGCAGCAGCCGCACGGTGTCGATGTGGACCTGGCGGAAGGCTTCGGGGGATTCGCTCTGGGTGGCGAACACGCCGCCGGGGCGCAGCAGGCGGCGGCAGTTCTGGAAGAACGTGCGGTTGAACAGGCCCTCGGCCGGCCCGGCGGGATCGGAGCCGTCCACCAGCACCACGTCGTAGCTGGCGGCGGGGGCGGAAGCGGCCCAGGCGATGCCGTCGCCGACGGTGAGATGGAAGCGGGGATCGCTCCAGGCGTCGCCGCCCAGGCTGGGCAGGTGCCGGCGGGAGAGTTCCACCACCAGCCCATCGATCTCCACCATGTCGAGGTGGGCGACGCCGGGGTGGCGCAGGCACTCCCGGGCGGTGCCGCCGTCGCCGCCGCCGATCACCAGCACCCGCTCGATGGAGGCGGCGGCGCAGAGGGCGGGATGGACCAGCGGTTCGTGATAGTGCCGTTCCTGCCGTTCCGCCGTCATCCAGCAGCCGTCGAGCAGCAGACCCTTGCCGTAGGTCTGGCTGTCGATGATGGTGATCCGCTGGTAGGGGCTGGTGCGCTCCTCCACCACGGTGGCGGCGAGGCCGTAGCGCACCCCGCCCAGCTCCTCGTCCACCCAGGCGCCTGGTTGCTCTTGCGGTCCCATGCGGTTGGCTCGTGGCTTTCCAGCTAAACCTTCGACAGGACCCCTTGTCACGGCGCCATGGCACATTCCAGACGCCACCTGTTGCAGCTCCTTGGCCTGACGGGCGCCGGGCTTGCCCTGAACACCCTGCGGCCGGCGACGGCCGCCGCCGCGGACAACAACCTTACGGAGCGGCTATCGGTGTGCCGGCCCAAGGGTGACCCCCTGCAGGAGCTGCTGCGCCGCAACCGCGACTTCTCCCGCACCTGGCAGGCGGCCGAGCGCAGCGACGATCCCCAGGACCGGGCCACCCTGCTGCATAAAACGTGGCCGCTGCACTGCCAGGTGCGGCCCGATGCCCTGGCCGCCGGCCAGCGGCCCTGGGCGTCGGTGCTCTGCTGCGCCGATTCGCGGGTGGCGCCGGAGTGGATCTTCGCCTGCGGCGCCGGGGAACTGTTCGAGGTGCGCAGCGCCGGCAACACGGCCTTCAACGAGGGTGTCGCCTCGCTGGAGTACGCCGTGGCGGAGCTGGCGATGCCCCTGATCCTGGTGATGGGCCACAGCGGCTGCGGCGCGGTGACCGCCGCCATGGCCAGCGCCCCGCTCACGCCCCTGCTGGAGGACCTGGTGGCCCCGATCCGGGCCAGCCTGAAGCCGGGGGCCGACCTCGCCCAGTCGGTGCGCCACAACGCTGCCGCGGCCGCCGCCGCGCTGCCGCAACGCAGTGCCCTGCTGCGCCAGGCTGTGGCGGACGGTCGGCTCACCATCCAGGCCGCCTACTTCGACATCGGCAGCGGCGAAGTGAGCCTGGTGTGAGCGGCGATCTGCCCCTGGGGAACGGCCTGGTGATCCCGGCGGCCGAGCTGGGCTGGCGCTTCTCACGCGCCTCCGGCCCCGGCGGCCAGGGGGTGAACACCACCGACTCCCGGGTGGAGCTGGTGTTCGACCTGGCCGCCAGCGGCTCCCTGCCACCGACCCTGCGGGAGCGGGCCCTGCGGCGGCTGGCCGCCCGGCTCACCCCGGCCGGGCTAGTGGTCGTGGCGGCGGAGCAGCGCTCCCAGTGGCAGAACCGTCAGGTGGCCCAGAAGCGCCTGGTTGAGCTGATCCAGGCGGCGATCGCGCCGCCGCCGCCGCCCCGACGTCCCACCAAGCCCAGCCGCGGCTCGGTGGAGCGCCGGCTGAAGGCCAAGCGGCAGCGGGGATCGATCAAGAACCACCGCCGGCAGGGTCCACCTGAGGAGGGGTAGGGCCGGGATTCTGCTCGGCGCGGATCTGGGCCTTGGCCGCCTGCCAGTGGCCCTCCAGCTCCGCGAGGCGGCGGCCGCCGAGATCGCCGCCGAGGGCGGCCTCCACCCGGGAGAAGCGGTCGAGGAAGCGGCGGTTGGTGCCCGCCAGGCCCTCCTCGGGGTCGAGGCCGCACCAGCGGGCCACGTTCACCAGGGTGAACAGCACATCGCCCAGCTCCTCCTGGGCATGGACTCGGTCGCCGCTGGCCACGGCTTCCCGCAGCTCGTCCAGCTCCTCCTGCACCTTGGCCCACACCCCTTCGATGGCGTCCCACTCGAAGCCGGCGGCGGCGGCCTTGCGCGAGATGGTCATGGCGCCGGCCAGGGCCGGCTGGCCGCGCACCTTCTGGGCCAGCCGATCGCTGAGGGGGCTGGCGGCCAATGGCGACGCGCCAGGGCCGATAGTGGTCAGTTCTCTCTCCTGGCGTTCCGCGGCCTTGATCGCCTCCCAGCTGCGGCGCACGGCCTCAGGATCGGCGGCCCGCTCCGCCGCCGGGTCGAACACGTGGGGGTGGCGGCGCACCAGCTTCGCCGTGATGGCGGAGGCGACGGCGGCCAGATCGAAACGTCCCGCTTCGCTGGCGATGCGCGCGTGCAGGACCACCTGCAGCAGCAGGTCGCCCAGCTCTTCGGCCAGGTGATCGTCGTCGCCCTGGCGGATCGCATCGGCCACCTCGTGGGCCTCCTCCAGCACGTAGGGGATCAGGGTGCCGTGGGTCTGGGCCAGGTCCCAGGGGCAGCCCCCCTGGGGATCCCGCAGCCGGGCCACGACCGCCACCAGCTCGGCCAGGGCCTCCAGCGTGGCCCCATCGGCTTCAGAAGCGGGAAGCGGCCGGGAACCGGACATCGCAAAGAGACGAGAACCACGGGAACCATCCTTGGCGATGGTGGCGCGGGCGTTCACAGAAGCGGCCGGGTGGAACCTGACGGTGGCTGCGGATACCCATGGCGGTGGCTGCGACTACCTCGGAGAAGGGATCGGCGAGTGTCCGCTCCTCACTCCCAGCCCGGCCTGAGAGCGACCCAGACCCCATCCCAACACCGCCGAGCGCCGCTGAGGTGCCGCGTTGAGCCCCTGGTGGCCTTCGACACCAGGGCTGGCAGCGGCAACCACATGGCAAGGCTCCGGGGCGATCCATCGCGCAGTGAAGCGATGATCCACCGGGCGGCGGCGGGCCCGGCCGCGATCACCCCAACCGGCGCCATACGATCTCCTCGCCATCATCCGGATGCCAGCGGAGGGCCTGCAGGGCAATGGCTGTGGGCGGCAGAACCTCCTTGGGGACAGCCAGGGGAGATCCATCCGCCAGCACGAACACGGTCCGGCTCCAGACACAGAACGGCACCGCCTATGGCATCACGGAAAGGCTGCTGATTCATGGCCGCTGAATGGTAGCAAAGGCACTGAAATCACCGAGATCCGATGCCATCAATGGCCCCCATCTTCGGAAACGGCCGACGTCCAGGGACGGGCCTGGACTGCCAGGAACACGGGAACTTTACGTTTCGTTGCGTTCGCCAGGGGAGCTGTGGCGGCTGCTACCTTTCCCGCCACTCAACCGAAGCGAACGCCGGCACCACGTGACATTCCTTTCTGACTTCCTCCCGCTCTTCCTGGAGCAGCTTCAGTCCCCGACCCTGGGATTCCTGATCGGCGGGATCGTCGTCGCCGCGCTTGGCAGCGAGCTGGCGATCCCGGATTCGATCTACAAGTTCATCAGCTTTTTCCTGCTGATGAAGATCGGCCTGACGGGCGGGATTGCGATTCGCAATTCCAACCCCTCCGAAATTCTTCTGCCTGCGCTTGCCGCGGTTCTGGTTGGCATCGCTATCGTCTTCATTGCTCGCTGGACCCTTGGCAAACTGCCCGGCATCAGCGTGCCTGATGCCGTGGCCACCGGCGGCCTGTTCGGCGCGGTGAGTGGCTCCACCCTGGCGGCCGTACTGCCGCAGCTGGATTCCGCCAAGATTCCCTATGAGGCCTGGACTGCAGCCCTCTACCCCTTCATGGACATTCCGGCGCTGGTGACGGCCATCGTGGTGGCCAGCGTCTACCTCTCCAAGAAGAGCGGCAACACCGCCGAGAAGATCGAGATCTGGCCGATCATCAAGGAAAGCATCCAGAGCTCCGCCGTCACCTCCCTGCTGCTGGGCGTGGCCCTCGGCATCCTCACCAAGCCCGAGCCCGTCTACGAGAGCTTCTTCAACCCCCTCTTCCGCGGCTTCCTCGCGATCCTGATGATCATCATGGGGATGGAGGCCGCACAGCGGATGAATGAGCTGCGCAAGGTGGCCCAGTGGTTTGCCATCTATGCCTTCTTCTCCCCCATCATCCATGGATTCCTGGCCTTCGGTCTTGGCCTGATCATCCACAAGCTCACAGGCTTCAGCATTGGTGGCGCCGTCGTGCTGGCGGTGATCGCCGCCTCCAGCTCGGATATCTCGGGTCCGCCCACCCTGCGTGCCGGCATCCCCTCGGCCAATCCCTCGGCCTACATCGGAGCCTCCACCGCCATCGGCACCCCCGTCGCGATCGCGATCTGCATCCCGCTGTTCATCGGGATTGCAGAGGTGATGCTCGGCCGTTGAGGTCCATACCTGATATTCATTTACAATCAACAACTGTCAAGAGGTCAAACCCATGAGTCAACAGGTCTGGAAGCTGGTGATCGTTGGAGAGGAAATCCTCTCCAAGAAACTCATCAAGCTCATCAAGGCGGCAGGCGCCACCGGTTACACCGTCAATGCAGCTGGTGGTGAGGGGAGCCGCAATGTGCGCTCCACGGGAGAGCCGAGTGTGTCGCACACCCTCTCCAATGTGAAGATCGAAGTGCTCACCGGCACCCGCGAGCTGGCCGACACCATCACCCGTCAGATCGAAGCCAAGTTTTACGCGGACTTCTCGATCATCACCTACATCTACCAGGTGGAAGCCCTGCGCGATCACAAGTTCTGATCCACCGGGTTCATTACTCCCCACCCATTCCTACCGGGCCGGGTGGGGTTGTTCCAGCCGCTGGCTGGCGTGGATGACCGCCATCGATCACCAGCGCTGATCGGATCCATCACGGGATCCTTTGGTTTCTGGTGTCGTCCAGACAACAGATCAAGCCTTCTTCCCTCTAAAACTGCACCCACCCGTACCCCACCTGATGGATCTGCTGCCCACCTTGCTGATGGAAGTCGGCAGCCACCAGGTTGAAGTGACGGAAACCCTGATCGGGGTTGGCCGTTTTCTCGTGATTTTCGTGGCGGCCCGCTTCATGGCGGAGCTGATGGTGCGCCTCCAGCTGCCCACCATCCTGGGCGAACTGGTCGCAGGCGTGATCATCGGCGCCTCCGGCCTGCACCTGGTGGTGCCCCCCGAGGCCCAGGCCCAGCTGAGCGGCGCTCTGCTCGGCGTGCTGAGCTCCCTGGGCGGCATGACCCCGGAGTCCATCAGTTCTCTGTATTCCGAGACGTTTTCCAGCCTGAAGGTGGTGGCCGAGATCGGCCTGTTTTCGCTGCTGTTCCTGACGGGGCTGGAAAGCGAATTGGATGAGCTGGTGGCCGTGGGCATTCAGGCGGGCACCGTGGCCTTCACCGGTGTGGTGCTGCCCTTCGCCGCCGGCACCGCCGGGCTCTACTACCTCTTCCATGTGCCGTTCATCCCGGCCGTGTTCGCCGGTGCCGCCATGACGGCCACCTCGATCGGCATCACGGCGAGCGTGTTCGGTGAGCTGCAGTGGCTGAAGCGCAAGGAGGGCCAGATCGTCATCGGTGCCGCCGTGCTCGACGACATCCTCGGCATCGTGATCTTGGCGGTGGTGGTCTCCCTGGCCGGTGGAGGTTCCTTCACCCTCGGACCGGTGGTGCAGCTGTGCGTCGCGGCGGTGATCTTCGTGGCCGTCGCCCTGGTGCTCAGCCGCTTCGCCGCTCCCGCCTTCGACTGGGTGGTGGATCAGCTCAAGGCCCCCGGCGATGTGGCGGTGGCCAGCTTCGTGGTGCTCACCCTCTGCTGCTTCGCCGCCCAGGCGATCGGCCTGGAGGCCGCCCTGGGGGCCTTCGCCGCCGGCCTGATCCTCAGCGCCTCCAAGCACACCCACGACATCGAAGCCGCCGTCAAACCCCTGGTGGCCCTGTTTGCCACGGTGTTCTTCGTGCTGATCGGCACCGGCATGGACCTCTCGGTGCTCAACCCCTTCGATCCCGCCAACCGCGAGGGGCTGGTGGTGGCCCTGTTCCTGCTGGTCGTGGCGGTGGCCGGCAAGGTGGCCACGGGCTGGACCTACACCAGCAAGGACCCCACCAACCGCCTGGTGGTGGGTCTGGGGATGATGCCCCGCGGCGAGGTGGGTCTGATCTTCCTGGGTCTGGGAACCCAGGCCAACATCCTCACTCCGGCCCTCGAAGCCGCCATCCTGTTGATGGTGATCGGCACCACCTTCCTGGCCCCGATTCTGCTGCGGCTCGTGATCGGTGGTCAGAAGGAGGTGGCACCTCAGCCCAGCTGAGCCGCCTCCAGGCCCATCCGATTCGCCGCCCGGCCGGTACTTCCGGTAGCCATCCCCTTGATCCATGGGCGTTGCCGATCTGAACGGCCCCACCACTCTGGCGCAGCCGTTCCCGGCCCTCCGCCGCGGCCGGCTCGACACCCTGCAGGTGAATCTGGGCTACCGCTGCAACCAGAGCTGCAGCCACTGCCATGTGAACGCCGGCCCCAGCCGCACCGAGATGATGGGGGCCGACACCATCGCCCTGGTGCTCGCGGTGCTTCGGGCCAGGGAGATCGCCAGCCTGGATCTCACCGGAGGCGCCCCGGAGCTGCACCCCGGCTTCCGCGACCTGGTACGCCAGGCCCGGAGGATGGGGGTGACCGTGATCGACCGTTGCAACCTCACCATCCTCAGCGAACCTGGCCAGGAGGACCTGGCCGCCTTCCTGGCCCATCAAGCGGTGAAGGTGGTGGCCTCCCTGCCCTGCTACCTCGCCGACAACGTCGACCGGCAGCGGGGCGATGGGGTGTTCGAGCGCAGCCTTGCGGGCCTGCGCCAGCTCAACGCCCTCGGCTACGGCGATCCCGGCGCAGGCCTGGAACTGGATCTGGTGTACAACCCCCAGGGCCCCAGCCTGCCGCCGCCCCAGGCCGCCCTGGAGGCCGACTACCGGCGGGAGCTGGCCGACCGCTTCGGCCTCCGCTTCAACCGCCTGTTCACGATCACCAACATGCCCATCCAGCGCTTCGCGGCCGTGCTGCGCCAGCAGGGGCAGCTGGAGGGCTACATGGCGCTGCTGCGCCAGCACCACAACCCGGCCAACCTGGCCCAGGTGATGTGCCGCTCCACCCTCAGCGTCGACTGGCAGGGCTTCCTCTACGACTGCGACTTCAACCAGATGCTTGACCTGCCGGTCGGCGGCGGCAGTGCTCCCCGGGCCCACCTGCGGCAGTTGCTGGAGCAGGACCCCGGTGGTGAGCCGATCGCCGTGGCCGACCACTGCTTCGGCTGCAGCGCCGGGGCCGGCTCCAGCTGCGGGGGCGCCCTGAGCTGAGGCCCCGCAGCCCCCCCTCGATCGAGCGATCGAACGGAATCCTTCTTTTTCGACCATGACCAAACCGATGACAACCACCCGACGGCGGGTGCTGGTGGTCTGCACCGGCAACTCGGCGCGCAGCATCATAGCCGAAGCGCTCTTCCAGACCCTGGGCCAGGGGGTGATCGACGTCGTCAGCGCCGGCAGTGCCCCGACAGGGCGGGTCCATCCGCTGGCCCTGGAGCAGATCAGCCGCCTTCCCGCGGACCCGGCCCGGTATGGCAGCAAAAGCCTGGCGTCGGTGCTGGAGGCGGCGACAACGCCGTTCGATCTGGTCGTCACGGTCTGCGACCACGCGGCCGAGAGCTGCGGCACGCTCCCGGGGGAACCGGCCAGGGTGCACTGGGGCCTGGCCAATCCAGCGGCCCACCTGGAACCTCAGCAGGCCCGGCAGGCCTTCTCCACCTGCTTCGATGACCTGGCCGAACGCATCGGTGCCCTGCTGAACCAACCGATGGACTGACCTGCGACAGGGGCCTCGCCAGGGCCGCTGGTCAGGGCGACGGCTCAGCGGCTCTGGCGATTCAGGTCCCAGTTGTAGGGGAGGTAGGCGAAGAGATACTCGCCGCCCAGGATCAGGGCGCGCTCCGCGGCGGGGCGGTAGCGGGCGATGAAGCGCAGCACGGCGCTTTGCTCCTCGTGGCCCGGCACAGGCTCCGCCTGTGGATCGGCCCGCTGCCAGTCCTCGGCGAACCACTGAAAGATCTGGGAGATCTGCATCGTTCCTGCGGCCCGGTCGATCACCAGGCCTACGGGGCTGGCCAGCCAGCGGGTGGTCTGATCCTCCAGTTGCCGGTCGAGGGCCGGGCCTGTGAAGGCCTCCTGCCGCAGGGGCGGGCAGCTGATGGCGGCGCACACCAGGGCCGAGTGGATGCGGGGCTCGTTGTACTCGCGCCGCAGGATCTCGTGCTCGACGGCATCGAGGGTGAGGCCACGGCCCATCAGCTGGTGGCGGCGGAATTTCCACACGCCGGGGATGGCCTTGATGCTGGGCCGGATCGGATCGTTCTCGATGATCGCGCGCAGGGTGAAGCCGTTGTAGGCGTTGATCAGTAGGGCGATCTGCTCGGCCTCCGACCAGGAGGCGAAGCGCTCGGGCGCCAGGGCGCCCAGCGCCGCGAGGTAGCGATCGAGCTGGGCCGGATCCCGCTGCAAGGCGGCGTAATCCACCAGGCCCTGGCCATCCACCACCGACCGCAGCACCGCGTTGAAGGGGGCTGGATCGAGGGGGGGTTGGGGGGCGGTGGCCGCCGGGGACGGGCGGCTCGCATCGGCAGACGCCCACGGGGCCGGCCCTGCGCCGCAGCCCGTGGCGGTGATCAGCACCAGGCCGCAGGCCAGCAGCAGCGGGGTGCGGGAACGGGCGCGAACCATGGTGAAGCGGGGGAACACCAGAGCTTTACCGGCCAGGGGCCGATTCGGTTCGATTCCGGGCGCTGAGCATCAGCCCCAGCAGCAGGGGCAGCCACAGCAGCAGCCGCTCCTGGGTAGTGAGCTGCCAGTCCGGCAGGCGCGAGGGCAGCACGAAATAGACGAAGGCCGAGAGGCTCACCAGCCGCGCCCCCCAGTTCTGGCTGGGCACAGCGAAGGGCATCAGCCAGATGAAGTACCAGGCGTGCACCACCGGCGAGAGCAGCAGCAGCGCCAGCAGGTAGCGCCAGGCGAAGACCCCCAGCCGGGCGCTGGTGGCGAGCAGCACCAAGAGCACCAGCAGCAGCAGCAACCCATGCACCGCATTCGTCTGCAGGGTCCAGGGCCAGAGCTGGCCGATCCAGTGCGGCAGCCACTCGGCGCTGCGGCCGTGGCGGATGAAGGTGGAGCCGGTGGGCAGAAGCGGACAGCTGCGCAGACCGCAGAACAGGGACGCCCCCAGCAGCAGCGGCGCCAGCCCCAGCAGCAGGGTGGCGAGCACCGGGGCGGGCCGCCGGAACCGGCGCCAGCGGCTCCAGGCCCGCTGCAGCAACAGCGGCAGGGTGATCCACTTCAGGGCCACGCTCAGCCCCAGCAGCAGGTCAATGCAGGCCTGGGGGCGTGGCCCGTCGGGCGGGGGATCCCGTTCAGCCAGCAGCCAGCCGGCCACCAGCGGCAGCAGGAACCAGCTGTCGTAGTGCCCGCCGCCGCTGATCCCGGCGATCACCAGCGGATTCCAGGCGTAGAGCGTCGCCCGTGCCATTCCGAAGCGGGCGGCGAGCAGCCCGCCGATCGCCAGGTCAGCGGCGGTGAACGACAGCTTGAACAGCAGCACCTGCTGGGCCACGGCGGCATGCAGCCGGAACAGCAGCTGCGCCAGGGGCGGGTAGATGGCGGTGGTGTCGGGGTGGTTGATCGACGACCACCAGGGCGTGCGCAACCCCTCCAGCGCGGCGGCGTCCGGTGGCAGCGCGTAGGGGCTGAACCCCTGCAACTGGATCCCCCCCTCCCAGAGGTACCGCCAGATGTCATCGCCGGGCTCCATCGCCAGCAGGACCAGCCGCGTCAGCACCGCCACGGCCCAGAACAGGGCCCGGGGGATGGTGGGCAGCGACCAGGACAGGGCGAAACCCAGCCCCATCACCGCGGCCGCCCGCCAGAACGGCAGCAGCTGGGCGGCGTCGAACAGGTCGCCGTGGGGGCGCATCAACAGCGCCCCGCCGATCAGCAGCAGGGCACTGGCCGGCAGCTGCAGGCGCCGCAACCGGGACGTCAGCGCCATCACCGCTGCCCTCGCCGCAGGGGGCGCCGCAGCCACAACAGGCCCAGGGTGGTGAGGATCACCCATCCGGCCCGGAGGCTGGCGCCCCAGCGCCCGGAAATCTTCGAGGCGCCGGCCAGGCGCGGGCGATGGGAAATGGGCACCTCGCGGATGCGCAGGCCCAGCTCGATGGCGCGCACCTGCATCTCCAGGGTCCAGCCATAGCCCCGGTCGCTCAGGGCCATCGCCGCGAAGGCCTCGCGCCGCACCAGCCGCAGCGGCCCCATGTCGCAGTAGCGGAACCCCCAGCCCAGGCGGATCAGCGTCGTGGCCAGCCGGTTGCCGCCCCGCTGCAGGGGCGTGAGCGAGGCGCGGCCCACGGCGGTGGCGGTGCGGTCGCCGAGCAGCAGGTCGTGGTCGTCGATGAGCTCCAGGAAGCGGGGCAGTTCCTCGAGCGGGTCGCCGCCATCGCCATCGCAGAACAGCAGCCAGTCCACGTCGGGAGCGAGCTGGAGGCACCCATGCCAGCAGGCCCGCCCGTAGCCGGGACGGGGTTCGCTGAGCACCTCCGCCCCCAGCCGCCGGGCGATGGCGGCGGTGTCATCGCGGCTGCCGTTGTCGACCACCCGGATGCGGTCGAGCCCCTGGCGGCGCAACTGGCCGATGACGTGGCCGATCGTCTCGCGTTCGTCGCGCGCCGGAATCACCACCTGGATGGCCCCCATCGCCATGGCCGATTCCGGGTTGGGCATGGACGTCCCCTGCTGATGAACGTACCGGCGAATGGATCGAATGGATGGCCGCCCGCCCGGGGCCGGGGCCATCCGAAGCGCCGGCTCACCGGTAGGAGGGGGGAACGGCCTTCCCCATGGACCCACCGCTCTCCCCTTCCCGCTGGCGCCAGCTGCTGCTGCTCGCCGCCATCACCCTGGTGGTGGTCCTGTTCTTCGCGCTGGGCCTGCACCGCCAGCTCACCCTGGAGGCCCTCCAGAAGGCCCATGGCGCCCTGCTGGAGCGGCGCCAGCAGGCCCCCCTGCTGGTGGGCGGCGCCTACGTGGCGCTCTATGTGCTGGTGGCGGCCCTGTCGCTGCCGGGGGCCGCGGTGCTCACCCTGGCCGGCGGGGCGCTCTTCGGTGTCGGGCTGGGCACCCTGCTGGTGTCGTTCGCCTCCAGCATCGGCGCCCTGCTGGCCTTCCTGGTGGCCCGCACCCTGCTGCGGGAGCCGGTGCGGCGGCGGTTCGCCCGCCAGCTGGCGCCGATCGAGGCCGGGGTGGCCCGCGACGGAGTGCTCTACCTGCTCAGCCTGCGGCTGGCGCCGGTGTTCCCTTTCTTCCTGGTGAACCTGCTGATGGCGCTCACGCCGATCTGGGCCGCCAGCTTCTACCTCACCAGCCAGATCGGCATGCTGCCCGGCACGTTCGTCTACGTGAACGCCGGCACCCAGCTGGCCCAGCTGCGCGGGCTGGGCGGCATCCTCAGCCCGCCGCTGCTGGGGTCCCTGCTGCTGCTGGCCCTGTTCCCCTGGCTGGCCAAGGTGGCCCTGGCCCGCTGGCAGACCTGGCGGCTCTACAGCCCCTGGCAGCGGCCACGCCGCTTCGATCGCAACCTGATCGTGATCGGCGCCGGCGCGGCAGGACTGGTGACCGCCTACATCGCCGCAACCGTCAAGGCGCGGGTGACCCTGGTGGAGCGCGGCGCCATGGGCGGCGACTGCCTCAACACCGGCTGCGTGCCCAGCAAGGCGCTGATCAGCTCAGCGCGGCTGGCGGCGCGCATGCGCCGCGCCGACCGCTATGGCCTCGAGCCGTTGGAGCCGCGCCTGAGCGTGCGCCAGGTGTTGGCGCGGGTGGCCGCCAAGGTGGAGGCGATTGCGCCCCACGACAGCGTCGAGCGCTACGAGGGCCTGGGGGTGGAGGTGCTGCGCGGCCAGGCCCGCCTGCTCGATCCCTGGACGGTGGCGATCCGCACCGGCGGGGGCACTGAGCAGCGGCTCACGGCCCGCGCCATCGTGCTCGCCACCGGCGCCGAACCCGTGCGGCCCGACTGGCCGGGCAGCGAGGCCGTCCCCCTGCTGACCAGCGAGACCGTCTGGGGCTGGCTGGCGCAGTGCCCGCTGGAGCGGCCGCGGCTCGCGGTGCTGGGGGGCGGACCGATCGCCTGCGAACTGGCCCAGGCCCTGGCCCAGCTGGGCCTGCCGATCACCCAGATCCAGCGCAGCGACCGCCTGCTGCGCAAGGAGGACGCCGATGTGGCCGCCGAGGTGCGGCAGGCCCTGGAGGAGGACGGCGTGACCCTGCACCTGGACAGTGAGGTGCTCGGCTTCGAGCGGAATCCCGCCCCCGGTGGGGGGGTGACGGTGCTGGTGCGGCAGGGGGAGCGGCGGGAGCGGATCGCCTGCGACGCCGTGCTCTGCGCCCTGGGCCGCCGCGCCCGGCTCACGGGCTACGGCCTCGAGGAGCTGGGCATTCCCACCGGCGCCACGATCACCACCAACGCCTTCCTGCAGACGCTCTACCCCAACATCTACGCCGCCGGCGATGTGGCCGGGCCGTTCCAGTTCACCCACACCGCCGCCCACCAAGCCTGGTATGCGGCGGCGAACGCCCTGTTCGGCCAGCTGCGCTCCTTCAAAGTGGACAACCGCGTGATCCCGCGCACCACCTTCACCGACCCTGAGGTGGCCACGGTGGGGCTCACCGAGGCCGATGCGGCGGGCCGGGGGGTGGCAGTGGAGGTGACGCGCTTCCCCCTGCACGAGCTCGATCGCGCCATCGTGGAGAGTGCCGAGCAGGGTTTCGTGAAAGTGCTCACATCACCCGGCAGCGACCGGATCCTCGGCGCCACGATCGTGGGCGAGCACGCCGGCGAACTGCTGGCCGAGATCGTACTGGCCATGAAATGGGGCCTGGGATTGGGCAAGATCTTCGGGACGATCCACGCCTATCCCACCCTGGCCGAGGCCAACAAATACACCGCCGGTGTCTGGAAGAAGCAGCGGGTACCCCAGCACCTGCTGCCCTGGCTTCGCCGTTACCACGCCTGGCGGCGCCAAGGCTGAGCCCCCGCGCACCGCGACACACCGCCCCCACCCACCCCCGCGACCCCTCCCCGATGACCAGCGCCACGGATCTGCACCGCAGCGTGCAGAAGTACTACGGCTCCACCCTCAGCAGCAGCGCCGACCTGCGCACCAGCGCCTGCTGCGATGCCAGCAGCGTGCCGCCGCCGCTGCGGCCCCTGCTGGCCCGGATCCACCCCGAGGTGCTGAGCCGCTACTACGGCTGCGGCCTGGTGGTGCCGCCGCTGCTGGAGGGCCTGCGGGTGCTCGACCTGGGCTGCGGCAGCGGCCGGGATGTGTACCTGCTGGCCCAGCTGGTGGGGGCCGGCGGCGAGGTGGTGGGCGTCGACATGACGCCGGAACAGCTGGAGGTGGCCAGGCGCCACACCGACCACCACGCCGAGGTGTTCGGCTACGCCAACGTGCGTTTCCTGGAGGGCCGCATCGAGCAGCTGGAGGCCCTGCCCCTGGAGCCCGGCAGCTTCGATCTGGTGATCTCCAACTGCGTGGTGAACCTATCGGCCGACAAGTTGGCGGTGCTCAACGGGGTGCGTCGGCTGCTGAAGGCCGGCGGTGAGTTCTTCTTCTCCGATGTCTACGCCGACCGGCGCGTGCCCGAGGCCCTGCGCCACGACCCGGTGCTGCACGGTGAATGCCTCAGCGGCGCCCTCTACTGGAACGACTTCCTGCGGCTGGCGCGCGAGGCCGGTTTCGCCGATCCCCGCCTGGTGAACGACCGGCCCCTGGAGATCACCGACCCGGAGCTGGCCGCACGCACCGGGGCGATCCGCTTCTTCTCCGCCACCTACCGGCTGTTCCGGATCGAGGAGCTGGAGGACGCCTGTGAGGACCACGGCCAGGCGGTGATCTACCGCGGCAGCATTGCCGGCCACCCCGACGCCCTGCCCTTCGACAAGCACCACCACATCGAGGCCGGCCGAGTGTTTCCGGTCTGCGGCAACACCTTCCGCATGCTGGCGGAGAGCCGGCTGGCGCCCCACTTCGAGTTCATCGGCGATTTCAGCCGCCATTACGGCCTGTTCGAGGGCTGCGGCAACACCCTCCCCTTCGACGGGGGCGCCACGGCTACCGCCGACGCCCCTGGAGCCGCGCCGGCCCCCGCCAGCGGCGGCTCCTGCTGCTGAGGCGACGGCGTTGACCCAGCAGGGCTCGCAGGGGCCGCGGCAGCCTCGGGATCGGATCGCCGTCCTGGAGCAGGTGCAGCCAGCTGCTGGCCTCCAGGCCCACAAAGGCGGCGATCAGCAGGGGCCGCTGGGAGCCCCAGAGTTCCCGGCCCCGCTGCACCAGCTCGCCAGGCGCCGGTGCGCCCAGGGGGCCAAGGGCGGCGCAGGCAAGCAGCACCAGCGCCGCCAGCCACAGCAGCCGCAGGCTGGTGCCCAGCAGGGGGCTGTGGGAGAGCAGGGAGCGGTGGCTGAGCAGGCGCCGGTAGGGCCACCACAGCAGCCGCAGCGGCCCCCAGCGGCGGGTGGCGTTGGAGTGGGTGTCGAGGTCGGGGGAGAGCCAGAGGCCGCCGAGCAGGAAGGCGCCGGTGGCGACCGCCACCCCCGCCGGCCCCAGGGCCGGCCACCAGAGCAGCCCGAACGGTAGAGCCAGCCGTCGGGTGGCGCAATCGTGGCTGCGGCCGCTGGCCATGGCCGGGGTCCGGACGCTGCCGGCAAGGTACCGGCCACCGGTGCGCGGCGCCCCTTCCGCCAGAATGCCCGCATCGCCCGATTAGCTCAGCGGTAGAGCGCCTGCCTTACAAGCAGGATGTCGCTGGTTCGAAACCGGCATCGGGCATTGACAGAACCCTTGCCATCACAGGGCTTGTCGGGCGTTCCGCCTGAGGTTGCCGAGGTGTGCCGAGGCATGAGTCGGCCAATTTGCGAACGATTTTGCGCAGAATGGGGGCAGCAACGCGATCAACTGCCTCATGGGCGTTACGCCTCCCCCCTGGGTCGCCAGCTTGCGGGCGCTGCTGAAGACCTCGCATGGCTTTGGTTGGACAGTCCGCGAGATCCACGGCCATGTCCAACTAACCCACCTAACACCCCACAGCATTTCCAGCCATTCACCCAGTCACCATCGCAGCCCTGCGGCTGCTGGTGCTCGCATTGGAAGTCCAACCGGAGGACATGGCCGATCTGGCCGCCTACGGCAACATCCCCGAGCATCTGGCCGATGTTATCGACGACATAGAGATCAGTGATGAGGACTGAGCCGGCCCCAGAGTCACGCGACCGGCATAGAGCCCTTGATGCGCTTCCTCAGCCTGCGGCTGTAGCCGTAGGCGGCGGCTGCACCGAAGATGGGCAGCGGGCCTGGCACTCCGGCTGGCGAGAAGGTGGGTTGACCAAGTATTAAAACATCAAATTCACGTAACGCTGCAAGTGGCTCACCATCAATCATGAAGAAGCTAAGGGCATAATTCGCGTCTAGACTCCCACGCCATTGGGAGACGGTAATAACACCCCCTTCCAAAGTAAATCCCTCGCCTGAACCAAAACTGTAAGTCCCAATACCATTAATCGGGTCACTCGTGTTGGTGACCGTGATGGTTGTCGGGGCTATGGTCTGGCCATCCACTAGACCTCTGATAAGGCCCCTAACCGATAAATCTGAGCCCGTAACCCCTCCAAAAAAGGACGCGTCAAAGGAGAAGGTGAAGTCAAGAGCTGATGCTGCCTGCGGAGCCAGTAGCGAGCCTGCGGCTACACCGAGGGTTACGAGTGCCGATCCGACAAGGACTTGGGTTGTAACCATGGGTGGAACTCAGGAGCGGGGTGGAAATTCTGCTCTTTTTCTTCCTTAAAGCATTGGACCGAGCCATGGGATAGCTTCCGACACACTGCTGCAATGGTGCTGCAATGGCGGCGTCATCGTCTGGGCCACCGAAACCCGCGCCGATCGTGCCCGCCGCTGGCACCGTTCCGGCCTCTCTCAGGCTCGAATCGCTGACCGCCTGGGCGTCACCCGTCACCGCGTCTGGTGCTGGCTCGCTGCCTGACCGTCAGGCCCACCGCCGGGAACACTGGGGAGCGCCATCTGATGCCCCCTGCCCGAACCGGACCCGCGCCGTGCCCGCCTGGCTGAGCTGCGCCAACGGCTGGAGGCCCTAGGCCTGCGGATCAACGCTGCCCCGGTCGGTTCACCGGAGCAGGACCGCCTGGCTGAGCAGTTCGGGGAAGTGCTGGGAGGGGTGCTGGCCCTGCCGGAGGAACTGCAATAGCTGCCCACGCCTAGTGTCCCGTCCCGGAGATTTGCGAGCAAAGTCTCTGGAGCTTCTCCAGAATTGAGTCCGCCGTCGCGGTCCAGTTGAACGGGGCCTTGGTCTTGTTGTAGGCCGCCACGAACTGCTCGATCTTGGCGATCAACTCCTTGACACTC
>CALSBA010000018.1:0-68723 GCA_943373065.1 Synechococcus sp. UW140 | reverse complement strand
GACGTGGTGGCCCTCACCGGGGGCATCGGCGAACACGATGGGACGCTGAAGCAGGAGCTGGAGCAGGCGCTGGCCTGGCTGGGGCCCTTCGAGCTGGTGCAGGTCGCGGCCGATGAGGAGGGTGTGATCGCCCGCCATTGCGCCGCTGCAGGCGCCTGAAGCCTCAGGTTCGCCGCCAGGATTCGCGGTGCATCCAGCTGATCCAGTCGGCGGAGATCTGCTTGGGGCAGGTGGCCTCGCATTCCAGGTGACTGCTGCAGCTGCCGAAGCCTTCGCTGACCATCTGCGCCTGCATCACCTCGGAGCGGCGCCGCCGCTCCGGCTGGCCCTGGGGCAACTGGCCCAGGTGCGCCAGCTTGGCGGCGACGAACAGGCTGGCGGAGGCGTTGCGGCAGCTGGCCACGCAGGCGCCGCAGCCGATGCAAGCGGCCGTGTCGAAGGCCAGGGATGCCTGCTCGCGGCCGACCAGCAGGGCGTTGGCTTCCGGCGCACTGCCGGTGTTGATCGAGCAGTAGCCGCCGGCAGCGATGATCCGGTCGAAGGCGGAGCGGTCGACGGCCAGATCCTGCAGCACCGGGAAGGCCCGGGCACGGAAGGGTTCCAGGGTCAGCACCTGGCCGTCACGGAACTGGCGCAGGTAGAGCTGGCAGACACTGGTGGCCCGCTGGGGCCCCTGGGCCTGGCCGTTGACGAGGAAGCCGCAGGAGCCGCAAATCCCTTCGCGGCAGTCGTGTTCAAAACCCACGGGACGCCCCCCGGCGGCGATCAGTCCCTCGTTGAGCAGGTCAAGGGCTTCCAGCAAAGAGAGGTCGGTGGAGACCTCCTCCAGCCCGTGGACCTCAAAGGCGCCGCCCAGGCCGGGCCCGGTCTGGCGCCAGATCCTCAGGGTCAGCGAAATGGCTGGCATCGGCTCAGGTTGGGCATGGGCGACGCCGTTGGCGAAGCCTGGAAGCCAGCGGGGGCGGGATCCGATTCTGCCGCTCGAGCGGCCGAGACGTTGTCATTCCGCATCATCCCCGCAGCCCTGGGTAAGGTTGCGAAAAAAGATGCGAAGATTGCAAGATTTTATTTGTCCGTATTGGTTCCGAGTCCCATGCCCGATCGAGTCCCCGCTGCCGCGTGAACGACCAAGACAAACTAGTGGTGGAACTGCGCCGGTCGATGGGGAGGCTTGAGGCTGCCCTAGGCACCATCAGCGATGCCTTGGTGATCACCAGTTGTGAGGGGCTCGTGCTCTGGTCTAACTCCAGCTATGCCCAGCTGGTGGAGAGGCCCCCCCCGGCCCCGGTGGGCGAATCGATCTTCGACCAGCTTCCCCGCGACTGCGACGGCACCCCCCTGCTGGACCCTGAGCAGGTGCTCGACGGCAGCGGCCAAGGGGGACGGTTCACCAAGGTCCTGCATCGCAACGCCATGCGAGCCCTGGAGATCGAGTGGAAGCCCATTCGCAGCGAACGCCAGCGTCCCCTGGTCTTCTGCTTTCGGGACGTCAGTGCCCTGCTCTCCTACGAGCAGCTGCGTATCGAGGCTGAGCGGATCGAGCGGCGCCAGCAGCAGACCGAGAATCTGAACCGGGCACTGGAACTGGAACGACTGGCCCTGGCCTCCAAGGTGATGGAGTGCCCGGTCACCGGCCTGCCCAATCGCCGGGCACTGCACGTGAGTGTTCACGCCGCCCTGAAGACCCAGAAAGCGAATGGGGGACGGATCGGCATTCTGTTCTGCGATCTCAACTCCTTCAAGGAGATCAACGACCTGCACGGCCATCAGATCGGCGACGACCTGCTGATCGAGATCGGACGCCGACTGCAACGATCCCTGCGCTTCGGAGACATCCTGTCGCGCCTTGGGGGGGATGAGTTCGTCGTTCTCACTATGGGTGCCTTCGATGAGGGCGATGCCCTCCAGCTGGCGATGCGCCTCAATGAGGCTGTGAGCCAAACCTGGTCCGTGGAAGACCATATGATTCGCCCTTCGATGAGCATCGGCATCACCATCTCGGACGATCCTGATATCTCCGTCAACGAGTTGATCCGTCGGGCTGATCTGGCCATGTACGAAGCCAAGGGCAACGATCCGCACATCTCCTTCTACCATCCCGCCATTGACAAGAAGGTCAGACAAAATATCCATCTTCGTCATCAGCTGGAGGGCGCACTCCAACACGGGGCCATGTTTCTGGCTTACCAACCAATCGTGGAGCTGGGTGATCGGATGGTGGTGGGCATGGAGGCCTTGCTACGGCTGGGAGCCGTCGCTGCACCGATCTCCGCACCATCAGATTTCATCCCGCTTGCCGAACGCACGGCTCTGATCCTGCCGATCGGCCGATGGGTGATCAGCCAAGCCCTCGAGCGGCTGTGCCAACTGCGTGCCGAGGGTTCGGAGGTCACCATGGCGATCAATGTGAGTCCCCTCCAGCTGAAGGAACGGGGACTGAGCGACTTCTTCCTGAGCCAGGCGGAACGCTGCGGTGTGGATCCTGCCTGGGCGGTGATCGAAGTGACCGAAAGCATCCTGATCGAACATCCCGAACTGGCCACATCCGAGCTGCGCAGACTACGGGAGGCCGGCGTCAAGGTTCATCTCGATGACTTCGGCACGGGGTACTCCAGCATGTCCTGGCTGGCACGACTACCGATCGACACGATCAAGGTGGATCGAACTTTCATTGCCGATTTTCTCCACGATCGCCGCAAGGCCGTGGTTCTCGAGGCCATGATTCGCCTCTCCCGCGATCTCGGCCTGGGTCTGATCGCCGAAGGCATCGAAACCGCCGAGCAACATGCGGGACTGCTGGCCATGGGCTGCGCCAGGGGTCAGGGCTTTCTCTTCGGGCGACCCGAACCCCTCATCCGTAGCTGCGCGGCCCTGGTGTGATGGACTGAAAGCAGAGCTGTTCGCGGTGCCGTCCGGGCCTGCGGCCCGGACGGTGCTCCCAAGCCGCGATGTGGGCGAAGTTCTCGTCATCCCGCTTGGCTTCTCCGGCCGGGGTCTGATGATCCTCGCGGAAATGGGCGCCGCAGGATTCCTCCCGGGCCAGGGCATCCCTGAGCATCAGGTCCGCCAGTCCGAAGAAATCCTCCAGCCGCAGGGCCTTGGTCAGCTCACCACCGAGGAGGCCGTCCTCCTCTGGTATGCAGACCTCATGCAGGAAGTTCACCCGCAGCTCCTCCAGCTCATTGAGCGCCGCCGTGAGGCGATCAGGTCGGCGACTGATGCCGCAGGCGTCGATCATCAGGTGGCCGAGGCTCCGGTGGAAGACATCCACGGGCTGGGTGCCCCCGGTCCTTCGCAGGGCCTCGATGCGAGCGGTCACCGCCGCCACGGCCTCCCGGCAGGCCGGGTGGTCGGCCGGCAGGGCGCCGGCCCCGGCCCCGGCCAGCCAGCCCGTGACCGTCGCCGGGGCGATGAAGTACCCGTCGGCCAGGGCCTGCATCAGGGCACTGGCCCCCAGCCGATTGGCTCCATGCTCCGAGAAGTTGGCTTCACCGAGCACGAACAGGCCCGGCACCGTGCTCATCAGGTGGTAATCGACCCACAGCCCGCCCATCGTGTAGTGGGGCGCGGGGTAGATCCGCATCGGCGTGGCCCTGGGGTCGTCGCCGGTGATTCGCTCGTACATCTCCAGCAGGTTTCCGTAGCGGGCCTCGATCGCTTCGGTGCCGTCCCGGGCGATGGCCTCGGCCAGGTCGAGGTACACCGAACGCCCGCCCGGCCCGACGCCCCGGCCCCCCAGGCAGAGCTCGCGGGCGCGGCGTGAGGCCAGATCCCGCGGCACCAGATTGCCGTAGCTGGGGTACTGACGCTCGAGGAAGTAATCCCGCTCCGCCTCCGGGATGGACGACGGCGGCCGGCCGTCGTCGGGACGCAGCGGCAGCCAGATCCGACCGTCGTTGCGCAGGCTCTCGCTCATCAGGGTGAGCTTGCTCTGGTGGGCCTCACCGCTGGGGATGCAGGTGGGGTGGATCTGGGTGAAGCAGGGGTTCGCGAACCAGGCCCCACGCCGGTGGGCCTGCCAGATCGCTGTGGCGTTCGACTTCAGGGCATTGGTGGAGAGGTAGAAGACGTTCGAATAACCGCCGCTGGCCAGCAGCACCGCATCGGCGGTCAGCACCTCCAGAGCACCGCCGCGCTGGTGGCGGCAGACCACCCCCCTGGCCACCCCGTCATGGACGATCAGGTCGAGCATGTCGCGGCGGCAGAGCAGCTCCACCCGGCCGGCGGCCACCTGCCGCAGCATCGCCTGGTAGGCGCCGTAGAGCAGCTGCTGACCCGTCTGGCCCCGGGCGTAGAAGGTGCGGCTCACCAGGGCGCCGCCGAAGCTGCGGTTGGCCAGGGTGCCGCCGTACTCCCGGGCGAAGGGCACCCCCTGGGCCACGCACTGGTCGATGATCGACCCGCTGATCTCCGCCAGCCGGTGGCAACCGGCCTCCCGGGCGCGGAAGTCGCCTCCCTTCACGGTGTCGCGGAACAGACGCTCGACGCTGTCGCCGTCGTTGGCGTAGTTGCGGGCGGCGTTGATGCCCCCCTGGGCCGCCACCGAGTGGGCCCGGCGCGGGCTGTCGTGGTAGGTGAGCACCTGCACCCGATAGCCCTGCTCGGCCAGGCTGGCCGCGGCGGAGGCCCCCGCCAGACCACTGCCCACCACCAGGATCCGCAGCCGTTGCTTGCTGTTGGGGCTGATCAGCGGCAGGCTCTCCCGGCACCGCTGCCAGGCGGTGGCCACGGGGCCGTCGGGCAGGCGCGGATCCAGCAGCGGGGACGGACTCATGCTCCTGCCAGCAGGGGAGCCGCGGGCCGCCACACCAAGGCAAGGGGAAGCAACGCGAAACCCGCCCCCAGCAACAGCGCAAGCCCCCGACCACCCAGGCGCAGGGCCGCCATATTGGCGGGTTCGACCAGCCCCAGCCGGCGCACGGCGCTCTCGGCGCCATGCAGGAGGTGCAGGCCGGCCGCAACCCCGGCAGCCGCGTACAGGGCCAGGCACCACGGCGCCCGCAACACGGCCAGCACCGCGACCAGTTCAGCGCCGGCAGGTGGTCGGTGCCAGCGCAGCTGGGCCAGGTGCAGGGCCAGGAAGATCAGCAGCAGGGATCCGCTCCAGGGGATCAGCCGGGCCGCCAGGGCTGCCAGTGATTCCCACGGCCCGTGGCGACGGCTGCGCAGGGGGCCAGCGGACGCACCCCTGGCCTGGCGGTTGCGGTGGGCCCTGTGCAGCGATAACAGCGGATGGCCCAGGCCGGCCGCCAGCAGAGCCACCTCGAGCCAGGGGAGCCAGGCCTGCTGGTGCAGAGAGGTGGCGAAGCGTTCGAAACCCGCCGGATCCACGAGCGCCATCCCGACGCCACCGAGATGGAGGGCGAGAAACAGGACCAGGGCCAGGCCGGTGACGGCGATCCAGAATCCAGGAAACATCAGACGCGTGAGATGTCCGGCGGTGCAAGCCCGCGAATGATGACCATATTGGGCTGCCAGGCCCCTGATTGGTCAGTCGAACGATGAATGGGATCGAATCCCGGCGCTTCGTTCACACGTCTAGGCAGGCCGCCAGAAACATACTCTCATCATGAAAAAAGTCCACGAACACACAATCATCCGGCAGCCGTGGCAAGTGGGCCTCCCAAGGAAAGACCGACAAGGGTTGCAAGATGCGGCTGGAATAAGACCATCAGCCGATCAGTCTTCCCTGGCAAGTTCCTGCACAACGGACAATCACGGACTCCAACGATGAAGAGCCACACGATGAATCCCCTGGTGAGCATCATCCTCCCAAACTACAACCATGGCCGCTTCCTGGCTGAACGTCTTGAATCGATTCTTGGTCAGACATTTCAGGACTTTGAGTTAATCATTCTTGATGACGCCTCAGAAGACAACTCGGTGGAAGTAATTCAAGAGACAATCGCCGAACTCCCCCATCGCCTTGTGCAGAACAAAGCCAACTCAGGCTGTCCATGCGCCCAATGGATCCAAGGCATACTGATGGCGAAGGGAAGATACCTCTGGATTGCCGAATCAGACGATACCTGCGAGACAACGTTTCTCTCTAAGATGGTAAGTTCCCTACAAAACGGAACGGTGCTTGCCTACTGCAGGACGAAAGCAATTGACCGCGAAGGCAATTCGATCAGCGGTCAGCGATTCTGGCCTGACACCTTTGACTCGAATCAATGGAAAAGCCCATTCTCGCTCAGCAGCCGTAACCTTTGCCGCGACTATATGGTAAGAGGAAACGTCATCTCCAATGCTAGTTCTGTCGTATTTCAGAAGCCAACTAAAATCGTTCTGGAGCAATTGGCTAACACAACGAAAGGCACCCGCTTTACTGGAGATTGGCTCTTCTGGTGCCATTTTCTTATGCTTACCGGAGGCATGGTTCATTTTGATTCCACAGAGCTTTCAAGCTTCCGCTTTCACGATCAAACCACTCGCAACATTGACGGCCCAGGAGGCGTCAATCGCAGCAAGGAAAGACAACGATTCGCTGAATATTCTCGCGCCGTCAACTTGATTCTGAAGGTTACTCGCCCATGGCCTCGATTTCATTGGTTGCACCTTGCCGCCTCGGGACGCTGGGACTGGATTTTCTCGGAATACCTTTTTCGATTTCAACCAAAACCGCATGAGAAGATCTTCATCGTAGCCATGCGCGGCCCATTGCGACTCGGGCTGTACGTGAGACTGCTCACGTCGAAACGCAAGCAGTTTCGCTACTGGAGTTCACCCTGAAAAGGCGAGAGCCAGGATGAGGGAATCTGCCGATAGCCGCGGACTTGATTGCGATGCTCGTGGCTGCCAACTCCCAGAGCGGGCTCCCAGCCTCAATACCATCAGCAATCCGAGCACACGATAGATCAACGGACTGCGGGCACCTCTGATGCCATTTATACTGCCCAGGATCACGAAAATCAGACGTCTGTTGAGATGAGAGTCGCCTTCGCCCACTATAGTCAACAAAATGACATCAGCGGAGTAACGACTTGGCTCTTTGGCATGGCCAGACGCTTGAAGGAAGCTCACATCGACGTAGCCATTCATTTCGTCAATTCAGATACTGAACTGGGCCCTGAGCCATTGGCACTGCAGCAGCTGCGCCGAGATGGCATAGAGATATCACGCGTGTCGCCAAAATCAACATTGGCAGAAGAGGCGAAACAAACGCTCGCATTCCTCAATACGTGGCAGCCTTCAATCTTTTTGCCACAATGTCTTCCTGCCCATTTTGCTGCCGCTGCCCATGCGGGTCAGGAAGGGCTGCCTTGGGCCATGACCTTGCATTCAGACGACCCAATCTACTGGGAGTCCATCCATGCATTCATTCGGCCTGAGAGCCGAAATCACATCGTCTGCGTTTCGCAGTATTTACGCGACAAGTTGATCGGAACAGGAAGGGTGCAAGATGCTCTTGTCATTCCATGCGGGGTAGCGATTCCAGCGGTCCGCACCAGCTTCAACAATTCGCCATTCAACGTGGTCTTCAGCGGCAGAATCTGGGAGCGGCAGAAACGGGCAAGCCTGGTCATACAGACGCTTATCAAAGCATGCCAAGCGAATCCAGCGATCAGAGCAACGATGATCGGAGAAGGCTACGCCCGTCCGTCCTGCGAAGAGCTGGTCAAGGCGGAAGGACTGATCCACGCCATCACCTTCACAGGTGCACTGCCTCCGCATCAGGTCAGGCCGCATCTTGCGGATAGTCAGGCCATTCTTCTCATGTCCGACTTTGAGGGTCTCCCCGTTGCCCTACTGGAGGCGATGGCGCTGGGAGTCGTGCCCGTCGCAAGGAGGATTCCCAGCGGGATTCCTGAGCTTGTCGTCGATAGGCAAACCGGACTTCTCGTCTCAGAGAATCCTGAGGATGCCGCGCAAGCCCTGCTCCAACTGTCCAAAGACGAACACCTTTGGCAGAGCTGCTCGGAAGGAGCCAGAACACTCGTCGCTCATCGATACAACGAGGAGGACAGCTACCGGAAATGGCTCACGCTGCTTGAAACACTTGTCCATGACAGTAACTCGTCGCCCCCTGTTCGTTTCCCGATTGACACAAGCATGATCACAAGTATCCCCAAGGAGATTGCTTGGCTGAATGCGGTTTCTATGCGAAAGAAACTACTCATGGACAGGATTCACCAAATACAACGAACCAGAATCGCAACGAGCAAGCAATTCATCAAGAAGATCGTTCAGAGATTTTTTTGAGCGGCCAAGACATTGCCGGCCTCCCAACTCCCGCTTCGCTTCAAGCCGATTGATTCGTAAACCTTGCCGTTCATGAGAAGCCAGGGGCCAAATAGGCTTGGCATGAGCCCTACACCATGAAGTTGTGGTGAATAGCACGACAGGCTCATGAACCAGGCCCCCCTGGCTTGAACAGGCTCGCTTCCCAGAAAACCACCAGGATGCCCAATACAGAGAACATCTCAGTCTCAGCATGCTGCGGCTGAGGACCTTTTGACGGGAAATCCGGCGCTTATTCGAGTCTTCAGTGCGTTGGTCGCCTCTTGTGATGGCAGAAAGTTCCCTAGGTTCAGCTACTGTTGGGCAGAGAGCATCTGGAGCCTCCGTTGAGAGTCGCCTTCGCCCATTACCACCAGGAGAGTGACATCAGTGGCGTTACCACCTGGCTGTTGAATCTGGCCAGGCGACTGAATTCCGATGGTGTCGCCGTCGCCATCCATTTCGTGGGCCCAGCGGAGGCTCAAGCCAGTGAAGCTCCGCTGTTCGAAGAGTTGCGCCGTCAGGGTATCGCCGTCTTCTCCACACCTCGGCGCACACGGTTGCAGGCCGACATCAAGGACACCCTCGCCTTCCTCAACCAGTGGCAGCCCACGGTCTTTCTCCCCCAGTGCAAACCGGCCCATTACGCCGCAGCGGCCCTTGCCGGTGCCCGGGGCCTGCCCTGGGTGCTCACCCTCCATTCCGATGACCCGGATTACTGGGCAACCGTCCGCCATTTCGGTGGTTCCCGGTACGGCAGTTCCATCGTCTGCGTTTCCCGCCACATCCAGGGCGAACTCGGGCGCAGAACGACCGATCGGGGCTCCAGCGTCATTGCCTACGGGGTGACCCTTCCGGAGGAGAACGCCGCCTTCTGCAACGATCCCTTCCGGGTGGTTTTCAGCGGCCGGATCTGGGAACACCAGAAACGGGCCTCGCTGGTGATTCAGGCATTGATCAGAGCCTGCCGGTCCAGCGACTCCATCCGCGCCACCATGATCGGCGACGGCTACGCCCGGGCCGCCTGTGAGCGGCAGGTGGCGGAGGCTGGCCTCTGCGGGGCCATCAGCTTCACCGGGGCGCTGCCGCCCAGTGACGTGCAGGCCAGGCTGCTCGATTCCCAGGCCATCCTGCTGATGTCCGACTTCGAGGGCCTGCCGATCGCCCTGCTGGAGGCGATGGCGGCCGGGGTGGTGCCGGTGGTGCGTCGCATCCCCAGCGGCATCCCCGAGCTGGTGGATCACGAGCACACCGGCCTGCTCGTATCGGAGGATCCGGAAGAGTCGGCCATGGCCCTGCTGCGGCTGGCCGACGATCCCGACCTCTGGCGGCGCTGTTCAACGGCGGCCAGGGCCCGGGTGACTCAGCAGTACAGCGCGGACGCCAGCTACGCCCAGTGGCGCCGGCTGCTTGAGGATCTCGACCGGCAACACGCCCTCGCGGCGACGAGCCCCTATCCGATCGATCCCCGCCGGATCCGGAGCCTGGGCCGGCTCGACTCGACCCTGGTCCAGGAGTACAGAACCACCCCACCGATGACAGCGCGGTTCGCCCAGGTCATGCGGACGCGCATCGCCTGGGCCAAGCACCGGATCAGGCGCCTGCTGGGCCGCCGTCCCTGAGACGCCGCCACCGGCATGGGAGGGTTCCAGGGATCCCCGGCTCACCGCCGTGCGCCTGTCGCGCCCCTCCACCCTCCTCTGCGCCTTCCTGACGCTGCTCAACGACCGGCTGGGGGAAAGCATCGTGTTCCCGCTGCTGCCGTTCCTGCTGGCGGACTTCACCGCGGACGGCCGCACCCTCGGCCTGCTGGCCGGCAGCTATGCCATCGCC
Source organism: Synechococcus sp. UW140 (assembly GCA_943373065.1). Taxonomy (GTDB): domain Bacteria; phylum Cyanobacteriota; class Cyanobacteriia; order PCC-6307; family Cyanobiaceae; genus Cyanobium. Next base: position 58,670 of record CALSBA010000018.1, on the reverse strand, counting down.
CAGTTCGCCTTCACCCCCCTGATCGGCGCCCTCAGTGACCGCTATGGCCGCCGGCCCGTGATCATGGCCTGTGTGGCCGGCTCGGTGCTGGGCCTGGGCCTGTTCGCCCTCACTGTGATCCTGCCCTGGGGCCGCCTCTGGCCGGAGGCCGCCGCCAGCGGACTGCCCCTGGCCCTCCTGTTCGCCGCCCGCCTGATCGACGGGGTGAGCGGCGGCACCGCCGCCACGGCCGCCGCCGTGCTGGCCGACATCTCGACCCCGGAGCGGCGGGCCCGGGCCTTCGGCCTGATCGGCGTGGCCTTCGGGCTGGGGTTCATCCTTGGCCCGGCCCTCGGCGGTCTGCTGGGCCGCATCAACGTGAGCCTGCCGCTGCTGCTCGCCGTGGGCTTCGCCTTGCTGAACCTGGTGGTGGTGGTGACCCTGCTGCCGGAAACCCATCCGCCCGAGGCCCGTCTGCCCCTGCCCAGGCACTGGGAGCTGCAGCCCTTCGGCCAGCTGCAGCGGGTGTTCGCCAATCCCCGGGTGCGGCGCCTCTGCGCGGCCTTCTTCCTCTTCTTCCTGGGGTTCAGCGGTTTCACCGCCCTGCTGGTGCTCTACTTCAAGCAGGTCTTCGGCTGGGGGCCGGGCCTCTCGGCCGGCGCTTTCCTGGTGGTGGGCGTCGTGGCCACGGTGGTGCAGGGCGGTCTGATCGGTCCGCTGGTGCAGCGACTGGGGGAGTGGCGTCTCACCCAGATCGGCCTGGGCTGCGTCATGGCGGGCTTCCTGCTGGTGCCCCTGGCGGAGCAACGGAATGCCGTGCCCATGGTGTTCACGGCGGTGGCGATCCTGGCCCTCGGCACCGGTCTGGTGACCCCCAGCCTGCGCAGCCTGGTGTCACGGCGGCTGGCCGACAGCGGCCAGGGCGCCGCCCTGGGCAGCCTGCAGGGGCTGCAGAGCCTGGCCAGCTTCCTGGGGCCGCCCCTGGCGGGGCTGGCCTATGAGACCATCGGCCGCCGCAGCCCGTTCTGGCTGGGAATTCTCCTGATGGCGGTGGTGGTGTGGCTTGTGGCGGCAGGATCCCACCGTCAAGCAGAGGCGACACCCTGAGGGCGGGATCGCCATTGCTACGTTGCGTTTCCCCCCATGCCCGCGGAGCTCCGCCGTATGTCGTCTCAGCCGGTCGTCGCTCCCGATCTTTACATCAACCGCGAGCAGAGTTGGATCGATTTCAACCATCGGGTGTTGGCCCTGGCTCTCGACGAGCGCACCCCCCTGCTGGAGCAGGCCAAATTCAGCGCCATCTTCAGCAACAACCTCGACGAATTCTTCATGGTGCGGGTGGCGTCGCTGAAGTCCCAGGTGGAGGCAGGCGTCACCAGCCGCAGTGACGACGGCCTGACCCCCCAGGAACAGCTGGAAGCGATCCACACCAAGCTGCGTCCCCTGCTGGAGATGCAGCAGCAGCACTACCGCCATTCCCTCAAGACCCACCTCGCCGAATACGGCGTCCAGCTGCTCGATTACCTGAGGCTCAACGAGGCCCAGAAAACCTGGGCCGACGACTACTTCCGCAAGGCGATCTTTCCGGTGCTCACGCCCCTGGCCGTCGATCCGGCCCACCCGTTTCCGTTTCTGAGCAACCTGAGCCTCAACGTGGCGGCCCTGATCCGTGATCCCGACACCGGCCGGCAGCAGTTCGCCCGGGTGAAGGTGCCCCAGAAGATCCTGCCCCGGTTCGTACCGATCCCCACCGAGCTGAGCGGCATCGTGCCCACGCCGGGCTTCACGGCGGTGCCCCTGGAGCAGCTGGTGGCCTTCAACCTGTGCTGGTTGTTCCCCGGCATGACCATCGAGGGGCACTACTTCTTCCGGATCACCCGCGACGCCGACCTGGAACTGCGGGATCTGGAGGCCGACGACCTGATGGAGGCCCTGCAGGAGGGCCTGCGCAAGCGCCGGGTCGGCGGCGAGGTGGTGCGGCTCGAGGTGGCCAACGAGATGCCTGAGGAGGTGGTGCACCTGCTGATGGAGGGCACCGACGTGGAGCCCGAGGACATCTATCGCACCAACGGCCCCCTCGGCCTCGACGACCTGATGAGCCTGATGGCGATCCCCCTCAGCCAGCTGCGGGACGCCCCGCACCAGGGACGCACCGCGCCCGCCCTGGTGCGGGCCCAGCGCAGCCAGCTGGAGGACGGCTCGATCAAGCAGGAGGAATTCGAGAGCATCTTCTCGGTGCTGCGCCGCGGCGATGTGCTGCTGCACCATCCCTTCGACCTCTTCTCCACCTCGGTAGAGGAGTTCCTCAGGCAGGCCGCCGACGATGCCTCGGTGCTGGCGATCAAGATGACCCTCTACCGCACGTCGAAGGACTCACCGGTGGTGGCCTCCCTGATCCGGGCCGCCGAGAACGGTAAGCAGGTGATGGCCCTGGTGGAGCTCAAGGCCCGCTTCGACGAGGACAACAACATCCAGTGGGCCCGTCAGCTGGAGCGCTCCGGGGTGCACGTGGTGTACGGGGTGCTGGGGCTCAAGACCCACACCAAGGTGCTGCTGGTGGTGCGGCGCGAGAAGGGAGCCCTGCGCAGTTACGCGCACATCGGCACCGGCAACTACAACTCCAAGACCTCCTCGCTCTACACCGACATCGGCTTGCTCACGGCCCGGGAGGATTTCGGCCAGGACCTGGTGGAGTTGTTCAACTACCTCACGGGGTTCTCCAAGCAGCAGAGTTTCCGCAAGCTGCTGGTGGCGCCTGTCACCCTGCGCAAGGGGATGGAGGGGTTGATCCGCAGGGAAATCGACCATGCCAAGGAAGGTCGTGGGGGACACATCCGGGCCAAGATGAATGCCCTGGTCGACCCGGCCATCATCGCCCTCCTCTATGAAGCCTCCGCGGCCGGTGTGCGGATCGAGCTGATCATCCGCGGCATGTGCTGCCTGCGCCCTGGTGTCGAAGGGGTCAGCGAGGGCATCAGCGTGGTGAGCGTGATCGGTCGCTTCCTGGAGCATTCCCGGCTGTTCTGGTTCGCCAACGGCGGCCAGCCGGAGATGTTCTTCGGCAGCGCCGACTGGATGCCCCGCAACCTGGACCGGCGCGTCGAGGCGGTGGCGCCGATCGAGGATCCACGCCTGCAGAAGCAGATCGAGGCCTTGCTTGACCTCTATCTCTCCGATACGGGTGCCTGGCACATGCACAGCGATGGACACTTTTCGCAGCGTCAGCACTCCGGCGAGGCAAAACTGACGCAAATGATGCTCATGGAACGCTGGCGGGGTGGCCTCGGCACCGAAGCCAAAGCGTAGCCATCACGACATAAGCAACATTTTTCAGTTAAACTACATACAATCTTACCCCTGATACTGGTTTCATCCATCCTGCGGTGCTACATTCCGGCCAAATTCATTCGGGAGCCTGGGGTGATGGGGACACCTCTGCATTCCGCCCTCTCTCTGCTGAAAAGCAGTGCAGACGGGGCTTCGTCCAACAGGGCGAAATCCAGCGGCGGTTCAGTCAGTTCCAAGACAACAGCCCGCCAGGGGGGGCGCCTCAGCGCCGATTCCATCGGTTGGTATCTCAGCACCATTGGCCGTGTGCCGCTTCTTACACCGGCTGAAGAAATCGAACTGGCCCACCACGTTCAGGCCGGCAAGAAACTGCAAGCCCTCGTCGACGGAGAGCTGACGGCGCGTCAGAAGCGGCAGCTGCGCATGGGCCAGCGGGCCCGCGACCGCATGATGGCCGCCAATCTCAGGCTGGTCGTGAGCGTGGCCAAGAAGTATCAGAATCAGGGTCTGGAATTGCTCGATCTGGTTCAGGAAGGGGCGATCGGCCTGGAGCGGGCCGTCGACAAGTTCGACCCGGCCATGGGCTACAAGTTTTCCACCTACGCCTACTGGTGGATCCGCCAGGGCATGACCCGGGCCATCGACAACAGCGCCCGCACGATTCGTCTGCCGATTCACATCAGCGAGAAGCTCTCGAAGATGCGGCGCATTACCCGCGAACTTTCTCACCGCCTGGGGCGCCAGCCCAACCGGCTCGAGCTGGCCCACGCCATGGGGATGCGGCCCGAGGAGCTGGAGGAACTGATGACCCAGAGCGCCCCCTGCGCTTCCCTCGATGCCCATGCCCGGGGCGAAGAAGACCGCAGCACCCTGGGGGAACTGATCGCCGACCCGGCCAGCAACGAGCACTTCGATTCGATGGATCGCCATCTTCAGAAGGAACACCTCGGTGCCTGGCTCTCCCAGCTCAACGAGCGGGAACAGAAGATCCTGCGGCTGCGCTTCGGGCTGGAGGGCGCCGAACCGCTCACCCTCGCGGAGATCGGACGCCAGATCAATGTCTCCCGTGAACGGGTGCGGCAGCTGGAAGCCAAGGCGATCATGAAGCTGCGCTTGATGAGCAATCTCCACCAGGCCGCCTGACCCCACCTTCCCTGCTGGCGTTGGTCCTTCCGCCCCGACAGGGTGGGGTTGCCCAGATCACCGGGGTACTGGTGGTGGCTGGCTGGCTGGCCCTGCTCAGTGCGGCGGCCGTGCTGCTGCGTCGCCGCTGGCCCGAGCAACGGGAATGGAGCCGCAAGCTGGTGCACATCGGTGCCGGGCCGGTGGTGCTGATCGCCTGGGCCTTCGGGGTGGACCAGCTGATCGCGGTGCCCGCCGCCGGCACCATCACCCTGCTGGCGGCCCTCAATCACCGCGTGCGGGTGCTGCCAGCCATCGAGGATGTGGAGCGGCGCAGCTACGGCACGATCGCCTACGGCGCCTCGATCACCCTGCTGCTCTGGCTCTGGTGGCCCACCCATCCCGCCACGGTGGCGGCCGGTGTTCTGGTGATGGCCTTCGGTGACGGCCTGGCCGGTCTGCTGGGGCCGTTGATTCCTTCCCCGTCATGGACAGTGTTCGGGGAGCGCCGCTCCCTGGTGGGCACCGGCGCGATGGCCCTGGCCAGCCTCACGGTGCTGCTGGCCCTGGGGCAGCTGGGCGACGACCCCTCGCCCGCAGCGGCGGAGATGGCCCTGATCGCCCTGGTGGCCACGGGGCTGGAGCAATGGGCCCTGCTGGGAATCGATAACTTCAGCGTGCCGATGGCGGTGGCTGGTCTGTGGCGGGTGCTGAGCTGATGGGACCGATCGAGCGGATCCTCATCGGCCTGGCCTTGGTGGCGGCCCTGCTCTTGCTGCGGCTGGCCACCCGTCGCTTCCGCCTGCCGCCGCCGCCGCTGCTCCTGCCCCTGGTGGCGGTGCTGCTCTGGTGCGTACTCGGCAACATCACCCGACCGGCCGGGGTGCAGTGGCTCGGCGCCGTGGACGAACTGGCCACCGCCTACGCCCTGATCGCCCTTCTCGCCTGGCTGGCCCTGGAGTGCCCGGAAGCCCTGGGCTGGTGGCGGCCCACCGCCAAGATCCTGCGCGACCTGCTCAGCCTGGGCCTGTCGGCGCTGGCCACGGTGCTGGTGCTGCAGCGCCTGGCCAACCTCAATCTGGTGGGGCTGGTGACCACCTCGGCGGTGCTCACCGCCGTCATCGGCCTGGCGGCCCAGGAAACACTCAAGGATCTGTTCGCCGGCATCGAACTGCAGCTGGACCCGCCCTTCCGGGAGGGGGACTGGATCAGCGTCGGCGTGGAGGGCGGCACGGTGGAGTCGCTGCATCTGATGAGCACCCGCCTGCGCCGCACCGACGGCTCCACCGTGAACCTGCCCAACAACACGGTGGCGGACAACCCGATGCAGCGAATCAACCAGTACGAACCGGTGGGGAATCGCTTCCAGATCTCCCTGGGCTATGAGATCCCGCCGGCCCGGGCCCGCCAGTTGCTGATGCGGGTCATGGCCGACAACCCGCTGGTGCTTCAGGAGCCGCCGCCGGAGGTCTGGATCAGCGCCTATGACGACTCCCTGGTCCGCTACGAACTGCTGGCCTCCCAGCAGGGCGCGTCGGAAGGGGCACGACTGCGGCTGCGCAGCGAACTGCTGGAGCAGATCTGGTATGCCCTGGAGCGGCAGGGCTGGGAGCTGCCCTATCCGGTGCGGGAGCTGAAGCGCCGCCAGAGCCAGCGGGATCCGGCCCACCCCACCGGCGTGGATGCTTCCCTGACGGCGGAACTGCTGCGGCGCAGCTGGCTGTTCGCCCAACTGGATCCCGAGCAGGTGCATCGGCTCGCCCCGGAGGTGCGCTGCCTGCGCTTCGGCTCAGGCGAAACGATCGTGGGCGAGGGGGAGGAGGGCGACGCCCTGTTCCAGGTGGTGGATGGCGAGGTGGAGGTGTTCAAGGCCGATGGCTCCCCGCTGGGGCGGTCGGTGGCGGTGCTGGGCCGTGATCAGATCTTCGGGGAGATGACCGTGTGCACGGGCGAACCCCGCACGGCCACAGTGCGTTCGCGGGGGGAATGCGTGCTGCTGGAAGTGGAGCGGGACGACTTCATGCCCCTTGTGGAGGACGACGCCGGCGTGCTGGATGCCCTGGCGGCGATCGTGGGCCAACGGCGCTCGGAGCTGGAGAAGCTCTCCTCGCCGGATGCGGCCCGGCGCCAGACCTCGATCCTGGAGCGCATGCGCGACCTGTTCGGCATCCAGGTCGACTGAGCCGGCCGCAGGCCCTGGAGAGCTGCGGCTCAGGCCCGCAACAGCTGCTCGCAGCGGAATTCCCAGTCGCGCTGGGTGCCGATCCCCGCCACCAGCATCCGCCCGGCCGGCTCCTCCCGCAGCCGCAGCTGCCACTGGCGGATCACATCGGCCCGCTCCATCCAGACGTCAAGCACCAGCCGCTGGATGGCCTCGCCGTCCCAGCTGCGGCCCCGGGCGGTGTCGAGGGCCCAGCCCAGCAGATCATCCAACTGGAACGGGCGAAAGCCGCCGTAGATCGGGCCGGGGGTTGGGCTGTCAGAAACGGGGCTACCGGAGACGGGACAGGCGGAATTCTGTTCGAGGTAAAACAACTGCAAGGGATCCGACAACCCGCAGAACTGCAGGAGATAGGACATCAGCGAACCTCGTTGATCTTGCCGACCCAAACGTACCCAGGGTGCGCCAGTCAGCTGTTCATCAAGAACAGTCTGTTGCAGACGATCGAATCAGCACTCACAGCATTGGAGTGCTGATTTGCCCCTCAGGCCAGGGCAAGGCTTCGGGCCTGGGCCTGCTGGACGGCCTCGGCGAGTTCCACCAGCAGGCCCAGGGTGGTGTCCAGATCGATGCAGGCATCGGTGATGCTCTGGCCGTAGGTGAGGGAGGAAAGATCGGCGGAGATCTTCTGGTTGCCTTCCACCAGATGGCTCTCCACCATCACCCCCATCACATGGACAGAACCCTGGCGCAACTGGTCGGCCACCTGGCGCAGGACCTCCCCCTGGCGGCGGTAGTCCTTGTTGGAATTGCCGTGGCTGCAATCCACCATCAGCCGGGCCGGCAGACCGTCCTTGGCCAGCAGGGCCGCCGCGGCCTCGACGGCTTCGGCGTGGTAGTTGGTGCCGCTCTTGCCCCCCCGCAGCACCAGGTGGCCATCCGGGTTTCCGGTGGTGGACACGATCGCGGCCTGGCCGTCCTTGTTGATGCCCAGGAAATGGTGCGGCCGGGCGGCCGCCTCCATGGCATTGATGGCGGTGGCGGCACTGCCGTCGGTGCCGTTCTTGAAGCCGATCGGCATCGACAGGCCCGAGGCCATCTCCCGGTGGGTCTGGCTTTCGGTGGTACGGGCGCCGATGGCGGTCCAGCTGATCAGATCGGCGAGGTACTGGGGCACCACCGGGTCAAGCACCTCGGTGGCCGCCGGCAGGCCCATCTCCGCCAGGTGCAGCAGCAGCGAGCGGGCGCGGCGCAGGCCGGTGTTGATGTCGTAGCTGCCGTCGAGGTGGGGGTCGTTGATCATTCCCTTCCAGCCCACGGTGGTTCGGGGCTTCTCGAAGTAGACCCGCATCACGATCTCGAGCTCGCTGCGGTGCCGGCGCTGGGCCTGGGCGATGGCCTCGGCGTACTCACGGGCAGCGGCCACGTCATGGACGGAACAGGGCCCGACGATCACCAGCACCCGCTGGTCACCGGCGTGCAGGATGGCCTTGATGCGTTCGCGCGCCTGCTGCACGGTGCGGGCGGCCTGCTCGGACAAGGGCAGTTCCGCATGCAGCACCGCCGGCGGCACCAGCGGCCGGGTTTCCACCACGTGGAGATCGGAGGTGGGGATCATGCGCGGCGGCCGGCGGGGATTGGTCAGACCCTCCAGCCTACGAACTGACGTTCCAGACACCCGTCGCCACCCTGGCGCGATCGGTCGCAGCGCCGACTTCTGCAGCCGTCGTCACCAGAGGGCGGCCCCGCGGGGAAGAACAATGGGGGTCATGCCCATGCCATCCGGGGGTACGACCCGGACCCACGCCCCCATGTCCCTCTCGCCCGCCGACCTGCTGCCCACCTACCGCGAGGCCGCCGCCGCCCGCGAAGCCCTTGGCGTGCCGCCCCTGCCGCTCACGGCACCCGAGGTCCAGGCCCTCACCCAGCTGCTGGAGCACCCGCCGGCCGGGGAGGAGGCGTTTCTGCTGCACCTGCTGAGCGAACGGATTCCGCCGGGGGTGGATGAGGCCGCCTATGTGAAGGCCGGCTGGCTGAGTGGAATCGCCAAGGGAACGGCCACGAGCCCCCTGGTGAGCCCCCTGGAGGCCACCCGGCTCCTGGCCACGATGATCGGCGGCTACAACGTCGGCGCCCTGATCGCGCTGCTCTCCAGCCCGGAGGCCGCCATCGCCGAAGAGGCCGCCCGGGGACTGAGCCGCACCCTGCTGGTGTACGACGCCTTCCACGACGTGCTGGAGCTGGCCGAGACCAACCCCCTGGCCCGCCAGGTGGTGGACAGCTGGGCGGCGGCCGAATGGTTCCACGCCCGGCCGCCCCTGCCGGAGGCGATCACCGTCACGGTGTTCAAGGTGTCCGGGGAAACCAACACCGACGACCTCTCGCCGGCCACCCACGCCACAACCCGCCCCGACATCCCCCTGCACGCGATGGCGATGCTGGAGACGCGGATGCCGGAGGGGCTCGGCCTGATCGCCGAGCTGAAGGCCAAGGGCCACCCCCTGGCCTACGTGGGCGATGTGGTGGGCACGGGCAGCTCGCGGAAATCCGCCATCAACTCGGTGCTCTGGCACATCGGCACCGACATCCCCCACGTGCCCAACAAGCGCAGCGGCGGGGTGGTGCTGGGCAGCAAGATCGCCCCGATCTTCTTCAACACCGCCGAGGACTCCGGCGCCCTGCCGATCGAGTGCGACGTGAGCGCCCTCAACAGCGGCGACGTGATCACGATCCGGCCCCACGCCGGCACGATCGAGCGGGCCGCCGGCGAGCCGGGGGCCGGGGAGGTGCTGGCCCGCTTCGAGCTCAAGCCCAGCACCATCGCCGACGAGGTGCGGGCCGGTGGCCGCATCCCCCTGCTGATCGGCCGCTCGCTCACCGACAAGGTGCGGCTGCAGCTGGGACTGCCCCCCTCGGAGGCCTTCATCCGGCCGGTGGTCCCCAGCGACACCGGCAAGGGCTTCACCCTGGCCCAGAAGATGGTGGGCAAGGCCTGCGGCCTGGCGGGCGTGCGCCCGGGCACGAGCTGCGAACCGCTGATGACCAGCGTCGGCAGCCAGGACACCACCGGGCCGATGACCCGCGACGAGATGAAGGAGCTGGCCTGCCTGGGCTTCTCCGCCGACCTGGTGATGCAGAGCTTCTGCCACACCGCCGCCTACCCCAAGCCGGTCGACCTCAGGACCCACGCCGAGTTGCCCGACTTCATCAGCTCCCGGGGCGGCGTCGCCCTGCGGCCCGGCGACGGCATCATCCACAGCTGGCTCAACCGCATGCTGCTGCCGGACACGGTGGGCACCGGCGGTGACAGCCACACCCGCTTCCCGCTCGGCATCTCGTTCCCGGCCGGCTCGGGCCTGGTGGCCTTCGCGGCCGCCATCGGCGCCATGCCGCTCGACATGCCCGAGTCGGTGCTGGTGCGCTTCTCCGGTTCGCTGCAGCCCGGCGTCACCCTGCGGGACGTGGTCAACGCCATCCCCTATGTGGCCATCCAGCAGGGTCTGCTGACGGTGGAGAAGGCCGGCAAGAAGAACATCTTCAGCGGCCGGATCATGGAGATCGAGGGCCTCCCCGACCTGAAGCTGGAGCAGGCGTTTGAGTTGACGGATGCGACCGCCGAGCGCTCCTGCGCCGGCAGCACGATCAAGCTGAGCGTCGAGACGGTGAGCGAATACCTGCGCAGCAACGTGGCGCTGCTGAAGAACATGATCGCCCGGGGCTACAGCGATGCCCGCACCATGGCGCGGCGGATCAAGGCGATGGAGGCCTGGCTGGCCGATCCGGTGTTGATGGAGGCCGATGCCGACGCCGAGTACGCGGCGGTGATCGACATCAACCTGGACGAGCTGAGCGAGCCGATCCTGGCCTGCCCCAACGACCCGGACAACGTCAAGCTGCTGAGCGAGGTGGCGGGCGACCGGATCGACGAGGTGTTCATCGGCTCCTGCATGACCAACATCGGCCACTACCGCGCCGCCGCCACGGTGATGGACGGGGCCGGCACCAGCGCCGCCCGGCTGTGGGTGTGTCCCCCCACCCGCATGGACGACGAGGTGCTGCGGGCCGAGGGCTACACCGCCAAGTTCGAGACCGCAGGCGCCCGCATGGAGCTGCCCGGCTGCTCCCTGTGCATGGGCAACCAGGCCCGGGTGGAAGACAACACCACGGTGTTCTCCACCAGCACCCGCAACTTCAACAACCGCCTCGGCAACGGCGCCCAGGTGTACCTGGGCAGCGCCGAACTGGCGGCAGTGTGCGCCCTGCTGGGCCGCATCCCCAGCCCGGCCGAATACCTGGAGATCGCCGCGGCCAAGATCGACCCCCTCTCCGACCAGCTCTATCGCTACCTCAACTTCGACCAGATCGATGGCTTCGAGGATGCCGGCCGCGTGGTGAGCGTGGAGGAGGAGGAGAAGGTGCTGGCGGAGGTGTAGGGGGCGAAAGGATCCGGGCTGCCGCTATCGGGCACCCGGCGATGGCCTCCAGAGTCCCAGCTGCATGGCTTGGGCTCTCGACTGCGCCTCTCTGTAGGTCTCCTGGTTGCACGGGCTCGCGAGCTGACGATCCAGGGCCGCCAAGCCGACTTGCACCAGGCTCAGGTTGATCGGCACCCTCGAACCAACGGGAATGATCTCCGCGAGTTCGACGCCGTCAGCGGCCTTGCTGCGCGTCGATAGCGTCACCCAGGCGCCGGGCTGGAGAAGGGCCTCCAGGGCGGCCTTGGCGGCCAGGCCAGAGCTGCCCGTTGGGAGTTGCGGGGGCCGGAGGCAGGCCAGCCGCACCTTGAACGGATCGCCGTAGGGGGTGACGACAATGGTGCTGCCATCCAGCACCTTCACGACCCGGACGTCGTCAGCAGGGGGTGGGGGGATGGCGAGAACCTGAGCCCCCGTCATCGAAAGGAGCAGGGCGGACACACCAACCAACGGGCGATTCACGGCGCCATCCCTCACCACGGGCTGGGGCCTCAACCCCCCACCACCAAAGCGTCGACAATCTCGTAGCGCTCGAAGTTCTCGCCAAGCAGCAGCACCGACACATCGCCGCGCCGCTGCACCGAGAGCTTTTCGGGCTGATCGGAAGCAACAGCCTTGCCCTTCACGAACAGAAACTGACGCTTCTGGCCCTCGGGGTTCATCACCACCACCGTGGCACTGTTGTTGGCCCGGCGGATCACGGAGGCCTTACACCTGGCGGCCTTGCCGCTGCTGCCGGACCCACAGGGCACGTCCGCAGAGGCGTGGTACGGCGTGCCTGGGATCAGGGCATCGCGGGACGCGGGCACGGGGGCGAGGGGAGCACCACTGATCCGCGCCTTGAGGCTGTAGGTGCTGGATTCGTTGCGGCGCGCTGCTGGCCGCATCAGATACACCCTCACCCTGACATCGCCATCGCTGGGCAAAGGCCCACGGAAGCGGTTGCCGGAGCTGCTGCCGATGAACAGGGCGGTGTCGGTTCCGGCCGCCATCACATTGAAGTAGTTCTGCACGTTGGAACCCTTGAGTTCCACGGTCAGGGTCTGACCGGCGCCGGCCCGCAGTTTGTAATCAATGGTCTGGTCGCCCTTGAGCTGGCCCTTCAGCAGGGTGGAATCAGCGCCGGCTCGAAACGTGACCCTTTGACTGTCGATGGCGGTCTGGGCCACTCCAACTCCAGCCGGGAGGCTGATGGCCAGAAGGCCAGAAGCAACAAAGGCAAAGGGAACACGCATTGGTCCTTGGCTTGGGGCCAATGCATACCCTACCTCGCTTGCGCTCGGGAACGTTTCTTGCAGCCGATGGAAGGACTGAGTGGGGAGTTCCGCTTTGGTGAGAAAAGTGGAATGAACTCTTGAGCTAGCGCTCAAGATCAGCGGCGGGTAGAAGGACTTGGCCATGATGTAATGCCTCTTCCCCCGCCCGCTGAATCTTGATGTTAGGTTGCACCTGCCCTGCCCTGTGCCTTCTTCCATTCGTCCGTCAATAAGCCAGAGAATCCCCAGTCTTCCTCAGCGATCTCCTGAATAACGACATGAGTGTGCTCAGGCCTCTTGCCTAAAACGGTTACAAGAGAGTCGGTAATATCTTTCACCAATTGAGCCTTTTGCTCGCGACTGGCACCTTTAGTGATTTGCACATTAACGTAAGGCATGAAAGTTTTGACTCTGCTTGGGTTGAATGAATGACGGAGTTTCAGCTGTGATGTCCTATGGACGCTTAACGCTTATTGGGCGGAACCATCTAAGTCCCAAGCTTTCAGGCTTGGGAAGCATAAAAGCGTGTTGCCCTGAGGGCAACGCTGCCAAACCCTTGACATGGCCTGGGTTCGCCTCTGAGCGCCACGCAACACCGTCGACTTAGGCAGACCCGTCGAAACACCCTGCTGCCGCAGTGGCCCAACCTGGCCATCCATGAACACTCAATCCAAGGACTGGTGGCAGCCAATCTCGCCGCATCGGGGCAGGTTTGGACGGACAACCTTGAGCACGAAACTCCACCCAGCGTTACTCCGAAGCGCTGAACGCCTTACACCCACTGGCTTGGCCGATCAACCCAGCCCTGCCACAGACCGCTCGCAGCGGTCCAGTTCGACCTCCAGCAGGGCCAGCAGCTCTGATCGCTCGGCCGGCAGAGGGAAGGGCCCTGCCTCATAGCGGGCCTCCACGGCGAATTCCTGCAGGGCCGCGTCCTCAGCCGGCGACATCAAGAACCTTCCCCTCGCGGGCCACATCGCCGAACACGTGCCAGCGCGAGCCGCTCAACCGTTCGGCGTCGGCGGCCCCGGCCACCACCAGGTCCACCCTGACACCGAGGGAGCCGAGGGCCTGGCGAAAGCGCTGCCAGCAAGCGGCCTTCTCGGCGGGGGTGAGCTGGGGGCGGTCCACGATCACGGCCAGATCCAGATCGGAATCGGGGCGCGCCTCGCCCCGGGCCCGCGAGCCGAACGCCAACACGGCCATCACCTCGGCGTTGGCACAGAGCCGTGCCAGGGCAAGGGCACAGGCCTCCGGATCCAGGCCGGGGCCGAGATCCGGCAGCGCCGCCAGCCCCTGGGGCTCACGCCAGGGAATCGCGGGCGGTACGAACGGCTGTGCGGCAGCGGAAACGATGGCAAAACGCTACCGCCGCTGACCACATAGGCCCATCGACGCACCACGCCAACCCCGGGCCTTCCCGTTCCTACTCGCCCCCTTGAACGGCCAGGAGCTTGCGCTGCTGCTTCCAGCGCAGCACCTGCCAGACCAGGAACACCAGGAGCAGGGGCAGCACCGCCACCAGCACCACGAACCGGTAGTTGTCGATCACCTCGCCACCGCTGGTGGCCACCAGCACCTGCTCGGCCCGATCGAGCCCGTAAAGACCCAGCAGCAGCCAACCCTCAAGACGGCTGATCGTCCCGTTGCTCCAGAAGATCGGCAGGCAGGCCAGGGTGGTGGCCACCATGATCGGCAGGTCGCGGTTCACCATCACCGGATCCACCGCCAGCCCCTTGCCGCCAGAGAGCGCGGCGCAGAGCCCCAGAATCACGATCTGGTTGAGCAGGTTGCTGCCCACCACGTTGCCGATAGCCAGGTCGGCCTTGCCCCGATAGGCGGCGACCACCGAGGTGACCAGTTCCGGCATGGAGGTGCCGGCCGCCACGATCGTCAGGCCGATCACCGTCTGGCTCACCCCCAGGGCCACGGCGGCCGTGGTGGCCCCCCGCACCAGCAACTGGGAGCCGAGCACCAGCAGGACCAGGCCCGCCGCCAGCTTCATGGCGGCCACCAGCGGGGTGGCCCGCTCCGCTTCGTTGTCCTCGTCGTCCTCGGAATCTTCCGACGCGGTACGGATCTCCCAGACGAGATTGGCCACCGTCGCGAACAGCAGCGCCACCCCCGCCTGCCAGGTGAGCCGCCCCCCCGAGGCCATGCCCCACACGGCCATCGAAACGCCCAGAAGCAGGGGCACGTCCCGCCGCACCAGGCGGCTCCTGACGCGCAGGGGAACGATGGCCGCGCTGGCGCCCAGCACTACCAGGACGTTGAAGATGTTGCTGCCGACGATGTTGCTGACGGCCAGGTCGGCATCCCCTTGGATGGTGGACAGCACACTCACGAACAGTTCCGGCGTGCTGGTGCCCAGCGAAACGACGGTCAGACCGATCACCAGCTGGGGAATGCCCAGCAGCAGGGACAGGGCCACCGAACCGGCCACGAACAGTTCCCCGCCGCCGAACAGCACCAGGATGCCGAGGATGATCTCGACGGAACTCGGCAGCGTGGGCATAACGTCTGTCGTAAAGCGCCAGAGCATAGGGAGACGCCACTGCGCCGGCTGGAGTGACACGCTGGACCTGTCCTTCCCACCGCCCCCCTGAACCAGGAAACGCTGCTGTTCGAGCCGGCCCGGCCGGCCGCCGATGCCCTGCGCACCGTGCTGGCCTTCCCGAGCAGCTATTCGGTGGGGATCACCAGCCTGGGGTATCAGGTGGTGTGGGCCAGCCTGGCGCGCCGCAGCGACCTGGACGTGCGCCGCCTGTTCACCGACCAGGGGGACCCGCCACACCGCCACTGTGATCTTTTCGGTCTGTCGCTCAGCTGGGAGCTGGACGGACCGGTGCTGCTCGACCTGCTGGAGCGCCAGGGCATCCCCCTCTGGAGCCACCAGCGGGGGGAGGACGACCCGATCGTGTTCGGCGGCGGGCCCGTGCTCACCGCCAACCCCGAGCCCCTGGCCCCCTTCTTCGATGTGGTGCTGCTGGGCGATGGCGAACTGCTGCTGCCCACCTTCATCGACGCGCTCCAGGCCGGCCGCGCCCTGCCCCGCCCCGAACGCCTGCGGCAGCTCGCCCAGGTTCCCGGGGTCTACGTACCGGCGCTCTACGCCCCCCGCTACGACAGCGAGGGTGCCCTGCTGGCGGTGGAGCCCACCGCTGCGGACCTGCCGGCCACCATCGCCAAGCAGACCTGGCGTGGCAACACCCTCAGCCATTCCACGGTGATCACGCCGGAGGCGGCCTGGCCGTCGATCCACATGGTGGAGGTGGCCCGCAGCTGCCCGGAGCTCTGCCGCTTCTGCCTGGCCAGCTACCTGACCCTTCCCTTCCGCACCGCCTCCCTCGATGACGGCCTAATCCCGGCGGTGGAGACTGGGCTGGCGGTGACCCAGCGGCTCGGCCTGCTGGGAGCCTCGGTGACCCAGCACCCCCAGTTCGCCGACCTGCTCAGCTGGCTGGATCAGGACCGGTTCGAGGGCACGCGGGTCAGCGTCAGCTCGGTGCGGGCCGCCACGGTGACCCCTCAGCTGGGGCGGATCCTGGCCCGCCGGGGCAGCAAATCACTGACGATCGCGATCGAAAGCGGCAGTGAGCGCATGCGGCGGGTGGTGAACAAGAAGCTGAGCGGCGAGGAGATCTTCGCCGCGGCCCGCTACGCCAGAGAGGGTGGCCTCAGCGGCCTGAAGCTGTACGGCATGGCGGGTCTGCCGAGCGAGGAGGAGGCCGACATCGAAGCCACCGCCGACCTGCTGCTGGCCCTGAAGAAAGCCACCCCGGGCCTGCGGCTCAGCCTGGGGGTGAGCACCTTCGTGCCCAAGGCCCACACCCCCTTCCAGTGGCAGGGGGTGCGACCGGAGGCCGAAAAGCGTCTGCAACGGCTGGCGCGTCGCCTGCAGCCGAAGGGCATCGAGCTGCGACCGGAGAGCTACGGCTGGAGCGTCATCCAGGCCCTGCTCTCCCGCAGCGACCGCCGCCTGGCGCCGGTGATCGCCGCGGCGCGGGGTCAGCACGACAGCCAGGGCGGCTGGAAGACGGCCTACCGGGCGGCCCGGGCCGGCGAGGTGGCCGCACCGGCGGATCTGCCGTTCCCCCTGCCGCTGCCGCCCCCCTGGGAGGAGGTGGTCCACGCCACCTGGGCTGAGGAGAGGGTGCTGCCCTGGACCCATCTGGAGGGGCCCCTGCCCCCGGCCACCCTGCTCAGGCACCGGCAGGAGGCGCTGGCCGGCGGTAACAGCGCAGACCCGCCAGCAGCACCCAGCCCGCCACATTGACGCGGCTGTCGTAGAGGGGAATGTCGGTGGCGTGCAGGGCCACCAGCACCAGGGTCGCGGCCCACCAGGCCCGATCGAACAGGCTGCCGCCGGCCATGCCCAGCCAGCCGGCCCGGCCCAGCAGCCACAGCACCAGCCCCACCACGAGCACCGCGACCGGCACCCCGTGGCTCAAGGCCAGATCGATCGGCAGGTTGTGGGGATGGCCATGCCAGAAGCCGGTGCGCATCGGGTAAATGATGCTGAAGGCTGCCGCCCCCCAACCCAACCAGGGCCGTTCCGCGATCAGCCCCACGGCCACCTGCCACTGGGCCAGGCGGGTGATCGCCAGCGGCCGCTGGCCACCGGAGTCCAGGTCGATCAGCCGGCCCCAGATCGCCTCGGGCACCAGATGGCGGGCCAGCTCCTGGGGGGCGGCCGGCACAAAGGGCAGGGTGGCCAGGCCGATCACCACCAGCACCACCAGCAGCACCGGCAACAGCCACACCCAGCTCCCCGGCCCCGCCACCAGGGGCACCGCCAGCAGCAGGGCCCCCCAGGCATTGCGGGAATCGGTGAGGAACACCGCCGCCACCAGGCTGGCAGCGATCACCAGCACCACTCCCCGGCGCCGCCAGCCCTGGCGGGCTTCGAGCAGGGCCGCCAGGGTGAAGGGCCAGGCCAGCACCATCCAGGCCCCGGCGATGTTGGCGTAGTCGAACAGGCCCGCCAGCCGCTGCGGCGGATTGCCCCCGGCCTTGATGTGCCAGATGATCAGGCCCCCCAGCGCCTGGAACGGTCCGCTCCAGCCCCACCAGAGCTGGCCCAGGCCAGTGAGGATCACCGGCACCGTGCCGGCCACCAGGGCCAGGGCCACCCGGCGGCGGGCAGCGGGGGTGCCGAGATACACCTGGAAGCCCCAGAAGCCCCAGAAGAAGGGCAGCCAGTTGCCCATCCCCAGCCAGGCCAGCCCATTGCTGGCGGCCCGGAAGCAGCCCAGCACCATCAGCACCGCCGCCACCAGCAGCACACCATTGACCCGGTCGTCCAGGACGGGGCGCCGGCCGCGGCTGCCCAGGATCAGGGCCAGCAGCAGGGCCAGGCCACCCAGAAAGGCACTGCTGGCCAGCAGGAACATCCCCAGCTGGAAACAACGCCAGCCCAGGGGGGTGGCGGCGGCGGGCCGATGCTCCAGCAGGCGGTCATCGAGGGCGGAAAAACGGATCACCGGAGCGGCGGCGGCAGCGGAGGACCGACGGCCGGTCCAGGGGCAAGGCTCAATCAAACACAGCGGTTCGGCCCCGGTAGACCATCACCTGTCGGCGCAGATACAGGCGCACCGCCCGGGCCAGGGCCAGCCGCTCGGTGTCACGGCCCTTGCGGATCAGGTCCTCCACTTCATCGCGGTGGCCGACGTGCATGGTGGCCTGCTCGATGATCGGCCCCCCGTCCAGCTCCTCGGTGACGAAATGGGCCGTGGCGCCGATCAGCTTGACCCCCCGCTCCCAGGCGCGGTGGTACGGCTGGGCCCCCTGGAAGGCGGGCAGGAAGGAGTGGTGGATGTTGATCACCTGGGAGAAGCGGGCCAGGAACGCCGGGCTGAGCACCTGCATGTACTTGGCCAGCACCACCAGCTCGATCCCCTCGTCCTCCAGCAGGGCCAGCTGGGCCTGCTCCACCTCCGAGCGTGAGGCCGCCGTGATCGGCAGGTGCACGAAGCGGGCACCGAAATCAGCCGCCAGCGCCGCCAGATCCGGGTGGTTCGACACCACCAGGGGCACCAGCATCGGCAGTTCGCCGGAGCGGGTGCGCCAGAGCAGGTCCACCAGGCAATGGTCCTGCCGGCTGGCGAAGATCGCCACCCGGGGCAGGGCATCGGAGACATGCACCTGGCCCTCGCCGCCGAGGCGCCCCGCCAGGGCGGCCACCGCCGGCACGATCGCCTCGCGGGGCAGGCCGAAGCCCTCCAGGGCCCATTCGATCCGGCTCAGGAACAGCCCCGCCCCCGCATCGGTGTGGTGATCGGCATGCAGGATGTTGCCGCCGTTGGCGGCCACCCAACCCGAGAGTTCGCTCACCAGCCCTGGCCGATCGGGGCAGATCAGCTGCAGGATCGCCGTGGGAGAACGCATCGATGATTCCAGAACGGGGCGGACGGGACCGTCATGGTGGCGCAGGCGGGCCGGTAAAGTCACGGCGCCAGCCACGTCACAGCACCGTCCCATGGCCGTCGCGTCGATCTCCGCGCCCCTCTCCCTGATGGGTGTCCTGCGCCGCCTCAGCCTGCTCGCCGTGGCCCTGCTGCTCAGCGTGTCGCTGGTGGCCTGCTCCGGCGACCAGACCCGCAAGCCGCCGACGATCAGCCCCGCCGACATGACCCTGATCGCCCGTCAGGCCGAAGGGTTCCTGGCCTCGAAGGAGCGCCTGCCCGAACTGGCTGATCTGGTCAACGACCGCAATTGGGTCTTCACCCGCAACCTGATCCACGGTCCGATGCAGGATCTGGGTCGCCAGATGCTGTACATCAACCAGCGCCTGCTGCCGGCCGACAGGGCCGAGGCCGGCAAGCGGGCCACCAAGCTCAAGTCCTCCCTGGCCAAACTGGATGAGGCCGCCCGTCTGCAGGACGGCGAGAACCTGCGCAAGGACTACATCAAGGTGGCCACCGGCTTCAGCGCCTACGCCGAGGTGATTCCGGCCGAAGCCGTCGCCATGGCGGAAGCCTTCGCCGCCGAAGACAAGCTGTCCAACGCCGTGCCCCCGGCCCCCTCGGCCTCCACCCCCGCTCCCCAGCCCGTCTCGGTGAGCGGCGACGCCTGAGGCCAGGCCCCGGAACGATCCGCCAGTCGGCGGCGCCTGCACCACGGTGATCGTGGTGGGCGCAGGAATCGTGGGCCTGGCCTGCGCCTGGTGGCTCCAGCGCCGGGGCCACCAGGTCTTGCTGCTGGATCCGGCCCTGGCCGGTGATCCCCCGGGCGTTCGCGATTCCGGGGGCGAGTGGCGCAGCGGCAGCCGGGCCGCCCTCGGCGTGCTGATGGCCGACAGCTTCCACCGCGACCGGGGCCGGGCCTGGGAGCTGCGTCAGCGCAGCCAGGAGCTCTGGGGCCAGTGGCGCCGCGGGCTGGCGCAACGGGGACATCCGATCCCCTACCGGGCAGGGGTGCTGCTGCTGGCCGCCGATGGCGCCGAGCAGGAACGCCTGGCGGCGCTGGGAGCGCGCAAACGGGCCCTGGGCCTGCCCCTGGAACCCTGGGATCGGCAACGGCTGGAGCCGCTCCAGTCCACCCTGCCCCAGCCGTCCCTGGCGGGACTGCACTGCGGCCGCGATGGCCAGCTCGATCCCGCCTCCGCCCTGGCCGCCCTGGCGGCGGACGGCCGGCAACGGGGCCTGAGCCTGGAGGGAGAGGCGGCCGTGGCCCTTCGGCCCGATCAGGGCGGCTGGCGGGTGGAGCTGGCCGGCGGCGGCTCGGAGCGGGCGGACTGGGTGGTGCTGGCGGCCGGGATCGCCGCCGGCACCCTGCTTGAGGCTGTCTCTGGCATCGAGGGCGATCGCTGGACGCTGGAGCCGGTGCTGGGCCAGGCCCTGGAGCTGGAACTGGAGGACCCCCTGCCCGACAGCTGGCCCGGGACGGTGGTGTGGCGGGGCGTCAATCTGGTGCCCCGTCCCGACCTGGAGGGCGGCCGGCGGCTGTGGCTGGGGGCGACCCTGGAACCGGGCGACACGGCCGACCCTGACCAGCTCATCCAGCTGCGCCAGCTGGGCGGTGCGGCGCCGGAGTGGTTGCGGGCGGCAAGGGTGGTGCGCCACTGGCAGGGCCTGCGGCCACGGCCCGTGGGCCGGCCGGCCCCCCTGCTGGAGCAGCCGGCGGCGGGGCTGCTGCTGGCGGCGGGCCACTACCGCAACGGCGTGCTGCTGGCACCGGCCAGCGCCGCCTGGGTGGCCGACCGGATCGAGGCCGGCCACCCAGGCGCCTGAACGCGGCGGCGGCCCATGAAAAAGCCCCCAAAGGGGGGCTTGATGGGAAAGGATCCGGGCCGGGCGGCCCAGGGCTCACTTGCTCTCGGTGAACTCGGCGTCGATGACGTCATCGGCGGCGGCGGCGGAAGCGCCGTTGCCATTGCCGCCGGGGGCGGCGCCGGCGGCAGCACCCTCGGCCCCGGCCTGCTGGTACACGGAGGCACCGGCGGCGTAGAGGGCCTGCTGGAGTTGCTCCAGGCTGGCCTTGATGGCCGGGCTGTCGTCCTTCTCAAGGGCTTCCTTGAGGTCGGCGGAGAAGCCCTCCACCTTGGTCTTGTCCTCGGCGCCCACCTTGTCGCCCAGTTCGCCCAGCTGCTTCTCGGCCTGGTAGATGAGGGTCTCGGCCTGGTTCTTCAGGTCGATCTTCTCGCGCTTCTCCTTGTCGGCGCTGGCGTTGGCCTCGGCGTCCTTCACCATCTTGTCGACTTCGTTGTCGCTGAGGGTGGAGGCCCCGGTGATGGAGATGCTCTGCTCCTTGCCGCTGCCCTTGTCCTTGGCGGTGACGCTGAGGATGCCGTTGGCGTCGATGTCGAAGGTGACTTCGATCTGGGGCACGCCGCGGGGGGCCGGGGGAATGCCGTCGAGGCGGAAGGTGCCCAGCGACTTGTTGTCGGAGGCCATCTCGCGCTCGCCCTGGAGCACATGGATCTCGACGTTGGTCTGGCCGTCGACGGCCGTCGAGTACACCTCCGACTTCTTAGTGGGAATGGTGGTGTTGCGGGTGATCATCTTGGTCATCACGCCACCGAGGGTTTCCACGCCCAGGGAGAGCGGGGTGACGTCGAGCAGCAGGATGTCCTTGACCTCGCCGGCGAGCACACCGCCCTGGATGGCGGCACCCACGGCCACCACCTCATCGGGGTTCACCGTCTGGTTGGGGGTCTTGTTGGTGATCCGCTTGACCAGCTCCAGCACCGCGGGGATGCGGGTGGAACCACCCACCATGACGATCTCGTCGAGCTCGCTGGTGGAGAGCTTGGCGTCCTTGAGGGCCTGCTCCACCGGCACCCGGCAGCGGTCGATCAGCTTGGAGGCGAGCTCCTCGAACTTGGCCCGGGTGAGGGTGAGGTCGAGGTGCTTGGGACCTTCGGGGGTGGCGGTGATGAAGGGCAGATTGATCTCGGCCTGGGTGGCACTGGAGAGTTCGATCTTGGCCTTCTCAGCCGCCTCGGTGAGGCGCTGCAGGGCCTGCTTGTCCTGGCGCAGGTCGATGCCCTCGTTGGCCTTGAAGTTGTCGGCCAGGTGATCAACGATCACCTTGTCGAAGTCGTCGCCGCCCAGGTGGGTGTCACCGCTGGTGGAGAGCACCTCAAAGACGCCATCGCCCACTTCCAGCACGGAGACGTCGAAGGTGCCACCGCCGAGGTCGAAAACGAGGATGCGCTCGTTGCTCTTGCGATCCAGGCCATAGGCCAGGGCCGCGGCGGTGGGCTCGTTGATAATCCGCAGCACTTCCAGGCCGGCGATTTTGCCGGCGTCCTTGGTGGCCTGGCGCTGGGAATCGTTGAAGTAGGCGGGGACGGTGATCACTGCCTGGGTGACGGTTTCACCCAGATACTTACCGGCGTCCTCGGCCAGCTTGCGCAGCACTTCGGCCGAGATCTCCTCGGGGGCGAACTGCTTGCTGAGCACCGGGCACTTGATCTTGACGTTGGAGCCGGCCTTCTCGACGCCGTAGCTGACTTCCTTGGACTCCTCGTTCACTTCATCGACCCGGCGGCCGATGAAACGCTTGACGGAATAGAAGGTGTTCTCCGGGTTCATGACCGCCTGGCGCTTGGCGATCTGACCAACCAGCTTGTCCTGGTTCTTCGTGTAGGCGACCACGGAGGGCGTCGTGCGGAAGCCCTCGGCGTTGGCGATCACCGTGGGCTTGCCGCCCTCCATCACGGCGACGCAACTGTTCGTGGTGCCGAGGTCAATACCGACGACCTTGCCCATGGATGACCGACTCCTGGTGTGAATGAATTTCTGGCTTCCGCCATCTTCCGCATCAGGGGTTGACCCAGGCGAGGGGTGGTTCCCGAACCGGTGCCGTACCGGGACGGGGCCGGCGGCCTGTCGGAGCCTGGGATCCGGCGGATCTACGGTCGGGCGGCAGCTGCCCGCGCGAGCCCATGGCGACCCCCCCGACAGCACCGGTGATCGGTGGCGGCACCGCCCTGGTGGGGGTGCTGGGGGATCCGGTGCGCCATTCCCTCTCGCCGGCGATGCACAACGCAGCCATCGCCGCCCTCGGCCTCGACTGGGCCTACCTGGCCCTGCCGGTGGCGGCCGCCGACCTGGCCGTGGTGCTGCGGGCCCTGGCGGCGATCGACTGCCGCGGCCTCAACGTCACCCTGCCCCACAAGCAGGCCGCCGCCGGGCTGGCGGAGGAGCTGACACCGCTGGCCCGCCGGCTGGGGGCCGTGAACACCCTGGTGCCGCGCGAGGGCGGCGGCTGGCTCGGCACCAACACCGATGTGGAGGGGTTTCTGGCGCCGCTGCGGCCCCTGGCCGCCCGGGAAGCGCTGGTGCTGGGCTGCGGCGGCAGTGCCCGGGCGGTGGTGGCGGGCCTGGTCGACCTGGGCCTGGACCGCATCCGGGTGGCGGGCCGCGACGCCGCGCGCCTGGAGCCATTCATCCGCTCCTGCGCCGACTGGGCCCCCGGCCTGGTGCCCCTGGTCTGGGGAGCTGACAGCACCGGCCCAGCGGACCCCCTGGGCGCGGCCTTGGCGAGCGCCGATCTGGTCGTCAACACCACGCCGGTGGGCATGGCCGCCGCGGGTGATCCCGCCGCTGCGGAACGCTCGCCCCTGCGTGCCGACCAGATCGCGGCCCTGTCACCGGCGACCACCGTCTACGACCTGATCTACACGCCCAGACCCACGGCCCTGTTGCGCCTGGCCCGCCAGCAGGGTTGCCGCAGCATCGACGGCCTGGAAATGCTGGTGCAGCAGGGGGCCGCCTCCCTGAGGCTCTGGAGCGGGCTCCAGGAAATGCCGGTCATCGCCATGCGGGCCGCCGCCCTGGGCCGGCTGGAGGGCCCCTAGCCTGCGGTCACTGTCCTGCCTTTGCCCAGAGCCCCATGGAAGGTCCTCCGATCTGGCAGCGGCTGCTGGGAGCCCTGGCCTACCTGCTGCCCCTGAGCGACGCCCTGCGCTTCGGTCAGGCCCTGTTCGACATGTTCCCGCTGCTGCAGTGGGTAGCCGTGCCGGCCCTGCCCCTGGTGGTGCTGGAGCAGGCCATTCCCTTCGGCGGCCTGGTGCTGTTCCTGGTGCTGTTCCTGCTGGTGGTGCGCAACCCCAAGGTGCCCTACCCGATCCGCTTCAACGTGCTGCAGGCGATCCTGATCGACATCGTGCTGGTGCTGCTCACCCTCGCCTTCGACACGGTGCTGGCTCCCCTCGGCGCCGGCTTCGCCATCCGCACCCTCTCCAACACGATCTTCCTCGGCACCCTGCTGCTGGTGCTGTTCTCGGTGGTCCAGAGCCTGCGGGGCAAGGAAGCCGACATCCCCACCGTCTCCGAAGCGGTGCGGATGCAGCTGTTCTGAACGTTCCTGGAGGAGCGGCGACGGCGCTGCGATAGGTTCCTAGATCCGTCGCTGACGGGCCCCGTGCCCCTCAGCCCCTCCACAGGCGACCATGACGCAGCCCTATTACGAGACCATGTACATCCTCCGGCCGGACATTCCGGAGGAGGAAGTCGAGACCCACGTCGCCAAGTACCGCGACCTCGTGATCGAGGCCGGGGCCGAAGTGCTCGACACCCAGATGCGCGGCAAGCGCCGGCTGGCCTATCCGATCGCCAAGCACCGCGAAGGCATCTACGTGCAGCTCAACCACAGCGGCGATGGCCAGCAGGTGGCCGTGCTCGAGCGCGCCATGCGGCTCTCCGAAGACGTGATCCGCTACCTGACCGTCATCCAGGACGGCCCGATGCCTCCCCCCCGCAGCGTCCCCGGCGCCGCCGTCGACGTGGCCCCCACCGAACCGGCGGCGGTCTGATCCCGGTTGTTCATCCCTGAGCACTGGGCCTACAGTCCGCCCAATGGGTGCTAGGCGATGACAGTTGCGGACAAGGAGGACGCCTATCCGGAGGGAACCCTCCCATCCCGTGGGGTGCCGCCCCAGCCGGCCTACACCCCTTCTGGTTGGCCCGCCAATCAGGCACCGCCTGTTCCGAGCGTGCTGACCCCCGGCCAGCCGGTGGCCCCTCTGGCAACGCCGCCGCCGGCCAGCTTCAGCTTCGGCGACGTGCCAGCCGCCGGAGCCGATCCGGCGTCCATCGCCCGCGACGCGATCGACGCCGAGCCGATCCTCCTGGACCCGGTCGCGCCACCGGCCGCCCCCCAGGCGGCAGCGGGGGCCTCGAGCCTCGCCCTCACCACCACCGGACCGGATGCCCAGCAGCTCGAGATGGAGCTGGCGGCCGCCCGGGATGAACTCAAGGCGCTGCACGAAATGCTCGAGGACCTGCCCGAGATCTTCGAGCGCAAGTTTCAGCAGCGCCTGGCCACGGTGATGGAGCACCAGAAGCATCTCCTCGACGACAACCAGGCCCTGCGGGAGCGGCTGTACAGCCTCAATCCGGCTGCCGCCGACGGCCCCCCGCCCGGCTCAGGCCGCCCCCAGCCACTGCTGCTGCCCACGGTGACCAGGAAGGAGGGCTGGGGCCAGGCCCTGAAGCGCGCCCTGCGGCTGGGCGGCCCGGACACCAACGGGCGCCCGGGCGATGGGTCAACCCAGACGATCACTCGCCACGACGACGGGCGGCCCATAACCGCGTAGGCATCCCCCAGACGTAGATGAAGCCCTCGGCGGCGCGGTGATCGAAGAGATCCTCCGCCCCGTAGGTGGCCATGTCGGGCACATAGAGGCTGTCCCTGGCGCTGGAGCGTCCCACCACGGTGGCGCTGCCCTTCTGCAGCCGGATCCGCACCAGGCCGTTCACCGTCGCCTGGGTGCGGTCGAGGAAGCCGTCAAGGGCGTCCTTGAGGGGGCCGAACCAGAGACCCTGGTACACCAGATCCGCCCAGCTCATCTCGATCTGGCGCTTGTAGCGGAGCACGTCGGCGGCCAGGGTGAGGCTCTCCAGCTCCTGGTGGGCGCGGATCAGCAGCAGCAGGCCGGGGGTTTCGTAGATCTCGCGGCTCTTGATGCCCACCACCCGGTTCTCGATCATGTCGAGGCGGCCGAAGCCATGGGCCCCTGCCAGGGCGTTGGCCCGCCGGATCAGGGCCACCGGATCGAGACGCTCGCCGTCGATAGCCACCGGATTGCCCTGCTCGAAGGCGATCTCCACCACCTGCCCCTCGGCCGGGGCGTCCGCCACCGAACGGGTCATGGCAAAGACCTCTTCCGGCGGCTCCACCATCGGATCCTCCAGGGGGCCGGCCTCGATGCTGCGGCCCAGCAGGTTGAGGTCGATCGAATAGGGGGATTTCTTGCTCACCGGCGCCGGGATGTCACAGCGCTCGCCGTAGGCGATCGTCTCCTCCCGGCTCATGCCCCATTCCCGTGCCGGTGCCAGCACCTTGAGGTCGGGGGCCAGGGCGCCGATGGCGACATCGAAGCGCACCTGATCGTTGCCCTTGCCGGTGCAGCCGTGGGCCACCGCATCGGCACCCACCTCCCGGGCCACCTCCACGAGGCGACGGGCGATCAGGGGGCGGGCCAGGGCGGTGGAGAGGGGGTAGCGGCCCTCATAGAGGGCATTGGCCCGGATGGCGGGGAAGGCGAACTCGCGGATGAAGGGATCGATCAGGTCGTCGACCAGGGAACGGCTGGCGCCCGCGGCCAGGGCCTTGAGCCGGATCGGCTCGAGTTCGTCGCCCTGCCCCAGGTCGGCGGCGAAGGTGATCACCTCCTTCACCCCCCACTCCCGCATCAGGTAGGGGATGCAGACGCTGGTGTCGACACCACCGGAATAGGCGAGCACCACCCGCTCAGCACGCGGCGTTCCTGTCGGCGGTGCCCCGCCCGCCAGCTGCTGCCCCATCTCCGCCATCAGTGACGCTCCTGCTCTGTGGCGACCGAGTCTGTCGCCTGGGGCCATTCTCCCCCCTGGTCCGACGCCGGCAGGCGCCAGCGGAGCAGAACCACCAGGGCCAGCAGCAGGGGCGGCCCGAGCACCAGGGCCGCCACCACCGCCGGCACGATCGGCAGGGGCTGGGGCCAGCGGATGGCGGCCGCGGCCAGCAGGGTGCTGAGGATGAGGGCCGCCGACCAGAGACGGCCCACTTCCAGGATCTTGGCGATGGTCATGGGCGGCGCGGTAGGGTGTTGAGTCGGTCCTTGACGACCCAGCCTGACGGCATGAGCATTCTCGACACGATCAACCCCTCCCTGACCCGCTACCGGCGCAACGAGCCGGCGCCGGTGCTGCCATTGCGGGATGAGCCCGATCTGCTGAGCCTGCTGGAGGCCAGCGGCCGCCTGGTGGCCGATGAGGAAACGGCGAGCACCGATGTGAGCACCGTGGAAGAGGAGGAGCTGTCCGCGCTGATGGGCGAGAAAGAGGATTACAGCCCGGCCGACGAGCCCTCCGAGGAAGACTGGGAGGACTGACGGTCCGATCCGTCGCCACCCTGCAGCCCCTCCGATGGCCTCCCGCGACGGCCGCACACCTGCGGCCCTGCTCGCCCTGATCCTGCTGGCCGCCTGCCTGGCCAGCGACGCCTTGGTGGCCAATTCCATACTGACCCTGCCGCTGGTGGTGGCGGCCCTGGCCAGCGCGGGGGTGGCGGCCCTCGGGGTGCCCCGCCTGCGGGCCCTGAAACTGGGTCAGGTGATCCGCGATGAGGGCCCCCAGGCTCACCACAGCAAGGCGGGCACACCCACGATGGGGGGGCTGCTGGTGGTGCCCGTGGGGGTGCTGGTGGGCGGGCTGATCAGCCCGCAGGATCCCCGTCTGCTGGCGGTGGCGGCGGTCACCCTGGCCTACATGGCGATCGGTGCCGTCGACGACTGGCGCAGCCTCACCCGCCGCACCAACACGGGCCTGAGCCCCCGGGGCAAGCTGTTGCTCCAGGCCCTGGCTGCGGTGGGTTTTCTGGTCTGGGCCCACCAGGGCGGCTGGCTGGGGGGTGGCGTGCCCGGCGATCTGGGTCTGCCCTTCGGCCGGGTGCTCACCCTCGGGTTGCTGATCTGGCCCCTGGCCCTGTTCGTGTTCCTGGCCGAAAGCAACGCCACCAACCTCACCGACGGCCTCGATGGCCTGGCCGCCGGCTGTGGGGCCATCGTGTTCACCGGCATGGGGCTGCAGCTGATGCTGCGGGGCCACGGGGGGGATCCGGTGCTGGCCGCCTTCTGCACGGCCATGGCGGGCTGCTGGCTCGGCTTCCTCAGCCAGAACCGCCACCCGGCCCGGGTGTTCATGGGCGACACGGGCTCCCTGGCCATGGGGGCCGCCCTCTCCTCGGTGGCCCTGCTGACCGACAGCCTCTGGCCCCTGCTGCTGATGGGGGGCGTGTTCCTGGCCGAATCCCTCTCGGTGATCCTGCAGGTGGGCGTGTTCAAGGCCACCAAGGGCGCCGACGGCCAGGGGCGGCGCCTGTTCCGCATGGCCCCGCTGCACCACCATTTCGAACTGGGGGGACTGCCGGAGCAGCGGGTGGTGCTCGGTCTGTGGGGCGTCAGCCTGATACTGGTGCTGGTGGGATTGGTGCTGCTGCCCTGAGCAGAAGCTCCCTATCGTCGATTGCGGCGACCCCGCCGACCGCTCCGTCGCACCCAGGCCCATGGCGTTTTTCACCTGGAAGGAAACGGGACTCACCGCCGACTGCGCCAGCCTGGAGGCCATGGCGGCCCGGTTTGAGGAGGCGGCGGCCCTGATGCGCCGCATGGCCGGCGAGGGCTTCAAGGTGGAACGCCACCCGGAGGGCCAGCGCATCACCCACCCCGATCCCGCCGTGTTCGGGGCCTACGGGTTCGTGAGCGAGGAATCGGCCGAAAGCCAGCTCACCCTGCTGGAGGAGCCCGGCGCCTGAGGGCGGCTGGGTGAGGCGGGCGAGGGGGCTGCGAGCAGTGGGGACGCTCAGCGGCGGATGTAGCCCACCAGCCACACCACCACGAAGGCCAGGGAGGAGACGCCCAGGTAGATCAGCGTCCATTTCTGGAAGCCGGCCACATCCCAGCCGAAGGGCAGCAGCCCGTTGGCCGCGTCACCGGCGGTGCTGAAAGCGAGGGGGCCCACGCCAGGAAGAGGGGAGAGGAGAGCCGGAAGCATCGCGGCACGTTAGGGGAACGGGCTCGCGCCGCGTCAGGATCGCCCCAGCCGCTCCCTCTCCATGGCACCAGGCCCTTCCCCTTTCCCGCGGACGGTGATGCTGCTGGGCAGCGGCGAGCTCGGGAAGGAGGTGGCCATCGCCGCCCAGCGACTGGGTTGCCGGGTGATCGCCGTCGACCGCTACGCCGACGCCCCTGCCATGGCGGTGGCGCAGGTGAGCGAGGTGGTGGCCATGGCCGACCCCGACGCCCTCAAGGCGGTGGTGCGGCGCCATCGCCCCGACGTGGTGATCCCGGAGATCGAGGCCCTGGCGGTCGATGCCCTGGCGGAGCTGGAGGCGGAGGGCCTCACCGTGATTCCCACCGCCCGGGCCACGGCGGTGACCATGAACCGCGACCGCATCCGCGACCTGGCCGCCCGAGGTCTGGGGCTGCGCACCGCCCGGTTCGCCTATGCCGAAAGCGCCGCCGAACTGGCGGCGGCGGCGGCCCCCCTGGGCTGGCCCGTGGTGGTGAAGCCGGTGATGAGCTCCTCCGGCAAGGGCCAGAGCGTGGTGCAGGGCCCCGACGACATCGAAGCCGCCTGGGACGGGGCCATGGCCGGAGCCCGGGGGACCGGCGCCCGGGTGATCGTGGAGGAGTTCCTGCGTTTCAGCCTGGAGATCACCCTGCTGACGGTGCGCCAGTGGCAGGGCCCCACCCTGTTCTGTCCGCCGATCGGCCACATCCAGGAGCGGGGCGACTACCAGTGCAGCTGGCAGCCCGCCCAGCTGGGGGAGGCCCAGCTGGCGGCGGCCCAGGCGATGGCGAAGGCCGTCACCGACGACCTGGGCGGCGCCGGCCTGTTCGGGGTGGAGTTCTTTCTCTGCGGCGAGCCCGGCGCCGAGGAGGTGGTGTTCTCCGAGCTCTCGCCCCGGCCCCACGACACGGGTCTGGTGACGCTGGTGGGCCAGAACCTGAGCGAATTCGACCTGCACCTGCGGGCGGTCCTGGGTCTGCCGATCCCGGAGATCCGCAGCCTTGGCGCGGCGGCCTCCCGGGTGATCCTGGCCGGGCCCGAAGCCTCCGGCGGCCCCGGAACACCGAGCTACCTGGGCTTGGAGAGGGCCCTGGCGGTACCGGACACCCAGGTGCTCATTTTCGGCAAACCCGCAATCCGGCCCTGGCGGCGGATGGGGGTGGCCCTGGCCCGCGGCGACGATGAGACCGACGCCCGCCGGCGCGCCGATGGGGCCGCCGCGCTCGTGCAGGTGCAGACCAGCCGATAAACCGTCGCCACCACTGGTTTTTCAGCGCTTTGGCCCCTATGGTGCGTCCCTGCGGGTAGCACAATGACTCAGGCCCATTCACCCTCGAGGCTCTCTCGCTCCCGGAAAGCACGGGAGAGGCGGGAACTTGGGGCCGTGGCGCTGCCTGAGAAGACCAGCACCAGGCCCGATCCGAAGCACCGGCCCCCCGCCCAGCACCGCTCCAGGCGCCGCCCCCTGGTCACCTTCGGCCTGGGCATCGCCGTGGGTGCCCTCCTGGCCGGGCCCCTCCCGGCGCGCATCGCCCCGTTCCTGGCCGGCCTGATTCCCAGCTCCCGCGGCATCGGGGCGGTGCTGAACCCACTCTCGATCGAGAACCGCCCCATCCTCGTGCTGGGTCGGGATTCCGTCGGCGAAAACACCGACGTGATGTTCACCGTGCGGCTCGACGGCGACATCACCCACATCACCCAGGTGCCGCGGGACACCTTCATCGAATCCCCCCAGCTCGGGGTGGTGAAGGCCAACTCCCTGTTCGCCCTCGGCGGCATCCAGACCGCCAAGGCGGAAGTGGGCACCCTGCTGTCCACCCCGGTGGATCGGTACCTCAAGGTGAACCTTGACGCGGTCAGCAAGCTGGCCGAAGCCCTCGGCGGCGTCGAGGTGGATGTGCCCAAACGCATGTACTACGTCGACAACGCCCAGGGGCTCTACATCGACCTCTACCCCGGCAAGCAACTGCTGAAGGGCAAGGAACTGGAGGGTTTCCTGCGCTTCCGCCACGACGAACAGGGCGACCTGGGCCGGATGGAGCGCCAGCGCCTGGTGATGGCCAAGGTGTTCAGCAAGCTGGCCGATCCGGCAACCATCGCCAAGCTGCCGGCTCTGCTGGAGATCGCCGGCAACGACATGGTCACCGACCTCTCGCCGATCGAGATGACCCAGCTGATGTCCGCCCTCGGCCGGACCAAGCTGAGCACCCAGCGGGTGCCAGGCCGGCTCTACTGGCACAACGACCTCAGCTACTGGATGCCCAACAGCAACCAGGTCCACCCCAGCGGCAGCGGCGACGAGCCACTGCCCTGAAGGCGGTTCAGATCGCCTGAAGACTGCTCAGGTGGGGCCCCGGCCGTCGTCGGGGCTGCGCCAGCCGGCGGTGAGTTCGGCCAGCAGCTGGGCCAGCCCCTCCTTTTTCGGCAGGTCGGCTTCGGCGGCCCACTCGATCTCCTGGATCCTGGTGTCCTCCAGGCCCAGCAGTTCCACCAAGTGGCGGTAGGCCACCCGTTCCTGGGCGTTGATGCTGGGCTCGGCCGGTGAGCGCCGCCCCACCCGAACCATCATGTAGCTGAGCTTCAGGGCCAGCTGGCGGTCGTCGCTGCCGCTGAGCTGGGCCACCAGAGCATCGAGGCCGGCCACCGGCAGCCGCTCGGCCAGAAAGGCCTCCAGCTGGGCTTCACCGAGGCCACTGGGGCTGTCGCCGTGCAGGTGGGTGGCCACCTGCTCAGCTAGCAACTCCCGCTCGGCGGTGGAGCATTCGCCGTCAGCCCAGGCGACGGTGCAGACGATGCGCAGCAGGGCCGCCTGGGCGGAGGTGAGTTCAGCCATGGGTCAGGCCGCGAGGGGAATGGGGGGATGCTGCTCCAGCACATGCCGCAGGTAGCGGCCGGTGTGGCTGGCGGCATTCTCGGCCACGGACTCGGGAGTGCCGATGGCGACGATGTGGCCGCCCTTGTCGCCGCCCTCCGGGCCCAGGTCGATCAGCCAGTCGGCGCAGCGGATCACATCAAGGTTGTGCTCGATCACCAGGATCGAGTTGCCCTTGTCGACCAGGCGCTGCATCACATCCATCAGCTTGTGGACGTCGTAGAAGCTGAGGCCCGTGGTGGGCTCGTCGATCAGGTAGAGGGTCTTGCCGGTGGCGCGGCGGGAGAGCTCGGTGGCCAGCTTCACCCGCTGGGCCTCACCGCCGGACAGAGTGGGCGCGGGCTGGCCCAGCTTGATGTAGCCCAGCCCCACGTCCACCAGGGTGCTGAGCCGCTCGCCGGCCTGGGGAATGGCGGCGAACACCTCGGCGGCCTGCTCCACCGTCATCTCCAGCACATCGGCGATGGTGTGGCCCCGGAAGGTGACCTGCAGGGTCTCGCGGTTGTAGCGGGCCCCCTTGCAGACGTCGCATTGGACGTAGACGTCGGGGAGGAAGTTCATCTCGATCACGTTCACCCCCTGGCCGCTGCAGGCCTCGCAGCGTCCCCCCTTGACGTTGAAGCTGAACTGGCCCACCTGGTAGCCCCGGGCCTTGGCCTCCACCGTGGCGGCGAACACCTGGCGGATCGGGTCGAAGGCGCCGGTGTAGGTGGCGGGGTTGGAGCGGGGGGTGCGGCCGATCGGCGACTGGTCGATGACGATCACCTTGTCGATCGCCTTGATGCCCCGCAGTTCCTCGAGCCCGGAGGGGAAGGGCACCTTCAGGCCGAGGCGGTTCTCGAGGGCCGGGTGCAGCAGCTCGTTCACCAGGGTGCTCTTGCCGCTGCCGCTCACCCCGGTGACGCACACCAGCCGGCCGAGCGGGATCTCCACATCGATGCCCTGGAGGTTGTTGCGGGTGCAGTTGGCCAGGGTGAGCCGGCGACTGCCGGCATCACGGCGTTCGGCGGGGGTGGGAATGGAGCGGCGACCGCTCAGGTAGGCCCCGGTGAGCGAGTCCTCGGCATTGAGCAGGTCGTCGAGCGAGCCCTCGGCCACGATGTGGCCGCCATGGACACCGGCACCGGGACCGATGTCCACCAGGTAGTCGGCGGCGCGGATCGTGTCCTCGTCGTGCTCCACCACGATCAGGGTGTTGCCCAGGTCGCGCAGCTTGGTGAGGGTGGCGAGCAGGCGGTCGTTGTCCCGCTGGTGCAGGCCGATGCTGGGCTCGTCAAGCACGTACAGGACACCGGTGAGGCCGGCGCCGATCTGGGTGGCGAGGCGGATCCGCTGGGCCTCCCCACCCGAGAGGGTCATGGCGGGCCGATCCAGGCTCAGGTAATCGAGGCCCACATCAAGCAGGAAGCGCAGGCGCATGCGGATCTCCCGCAGCACCAGGTCGCCGATCTGGATCTGGCGGCTGCTGAGCAGGGGCTCCGCCCCTTCGCTGGCCCCCACCCCCATCAGGGCCTCGATGCGCTCCAGGGTGACGGCCACGCTCACGGAGGTGAGCTCGTGGATGGCGTAGGGCCCCACCCGCACCGCCAGGGCTTCGGGCCGCAGCCGCAGGCCATGGCAGCTTTCGCAGGGCACCAGCTCCAGGTACTTCTCCAGCTTCTGTCGCACGGATTCACCGCTGGCGTCGCGCAGCTGGCGCTCCAGGATCGGCAGGATCCCCTCGAAGGGCCGCACATAGCCCTCGCTCTTGCGGTAGCGGCTGTCGGCCTTGATAGCGATCGGGTCCTCGCTGCCCTGCAGCAGCACCTGGCGCTGCTCCTCGGTGAGCTGGTTCCAGGGGGTCTTGAGCTCGAAGCCGAAGGCCTCACCGACACTGAACAGCAGCGAGAAGTAGTAGCTGTTCTCCTTGTCGCTCCAGGGGGCGATGGCGGCATACACCGGCAGGGAGGGATCGGGCACCACCCGCTCCACCGTGAACTTGCGCAGGTGGCCGATGCCGTGGCAGTCGGGGCAGGCGCCGTAGGGGCTGTTGAAGGAGAACAGGCGGGGCGAGAGCTCCTCCATCACGGCGCCGTGCACGGGGCAGGCGAAGTTCTCGGAATAGAGCCGCTCGCGTTCGATGCCCTCGGGCAGGGGCTCGTTGGCCTTGGGCACCACCTCCACCAGGGCCAGGCCCTCGCCGCGCTTGAGGGCGGTGCGCAGGGAATCGGTGAGGCGCTCGTTGATGCCCTCACGGGCCACCAGCCGGTCGACCACCACCTCGATGTGGTGGGCGTGGTTCTTGTCGAGCTCGATGTTGTCGGCCAGCTCGCGCACCTCGCCATTGATCCGCACCCGGGCGAAGCCCTCGGCCACCAGGCCCGCCAGCAGCTTCACGTGGGTGCCCTTCTTGCCCCGCACCACGGGGGCGAGCAGCTGGTAGCGGGTGCCTTCGGGCAGGGTGAGGATCTGGTCCACCATCTCGTCGATGGACTGGGGCCGGATCGAGCGGCTGCACTGGGGACAGTGGGGTTCGCCGGCGCGGCCATAGAGCAGGCGCAGGTAGTCCTGGATCTCGGTGACCGTGCCGACCGTGGAGCGGGGGTTGTGGCTGGTGGACTTCTGGTCGATCGAGATGGCGGGCGAGAGCCCCTCGATCGCATCCACATCCGGCTTGTCCACCTGGCCGAGGAACTGGCGGGCGTAGGCGGAGAGGCTCTCCACATAGCGCCGCTGCCCCTCGGCAAAGATCGTGTCGAAGGCGAGGGAGCTCTTGCCGCTGCCGCTCACCCCGGTGAACACCACCATGCGGTTGCGCGGGATGGTGAGATCCACGTTGCGCAGGTTGTGCTGGCGCGCCCCGCGCACCCGGATCACGTCCTCGAGGCTGCCGCCGTTGAGGGTGCGCAGGGCGGCTTCCGGGGGCTCGCCGGAGGTGCCGTTTCCAGGGGCCGCGCTCTTGCTGGTGGATCCGGCGCGGGCGCGGGGCATAAGGGGTGATCGGCAGCCGATGAGTCTACGGGGGTCAGCCCTGGGACAGGCTCAGGCCAGGGCCGGCAGCGGGGCGGCTTTGGCGCAGAGCTCCTGGCTCACATCCCAGAGGCGCCGGCACTGGTCGGCGTCGAGGGCGGCCGGGGCGATGCGCACCTCGGTGGGCCAGCCCCGCATGCCGCCCCACTGGTCGGGGCCGTAGTGGCCACCGGGCCTGGCCCCGGGGGCGGTGGCGGCGAACAGCTGGGGCAGGGCCCCCATGGCGGCGCTCTGGAACAGGGGATCCATCAGCCGGTAGGCGAGGGGCTCGAGGCGGGAGCCGGTGGCGGCGATGGAGGCGGGCTGGAGATTGGTGCGGGCGATGCCGGGGTGGGCAGCCAGGGAGAGGGCGGGGCTGCCCTGCTCAGCCAGGCGGCGCTGCAGCTCCAGGGCGAACATCACGTTGGCCAGCTTGCTCTGGCCGTAGGCGCCCCAGCGGTCGTAGCGGCGCTCGCCCTGGAGGTCGTCGAAGGCGATGCGACCGAAGTACTGGGCCCCGGAGGTGACCGTGACCACCCGGGCACCGGGCCGGTCGCGCAGCAGGGGCAGCAGGGCGAGGCTGAGGGCGAAGTGTCCCAGGTGATTGGTGCCGAACTGCAGCTCGAAACCCTGGCGGGTGAGGCGGCGGGGGGGAGCCATCACGCCGGCGTTGTTGATCAGCAGATCGAGGCGCCCATAGCGCTCGGAGACGGTCGCGGCGACGGCGGCCACGCTGGCCAGGTCGGCCAGATCGAGGTGCAGGACGTCGAGGGCACCGGAGGAGGCGGCAGCGGTGAGCAGTTCCTCGCGGGCCTGCTCCGCCTTCGCCAGCGACCTGCAGGCCAGCAGCACGGTGGCGCCCCTGGCGGCCAGGGCCCGGGCCGTTTCCAGACCCAGGCCACTGTTGGCACCGGTGACCAGGGCGATCCGCCCGGACTGGTCAGGGATGTCGGCGGCAGTCCAGCGCATGGTGATCAGCAGCAGGGGAAAGCGTTGCTGGGAGAGCCATCACCCGAAACGGGCCTCCCTCAGGAAATCGTAACGGAATGTGACGAGCCCGGTCCTTCGCGGCGCAGCAGGAAGAAGAACGGCGTCTCCATGCCCTTGAGGTCCATCACCCCCAGCACGCTCTCGTCGTCCAGCCGGCGGAAGACGTCGTTGATGGGGAGGTGGTCGTAGACCATGGTGGCGCTGACAACCCCGCGGTAGCTGGTCATCCGCAGCCGGGCGCTGGAGCGGTCGGTGCTGAGCAGGGGCATCAGCAGCTGGAACAGGCGGCCGGCCAGGGCCGATTTCGGGACAGGGAAACGGTCGCTCAGCCGCATCCCGGGCCCCAGCGCCTTTGGCTCCAGGCAGGTCAGGCCGCCGCCGAGGGTGGTGAACACCAGGGGGTACACCGCCTCTGCGCTGTCGAAGCGCTTGCCATGCCAGTGGAAGGCCTCCAGGGCGCCATCGAGGGGGTGGCCGGTGGGAACGCTCTCCCCCGTCCAGGCACCGAGCATGAACGGAATCTCCACGGGGGGGAGCCCGTCGAAGCGGGCGAAGGCCTCGGCGGTGGTGGCGATGGGGGTGGGAAAACCCACGGCGGGATCGCGCGTCAGAGGTCCATTGTCCGTCGCTGGCGCGTGCGGCGGGGGGATTCCCCCCAGCAGCGGCCATAGTCCGCCGCGGTGGCGCCGCAGGCCAGCAGTCCGGCGGCCCGCATCAGTTCGGCGATGCTGCGGTGGTCGTGGTCGGCCTCCTGCAGGAGCTGCCGCAGGCGCCGCAGACGCCGCCGCTTGAGCTCCGCCATGGGTGTGCGACCCAGCTGCTCCCGGAAGCCGTACTGCAGGGTCCGAACGGAGATCCCCATGGCCAGGCCCAGCTCCACGAGGCTGAAGCGCCGGCCATGGCCAGCTGAAGGCCTGCCGCGATCAGCCGGCGAGGAACCGGCCCCCGGTCCAGCAGGGGTGAGGGTGGTGCGGCACCTTGCAGGCAGGCCTCGGGAATCAGGATCGAGAGACCGGTGATGCTGTCGCTGGTGAAACCCCGCATGACATCGCCGGGACGGACCAGCAAGGCCATGCCCGGTTCGGCCACCCGCTCGACCCCGTTCACCCACTCCTGCGTCAGCCCCTCGAGTGGCAACCAGAGCACCCCGTGGCCGCCCTGCTGCCGTTGCAGCTCCACCCGGCCACGTCCGTGGAGCAGCAGCACCTCGAATTCCGCGACAGCCCCCCAACGGATGTGCGTCCTGAAGGGGGGTGAACCCGGCAGCAGCCGGCTGCGGTGATGGCCGAGGGTGCCGGCGACGAGGCTGTCCCAGGCGCCGAAATCGTCGCAGCAGAGAACAGTGTGCAGCCCCGGGGCCTCCAGCAACGGCAGCGGTTTCAAACCAGCCAAGGCCGTGGTGCGGCTGAAACCTTTGTACCGCGGCTGCAGATCAGCCGCTGCGCAGGCGGTGCGACCCCAGGGCGGCTCCTAGCCTGAAACGGCCAGGTGAGCGCCGTTGCGATCGATGACCCTTCACGAAAAGCCGGCGACCCGCTACTCCCTGGAGGACGACATCTACTCCTCCTCCGATCTATCGGTCACCCTGCCGAAGATCCACTTCCCCCGGAAAGAGCACAATCCCCGCGCCGTGTTCGCCGCCATCCGCGACGAACTGATGCTGGATGGCAATTCCCGCCAGAACCTGGCCACCTTCTGCCAGACCTGGGTGGAGGACGAAGTGCACGCCCTGATGGATCTTTGCATCGACAAGAACATCGAGGACAAGGACGAATATCCCCAGACCGCAGAGATCGAAGCCCGCTGCGCCCGGATGGTGGCCGACCTGTGGCACGCCCCCGCGATCGAGGGGGCCATCGGCTGCTCCACCACCGGCTCCAGCGAAGCGGCCATGCTCGGGGGCCTGGCGATGAAGCGCCGCTGGGAGGCCCGGCGCCAGGGGCAGGGAAAGCCCATCGACCGGCCCAACCTGGTGACCGGACCGGTGCAGATCTGCTGGCACAAGTTCTGCCGCTACTGGGATATCGAGCACCGCGAAATCCCGATGCAGCCTGATCAGCTGCTGCTGACCCCCGAGGCGGCCCTCGGGCTCTGCGACGAGAACACCATCGGCGTGGTGCCCACCCTGGGAGTCACCTTCACCGGCCAGTACGAACCGGTCCAGGCCCTGGCGGCCGCCCTCGATGGCCTGGAGGCCCGCACGGGCCTCGACATCCCCATCCATGTGGACGCGGCCAGTGGCGGATTCCTGGCTCCCTTCTGCGCCCCCGATCTGGTGTGGGATTTCCGCCTGCCACGGGTGCGCTCGATCAATGCCTCCGGCCACAAGTTCGGCCTGGCGCCCCTGGGGGTGGGCTGGGTGCTGTGGCGCCAGACCACCGATCTGCCCGAGGAGATGGTGTTCTGGGTGAATTACCTGGGCGGCAACATGCGCGACCTCACCCTCAACTTTTCCCGGCCTGGGGGCCAGGTGGTCTGCCAGTACTACAACTTTCTCCGCCTGGGCCGGGAGGGCTACCGCAAGGTGCATGCCGCCTGTTACGCCACGGCCCAGTACCTGGCCGAGGAAATCGGCCGGCTGGGTCCGTTCGAGATCCTCTACGGCGGTGATGATCAGACGGGCATTCCCGCCCTCTGCTGGAAAATCCGCGAGGGCAGCGAGGTGAACTTCAACCTCTACGCCCTCGCCGATCGCCTGCGGGTGCGCGGCTGGCAGGTGCCGGCCTACACCCTTCCCGCCCACTGCCAGGACATCACCGTGCAGCGCATCCTGGTGCGCCATGGCGTCAGCCGGGACCTGGCCGATCTGCTGCTGGAGAACATCCGCCAGTCGCTGGATGGCTTTGCGAGCCACCCCAGCCACGGCGCCCTCAACGGCCCGGAGCTCTCGGGCTTCCACCACTGATCGCCGTCCAGGCCGCCAGCACCTCCGCCACCGACCAGGCCTGGGCGATGCAGCCCCGCGGGGCATGGGGGGCGTCGCCGTCGAAGATCTCGCTGAGGCTGCCCAGTCCCGCCGCGGCCAGGTGGTCGGCCATGGGCTCCAGGAACGAGAGGGCCAGGGCCGCATCACCGTGCAACCGGAAATGGGCCCGGGCGAAGGGCCCCAGCCACCAGGCCCACACCGTGCCCTGGTGGTAGGCCCCATCCCGCCGCTGGGCGTCGCCGCCGTAGTGGCCGCGGTAGTCGGGATCGGCCGGATCCAGCGTGCGCAACCCGTGGCGCGTCAGCAGCCGCTGGCCGCAGAGCGCCAGCACACTGGCGGCCTGGGCTGGGCTGAGCAGCGGTTCGGGAAGCGAGAGAGCTAGCAGCTGGTTGGGCCGCAGGCTCGGGTCGGGGCAGCCCTGGTCGCCATCGATGACATCGAAGCAACAGCCCAGCCGGGGGTTCCAGAAGCGCTGGAAGCCCGCCGCGGCCCGATCCGCCAGGGCCCACCAGCGGTCCGGATCGGCCCCGGTGAGCCGGCAGAAGCCCGCCATGGTGCGCAGGGCGTTGACCCACAGGGCATTCACCTCCACCGCCTTGCCATGGCGGGGCGTGATGGCCCGGTCGGCGGGCTTGGCATCCATCCAGGTGAGCTGGGTCTCCCCCTCACCGGCCCTCAGCAGCCCATCGGCCGGATCCATCCGGATCCCGAACCAGGTGCCGGCCACGTGGTGCTCAAGGATGGCCTCCAGTTGGGGAAAAAGCTCCCGCACCAGGGCGTCGCAGCCGCTGGACGCCCGGTGCTCCGCCAGGGCCTGGAAGAACCACAACGTGGCGTCCACCGTGTTGTAGGCGCGCTGATCCAGGGGTTGGTCGCCCCGGTCGGGGAAGCTGTTGGGGATCAGCCCGTGGCTCATGCGGGCGGCGTAGGTGCGCAGGATGCGCTCGGCCCAGTCGCAGCGGCCCGTCGCCAGGGTGAGGCCCGCCAGGCTGATCATCGTGTCGCGGCCCCAGTCGTTGAACCAGGGGTAACCGGCGATCAGCGAGGCGCCCAGCGGGTGGCCAGGGGCGCCGCCCATCGACCGCTCCACCACGAAGGCATCGGCCGCCAGCACCAGCTGGCGGATCCAGGCGGGTGCGGCCGGCGCCAGGGCGGGCTGGGCGGCGGCCCAGGAGCGCAGCAGGGCATCCTCGTGGTCGCGGCGTTGCGCCAGGTCCCGTTCGCCATCGGTGCCGGCATCCAGGCGGGTGCTGACCACGACGGTGACGCCCGGGTGTGGATCGCTGAGGGCGACGGTGAGGCTGGCCGCCCGCAGGTGCTCGGCCGTGCTCGCCAGACCCCGCTCGGCCTCCGCCGCCAGGGGGATGCCCTCCACCCAGAGCGGCGGATCCTCCAGGCACCAGAGGCCCCGGTCGCTGAGCAGCACGAACGGTGCCGCCACCCGCGGACGCACCTCCACACCCCTGGCCAGGGGTGTCAGGGCCAGCTCGGGGCGCGCGCCGCCGTGGGGCGAGCGGTGCTGCACGCAGGCCGTCAGGCGGAGCTGGAGCGGGCCGCCGCGCACCAGCCGGTAGCTCACGTAGGTGGTGTTCGCCCCCTGGGCCATCCAGATCCGCTTCTCCAGCAGGGTGTCCCCCCAGGCAAAACGCCAGCGGGGCACGGTGCCCTCCAGGGCAAAGGACACGATCCGCAGGGGTCCGCAGCCGTCCGGATCCCCATCCACCGACTCCAACAGCTGGCTCACCAGCAGGGTGCGCTCCACCGGCGGCGCGAGGGCCGCGATCAGCAGGCCGTGGTAGCTGCGGCTCGGCGCCCCTGACACCGTGCCCATGGCGTAACCGCCCAGGCCATTGGTGACCAGCCACTCCCGCCCGGCGGCCAGACGGGGATCGCCGCAGATCTCACTGCCGAACTGCACCACGGCCGGCGGCGGCGCTGGGGTGGGCGTTGAGGTTGGTGTCATCGGCGCTCCGGTGGGGGCGGACGGCTCAGCTTGAGGAAGGACGCAACGACCAAAGCCGATGTCCTGGCTCGAGCCCACCAATCTGCTGCTGCTGGCCTGCGCCCTCCTCTACGGCCTGATGGGGGAAGGGGTCGATGCGGCGATCCTGCTGGCCTTCGTGCTGGGCATCAGCCTGCTCGATGCCGTTCAGCAGCAACGCAGCAGCCACGCCCTGGCGGAACTGGCCCGCCTGTCGGCACCCCGCGCCCATGTGCGCCGCGAGGGCCAGGACCTGGAGCTCTCCACCGATCAGGTGCGCCTGGGGGATCTGCTGCGCCTGGAGGAGGGGGATCGGGTGGCGGCCGATGCGGCGATCACCGAGGCGGTGGGGCTGTGGCTGGATGAGTCCCTGCTGACGGGGGAATCCCTGCCGGTGGCCCGCACGGACCCCGGCGAACGGGTGCTGGCGGGGTCGCTGGTGGCGGGAGGCCGGGGCTGGGCCACGGTGGTGGCCGTGGCCGAAGCCACGGAGCTGGGCCGACTCGGCAAGAGCATGGCCACGGTGAAGCCGCCCCTGACCCGGCTGCAGCGCCAGACCCGGCAGCTGACCACTCGGCTTTCGCTGGCGGCCCTGGCCCTCTGCGCCGCCCTGGCCGTGATCCAGGGCGCGTCGAGCGGCGACTGGCCCCGGGCCCTCCTGGCCGCCCTGGCCCTGGCCCTGGCGGTGCTGCCCAACGAGATTCCCGTGGTGCTGGCCCTGTTCCTGGCCCTCGGCGCCCTGCGTCTGGCCCGGATCGGCGTGCTGGCCCGCTGGCCGGCGGCGGTGGAGAGCCTCGGCAGCGCCACGGTGCTCGCCGTCGACAAAACCGGCACCCTCACCGAGAACCGCATGGGGGTGCGGCAACTGCTCACCTGGCCGGATCTGGAGGACTGGCAGGCCGGCACGCCCCTGGAGGAGCCCTTTCACCAGCTGCTGGAGCTGGCGGTGCTCGCCAGCCGGGGCGATCCGGTGGATGCCATGGAACAGGCGATTCAACGCCTGGCCGCCGACCAGCTGGACGACACCGAACACCTGCATCCCGACTGGCCCCTGGAACGGGAGTACCCATTGCAGAGCGATCTGCTGGTGTTCTCGCGCCTCTGGCGCGACGGCGACGGGGGCCTGCAGCTGGCGGCCAAGGGGGCACCCGAGGCGATCGCCGATCTCTGCCACCTGGACGGGAAGCGGAGCGCCGCCCTGCTGGCGGCCGCCGATGGACTCGCCGCCCGGGGGCTGCGGGTGCTGGCGGTGGCCCGCGGGCTCGATGGCGTGCCGGTGCACGGGGGCCAAGCGTCCAGCAGCGGTGCTGGCCTGCCCGAGGACGTGCACGGCTACCCGTTCGAGCCGGTGGGCTTCCTGGCCCTGGCGGATCCGCTGCGGCCGGAGGTGCCGGCGGCGATCGCCATGGCCCAGGCGGCTGGCGTGCGCGTGGTGATGATCACGGGGGACAGCCCGGTGACGGCCCGCTCGATCGCCGATCAGGCCGGGCTGCCGCCGGGACCGGTGCTCTCCGGCCCCGAGCTGGACGCCCTCTCCCCGCAGGCGCTGGCGGCCGGCATCGGTGCCGTGTCGGTGTTCGCCAGGGTGATGCCCCAGCAGAAGCTGCAGCTGGTGCGCGCCCTGCAGGCCGCCGGTGAAGTGGTGGCCATGACCGGCGATGGCGTCAATGACGCGCCGGCCCTCAAGGCCGCCGACATCGGCGTGGCGATGGGCAAGCGTGGCAGTGCCGTGGCGCGGGAATCCGCCGACCTGGTGCTGCTCAACGACACCTTCAGCGATCTGGTGGCGGCCCTGGAACTGGGCCGGCGCGTCGATGCCAACCTGCACCGGGCGCTGGGCTACACGCTGGCGATTCACCTGCCGATCGCGGCCCTCGGCCTGGTGCCGCTGCTGCTGCCGGGCCAGGGCCTGATCCTGCTGCCGGTGCACATCGCCCTGCTGCACCTGGTGATCGATCCGGCCTGCACGGTGGTGTTCGAGGCCCTGCCGGCCACGCCGGGCCTGATGCGGCAGCCGCCCCGCCCGCCGGAAGCCCCCCTGTTCGGGCCCGACACCTGGCGCCATTCCCTCACCCAGGGGGCCGTGGTGATGGTGGCCGCCCTGGTGCTGGCCTTCTGGCCCGACACGGCCACCGAATCACGCCGCAGCCTGGTGTTCTCGCTGCTGCTGCTCGCCGGCGGCGGGCTCGTGTGGCTGAACGGGGATCCCCACAGCCGCATCACCGCCGCCGGCGCCGGCATCGGCCTGGGGTTATGGCTGCTGCTGATGGCGTTCCCCGCCCTCCAGCGGGTGCTGCAGCTGGCGCCCCTGACGCCCGGCCTGGTGCTCACGCTGCTGCTCTTCACGGCGGCGGCCCTGCTGGCGGCCGGCCTGCTGAACCGCCAACGCACCTGAACGCGCCAGCCTCGGCAGGATCGGTCACCGTTCGTTGGTCGCTGTTGAAAACAGCAGCGCCTGAAGATGCATCATTGCTGCATAAGCCATGACTTTATGCAGCAAATCCTCAGCACTTGGAATCGGGCTGGGAGTTTTCGTGTATGCTTAATTACATCTGGTTAGATTCTTCTGATACTCAGCACCAGAAAGAGATACCAGCGTTTGAATGTTCTGCTTGTCTACCCAGAATTCCCGAAAACAGTTTGGAGCTACGAAAAGATCCTTGAGCTGGTGAACCGCAAGGTTCTGCTGCCGCCACTCGGGCTGGTCACCGTAGCCGCCATTCTTCCCCAGGATTGGAGCTTCAAGCTGGTGGACGTGAATATCAGGCCGGTCTCCGATCAGGAGTGGCTTTGGGCTGATCTCGTGATCATGTCGGCCATGATCGTCCAGAAAGACGACATCATTCGCCAGATCAATCTGGCCAGACACCATGGCAAGCCGGTGGCTGTCGGGGGGCCCTACCCAAGCTCCACCCCCGAGGAACTCGTGGCCGCCGGAGCCGATTATCTGATCCTCGATGAAAGGGAGATCACCCTGCCCCTGTTCGTGGAGGCCTGGCAGCGGGGCGAAACAGGCGGCCGCTTCAGCTCCGATGGCGTCAAGCCGGATGTGTCCACCACACCCATCCCCCGCTACGACCTTCTTGAACTGAGTGCCTACGACTCGATGAGTGTGCAGTTCTCGCGAGGCTGTCCCTTTCAGTGCGAATTCTGCGACATCATCGTGCTCTATGGCCGCAAGCCACGCACCAAGACACCGGACCAGCTCATCAGCGAACTCGACTGCCTCTACGGCATCGGCTGGCGCGGTGGGGTGTTCATGGTGGATGACAACTTCATCGGCAACAAGCGCAACGTCAAGATGATGCTCACGGCCCTTGAGCAATGGCAGCGGGAACGTGGTTATCCCTTCCGATTCGATACCGAGACTCCCTTGATCTGGCTGACGATCAGGAACTCCTGGATCAGATGCTGGCCTGCAATTTTGCCGCCGTCTTCATGGGAATCGAGACGCCGGACACCGACAGCCTCGCGGCCACGATGAAGTTCCAGAACACGCGCTCACCCCTGCTCGAATCGGTCGACAAAGTGACGCGCTCCGGCTTGCGGGTGATTGCGGGATTCATCATCGGCTTCGATGGCGAAAAAGAGGGTGCCGGCCAGCGAATCGTGGCCTTCTCGGAGGCCGCAGCGATCCCCACCACCACCTTCGCGATGTTGCAGGCCCTGCCCCATACGGCCCTGTGGCACAGGCTGGAGAAGGAGGGGCGGCTGATCGACAAGGTCGGCAACATCAACCAGACCACCCTGATGAACTTCGTGCCGACCCGGCCGGTGGAAGATATTGCCAAGGAGTATGTGGAGGCCTTCTGCCAACTGTACGAACCCCACAGGTATCTCGACCGGGTCCATCGCTACTTCCTGAAACTCGGCCCACCCAGGGTGAGGAGCTCCTTCAAGCTTCCCGAGCTGGCGGTGGTCCGGGCGCTGCTGATCGTCTGCTGGCGTCAAGGCATCAAACGCTCCACCCGCTGGGCCTTCTGGCACCACCTGGGTCACATCCTCCTGGCCAACCCCAAGGTGGCGGAGCAATACCTTGCTGTCTGCGCCCACAACGAGCATTT
The DNA here is from genome assembly GCA_943373065.1 of Synechococcus sp. UW140. Lineage (GTDB taxonomy): Bacteria > Cyanobacteriota > Cyanobacteriia > PCC-6307 > Cyanobiaceae > Cyanobium. Next base: position 14,066 of record CALSBA010000018.1, on the reverse strand, counting down.
CATGGAGTATCGGGACATCGTGCGGCTGCAGATCGAGACGCAATTGGCCGCCTATGGCCACGAGCAGGCGCAGGCGCGCCAGGCGTCGAGGGATCGGCAGCCGATCGAGATCGCCATCGGCACAGCGGTGTAACGATCCGAACGGCCGGCTGTCCTTTCGCTGGGTCGGGGCTCAGGCCGCCCGGTTGAGCTTGGTGGGTTCGCTGCTGCCTTCGATGCCCAGCAGGCTGGCGGCGTAGCTGTGGGCCTCGCCGGAATCACCGCCGGCCAGTTCCGCCAGTTCCGCCTGGCGCTCGCGAGTGTCCCGCAGGTGGGACACCCGCGTGTGGGTAAGGCCGGCCTCGACGCTCTTGCTGACCCGGAAGTGGTGCTGGGCCGCGGCGGCCACCAGGGGCTGGTGGGTGATGCAGAACACCTGGCGCTGCTCGGCGAGGCGCCGCAGCAGCTGGGCCATGGCGCCGCTGACGCGGCCGCTCACCCCCGCATCGATCTCATCGAAGAGCAGGGTGACGTGGGGGTCGGCCGCCGCCAGACAGGTTTTGAGGGCCAGCAGGAAGCGGCTCATCTCTCCGCCCGAGGCCACCTCCGCCAGGGGCGCCGGCGGCTGGCCCGGGTTGGCGGAGAACAGGAACTGCACCGCATCGGCCCCCTCCTCGCCGGGCTCGGCGGCGCCCAGGGCCACGGCGAAACGCACGTTGGCCAAACCCATGGGCCGCAGGGCCGCCATCAGCTGGCCCTCGAGGTCGCGGGCGGCGGCGATGCGGGCACGGGTGAGCGCGGCATTGGCCCGATCACGCCCCTGGCGGGCCGCGGCTTCGGCGGCCTCCAGGCCCGCCAGGGCCGCCTCGACATCCGCCCCGGCCAGCTGCTCGCGCAGGTTGTCGCGGCGGGCGATCAGTTCGGGCAGGGTCTGGCCGTGGCGACGCTCCAGGGCCTTGAGCTGGGCCATGCGCTCCTGCAGCAGGGCCAGGCTCTCGGGGTCGCTCTCCAGCAGGGAGCCGTAGCGATCAAGATCCCGGGCCAGATCCTGCAGCCCGGCCAGGGCATCGGCGCAGGCCCCGTGCAGGCCCACCACGCCGGCGTCGAGGCCGGCCATGGTCTGCAGCTCCTGGTCGCAGGCCGCCAGGTGGTCGAGCACCGACGGGGCGGCCTCGGCCCCCTCCACCAGCCGACCGATCAGGGCCATCACCCCTTCCTGCAGCCGCACCGCGTGGGCCAGCCGGTCCTGTTCGCCCTGGAGCCGCTGGCGTTCGGCGGGATCCTCCAGAGCCGCGGCCTCCAGCTCCGCCAGCAGTTCCTCCTGGCGGTCCCGTTCCAGGGCGAAGCGCTCCCTGGCGGCGCGGGCGCGCGCCAGGGCTTCGGCCTCCCCCTTCCAGCCATGCCAGGCAGCGCGGGTGGCCTCCAGGAGGGCGGCCAGCTCCTCGCCGGCGAAGCGATCCAGCCAGCGGCGCTGCTGGCCGGGGCGGCCCAGCTGCTGGGTCTGGCCCTGGACGGTGAGATCGAGCAGCAGGGGCCGCAGCTCCAGCACCTGGCCGCGGCCCACCACCACGCCATTGAGCCGGTGACGGCTGGTGAGGCGGCCCTCCTGCAGCCGCCAGTCACGGCTGAGCAGGAGCTCGTCGTCCTCGGCGTCGAGCTCCTGGCGCTCCAGCCAGTCGCGCACCGGGGCAGCCAGGCTGAAGCTGGCCTCGATGCGGCCCCGCTCGGCGCCGCGCCGCAGCAGGCGGGCCCCCTGGCTGCCCTGGGCGCCGCCGAGCAGGGCATCGAGGGCATCGAGCAGGATCGACTTGCCGGCACCGGTCTCACCGGTGAGCACGGTGAACCCGTTGGAGAACGCCAGCTCCAGCCGCTCGATCAGGGCGATGTTCTCGAGGCGCAGACCCGTGAGCACCCAGGCCTCCGGCGAGCGATCGGTACGTGGCCCGACCGTAGCGGCTGTGACTTTCGTTTAGAAGGGGGTTTCGCCTGCCGGCGCCACGGCGGTGCCTCCCAGCCATGGTTTCCTCCCCCCCAGCCCCCGCCGCGACCCCCGAGCGCCTGACCGCCGAGGTGGAGATGGGGGACTTCCTGGAGGCAGCCGGCCTGCTCAGTTACGACCCGGCCGCCATCACCCGGATCTACGCCGGCCACCCGATGCGCCTGGTGCGGCGGGTCTGGCAGACGCTCGTGCCGATCAGCCTCTATCTGCTCGGGGTGGGGATCGACAAGGTCACCGGCCAGCTGGCCAACGCCGGCCGGGCGCGGCAACGGGCCCGGGAGTGCGCCGAACTGCTGGTGGCCCTGGGGCCCGCCTTCATCAAGGCCGGCCAGGCCCTCTCCACCCGTCCGGACATCGTTCCGCCGGTGCTGCTGGAGGAGCTGGCCCAGCTGCAGGACCAGCTGCCGGGCTTCGACAGTTCCCTGGCCATGGCCTGCATCGAGGAGGACCTGCAGGCGCCGGTTGAAACGATCTTCGCCTCACTGGAGAAGGAACCGATTTCCGCCGCCTCCCTCGGGCAGGTGCACCGGGGGGTGTTGATGAGCGGCGAACGGGTGGCGGTGAAGGTGCAGCGGCCGGGGTTGCGGGAGCAGATCACCCTCGACCTCTACATCGTCCGCAACATCGCCGCCTGGCTGAACCGGAATGTGGGGCTGATCAAGAGCGATCTGGTGGGGCTGATCGATGAACTCGGCAAGCGGGTCTTCGAGGAGATGGACTACATCAACGAGGCCAGCAACGCCGAAACCTTCGCCCGCCTGCACAGCCACAACCCCCGCATCGCCGTCCCCGCCATCTACCGCCAGGCCACCAGCCGCCGGGTGCTGACGATGGAGTGGATCGACGGGGTCAAGCTCACCAACCTGGACGCGGTGCGCGCCCTTGGGGTCGACCCCAACGACATGGTGGAGGTGGGGGTGAACTGCAGCCTGCAGCAGCTGCTGGAACATGGCTTCTTCCACGCCGATCCCCACCCCGGCAACCTGCTGGCCCTTCCGGACGGGCGCCTCGCCTACCTGGATTTCGGCATGATGAGCGAGGTGTCGCGGGAGGCGCGCACCGGGCTGATCCAGGCGGTGGTGCACCTGGTGAACCGCAACTTCGGGGCGCTCTCGAAGGACTTCGTGCAGCTCGGCTTCCTGGGCGAGGCAGTGGATCTTGAACCGATCGTGCCGGCCTTCGAAACCGTGTTCGGCCAGGCCCTGGAGATGGGCGTGAGCCGCATGGATTTCAAGGCGGTCACCGACGACCTCTCCGGGGTGATGTACCGCTTCCCCTTCCAGGTTCCCCCCTACTACGCCCTGATCATCCGCTCCCTGGTGACCCTCGAAGGCATCGCCCTGAGTGTCGACCCGGAGTTCAAGATCCTCGGCGCCGCCTACCCCTACTTCGCCCGACGGCTGATGGAGGATCCCGATCCGGAGCTGCGCCGCAGCCTGCGGGAGATGCTCTACGACGGCGATGAATTCCGCTGGCAGCGGCTGGAAAGCCTGGTGGCCAGCGCCTCGCTCCAGGAGCAGCTCGACCTGGAGGGCCTGCTCGACCAGGTGCTCGATTTCCTCTTCTCCCCCACCGGCGGCCTGCTGCGCCAGCAGCTCGTCGATGCGCTGGTGCTGCAGATGGATGCCCTGGCCTGGAACACCACCCTGCGGCTCGGCCGGCGGCTGCCGACCCGCTTCCTGCCGCCGGGGCTGCGGGCCCTGCCCCCCGCCCCGGCATCAACCCCGCTGCTGGACCTTGAACCGATCCAGGAACTGCTGGCGATCCTGCGCGACCTGCCGGGTTTCGAACCATCCATGCTGCTGAAGCGCCTGCCGCGGGTGCTGGGGGAGCCGGATCTGCGCCGCATGGGACTGCAGGTGGCCAAGGGTCTGGCCGAGCGGGGCGTGGTGCACCTGCTGCGGGATGTGCTGGTGACACCGGCGGTGCGCCAGGCCGCCGGTGTCTCCGGCGCCTGAGATCCGTAGAGTCGGGTCAATCCAAGGGAGTCATCTGTGAACAAGCGGCGAAGGCTTGTGGCCGCTGTCATGGGTCTGGGGCTGTGCTGGTCGACTCCCGCGGCCTTCGCCACCGAGAACCTGGTGTTCACCAGCGGGGCCTTCCGCCGCTCGATCCCCGTGGCGGATCTGGAGCACCTGGCCACCACCGGCGAGGCCCGGGGCCTGCTGCGGGATGTGCTGCGCCTCGGCCGCCAGGACCCCAAGGACGTCAGCAAGCTGCTGAACGAATCGGTGCAGCTGCCGATCGTGCTGATGAGCCGCCTGCTCAACACCCGCATCGGTGAGGCGATCCTGGCCCGCCTGGCCCGGATCCTGTTCCCCCTGCGGGCCCCGGAGGCCGGTGTGCCCGCCCTGCGGGCCGCCATGGTGCTGGGCACCTACGAGGGCAAGGGGTCGCTCTCAGCGATCACCTTCCTGCGGGCCTACCCGACCCGGGAGCTCGAGGTGAGCATTCCGGCCCTGATGGCGCTGGCGTCCAAGGCCTCCTCGATCAGCGAACTGGTGCGCTTCTTCTCCGAGTCCCCCCTCGACGGGCTGCGGGGCAACGAGGCCCAGGCGGCCCCTGCGCCGACTCCGGCACCCGCCACGCCGGCCCCCACCGCCCCCGCCCCCTGACGTCCCAGACCGGAGCCTTACATTGACGTCAGCCTCGCCGCTGTCCCCTGTGCCCCTGCTACGAGCCCTGCGACGCCTGGGCCGGCAGCCCACCATGCAGGACTGGCCAGGGCTGATCGAGGCCTACCGCTCCTGGTTGCCAGTCAGTGACGCCACGCCGGTGGTGACCCTGCGAGAGGGGGCCACGCCCCTGATTCAGGCGCCGGTGATCGCCGAACGGGTGGGCCGGGGCGTGAAGGTGTTCCTCAAGTACGACGGCCTCAACCCCACCGGCTCCTTCAAGGACCGGGGCATGACGATGGCCATCAGCAAGGCCAAGGAGGCGGGCTCGGAGGCGGTGATCTGCGCCAGCACCGGCAACACCTCGGCGGCGGCGGCGGCCTATGCGCGCCGGGGCGGCATGCGGGCCTTCGTGCTGATTCCCGACGGCTACGTGGCCCAGGGGAAGCTGGCCCAGGCCCTGCTCTATGGGGCCGAGGTGCTGGCGGTGCAGGGCAACTTCGACCGGGCCCTGGCGATCGTGCGGGACGTGGCGGACCGCTACCCGGTGACCCTGGTGAACTCGCTCAACCCCTACCGGCTGCAGGGGCAGAAGACGGCAGCTTTCGAGGTGATCGATGCCCTCGGCGAGGCCCCCGACTGGCTGTGCATTCCCGTGGGCAACGCCGGCAACATCAGCGCCTACTGGATGGGCTTCAAGGAGTACCGCCAGGCGGGCCACAGCACGGTGCTGCCGCGAATGATGGGCTTCCAGGCCGCCGGTGCCGCCCCGATGGTGCTGGGGCACACGGTGGAGCAGCCGGACACGATCGCCACGGCGATCCGCATCGGCAATCCGGTGAACAAGGAGAACGCCCTCAACGTGCGCAAGGAGAGCAACGGCGATTTCATGGCCGTCACCGACGCCGAGATCATCGAGGCCTACAAGCTGCTGGGCCAGGGGGAGGGCATCTTCTGCGAACCGGCCAGCGCCGCCTCGGTGGCGGGCCTGCTGAAGCGACGGGAGGAGGTGCCGGCCGGCGCCACGGTGGTGTGCGTGCTCACGGGCAACGGCCTCAAGGACCCGACGACGGCGATCGAGAACAACGACGCCACCTTCCACACGGGCATCGCCCCCGAAACCGAGACCGTGGCCAAGGTGATGGGCTTCTGAGCCGCTGACGCCGGCCCAACCGTCTGGGGAAATCCTGGGAGTTTCCCCCCCTTGCGGCTGGAGAGTCCGGGGAGGGGATCCCCGCCTGGGCGGATGCTGAATTCCCCAGGCCCGGGAATCGGGGGAAAACGCCCCGAAACGGCCCACTTGTTCGGCCAATTCCCCAGCCCTTCGCCCAGCAAAAGCCAGTGATGCCAAGGGAAGACAACCTGTTTACCCGTTTTCCCCCGCCCCTACGGCGACGGGCTGTTTTTCTTCTCTTCAATCCTTGATTGATCCTCTGAACAGTCGGGAGACCACCCGTTGCGCTTTGCCGCGCCCTGTGAAACCGTGGGTCCTCAAGAACGCCGTTCTGCCGTCGCCGGCACCCGCCATGAAGCTGGTCTGCTCCCAGGCTGAACTCAACGCCAGCCTCCAGCTGGTCAGCCGGGCAGTGGCGACGCGGCCCACCCACCCGGTGCTGGCCAACGTGCTGCTCACCGCCGATGCGGGCACCGGTCGCCTCAGCCTCACCGGCTTCGACCTCAGCCTCGGCATCCAGACGAGCCTGCCCGCCGCCGTCGAGACCAGCGGCGCCATCACCCTGCCGGCAAAGATGTTCGGCGAAATCGTGGCTCGCCTGGCCACCGACAGCCCCATCAGCCTCAGCTGCCCGGAAGGTGAGGAGCAGCTGGAGCTGACCAACCTCTCGGGCAGCTACAAGATGCGGGGGATGCCCGCCGACGACTACCCGGACCTGCCCCTGGCCCAGAGCGGCACGCCGATCCGCTTCCACGCCGAGGCCCTGGTGAAGGGCCTGCGGGCCACCCTGTTCGCCAGCAGCCCCGACGAGAACAAGCAACTGCTGACCGGCGTGCACCTGCGCCTGGATGGCGAGGGTCTGGAGTGCGCCGCCACCGATGGCCACCGGCTGGCCGTGCAGCGCCTCTCCCATGCGGTGGAGGCCGCCGCCGGCCCCGAGGCGGAGGTGGCCGGCGCCGATGGCGCCGATTTCGCCGTCACGGTGCCGGCCCGCTCGCTGCGGGAGCTGGAGCGGATCCTCTCGGGCCGTGGCTCCCAGGAGCCCCTGAGCCTGTTCTGCGAGCGCGGCCAGGTGGTGGTGCTCTCCGCCGACCAGGTGCTCACCAGCCGCAGCCTCGATGGCACCTACCCCAACTACCGCCAGCTGATCCCCCCGTCGTTCCAGCGCCGCCTGGTGCTCGACCGCCGCGCCTTCATCGCCGCCCTGGAGCGGGTGGCGGTGCTGGCTGATCAGCACAACAACGTGGTCAAGATCAGCGCCGACCCCGCCGCCGGCACGGCCACGATCCGGGCCGACGCCCAGGACGTGGGCAGCGGCTCGGAATCGCTGGCGGCCACGATCGAGGGGGAGGCGATCGAGATCGCCTTCAACGTCCGCTACCTGCTCGATGGCCTCAAGGCCATGGGCTCCGACCAGGTGGTGCTGCAGTGCAACGCCGCCACCACCCCGGCCGTGCTGGCGCCGGTGGGGGCCGACGAGGCCTTCACCTACCTGGTGATGCCGGTCCAGATCCGCACCAGCTGAGCGCGTGGGCCTTCCCGACCAGCTGCTGCTGAGCGATCTGCTGCGGCGACAGGTGCGTTGCGATCAGGGCCTCGAGCGGGGCGCCGGGGTGCTGGCCTGGATGCACCCGCCGGTGCATCGGCTGCTGGGCTGGGCCAGCCGGCCCTCAGCCTTCGCTCAGAAGCGGCTCGTCTGGCGGCTCGATCAGCTGCGGGGGCTGGGGGAGCAGGAGGTGTTCGTCAAGGGGGAGCCGGCGGAGACGGACGCGGCCACCCTGGAGCGGCTGCCGACCCTGATCGATGCGGCCCTCACCGGCGCCGATGACGTGCCCCTGGGGCTGGTGGCCGACGCCGCCGTGGAGCTGCGCAGCGGCCGCATCCTGCACTACCTGGTGGCCCGCAGCGATCCGCGGCTGCCGGGCACCAGCCGCTGGCGCCTCAGCCCCGACCGCATCGTCGACCAGCAGCCCGGCCGGGTGTTCACCGCCCTGCGGGGCCTCGACGACCTGCCGGTGGCCCGGGCCAGCGTGCGCCAGCAGCTGCTGCGCCGTTCGCGCCGCTGGAAGGAGCAGGTGCAGGAGGTGGGCGGTCGCGTCGAGGAGCGGCTGGAGGGCTGGCTGGAGGAGCCCCCCTGGCCGGAGGCCTTCCGCGAGGAGATGCCCTGGCCCGAGCGCGACAGGGACCCCGAGCCGGACCCCCGCGACCGCTACGACAGTGACCCCTATCCGGAGCAGCGCTACGCCGACGACCGGGACGAGCTGGACCCGCTCGAGGACTGGCCCGAGGAGGAGGAGCCCCAGGAACCGCCCCGGGAGGAGCCGCCACCGCGCCGCGATCGCTACCGGGGTCGGGAACCCCATGGGGACGACGACCCCTGGATCTGATACTGGAGGGCCGTTGCCGCGCCCCCCGGTGGTTTCTGCCTCGACCCCGTCCTTCTCGGTGCCCGAGGCCCTGCGCAAGGAGGGCCTGAGCCAGGGCGACTACGACGAGATCGTGCGCCGCCTGGGGCGCGCCCCCAACCGGGCCGAACTGGGCATGTTCGGGGTGATGTGGTCGGAGCACTGCTGCTACCGCAACTCCCGCCCCCTGCTGGGCCAGTTCCCCACCACCGGCCCCCGCATCCTGGTGGGACCGGGCGAGAACGCCGGCGTGGTGGACCTGGGCGAGGGGCAGCGGCTGGCCTTCAAGATCGAGAGCCACAACCACCCCTCGGCGGTGGAGCCCTTCCAGGGGGCGGCCACCGGGGTGGGCGGCATCCTGCGGGACATCTTCACCATGGGGGCGCGCCCGATCGCCCTGCTCAACGCCCTGCGCTTCGGGCCGCTGGAGGACGAGCGCAACGTGGGCCTGATGGAGGGGGTGGTGGCCGGCATTGCCCACTACGGCAACTGCGTCGGCGTGCCCACCGTGGGCGGTGAGGTGGCCTTCGACCCCAGCTATGGCGGCAACCCGCTGGTCAACGCCATGGCCCTGGGCCTGATGGAGACCGAGGACATCGTCTGCTCCGGCGCGGTGGGCGTGGGCAATCCGGTGGTGTACGTGGGCAGCACCACCGGCCGTGACGGCATGGGCGGCGCCAGCTTCGCCAGCGCCGAGCTCACCGAAGCCTCCCTCGACGACCGGCCCGCCGTGCAGGTGGGTGATCCCTTCCTGGAGAAGGGGCTGATCGAGGCCTGCCTGGAGGCCTTCCAGAGCGGCGATGTGGTGGCGGCCCAGGACATGGGTGCCGCCGGCCTCACCTGCAGCTGCTCGGAGATGGCGGCCAAGGGGGGCCTGGGCATCGAACTCGATCTGGATCGGGTGCCGGCCCGAGAGTCGGGCATGACGGCCTACGAATTCCTGCTGAGCGAATCCCAGGAACGGATGCTGTTCGTGGTGGCGGCGGGCCGGGAGGAGCCGCTGATGGAGCGCTTCCGCCGCTGGGGTCTGCAGGCGGCGGTGGTGGGCCGGGTGCTGCAGGAGAACGTGGTGCGGGTGCTGCAGCACGGCGAAGTGGCGGCCGAGGTGCCCGCCAGCGCCCTGGCGGACGACACGCCGATCAACCACCACGAGCTGCTGGCCGAACCCCCGGCCGAGATCCAGGCCCACTGGACCTGGAGCGAAGCCGCGTTGCCGGCGGCGGCGGCCAGCGGCCTGGAGATGGCCGATGGAGCGCTGGGCTGGGGCGAGGCCCTGCTCCGCCTGCTCGATGACCCCACCATCGCCAGCAAGCGCTGGGTGTACCGCCAGTACGACCACCAGGTGCAGGCCAACACCGTGGTGCTGCCGGGCGGAGCCGATGCGGCCGTGGTCCGGCTGCGGCCCCAGCAGGGGGAAGGGGCGATGGCGGCGGCGACCCGCGGCGTGGCGGCGACGGTCGACTGCCCCAACCGCTGGGTGGCCCTCGATCCGGAGCGGGGCGCCATGGCGGCGGTGGCCGAAGCGGCCCGCAACCTCTCCTGCACTGGCGCTGAGCCCCTGGCGGTCACCGACAACCTCAACTTCCCCTCCCCCGACACCGCCACCGGCTACTGGCAGCTGGCGATGGCCTGCCGGGGCCTCTCGACGGCCTGCAGCGCCCTGGCCACGCCGGTCACCGGCGGCAACGTCTCGCTGTACAACGAGACCCGCCTGCCGGATGGCCGGATGCAGCCGATCCATCCCACCCCGGTGGTGGGCATGGTGGGGCTGGTGCACGACCTGGCCCACGTGACGGGGCTGGCCTGGCGCCAGGCCGGTGATGCCATCTGGCTGCTGGGGGTGCCGCTCGAGGAGAACGGCGACGACCGCCTGGGGCTGGGGGGCAGCAGCTATCTGGAGGTGGTGCACGGCCGGCTCACGGGCCGCCCGCCGCTGACGGACCTGGCCCTGGAGCTGGATGTGCAGGGCTTCCTGCGGGCGGCCATTGCTGCGGGACTGGTGGGCTCTGCCCACGACCTCTCCGATGGTGGTCTGGCGGTGGCGCTGGCGGAGGCCTGCATGGCCTCGGGCCTGGGGGCCAGCCTGGAGCTGCCCGCCGGCAAGGCGCGCCCGGACCGGCTGCTGTTCGCCGAGGGCGGGGCGCGGTTGCTGGTGAGCGTCGCCCCTGCCCAGGAGGCGGCCTGGCAAACCGCCCTGGCCGAGGCGGGTGCGTCGGTGCCGGCCCAGTGCCTGGGCACCGTGACGGCGGAGTCCAGCCTGGTGGTGGCACGGGGCGGCGAGCCGCTGCTGGAGCTGGCGGTGGAGCAGCTGCGCGACACCTACGAGCAGGCGATCCCCGGCCGGTTGCGGAAAGCCGGGCCCCCACCCGACAGGTAATGGGCGAAGATGATCTTTCCCCCATGGTGAGACGCCCCGTGCCCTGCGCCGATCAACGCGATGCGCAGACCACGGGAATCACCGAGAGCGAACGCCCCGACAAGCCAGAGGAGGCCTGCGGCGTGTTCGCCGTGCTGGCGGCGGATCAGGCGGTGGCCAACCTGACCTATTTCGGGCTCTACGCCCTGCAGCACCGGGGCCAGGAGTCGGCCGGCATCGCCGTTTTCGACGACGTGAAGGTGCGGCTGCACAAGGACATGGGCCTGGTGAGCCAGGTGTTCGACCAGGACGTGCTGGAGCGGATGCCCGGCCAGCTGGCCGTGGGCCACAACCGCTATTCCACCACCGGCAGCAGCAAGGTCTGCAACGCCCAGCCCGTGGTGCTGATGACGCGGCTGGGGCCCCTGGCCCTGGCCCACAACGGCAACCTGGTGAATGCGTCAGAGCTGCGGGATTCGCTGGCGCACCTGGCCGGGGAGTTCACCTCCACCACCGATTCGGAGCTGATCGCCTTCGCGCTGCAGGAGGCGGTGGATTCCGGCCTGGGCTGGAACGCGGCGATCCGAGCGGCGGCGTCCCGCTGCCGCGGCGCCTTCAGCCTGGTGATCGGCACCCCCGACGGCCTCTTCGCCCTGCGGGACGGCCATGGCATCCGGCCGCTGGTGTTCGGTCTGCTCGGCGAACCGGAGCAGGGCCAGTGGGTGGCCAGCAGCGAGAGCTGCGGCCTCGACATCATCGGCGCCACGTTCGTTGACGATGTCCAGCCCGGCGAGCTGATCCACTTCCGCCAGGCCGATCCGATCCCCGAGCGGCAGCGCTGGTGCGAGGAGCCCAGCAAGCTGTGCGTCTTCGAGATGATCTACTTCGCCCGGCCCGACAGCCGCTTTTTCGGCGAATCGCTCTACAGCTACCGGGTGCGGATCGGCGAGGTGCTGGCCCGGGAGAACCCGGTGGCGGCCGACATCGTCATCGGAGTGCCGGATTCGGGCATCCCGGCGGCGATCGGCTATTCGCACACCAGCGGCATCCCCTTCGCCGATGGCCTGATCAAGAACCGCTACGTGGGCCGCACCTTCATCCAGCCCACCCAGGCGATGCGCGAGGCGGGCATCCGCGTGAAGCTCAACCCGTTGCCCGATGTGCTCTCCGGCAAGCGGGTGGTGGTGATCGACGACTCGATCGTGCGCGGCACCACCAGCCGCAAGCTGGTGGCGGCCCTGCGGGATGCCGGTGCCACCGAGGTGCACATGCGGATCAGCTCGCCGCCCGTCACCCACCCCTGCTTCTACGGCATCGACACCGACACCCAGGACCACCTGATCGCCGCCCGGCTGACGCTGGAGGAGATCGAGCGGCACCTGGGCGTCGATTCGCTCAGCTACCTGAGCAAGGAGGGCATGGTGGAGGCGGCCCAGGCCAACTCCAGCCATTTCTGCACCGCCTGCTTCGACGGCCAGTACCCGATCGAGATGGATGAGGAGGTGCGCAACAGCAAGCTGATGCTCGAGCCCACCGGCCTGGCGGCGCGGGTGTAGGCCCGGCGGCCGGCCGCACCATGCGCATCGCCTTTCTCGATTCCTGGCTGCAGGACGTGGCCGAGGGCAGCGGCACGGCGGCGGCCATCGGCGGCCTGGCCGGGGCCCTGATCACCCGGGGCCACACGGTGGAGCGGCTGGTGCCCGAGGGGGCCTGGCCGCGGAATCTGCTGCTGCGCCGCCTCTGGTTCAACCTCACCCTGCCCCGGCGCCTGGCCGCCGCCGAGGGCCGCTACGACCTGGTGGTGGGCTTCGACATCGACGGCTTCCGGGTGGCGCACCGCTGCCCGGTGCCCTACGTGTGCTGCATCAAGGGGGTGCTGGCGGAGGAGTCGCGCTGCGAGAGCGGCTGGCCGCGGCTGATGCTCTGGGGTCTGTCGCGGCTGGAGCGCCTCAACGCCCGGCGGGCGCCGTTGGTGCTCTCCACCAGCCGCTACTGCTGCGAGCGCATCGAAGAGCACTACGGGGTGCCGGCAGGCCGGCTGCGGCTGGTGCCGGAGGGGATCGATGTTGCGCTGTGGAACCCGGCGGGCGAAGACGCCGCCGCCCTGGCCGCCCTCGACGCGGCCCGCGAGCCCCACTCCGTGCTGTGCGTGGCGCGCCAGTACCCCCGCAAGCGCGTGGCCGATCTGATCACGGCGTTCCAGAGCGTGCAACAGCGGTTGCCCAGCGCCCGGCTGGTGGTGATCGGCGACGGGCCGGAGCACGGGGCGCTGCGGGAGCTGGTGCAGCGGCTGGGGCTGGGGGAGGTGGTGCAGCTGCTGGGGGCCCTGCCCGACGACGGAGCCGTGCGCGAGTGGTACCGGCGCAGCGCGGTGTTCTGCCTGCCGTCGATCCAGGAGGGCTTCGGGATCGTGTTCCTCGAGGCGATGGCCAGCGGGCTGCCGGTGGTGAGCACCACGGCCACGGCGATCCCCGAGGTGGTGCCCCACGGGAAGGCAGGCCTGCTGGTGCCGCCGCGGGATCCCCCGGCCTTGGCCGAGGCCCTTCTGACGTTGCTCACCGATACCGAGCTGCAGGCCCAGCAGCGGGCCTTCGGCCGCGAGCACGTGGTGCCCTTCAGCTGGGACCAGGTGGCGAAACGGTTCCTGGAGGCGGTGTCGCCCCCGGCAGTCGCCGGATCGTGACCAGGCCGCGGCTGCGGCCCGAGGTGGAATCAAGGGTGCGGATCGCGGCCCAGAGGTCGGCGACGGGGACCCACACCGACGGGTAGCGGTAGCGGGCCACATCGAGGATCAGCACCCGGTCCGAGGGGGCGTGGAAGGCGGCCAGCGGGGCGATGTGGCCTCCACCGGCCTGGCCGAGGGCCGGGCGCAGGTAGTTGGCCAGCAGGCGGTCGCCGGGCTGGCTGAGGTTGGCGCGCAGCAGGGCGCGGAACTGCTCCAGGCTCAGCTGGTCGCCGTGGATCGCTTCGGCCTTCACCCCGTGGCTGGAGAGCAGGGCGGCCAGCTCGGCCAGGGTCATGCCCTGGCGCCGCACCACGTCGGCGCTCACCACCTGGCTGCCGGCCGGCACCTCGAAGACGTTCTCCTGGGTCCAGAAGCGGTAACGGCCGTAGCCCGGCACCGCCGGGGCGGGCACGGCGAGGCTGTTCAGCACCATGGCGGCACTGGCCACACCGCAGTAGGCGAGGTTGGCCTGGGTGAGGAACTGCTCGGCCAGGGGGCCGTAGTCGGCCCGCTCGCCGCTGGCCACCAGCAGATCCATGCCCGCTGGCTCCATCAGGGGAATCGGTGCGGCCCGCAGCGGCGCCGCCAGGGCCAGCGACAGCAGCACCAGGCCGGGGAACGGGAGGATCGAGCGCGATGGCATGGGATCGAAGGTAGGGGAGCCTTAGGGAAGCTCTGGGCAACAAGCCCGCAAGCCAAGGTTCGGGCTTTCAAATGCTTGGGATAGACCACCGCAGTGCAGATCAGGCTTGAATCAGCCTGATTTCAACTCTTTTGGGTGAATTTTCCGTCTATGAAGGACGACCTTGACCC
>CALSBA010000017.1:0-70507 GCA_943373065.1 Synechococcus sp. UW140 | reverse complement strand
AGGAGTCGTCGGGCATCGTTGATATCTCCAGCTTCCTCACCGGCATCAGCGGCTATGACACCTCCAAGTACAGCTACTTCCTGATCGCCGATCAGATCCACAAAGCCGTCGCCTCCCCCACCAGCCAGGTGGAGTTGGGTGAACTCAGTTTGATGGTGACGGCTAGGGCCACCAGCACGGGCACCGCCAGCTGGGGCGACGCCATCGGCGTCGCCAGCCCCGAGCTGCTGGACAACGGCCTCACCCTGGTGGGCGGGGTCTACACCGCTTCCAGCGCCGATCGCCTGGCCGCTGCCGGGATCAAGGTGGCCAGCAAGGTGGAGCTGTTCAACCTGCCGTCGGCGGGCGGCACGCTCAGCTACGACAAACCGGAAGGCCTAACCCTGCGCGACGACGGCGCGGTGGTGATCAACTACGACAACGACTTCGGCACCGAAGGTGCCAGCGGCAACGCCTTCACGGTGGTGACCTTCAGCAACCCGGCCCTCGACACCGAGGACAGCGGCGACGGGGGCGGCTACAAGCCAGCCACCAACCACGACGTCTATGGACTCACCATGCCCGATGGCCTGGCGACGTTCAGCTACAACGGCGAGAACTTCATCCTGGCCGCCGGCGAGGGCGACGACCGCAACGACTTCCTCAATCCCGATGAAACGGCCCGGGTGTCCGCCCTGCTCACGGCAGCAGCATCCGCCACAGCCGCCCAGAAGGCTGGTTTGCTGGCAGCGAATGCCCAGCGCCTGAACATCCTCACCAACACCGGTGACCTCGATGGCGATGGCATCGTGGATCAGGCTTACACGCTCGGCTCCCGCTCCCTGCGGATCTTCGATTCCAAGGGCAACGTGGTGTTCGATTCCGGCGCTGCCCTTGAAGAACTGGCCGTAGCCAAGGGCCTCTATCCGATCAACAGCCGGGAAGACGACAAGGGCGTGGAACCCGAGATGGTGGAAGTGTTCACCACCAATGGCCGCACCTATGCCTTCGTGGCTCTGGAGCGCACCAACACGAGCATGGCGGCGGTGTTTGATGTGAGCAATCCCTATGCGCCGGTGGCGGTTGATCCCTTGATCTTCCCCGGCGCCCAGCGGGTGGAGGGCATCACCTTCCTCACCACCGCCACCAATGCGGCCCGCAGTGTGATCGCCTCCAGCGAAGGCAATGATGTGGTGTCGGTTGTGGATTTCCCTGTTCCCTGGCGCCTGCAGCTGCTCCACCTCTCCGATGGCGAGGCGGGCCTGCTGGCGTCCCAGACCGCTCCATTCCTGGCGGGGCTGGTCGATGGGTTCGACAACCTGTACGCCAACACGCTGATCCTGGCCGGCGGCGACAACTTCATCCCCAGCCCCTTTCTCAACGGCGGCACCGACATCAGCGTGCGCGATGAGCTCAACGCCGCCACCGGCTCCACGATCAGCCTGGCCGCCACCGCCAACCATCCGATCGCGGCGGTGGACATCGCCATCCACAACCTGATCGGCGTGGAGGCCTCCACGATCGGCAACCACGAATTCGACCTCGGTTCGCGGGTGTTCCGCGACTCGTTCACCCCCGGATCGGTTGCCGGCTGGGTGGGGGCGCAATTCCCCTACCTCTCGGCCAACCTCGACTTCAGCGCCGACACCGATCTGAACCCCCGTTTCACCAACACCGTCGGTGTCGGCGGCCTGGAGGAGGCCAGCAGCCAGACAGGCCGGATCGTGCCCTCGGCGGTGGTCACCAAGAACGGCGAGAAGATCGGTCTTCTTGGCGCCACAACCCAGGTGCTGGAGCAGATCAGCTCCACCGGTGGCGTGGAGGTCAAGGGCTTCATCGGCGACGGAAGTGAGCGCGACGACATGGTGCTGCTGGCCAGCCAGCTGCAGCCGGTGATCGACGACCTGATCAACCAGGGCGTGAACAAGGTGATCCTGATGTCACACCTGCAGCAGATCAGCAACGAGAAGGCACTGGCACCACTCCTGCGCGGGGTGGACATCATTCTCGCGGCCGGATCCAACACCCGCCTGGGCGATGGCAACGATCAGGCCGTGGACTTCCCCGGCCATGCCGCCAACTTCGCCGACACCTATCCCCTGGTGACCACCGGCGCCGATGGCGGCACCACGCTGATCGTGAATACCGACAACGAATACACCTATCTTGGCCGCCTGGTGGTGGACTTCGATGCGCAGGGCCGCATCATTCCGTCCAGCATTGATCCGCTGATCAGCGGCGCCTATGCCGCCACGGCGGCCAATGTGGCTAAGGCCTGGAACGTGAGTGAGGCCCAGCTCGCCAGCACGGCCTTCGCGGAGGGCACCAAGGCAGAAAACGTGCAGGATCTCACCGATGTCGTGCAGGCGGTGATCGCCAACAAGGACGGCCAGGTATGGGGCTTCTCGAATGTGTACCTTGAGGGTGAACGGGCCTTCGTGCGCTCCGAGGAAACCAACCTGGGCGATCTCACGGCTGACGCCAATCTCGACTACGCCCGCAAGATCGACCCCACGGTGGTGCTGTCGCTGAAGAATGGCGGTGGCATTCGCTCGCAGATCGGTGGCGTCGATGTGGTGAGCGGCGCCAAGTTGCCCACCTTCGCCAACCCTGCGGCCAACAAACCGGCCGGCGGCATCTCGACGCTCGACATCGAGAACTCGCTGCGTTTCAACAACAGCCTCTCCCTGGTCACCGTGAGCGCCAGCAAGCTCAAGGAGTTGCTCGAACACGGCGTTGCCCTGTATCCGAATCAGGGACGCTTCCCCCAGGTGAGCGGTGTTGCCTTCAGCTTCGATCTCACCAAGCCCGCCGGCAGCCGCATCGTCAACCTTGCGGTTCAGGACAGCCAGGGCAACGACCTGGATGTGGTGGTACGCGGCGGATCTCTCGTGGGGGATGCGAGCCGGACCTTCCGGATAGTGACCCTCAACTTCCTGGCCAGCGGTGGGGATAGCTATCCGTTCCCCACGGATGCTGGCGCCAACCGCGCCGACCTGTTCAATCCCACTGCCCCACTCACCGGTGCCGCCACCTTTAGTGGCGACGGGACCGAACAGGATGCCCTAGCCGAGTATCTGAAGGCGAATCACGGCACCGCCAGCCAGGCTTACATCCAGGCGGAAACCCCTGCTAGGCAAGATCTTCGCCTTCAAAACCTGGCCCTGCGCAGCGATGCGGTGATCGATCCTGTGCGGGTCGGCACCACCGGAAGCGACAGCACCTTGCCTGGCGCTTCAACGATTCCCGGGTTCGACGGCCGACTCGATACCGTTTTCACCGGCGCCGGTGAAGACGAAGTGGATGTTGCGATCAGCAATGGTTCTGAGAATCGGATCTTCACAGGCTCCGGTGTAGACACCATCTATGCCAGCACCCGCGATGTGATCACCGGTGGGGGTGGCGATGATTGGTTCAGTGCCGAAGCCGGCGATGGCAACCGTCTCAGCGGCGGCCTCGGCAACGACACCTTCATCATCGCCAGCTCGTCCAACCGCGCCCTCGGCGGTGCAGGAGACGACAAGTTCTATGTGCTCGGAGGAGCTGGAACCAACTACCTCAACGGTGGTGCCGGTGCCGACCAGTTCTGGCTGGTGAGCGAGATCGGCGATCGCCCTGCCGCCAAGCAGTTCGTGATGGACTTCAGGGTGGGTGAAGACAAGGTGGGGCTGCAGGGTGAGACCTTCTCCAGCCTCAGCTTCAGCCAGGTGGGTGCCGACACACTGTTGAAGGTGGCCGGTGTGGAGGTGGGCCATTTCACCAACCTCAGCGCCTCCAGCCTCAACAATCAGGCCAACTTCGCTGGCCTTTTGGCTGCCTGAGAGGTGAGCGTCTAGCACAGTCGCCATTTCAACCCTGCCGATCTCTCTTGTCCCGGGAGAGATCGGCTTTTTCTAACAGTCACCTCCTTCAGTTTGTCGAACTGAGCCCATCAGCGGAAGGCCCGCTCCCCTCACTCCATGTCAACCACCAGCATCCGCTTTGCCCACGGTGTCGCCTCGGGCGATCCCTACGCCGATTCGGTGATCCTCTGGACTCGGATCAGTCCTGCCGATGGATTCGTGGGCTCGCAGAATGTGCAGTGGGAGATCGCCACCAGCGCCGACTTCGCGCCGGGCTCGATCAAGGGCAGCGGCAGCTTCACCACCAGTGCCGACCGCGACTGGACCGTGAAGGTGGAGGCCGCTGGTCTCAGCGCCGACACCTCCTACCACTACCGCTTCAGCTCGGGCAACACGGTTTCCGATGTGGGAGTGACCAAGACCCTGCCGCTAAGCAGCGATCCGGTGCGGCTGGCAGTGTTCTCCTGTGCCAACTTCCCCGCGGCCCAGCAGTTCGACGCTTATGCCAGGGCAGCGGCAATCAACAGCACCAATCCCTACGACGCCTGGCTTCAGGTTGGCGACTACATTTATGAATATGGTCCCGGCGGCTATGGCTCGGCTGAAGACGCCGCCGGCAGCCGCGGCTTCCTACCCAATCGCGAGATCCTCAGCCTCGACGACTACCGTCAACGCTATGCCCAGTACCACACGGATTCCGGCCTTCAGGCCCTGCGGGCCTCCGCGCCGCTGATCGCCATCTGGGACGACCACGAAACCGCCAACGACAGCTGGAAGGGTGGTGCCGAAAACCACCAGAGCGCCACCGAAGGCGACTGGATCGCCCGGCGTGATGCAGCCCTGAAGGCGTATTACGAATGGATTCCCATCCGCGAACCGGGCCAACGGCAGGCCAGCGATGGCGCTACCACCGACTCACCGCTCACCCAGGGCTATCGCTCCTTCAGCTTCGGCGATGTGCTCGCTCTGCACATGCTGGAAACCCGCCTCACCGCCCGGGATCAGCAGCTGCAGTATCCGGATGCGACGGCGGTGCAGGCCCGCGTCGGCGCGATCTTGGCCGATCCGGCTCTGGTGACCAGTTATGCCACCAAAGCCGGGATCGCGCCCCCCACGAGCCCCTCGGCCATCTCGGCCTTCGCCAATGCCCTGGCGCCACTCGTCACCCAGGAGCTGGTGATCGCCACTGTGCAGAAGGCCTGGGGCGACCCCAGCCGCGACCTGATCGGCGATACCCAGATGGCCTGGCTGCAGCAGCAGATGGCCACCTCCCCAGCCGCCTGGCAGGTTCTGGGCCAACAGGTGCTGATGCAGAGCATGGCCGTACCGGCCGAACTGCTGCTGAACGCCGGCAATCCCGCCCTTCTCGACAAGTACGCCGCGCCGCTGCAGAAGCTCGCCACCGGAGCCGCCTTCGCCAATCTTTCCGCCGCCGAGCAAGCCTTGTTCGCCGAGGCGGGCAAGATCCCCTACAACCTCGATGCCTGGGATGGCTACGGCGTTGAGCGGGAGACGATCCTGCAGACCGCCCTGGCACTGGGCAAGCGCCTGATCAGCCTGGCCGGCGACACCCATAACGCCTGGGCCGGCGTGCTCGACACGATGAGCCCCGGCACCCAGCCGGCCGGCACGGTGGCGGGGGTGGAGTTCGCGACGCCGGGCGTCACCTCTCCGGGACTCGAGAAGTATCTGCCCGGAGCTGATGCCTACATCCGCACCAAGTATCCAGCAGTGGATGGCCTTGATGGCTTGTTTCAAGGCTATGTGAATGGCCTCAAGTATGCCGATCTCAACCGCCGTGGCTACCTGGATCTCACGGTGAGCAAGGAGCAGGCGGTGGGCTCCTTCCAGTTTCTCAACGGCACCGACGCGGTGAGCGGCCAGCCCCTCTGGAGCAGCGAGTCGGTGGTGGCCAGCGCCAGCTATGGGCTTTCCACAACCGCCGAGGCCCGGCCCCTGATCACCTGGCAGCCTGGCTGGCGCGAGCTGGATCTCAACTTCGGCCTGGCCTTCGACGCCGGCGGTGCCCCCAAGCTGCTCGATCCAGTCGCCTACGCCAGCGTGCCCCGGGATGGCGTGCAGCTCGCCGATTTGCGGGTGCTTGGCTCCCCAGACGCAGACAGGGTGGTGGTGGGCACCGGCGCCACGGTGGAGGCCGGTGCCGGAAGCGATGAGCTCGACAACACCGACAGCCGGGGCGGCAACGTGCTGGCGGGTGGGGTGGGAACGGATCTGTTCCTGCTGCGGGCCGCCGGCGACACGGTGATCGGTGGGGATCTCCTGGCCAACGCCAGCGGCCTGGGCCTTCCCGCTGTGGTGGGCCAGGTGGATGGCGAACGGGATGTCTTTTTGATCGACAGCTCCAATCCGACGCCGGAGGGAACGCTTGGGATCCTCGACTTTGAGCTTGGTCGCGACGAGCTGTTGCTGGATGGCCTGGCCCCGACGGGCAGCTGGTCCACGGTCCGCCAGCTACTGCAGGGCCTCGGAATCACCGTGAACGCGGCTCCCCAACTGGGCGCCCCCCTGATCACGCTCAGCCTGCAGCCTGGCGTGGAGGAGAGCCGCGACCTTGGCTACCTGGCAAGCGATCCCGATGGCAACCCGCTCCAGCTGGTGAAGCTGGATGGTCCGGCCTGGGTCACCACCTCAGGCACCACTGTCAAGGCCACTACCCCCATCGGCAGCAGCGAAGAGCAGCTCGCTGCCCTCACCCTGAGGTTGGCCTTCAGCGATGACTTGGCGGCGGTGCCGCTGGCGGTCCGACTGACGCTCAATAAGGCCCCCAGCGCGCTGACCCTCGCCAACACCGTCTCCTCCCTGGCCGAAAACAGCAGCACCGCCAGCCGCATCAAGGTGGCCGACATCGTCATCACTGACGACGCCTCTGGCAGCAACACCATCACCCTCTCAGGCGCTGATGCCGCCAGCTTCGAGGTGAGCGGCAATGCGCTCTTCCTCAAGGCCGGCACCGCCCTGAACTTCGAGGCCAAAACTTCCTACGCCGTCAGCGTCTCCGCCAGCGATGCCACCCTGCCCGGCATCACGCCCGTCTCGGCGGCGTTCACCCTCACCGTCACCAACGTCAACGAGCCGCCCACCGCCATCGCCCTCTCGGCCAACACCATCGCCGAAAACACCCTGATCGGCACCGGCGTCAAGATCGGCAATCTCAGCGTCACCGATCCCGATGCCAGCGGCAACAACAACGTCCTCACTCTGCAGGGCGCCGATGCCGTCAGCTTCCAGATCCGCAACGGCAACGAGCTCTTCTTCACGGGCGCCAGCCCCAACTTCGAGTCCAAAAATGCCTACTCCTTGACCGTCAAGGCCACCGACGGCGCCCTCAGCTTCTCTCAGCCCCTCACCGTCAACGTCAGCGACCGCAACGAGGCCCCCACAGCCATCTCCCTCTCGCTCAACACCAACCTCGAGATCATCTTCAGCGGCACCAGCTTCAAAGTCGGCTCTCTTCCTGAAAGCACCAGCACCGCCAACCGCATCAAAGTTGCCGAAATCCTGATCAGCGACGACGCCCTCGGCAGCAACATCATCGAGCTCTCAGGAGCTGATGCCGCCAGCTTCGAGGTGATCGGCACCGGCCTGTTCCTCAAGGCAGGCACCCCACTCGACTTCGAGACAAAGCCGGCCTACAACATCATCCTCTCGGCGAGAGATCCGGCGCTGACCGGCACTTTGGGGGTGATCTCCGCTTTCCAGCTGGTGGTTCGGGATGTTCCGGAGACCCCTGGATCCTTCGGGGTCACCACCACGGTTGAAATCACCCTCCCCAGTGGCGAGATCCGCTCCATCCCGGTCACGATCAGCAATGCCGATCTGGCGCCTGGCTCCAACCTGGCGGTGATCCGCGATCTCGGCATCAACCCCGCTGGCCTCAAAACCCTGGCGGAGTTCGGGGTCAAAGCCAATGGAACAGGCCTTGATTTCAAACTCAAGGTCAATCCAGGCGCCAACAGCTCGCTCAACGCAGGGCTCGAGCTGGTGGCGGCAGACCTGCTGCCCCAACTCACCGACCCCTCCGGCCGGCGGCCGGATCGCAAGCTGCTCTTCTATGGCGTCACGGGAAGCGGCGCCCTCCTGCCGCTCACCTACGACCCGATCACCGGCGCCGGCGGACGCTTCTACGACCTCGACAACAACGGCACGGCCGATTTCTTTGCCCTCAGCCTCATTGACGGCGGCTTTGGCGACAAAGACGGGGTGCAGAACGGCATCATCGATGACCCCTCCTTCGCCGGCTTCGCTGATCTCAGCAATCTGCGTTTCAGCAATGCCGGCTCCGGCACCATCACGATCAGCGATCCAGGCAATGCCGCGCCGGCGGCCGTGAATCTGCGCGCCAGCCTCAGCGCTCGCCCCAGCAGCGCCAACCAGATCGGCTATGTGGTGCTCAATCCCGCTGAAGTCGCCCGTGCTGATTCCCTGCTCTCCGATCTCAACTGGCTGCGTGGCCGGGCCCGCACCCTGGTCTCCACGCTCGAGAGCACCGATGTGAGCCTGCCGGCCGGCAGCACCTTCGAGCGCGACCTCCAGCTGATCAACGGCCAGAGCCTGCGCTTCTTCGAGGTGGTGGACGCTAGCCTCAACGAGCTCTCCAGCCTCTCTGACAGCCGCTTCCGCCTGCTCAGCCCCACCACCATCGCCAATGGCCAGGTGGCCTTCAGCTCCACCAGTGGCGTGAACTTCTCGCTCAATCTCCTGCCTGCCGATCCGAACCTGAACGCCCTGATCGGCAATGCCCAGGGCCTCGCGCCCGTGCTGGATCTCAGCGCCTTCACCACCGCCCAGAACCTCAGCGGCACGGTGACGGTCGGCCGGGAAGCCGACTTCAATTCCAGCGCCGGTTTCTATCACACCCTCGATGCCGCAGGCACCGTGCTCGCAGTCGATGGCATCACACGCCTAAGGCCCGGTGACAGCGCCTATGCCGCCGAGGCCCTGCGCACTTCAAACCTCATCGCTCCGCTCAGCAACCTCAGCGTCGCCGATGACCAGACGGCCTCCCGCGGCTTCTCATCCATCAGCGGCGGCTCCTTCCTCGCACCCTTCGCCCAGGTGAATGGCAACACCTTCTTTGCCTTCGGCGCTGCCAACAGCGATGGCCTCAGCCACTTCCGCTCCCTTGGCACCAACCTCATTGGCCTAGAAGACATCCTCGGCGGTGGTGATCGCGACTTTGATGATCTGGTGATCGGGGTCAACTTCACTCAGATTGTCTGAGGCTGTCGGCTGAACCTGATGGAGCGGGGGCCGCTCCCGCGCGGCCGGCCTGTGAACACTGTCTGGTAGGATTCGCAAGTTGCCCGATAATAATGCAATCCAGGTCCGAAGAACTTCCAGGGACATTTAGAAAGTTCTTGTTGCCGCTGCTGCTTCTCATTGCCATCGTTGTTTCGCTTGTAGGGCTGCTGAGCCAGAGCGGTCAAGTAATGGATTGGCCCATGGATCAGTCCTTTGTAACCAGGGCTGATCTGCGTCTCTATCGACTGCCTTCTGGCTGGGTATTTCAGTACCCGAGATTCAATTGGTCTGGAGGGGTGTCGGCAAGCTTGCTGATCGGGATCTACAAGTTGATTGTTGCTCCCTCTGCAGATAGCTTGAATTGGCATGCCAAGGGAATCGCAACACTTATGTTTCTTTTCTCGTCCTATTTTCTTTGCCGGCTGTTCATCCGCAACTGGATCTTTCAGGCACTGGCCTTCTCGGTGATCGCCAGCTCTGCCCTTCAGTTTGCCGAACCATCAAGTGACATCATTGCGGCATCGTTCTTCGCTTTCTTCATGCTTTCGGTGCGCCTGGGGTGGCCGCGGCTGATCTCATCTGGCCTGCTGGTCCTTTTTGGTCTTTCCAAGATTCAGTTGCTGGCCTGTTCCCTTGGGGTGGGGGCCGTCTGGTATTGGTGGGACTACAGAAGTAATGGAATGCGATGGCAGGTTCCCCTTTACACGTTCTCTTGGCTGCTGTTGCTGATGGCACCAGGATTCAGGCTTTATGGTATTGACATGGTCAGGACGGTGAAGGGACTGCGAACGTTCGCTTCTTCCTACGTGTTTCTTTTCGCCCCTCATCAGTTTACCCAAGGCGACCCATTGCTGGCTTCAGGTTCCTGGGATTGGAAGGAGGTGATGCGTTCTGTTTTTCCTGGCGCTCGGACTGTAACTGAAGTAGCGCTGCAATACCCGAAAAAGTATCTCGATTTTCTGTTGGTATCTGGAGCCTATGGGATTGTCTCCATCCTGCAGACCATGGGTTTCATGCTGGTCCCTTTTTTCCAGGCATTGCGTCTTAGAGTCTTCCCATCTGCAACGCAACTTAGCCTTAGATTTCTTGCCGCTGCGGCGTTCCTTTCCCTGCTTCCGCCCCTGCTGCTTCGCTTTATCAGCCCCCGCTATCTTGCGGTGGTCTTTATCCCCCTTGTGGTACTGAGTGCCGCCGCTTCAAGCGCTTCAGATGCACCGAAGTCACTGCGAGTCACGTTTGTCGTTTGCTCGCTGCTGACGCTGCTGTTGAGTCTGCTCCTGTTCCAGGAGCGTCTGGTCCGCTCGCCCATGATGCCCTTCGGTTGAGTACTGGCCGCAAGGGGCACGGTGGTGAAGTGGTGGCCAGACAAAGAAAAACCCTGCCTCAGCAGGGTGTTGGAGATCAGGTGCAGATCGTGATGATCGCAGGTGGGAACGGCCGACTCAGCCCACGCTCCAGACGCCACCGGCGATGTTGGCCAGGGGCGATTGGATGGCGGTGCTGCAGAGGAACCAGGCGAAGGCGGCGCCACCGCAACCACCCAGCCAGAAGCCGCTGGCGAATTCCGCCCAGCCGGCTTTGGTGAACAGGTCGGCGGGAGGGTTGTCGATGGTGGCGTCGGAGGGCTGGACGTTGGGGCCGCTGCCGGCGGTGCCGTAGATCGAAAGACAGATGGTCAGGATCGACACCAGACCGATGGCGGCGAGCAGGCCGGCGGTGCTGGCGAACTCGGTGGCGCGCAGGGGGCCGGTGTAGGCGAAGGGGCCATAGAGGAAGTAGCCATGGGCCATGCCTACCTCAAGACCGCGACGGTTGGGGGAGAGGGAGGGCCGATACGCCGGCAGGGCGTTCAGAAAGGCCTTGGTGAAATAGCTGCTGTTAACGGGGGTGGCCAGATTGCCGACGGTTGGGTCGGCGACGGGGGTCACGGTCATGGGGGGCGGATCGGGGGGTCGTCGGAAGGGGAGGCGAATGACGCTGGGGCCTGGGCCGGTCGTCAGTCGGTCGCCTCGATCACGTTGAACAGCAGGGCCATGGCCACCGCTGCGCCGAGGATTCCCACCAGGGGAACCATCACGGACGGCATCCAGGCAACGGCAAATTCACCAGTCATGGCTTGGGCCAATAGGAACCGCGGGTACTGTAAGGACCCCTTCCTGCCTGTCTTCTCAGGGGAGCGGGGGTGACATAAAAGTTCAGCCGCCGCCGCGCAGGGTGGCCCGCACCCTGTAGATCGGCCGCCCCTGGCTTTCGTGGTACGTGCGCATCTGCAGCTCCGCCAGCAGCCCGAAACTGAACAGCTGCACCCCGCTGAGGATCGCCAGGACCGCCATCTGCAGCAGGGGACGGTTGCCGATGTCGGTGCCCAGCAGCAGCTTCTCGCCTGCCAGCCAGAGGGCGATGGCCAGGCCCGCCATCAGGGACAACAGGCCGGCGAAGCCGAACACATGCATCGGCCTAGTCAGGAACCGCTTCATGAACCACACGGTCAGCAGGTCCATCAGCACCCGGAAGGTGCGGTCGATGCCGTAGTTGCTGCGGCCATAGAGGCGGGCCTGGTGGGACACCCTCACCTCGCCGATGCGGGCCCCTTCGATGAAGGCCAGGGCCGGCAGGAAACGGTGCAGCTCCCCGTACAGGTTCATGTCGCTGACCACCTCCCGTCGGTAGGCCTTCAGGGAACAGCCGTAGTCGTGCAGGCGCACCCCGGTGACCCGCGCGATCAGGCGGTTGGCCACAAGGGACGGCAACAGACGGTTGATGGCCCCGTCCTGGCGCTGGTGCCGCCAGCCGCTCACCAGGTCGAGGTTGTCCTGCTCCAGGCAGGCCAGGAGCAGGGGGATGTCGGCGGGATCGTTCTGGAGGTCTCCGTCGAGGGTGACGATCACCCCACCAACGCTGGCATCGAACCCGGCGGCCATGGCGGCTGTCTGCCCGTAGTTGCGCCGCAACAGCACGGCCACCAGTTCCGGGACCCGGATGGCCAGATCGCGGAGGACCGCCGGGGTGCCGTCCTTCGAGCCGTCGTCGACCAGAACCAGTTCAAACGATCGACCGAGTGGCCGCAGCGCCGCCAGCAACTTCTCAACGAGGTAGGGAAGGCTTGCTTCCTCGTTGTACAAGGGGACAACAACCGAAAGCTCGGGACTGTGGGCTAGGGATGACGCCGCCAAGTCCGTCTCAGATTGAAGAAGTGGAATTTAGCTCAAGTTGGAAGCGGACTCCCGTCGTGGCTGTGTATCACCCGCCCCGCGCCCCGCAGTTCGGCCCGGTAGTGGCACGCCACCGGATCCCCGTTGCGGGGATTCAGGTCGTCGATGCCGATGCCGTCACGGCCGTGCTGGCGTCCGGAGCTGTGCAGATAGCGGCCGCCGCCCAGATGCAGGGCCACGTGGGTGCAGCGCCGCGGGGTGCCGAAGAAGATCAGGTCCCCCGGCAGCAGCAGGCTGGTGACGCCGCTGGCCACCGCCACCGGGCGGCAGAAGCGCTCCTGCAGGTAGGCATCGCGGGGTAACCAGATGCCGGCCTGGGCGAAGGCGGTCTGCACCAGCCCCGAGCAGTCGAAATCGGGCCCCAGGGTCCCGCCCCAGAGGTAGCGGTTGGGCTGGTGACGGGCTGCCTCGGCGAAGGCGAGCACAGCCCCCAGGCGGGCGGCGATCCTGTCGCGATCGAGGCGGGGCAGGGGCGGGGGCGGGGCGGGGTGCCCGTGGCTCTCGAGGGCGAGCGCCTCCACCCAGCAGGGGTAGCCGTCCTCGTGCAGCCGCACGCGCAGGCGGGTCCCGGCGCTGTCGAGCACCCTGAGATGCCGACCCGCGTGGATCTCGGTGGCCAGGCTCAGGCCCTGAGACCGGCTGTAGGCCGGCAGCGGCCGGGTCAGGGTCCAGGTACGGCCCGGCGTCGGCAGGGTGCCTAAGGTCGCCATCGCAAGGTGCCGCCGCTGATGGCGTTCTACAGCCCGGATCAGGCCATGGGCCAGACCCTGCGCCAGCTCATCGGCCAACTGGAGCAGGAGGGGCGCCCGGGGCTGGGGGAGCAGCTCTCGATCACCTGGCTCCGCTACGGGGCGTCCCTGGTGGGCGCCGCCGAGGGCCTCGGCCAGGAGGTCTTCTGGGGCCAGACCGTGACCGGTGCCAGCTGGGAGGGAGAGAGGCCGCGCTATCCCGCCAGCGTGGTGAAGCTGGTGTATCTGGTGGCCGCCGAAGCTTGGCTGCAGCGCCAGCTGATTGAGGAGGGGCCGGAACTGCGCCGGGCCCTGGCCGACATGGTGCGCGACTCCGGTAACGACGCCACCAGCCTGGTGGTGGATCTGCTCACCGGCACCACCAGCGGCCCGTCCCTGCCCGCCGGGAGGGCGGCGGCCTGGTGCCGCCAGCGTCAGGTGGTCAACGACTGGCTGGGCCGCCTCGGCTGGAGCGAGGTGGCGGGGGTGAACGCCTGCCAGAAGACCTGGGCGGAGGGGCCCTACGGCCGCGAGAGGGAGTTCTATGGGCCCCAACTGGAGAACCGCAACCGCCTGAGCACGGATTTCACGGCCCGTCTGCTGCACGCGGTGATGGCCGGAGCTGCGGTGTCCCCGCCGGCCTGCCGCCGCATGATGGCCCTGCTGGGACGCTCGCTGGATCCCCAGACGCGGGCCGCCGATCCCGAGAATCAGGTGGACGGCTTCCTCGGGGCTGCTCTGCCGCAGGGGGCCCGGCTGTGGAGCAAGGCCGGCTGGATGAGCCAGGCGCGCCACGACGCCGCCTATGTGGAGGTGGAGGGCAAGGCGCCGATGCTGCTGGTGGTGTTCAGCGAAGGACGGGCCCGGGCCGCCGATGCCACCCTGCTGCCGGCCATCGCCGCCGCCCTTCTGGACGCCTGAGCCTGCCTACCATCGGTCCCCAGAGCTCCGGCGCCTTGACTGCCCTGCCGTTCGACGTGGTGCCGCTCGCCCTCGGGGCGGCGGTGAGCCCGTTGCTGCTGGTGGGACAGATGCGCACCCTCACCGCCCCGGGATCCGGCGTGAAGCAGAGCTGGGCCTATGCCGCCGGCAGTGCCCTGGTGGTGGTGGGCTGGGCGCTGGTGGGGCTGGGTTCGGGGGGATCCCTGCCGGACCGCCCCGCCGCCGGGCCTGATCCGGTGTCCGCCGGCCTCCATCTGGTCCTGGCCGCCGTGCTGCTCGCCATCGGCTTTCGGTCGCTGCACCGCGATGGTGCGACGGAGCCCCCAGCCCCCGCAGGTGCCTCCCTGGCCCGGTCCTTCGCGATGGGGGTGGTCCTGATGGCGGGCAATCTCACCTCCCTGGTGCTCTACCTGCCGGCAGTGCAGGACCTGGCCCGTTCCGGCCTGGCCGCCGGCCCGCTGGCCGCCATGGTACTGCTGGTGAGTCTGATCACCCTGGCGACCTCGCTGCTGCCCCCGATGCTGCTGCTGCTCACGGGGGCCTGGGGGCGGGCCCGGCTTGGGCAGCTCTGCCGCTGGACCTTGGCCCACCAGGGCCAGATCAATGCCGGCCTGTGCTTTGTGTTCGCGGCCTATCTCGGCCGGAGCGGCGTCGCCAGGCTCTGAGCGGACCTGGCGGGATGGCCCCTGGAAGGGCCGGAAACGGAGAGGGAGGGATTCGAACCCTCGACAGAAGTTGCCCTCTGTAACTCCTTAGCAGGGAGCCGCTTTCAACCACTCAGCCACCTCTCCAGTGGCTCAGCGAGCTTATCAGGGCTCGGACGCCGCCTCGGGCTCCGGAGGCACGGCCAGGCGAGGCAGGCGGTGCTTGAAGCCGCAGAGGATCTCCCAGGGGATCGTGCCGCAGCGCTCGCTCCAGTCGAGGGGGCTGATGCTGTCCTCCCCCTGTTCACCCAGCAGGGTGACCATGCTGCCCACCTCGATTTTGGGGGACTCGGTGGCGTCGATCACCAGCTGGTCCATGGTGATGGCGCCCACCTGGGGCAGGCGCCGGCCGTCGAAGAGCACGTCCATGCGATTGGAGAGCTGGCGGGGCACCCCGTCGGCGTAGCCGATCGAGACCACCGCCAGGCGGCTGGGCCGGCTGGTGCGGAAGCGGTGGCCGTAGCTGACGCCGACCCCCGCCCCCACCTGGCGCAGCAGGGTGACGCGGGCGTGGATCTGCAGGGCCGGCCGCAGGGACACCACGCCCGCCAGGTGGGGCGCGGGCGGCTGGCCGTAGAGGGCCAGGCCGACCCGGACCAGGTCGTAGTGCTGCCGGTGCCCCCGCAGGGTGCCGGCGGAGTTGGCGAGGTGCCGGCAGCCAGCCGGCAGCCCCTGTTCGGCCAGGCTTGCGAGAACGATCTCGAAACGCTGCTGCTGGAGCGCGTTGAGGCCGTCGTCCTCCTCTGGGGCGGCATCGGCGCAGGCCAGGTGGGAATAGATCCCCGCCAGCTCGATGGCTTCCATGCCCCGCAGGGCCGCCACCAGCCTGGGGCCCTCCTGCCAGTCGACGCCAAGGCGGGCCATGCCGGTGTCCAGCTTGAGCTGGACGGCCATGGTGCGACCGCTGCCGCTGGCCAGGTTCTGGCAGAGCAGGGCCTCCCGCATGCTGCTGAGCGTCGGCATCAGCTGCCAGCGCAGGCAGCTGCGCAGCTCCTCGGGCTGGGTGAGGTTGCCCAGGACCAGCACCGGGGTGGAGATGCCGGCGCGGCGCAGCTGAACCCCTTCCGCCAGGGTGGCGACGCCAAAACAGGCCGCCCCCGCCTCCAGGGCGGCCCGGGCCACCGGCAGGGCGCCGTGGCCGTAGGCGTCGGCCTTGACCACGGCCATCAGCTGGGTGGCCGGTCCGATGTGGCGCTGCAGGGCGCGCACATTGGCCTGGATGGCCGCCGTGTTCACCTCCACCCAGGCCCGCTGCCGCGACGGCTGGGTGTCCTCCGTCGCGCTGGTGGGGGCGAGCGAGGCGCTGGTCATGGACGCCGGTGCAGGGGCTGGACCATGGAAATCATGGGAATCCCGTTAGCATGCCGCGTATCCAGCGGACTGGAATGGGCCACGTACTCGTTCTGAATGCGTCCTACGAACCGCTGAACATCACCACCTGGCGCCGGGCCATGGTGATGCTGCTCAAGGGGAAGGCCGAAGGGTTGGAGCACGACCCTGAAAAGACGATTCGCCCCGACCATTTTCTGCCCACGGTGATCCGGCTGCGCCAGTTCGTGCGGGTGCCCTACAAGCCGCTTCCCCTCACGCGCCGCAACGTCTTCCACCGCGACGGCCACGCCTGCCAGTACTGCGGGTTCAGTGGCGAGCAGCTCTCGATCGACCACGTGGTGCCCCGCAGCCGGGGCGGCACCGACGTCTGGGAGAACGTCACCACCGCCTGTCTGCCCTGCAACGTGCGCAAGGGCAACCGCACCCCCAGGGAGGCGGGCATGCCCCTGGCCCGGGAGCCCCGCCGGCCCCTGGGCAGCCTGAGCTTCGAGGCCAACCGGCGCATCCGTTCCGGCCAGCACCAGGAGTGGGCCAAGTACGTCATCGGCGCCTGAACCGCCCTCCTGCTCAACCACCACTGTTCTCATCCACCGGTGCCGGTGGCCTCGAGGGCGAGCGCCTCGAGGCCCTGGCGCTGCTCCTCGGCGATGCAGGCGCCGATCAGGTCTTCGATCTGGCCGGCCAGCACGGGCTCGAGGGAGAAGTTGCGTCCCAGCCGATGGTCGGTCACCCGGTTGTCCTTGGCGTTGTAGGTGCGGATCTTCTCGCTGCGGTCGCCACTGCCCACCTGGGCACGGCGCACGGAGCGCTCCTCGGCGTTCGCCTCCGCCAGCTGGCGCTCGTAGAGCTTGGCTCGCAGGATCTCCATCGCCCGCTCCCGGTTCTGCATCTGGGAGCGCTCCTGGGTGCAGAACACCCGGATGCCGGTGGGTTTGTGCAGCAGGTCGACGGCCGTTTCCACCTTGTTGACGTTCTGGCCGCCGGCGCCGCCGGAGCGGGCTGTGCTGATGTCCAGATCTCCCGGATCGATCTGCACCTCCACCGGATCGGCCTCCGGCATCACCGCCACGGTGGCGGTGGAGGTGTGCACCCGGCCCTGGGATTCGGTGGCCGGCACCCGCTGCACGCGGTGCACGCCCGCCTCGAACTTCAGCTGGCTGTAGACCCCATCGCCGCGGATGGCGAGGATCAGTTCCTTGTAGCCGCCCAGGTCGGCCTCCGAAGCGCTGACGGGCTGCACCTGCCAGCCCTGGTTCTGGGCATAGCGCTCGTACATGCGGGCCAGGTCGCCCGCCCAGAGGCTGGCCTCATCACCGCCGGCCCCGGCGCGGATCTCCAGCATGACGCTGCGCTCATCGCGGGGATCCGAGGGCAGCAGGCTGAGGGTGAGCCGCCCGTTCAGGGCGGTGATCTGGCCCTCGAGGCTGACCAGCTCCTCAGCCGCCATGGCCACCAGTTCTTCGGCGGCGGGATCATCCCGGTGGGCCTTCAACAGGGAGCGGGCTTCCTCCCGTTCCTGTTCCAGTTTGCGCAGCCGTTGGTAATCGGTGACCAGGGGCTCCAGCCGCGCCCGCTCCCGGGCGATCGCCTGCAGGCGAGCCGGATCGGAGGCCACCGCCGGGTCGGCCAGCTGGCGTTCCAGGGTCTGGAAGGTGCGGCAGGCGGTGTCCAGCCGGGATTGCAGCAGCTCGGAATCCATGGGCGGCACCCGAAACGGAAAAAGCCGGGTGCTTGCTGGAAGCACCCGGCCGGAGAAAGACCGGGCCGAATCAGCTGTCCGATTCGGGCGGCCGGCGTCAGTCTGAGGATCTCAGGCTGACGGAGTCAGGCTTCGGTGGCCGCTGCGGTCTCGGCTTCGACGGCGGCAGGTGCCTCGGCCGGCTTGGCGGTCTTCTTGGCACCCGAGGCGGAATCGGTGCTGCCCATGCCGTACTTGCGCATGAAGCGGTCCACCCGGCCTTCGGTGTCGAGGATCTTCTGGGTGCCCGTGTAGAAGGGGTGGTTGCCGCTCCACACGTCGACCGTGAGCTCGGGATGGGTGGAGCCGGTGGTCATGACCACCTCCCCATTGCAGATCACCTTGGCGTCCGGATACCAGGTGGGATGGATGTCGGCTTTCGGCATGACGGAAATCAGCGCTTGGAGAACTGGGGAGCCTTGCGGGCTTTCTTGAGGCCGTACTTGCGACGCTCCTTGGCCCGGGGATCGCGGCTCAGGTGGCCTTCGATCTTGAGGGGCTTGCGGTTGTCGGGGGAGAGATCGCAGAGGGCGCGGGCCGCACCCTGCTTGATCGCATCGGCCTGGCCAGTGAGGCCACCGCCGCGCACGTTGACCAGCAGGTCGTACTGGGCTTCCAGGCCGAGGGTCTGCAGGGGGGCCTTCACCGCCGCCAGGTAGACGGGGTTGTAGTTGAGGTAGTTGTCGCCGGGGCGGCCATTGATGGTGACGCTGCCGCTGCCGGGGACCACCCGCACACGGGCGACGGCGGTCTTGCGACGGCCGGTGCCCCAGTAGACGACGCGGTTGGAGGTGCTGGTCATTGGGCGGCGGCGGCGGGATCGAGGGCGAGGGGCTGGGGCTGCTGGGCGGCGTGGGGATGCTCGGCGCCCTTGTAGACCTTGAGCTTGCGGAACAGCTGGCGGCCCAGGGCGTTGTGGGGAAGCATGCCCTTGATCGCCTTCTCGATGATCCGCTCCGGCAGGCGGGCCTGGAGGTGCTCGAAGGTTTCGGTCTTCATGCCGCCGGGACGGCCGGAATGGCGCCGGTAGATCTTCTGGGTGGCCTTGTTGCCGCTGACGCGCACCTTGTCGGCGTTGATCACCACCACGAAGTCACCGGTGTCGAGGTGAGGCGTGAAGGTGGGCTTGTTCTTGCCGCGCAGCACCTGGGCCACTTCGCTGGCCAGACGGCCGAGGGTCTGATCCGCTGCGTCAACCAGGTACCACTGGCGCTCAAGCGAATCGATGGAGGGTGGGGTTGTCTTGTTCATCGCGCCGGCTGGCCGGTTTGGGGTGAGCCCATCGCAGCCGGATGGGTCGGGACAGGGAGATTCGACCCTACCGTGTCGCCGGATCCGGCGAATTCGGCGAGACGCTTTCTGCGTGGGGCCACCGGACGGGGGCACCCTGCAGAGCTGCTCAACCGATCGGAACGCCGATGAACGGATCGGCGGGAGGATCGCACGATTCCAACAGAAATCGCGGTAGACAATCATACCAGGCGGCCTCAGGGAAAATGTCCGTTGGGTAGCCCACCCGCAGCAGGCAAAGGCCCTGGGGCGGGGCGGCCTCCTTCACCGCGTGGCGGGCGCCGCTGCGCCAGCGGTGCAGAAACTCTTCGGCCTCAAGGCGGCCCTCGCCCACGGCCACCAGCTGGCCCATGAGCAGGCGCACCATGCCGTACAGAAAGCCGCTGGCCTGCACCTCGGTGACCAGCAAATCTCCCTGGCGGTCGATGTGCACGTCCTGAACGGTGGTGCGGGCATGGGCGCGGCGGCTGCCGGCCCGCTCGAAGGCGGAGAAGTCGTGTTCTCCCAGCAGAGCCTCCAGACAGCGGGCCATGCGGGCCTCGTCGAGGCGCCACTGGTAGCGATGCCAGCTCCAGGGGGCCAGGAACAGGTTGGGGGTGCGGCCGTTGAAGATGGTGTAGCGGTAGCGCCGGTAGGTGGCGCTGAAGCAGGCGTGCCAGTCGGCGGGCACCTCCGCGGCAGCCCTCACCCGGATCGTGGGCGGCAGGCGGCCGTTAAGAGCCTTCGCCCAACGGGACACGGGAATGGGGCCAGAGGCGTCGAAATGCACCACCTGGGCCGCAGCATGGACACCGCTGTCGGTGCGACCGGCGGCCACCGTCTGGGCGGGCCGGTGCGGGTCTAGTGCAGCGACAGCTCCTTCCAGGGTTTCCTGAACGCTGCTGTGCAGGGCCTGACGCTGCCAGCCGTGGAACGAGGAGCCCTCGTACTGAAGCGAAAGGGCGATCCTTTTCAGACCAGCTCGATGATGGCCATCTCGGCGTTGTCACCACGGCGGCTCACCGTCCGGATGATGCGGGTGTAGCCACCCTGGCGATCGCCGTAGCGGTCCTGGGCCTTGTCGAACAGGGCGTGGACGAGCTGTTTGTCGTAGATGTAGCCGATGGCGCGGCGGCGGGCGGCGAGGGTGCCGTCCTTGGCCAGGGTGATCATGCGCTCGGCTTCATTACGCAGGGCCTTGGCCCTGGCCTTGGTGGTGGTGACGCGGCCTTCACGGATGAGCTGGGTGGTCAGACCACGCAGCATGGCCTTGCGTTGGTCGGCTGGGCGTCCCAGCAGGGGGACTCGGCACTGGTGTCGCATGGTGGGGACGGGACGGGTGGCAATACGGAGAAGGGGAAGCCGCCGTTCAGCCGCTGGTGCGGCTCTGGGGCAGGGAGATGCCGATCCTCTCGAGGGCTTCGATCACCTCGTCGGCGGACTTGGATCCGAAGTTCTTGATCTCCAGGAGGTCTTCGTAGCTGAAGCCCATGAGGTCGGAAACGGAGTTGACCTGGGCGCGCTTCAGGCAGTTGTAGGCGCGGACGGAGAGGTTCAGCTCCTCCAGGGGGATCTGGGCCTCGGCCGAAGGCTCGGGTTCCAGGCCGGGCTCCTCGGTCATGGTGAGGGTGGCCAGGGGCTGGAACAGCTCCATCAGCTGGTTGGCCGCCTGGGCCATGGCGTCGTCGGGGGTGACGCTGCCGTTGGTCTCAATCTCGATGCGCAGGCGCTCGTGGGCCGAGCCGCCCTCGCCGACCGCGGTTTCGTCAACGGTGTAGTTGACCCGGCGGACAGGCATGAAGACGGCATCGATCTGGAGCAGGTCGATGGCGGCGGTGTCCTCGTTGTGGCGATCCACCGGCCGGTAGCCGATGCCGCGCTCCACGTGGACCTCCATCTCCAGGCTGTGGCCCTCGGCCACCGTGGCGATCTCCCGGTCGCCGTCGATGACCTGTACCTGGGGGGAGAACTGCAGATCCGAAGCGGTGACCCGGGCCGGGCCGTTGACCATCAGGCGGCCGATCTCGAGATCACGGCTGCGGCTGTTGACGGGAACCGACTTGCAGTTGAGCAGGATGTCGAGGACGTCCTCGCGCACACCGGGCACCGTGGCGTACTCGTGGTTGACCCCGGAGAGACGCACCGCCGTGATGGCGCTTCCTTCGAGACCCCCGATCAGCACACGCCGCAGGGCGTTGCCGAGGGTGGTCGCCTGGCCCCGATCCAGGGGGCCGATCAGGAAGACGCCCGTCTGGGAACGGTCGTCGGCGACCTGGTGCTCGACCCGATCGATCTGGTAGTGCAACACGGTCTGAGGAGGTGAGAAAGGAAAGGTGGCCGCGGCAGCGGCCCGGGGGAGTCGGGTGGGAGGCCGGAGGAGTCAGGACGGCTCAGACCCGGCGGCGCTTGGCCCGGCGGCAACCGTTGTGGGGCAGGGGGGTGACGTCGCGGATCAGGGTGATCTCGAGACCGGCCACCTGCAGGGCCCGGATGGCGGTTTCACGCCCGGAGCCGGGACCACGCACCAGCACTTCGATCTGACGCATGCCCTGCTCGAGGGCGCGGCGGGCGGCCGCTTCGGCGGCGGTCTGGGCGGCGAAGGGGGTGCCTTTGCGGGCTCCCTTGAAGCCGCTGGCGCCGGCCGACGACCAGCTCACCACTTCACCAGCGGTGTCGGTGATGGAGACGATCGTGTTGTTGAAGGTGCTCTGGATGTGCGCGACCCCGTTGGGGACATTGCGCTTGGCCTTCTTGGGGCCTGTCTTCTTGGCTGGTTTGGCCATGGCGGTGACCCTGCGGAGGCAGGGAGGTGATCGGAGGAATGGGGGGGAGTCCCGGTGACGACCTCCTGGGATGGAGGGCGGCGGGACCGGAGCCCGATGGCTGCCGCGAGGGGCCACGGGCCGGAGGAATGGGAAGGCAGGGAAAGGGGAACGGGCCCGGAGGCCCGGACCTCACTTCTTCTTGCCGGCCACGGTCTTGCGGGCGCCGCGGCGGGTGCGGGCGTTGGTGCGGGTGCGCTGGCCGCGCACGGGCAGGCCCATGCGATGGCGGCGACCCCGCAGGCAGCCGATGTCCTGCAGGCGCTTGAGGGCCATGCCCTCTTCGCGGCGCAGGTCGCCCTCGAGCACGAAGGAATCGGCGGCGCCGCGCAGTTTCTGCACGTCGCCATCGCTGAGGTCCTTCACCCGGATGTCGGGGCTGACCCCCGATTTGGCGAGAATCTTGCGGGCCCTGGTGAGCCCGATCCCGTACACATATGTGAGTGAGATCTCAACCCTCTTGTCACGAGGGATATCGACACCGGCGATCCGAGCCACGTCAGGAAACGATCAGAGGGCAATGGGGGTGGCGGCCGAAGGCGGCCGCCGTGGAAGCGTGGGGGGTCAACCCTGACGCTGCTTGTGCTTCGGGTTGGTGCAGATCACCATGACCCGGCCGTGGCGACGGATCACCCGGCATTTGTCGCACATTTTCTTGACTGAGGCACGCACCTTCATGGGCGTTGTGCTCTCCGAATTTGCAAACAGCTACCGTATCACATCAGTCAACAAGGCTGGCTACGATCCGCTCCCCGATCTCCGCCACCGTGCCGGAGGCCTCGACGCTGCGAAGCAGGCCCAGATTCCGGTAGTGGTCGATCAGGGGGGCGGTCTGCTCCTGGTACACCACCAGGCGGTTGCGGATCACCGCTTCGTTGTCGTCGGCCCGGCCGCGGGAGAGCAGGCGCTGGATCAGCACCCCGTCCTCCAGCTCCAGCAGCAGCACCCGTTCGATGCGCTGGTCGAGCTCGGCCAGCAGGCCATCGAGGGCCTCGGCCTGGGCCAGGTTGCGGGGGAAACCATCCAGCAGCCAGCCCCCCTGGTGGCCCTCCAGGCGGTGGCGCACGATTGCCAGCACCAGGGCATCGCTGACCAGCTCGCCGCGGGCCATCACCGCCTCCGCCTCCTGGCCCAGGGCGCTGCCGGCCTTGACCTCCGCCCGCAACAGTTCACCGGTGGAGAGATGCAGCAGCTGGTGGCGTTCGGCCAGGAGCTCGGCCTGGGTGCCCTTGCCGGCGCCGGGGGGACCGAGGAAGAGGAGTCGCTGTTTCATGGGAGGGGAGACGGGGGAAAGGGGCCTACTGCCTGACCAGTCCTTCGTAGCGCTGGGAGATCACGTAGGTCTGCACCTGCTTGGCGGTGTCGATGGCCACGCCCACCAGGATCAGCAGGGAGGTGGCCCCCAGGCCCTGGAAGGTGCGCACCTGGGTGGCGCCTTCCACGGCCGAGGGGATGATCGCGATGGCGCCCAGGAACAGGCCCCCGAGCAGGGTGAGCCGGTTGGACACCCCCGAGAGGTAGTCGGCGGTGGCAGAGCCGGGGCGCACCCCGGGGATGGCCACGCCGGAACGCTTCAGGTTGGTGGCGATGTCCACCGGGTTGACGGTGAGGGAGGCGTAGAAGAAGGCGAAACCGCAGATCAGGGCGAAGTACACCACGGCATACACCCAGGGGGTGCTGCTGGTGGGGTTGAGGTAGCCCGCCACCCGGATCAGCCAGGGGCTCTTGGTGAGGTTGGCGATCGTCAGCGGCAGGAACACCACCGCCGAGGCGAAGATGATCGGCATCACACCGCCGGCGTTGAGCTTCAGGGGCAGGTAGCTCTGGCGGGAGGCCAGGGTGCTGGCTCCGCCCACCTGGCGCTTGGCGCTCACGATCGGGATGCGGCGGCTGCCCTCCTGCAGGAAGATGATCCCCACGATCGTCACCAGGAAGACGAGCACCAGCACGACAATGCCCCCCACCGTGGCCCGGTCGCCGCTCTGGGCCAGCTGGATGGTGGAGCCGAGGGCCTTGGGCAGGGTGGCGACGATGTTGATGAAGATCACCAGGGAGGCCCCCTGGCCGATGCCCCGCTCGGTGATCACCTCGCTGACCCACATCACCACCATCGAACCGGTGACCAGGGCCAGGCTCGTCTGGACCACGAACAGCCAGTCCGGCAGGCCCGGCAGGGCGTACTGGCGCAGGATCAGGGCGAAGACGACGCTCTGCAGGATGCCCCAGCCCAGGGCCACGTAGCGGGTGATCTGGGCCAGCTTGCGCCGGCCGGCCTCGCCTTCGTTCTTCTGCAGCTCCTCGAGCTGGGGCAGGGCCGCCGTCATCAGCTGGATGATGATCGAGGCATTGATGAAGGGCAGGATGCCCAGGGCGAACACGCCCAGGGTGGACAGGCCGCCGCCGGTGAAGATGTCGAGGAAGCCGATCAGCTGGCCGCCCTGGCGGATGAAGTCCTGGAAGGCGACCCGGTCGATGCCGGGCACCGGGATGTAGATGCCGAGTCGCACCAGCAGCAGCAGGCCCAGGGTGGTGAGCACCCGATCCCGCAGGCCCTTCGACTGGACCAGCTGGACGAGGATTTCAGCGGCGCTCGGATTGCGCCCCCTGCTGAGGAGCATGGTGATGACGGGAGTGGGGGGAACGGGTCGATACGACCGGAGCCGCCTGCCGCAGCACAAGGCTACGGGCAGACGGCTCCGGGCTGGAGGCATGGCAACGGCCCGGACTCAGCCGATGATCTCGCAGGTGCCGCCGGCGGCTTCGATCTTGGCGCGGGCCGAGGCGGTGAAGGCAGCGGCCTGGACCGTCAGTTTCACCGTGAGCTCGCCGTTGCCGAGCACCTTGAGCGGGTAGCGGGGGCTGGTGACCAGGCCCGCCTGCTCGAGGGAGTCGAGGCTGACGGTGCTGCCCGCCTTCAGTTCACCCAGCCGTGACACGTTGATCACGGTGTAGTGGGTGGGGTTGATGACCGGGAAGTGCTTGAGCTTCGGGATCCGGCGGTAGAGGGGCATCTGGCCACCCTCGAAGCCGGGGCGGGTGGGGCTGCCGGAGCGGGACTTCTGGCCGCGCATGCCGAAGCCGCAGCTGGCGCCCTGGCCCGCGGCGATGCCGCGACCCTTGCGCAGCTTGCGCTTGCGGGACCCCTTCTGGGGCTGAAGGTTGTTGAGAGAGAAGGACGTCATGGCGGGCCTCAGGAGTAAATCTGCTCGAGGGAGATGCCCCGCTCCTTGGCGGTCTCCTTGTGGGTGCGCAGGCCTTCGAGGGCCTGCATGGCGGCGCGGGCGTTGTTGAGCGGGGTCTTGGAGCCCAGCCGCTTCGCCAGCACGTTCTTGATGCCGGCCAGTTCGAGCACGGTGCGGATCGAACCGCCCGCGATCACCCCGGTACCGGGGGCAGCCGGCCGGATCAGCACGCTGGCGGCGCCGTCGCGGCCGTTGCTGAGGGTGGGGATCGAGCTGGTGCGGGTGAGGGGCACCTTCACCAGATGCTTCTTGCCGTCGGCCACGCCCTTGCGGACAGCGCCGATGACATCGCCGGCCTTGCCGACACCCACGCCCACCTGGCCGCGCTCGTTGCCGACAACGACGATGGCCCGGAAGCTCATCTTCTTGCCGCCCTTGACGGTCTTGGAGACGCGGCGGATCTGCACCACCCGCTCCTGCCATTCGGAGTCACGTTCCTGGCCGCGACGGTTGTCACGGCCGCGGCCGCCGCCGCCGCCCCGGCGGTCGCCCTTGGCATCGCCACGGCCACCGCCGCCGCCACCGCCGCCCCGGCGCTGCTCCTGCTGGCCTTCAGCAGCGGCGGGGACGTCGGAGGCCGCAGGCACGGCGCCGGTCTGGATCTGGTCGTTGGTTTCGGTCATGGTGAGAGCAGGGATCAGAACTGAAGGCCCGCTTCCCGGGCGGCGTCAGCAAGGGCCTTGACCCTGCCGTGGTACAGGTTGCCGCCGCGATCGAAGACCACCTGCTGGATGCCCTTGGCGAGGGCGCGCTGGGCGACGAGCTGGCCCACCGCGACGGAAGCGTCACAGGTGGCGCCCGCCGTGACGCTGGTGCGCAGGTCCTTGTCGAGGGTGGACGCGGCGCAGAGGGTGCTCTGGGCGTCGTCGTCGATGACCTGGGCGTAGATGTGATTGTTGGAGCGGAACACGGCCAGCCTGGGACGGGCGGCGGTGCCGGAGAGCAGACGACGCAGGCGGCGGTGACGCTTCTGGGTCTGCTGTTTGCGGGAGAGGGTAGACATGGGGGATCAGACGGATGACGCTCGAGCAGACCTCATTTCTTGCCGGTCTTGCCGGCCTTGCGCAGAATCCGCTCACCTTCGTACTTGATGCCCTTGCCCTTGTAGGGCTCGGGGGGACGAATGCCGCGGATCTTGGCCGCCTCGTTGCCCACCAGCTCCTTGTCGGGGCCGGAGACGAAGACCGAGGTGTTGTTCTCGACCGAGAAGGTGACCCCTTCGGGGGGAACCATCTCCACCGGGTGGCTGTAGCCGGCGCTGACCACGAGCTTGCGCCCCTGGACCTGGGCGCGGTAGCCGACACCGACGATCTCGAGCTTGCGGGTGAAGCCCTGGCTGACCCCTTCCACCATGTTGGCGACAAGGGTGCGGCTGAGGCCGTGCCGCTCACGGGAGCGACGGTGGGTGCTGGTGGGGCTCACCACCACCGTGCCGCCTTCCTGGCTGACGCTGACGCCCTCCGGGAGAACGCGGCTGAGTTCCCCTTTGGGACCCTTCACGGTGACCGCCAAGCCATCAAGGCTGACGGTGACCTTGTCGGGAATGGGGATCGGGGCTTTACCGATACGAGACATGGAACAACTCCTGGGATCAGTAGACGTAGCAGAGCACTTCGCCGCCGACGCCCTGCTTGCGGGCATCACGGTCGCTCATCACACCCCGGGAGGTGGAGATGATCGCCACGCCGAGGCCGCCCAGCACCTTGGGCAGCTGGCGGGTGTTCTTGTAGATGCGCAGGCCGGGCTTGCTCACCCGCTGCACGGAGCGGATGGTGGGCTGGCGGTGCTTGCCGCTGTATTTCAGCTCAAGCACCAGCTGGCGCTGCACGCCTTCGCCTTCTTCGGCGATGGCGGCGATGAAGCCTTCCTGTTGCAGCACGTTGGCGATGCTGCGGATAAGCCGCGAGGCGGGAATCCTGGTGCGCTCGTGGCGCTTTTCACTCGCGTTGCGAAGGCGAGTGAGCATGTCTGAGATCGGGTCGTGGTTGGCCATGGTCGTGTCCGGGAGGGGGCTCAGGTATTGCGGAACGGCATTCCCATTTCGCGGAGGAGGGCCCGGCCCTCTTCGTCGTTACGGGCGTTGGTCACGATCGTGACGTCCATCCCCCGGATGGCATCGATCTTGTCGAAGGAGATCTCGGGGAAGATGATCTGCTCCCGGATCCCCAGGGTGTAGTTGCCCCGTCCGTCGAAGCTCTTGGGGCTCACGCCGCGGAAGTCGCGGATGCGTGGCAGCGCCAGGTGGATGAGACGCTCGAGGAAGGCATACATCCGCTCGCCCCGCAGGGTGACGGCCACGCCGATTGGCATGCCCTGGCGGATCTTGAAGCCGGCGATGGCCTTCTTGGCGCGGGTCACCACCACCTTCTGACCGGTGATGGTCGCCAGTTCGGTGATCGAGGCCTCGAGGGCCTTGGCGTTCTGGGCGGCTTCACCGAGGCCCCGGTTGACGGTGACCTTGACCACCTTGGGAACCTCGTGGACGTTGGAGAGGTTGAGATCCTTCAGCAGCTTGGGCTGGATCGTCTCCCGGTAGCGCTGTTTGAGTGACATGACGGGGGGATGGGGGGGCGCTTCTGGACGTGGTCAGAAGGCGGACGGGGGAGGGGAGCAGGGAAGCGGAGCGAGGGGGGCGCCGTGCGGGGTGGCGCGGTGCGGGGCGGTCAGTCGAGCACCTCCCCGGTCTTCTTGAGGCGGCGCTTCTTGCTGCCGTCGTCCTGGACGACGATCTCCACCCGGCTGGCGACCTTGTTGGCGGTGGAATACAGCATCACGTTGGAGGCGTGCAGGGACGCTTCCTCGGTGACGATGCGGCCCGTCTCGCCTTCCTGGGTGGGTTTGACGTGGCGGGTGCGCAGGTTGATGCCCTGCACCACGACACGGTTCTCGTTGGGCAGGGTGCGAAGCACCTCGCCGGTCTTGCCGCGATCCTTGCCGGCGATCACCTGGACGGTGTCACCTTTGCGGATGCGCATCTTGACGCGCTCAACGGGCCTGGCCTTGGGGGTTGCGGTGGCCATCTCAGATCACCTCCGGGGCGAGGGACACGATCTTGGTGAAGTTGCGCTCGCGCAGTTCCCGGGCGACCGGACCGAAGACCCGGGTGCCCTTGGGGTTGTTGTCGTTGCCCAGGATCACGGCGGCGTTGTCGTCGAAGCGGATGGCGTTGCCGGTGTCACGGCGCAGCGTGGCCCGGGTGCGAACCACCACGGCCTTGACCACATCCGACTTCTTGACGCCCATGTTGGGCATGGCGTCCTTGACGGCGGCCACGATCACATCGCCCACGTGGGCGTAGCGACGGTTGGTGCCGAGCACCCGGATGCACTGGATGCGCTTGGCGCCGCTGTTGTCAGCGACGTTGAGGAAGGTTTCCTGCTGAATCATGGGGGGTTCCTCAGCCGGCGCTGGTGGTGGAGAGAACTTCAGCCACGGCCCACCGTTTGGTGCGGCTGAGGGGACGGGTCTCGGTGATGCGGACCCGGTCGCCCACGCGGCAGCTGTTGGCTTCGTCGTGGGCTTTGTAGCGGGTGGTGCGGCGGACGGTCTTCTGATAGATGGGGTGGGGGAAGCGGTTTTCCACCGCCACCACCACCGTTTTGTCCATCTTGTCGCTGACGACGGTGCCGACCCTTTCCTTGAGTGCCATGGGGATCGAGGGGGGAATCAGGAGGCGACGGTGGAGCGCTGACGCTCCTCCTGCACCGTCAGCAGGTGGGCCAGCTTGATGCGGGACTCCTTGAAGCGGTGCGGGTGCTCCAGACGGCGGGTGGCCTGCTGGAAGCGGAGGTCGAACAGTTCGCGGCGGACGCCGTCGATCTGTTCGGCGATCT
This sequence comes from Synechococcus sp. UW140, assembly GCA_943373065.1. Taxonomy (GTDB): domain Bacteria; phylum Cyanobacteriota; class Cyanobacteriia; order PCC-6307; family Cyanobiaceae; genus Cyanobium. The sequence continues at coordinate 41,602 of CALSBA010000017.1, read as the reverse complement.
GGGCGTCGCTGAGCGAACGCACATCGGTGATGGTGGGACGGGCCATGGTTCAGGACTCCACTGCGAGGGCGGGTTCGGGGGCGGCTGCCACCTGGTCGGCCAGGGCGAGGAACTTGGTCTTGAGCGGCAGTTTGAACTGGGCCAGACGCATGGCTTCCTTGGCGATTTCGGGCGTGATCTCGGGGCCACCCATCTCGAAGAGAATGCGGCCCGGCTTGATCACGGCCACCCAGAATTCCGGGTTGCCCTTACCGGAACCCATGCGGGTTTCGGCAGGCCGCATGGTGACGGGTTTGTCGGGGAAGATCCGGATCCAGATCTTGCCCCCCCGCTTGACGTAGCGGGTCATGGCACGGCGGCTGGCCTCGATCTGGCGGGAGGTGATCCACCCGCACTCCTGGGCCTGCAGGGCGAAATCGCCGAAGGCGATCGTGTTGCCGCGCGTGGCGACACCGCGCATGCGGCCTCGCTGCTGTTTTCGGAACTTGACGCGTTTTGGACTCAGCATGGTTCAGGCCTCCTGATCACTCCTCGTTGGAGCGGTCTTCGAACTGTTGCGGCCGGCGGTTGGCGCGGCGTTTCGGTGCTCCACCCACGGGCAGCTGGTCTTGCTGACCGGGAAGCACCTCCCCTTTGAACACCCAGACCTTGATGCCCAGGACCCCATAGGTGGTGGTGGCCACCTTGGTGGCGTAGTCGATGTCGGCGCGGAGCGTGTGCAGGGGCACCCGACCCTCGCGGGTCCACTCCGTCCGGGCGATTTCGGCGCCGTTGAGGCGGCCGCTCACCTGGAGCTTCAGACCCAGCACGCCGGCCCGCTGGGCGCGTTGCACCGCCATGCGCATGACGCGCCGGAAGGCCACCCGCTTCTCCAGCTGCTGGGCGATGTACTCGGCCAGCAGGAAGGCGTCGGCGTCGACCCGCTCCACCTCGACCACATTGATGCGCACCTGACGGTGGGCGTCGCCGAGGGTCTTCTGGATGCCGGTGCGCAGCTCCTCGATGCCGCTGCCCTGGCGGCCCACGAGAACGCCCGGACGGGCGGTCTTGAGTTCCACTTCGAGCTGGTCGGCCTTACGGGCGATCAGCACGTCGCTGATGCCGGCGGCGGCGTACTTCTTGTTGATGAACGACCGGATCCGGTCGTCCTCCTGAAGGAGGACGGGATAGGTCTTACTTGGGGCGTACCAGCGGGAGCGGTGATCCTGGGTGATCCCCAGGCGCAGGCCGGTTGGATGGATCTTGTGTCCCATCGGGCGGTGTCCTCGGGGGTCAGGCGGTGGGCGCTGCCACAGCAATGCTGATGTGGCAGGTTTGCTTTTTGATGGCGAAGGCGCGGCCCTGGGCCCGGGGCCGGAACCGCTTCAGGGAGGGTCCCATGTCGGCGCTGGCCTGGCTGATGACCAGGGTCGCCGGATCGAGGCCGAGATTGTGCTCGGCATTGGCGACCGCGGAGCGGAGCACCTTGGTGATCGGGCCGGTGGAGCGGTAGGGCATGAACTCGAGCATGATCAGGGCGTCGCGGTAGGTGCGACCCCGGATCTGATCGAGAACCCGGCGCACCTTCGACACGGAACCGCGGATGAAGCGGCCGTGTGCCAGGGCCTGGGTGTCGGGTGTGGTGGTTGCCATCGGATCAGCGGCCTCCCTTCTTGTCTTTGATGTGACCGCGGAATGTGCGGGTGGGGGCGAATTCGCCCAGCTTGTGGCCCACCATCTGCTCCGTCACGTAGACGGGCACGTGGGCCTTGCCGTTGTGAACGGCAATGGTGTGGCCGATCATCATCGGCAGGATGGTGGAGGCCCGTGACCAGGTCTTGATCACGGTCTTGTCGTCGGCAGCGTTCTGCTTCTCGACCTTGCGAAGCAGGTGGTCGGCGACGAACGGGCCTTTTTTGAGTGAGCGTCCCATGGCGGATCAGGCGAACAGCAGAGCGGTGTGGGTCATCAGGAGTCGCGTCCGCCACGGCTCCGTTTGGAGGTGCGGCGTCGTTTCCGCAGCACGAACCGGTTGCTCGGCTTGTTGCGTTTGCGGGTCTTGAGGCCCAGGGCGGGTTTGCCCCAGGGCGTGACGGGACCGGAGCGGCCGATCGGTGCCCGGCCTTCGCCGCCCCCGTGGGGGTGGTCGCAGGGGTTCATCACGCTGCCGCGCACTTCCGGACGGCGGCCCAGCCAGCGTTTGCGGCCGGCCTTGCCCAGGCTGGTGTTGCGCTGTTCAGAGTTGCCCACCTCACCGAGGGTGGCGTAGCACTCCCGGCGGACCAGCCGCACCTCGGTGGAGGGCAGCTTGAGGGCGACGTAGTCGCCTTCCTTGGCCACCACCTGGGCGCTGGCCCCGGCGGTGCGGACCATCTGGCCGCCGCGACCGGCGTAGAGCTCGACGTTGTGGACGCTCGAACCCAGGGGGATGGCCGAGAGGGGAAGGGCGTTGCCGTTCTCGATCGGGGCGTCCGGACCGGAGATGACGCTCTGGCCCACGGCCACGTTGGCGGGAGCGAGGATGTAGCGCTTCTCGCCGTCGGTGTAATAGAGCAGCGCCAGACGGGCGTTGCGGTGCGGGTCGTAGTGGATCGCGGCCACCTTGGCGCTCACCCCGTGCTTGTCGCGACGGAAGTCGACGATGCGGTAGAGGCGCTTGTGGCCACCGCCGCGGTGGCGGCAGGTGATCACGCCGCGGTTGTTGCGGCCCTTGTGGCGGTGCTTGGACACCACCAGGCCCCGTTCCCGGTTCTTGCCCGTGATGTCGCTGAAGTCGGTGACGACCAGCGTGCGGGTGCCGGGGGTGTTGGGCCTGTACTTACGAATTGCCATGGTGTTTCAGACCCCTCAGGACTCAGGGAACAGCTGGATGGCGTTGCCTTCGGCAAGGCGCACCACCGCTTTCTTCACCTGGGCGCGTTTGCCGGCGAAGCGGCCCACCCGACGGGAGCGGCGGGGGGGATTCATGGTGCTGACGCCGACGACCTTGACGTCGAACAGATGCTCGACGGCCGCCTTGATGTCGGGCTTGGCGGCCCGATGGTCCACCTCGAAGGTGTACTGGTTGATCTCGATGGCCCGGGTGGCCTTCTCAGTGATCAGCGGGCGACGGATCACGTCCGCCAGCCGGCCTGCAAAACGCTCAGACATCGCCGTAGACCTCCTGAATCTTCGCCAGTGCCTCTTCGCTGAGCACCAGCTTGTTGGCATGGAGCAGATCGAACACGTTGAGCTGATCAGCGGCGATCAGCTTCACCTTCTCGAGGTTGCGGACCGAGCGGGTCACCGCCTCGGGAGCGCCATCGAGGATCAGCAGCACCTTGTCGCCGGCCTCGATGCCGAAGCGGGACAGGGCGGCGGTGATCTCCTTGGTTTTGGGGGTGTCGAGCCCGGCGCCGAAGCCCTTCACCACGGTGATGTCCGCGACCCGGCTCATCAGGGCGGTGCGCAGGGCCAGGCGACGCTCCTTGCGGTTCATCGCCACGGCATAGCTGCGGGGCTTGGGTCCGAAGATCACGCCACCGCCGGGCCGCAGGGGGGTGCGGATCGAGCCCTGGCGGGCCCGGCCGGTGCCTTTCTGCTTGTAGGGCTTGCGGCCGCCACCGGCCACTTCGGCGCGGGTGAGGGTGCTGGCGGTGCCCTGACGGGTATGGGCCAGCTGGCGCACGACGGCCCTGTGCAGCAGGCCGTTGGCGGATGTTTCCTTGGCGACCTTGAGGTCGAGGAGAGCCTTGCCGCTCTCCTTGCCTTGCCAGTCGCGAATCACACAGTCAGTCATGGGTGTTCTCCTCAGTTCGCTGCGGGGACGCCCACCCGCCGGGCCGGGCGGATGTCGAGCAGGGCGCCGGGCTTGCCGGGTACCGAGCCCTTCACGACGAGCAGATTGCGTTCCGCATCCACCTTGAGGATGGTGAGGCCACGCGTGGTGATCTGCTTGCCGCCATAGCGACCGGCCATCCGTTTGCCGGGGTAGACCCGGCCTGGCGTGGTGCCGGCGCCGATGGAGCCTGGCTCGCGGTGGTTCTTGGAGCCGTGGCTCATGGGGCCGCGGCTGAAGCCGTGGCGCTTCTGGAGGCCCGAGAAACCACGACCGATCGTGTCGCCGCTGACGTCAACCTTCTGGCCGGGGCTGAAGTCACCGACGGTGACGGGCGCCCCCAGCTCGAGACCGTCGACGGCCTCCAGCCGGTACTCCTTGAGGTGCCGCAGGGGCGCCTCGCCGGATTTGGCCAGGTGGCCCTTGGCGGGCTTGTTGACGAGCTTCTCGCGGATGTCGCCGAAGCCGAGCTGCACCGCGGTGTAACCGTCGGTGGCTTCGCTCTTGATTTGGGTGATGCGGCAGGGACCCGCTTCGATCAAGGTGACCGGAATGGATTTGCCTTCTTCGTCGAAGAACTGGGACATACCCAGCTTCTTCCCAAGAATGCCGATGGACATGGGAGGGAGAACAACACCAGCTGGACAGCCGCGGCGTGCCGCCATAGATCCAGGGCCAAGGCCCGAAATCCGTGGAGGAACCGCTGGGCGGCGGGGGGCTGAATTCGTGGAATCGCAGATTGACCCGAGGGTCAGGGGCTAGCGAGGCGAATCAGCGGGCTGGGACTTGCCGGAAGCGGTGAGGCCTCGGGCAGTATCCCGACGGTCACGGCAACGACGAAGCGTTGCAGGAGTCGTACGGGCCAGGAAGGGTTCGTCACCACTGACGGACCCCGTGCTGTTCTCTGGAGGCCCGGCTAGCGGACGGGCACAGATCATCAGCACAAGAGATAACCCTACCCCATGGTGTGCACCACCACCCCCGGGGCCCGCACCGGCTGCCAGACTCAGCCCGCGATTCGCCTGCCGCTCCCGATGCCTCTGCTGATGACCGGCCGTGGTTTCCGCACCGAGCTGGAGCGCTGCGGTGCCCTCGCCCTGTTCGTTCCCCTGGAGGGTGGCGCCGAAACGCGCCTGCTGCGGCGGCTGCGGGCGGCCGGCTACCGGGCGCACCTCACCTCCGCCCGCGGGCTCGGAGATCCGGAGGCCTATCTCCTGCAACTGCACGGCATCCGTCCGCCCCACCTGGGCCACCACAGCGTCGGCCGGGCTGCCGCCGTGGGCGAGGTGCAGCGGGTGATGCCCCTGCTGGGCCCCCAGCTGGCCGGCGAAGGGCCGGTGCTCCTCTGGCTTCTGGAGGGCCAGGTGCTCAGCAGCTCCGAGCTCGCCGCCCTCTGCGACCTCTGCCGCCGCGAACCGCGGCTCAAGCTGGTGGTGGAGATGGGCGGTGCCCGCGCCCTGCGCTGGCAGCCCCTGGAGCAGCTCGTTCCTGCCTGAGCCGGTTCCACCCCATAGCCTGGTCCGGTCCCGCGGACTCCCTGGGCATTGAGTGAGCGGCTGGCACTGATCTGGGGTTCGGCCTTCTTCGCCGGCTCCCTCGCCCAGGCGACGGCCTGGGTCACCGGCCAGCCCGCGGTGGTGCTGCTGCTGGGCATGGGGCTGCTGGCGGGCCATGCCGGCTTCGACATCGTCCATCCCGAGAACCTCGGCGCCGGCCTTGAGCCCCTGGTGGGCCTGCTGGTGAGCCTGGTGCTCTTCGATGGCGGGCTCAACCTGCGCCTGGCCGGCCGCGACCTGCAGCGCTCGGTGCTGCAGCTGGTGCTGGTGCGCCTGGTGCTGGGGCTGCCCCTGGCGGCCCTGCTGGCCCACGCCCTGGCGGGCCTGCCCTGGTCGCTGGCGCTGGTCTACGGCGCCATCGCCCTGGCCACGGGCCCAACGGTGGTGAGCCCGATGGTGCGCCAGCTGCGGCTGGCCCCGAAGCTCGGCCAGCTGCTGGAGGCCGAAGGCCTGATCCTCGAACCGGTCAGTGCCGTGCTGGGCCTGGTGCTGCTCCAGGTGACCCTGGGCGACCTGGGCGGTTGGCAGGAGGTGGCCTCCCGGCTGTTGCTGCGCCTGGGGGGCGGGGTGGCCCTCGGCGGACTGGCCGGCCTGCTGCTCTCGGAGGCCCTCCGGCGTCTGGGCGCCCTGGCGGCGGCCAGGGGCGGGGAGGGGACGGCTGAGCCCGGTGGTCTGGAGCTGCAGCTCACCCTGGGGGTGCTGTTTCTGATGTTCAGCGGTTGTGAGGCCCTGCTGCCGGAATCGGGTCTGCCGGCGGCGGTGAGCGCCGGGGTGGTGGTGGGGCTGCGCCTCGATGCGGCCGCCACCCAGCTCGATGCGCTGATCCGCCAGCTGGCCATGCTGGCGATCACCGTGCTGTTCCCCCTCCTGGCGGCCGATGTCTCCTGGGCGGAACTGAGCCCCCTGGGCCTGGGTGGCCTGGGTTGCGTCGTCGCCCTGATGCTGGTGCGCTGGCCGCTGATCCAGCTCACGGGCCTGGGGCTGCCGAGCCTCGACTGGAAGGAGAAGGCGCTGCTCAGCTGGATCGCCCCGCGGGGCATCGTCACCGCGGCGGTGGTGAGCCTCTTTGCCCTCGAACTGGACCGGGCCGAGGTGCCCGGCGGCGGCGCCCTCAAGGGGCTGGTGTTCCTGACGATCCTGATGACCGTGGGCCTGCAGGGGTTCACGGCCCCCTGGCTGGTGAACCGCCTGGGGCTCGGCCAGCCCGAGGCGGCGCCGGAGCTGCCCCAGCCCGGCTGAGTCCGCAGGTGGTGGCAGGATCGGCCCACTCCACCCCGTTGCGCACCCCATGGCGGCCATGGCCCGGGACCCGGAGCAGGCCCTGGCCCACGGGTGCTGGGTCAAGCTGATCGGCGGGGCCAGCAACCAGGATCTGGCCGCCATCGAGGATCTGGCCGGCATCCATGCCCTGGCCGGGGTGCACTGCATGGATGTGGCGGCCGATCCGGCCGTGGTGGCCGCCACCCGGCGCGGCCTGGCCTGGGCGGAGGCCCACGGCGCGGCGCGCCCCTGGCTGATGGTCAGCCTCAGCGATGGTCTCGACCCCCACTTCCGCAAGGCCTGGTTCGATCCGGACCGCTGCCCGCCCGCCTGCCCCCGGCCCTGCGAGCGGGTCTGCCCCGCCCTGGCCATCGACGGGCGGGGGGTGGTGGCGGAGCGCTGCTACGGCTGCGGCCGCTGCCTGCCCGCCTGCCCCCTGGGGCTGATCGAGGAGCGCAGCCAGGTGCTGGCGCCGGCAGCGGTGGGCGCCCTGCTGGCGCAGCTGGCCCCGGACGCGGTGGAGCTTCACACCCGGCCCGGGCGCCTGGACGCCTTCGCCGAACGGGTGGTGCAGCTGGCCGCCAGCGGCGTGGCGCTGCGCCGGGTGGCGGTGAGCGCCGGCCTGGAGGGGGGCGCCACGGCCGAAGGGCTGGCGGCGGAGCTGTGGCAGCGGTTCCGCCTGCTGCGCGGGGCCGGTTTCCGTCCCCTCTGGCAGCTGGATGGGCGGCCGATGAGTGGGGATGTGGGGGCCGGCACGGCCCATGCGGCGGTGGGGCTGCTGGCGCGGTTGGCTCCGCTGGCGCCGCCGGGCCCGCTGCAGTTGGCCGGGGGCACCAACGCCCACACCCTGGTGGTGCTGGGGCGCTCGGGCGCCGGGCCGCGGGCGGCCGGGGTGGCCTTCGGCGGGGTGGCCCGCCGGCAGCTGCAGCCCCTGCTGCAGGAGGCCCAGGCGGAGGGACGGCGGCTGCTGGACCTGCCCCGGCTCTGGCCCCGGGCCCTGGAGATCGCCGAGGCGCTGGTGGGCCCCTGGCTGGCCCGCGATGTCGCCGGCCCCTGAGACCTGGCTAGAACGATGGGCAGCTCCCCCCGGCGCCCCCTGGAGCCTTCGCCCCACCCGTCCCTCTCCCCCCAGCGGGTCACCGACGACCTGGATCGTCTGCTGGCCGTGCTGCCGCCGGTGGTGCAGCGGGCCCTGGCGGGGCCGGAGCAACGGGAGGGGTTGCTGGAAGTGGTGCTCGACCTGGGCCGGGTGCCGGAGGCCCGCTACCCCGGCCGCGTGCTGGCCCTGGGGGGCGACCCCATCGAGCGCTCCGACCTGGCGGCGGTGCTGCAGCGCCTGGGTCCCTTCGGCGGCGACAACCGGGCCGGCATCGAGCGCACCCTGCACCGCATCAGCGCCATCCGCAACCGCACCGGCGACGTGGTGGGGCTCACCTGCCGGGTGGGCCGGGCCGTGTTCGGCACGGTGGCGATGGTGCGCGACCTGCTGGACACCGGGCAGTCGCTGCTGCTGATGGGCCGCCCCGGGGTGGGCAAGACCACGGCCCTGCGGGAGATCGCCCGTGTGCTCGCCGACGACCTGCAGCGCCGGGTGGTGGTGATCGACACCAGTAACGAGATCGCCGGTGACGGCGACATCCCCCACCCGGCCATCGGGCGGGCCCGGCGCATGCAGGTGGCGCGCCCGGAACTGCAGCACCAGGTGATGATCGAGGCCGTGGAGAACCACATGCCCGAGGTCATCGTCATCGATGAGATCGGCACCGAACTGGAAGCCCAGGCGGCCCGCACCATCGCCGAACGGGGCGTGATGCTGGTGGCCACGGCCCACGGCAACGAACTGGCCAACCTGATCCGCAACCCCACCCTGAGTGATCTGGTGGGCGGGATCCAGTCGGTGACCCTGGGGGACGAGGAGGCCCGCCGCCGCCGCACCCAGAAGACCGTGCTGGAACGGGCCGCAGAGCCCACCTTCCCCCTGGCGGTGGAGATGCACAACCGCCACCGCTGGCTCGTGCACCGCGATGTGGCCGGCACCGTCGATCTGCTGCTGCGGGGCCAGCCCACCCATCCCCAGGCGCGGGAGCTGGGCAGCGACGGCCGCCTGCTGCTGCGTGACGACGGCCCCGCCCGCCCGGCCCCGCCGCCCGCCTGGGCCACCCCCCGGCCGCCCGCCTGGGCAACCGCCCCGGCCCCCCGGCGCCCCGGTCCCGCTCCCCTGGCGGTGGTGCCCCTGCCCGATCCGGCGGCGCCCCGGCCGGCGGCGGCCAGCGCCGCCCCGGCGGTTCCGGCCCTGCGGGTCTTCGGCGTGGGTCTGGCGGCCGAGCAGCTGGAGGAGGCGGTGCGGCGCCGTCAGCTGCCGGTGCAGGTGGTGGAGGAGCCGGAGCAGGCCGATGCGGTGCTGAGCGTGCGCGGCCAGCTGGGCCTTGATCCGGAGCTGCGGCGCCAGGCCCGCGACCTGGGCCTGCCGATCCTGGTGATCAAGTCGGACACGCCCCACCAGCTGCAGCGGGCCATGGAACGCCTGTTGGAGCGGCGCCAGGGGGGCGCCGGCACGGTGGATGGCGACGATTCGGTCGCTGTCGGCGCGGCCCGCCCGGATGACGCCCATGCGGCCCTGGAGGAATGCCGGCTGGCGGTGGAGCAGGTGGTGCTGCCCCAGGGCCGGCCGGTGGAGCTGTTGCCCCGCAATGAGGCGGTGCGGGCCCTGCAGGCCGAACTGGTGCACCACTACCGGTTGCGCAGTGCGGTCTTCGGCCGCGGCCGTCAGCAGCGGTTGCGCGTCTTTCCCGCCTGAGGGGGCCTGCCGCCAGGGTGGCCGCGGGCGAGTTGACGAAGGACCAGCCGCTGTGGGTAACTAGCAAGGCGCCGGTTACGGACCGACGTCTTTCCCATCCCATGGGTTGATTGGGCCGTCGCCAAGCGGTAAGGCATCGGGTTTTGGTCCCGACATTCCTAGGTTCGAATCCTAGCGGCCCAGTTTTTTCTCCCTTTCCCGCCGGTGCCTGAACGCCCTCTGCTGGTGTTCGATTTCGATGGCGTGCTGGTGGACGGCATGGCCGAGTACTGGTGGTCGGCTCGCCGGGCCGCCCTGGCCCTGGTGGCCGGGGGAGCTGGCGCGAGCGCCTCTTGGCACCTGCCGGAGCAGGCGCCTCCGGGGTTCGCCCGGCTGCGGCCCCTGATCCACAAGGGCTGGGAGATGGTGCTGATGGCCGCCGAGCTGGGTCGGCCCGACATCGATCTCGACGCCGCCCTGGCCGACTACGACACCCTCCTGGCCCGGGCCCAGGAGCGCTGGGGCTGGAGCACCGAGCAGCTGCAACGGGCACTTGAGGATCTGCGCCAGGAGGCGATCGCCACCGACCTGGACGCCTGGCTGGCCCTGCACCGCTTCTATCCCGGCGTTGAGGCGCGCCTGGGCCGGCTGGCGGCGGAGGGGGCCGACTGGGCCGTGCTCACCACCAAGGGCGGAGCCTTCGCCGCCCGGCTGCTGGCCGCCGCTGGCCTCACGCCCCTGGCGCTCTACGGCCACGAACAGGGCAGCAAGCCCTCGGTGCTGGGGCGGCTGGTGGCGGAGGGGGATCCAGTCGAGCGCCCCCTGTGGTTCGTGGAGGACCGCCGTCCCACCCTGGAGCTGGTGCGGCGGACGCCGGGGCTGGAGGCGGTGCGCTGCTACCTGGTGGCGTGGGGGTATCTGGGCCCGGGGGATGGGGAGGGGCTGGCCCCCCTGGGGATCCGCTGGCTGGAGCCCGCCGCTTTCGAGGCCCCCCTGGCGCAATGGCCCTGAGCCGCTAGAGTACGCCCGTACTACAGATTGATACGCCGGAGTCTCCGGGTGGCACTGGTTGTCCAGAGGCCACAGGACGGCGCCCGGTTCCGGCCCCCCAATCTCCGCCTCCACCCACCGCTTCGACGGCTCCAGCCTGCTGCGGCCCGTTCCATCACCCACCACCCACCATGCCTGCCGATTCCAGGGCCTCCTCCGCCTCCTCTGCCTCCTCCGGCGCTGCCTCCCCGTCCACCTCCTACGTCTCCGCCGCTGCCCCCAGCGGCGATCCCAAGGCCGCCGCTGAGCGCGACAAGGCCCTGGGCCTGGTGCTGACCCAGATCGAGCGCAACTTCGGCAAGGGATCGATCATGCGGCTGGGGGATGCGTCCCGCATGCGGGTGGAAACGGTCCCCACCGGGGCCCTCACCCTCGACCTGGCCCTGGGGGGCGGCTATCCCAAGGGCCGGGTGGTGGAGGTCTACGGGCCGGAAAGCTCCGGCAAGACCACCCTCACCCTCCACGCCATCGCCGAGGTGCAGAAGCGCGGCGGCGTGGCGGCCTTCGTCGACGCCGAGCACGCCCTCGATCCGGTCTACGCCGCCGCCCTGGGGGTCGACATCGAGAACCTGCTGGTCTCCCAGCCGGACTCCGGCGAGATGGCCCTGGAGATCGTCGACCAGCTGGTGCGCTCGGCCGCCGTCGACGTCGTTGTCGTCGACTCGGTGGCGGCCCTGACGCCCCGGGCGGAGATCGAGGGGGAGATGGGCGACCTGGCGGTGGGCAGCCAGGCCCGGCTGATGAGCCAGGCCATGCGCAAGATCACCGGCAACATCGGCAAATCCGGCTGCACGGTGATCTTCCTCAACCAGCTGCGCCAGAAGATCGGCGTCACCTACGGCAACCCGGAAACCACCACCGGTGGAAACGCCCTCAAGTTCTATGCCTCGGTGCGGCTCGACATCCGCCGCATCCAGACGCTCAAGCGTGGCACCGAGGAGTACGGCATCCGGGCCAAGGTGAAGGTGGCCAAGAACAAGGTGGCCCCCCCCTTCCGGATCGCCGAGTTCGATATCCTCTTCGGCCGCGGCATCAGCACCCTGGGCTGCCTGCTGGATCTGGCGGAGGAAACCGGTGTGGTCACCCGCAAGGGCGCCTGGTACAGCTACGAGGGCGACAACATCGGCCAGGGCCGCGACAACACGATCACCTGGCTGGAGCAGAACCCCGGGCCGAAGGAGGTGATCGAGCAGCTCACCCGCCAGAAGCTCACCGAGGGTTCCGAGGTCACCGCCAACTCGATGAAACCGCTGGCGGCGGCGGCCAAGCTGGCGGCGGCCAAGCCCCAGGCTGGAGAAGACGCCGTTGAGCTGGAGGAGCTGCCCGCCGCCGGCTGATCAGCGGGCTCCGGGGGTGAAGGGCCCGGCTCAGGGCTGGGCCGACAGGGCGGAATGGCTGGTTCGCGTTGGGGCCGCGACGGTTTCGGTGGAGGGCTGCAACACCAGCACCACCCGCTGGAGTTCCTGGATGGCGTCGGCGCCCTCCAGCTTCACCAGCTCCTGGCCGTTGCGGGATTCCACCCAGCTGATGCCGAAATCGGACACCAGCAGCCGCACCATGTGGTTGTCGCCCAGGTCGGCCACGAAGGAGGCTCCATGGCCGTCGCGGCCATCGCCGCAGGTGTAGCAGGTGGCCACATGGCCCTGTTTCTTCAGAGACACGGCCAGGGCCTGCAGGCTCAGGATCAGATCCTCAACGGCCGAGCGGTATTGCTCAGCCAGCCGTAGAAACATGGAAGGTGTCCATCACGATCCGCAGATCATAAGGATTTCTTCCGATTCGTGCTAGGCGCAAATGCTCATATGTGGAGACCAGCACCCGGCCCCACCAGGCCAGCAGCGCCTCAGCCGTCCGACAGGGTCCACCAGCCGGCCGCCGGGCCGATGAAGCGCACCGTCACCCAGAACAGGGCCAGGGCGCCGATGCCGATCCAGGCGCCCTTGGTGGTGATCGCCACGAAGCGGGAGGCCTGGTTGCGGGTCAGGGGCAGCCAGTCGACGATCCGGGGCGAGGTGTCCACGTCCTTGGCCTTGCTGACACGCGGCTTGTCCCGCGGCGGCAGTCCCTGTTCGGCCCGGCGTTTGGCTTCCCCCATCAGGGTTGAGACGGCAACTGGGGGCAGGCTAGGGGTCGGGCCGCAGCCGGGCCAGCTCCACCCAGGGCTCGAGGGCGGTGAACACCAGCCGTCCCCAGCTGCGGCCCCGCAGGCGGCCATCCAGCACAGCCAGCCGCCCGCCGCTGCGCCGCAGCCCGGCCACACCCCGCTGCAGCCGGTTGAGGGCCTCCGGCAGCAGCAGTTCCCGGAACCAGTCGCGGCCCTGCTGGCGCAGCACCCCGACCCGGGCGGCGGTGAGGGGATCTTCCAGGCTGGCGATCGGCAGCAGGCCCACCACCACCTGGCAGGGCAGGGGCAGCCGCGGCTGGTGCTCCAGCCACCAGCTCCAGCTGCAGCACACCACACCGTTGCTCTCCGGTGACGTGTTCTGGTGGCACACGCGGCTGCCGAACTCGGCGGCCAGGCCGCTGGCCAGGCCCAGGCACAGGGCCGAATCGTCGATCAGCACCACGGTCAGGCCGCTCTGGCCCAGCACCAGCCGCCGGCCTTGCTCCAACAGGTGCTGGGCGTAATGGGGGCTGTTGGGCAGCGGTTGGCGCAGGGGGGCGAACAGGGGCAGGGGGTCGGACAGGGGGGGATCGGCCAGATCCACCACCACGGCCGGCTCCAGTCCCAGGGCGGCAGCGGCGGCGGGCTGGCCCTCCGCCGCCCGGCCGGTGGCCAGCTCACCGATCAGCACCGCCCCCCGACCCACCAGCAGGCCGGCCAGTTCGTTCAGGGGTTCGAGCGGTTGGCGCAGCAGGTTCCACTGCAGCAACGAAGTCTCCACCCGGGCCCAGCTGCTCCAGCCGGCGCCGGCGCTCAGCCAGCGGGGCCACGGGTCCGGCAGGGGTTCGAGCAGGCGCAGCAGGTGGCGCAGGGGGGCTTCGTCGTCATCGGCCAGGGCCACCAGCCGGCGGGGGGAGCGGGGATGGGCCAGTACCCGGCGGCTGAGCCGCTCGTGCAGCTGGAGCAGACAGGTTTCGGCGCTGGGCTGGGCGCGGCGCAGCTGGTCCCAGTGCCGGGGCTCCAGTTCCACCTCCAGGGCCTGGCGCAGGGCCACCTCCAGCAACTCGGCCTCGGGGATCACCAGCTGCCGATCCCCCAGCTCGCCGTGGCGCCACGCGGACACCAGCTCCCGGTGGTCGAGCAGCCAGAGCCGGGTGCCGGCCGGTGCCCCGGGCCCCTCCCAGCAGGCCAGTTCCAGCCCCACGCTGCGCAGGCGCGGCCATTCCACCAGCAGCAACCGCTGGCGCAGGGCCGGCGTCACCACCAGGGCCAGGGGCGTTTCGCTTAGGGCCAGGGGCACCAGCAGGCTGATCCACCAGCTCGGCGCGGTGCCGGGGGCCAGGCGCACCAGGGTGTGGTCGGCGCGGCGCAGGCTGCGGGCCACCAGCCGGCTCAAGGTGAGGTGATGGGGCCAGCGTTCCACCCCCTCTCGCTGCAGGAGAGCCTTGAGGTGCTGGTGGGCGCGGGCTTCCAACATGGCTGGATCGTAGGAAGCTGGCCCCAGCCGATCCGCAGCGACGATGACACCCCTCTGGCAGCGCGAACCGGTGGGCGTGGTGGGCCTGGGGCTGATCGGGGGCTCCCTGGGGCTGGACCTGATGGCGGCGGGAGCGCAGGTGCGGGCCCTGGTGCACCGGCCGGCCACCGCCGAGCGGGCCAGGGAGCGCGGACTGGCCACCGCGGTGAGCACCGATCCGGCCGTGCTGGAGGGGTGCGGCCTGGTGGTGCTGGCCCTGCCCCTCGACCGCCTGCTGGATCCGGATCCCGCCCTTCTGGCGGCCCTGCCGGATGGGGCGGTGATCACCGATGTGGGCTCGGTGAAGGGGCCGGTGCTGCGGTTCTGGCGGGAGCTGCTGGTGGCAGCCGGCGGCGGCTCTGGTGCGTCCCGCTTCGTGGCCTCCCATCCGATGGCGGGCACCGCCCGGGCCGGGGTGGAGGCGGGGGAGCCCGGCCTGTTCCGCGGCAGGCCCTGGGTGGCGACTCCCGAGGCCGGCACCGATCCGGAAGCGCTGCAGGCGGTGCGGGAGCTGGCGGAGGGCCTCGGGGCCCATTGGCTGTGCTGCGACGCCGAGGCCCACGACCGCGCCGTCGCCCTGATCTCCCATCTGCCCGTGCTGGTGGGGGCGGCCCTGTTGCAGGCGGCCGATGACGGGGGAGGCGAGATCGGTGCAGGGGCTGACCTGGTGCGGGCCCTGGCCTCCAGCGGTTTTGCCGACACCACCCGCGTCGGAGGCGGCAATCCTGAGCTGGGGATGTTGATGGCGCGCGCCAACCGGGCGGCGTTGCTGGAGGCCCTGGGTCACTACCGCCAGTCCCTGGCGTCCCTGGAAGCGATGGTGGCAGGGGAGGAATGGTCGGGCCTGCAGCAGTCGCTGGAGCGCAGCCAGGCACTGCGTCCGGACTTTCTCTGACCCTGGGATGCCGATAGGCTCCCAGAGACTCCATGGCATCCGGGCCGGGCAATGAAGACCAGGCCTTTGAGACAGTCCCAGCGCCTCCGCAGCGCCGCCGGCAGCAGCGGCATCCGCAGCAGGCGGATCAGGCCCGGGTCCTACCCCGGTGCCATCGAGTTTGTGGGCGAGCAACGGCTGGCGAAGGTTCAGATCGATGTCATCCACTACGACGCTGACGGCTGGTCGGAAGATCTGGATGTGTCGGTGCGAAGCTGCGCCGATGTGGTGCGCCAGGACAGCATCACCTGGATGAACGTCAGTGGCGTCCATGACGTCGATCTGGTGGAGCGCCTTGGCGAGTGCTTCGGCATCCATCCGATGACGCTGGAGGACATCGCCAACACCACCCAGCGCCCCAAGGTGGAGGAGTTTCCGGGCTACGTCTTCATGGTGTTGAAGATGATCGCCTTCAACGAAGAAACCAAGACCATTGATATCGAACATGTGAGCGTGATCCTCGGCGATCACTTCGTGATCTCCTTCCTCGAAGATGATGGTGATGTCTTTGATGGGGTGCGTGATCGCATCCGCGCCGCCAGTGGCCGGATCCGCTGGATGAAGGCCGACTACCTCGCCTACTCCCTGATGGACGCCGTTGTCGACCATTACTTCCTGGCCGTGGAGCGGATGGGCGACATCATTGAAGAGGTGGATGACCGGCTGCTGGAGGATGCCCACCCCGGTGACATCAAGGAGATTCATGGCCTCAAGCGGGCCATCCTGAGTCTGCGCAAGGCCGTCTGGCCGATCCGCGAGGAGTTGGCCATGATCGTCAAGAGTGAGTCCACCCTGCTGACAGCCGAGGGCCGGGTGTTCTGGCGCGATCTCTACGACCACTGCATCCAGATCATTGACCTGGTGGAAACCCACCGCGACATTCTCGGCGGCATGCACGACACCTACCTGTCGACCCTCAGCCACCGCATGAACGAGGTGATGAAGGTGCTGACGATCATCTCGACGATCTTCATTCCGCTTACCTTCATTGCCGGTGTCTATGGCATGAACTTCAAGGAGATGCCCGAGCTGGAGTGGCGGGGTGGGTACTATTCGGTGTGGGCGGTGATGATCGTGATCGGGGTCAGCCTCTACCTCTTTTTCCGTCGCAAGCATTGGCTCTGAAGAGTGGCTCTGAAGAGGGGCCCACGGGCTCCCGGCCAGTGCTCTCCAAAGGGTGTAGCCATTGCCACTGGCTTTGGCTTTTCTTCCCCTGCGCTAAGGATCATTGCCACCGTCTGGGGTCCGTGGGCAAAGGCCTTGGCCGTTTCTAGCGTTGCAGAGCCATCAGTGAACGACCGTGAGTTTTCTGAGCGAAGCCATGCAAGTCCTGAAGGAGGCCGGCGCTGCGGCGGGCCTGTCGGAAGGGGCCATCAAGTGCCATGCCAGCTGCTATCGGGAGAACCTGTCCCGCTGCAACGACGCCATGCTCCAGTACGAGCGGGTCTGGCTGCAGCAGCAGTTGCGGGCCCTGCGCGATTGCCAGGGCCATCCGGTGTTGATGGACCGGGTGGGGGGCGAGGAGCGTCTCAACGGGCTGGTCTCCCAGAGTGTTCTGTTCCAGCTGTTGCTGCAGAACGAATTCGCCAGGCGGGGCCTGGCACCGGTCGACCACCATGGCCCGGTCGTGGCGGCCGAGGAGGCCTGGGAGATCACCAGCGTGCAGGTGAAGCGTGAGTGGGGCATCCTGCCGGTCTGATCGCGCTGCTCCACCTGGGGCGGATCCACGACGAGACGCCGGCCCTGCGGGCCTTCCTCGCCGATCGGGGCATCGCCACTGAGCTGGTGCCCCTGCCATCAGGCACCGACGGCGACACCACCGACTGGGGGCGCTTCGATCGGGTCAGCGTGCGCGACTGCCGCGACAGCCATCGCCACCCCTACTTCCTGCCCCGCATCAGGGCCCTGGCGGAGCATCTCGCCACCCTCAAGGTGCCGCTGGCCAATCCGCTGCCGGTGGTTCTGGCGGGCCACACCAAGAGCGATTACCTGCCCCAGCTGGAGCGGGAGGGGGTGGCCCTGATCCCCAGCCGCTGGCTGCCCCGGGGATGGCGCGGTTCGCTGGCGGGGCTTCTGGAGGCGTGCGGCTGGAGCGAGGCGGTGCTCAAGCCGGCGATCGGCTCCAAGAGCTGGCACACCTACCGGGTGCGTTGGGAGGGCCCGCGCCTGGCGATCACCGCGGCCGATGGCACCACGGCTGTGGAGGCCGCGGACGCCGATGGCTGGCTGGAGCGGCTGGCTCAGGACGGTGAGGTGTGCCTGCAGCGCTTTCTGCCGGAGATCTGCCGGGCGGGGGAGTTCAGCGCGGTGTTCCTCGGTGGACGCTTCTCCCACGCCGTGGCCAAGAGGGTGGCGGCGGGGGGGTGGATCGCCCACGAAGGATTCGGGGGCCGCAACCAGCTGTGGCAGGCGTGCGCGGCGGAACGGCGCTGGGCCGCTGCGGTGGAGGAGCGCCTGCGGCGGCGCTTCGGGGTGCTGCCCTACGCCCGCATCGACGGGATCCGCGCTGAGGGCGGCGAGCTGCTGCTGCTGGAGTGTGAACTGGTGATCCCCCGGCTGTTCCTCAGCGAGGGGGAGGCGTTTGGCCGTTATGCCGAGGTTCTGCTGGGACCCACCAGCACCCGCATGGCCTGGTAGCCGTCGAGGGTGGGGGGTTCGCTCTCGGGAAGCTCCTCCGTGGGCAGGGCCACGGCCACGGTGGCGACCCAGGGGCGTGTACCGGGATCGGTGGGGAACACCAGCACCACGGTGCCGCCGGAGGGAGCCGTGGCGGGATCCTCCGCCACGATTTCCTGGGCCACCCGGGTGCGGCGGCACTGCAGGGCACGGGACTCCAGCAGGGCCACGAACTCGCCGCTGTTCCAGCGGGCCTCGCTGCCCTGGCAGGGGAAGCGCTCGCTGAGGGCGGCGACGCCGAGCTCCTCGATGGCGCTGGTTCTGCGGCCATCCCAGACGAGCAGCAGGCTGGAGTCATGGCCGAGGGCGTTCTGCTCCACCCGCTCGCGGTCGAGCACGAGCCGCCGCTCCAGGCCCTGCTTCTCCGCAGGCATCGACAGGCACACCTTCAGGGCCTGGGCCACCTCGCAGCTGCGACCCTCGCAGAAGCCCCGGTGGGCCGTGAGGATGTCGTCGGCGGCCGCCACGATCTCCAGCGCCGGCAGGCTCTGGCTCAGGTCCTGCATCATCGCGTTGAACAGCACACCCCCATCACCGAAGGGGCCGCGGTCGGGATCGGTGGCAGCGAGCATCTGATCGATGGCGGAGCGCACCAGCTCCCGCCTCCAGGTCAGATACGTCATGGGAATTCGCTCCTGGTGCAGTTTTTTGTCAGTGTGTCTCGCGTGGCGGAAACCAGCCACGACCCGTTACATTCCCCGCTTTTTGTATCGAGATTTCCGAAAACCGGTGTGGGATTCGTGATCAATGGGCCCCTGGCCCGCTGGGGGAAGGCGCGATCTGGCGCCACAGCCGCAGCATCGGCGTCTCGCCCTCGAAGCCTTCGTCGTAGGTGGTGGGCTCCAGTTGCCCCTGCCACCCCGGCGGCAGGGAGGCCAGCAGGGGCTGCACCCAGGGATGGACCCGGGGGTGGCGTTCGATCGTGTGGGCGGGGTAGATCCGCACCTCCTGCCGGCTCACCCGCAGCAGTTCGGCCAGGGCGCGCCGGTGCCATTCGAGGTCGAAGTCGGGCTGTTCGCTGAGGCCGCCGTCGGCGATCGGGGCGTAACAGAACAGCAGATGGCCGCAGAGCACCAGATCGAAGCTGGCCGCCTCGAAGGGCAGGGAGGGCAGCGCCGCGGCGCGGTAGGCCTGCGGATGGTCCCGCCGGTCGGCCAGAAAGGCGTCGAGGGCCTCCATCTTTCCCTGGCGAAAAAGGGCCTGGTCAAAGTCCGGCCGCAGCGTCGGGCTCAGGGCCAGGCGCTCCATGGTGAAGGCGACATCGTCGCGGCAGCGGCGTTCCAGCTCCAGCAACGACAGGGTGTACAGGGGATCGGCCGCCACGCTCTCCACCCCGGCGGCGCGGGCCAGGGCGGTGAAGGAACCGGGTCCGCCGGGGCAATCGAGCACCCGGCGGCCCCGCCAGTCCGCCAGATCGAGGTTGAAGAACGCCAGCGCGTCAGCCCCGGTGCGACCAAAGAACACCACCCTTGGCAGATCCATACGTGCTTCTCAGGGCCCCGGAACGCGCCGCAGGCTGAGGGCGATGGCGCCATCGGCTCGGCGCAGCTCCAGGGACTCCCCTTCGAGCCGCAGGCTGGTGGCTGTCGGCAGGGCGGCCAGGAACTGCTGCTCCTGCTCCATCACCCCGGCGCCCGCGCAGCGCTTTCTGGTTGCCACCGGGGTGCCGATGCGCAGGCGGGTGCCCTCCAGCCGCACCGGCGCCGTGAAGCGGTTGCAACCCGCCGAACCGGCCAGCTGGCCGGCCTTGACGACCCGCAGCGAGAGGCTGGTGCCCAGGATCGGGCTCACCAGCGCCTGGCGGCCGTTGTTGAATCCCGCCACCCGCCAGGTGCTGCCCACCAGCCGCTGCGACTGGCCCACCAGCACCAGCAGGGGCCGGCCGTCGGCCGAGAGCAGCCGCAGGCGCTCGCCGTCGAGGCGGAAACCCCGGCTGCTGGTGAGCGCCGTCTGGAAGGCTTCGGCCTGCTGCATCACCGCCGGCGGGCAGGCCATCTTGGTGCTCAGGCCCCGGGCCGACACCTGCAGGCCCGTCCCCCGGACCGTGACGGGGGCGCCGAAGCGGTTGCAGCCGTCGCTGCCCGCCACCCGGCCAGCCTCGAAGCGCAGGGTGATGCTGGTGCCGTTCTGGGGCTGGCGCTGGCCCAGGCGCTCCAGCACCCAGGCGGTGCCCTCCAGCGGAGAAGGGGAGGGTGTGGCCGCCAGCGCAGGCACGGCGTGCGCCGCCGGCAGCAGGGCCAGCAGGGCGACCAGTGGCCGCAGGCCCTGGTGTTGGCTGTTCATCGTGATCACAGGCAACTCAGGACCCCAGACGGGCGGCGATCCAGGCGCCCATGCCGCCGGCGGAGGGGTGGGGCACCGCGTCGCGGTCGACCCACCAGAGCGAGAGCGCCAGCACGTTCAGTCCCAGAACCAGGGCGTAGATCCGCCAGCCTTCCGGCAGCTTCATGACGTCGGCGTGCGATGGGGGCGACGATAGAACTGCCGGCGCTGGCCCCGCCAGCTCAGGCGCTGGGCCGCCGTTGCAGCACCCGGCCGGCGGCATCGCTCAGCGAGCGGGGCAGCCGCTGCGGATCGATGCGCCGCAGGGTGCGCAGATCGAAGCTGGTGTCCACCAGCCGGGCAGGGCTGCCTACCAGATCCAGCACGGTGAGGGTCTGGAAGGGGGTGGTGGTCTGGCCCAGCAGCCGGCGGGGGCCGCTGCCCATGGCACCGAGGTGGAAGAGATCCAGCTGGCCGAGGCGGGCCGGGAAGTAGGCGTGCTGGTGGCCGCTCACGTAGGCCTCCACCCCATGGCGCTCCAGCAGTTGCTGCACGGCAGCCGGCTGGGCCAGCACCTCCCCGGGCCGGTCGCGGCCCTGGCTGACGGCCCGCAGCGGCAGGTGGCCCACCACCAGGCGCCGGCTGGCGGAGCGGGCGGCGGGGCCCGCCAGGATCCGCTCGGCCCAGCGCCGTTGCTCCGCCGGCACCTGGGCGGTGGAGGCGTCCCACACCAGCACGAACACGTCGTCCTGGCGGATGGCGTAGTGGAAAGGGAAGTTGCCGGTGTCGACGAACGTGAGCCCGAGGGCGTCCCGGCGCGCTCGCCAGAAGTGGGCCGCCTCGGCGCGGTCGTCGGCGAAGAGAAAGCGGCCTCCGGTACTGGCGCCGGAGGCGTCATGGTTGCCCATGGCTGGCGCGAACCGCAGGCCGGCGCTGCGCAACGGGGTGAGCACGCTGCGGTCGAAGCCCGCCCACATGGCGGCCAGCCGATCCCGCCCCAGCCCCGCCTTCTGGCCCGCCACCATGTCGCCGGCGCAGATGACCAGGTCCGGGCGCAGGGGCGGGATCAGGGCCACACCCCGGTGCACCTCGGCGATGTAGGTGGTGGAGCCGTAGGAGCTGTTGAGGTCGCTGATCAGCACCAGGCGGGTGCCGCCGCGGGGCGGGGCCGCCAGGGCGGGGGCGGCTCGGGCGGCGGTGGGCTTCCAGACCTGCCAGATCCCCGCACCCAGCGCCAGGCCGGAGAGGGAGAGCAGCTGGCGTCGGCCGAGGGGTGGCGGCATGGAGGGACGGGGACCTCCTAAGAGCCTGGTCGGCGCTGGGCCTGGGTGGTCTCCTGGATGGCCAGGCGGCGGCTCTCGATGATCTGGCCGATTTCGCGGGCAAAGCTGGGCTGGCGGTCGATCATCTGATTGACCACCGTGGCGGAGATGTTCATCACCTCCAGATCGTTGCTGGCCGCGATCGTCACGGTGCTGGGTTCACCGGAAAACAGACTCATCTCGCCGAAGAACTCGCCGCTTCTCAGAGAGAGGAGTTCGACATCCTCTCCCGATTCATCCCTTCGTGTCATCAGGGCCTGCCCAGCCACGATGATGTAGAGCTCATTGCCCATCTGGCCCTGGCGGATCACCTTCTCACCGGCGGCAAAGTGCTGCAGCGAAATGCCGGAGACGGAGGGGGCCAAGCTGTCCTCCTCGCGATTGATCGGCACGTAGGAGGGAATGGCCTGCAGGCTTTCGCTGAACTTCTTGGCGAGACCCTTCTGTTGGCTGGTGGGGCCGTGGAAGTTGTAAACGGTACGGATCGGGAAGGGAATCGAGAGGTTGTTGCGCTTGGCCGCATACCACACCCGGGTCATGAAACGTTCCCGGATCTGCTCGATGTCGCCGTAGTCGCGGATGAAGAACTTCACCTCGTAGGACACCGCGGAGTCGGCATAGGCGAGGGTGAACACATCCGGCTCGGGATCCAGCAGGATGCCCTTGGTTTCCAGGGCGGTGCTCTTGAGTACCTGGCGGGCCAGGTTGGGCGGATCGTTATAGGAAAAGCCGATCTGGATGCGTTCGGCATGAATCGGGGTGGGCTTGGTGAAGTTGCGGATCACCTCGCTGCTGATCAGCTTGTGGGGAATCACCACCATTTCCTGCTCCAGGGTCAGCAGCCGCACGGCCCGCCAGTTGATGTCGATCACCTGGCCCACCACGCCGCCGACCTCCAGCCAGTCGCCCACCGTGAACGGCCGCTCGAACAGCAGGGCGATGCCGGACATGACGCTGCCGAGGGTGTCCTGCAGGGCCAGGCCGATGACGATCGAACTCACCCCCAGGGCGGTGACCAGACCGGCAAGATCGGCGTTCCACACCGAGGCCAGCACGAACGCCGTGCCCAGCAGGATCAGAAACAGGCGGGCCAGATCGATCAGCAGCTTCGGCACCTGGGAGCGCCAGGTGTCGTCTTCGGCCTGCTCGAACAGGATCACGTTGAGCAGGGAGAGGGCGGCGTGGATCACGCACACCCAGAACACCGTCTCGATCGTGCGGAACAGACGGGTGCCGGGGTCGACCTGGAGCACGTGCTGCAGGAACACCATCAGCACCAGCATCGGCAGCAACACATTGCGCACCAGCCGCACCGTGCTGGCGATCGCCCGTCCGCGCCGTCTGAGCCGGTGGATGACTTCTCCCAGCACCAGTGTGAGCAGGGGAAAGCCAACGGCCAGGCCGAGGCCCCAGATCCACAGCGGCACCGCCGTGCTCATGGTTTGGCCAGGGCTTCGCTGGCGGAGGGAACGGTGGCGCTGGTGAGCCGCCAGGCGGGCGGGGCCTCCTGGGCCTCGATGGCCGCGGCAGTGCGCTCGAAGGGGTAGAGATCCTCGAGCCGGTGGTGCACCACCTCGGAGACGTACACGGCGCCGGTGGGGCAGGCCTGGCTGAGGGTATGGGCCAGCTTCACGGTCTCCCCCCACACGTCATAGACAACCCGGCTCTTGCCGACGATGCCGGCGACGATGTCGCCGGAGTGGATGCCGATCTGGATGCCGAGCTTGAAACCGCGCTCGAGGTTGAACCGCCGCAGGATGCCGTGCATCTCGATGGCGCAATCAATGGCCCGTTTGTCATGGTCGAGATAGGGCACCGAGAGGCCGCAGACCGCCAGGTAGCTGTCGCCGATCGTCTTCACCTTCTCCAGGCCGAAGCGGGCGGCCAGGTCGTCGAAGGAGGCCACCAGGTCGTTGAGGATGGCCAGCGATTCATGGGCGCTGAGGGAGGACACGAGCCGGGAAAACCCCTTGAGATCGGCGAACAGCACCGCCACGTTGGTGACCTCTTCGGCGATCTGGGTTTCGCCCCGCTGCAGCCGCCTGGCGATGGCGGAGGGAAAGACGCTGAACAGCAGGCGCTCGTTCTCCTGATTGGTCTGATCGACCAGGGCCGTCTGGGTCTGGAGGCTGCGCACCATGGCATTGAAGGACTGGGCCAGCTCGCCGAACTCATCGGTGGCATTGAGATCGGGGATGCTCGCCAATTCACCCGAGCTGACTTTGCGGGCACTGTCGATCAGTTGCTGGACAGGCTTGACGAACAGATGGGCCAGGCCCATGGCCAGCAGCGTGACGACCAGGATCAACAGGGTGGCGGTGATCAGGATCTGGCGTTGGAAGGCATGGATCGGGGCGTAGGCCTCGGCCAGGTCCATCTGGGAGAGGACCACCCAGTGCAGCCCATCGATCTGCAGCGGTGCATAGGAACTGAGCACCGGGACACCGCGATAGTCGACCACGCGCAGGGTGCCGGATCCCCCGGCGATGGCTTTGGTCACCGCCGGTGTTGCCACCGGTTGCTGCAGGATCGTCGTGTTGTATTGGCTGAGGCGTTCAATGGCGTCTTTCTTGAAGCCACGTGATTCGAGCTGGGCCAGATAGGCCTTGGGATCCTCGAGGAAGAAACGCGAGGCCGAGCGCATCAGGGTGTCGTTGCCCACCAAGATGGTTTCGCCTGACTGGCCCAGGCCGTCCTGTTTCCAATCCTGGTTGCCGGTCATGACGTTATTGATCTCATTGACAGGCATCTGAAAGGCCAGAACGCCCACCAACTTCGGACCGTCGTAGATGGGCGCGGCGATGAAAGCGGCGGGCGTGCCGTAGGAGGGGGCGTAGGCGGCAAAGTCGACCAGCTGGGTGAATCCCTTCTCCTTCGAGGCGATCACGTCGCGCACCAGCTGGGCCAGATTGCTGTCCTTGTAGGGGCCGTTCTCCAGGCTGGTGGCGTAATCCGTCTCCTTGAAAACGGTGTAAACAATCTGTCCCTTTGGATTGATCAGGAACATGTCGTAGTAGCCAAATCTGGAGACGATATTGCGAAAGATCGGATGATAGCGGCCGTGCACCTTGGAGTAGGTGCTGCCATCTTTGGCGGCTACGAGTTGTTGTTTCTTGCCGACGGGATTGGGATTGGCAGCGATGTAGTTGTACTGGAGGTGGCGGGTGGCAGGATCACCGGCCATGTAGGCGGGCAGATTGGGTGTGCCAGGGTGGTACTTGTCGAGCCGGGGCAGGAATTCCCTGCGGTAATAGCCCTCGAGAACCTGGGTTGCTGCGGGGGGCTGGGATGTCTTCTCCAGCTGCTGGAAGGCGGCATCAAACTCTTCAATCGCGGCGACGATGGAGAGATCCTCGCTGAGGGTCTGGGTGTGGTTCTGGATGTTTCTGAAATAGGACTCGATCTGATAGGCCTTGGAGGCGCGTATGCTGATGAGCTGATTGAAAACCCGGTTGGTGAGATTGATCTGGCCGCTGCGGTAGCCCAGTGCCGCGGTGAACAACGTGGAGAAGCCACTCACCAGCAGGAGCATCAGAATCAACTTGGATTTGATGCTCAGCTGATTGATTGAATCCCTGGAGAGACGACGCATCCACACCAGAGATTGATCCGCCGAAAAACGCATGTGCCACTTTAGTTGGCCGATTCGATTGCTTTGTAGTCATTGCCACCCTTCAGGGCGTCAGGCGCCGGAAGCCGTAGCCCAGGTAGTCGAAGCCGCTCACCCGGCCGGCGCCATCGCTGCGGAAGGGCACCTGCACCGGTGCGGAGAGCACCCCGGGCCAGAGCAGGTGGAAGGTTTCGCCGTCCCAGCGGCTCAGCGGGGCCCGGTAGAGGGCCGGACCCGCCAGCACCTCCAGGGAACCGTTGCGCTCGGCCACTGTCCAGGTGCCCCACAGATCGTTGACGTAAGTGCCGGTGTAGGCCGCCAGGGGCCGGGCTGGCGGCCTGGGATCGGCGGGCCTGGGTTCGGCGGCCAGCAGCAGGCCCTCCAGGTCCCGGGCCCTGGCGCGGATCTGGGGCTGCATGTCCGCTTCGCCGGGGCGGCCGAAGGCCTGCTGCAGCAGGGCCGCCCGCACCGCCTCCGGCAGGGCCGTGAGGTTGCGGTTGGCCAGGATCGCCACGGCGAAGCGCTTCTGGGGCACCACCACCAGCAGGGTGCGCACGCCATCGAGGGCGCCGCCCTTCTCCAGCACCTTGAGGCCGTTGTAGTGGTACACTCCCCAGCCGGGGGCGTAGTCGAATCCTGAGTCGGCATCGATCGGGGGGAACTCGGCGAAGCCGGGCTCCTCGGCGATCACCGGCTCGAACATCGCCTTTACCGCCGCCTCCGAGAGCACCCGCCGGCCGTCGATCTCGCCGCCGCGGGCCAGCACGGTGAGGAAGCGGCCCAGGTCGCTGGCGCTGCTGGCGAAGCCGCCGGCGGCGATGAACAGGGCGCTGAGGTTGGGGGGGACCACCTGCAGGCGATCGCCCACCAGGGCATGGGAGCGGCTCACATCGGTGAGGCTGCCGGGGACGGCGGCGCTGCCGACCAGGGTGCTGGCCACGCCCGTGCGGGTCATGGCCAGGGGCTCGAAGATGAGGCTGCGGGTGAGGGCAGGGAAGGGCTGGCCGCCGGCCTTCGCCGCCAGCTCACCGGCGAGGAAGAAGCCGATGTTGGAGTAGGCGGGACGGTCGCGGAAGGAGGTGGCCGGCTCCACATAGCGGATCCGGCGCAGCACGTCGGCGTCGCCGTAGCCGAGGTGGTCGAAGAGGTCGCCGAAGAAGGCGGGAAAGCCGGCGCGGTGCGTGAGCAGATCGCGGGCATTCACCCAGCGGCCCGCATAGGCGTCGTGGAGGCGGAAGTCCGGCAGCAGCGCCACGATCGGCTGCTCCCAGGAAAGCTTCCTGCGATCCACCAGGGCGGCCACCGTGGCGGCGGTGAAGGTCTTCGAGACGCTGGCCAGCTGGAACACCGTGTCGGCGGTGGTGGGGGCGCCACTGGCCAGATCGCGCACCCCGAAACCCTCCACCAGCGTCAGCCGGCCGTCCTGCACCAGGGCGATCGCCGCGCCGGGCACGGCGTA
This sequence comes from Synechococcus sp. UW140, assembly GCA_943373065.1. Classification (GTDB taxonomy): domain Bacteria; phylum Cyanobacteriota; class Cyanobacteriia; order PCC-6307; family Cyanobiaceae; genus Cyanobium. The sequence continues at coordinate 15,281 of CALSBA010000017.1, read as the reverse complement.
GTCGGCCAGGGCCCAGCGGCTGATGCGGCGGGCCGCGGCGGCGTCCACGCCGCTGCCGGGGGCGAAGCCGGGCAAGCCGCCTGCGGCGACAGCCCGGGGCAGGGGAGCCGCCAGGGCCAGGGCCAGCCCCAGCAGGCCCGCCGTCGATCGGTTGCGGCGGGACTTCGACAGAGTCCGTGACGACATCGGGGCGCAGCAGGTGGAGGAAGGGAGGGCAGGCCCCTGACCAGTCTGGGTGGGTATGGATCAGGTGATGGCCTTACTCCAACAGGCGCTACCGGATCGTGATCCTTCCGGGCTGTTTGTCGATCAGGGCGCTGCAGGTGGGGCCCCTCTGGCGCACCACTTCTGCAGCGATACGCTCCAGGATCTGCCGGCGCCGCCCTGCGGCCCACGGGTGGCGAGTGTCCCATTCGCTGGTGTCGCCGATGGCGATGGAGGCCACGGTGTCGCCGCCGCAGAATTCCCAGTAGCAGGCGATCGCGTCGGCCCCTTCGAGATCGTCGATAAAGCCGCAGCGGCCGTTCTCGCGGATCTCCACGCGCCAGGCGCCGGGTGGCTTGGTGGTCACGGGCTGGACGGCTCGAGCAGGCGGTGGGAAGGAATCTCCTGGAGGGCCATCAAGCGACGTTCCACGCCGGGACCCTTCGCCTTCAACCAGGCCGCCATGGCCTCTCCCGCCTTCTGGCCATAGAGGCGATGGCTGTAGATCAGCGCGGTGCCGCGGCCGTCGGCCAGCCGCAATCGGGCGAAAACGGCCTCGATGGAGTCGCGGGTGGGGAAGAGGACCACGATCAGGTGCTCGGCGGGGCGGTCGGCGGTGCGTGGCACGGAAGACGTGCGAACCACCACGGCATTGTTCTGCTTGTAGGTGCCCAGAACACGGTTGGCCACCTCGGCCAGCCCTTCCCCATCGCTGACGCCTGGGTAGGTGTTGATGGTGACCATGTCGCTCCAGCGGCTCAGGTCGTCCTGGCCCGTTGGGGTGAACTCGTGCTGGTGCTGCGACGACCAGCGCAGCCGGTAGGCCTGATCGGCAAACGTCAGCGTCACAGGGGAGGCCGGCGGGCCTCCTGCCGCGGGCGTGGCGATCGGTGCGCTCATCAGCCCAGCGATCACCAACACGGCGGGCCAACGAAGCAAGCCACGGAAGCGGGGCATGGCGCTTCGCCATGCAGCACCAGAGTAAGAATCCCTCAGAGCCCCTGCCAGAGAAAGGTGTTGAAGGATCGCTCACCCAGCTGGCTCCGGTACTTGAGGGTGTTCTCGCTGGAGAGACTCACCACGGCGCCGAGCTGGTTGGCCAGCTTGAGGCACTGCTGGAACTGTGGGGCGCTGTAGCACTGCACATCGAGCTGGTTGCAGCCCGCCGTGGGAACCAGGCTGGCCTGGAACGGCTGGATGCTGCAGAAGATGGGTTTGGGGTACAGCCGACGCAGCAGATAGAAGTCCTCCAGGGAGTAGTTGGCGAAGAAGTGGTCGTCGACCTGGATCGCGTCGCCATGGCGGGCTTCGTGCACCAGATCGGTGATCCCCAGGGCCCGGTACTGGGGGGACTGCACCCACACCACCGGCAGCAGTCCCTGGCGGCGCGCCGCCTGGGCAGCCTCCCGTTGCATCGCCTCCGACACCTTGCGGACGTCGAGGAACACCACCTTGAAGTCGCTGCCGCGGATCTCGGCCATGACGTCGTTCAGCGACTGCCGGGAGGCGTAGTACCAGATCTGAGGCTGGGACAGCCAGGTGCCGTTGGGGGCCGCCTGGACCGGTGCCGCGCTGAAGGCCAGGGCGGCGGCCAGGAAGCGGAAGGGGTGGGCCAGAGCTGAGTCCCTGGGATCGGTTTAGTGTGGCCCGCTGTGGCTCAACCCGCCCGGGCGCCATGGATCAGTCCCTTCCCAGCCAGACCTGCGTGCTCGTGGTGGGGGCGGGCCCCACCGGCCTGCTGCTGGCGGGAGAGCTGCAGCGCCGCGGCGTTCCCAACCTGCTGATCGACGCCCGGGCCGAAGCCCTGCACTGGGACCGGGCCACGGTGATCCACCCCCTCTCCCTGGAAATCTTCGAGGCGCTAGGGCTGGTGGATCGGTTTCTCGAGGCGGGCTGCCGGCAGCGCAGGATCCTGATCCACGCCGATGGCCAGCGCCTGGGGGAGCTGGATCTGGCCACGTGCGGCAGCCGCTTCGGCTTCAACCTCGGCCTCTCCGAAGAGGTGACCGAAACGATCCTCACGGACCACCTCGAGGGGCAGGGGGGCAAGCTGCACCGCTACTGCCGGCTGGTGGCTCTTGCCCCGCATGGCGACGGCGTGACCGCCACGGTGGTCTGCGGCGAGCGGGAGCAGACCATGCAGGCCCGCTGGGTGGTGGGTTGCGACGGCCTGCGCAGCACCACCCGCGCGCTGAGCGGCCTGGACTTCGAAGGCCATGGCATTGCCCGTCCCTGGGCCGTGTTCGATGCGGCGGTGGAGGGCTGGGCCGAGAGCCACGAGGTCAACGCGGCGTATCTGGACGCCTCGCCCCTGATCCTCACGGCCCTGCCCGACGAGCGCTGGCGGGTGTACCTGCGGCCTGCGGGCGAGGAGGGCGATCTGGTGGCCGAGGCCACCGCCGTGCTGGGGCGCTACCTGCCGGAAGCCCGCTTCAGCGCCGTGGAGAACCCCAGCCGCTTCCATTGCCACAGCCGGGTGGCCAGCGCCTTCCGCGCCGGGCCGGTGTTCCTGGCCGGCGATGCCGCCCACGTGTGCTCCCCTGCCGAGGGGCACGGCATGAACTGCGGGCTGCACGATGCCGCCAACCTGGCCTGGAAGCTGGCCCTGGTGCACCAGGGGGCCGCAGATCCCGCCCTGCTGGACAGCTACGAACAGGAGCGGCGTCCGGTGGCCCTGCAGATCTGCCGGTCCGGAGATGCCACCGAACAGGCCCACGGACTGCAGGAGAGCGCTGAGCGCGCCGCCCGCGACCGGGCGATCGCCGCCATGCTGGCCAATCCGGTGGCCCGCCAGCAGGAGGTGGTGGCGGAAACCGAGATGAACGTCAGCTACGCCGGCTCGGCGATCATCGGCGGTGGGGAGGGCCAGCCCTTTGGTGCCGGACAGCGCCTGCCCACCACGATCGCGCTGCCGCCCGGGTCCGGGGCGGATCGGCTGCACTCCCTCACCCACCGCTGCGGCCACACGCTGCTGCTGCTGGCCGGCCTGGAGACGCCCCCGGAGGCCATCGCCGAACTGCAGGCCGAACTGGAGGCCGACCGGGCCGCGGGAGCGGTGCCGCCGGCGTTGGTGGAAGCGGTATTGACCGTGCGGCTGGAGGAAGCGCCCCGCCTGGGCCTGGGGCCCCTCACCCTGCTGGCGGTGCGGCCGGATGGGTTCATCGGCCTAAGGGCTGACGTCGATCACCGCAGCGCGGTGCGGCGGTATGGGGAGCTGGTGCTGGGCCGCTGAGGCGGCCGCCTGAACCCTGCCTAGGATCGAATCAACTGTTTGCGCCTCCGCAGGGCCATGCTCACCCTGCCCCGCCAACTCAGCGAAGCGCTGCGACTTACGCCGGCCCAGTTCGCCGAACTCTGCGCGGCCAATCCGGAGGCGGTGCTGGAGCTGGCGGCTGACGGGCGTTTGATCGAGATGACCCCTGCAGGCGGCGAAACCGGGCGGCGCAACAACCAGCTGGCTGTTCAGCTGGGTCTGTGGGCCCGCATCCAGCCCGGCTGGTGCGTGTTCGACAGCTCCACCGGTTTCCTGCTGCCCGATGGCTCCGTGCTGAGTCCGGATGCCAGCGCGGTGCGGCTGGAACGCTGGCAGGCCCTCTCCAGCGAAGCGCGTCAGGGTTTTCCGCCCCTCTGTCCGGATCTGGTGGTGGAGCTGGCCAGCCCATCCGACCGGCTGCCCGACCTGCGCCGCAAGATGGCGACCTACCAGGCGAATGGGGCCCGGCTGGGCTGGCTGCTGTTGCCCGAAAGCCGTGGTGTGGAGGTGTGGCACGCCAGTGGCGAACCGCAGCGGCTGGCGGGGCTGGCGGTGTTGGACGGGGAGCCGGAACTCCCCGGGCTGCGGCTGGATCTGGCGGAGCTCTGGGAGGACTGACGGGTGATCCGTCACCGTGCGGGTGCTGCTCGCCAGGATGGTGACCTCAGCGACAGAGATTCGTGCAGACAGCCGTGCCGACAGCAGCGCCCACCACCGTGCTGACGAAAACCTTCGCGGACTTTGCCCAGCGGGCCGACTACTCGCTGCTGGATTCCCTGCGGGCGGATCCCCAGGCCAGCGGCGATGGCCAGGATCACCGGCCCCGCCAGGTGTTCTCCGGCCATTACGTGCCGGTGACACCAACGCCGCTGCCGGAGCCGGAGCTCGTGGCGCACAGCAGCACCCTGTTCCAGGAGCTGGGCCTGGGCGATGGGCTGGCCCACGACGAAGCGTTCCGCCGACTGTTCTCCGGTGACATCAAGGCGGCCCAGGCGCCGATGCGCCCGTTCGGCTGGGCCACCGGTTATGCCCTCTCGATCTACGGCAGCGAATACATCCAGCAGTGCCCGTTCGGCACCGGCAACGGCTACGGCGATGGCCGGGCCATTTCCGTGTTTGAAGGCGTCTTTGGCGGCCGGCGCTGGGAGATGCAACTCAAGGGCGGCGGTCCGACGCCCTACTGCCGTGGCGCCGATGGCCGCGCCGTGCTGCGCTCCAGCGTGCGCGAGTTTCTGGCGCAGGAGTTGATGCACGCCCTGGGGGTTCCCACCTCCCGATCGCTGACGCTCTATGTGTCCCGATCGGAAACCGTGCGCCGGCCCTGGTATTCCCCGAACACCCGCTCGTTCGATCCCGACGTCTTGGTGGACAACCCGGCGGCGATCACCACACGGGTTGCCCCTTCTTTTTTGCGGGTCGGCCAGCTGGAGCTGTTCGCCCGTCGCGCCCGCAGCGGTGCCCATCCGGAGGCGCGCAACGAGCTGCGGATGATCGTGGCGCACCTGATCGAGCGCAACTACCGGCAGGAGATCGATCCGGCCCTGGACTTCGTTGATCAGGTGGTGGAACTGGCGGGGTTGTTCCGCGGACGGCTCACGTCTCTGGTGGCGAATTGGATGCGGGTGGGCTACTGCCAGGGCAATTTCAACAGCGACAACTGTGCGGCGGGGGGGTACACCCTCGACTACGGCCCCTTCGGCTTCTGCGAACTGTTCGATCCCCGATTCCAGCCCTGGACCGGCGGCGGCCAGCATTTCTCCTTCTTCAACCAACCGGTGGCCGCCGAAGCCAACTATCAGATGTTCTGGACCGCTCTCCGGCCGCTGCTCGAGGGCAACACGGTGGCCCTGGCAATGCTTGATCAGCTCCGCGACGGCTTCGCTGAAGCGATGGCCCAGGAGCTCGAGGCGATGTGGGCCAGCAAGCTCGGCCTGATCCGCTACGACGCCGCGCTGGTGCAGGACCTGCTGCAGCTGATGGTGAGCTCCAAGGTGGATTACACGATCTTCTTCCGCAGGCTGTCGGATATCCCCGAGCAGCTCTCGGCCCTGCAGGAGAGCTTCTACGTGCCCTGCTCAGAGGAGCTTGATGGGCAGTGGAAGAGCTGGCTACAGCGCTGGCGGCATCAGGTAACGAGCAGCGGCGACCCCCGCGAGACAGCCGCTGCGATGCAACGCGTGAATCCCAAGGTCACCTGGCGCGAATGGCTGATCGCCCCCGCCTATGAACAGGCGGCGCAGGGTGATTACGGCCTGGTCAGGGAACTGGAGGAGGTGTTCAGCCATCCCTACGACGCGCTGGCTCCTGAGCTGGCGGCGACCTACGACCGCCTCAAGCCCAGGGAATTCTTCAACGCCGGAGGGGTGTCGCACTACAGCTGTTCGTCCTGAGCGGAGGCCGTTCGCTCTGAGCTGTCTCAGGCTTCGATCAACCACAGGGCCTCGCGGCCGCCAGCAATGCCCTCGCAGCTGAGGCGGCGGTCAAAGCTCACCAGCCGGCCGCCACGGTGTATCGCCAGCGCCAGTAGGTAGGTGTCGGTGATCTGGGAGGCTTCCAGCAGTCGCGATGCATCCACAAGGCTCTGGTCGAGCAGGCTGAGCGAGTCCGGCCAGAACTGATGCTGCGGATGGCGGATCAGCTCCGCCACCAGCGGCGCCACCACCGCCGGTGGCCCCGGGCTGTTGGGATAGCGGGGCTGGCCGAGGATGCGCAGCACGGCGTTCTGTGTGAGCGGGCAGGTGGCCCACCCCTTCGCCTGCGCGGCCGCAAACCAGCCATGGGCGGGTTCGTGGTGCACGTGGCGCCGATCCAGCAGGGCGATCAGCACGTTCACATCGAGCAGGGCCACACTCACGCCAGCTCGTCGCGCAGGTGGTTCACGAGCTCCAGATCCACCGGTGCTCCTGTCTCCCTCCAGGGCAGCAGGGGCAGGCCGTTGCGATGGTCGGCCCCTGGGTCTCCCGAGCTGGAGCCTGGCGCTGGCGCTGGCGCCACCAGGGCCTGGCGTGCCAGCTCGCTGATCACGGCACCCAGGCTGGTGCGCTGTTGCCGAGCCAGCACCCGAGCCGCCGCCAGCACGTCGTCGTCGAGCTGCAGGGTGGTGCGCATCTGATGTTGACGCATCAAGCATCAATGGTAGGGGTGCCTGTCCTGTCCGGGGTGCTTGCGCGCTTACCGCCAGGGAGGGCTCCTCATCCCCGCACGACCAGGCTGCCCGTCAGGCCATCACGGCCTTCAGCTGAAGGATCAGCAGCGGCAATTCCACCTGGATCACATCCCACACCACATCAAGATCGACCCCCAGGTAGGCGTGGATCAGTTGATTGCGCATGGGATGCGAGTGGCGGCCTCGCCGATCAGCTCGATGTTGCGAAGAACGGCGTCCTGCATGAGCTGATTCGCCTCGAACTGCGCACGGTTCAGATCGGCGCAGTAGCGCACGGCGCGATGGGCAAACCGATCCATGTCCTGCGCGTAGAGGCACCAATCGCGTTTCGGGTTGCCGTCAGAGGGTGATGGCATCCGCCTCAACCGCAGGCCTGATCTCCTCCCGAAGTGCTTGTTCGGTCACCAGATCGACCGGTTGCTGGAGCAGATCTTCCAGGAACAGCTGGAGGCCATAGAAGCGTCTGGCGGTGGCAGGGCCGTCGAAGGCCACCAGCAGATCCACATCGCTGCTCGGTGTTGCCGTGCCACGGGCCCAGGAGCCGAAGATCCGCAGGCTGCGCACGCCGAAGCGCTCACTCCAGATGGGCGCGTGCTGGCGCAACTGGCTGATCAAGGTTTCGGAACTGACGTCCATGGCCGGCAGTGAATGCTCAGGAGTGGCCTCGGATGACGCTAAACCGCCAACGCCATCACCGGTAGCCAGGCTGCCTGCCGGCGCTGCTCTGGCTCTCCCAGTGGAATAGCGAGGGGCCGAGGGCCAGGCCGCGGTAGCGGGTATAGGGCGAGAAGAGCGTTTCGCTTTTGCGCAGGGTGATGAACAGGAGGTCGGTGGCGGCCGTGCACGTGCAGGGGCACCGGCAGGATCGAGAGCAGTTGGGCGCAGAGCCTCAGCCATCGGCGCCGTTCGTGCGCGCCCATGGCCTTGTGGTCGTGGCCGCAGGGGGCGAGGACACCGTTGAGACGCTCCTCTTCGGCCATCACAGCAGCTGGCGGAACTGCTGAGGCGTCAGACCTGCATCACGGGCGATGGCGTCCATGGTGATGGCGTTGATTGGGTCGTGGCGTGGAATCACGAGGCGCCGCTCACCATTGCTCAGGATCAGATGACCGGATTCGCGGACGATCCGATACCCCAGCTTCAGAAATACCCTCACGGCCTCCTTCTGACTGATTCCAGGCAGACGTGGCATTTAGAGAGCGAGTTCCAGAGTCTCCACGCTGCGCACTCCACCCTCCTCAGCTTCCACTTCCAGCCAGAGGGCAATCGCTTGGCGGATGTTGGACAGAGCTTCGTCCCTGTTGGCTCCCTGGGAGTGGCAGCCCGGCAGATCAAGGCAGCTCACCGACCAACCTTCTTCGGTTTCCAACAACCGGATGCGGTAGCTCATGCCTGTCTGACTCCCTGTCCTGCGTTCAGGCTAAGCGGCATGGGGCTGGTCTATGTGACGAAGCGCCCCAGCCCCCTCAAACAGCCAACGCCAACTCCGGCACGAACGCCGCCGGAATCGCCCGGTGCAGCCGCCAACGGATTGCCATCGGCCGCTCGCCCTCGTGGCTCACGTAATCCGCGAACCCCAGGCACAGGAACGGCAGCGTCACCCCGCCGCGCTTGCTTTCCTCTCGCACGAACAGCATCACCCGGCTGCCACGCTCGGCGTGGTGGATATAGCGCTGGCCCGTGGGTGAGGCTTGCCGCGTGTTGCTCTGGCTCTCCCAGTGAAACTCCCACGGGGAGATGGCGTAGTCGTTGTAGCGGGTGGTGGGGGAGAACAACCGCTCACTCTTCTTGAGCGTGATGAAGAAGACGTCGCACTGGGTGGCTTCATCGAAGAACACCCCTTCTCGGCCGTGGAGTTTGAGGGGGACGGGGGGCGGATCGGCCCGGTCCCAGTCGAGCGGCGTCACCAGGTGGTCGGTGCGCTCGTGCAGCAGTGCGAACAGCTCCACCAGTTCGGCGCGGAGGTCGGCGGCAGCCCAGAGCCGGACGAGGGCCTCAGCCAGGGGCAGGTGCTGCCCTGCAGGCGGCGGATCTGCTCGCGGCGGCCTGTGGGCTGTCCCTCTGGGTGGAGATGCCGGCTACCCTCAGAGGCAATCATGGTTGGGGTGCACGCTTGACCACCATCGAGATCACCCTCCCTGATGCGCTAGCGGCGGAAGCCAGCGGAGCTGGTCTGCTGGCGCCAGAAGCGATCGAGCGTCTGCTGCGGGACAAGCTGGCCTCAGACCGCATTGTCCGTTTGCAAGACGCCAGGGCTGCTCTCGCTGCTGACCCGCCGGAGGTGCTGACCCGGCAAGAGATCAACGAGGAGATCAGCGCTTACCGCAAGGGGCAACGACTTGCGGCTGGTTCTTGACACCAACACGGCTCTCTCCGCCCTGATCTGGCAGGGAGTTCCCGGGCAGCTCATGGATGTGGCCGTTGTTGGGCGGGTTCAGCTGATCAGTACCGTTCCTCTCCTCGCCGAGTTGGAAGGCGTGCTGCAGCGACCGAAGTTCAGAGAGCCCATTTTTCGGCTTGGTGTGAGGATTGCCGATCTGTTTGATGGCTATGCCGCCCTGGTTGAGCGCGTGGAACCTGCTGATCTGGGAGGTCCCGTCAGTAGGGATCCCGACGACGATCAGGTCCTGGCTGCGGCCGTTGGTGGCCTCGCCGATCTGATCGTCTCTGGCGATGACGACCTCTTGGCCTTGGGCAACTTTCAAGGGATTGCGATTGTTCTTGCCAGGGAGGCCATGAGGCGCCTGCAGGAACCAGAGGGCCAATGGGATAAGCCTTGATCAGCTCCACGCCCTCAAACCGCCAACGCCAACTCCGGCACGAACGCCGCCGGAATCGCCCGCTGCAGCCGCCAGCGAATCGCCATCGGCCGCTCGCCCTCGTGGCTCACGTAATCGGCAAACCCGAGGCAAAGAAACGGCAGCGTCACCCCGCCGCGCTTGCTTTCCTCCCGCACGAGCAGCAACACCCTGCTTCCACCCTCGGCGTGGTGGATGTATCTCTGCCCGGTGGCGGACGCTTCCGGCGTGAGGCTCTGGCTCTCCCAGTGGAACTCCCACGGAGAGATGGCGTAGTCGTTGTAGCGGGTGGTGGGGGAGAAGAGTCGCTCACTCTTCTTGAGGGTGATGAAGAACACGTCGCACTGGGTGGCTTCATCGAAGAACACCCCCTCACGGCCTGGGAAAGGGCGGGCCTCGTTCAGCAGCCCAAAGGCGGCGAACACCTCGGCGCGGGAGTAGCGGCCGTGGAGTTTGAGGGGGACGGGGGGCGGATCGGCGCGGTCCCAGTCGAGCGGCGCCACCAGGTGGTCGGTGCGATCGAGCAGCAGCGCTAACAGCTCCACCAGTTCGGCGCGGAGGTCGGCGGCGGCCCAGAGCCGGACGAGGGCCTCGGCCAGGGGCACGTGCTGCCGGCCGCTGCCCCACAGCTGGGCCATCAGCATGCGCCAGCTGCGTTCCGTCTCCGGATTGAAGTCCGCCGGGTCCGGCAGCGCCGGGCGCTGCAGCTGATTCGTCAGCCAGCGCAACCGCTCCTGGTCATCCAGGTGGAGCAGGCCGCCAGCGATGCCCCGCCCCAGCCGCTCTTCATCGGCGGTGGCCGCCCCCGCCGCCACCCAACCCAGCTCCCGCTGCAGCAACGCCCAGGAGCCCGCCACCTTGTAAAACTCCCCCAGCTCCATCCCCAGCCCCTCCAGCAACCCCGCCAGCGAGCAACGCCCGAGGCGGCGGGCTTCGGCGAGCAGCTGGGGCCGGCGCGTGGGCAGCGACTCGCGCAAGTTGGCCAGCACCCGCTCGCTGGACACCCGATCGAGCTGCAGGCTGCAGCCGGCCGGCAGGAAGGGGAACCCGTCTTTGATCTGCTGCTCCAGCTGGTCGCGCGTGCCGCCGAGCAGGGCGCGGTAGCGCAGGTCGAAGCGGAAGCTCCGGTGCGCCTGGCCGATGAAATCCAACACCGTGAGGCAGCTCTTGCCCCGGCAGAGGCGCAGACCGCGGCCGAGCTGCTGTAGGAACACGATCGCGCTCTCGGTGGGCCGCAGGAACAGCACCGTGTCGATCTCGGGGATGTCGAGGCCTTCGTTGAACAGGTCGACCGCGAACAGGATCTGCAGCTCGCCGGAGCGCAGGCGGCGGATCTGCTCGGCGCGCTGCTCCCGGGGGCTGGAGGCATCCAGGGCGGCGGCGCGCAGGCCGGCGGCCACGAACTTGCGGGCCATCCAATGGGCGTGCTCCACGCTCACGCAGAAGCCCAGGGCCCGCATCGAATCCAGGTTGGTGACCTTGTCTGCCAGTTCGCGCAGGATCAGGCGCAGGCGTGCGTCGTCGGCGGTGTAGAGGTTGGAGAGGGCTTCGCTGGCGTAGCCGTTGCGGCGCCACTCGATCCGGGAGAGGTCGGTGCCGTCGTGGAGGCCGAAGTAGTGGAACGGGCAGAGCAGGCCCTGCTCCAAGGCGCTCCAGAGGCGCAGCTCGGCGGCGATGCGGCCGTCAAACCAATGCAGGATGTCCTCGCCGCCGGTGCGTTCGGGGGTGGCGGTGAGGCCCAGCAGCAAGGCGGGCGCCAGGTGGCGCAGCCAGCGCTCGTAGCTGGCGGCGGCGGCGTGGTGGAACTCATCGACGATCACCACGTCGAACGTGTCCGGCGCCAGGTCCGCCGGATCCAGCCCAGCGAGCGACTGCACCGAGGCGAACACATGGCGCCACTGGCTGGGGCGCTGGCCATCCACCAGCAGCTCGCCGAAGGAGCCATCGCGCAGCACCTGGCGGAAGGTGGCGAGGCTCTGCTGCAGGATCTCGCGCCGGTGAGCCACGAACAGCAGGCTGGGGTGACCCGGACCGGCCTGGCGGGCGTAATCGAGGGCGGCGACCACGGTTTTGCCCGTGCCGGTGGCGGCCACCACCAGGTTGCGCCAGCGGCCATGGAGGCTGCGCTCGGCCGACAGCTTGTCGAGGATCTCCTGCTGGTAGGCGTAGGGGCGGATGTCGAAGAAGCTGAGCGGGGTGGCGTCTGCTGCCGAGTCCTCCGCCGTCTCCTCGCGTAGGGCGCGATCAAAGCGGCGCTGCTCCAGTTCGCTGGCCCGGTAGGGCTCGAACTCGCCCTCCTCCCAGTAGCTCTCAAAGGCGGCCTGGAACTTGGCGAGGATGCCCTCGTTGTCGTGGGCGGAGAGGCGCACGTTCCACTCCAGGCCGTCGTGCAGGGCGGCGGTGGAGAGGTTGGAGGAGCCGATGTAGGCGGTGGAGGAAGGGGGTGAGCCCGCAAGGCCAGGCCGATGGAACAGCCAAGCCTTGGCGTGCAGGCGGGTGCGGCGGGTGTCGTAGCTGACGCGCACCTCGGCGCCCTGGGCCACCAGCCAATCGAGGGCGCGGCGGTCGGTGGCGCCCAGATAGACGGTGGTGAGCACCCGCAGCTGTCGGCGGGGCTGAGCCTGCAGAAAGGCCGAGAGGGCCGGCTGGAGCAGGCGCAGGCCGCTGTACTTGATGAAGGCGCAGAGCAGGTCGACCCGCTGGGCGGAGGGGATTTCGTGGATCAGCGCCTGCCCCACCGACGGTTCGCCGCTGGCGTTCACCAGCAGGGTGCTGTCGGCCAGGGGGATCAGCGGGCGGATGGTTTCTGCCTGGCCGGGCAGAAGCGCCGTGGATCGGATCTCCGAGAGCAGCCGGGCGGAGGGGTGCAGCAAGTCGCCCGTGGAGATGGCGCGGGGTGCCTGGCTCTGGAGCAGGCCCACCAGTTGGTTCACCAGGGCCAGCTGGTGCTCAGGTGTGGAGCCACCGCTCAGGTGCTCCAGGGCAATGCGGGCCAGAGCCGCCAGGTGCCGCGCCAACAGGCGCGGGGCTTCCTGGGGGTCGAAGCCGTCGGTGGCGACAAGAGTTGCCTGCAGCTGGCGCAGCTGCTGTTCCAGGCCCTCGGTCAGGAGTTGCTGGTAGAGGCCGGGGGGTGGGGCCTGGTTGGGCATGGCGTCTCCAAGCACTTGGGCTGCGGTGAGTGCCGAGGATCTGCAGCCATGAACCGCGCTGGCTGTGGCGATGTTACGCGTAGCAGGTTACTGTGCCAGCCAGCATTGACGACCAAGGCCGGATGACCGCTCCAGCAGGAGTTCAGACCAGTAAATATAGTCCTCTGCAATTCACCCCATATCAGGAACCGGTGACTCTGCAAGAGGTCTTAATCGCGGCATCAATTTTAATCGCATCTCTAGCGACCCAGGCTCGACGGAGTTAACTGTAATGCGCTTCTACGTCGTTCCATTTTCGACTTCGATACCAATTGGTCAGCAATCCTGCTGCTACTTGCGTAGGATTACCTTATGGAATGATTGGTTTAAGTATTGCACGGTTTTTGAGCTTGTTGTTGTTGATGAGTCGGGAACCGAGCACTCTGCTGGAAGCTTGAAAATAGGGGCAAGAGGCATGGATACGACTCGTGCGCAAGTGGAAGTATATGGATTTAAATAGACCCCCTTGCCAGACTCTTTTGAATCCCTAGATGACTCCTATTTTTCTTTGGGTCAGTCAGAAAACTATTATGAGACTTTGGCTTCATTAGGTGAAAATTTTCGTAAACCAATCTTGCAGTCACTCCGCGATATTGCTTTTAATCAAAGTTTAATATCCTTGTACAAGGATCTCGATGTTTACAGGGATTCGGTGCGACGAGACATCAGTGAATCCATTATTACAGGTCGCTACTCAGAGCTGGCGGAAGGCAGGGCAACTCTGACCCCTTTTTCCTTTCGTTTTTTGCACCATGGAGGCAGTGGTTTCTCGCCATACTCGATGGACTTTCGAGTAGTTCCGCACTCTGTTCCGCCTACCAACTTACATACTATCATCGGTAGAAATGGCGTTGGAAAAACACATTGTCTTCGGACCATGGTGTCATCTATTGCTAATCCGCAAGATGCAAGCGCTGTATTTTCAAACCTTGATGATCAAGGCCTATTTCCATTCAGGCGCATCGTCTCTGTATCGTTTAGCGCATTCGACCCCTTTCTTCCTGTTCCTGATGAAACACAGCGCGTGAGTAATATTGAAATTCAATATATTGGCCTCAAGAGTGAAATGCCTGGAGCGGCTTCAGATCGACATGCAATTGATTCGGATGTTGTATTTGACTCTTTTGTTGAAGCCGCCACAAAATGTGGGCAAGGAGTACGTTTAGAACGATGGAGAAATGCACTGGAATCACTTGGAACTGACCCTATCTTTTCAGAGAGTGGGATCGCTAATATTGCGCAACGAGGGAGCGATCCAGCCTTGTACCGGCAGTGGTTTGACCGCCTCAGTTCGGGTCATATGTTGATTCTATTAACAGTAACAAGATTGGTTGCAGCTACTGAAGAACGCACTTTAATATTGCTTGACGAACCAGAAGCACATCTGCATCCCCCACTACTTAGCGCCTTTGTCCGATGTTTGTGCGAATTGCTTATCAACAGGAATGCTGTCGCAGTAGTTGCGACACATTCGCCAGTGGTATTACAGGAAGTGCCATCAAGCTGCGTCCAGATTCTTACTCGTGCAGGTGGTTCTGTGGCAGTATACCGTCCAGAGATGGAGACATTTGGTGAGAGTGTTGGCCAGTTAACAGCAGAAGTATTTGGGCTTGAAGTTGTTCAGGCAGGTTTTCATCGCTTCATTGTAGATTTGGCTTCGAGGTATCCTTCATATGAAGAAGCTCTACAGGCTTTTGACGGAAAGCTAGGAAGTGTTGGTCGTTCACTTCTGCGTATGCATTTTATTAATCGAGGCCAGTAAGTGAACTCAATATCTAGGCCCTCCTTGTCAGGATATCGTCAGCTTTTGATTGATTGCGCGAATGATTATGTGCAAGCTCGAACATCGGCTCGAAAAGCACGCATCCTTTCCTCCCTTTCACAAATCGAATCTGCAGCACTCGCTTATGCTCAATGCGCTGAGCAGGATGCATTAGCAACACTTGCCATACACAGCCATTGCGGAGTAGCAGAGAAAGATGATTTACTGGATCTCTACAATGCGAAATTCGTTCCAGAGGGAAGGCCTGGACGAAGCGTATACATGGCCATTCGGCAAAGTGCGCCGAAAAATAGGTGCCCATTATGTAGCCAGTTGCCAGTTTCTACGATTGATCACTATCTCCCCAAGGCTAAGTTTCCTGCATACTTCCTGCTTCCTCTAAACTTGGTGCCATCTTGTGAAAGGTGTAATGATTATAAATCAGAAGAGTCCGACGCTCTCACTCTTCATCCGTACTACGATAGCTTAGAAACTTTGCCTTGGTTGCAGTGCACACTGTTGGACGGAGAAGCAGTGGCAATCTCTTTCGGTGTTATAGATAGTGTAGAGCCTTCATCATTGCGACAGCGAATGATAAATCACCTGCATCATGTAGGAGTTGGAGAACTGTATCAAGCCTCGGCTCTGTCTCATCTTGCAGACATTCGACATCGCTTGTGCATGCTTGGGAGTACTGGCGGAGATTCAGCAGTTCAAGCCTACCTCATAGAGGAGCATGAATCTCGCCAAGTTCGACGGCTTAAGGAGACTCTGGAAAAGCCACCCCATTCACGGGACAATGGCCTTGTGATCGCAGGTAAGGGCTGGGTTCATGGGCGGCAAGCAGCTGGGGTTCGGTGACTATGAGCAATCCACAGCCAAGAAGCGCACCAAACGTGAAAAGTTTTTG
>CALSBA010000016.1:0-83433 GCA_943373065.1 Synechococcus sp. UW140 | reverse complement strand
ACCCGCTGCCAGATCCGCTGAATCTCCGTGAGCGCGCCGGAGTCGAAAGTGGTGTAGAAGCTCTTCAGGCTGAGATTGCCCATGTTCTCCCAGACTGAGCTGTTGATCGCGTAGCCATCAAAGTCCAGGAAGATCGTCTTCGTGGCGGTTGGGTTGCTGTGCAGTTGAAACACCCTGCTCAGATCCACCCCCTTGCCGAGGGTGACCACTCCGTCGAGCACCAGGGGAGCCTGGTCAGCGGTGGTGTCCCGGGCGGCGGCACCTTCAACGGTGCTGACCGCCAGCACGCTGGAGGCCCTGCAACCGAAGCTGGGGGCCATCGACGTCGAGGCCGCAGCCGTTGAGGCCCCGGACAGTGAATCACTCAACGAATCATTCAACACCTGGTGGCTGTTCGTCGCCACGTCGGGAGCGGAGACGAGGGCGACGCCCTTCTGGAAGACGGCGCCATGGCTGTTTGGGGCCAGATAACTGGACTCCATTGACTCCCTGGCGGCATCGGCCTGCAGGGGTGGTGAGGCCTTGGTGGTGGCCAGAACAGTGGTGATCAGCGGGTTGGGGACGTCCGCCACCGCAGGAGCGTCGGCGAACAGGGAGAGGGTCGTATCGCTTGAACGTTTGGCGTGGTTGGAGAGCTCTGGGAAGAGGGAGGAAGGCGATGGTTGGCCCCCTGCCTTCGTGGTGTAAGTCATGGCGAGTAGAAGGTAAACATCAGGCGATAAACATCCGCGTCCAGAGCATCCACCCGTTGACAGGTGGAGATCTCAAGACAGTTGCAAAGTCGTTGCGCCCAGAGCACTGGGGGGGGGTGACTTTGTGGCTGGGGAGGGCTGATGGCAGGGTCCCTTTCCCCTGCACTCATCATCGTTGTGCAGCAGCCTTGCTGTCTTTGTGCACAGGCCAATTCAGAAGGAGAGTTCTATGACCGAAGCTGAACAGTGGCTTAGGTTTTCGCCTCAGATCCTGTTTCTTCGGACTCAACAATCGCTGTAGAGAGGCCGGCCATCTCCTCCCGGCGCCCGCCGGGAGGGCCGGCCTGGGCAGGGGAAGCACCCCGGTACTGGGCGTCCCACGGGCGATGGAGGGGGAAGAAACCCAGTCGTGCCAACCGGCCTGGCCGGGACGGGGTGCATCTTGTAACCCTTTGTAAAGCCTGTTTGCGGGCTGAAGGCCTGCGCATGAACGGCCTAAGCGCCGTTAAGCATGTCCGGCAGATGTGCAACGAATCCGCCGTGGACGCGCTGCTGATCGCAGCGGTCGTTCGCTTGGGCCGATGGTGCCGTCCGGGGTGCTGGCCAGCAAGGCCTCAGGGGGGGGGCGGGACTCCCGGTTCCGAGTCCTTGTCCTCTTCACGCACCAGCCTGGAAAAGTACGCTTCCTCGGATGGCGCTGACAGTCCTGTAAGGGGCGGCCGTGGAGCTCGGACGCTCAGCATGGTGTGCCACTCCACCAGCAGCGGTACATCACTTCCCTTGCGTTGGGCCCCCATCGCGAAGGCGATGGCCAGGGCGACGGAGGAGAGCATCACGCGCAGGCTGTCCCTGGCCGCCGCCTCGATGGCCTTGGGTGTGGGGGCCTGGATCCTGGCTTCCACCTCCTCTCGCACCTCCTTGAGACGGGCGAGCATCGTGCGTTTGGTTTCCGGGAGCGGCAGCCCCAGATTTTCGAACCGGATGCCCAGGCTGGGGGTCTGCATCGCCTGGAGGCGCGCCTGCAGGTTGTCGAGGCTGGTGGCCGTGGTGATGGTCTCCTGCAGCAGATCGAAGGTGCTGGTGGCGGCTGAAAGCTGGCGGGCGGCATTGGCCCTGGCCGTGGCCACGCTCTGCCAGCCGGCGTAGGCCTGCAGGGGAACGATGAGCAGGAAGCCGATGACGGCCAGGATCGCCAGGCGGGCCAGGCCGCTGCGCCGTCGCTGCAGCGTGGGATTGTCCGGATCGAGATAGGCCGCCAGGTGGAGCAGCCCGAGGGCGACCAGCGGAACCGTGGCCGAATCCAAGCTGGCCGAGATGAAGCGCAGCTGCCAGGCGGTGTCCAGCAGGCGAACGGGAAGGATGCTGGCCAGCAGGGTGATCAGGTAGACCACGAACAATGCGATCGCCATGAAGGCCAGCCGATCGGCCAGGATGGCCGAATCGAACTCTTTGAATTCCTTGCTGCTGGCCATCAGGAATGCCAGGGTTGAAAGTGGCTCTCTGGCTTGCCTGTCGGGGTGTCTGCGTGGATGTCGATGGGATGGGGCTCGAGGGCCACGGAACAGCAAGCAATCAGGCCGCTGAACTGTCTCGCAGCGGATTCATACCTAGACGATGAATGTTGCCAGTCTGCCAACCGACCGGGCCTTCAAGGTGTGACTGGTTCTGACCAGGAGCGAAGACGCTGGGTGCTCCAGTGATCAAGAGGCCGGGCAGATATAGACGAATGAGCTGCTGCAAATGCAAGGTCAATACGGCTGTGATTCCAACCTGATGGATGGCTATGGAATTCAGGGGGTGAGACGCCCTTCGGGGGTCACAGCTTGGATTCGGCGCCGGATCTTCCTGCTCCAACCGAAGGCTGCTGCTGCTCCAAGGACAGGCAGGGGGTCAGGAACTTCGTTTGTAGGGCCTTCATTAGGAATCCTCCAAAACGCTGCTCCCGTAACCTTCTCGCCGCTGCTTGTCGTACTTCCATTCGCTTTCTTGACGGTCTGGAAGCGAAGGGCGATCTGGGCCTTGCTCCAGCTGTCACCAGGCTGGAAGGAGTTAAAGAGACTATAGAAACGCTCGGCAACCTGGTCGGCAGTGGAGATGCTCACATCATTGGACTTCAGCGAGAACTGAACCTTCACACTGGTTCCGCCAGCGATCCCTGTGCTGCCCGAGCCACCATGGCAACCACTGCGGCTGCTCATGCGGGCGCAGAAATCAAAGTTGGAAAAGGGGGCGTAGGGCGCAGTGCGCAAGCTGGAGATATCGAGGGATTCCTGGGGATTGACCCGAATGCCCCGGTCTGAGTTTCCGAACACCCGGCCGTACCCGGAGTCCAGGGGGTTGTAGCTCAGCAGGGAAATGGCTTCGTTGCCATTGCCGCGCAGGGGCTCGTTGAAGGCGAATCCCACCAAGGTGCCGGAGGCGGGGCCCGACGCCGCCGAGGTGTTGGTGATGCCCAGATCCAGGGTGTAGGTGTTGTCGTTGCCTGGGTCCTTGCGGAAGTCGAAGGACATCTTGCCCTTCACGCCCGTGTTGTAGTAGCTCGTCCCGGCGATGCCGCTGTCGAAGATCACGTCGAAGGACGTTTTGGCCATCGCTGGGGAGCCTGCGGCGATCAGGCTGGCAACGCCACCGAGCAGCAGGAGGGTGTTCTTGGCTGTGGCGCGCATGAACGCTTCCTTAATCTCCTTTCACTTTAGCAGGTTGGCTTTCACCCTGCTTGAAGTTTCTGTGGTCCTGGTCCACTGGCGCGTGGGAGCCAGCGGCGGGGCAGGGGCTCAGGGCAGGCGAGGGGGATCGTCCTCCGGCGGGGCGAGTTGCGCGAGATAGTCCCGATCAGGAGCACCGGAAACTCCGCGCCGGGAGTGATCCGCCTGCTGCCGCAGACTCCAGATCGTCAGCAGCTCCACCAGCAGGGGAATGTCCTGGCCGCGGCGCTGGGCCGCGATGGCGAAGGCGAGGGCATAAACGAGGCTGGTGCCCATCACACGGATGGAGTTCCTGGCCACGTCCTCGATGGCTTCAGGGGGCGGGGCGTTGATGCGCGTCTTCACCTGCTCCTGGATGTCATTCAGGCGAATGAGCATCTGTCGCTTGGTTTCGGCCAGCGGCAGCCCCAGATTCTCGAAGCGGATGCCCAGCACCGGTGACTGGAGGGATTGCAGGCGAGCCTGAAGATCCTCCAGGCTGGTGGCGGCATTGATCGCTTCGCGGACCAGCGCGAAGTTGCGGTTGGCGGTGGTCTGTTGCGTCGTCAGCCTGGTCCTGGCCGTGGCCACGGTGCTCCAGGAGGCATAGGCCTGCACAGGGATCAGCAGCAGGAACCCCAGCACCGCCAGGATCGCCCAGCGGGCCAGGGCGTCCCGTCGCCGGACCAGGGCGAGATCATCGGGATTCAGATAGGCCGCCAGATGCAGCAATCCCAGACCCAGCAGGGGGATAGCGGCGGCCTCGATCAGGGCGGAGCTGATGCTGAGTTGCCAGAGGGTGTCGAGGGGGCGGAAGGGAATCGCGGCGGCGGCCACCCTGACGCCGTAGATGACGAACAGGACGATCGCGAAGACCGAGAGCCGATCGGCAAGGACGGCCGACTCGGAGGGCCTGAATGGGGTTTCAGAAGCCATCGGTAGGTCCTGAACCCTGGCTGGATGGCCGCATCATGATGAGACTCTTCCATGGACGGGGAGAGTCAGCAACAAAAAGGGCAGAAGACAGCTTGCTCCTCAGAGGCTACAACCTGCAACCCAGCACGATTCAGGCCGTTAGGGAATTGAGGGGGGCTGTCGCTGAGATGCGGCGGCGCAGCTTTCGGCTGAAGGCAAAAGCGGTTGCGGCTCCTAGGACAGGTAATGGACCAGGAACGGCATCGCCGGGACCCTGGGGAGGCGATGAAGGGTATCCAGCCAATTTGTCGCTCTTCCCTGTTCGACCGGTGGATGTTGTAACGCTCTGGAAGCGAAGAGCGACTTGGGCGTTCTTGTAATCACCAGTATTGCTGAATGTCGGGAGCTTGAAAAGATCGTAAAATGATTGGGCGACTAGGCTGGCGCTGTTGATGTTGGAAAGATTGGAGGCTAGGGTGAAGCGAACAGAGGCTTTTTCGCCATCTGCGAGTCCAAAGGTTGTGTTGCCGCTGCCCCCGTGACAATTGTTTCCTTTGTCACGTGCGCAAAATGTGAAATCGTTGAAGGGGGCGTAGGCGGCTGTTTTGGGAGTGGACGTAGGGAACTCGAGAATTTCGTTATTGTTGACGTTGACTTCTGTGTTTGCTAAGGTTGAGGCCCCGTAAACATCTCCAAAATTTGAGACTAAAGGCTCGTACTTAAGAAGTTTAATGTCTGGAGTGGTCTTAGAAGCTCCAGGAACGTTAAAGGCAAATGCCGTAAGCCTTCCGGATGGATTGCCAGCAACGGGTGAAGTGTTTTGAATCGTCAGATCAAGGGTGTATTTGTTGTCCAGCGGATCTTTCTTTGCGAAGCTGAACGTCATTTTGCCACTGACTCCAGTGGCTTCAGAGCTGGTGACCTTGGAAGAGGCGTCAAAAAGGACGTCGAAGGAGGTGAACGCCATCGCAGGAGTAGCTCCTGCGAGTAGGCCTGCCAAGCAGCCCAGCGCTAAGAGTTGGTTTCGGCGGGCCGAGGCCAACATTGCAGCAATATGAATGTCCGCTCACCCTACCATGGGTTTTGTCACCTTGCTCAAAGGTGGTTTAGCCAATCCTTAAGCTGGGACGCCGGATCGCGGTCCCTGGCCGCGCCCGTGGCGCCTCTTCCGGCCGGATCCATTGCCGCCACTGAGGTGGGGGTGCTCAGTCAGTGACGTTGCTTCGGGGCACGGCTCCTTCAATCACGCTGATTCCCTGACGACCCACCCCCGGGCCGCAGCCTGACCTGCGCCGCTGCTTCGAAATGGCAGGTGCTGCTCCTGCGCTGGTCTCAGGCGGCACAAACGAGCGCAGAGGAAGCCCAAGCCATCCCGTCCGGCGGATTGAGCCGGAAATTGATGCCGCTTCAGGGCCCGTAGGGCAGCGAAGCTGAGGAGCCCCCGGGCCGTGCCGTTGGTCGCCTCCCCGGGAAGGATGATCAGGGGGTCTGTTGCTGCCGCTGCCCCGGTTCACCGCCTCCATGCTTCTGATCGTCGAGGAACTCCAAACCCTGCTGGAGACGGCTTTGAGCCGGGCTTTCCCCGAGGCGGCGGCCGCTGCCCGCCAGGCCGGCGCGCCGCTGGATCCCCAGCTCACCCCCGCCAGCAAGCCGGAGTTCGGTGATTTCCAGGCCAATGGCGCCCTCGCCCTGGCCCGTCCCCTGCGTCTGGCGCCCCGGGCGATCGCGGCGGCGATCGTGGAAAGGCTGACGGCCGATCCGGCCTTCGGGGCCCTCTGCCTGCCGGCGGAGATCGCCGGCCCGGGCTTCATCAACCTCACCCTGAGGCCTGAGGTGCTGGCCGCCGAAGTGGGCCGCCGGCTGGCCGATCCCCGCCTCGGTGTGGAGCCCGTGGCCCCCGGCGGTGCGCCGGTCGTGGTGGATTTCTCCAGCCCCAACATCGCCAAGGAGATGCATGTGGGGCATCTGCGCTCCACGATCATCGGCGACGCCCTGGCCCGGGTGCTGGAGTTCCGCGGCCATCCGGTGCTGCGGCTCAACCACGTCGGCGACTGGGGCACCCAGTTCGGCATGCTCATCACCCACCTCAAGCAGGTGGCGCCCGAGGCCCTTGACACCGCCGATGCCGTCGACCTGGGCGACCTGGTGGCCTTCTACCGCCAGGCCAAGGCCCGCTTCGACAGCGACGAGACCTTCCAGACCACGTCCCGCGAAGAAGTGGTGAAGCTGCAAAGCGGCGATCCGACCAGCCGCCGCTGCTGGCAACTGCTCTGCGATCAGTCGCGCCGCGAATTTCAGCGCCTCTACGACCGCCTCGACATTCGCCTCGATGAGCGCGGTGAATCCTTCTACAACCCCTATCTGGAGGCGGTGGTGGTCGACCTGGCCGCCGCGGGCCTGCTGGTCAGCGATGGTGGCGCCCAGTGCGTGTTTCTGGAGGGCCAGGACGGCACGGTCAGCCAGGCGCCGCCGGTGATCGTGCGCAAGAGCGACGGCGGCTTCAACTACGCCACCACCGACCTGGCCGCCATCCGCTACCGGTTCGCCGCGCCCCCCGCAGGAGATGGTGCCCGCCGTGTGATCTACGTCACCGATGCCGGCCAGGCCAGCCATTTCGCCGGTGTGTTCCAGGTGGCCCGCCGCGCCGGTTGGATTCCCGAGGGCGGAAGGCTGGAGCACGTGCCCTTCGGCCTCGTGCAGGGGGAGGACGGCAAGAAGCTCAAGACCCGTGCCGGCGACACCGTGCGGCTCAAGGAACTGCTGGATGAGGCGGTGGAGCGCTGCGAGGCCGACCTGCGCCGCCGTCTGGCCGAGGAGGAGAGACAGGAGGACGGCGACTTCATCAACGACGTCGCCACCACCGTGGGCCTGGCGGCGGTGAAGTACGCCGACCTGTCCACCAACCGGATCACCAACTACCAGTTCAGCTTCGATCGCATGCTGGCCCTCAGCGGCAACACCGCCCCCTATCTGCTCTATGCGGTGGTGCGGATTGCCGGGATTGCCCGCAAGGGCGGTGCCGATGCCGCCGGCGTCGCCTTCCCCACGCCCCTGGTGTTCGGCGAACCCCAGGAGTGGGCGCTGGTTCGCCAGCTGCTGCAGTTCGACGCCGTGATCCTGGAGGTGGAGCAGGAGCTGCTGCCCAACCGGCTGTGCAGCTACCTCTTCGAGCTCTCCCAGGTGTTCAACCGCTTCTACGACCAGGTGCCGGTGCTGAAGGCCGAAGAGCCCGCCCGCGGATCGCGGCTGGCGCTCTGCCGCCTCACCGCCGACACCCTCAAGCAGGGCCTGGGTCTGCTGGGAATCCCCACCCTGGAGCGGATGTGATGCCGGCTGATCTGGCCAGGTAATCCTCCTGAAGGATGTACATGCGTTTGACGTCACGATACTGGCCTTCGATGAAGAACTCGCCCACCAGGTGGCCTTCTTCGACAAAGCCGCATTGCTGATACAGGTGCAGCGCCTTGGCGTTGTCAACGGCGACGGACAGGTAGATCTTGTGCAGGTTCAGGATGGTGAAGGAGTAGTCGAGGGCTTTGTGGATGCAGAAGCGTGCGAAGCCTTTGCCCTGGTGGGCAGGGGCCACGATGATCTGGAATTCAGCCCGGCGATGGATGTAATCAATCTCGATCAACTCCACCAGGCCGATCAGTTCCTTGTCCTTGTTCTCGACGACAAAGCGACGCTCGGCGTTGTCGTGGATATGGCGCATGTAGAGCTCTTCCAGTTCGTCGAAGGACTCATAGGGTTCTTCGAACCAGTAGGCCATCACGCTCCTGTTGTTCACCTGGTCGTGAATGAACCGCAGGTCGCCCCGTTCCAGGGCCCTCAGGGCCAGCTCCGTTTTCGCCACCGGATTCCAGGCACAGGTGATCAAACGGTAGGGCTGCGCTGCAGGATGGCTTCCGTAGCGATCTGACTCCGGCGCCTTGAGCAGCCCAACCCCCGGCGAGCGCCCGGCCGTTTCCCCAGGCCCCCTGGCCCGTCCCGAGGTGGAAACCCTCACGGCCTACAGCGCCCCCCTGGAGGGGCGCCGTGGCCTGCTGCGGCTCGACTTCAACGAGAACACCATCGGGCCCAGCCCGCGGGTGGTGGAGGCGATCCGCGCCATCCCGGCCGATCACTACGCCATCTATCCCGAATATGACGGCCTGCGGGAGGCGGTGGTGGCCTCGCTGGGGGGCCGGGGCCTCACGCCGGCCCACATCGGCCTGTTCAACGGTGTGGACGGGGCCATCCATGCCATCTTCCACGCCTTCGGTGCCCCCGGTGATCGCCTGCTCACCACCAGCCCCACCTTCGGCTACTACACCCCCTGCGCCCGGATGCAGGGCATGGCGATCGAGGCGATCCCCTACCGCCTGCCCGATTTCGACTTCCCCTTCGAGGAGATCCGGGCGGCCCTGGGTCCTCCAGGATCAGCCACTGGTGCCCCGCGGATCCTGCTGATCTGCAATCCCAACAACCCCACCGGCACCCGGCTGGCGCCGCAGCGGATCCTGGATCTGGCGGCGGCGGCGCCGCACACCCTGGTAGTGGTCGATGAGCTCTATGAGGCTTTCACCGGTGACAGTGTGCTGCCGCCGCTGCTGGCGCCGGGCTCGACCACCGATCCCTTCGCGGCGGCGCCCAACCTGCTGGTGCTGCGCTCCCTGGCCAAGACGGCCGGCCTGGCGGGCCTGCGCATCGGCTTCGCCATCGGAGCACCGGCGCTGGTGGAGCGGGTGGGCCGGGTCTGCGGTCCGTACGACATCAACAGCTTCGCGGTGACGGCGGCCCAGGCCGCCCTGGCCGACCAGGCCTATGTGGACGCCTACGTGGCCGAGGTGCTGCGGGCCCGCGACTGGCTTCTGGTCCAGCTGCGGCAGGCGGGGGTGCGCCACCATGCCGCCGGCGGCAACTACCTGCTGATCTGGCCCCGTTGCCCGGCGGCGGCCGTGGAGGCCGATCTGCGCCAGGCGGGAATTCTCGTGCGCTCGATGGCCGGCAAGCCGCTGATCGACGGCTCCCTGCGGGTCAGCCTCGGCAGCGGCGAGCAGATGGGCCGGTTCTGGCAGGCCTACCGCCGGATCGACGGGCTGGGGTGAAGTGCGAGCGCCGGCGCTGGGCTCAGCGCAGCACCTCGACCACCACCCCGTCCCCCAGGGGCGGCACCAGGCTGACCGAGCGGCCACTGCGCCGCACCGTGGCGCCCGCCATCGCCTTCAGGAACGGCTCCACCGATCCCTGATCGCAGTTGGCAGGCGGCTTGCCGCCGTTGTACTGCACCGGAATCACCCGGCGGGCCTGCAGTTCCCGGGCGACTTCGGCCGCTTCCTGGCCCGTGTAGACCTTGCCGCCGCCGCCCACGCCGATGATCAGCACATCCGGCCGTCCCAGCAGCACGCGATCGGCGGGGCTGAGGTTGCCGGCGGTGCCGCCGAGGTGGGCGATGTCGAGGCCGCCCTGGCGCCAGCGCCAGAGGGTGGCGTTGCCGAAGCGGCGGCCCCCGACCCGGTCGTGGGGGGCGGCGATGCCTTCGATCTGCAGCCCTGCCAGCCGGTAGGAGCCAGGCTTCACCAGGAACTTGCCGCTGGCCACCTGGGCACCCTCATCCTTCAGCAGGCTGCTGGCCAGGATCACATCGGCACTGACCCGCGGCTCACTGAGCCCGGCGGCGCAACCCACGGCCTGGAAGGGGTTGAGCAGCACCCGGGCACCACCCCCCTGGATCATCAGGGCGCTGTGGCCGAGGCTGGTGATCGTGACGCCACCACCCTTCTGGGCCATCGCCGGCAGTGGCAGGGTGAGCCCGGCCGCCAGGGTCAGCCCCAGCCCCAGGCGCAGGCCGGTGGTGGTGGGCCGACGCTGGGGGGCTGCGGACCGGCGGGTGGGGTGAACCATGGAGTCGCGTCTGGCCCCACCGGGCCCGGGATGTGGCGCGAAACTAGCAGTGGGAGGCCTGGCGCAGGAAATTGGCCAGCAGCTGGTGACCGGCCTGGGTGAGCACGCTCTCCGGGTGGAACTGGACCCCCTGCAGGTGGCGATGCTGCCGGTGCTGCAGGCCCATGATCGTGCCGTCCTCCAGCCAGGCGGTGATCTCCAGGCAGTCGGGCAGGCTGTCGCGATCGGCGATCAGGCTGTGGTAACGGGTGGCGGTGAGGGGTTCGGGCAGGCCCTCGAACACCCCGGCGCCCCGGTGGTGCACCGGTGAGGTCTTGCCGTGCATCAACTCGCGGGCCCGCACCACCCGCCCCCCGAACACCTGGGCCAGGCACTGGTGTCCCAGGCACACCCCCAGCACCGGCACGGTGGGTCCGAGCTCCCGCAGCACCTCCTGACAGACCCCGGCCTGGTCCGGATCGCCGGGGCCGGGGGAAATGAGGATCGCCGCCGGTTCCAGCGCCCGGATCTGCTCCAGGTCGAGGGCGTCGTTGCGTTCCACCCGCACCTCGGCGGCCAGGGGGTAATCGGCGGCCAGTTCACCCAGGTACTGCACCAGGTTGAAGGTGAAGCTGTCGTAGTTGTCGAGAACCAGGAGCATGGGGATGGTCTAGACGCCGAGGCGGATCAGCAGGGGGGGCACCAGCAGCAGCAGGGCGATCATCAGTGAGGAGAGGGCGGCGACCAGCACGGCGGCGGCGGCGCAGTCCTTGGCGATGCGGGCCAGGGGGTGGAACTGGCGGCCGATGGCCAGATCCACCACCGCTTCGGTGGCGGTGTTGAGCAGCTCCAGCACCAGCACCGCCGCCACCGTCAGCACCAGCACGGCCAGGCGATCGGCGGCCAGCCGCAGCCACAGCCCCATGCCGAACACCAACAGGCCGGTGAAGACGTGGATGCGGAAGTTGCGCTGGCTGGCGAAGCCGTAGGCCAGACCCTGGGCGGCATAGCGGAAGCTCGCCGGCAGGTCGCCGGCCACTTTCCACGCCCCCACCCTCAGGCGCCTGCCGCGCCGCTGGACGTCGTTGGTCACGTCCCGCAGGGCCGGCGGTTGTTCCTCGGGAACGAGCATCGGCATCGAACCGCCGTTGGAGGGACAACCGGCACCCTACCGCCGATGGCCTTGGCGAACAGCTTCTGTCAGGACGGCGACGCCACCAGCAGGGCCGTCTGCCGGGCCAGCATGGCGGCCAGGCTGTCCTCATCGGGGTGATCCCAGCCCAGCAGGTGCAGCAGCCCGTGGCTGGCCAGAAACAGAAGCTCCTCTGCCAGGCCGTGGCCGGCGTCATGTGCCTGGCGCCGGGCCTTGTCGAGAGAAATGACGATGTCGCCCAGCTCCAGCCAGTCCGGCTCAGCCCCCGCGGGGGCTGGCGGCGCCTCCTCCTGGGCGGCGAAGGCCAGCACGTCGGTGGGGCCACTGTGCTGGCGCCAGGCCTGGTTGAGCTCCGCGATCGTTTCGTCGTCGCAGAGCTGCAGCCCCAGGCTGTAGCCGGGTGCCCGCAGGTGATCCGGCAGCTCCGGGCCCAGCTGGGCGAGCCAGGCGCCGAGGTGGGTGCACCAGAGGGTTTCGGCCAGGTCGGGATCCACCAGGGGCTCAGGGGGCGTGGCGCCACGGGCGGCCCCTGGCTCCAGGTTGAAGGCCAGGTCGATCTCCGGTGCCGGGCCCGCCGCTGGGGCTGCCATTGCCGTGGTCATCCGGGCAGGCTGGGCCGCCCCAGCCAGGCGATCAGCAGCAGGAAACCGCTCAGCCCCAGGGCGGTGAGGCCGAAGTGGAGCAGGCTCTGGCGCCCCTTGCGCACCATGTTGCGCATGGCCAGCTTCACGAAGCTGGGGCTCTCCTGGCCTGGGGGAGTGGCTGGTTCCGGCATGGGGTGGTGCTGGCTCAGGGGGATCAGGCGGCCGAGTCGACGGCGATCTCCACACCCTGGCGCAGCAGCGACTGGATGAAGGGATCCAGATCGCCGTCCATCACCCCCTGCACGTCGGTGGTCTCCTGGGCGGTGCGCAGATCCTTCACCATCTGGTACGGGTGGAAGACATAGTTGCGGATCTGGTTGCCCCAGGCCGCTTCCACGATGTCGCCGCGGATGTCGGCGATCTCGGCCGCCCGCTGCTCCTGGGCGATCACCAACAGCTTGGCCATCAGCAGGGCCATGGCCTTCTCCTTGTTCTGGAGCTGGGAGCGCTCCTGGGTGCAGCGCACCGCCAGGCCAGTGGGGATGTGCAGGATGCGCACGGCCGTCTCCACCTTGTTGACGTTCTGGCCGCCGGCGCCACCGGAGCGGGAGGTGGTGACCTCCAGGTCCTTCTCCGGGATGTCGAGCTTGACGTCCTCATCGAGCTTGGGCATCACCTCCACACCGGCAAAGCTCGTCTGACGCTTGTCGTTGGCATTGAAGGGCGAGATCCGCACCAGGCGGTGGGTGCCCTTTTCGTTGCGCAGGTAGCCGTAGGCATAGCGCCCGTCGATCTCGATCGTGCAGCTCTTGATCCCGGCCTCCTCCCCTTCGGAGAGCTCGTCCACGGTCACCTTCATGCCGTGGTCCTCGGCCCAGCGGGTATACATCCGCATCAGCATCAGGGCCCAGTCCTGGGCGTCGGTGCCGCCGGCACCGGCATTGATCGAGATCACGGCGCCCTCCTTGTCGTAGGGGCCGTTCAGCAGGCGCTCCAGTTCCCAGCGGTCGAGGTCGGCGCGCAGCGACTGCAGCGAGGTGTTGGACTCCGCCAGCAACTCTTCGTCGGGTTCCAGGTCGTAGAGCTCGAGCGTGGCCTGGCCGTCGTTGATGGTGGCCCGCCAGGCGGAGAGTTGCTCCAGCTGGGCCTTGACGTCATCCAGCTGACGCATCTTCTTCTGCGCCGTGGCCTGGTCGTCCCAGAAGTCGGGCTGGGAGGCCAGCTGCTCCAGGTCCCGCTGGCGTGCTTTCAGGGCCGGTACGTCAAAGACAGTCCTGGGCATGGCCCAGGCGGTCGGTGAGCTCGGAGAGGTCGCGCTTGAAGTCGGTGAGATCCAGCAAGGGGAGGCGAATCCGGCGATGGTTCGACCCTATCAGCGCCCCGCATCCGGCCGCCCCGGGTGCTGCGGGGACCGGGGCAGCCGGATCAGGGCGTCCGAGAGCAGCAGCAACCGACTGACGATCAGCAGCTGGTTACGGGCGTCCTGGGGCGGCGGATCCGCGGTCGGGGCCGCCTGGGGCTGCTCCGGCAGCGCCGCGTTCAGCAGGCCCTGGCAGCGGCGCAGGTCCGCCACCGTGGCAGGGGTGTCCCGTCCCTGGATCAGGGCCTCGATCCGCGTCCTGCCGGCGACCATCAGGCGCGGGATCAGCCCGGGCGGGACCCAGGCCACGGGGGCCTTCGCCTGGAGCAGCAGGCAGAGATCCCGCGCCGCGCTCATCACCGTGCTGCCGTGCTGCAGCTGCTGCTGGGCCCGCAGCACCGCCGCGTCCGGCTGGCCGTGGATCAACGTCCGTTCCGCTGCCAGCTGGGGCAGCTGGCGGCGCAGGGCATTGCGGCGTTCCCGCAGGGACGCGAAGCGCTGTTCCGGTTCGGGAATGGCGGGCAGGCACTCCAGGAAGCGGGCCAGGTCGAGCAGCCAGCCGTCACACGAGGCCTGCCAGGCGCTGGAGGAACGCTGGCTGTCGATCTGCCGCGACACCACTACCCCGAGGATCACGCCCAGGATCGTCATCACCATCCGCCAGAAGACGTAGTGCCACCAGGCGTCGCCGTGGTTCATCAGGCTGCCCGCCACCATGTGGCCCCCCACCACGAAGCCGCTGGTCAGGCCGGCGGCGAACCCGAACAGCCGCACCAGGGTCAGTCCCAGGAACACCCCGAGGACGCTGGAGAGGCTGCCCAGGATCCCGGCGCTGATGACCACGGCGAGCAGTCCCAGCAGGGTGCCGATGATCCGCTCCCGCCCGGCCAGCACGCCGCCGCCGAGGTCGGTCTCGAGAATCGTGAGCACCCCAAGGGCCAGGAACAGCCCTTCCGGCAGCGCCAGATGGTTGCAGGCGGCCACCACCAGCGCCAGGACCGTCCCGTTGCGCACGATCACGGCCGATCGCCCCGGAGTTGTCATGGCGCTGCCGCCTGGCTCCGCAACCGGAGCAGGGCTTCGCGGCAGGCATCGGCGTCGATGGAGCGCAGCACGGCCGGCGCCCGGACCATGGCGACCGCGTGGCGCAGCGCCTGCTCGAGCGCCTCGTGCCGCTGCTGCATCCCTTCACTCGCCAGGCCGTGGCCCTGGGGGCTGCGCAGCACGGTGCTGCGCACGGCGCAGTGGGCGCCGTAGGCGCTGATCAGTCCCTCCGCCCCGTCGTGGGACGGTCCTGCCAGCAGGGCCTCGATCCGGCCCAGCAGACCGCGCTCACTGTCCTGCAGGCGCTCCAGCGGTGAGCGAAACCAGAACAGGCGTTCGACGGCCATGCCCAGCAACAGCCCCAGCAGGTGCCAGCCGGTCCTGTCGACGACGTACCAGCCCCCCATCCGCTCGTGGGCGGGAACCGCCAGGATCAGCACAGTCATGATCACGGCGTTCAGCAGCGTGGCGGAACTAAGCCCGAGCCGCCGGCCCATCAACTGGATGAGGACGTAACCGACGCCGATGGCGAGCCAGTTGTGCAGGGCCTGGGTGAGCAGCACCACCACGGCGCCCCCGAACACGGTGCCCACGATCCGCGCCCACGCCGCCGCCCGCGACGCCTCCGGTGTGGGCAGCAGGCTCCGGGCGGCGCCGTAGACCACATAGAAGCCGTCGACCGCGTTGACATCCGGTCCGGCCGCGGCGTGGATGCCGGCCGCGAGGAACCCGGCGAACCCCACCTGGAGGGCGTTGCGGATCTGCTGGGGCGACGGAGGACGGGGAGGCATCGCGCCGACGGACCATGCACCGTCGGGGTATCAGGCCCCAGGATGCCGGGCCTGGGCTGATCGGCATGGGAACGGCCAGCGGACCTTGTGCCACGAATGGATCTGGTGGGGCATGGACGGTCCCCTTAAGCTGCGCGAGATCGCCCCATGAGAGACCGGATGGAGATCCCAGGAGTCCCCCCCCCAGAGGAATTCGGGCAGGACGCCTTGGAAGTGAAGCCGCCCGCCAAGGTCGAGATCTACACCTATCGCTTCTCCTCCGATTGCATCCGGGCCAAGGGTCTTCTGGACAGGCTCAGCGTCACCTACAACGAATTCATCATTGACGACGATGAAATCAACAAGGAAGTGATGATGAAGCGCTCCGGAGGTCGCACCAGCGTTCCCCAGATCTTCATCGACGGCATCGCCATCGGCGGCTACGCCGAGCTTCAGAAACTGAATGCTGGCGGAGAGCTGGCAGCCCTGCTGCGTCTGGTCGCGTGACCGGCCATCGGGAGGCCCAGCTGTTCGTGGTCGATCCGATCTCGCGCCTCCGGCCCGCCAAGGATTCCAGTGTGGCCCTGATGGAGGCGGCACAGCGGGCTGGTCTGGCGGTGTGGGCCTGTACCCAGGCGGATCTCTCCACCGCCGCGACGGGGGATGACGCCCAGCGCCCCCGGGCCTGGGCCCAGCCGCTGCACCTGGCGGAGATGGCCGCCACGCCGGAGGGCTGGACCGTGCCGGACCCCTGGGTCGAGGCCGGCGAGCCCCGCGAGCTGCCCCTGGATCACTTCCGCTGGATCTGGATGCGCAAGGATCCGCCCGTCGATGAGGCCTACCTCTACGCCACCCAGCTGCTGGAGATGGCCGAAGTGGTCGGGGTGCGCGTTCTGAACCGGCCGGCGGCCCTGCGGTCCTGGAACGAGAAGTTGGGCGCTTTGCGCTTCAGCCATCTGATGGCGCCCTCGATGGTGAGTGCCCGGGTGGAGCAGCTGGCCGCCTTCGCTTCCGGTCACGAGGAGGTGGTGCTCAAGCCCCTGGCGGGACGGGCCGGCCAGGGGGTGGTGCGGGTCACGGCGGCGGCCCCGGGCCTGCGGTCGCTGCTGGAGCTGGTCACCCTGCAGGAAACGTTGCCCGTGATGGTCCAGGCCTTTCTGCCGGGGGTCAGCGCCGGTGACAAGCGGATCCTGCTGGTGGATGGGGAGCCCCTGGGGGCCGTGAACCGGCTGCCCAAGGCGGGGGAGTTCCGCAGCAACCTGGCCCTTGGTGGGGCCCCCGTCGCCACCGACCTGACCGACGCCGAGCGGGGCATCTGCGCCGAGCTGGCGCCCGTGCTGCGGGCCGAGGGGCTGTTCTTTGTCGGCATCGACGTGATCGACGGCCGGCTCAGCGAGATCAACGTCACCAGCCCCACCGGGGTGCGGGAGGTGGAGCGGCTGGGGCGCGTGCCGCTGGCGGATCAGGTCATCGAGCGCCTGCTGGCTGGCTGAAGGCGGCGGCCACCGGCAGGTTGAGCTGCTGCTGCAGCACCCCCAGCTTGAGCGCCACCTCCTGCAGCTCCCGCTCGGGGTGGGAGCCGCGCACCAGCCCCGCTCCGGCGGTCAATTCCAGCTGCTGGCCCCGCAGGGTGCCGCTGCGGATGGCCACCCGCAGATCGGTGTCGCCTTCGGTGTCGATCCAGCCGATCGGCGCGGCGTAGTGCCCCCGCTCGAATGGCTCGAGGCTGCGCAGCCAGGCCATGGCCTCGCGCCGGGGCAGACCCGCCACCGCGGGGGTGGGGTGCAGCACTTCGGCCAGGGTGAGCGGGGCCTGGCCCCGCAACGCGGCCGTGATCGGGGTGTGCAGGTGCACCAGGGAGCCGTGGCGGGCCAGGCGTGGCCGCCGCGGCCGGCGTGGATCGAGGCCCGCCTTCTGCAGCACGGCGGTGATCGTTTCCACCACCAGCTCATGCTCGTGGCGGTCCTTGCGCGACTGCAGCAGGTCGTCGGCCGGCTCCCCCAGGGGGGCGGTGCCGGCCAGGGCATCGCTGCGCAGCTGCCCCTGCCGCAGGGTGAGCAGCCGCTCCGGTGAGGCTCCCACCAGGGCTTCCCGCTCCGATCGCTGCCAGAGGAAGCGGCAGCTGCCGGGTTGGCTGCGGCGCAGGTGGGACAGCAGGCTGAGGGGATCCAGCGGCCCGTCCAGCACCAACTGCTGGCGCACCGCCAGCACCAGCTTCTGCAGCTCGCCACCGTCCACCAGCTCCAGGGCCCGGTCGAGGGCGGAGCGGTAGCCCGCCTGCCAGTGGGAGCCATGGGCGATGCCCACCGCTGGGGTCTGGCCGACCCCGGGGTGCCCGGAACCGCCCAGGGCCTCGAGCCGCTGGCGGGTGTCCCAGAGCTCCTCGGCCACGCTGCGGGCCGTGATGCCGCCACCGAGGACACGCTGCAGCCGCAGCCAGCAGTGGCGGCCCTGGCGGCTCAGCTGCCAGCTGGGCAGGACCGCCTGCACCCCCGCCGCGCCGGTGCCAGGGTGCAGGGGGCTCTCGAAGAAGGCGAAGGCCAGCAGCACCCGGGGCCGGGCCAGGGCGGGGCAGGGACCCGGTTCCCGGGCCAGGCGGTTCAGGCTCAGGCTGCTGAAGCGCTGGGCCAGCTCGAAGCGGCGCGGACCGCTCAGCTCGAGGCCATTGCACAGGCCGGCGGCGGCGATGCTGAGCCCGGGGGCGCCGTCCCAGAGGAAGCGGAAGTCGCCCTTGCCGCCCAGGTGGGGCAGGGCCACGAGGGGGTCGAGGGCGGCCATCGGCAGGGCCAGGCTGAGCACTCCCTCCTCCTCCAGACGCCGGCTGGCGGCGGTGGCTGCCGAGAGCAGCGCGGGGAAGCTGGCAGGGGCCTGCACCAAGGGGCCGAGGGACCGGGGCGGAAGGCTGCTCAAATGTATGGGCCTTTCCCCGCCCAACGCCCGCGGCCCCCATGTCTGAGCCACAGGTCGTCGCAAGCCGTTACGCCAGGGGGGGCGTCGCCACCGCCGATCGCGGCCGCCTCTGGCGCGCCGCCGTGAAGTGGCCCATGTACGCCGTGGCGGTGATGCCGGTGCTGCTGGCGGCCGGCTGGCGGCTCGGCCAGGGGCTGGCCCTGCGGCCCGATCAGCTGCTGCTGTTCCTGCTCGCGGCGGTGCTTCTGCTGGCCTGGGAGAACCTCGCCAACGACGTCTTCGATGCCGACACGGGCGTGGACACCCACGGCAAGCCCCACTCGGTGGTCAACCTCACCGGCCGGCGGGATCGGGTGCTCGCTCTGGCCAACGGCTGTCTGCTGCTCGGGCTGGCCCTGATGGCCCTGGTGGCCCTGCGCAGCAGCGCCGTGGTGCTGCTGCTGGTGCTGCTCTGCTGCGGCCTGGGCTACCTGTACCAGGGGCCCCCGTTCCGCCTCGGCTACCGCGGCCTGGGGGAACCCCTCTGCTGGCTGGCCTTTGGCCCCTGCGCCACGGCCGCCGCCCTGCTGGCCCTGGCCCCGGCCGGGGAGAGCGCCGGCGGGGTGCCGTGGGGGCCGGCGCTGCTACTGGGCAGCGGGCCGGCGGTGGCCACCACCTTGGTGCTGTTCTGCTCCCATTTCCACCAGGTGGACGAGGACGCCGTCCACGGCAAGCGCTCGCCGGTCGTGCGCCTCGGCAGCCAGCGGGCCGCCGCCCTGGTGCCCTGGTTCGTGGCCACCGCCCTGGCCCTGCAGTGGGCGCCCGTGCTGCTGGGCTGGTGGCCGCCCACGGCCCTGCTGGGGGCGATCGGCCTGCCGCCGGCCCGGGCCCTGATCCGCCTCCTGGGCGAGGAGCACCACCAGCCGGAGCGCATCGTCGGCAGCAAGTTCCTGGCCCTGCGCTTCCAGGCGCTCAACGGCCTGGGGCTGGCCGCAGGCCTGGCCCTTGGCCCCTGGCTGGCGGCGCTGGCGAACCGGTGAGCACCCCTGCGGCCGTGGGGAGGCCCGAGGGCCGGTTGGGGCTGGAGACCAGGCCCTTCAGCTTCTGCCTGCCCCGGCCCCTGCAGACATCCAGTGGCCGGCTCAAGGCCAAGCAGGGCTGGCTGCTGCGGCTGCAGGGCCCGGACGGCGGCGTTGGCTGGGGGGAGGCGGCCCCGCTGGAGCCCAGGGAGACGCCGGCCGTGGCGGCGGCGCTGGCGGCCCTGGGCACTGTCGTGGAGCGGAGCGATCTGGAACGGCGGCTGCCGGCGCTGCCGCCCGCCCTCGCCTTTGCCCTGGGGGCCGCCCTGGCGGAGCGTGACGGCATGGTGGGTGATGGGGCAAAAGGCCCGGCTGCCGATGGCGGCTGGCTCGCCGCTCCGCCACCGGCCTGGCTGCTGCCCGCCGGTGAGGCCATGCCTGCCGCCCTCGACGTCCTTCTCCAGGGTGCTGCCGCTGCGGTGCCGCTCACCGTCAAGTGGAAGGTGGCGGCGGCGGCCGATGGGCTGGAACGGCAGTGGCTGGAGCGGCTGCTGGCGGGCCTGCCGGCCGATGGGCGGCTGCGGCTCGATGCCAACGGCGGCTGGGACCGGACCACCGCCGCCGCCTGGGCCCAGCGACTGGCGCGGGAACCGCGGCTGGAGTGGCTGGAGCAGCCCCTGGCCGCCGGCGACCAGGAGGGCCTCGATCAGCTGGCCCTGAGGATTCCGGTGGCCCTGGATGAATCCCTGCGGCAGCGGCCGGAGCTGCGGAATCACTGGGGTGGCTGGCAGGTGCGGCGCCCGTCCCAGGACGGCGATCCCCGGCCCCTGCTGGGCCAGTTGCTTCGGGGGGTGCCCAGGCTGATGCTCAGCACCGGCTTCGAGACCGGCATCGGCGCCCGCTGGACGGCCCACCTGGCGGCACTCCAATGGCGGGGCCCAACGCCGGTGGCCCCCGGTCTGGCCCCGGACTGGTCGCCCACCGGTGCCCTGTTCGACCACGACCCGCAACGGGTCTGGGCGGCGGCGGCCTGAGCCCCTAGCGGGGGCCATGGAGTGGCCCTTAGCGTGGTGCTCCGCACAGAGCCTGCGTGGCCGATCCCCCCTGGGCGCCGTTGCTGATGGAGCCCCCCGCGGCTGACCCCGGGGTGGTGGTGCCCCAGCTGGAGCAGGCCTGGGGCCAACAGCGCCTGGTGGCCCTGGCCGGGCCCGGCCAGCAGGGGGAGCTGGCCCAGGCCCTCGGTGGGGCCCCTGGGGAGCTGGCGGCGCTGGCCCGGTTCGGGGCCGCGGTGGTGGTGGGCAGCGGCGGCAGCGCCGGCGGACGCCACTGGTGCCTGCAACCCCTGGCCCACCTGCAGGCTTCGGCCGAGGCCACGGCCAGCTGGTTGGTGTCCCTGGGCCTGGAGCCTTCCGCTTGTCTGCACCTGGACCCCCTGCCGTTGCACCACGTCAGCGGCCTGCTGCCCCTGGTGCGGGCCCGCCACTGGGGGGGCGAGTGGCGCGGGCTGGCCCCGGCGTTGTTGCGCCGGCCAGACGAACTGCCCCAGGCCTGCCCCCTGCCGAGGGATCGCCCGGTGCTGCTCTCACTGGTGCCCACCCAGCTGGCCCGGTTGATGGCCAGCCCTGAGGGCACGGCCTGGCTGGCCGGCTGCGCCGTGATCTGGGTCGGGGGGGCGGGGCTGCCGGCTCCGCTGGCCGCCGCCGCCCGCCGCGCCCGCCTGCCCCTGGCCCCCTGCTACGGAGCCACCGAAACCGCCGCCATGGTGTGTGCCCTGCCGCCGCAGCGGTTCCTGGAAGGAGCTGTGGGCTGTGGCCAGCCCCTGGCCGACGTGGCCCTGCGCCTCGATGGCGCCACTGGCGCCGTTGAGGTGCGCTGCGGCCGCCTCAGCCCAGGCCAGTTGGTGGCGGGCCGGCTGCGGCCCCTGCCGCTGCAGCCAGGTGGCTGGTGGCGCAGCGGCGATGCCGGCCGGCTCGGCAGCGAGGGGCTGGAGGTGCTGGGTCGGCTGGATGGGGCCTTGCTCAGTGGCGGCGAGACGGTCTTCCCGGAGCGGCTGGAGGAACGGCTGCAGGAGCAGGCGGCCGGTGCCGGGGTGGGCCTGGAGGCGCTGCTGCTGCTGGCGCGGCCCGATCCGGAATGGGGCGAGCACCTGGTGGCCCTGGTGCGGCCGCGGCAAGGGGGCGACGGGGCGGCGTTGCTGGGGATGCTGCGGGCCCTGACGGCCGCCTGGCCCCCCGCCGAGCGGCCGCGGCAGTGGCATCTCTGCCCGTCGCTGGGCCCCACTGCCGCAGGCAAATGGGAACGGGGATGTTGGCAGCGGTGGCTGGACTCGCTAGAAGCGTTCTGAACGGCACCCGCACCGATGACCGAAAGCGAACAGGTCGAGGCCAGCAACAAGAAGCTGGCGGCAGGGCTTCTCGCCATCTTCCTGGGATCGCTTGGCATCCACAAATTCGTTCTGGGCTACAGCAAACCCGGCCTGATCATGCTGCTGGTCACGGTGCTCACCTGCGGCTTCGGCGCCTCGGTGATGGGGATCATCGGGGTGATCGAAGGTGTCATCTACCTCACCAAGTCGACGGAGGAATTCCAGGCCCAGTACATCGACGCCACCCGGGAGTGGTTCTGATGCCGGCCACCCGCCCGGCCGGGGGGCGGCCGCCACGGCTGGGCCTCGCCCTGCTGATGGGCGGTGGGCTGGTCAGTTTCATGGCCCTGGGGGCCACACCGCACGACGGCCTGTATCCCCTGGCCCTGATGGGGGCGCTGCTGCCCCTGCAGCTGGCCGCCCTGGCCTGGGCCCTGCTGAACCGCCGCTAGGTCCCCAGCCGGCTGGCCCCCAGCCACTCCACGATGCAGTCCGGCAGGGCCGTCCGTTGCCGACTGGCGGCCTCAATGGCTACGTGCCGGGTCAGGCCGGTGGCCGCCTCCCTGCCGGCGTGCAGGAAGCGGTAGCGGATCTCGAAGCTGCCGCCATCGCGCTGCAGGGGTTGCAGCTCGATGGCCAGGGGATCCCCGCAGATGAGGGGCCTGAGGAAGTCGGCGCTCACATGCACGATCGGCAGCGCCACGGCTGGCGTCCGGCCAGGGCCGGGGAAGAGGGTGCCGGCCGCCACCCCGAACCGCTCCAGACTTTCCTCGTAGGCCACATGGCACCAGCGCAGCAGCTGGTGGAAGTGCATCACCCCGGCGGCATCGGTGTCACCGAAGCGCACCGTGCGGCAGAGCAGCAGCCAGTCCGCCGGTGTGGGGGATGGCCCCTGGGGCGGTTTCTTGAGCGCGTCGTGGCCCGGTGGCTCAGATGGGGACATCAACCTCCATGGCGACGCGTGCCCTTCGATCCATGCTGGCGCCACAAGCCCATTGCTGGCATCCCGGAACGCCCCTAGGTTCCGCGCAGTACGAAGTGCTCCCCTTGGCCGCCGCCATCGCCTACGAGCCACCCACCATTTCCAAGGCCTGGGCTGCTTTCCTGGCCCACATCCCCACGATCCTGCTGATCTGGGTGGCCACGATCGTCCTGTCTGTCATCGGTGTCGTGGCCTCCCTGGCGCTCACCGCGCTGGGCGTCGGCTTGTCCGGCAGCGGCGCCGGTGCCGATGCCGCCTCCGGACTGGCGGCGGTCCTCGGCAATCTGGTGCAGCTGCCCTTCACGGTCCTCTCCAACCTGGTGGGGGTGCTGTTCGTGGCTGTGCCGGCGATGTATTACTCCAGTGGCGAGATCATCGGCACCGAGCCTGCCCTGCGGGTCCTGATGCACCGGCCCGTGCGCTATCTCCTGGCCGGGATGCTGTTCACGGTCGTGGCCGCGATCGGTTTCGTGCTCTGCATCCTGCCTGGCATCGCCGTCACCCTGGTGATGCCCGTGTACGTCAACAAGGTGTTTCTCACCGACAGCCCCATCCTGGACGCCTTCTCCTCCTCGTTCCAGGCCGTGTACGGCTCAGCCAAGGGCCGCAACTTCGCCGGCATCGAACTGATCGCCTGGCTGCTGGTGCTGGTGGTGACGATCTTCACCTGCGGCCTGGCCTCCCTGGTGGCGGTGCCGGTGGCCACCTTCTACATCCAGAACGCCGCCTATCACCAGGGGGTGCTCAGCTGAGGGGACAGGGCTGGATGATGGTGCCGCAGCTGCTGGAGAAGGTGGTGGCGTCCAGGTAGTGCCGGGGAGTACGCCTCAGCAGCTGCCAGGCCTGGGGGGCGCTCAGCAGATTGAAGCGGTCCGGGTAGTGCTCCAGCAGCAGGGCCCGCACCCTGGGGTAAAAGTCCGGGTTCATGCCCGGAAAGATGTGGTGCTCGGTGTGGTAGGAAAAATTGAGATGAAGGGCGTCGAAGATGGCTGGCATCTTCAGGGAAATGCTGTTGATCAGGGGGTCGTTGGTGTCGGTGGCGCGGCAGGCCATGTGATTGGTGTAGATGTAGGCAATCACCACGCTGTAGCCGATCCAGATCGGCAGGAAGTACCCCAGGAGAAGGGGTACGGGGCGTAGGCCGATGAAGGTAATGATGGCCAGGTGGATCAGCACGATCGCGGCCAGTTCAAGGGCAATCTGGCGCCTCTCCCTGGGACTCACCTGAAAGGAGAACACCGGATAGCGCGTGGATCCGTTGTTGAACAGCAGCACCGATGTGATGTTTCGGAACGCATGCACCCCCCAGGCCGAGGTCATCCCCACAGCCAGCCAGAACGGGTTCACTTCAACCGATGGCACGAACAGATTCTGAATCCACTTCCCCCAGCTCGCTGGCTGGTTGGCATTGTAGTTGCGGTCGGGATCCTGCTCGGAATTGGTCTTGCCGTGATGTTCCCGGTTGTGGACGGCCTTCCACAGCGTCGGGGGCATCCACAGCAGGGCGAGGCCGAGCAATTGCACCACCTGGCGCAGCAGGGGCTGGGGGATCACCTTGCTGTGCATCATGTCGTGGGTGCCGAAGAGCATCACGACCACGGCGTTGCCCATCACAAGGGCGAAGGGCAGAAAGAGAAGTAGACCCTGCCAATGGCTGGCCTGAAGCTGGCTGGCCATGGCCCAACCGAGCACCAGAATCGCCCCATTCAGGCCAAGGACCAGAAGCGTCCCCCTGTCGGGGCTGAAGGCTGCGTCGGGAAGCAGGGGGCGGAGGCGTTTGGCGTAATCGGGCTGGGCGATCAGAAGCTGAGCACTGGCGAGTGCTGCAGTGCTTGACGAAACGGGCAAGGAATTCCTGGTGTGGACTGGTGAGCAACAGGGGAGGTCCATCCCCGGACCAGCGTAGGTACGCCCACGGAATCGCCGTGGCTGTTGGGGGTTCGGTCGGTTGCCGCCCGAAGGACTCAGCCGAGCGGAAACGCCTGCAGGCCGATGCCGTAGGTCAGACCCATCCGACCGGCCCAGTAGAGCAGCAGCAGCAGGCCCAGCACCGCCAGATGCCAGCCCCGCAGGACACGGGGCACGAGCCGCCCGGTGCGCAGGGCCTGCAGCGACCAGATCACCAGGCCGGCGGCCACCACGGGCCCGAAGGCATGCAGGGCCACGGCGTCACCGAATCGACCCACCAGGCTCGCCGCCGTTGCCCGGGTGAGATAGCAGGTGGGGCAGGGGATGCCGGTGAGGGCCCGCAGCGGGCAGGTGAATCCGGGCAGGCCCGGATGCAGCCCCT
The DNA here is from genome assembly GCA_943373065.1 of Synechococcus sp. UW140. Taxonomy (GTDB): domain Bacteria; phylum Cyanobacteriota; class Cyanobacteriia; order PCC-6307; family Cyanobiaceae; genus Cyanobium. Next base: position 58,824 of record CALSBA010000016.1, on the reverse strand, counting down.
TGAGCACCAGCAGGCCGGTGACCCCGAGGGGCAGGAGGGGGCCGCAGCGCTCAAGTCGGCGAATCCAGCGCCGACCGGCGGTGGTCACCGATCCACCGATCCCATGATCACGTCGATCGAACCGAGGATGGCCATGATGTCGGCCACCTTGGCCCCCTTGAGGATGTGGGGCAGGATCTGGAGGTTGTTGAAATCGGCGGCGCGGATCTTCCAGCGCCAGGGCGTGACGTCGTTGTTGCCCATGATGAACACACCCAGTTCGCCCTTGCCCGATTCCACCCGGCAATAGAGCTCACCATCGGGAATCTTGAAGGTGGGAGCCACCTTCTTGGCGACGTACTGGTAGTCGAAGCCGTACCACTCGCTCGTCTTGCCCTCGGCCATGCGGCGGGCCTCCAGATTCTCGGTGGGGCCGCCGGGAATCATGGTGATGGCCTGGCGCAGGATTTTCAGCGACTGGCGCATCTCCTCGATCCGCACCCGGTAGCGGGCGTAGCAGTCGCCCTCCTTCTCCCAGGCCACGGCCCATTCGAAATCGTCGTAACACTCGTAGTGATCCACCTTGCGCAGATCCCAGGGCACGCCGGAGGCGCGCAGCATGGGCCCGGAGAGACTCCAGTTGATCGCCTGCTCCCTGCCGATCACACCGAGCCCCTCGATCCGCTTGCGGAAGATGGGGTTGTTGGTGATCAGTTTCTCGTACTCGTCGATCTTGGGGCCGAACCAGTCACAGAAGTCGGCGCACTTCTCCAGCCAGCCATACGGCAGATCGACGGCCACCCCGCCGATGCGGAAGTAGTTGTTGTTGATCAGTCGCTGGCCGGTGGCTGCTTCCCACAGGTCGTAGATCATCTCCCGCTCCCGGAAGATGTAGAAGAAGGGCGTCTGGGCGCCCACGTCGGCGAGGAAGGGGCCAAGCCAGAGCAGGTGGTTGGCGATGCGGTTGAGCTCCAGCATCAGCACCCGGATGTAGCTGGCGCGCTTGGGCACCGGCACGTCGGCCAGCTTCTCCGGGGCATTCACCGTGATCGCCTCGTTGAACATGCCCGCCGCGTAGTCCCAGCGGCTCACATAGGGCACGAACATCACGTTGGTGCGGTTCTCGGCGATCTTCTCCATGCCGCGGTGGAGATAGCCGATCACCGGCTCGCAGTCGATCACGTCCTCGCCGTCGAGGGTCACCACCAGCCGCAGCACCCCGTGCATCGACGGGTGGTGAGGGCCGAAGTTGACCACCATCGGCTCGGTGCGGGTCTCGAGCTGGGTCATGCCCTTGGCGAGGAACGGAGTGCCGGGATCTTAGGAAGGTCGGATGGCCGTTTTGTTCGCCCATCTCCCGGTTCTGGCCGATCCGGTGCTCGCGGCCTTCTCCGGGTTGCCTGGACAACCAGCTGGCGCCGCCGGTGGGGGGGGGCTGCTGCTGGATTGCACCCTCGGAGGGGGCGGCCACAGCGCCCTGCTGCTGGCGGCCCACCCCCAGCTGCGCCTGATCGGCCTCGACCGGGACCCCGCCGCCCGGGCCGCGGCCGCCGAGCGGCTCGCCCCTTTCGGTGATCGGGCCGTGATCCAGGCCGCCAATTTCGCCGACTTCACCCCGCCGGCTCCCCTGGTGGGGGTGCTGGCCGATCTGGGGGTCAGCAGTCCCCAGCTGGATGAACCGACGCGGGGGTTCAGCTTCCGTGCCCCCGGCCCCCTGGACATGCGCATGGATCCGCAAAGCGGCGAAACCGCCGCCGACCTGATCGACCGGCTGGAGGAGTCCGCCCTGGCGGACCTGATCCACGGCTACGGCGAGGAGCGCCTGTCGCGCCGCATCGCCCGGCGCCTCGTGGCCGAGCGCCCCTGGGCCGGCAGCGGCCGCACCACCGCAGACCTGGCCTATGCGGTGGCCGGTTGCTTCCCCCCCAAGGCGCGCCACGGCCGCATCCATCCGGCCACCCGCACCTTCCAGGCGCTGCGCATCGCCGTCAATGACGAGCTGGGCGCCCTCGATCGGCTGCTGGCGGAAGCCCCCGGCTGGCTGGTGCCGGGGGGGCTGCTGGCGGTGATCAGCTTCCATTCCCTCGAGGACCGGCGCGTCAAGACGGCCTTCCTCGCCGATTCGCGCCTCGAGCGGCTCACCCGTAAACCCTTGGTGGCCAGCGAGGAGGAGGAGCAGGCCAATCCCCGCAGCCGTTCCGCCAAGCTGAGGGTGGCCCGCCGCGTGGCCTGAGCCGTTTCCCATGACCCCGGCCAGCTTGCCCAGCCTCGATCGTGTCGATGTCCTCTGGTGGATCGCCCTGCTGATCCAGGCCCTCGCCATCCCCGGCACCGTGCTGCCGGTGGCCCCCGGCCTCACCCTGCTGCCCCTGGGGGCGTTGCTGTGGTGCTGGGCCGTGGGTTGGGCCGCCGGCTGGCCGGCCCTGCTGCTGGCCGTGGTGCTGCTCGCCCTGGGCTGGGGGGCCGAGGCCCTGGGCCTGCTGCTTGGTCCGGCCCGTTTGCAGGCCACCCGCTGGAGCTATGTCGGCGCCGGCCTCGGCCTGGTGGTGGGCCTGCTGGGGCTGTTGCCGGCCCTGCCGGTGGGTGGGCCCCTGCTCGGCGCCCTGGTGGGACCCCTGCTCGGGGCCAGCCTGGGCGAGCTGCTCACAGCCCCGCCGTCCCTCGGGCCGCCGGGTCTGGGGCGGTTGCGCCGCTCCCTGCTGGTGGGCCTGGCGGTGGTGGCCGGCATGCTGGTGAGCCGCGTGGCCCAGTTGCTGCTGGCCCTGGTGGGGGTGCTGGGTTTCGTGCTGCTCACCGCCGGTCCCTTCGCCAGCTGATCTGCGCGGCGCAGACGTCTTCAGCGGCTGGGATGGGGCGGCAGGGGGTCGGCGGCGCCGCTGGCCAGCACCAGCTGCCGGTAGGCCGCCGTGGCGATGCAGACCACCAGGGGCCAGGCCACGAAGGCCCCCACCAGGCAGGCCAGCAGACCCAGCAGCATCAGCAGGCCCCCGATCAGGGTGAGCAGCAGCACCATCAACCAGCTGGGATCCACCAGGTCCCGACCCCGTTGCAGGGCGGCGCGGGAGCCGGCCCGCTCGAACAGCACGATCTGGGTGAGGAAGCTCTGGTTGATCGCCAGATAGATCACCCCCAGCAGCAGCACCCCCAGGAGCAGGGCGAACACCACCGCCAGGCTCAGGCCCAGGACCTCCACCAGGGTGCGGCTGAACGGCACCAGCTGGTCGGCATAGACCCCCAGCAGCGCCAGGGGGCCGCCCACCAGCAGCAGCAGGCCGATCAGGGGCACGAGCACCACCGCCGCCAGCAGCAGCCAGGCCCGCAGCAGCCGCCCGAACACCTCCCCGTCCCAGCGCATCAGCTGCCCAAGGGAGGGGTGGCCCCCCTGGATGGCGCTGCCGGCGCCGCGCACCAGTCCGATGGCACACCAGAGGTTGAGCAACAGGTTCGCCGTCAGCCCGATCAGGTAAAGGATCCAGTCGAGGGGATCGCTGGAGGCCACACCGTCGTTGCTGATCTGGCCCTGCAGGGGCTGGATCAGGAACTGGAGGGTGATCACCACCAGGGGAAAGCCCACGAAGGGCCCTGGGCTGCGGCTGAAGGCCCGCCAGCCCTCCTGGAGGGCATCACCGAAGTCGAGCCGGGGACCGTGCCGCCCGACGGGTGTGTGCATCAAGGCAAGGCCATCGACCCCGAAAGCTAGACAGGCACTCGCAACTCCGCCACGGCGTCGCGCACAGCTTCCACGGCTACGTCGATGTCCGTCGCCGTCGTTCCCCGTCCCAGCCCGAAGCGGACCGTGGCACCAGCGGCGCGGCGGTCGAGGCCGAGGGCGGCCAGCACGTGGGAGGGGCTGCCCTGGCTGCAGGCCGACCCGCTGCTCACCGCCAGCACGCGGCGCAGCTGCCGGTGCAGCCGGGTGCCGTCCACACCCTCCACCGTGACGCTCAGGTTGTGGGGCAGGGTCTGGACGGGATGGCCGTTGCGGCGCATGCCGCCAAGGGCTTCCAGCTCGTTCCACAGGCGGTCGCGCAGGGCGCCGAGGCGTTCGGCCCGCTCCTGTCGGTCGGCCAGGGCCCCGGCGACGGCGGCACCGAGGCCGACGATCAGGGGCACCGGCAGGGTGCCGCCCCGCAGCCCGCCCTCCTGGCCGCCGCCGAGCTGTTGCGGTGCCAGGGGCACCCCCTCACGGCGCAGCAGGGCGCCGACCCCCTTGGGGCCATAGAGCTTGTGGCCGCTGAGGCTGAGCAGGTCGATGCCGAGGTCGGCCATGGCCAGGGGGATGTGGCCCACCGCCTGGGCGGCATCGCAGTGGAACAGCACCCCCCGCTGGCGGCAGAGGGCGCCGATGTCGGCCAGGGGCTGCAGCACGCCGATCTCGTTGTTCGCCGCCATCACCGACAGCAGCAGGGTGTCGGGGCCCAGGGCCTGGGCCAGCTGCCCGGGGTCCAGCAGGCCATCGGCCCCCACCGGCAGCACGGTGAGCGGAAAGCCGTGGCGCTCCAGCCAGGCCATCGGCTCCAGCACGGCCCGATGCTCGCTGGCCAGGGTCACCAGCTGGCGGCGGGGCTCCCCCCTCTCCAGGGCCGCCTCGGCCACGCCGCGCAGGGCCAGGTTGTTGGCTTCGGTGGCGCCGCTGGTGAAGATCACCGCATCGCCGCCCGCACCCAGCGCCTCCCCCACCCGCCTGCGGGTGATGTCCACCGCCGCGCCCGCCTCCAGGGACGGGCGGTGCAGGCGGCTGGAGGGATTGGCGGCGTTCTGCGTCCACCAGGGCGCCATGGCCGCCAGCACCGCCGGATCGCACGGGGTGCTCGCGTGGTGGTCGAGGTAGGTCAGCATGGGGCCATGCTGAACCGTTTCCGTTCCTTCGGTGCCTGCCCCCTGCGGCTGGGGCCTGCCCTCCCCATGGCCTCGCTGGCGGCGTTCAGCCTGGCGACGGTCTCAGTGACGGCGGTCTCGGTGACGGTGGCCTCCACCCTGGTCCTGCCCAGGCCAGCCGCCGCCCAGGACGACTCCCGCAGCAACGCCGAGAGCCGCCCCAAGGGCTTCAAGGTGCTGTCCGACCGGGTGACCCACCGGGGCCGGGAGGTGGTGGGCATCTACGGCCTGGTGAGTGAACCCACCCAGCCGGGGATGTGGCGCGTGCAGGTGTGGGAGGAGCTCGACGACCGGGTCACCGTCGCCACCGACAAGATCGGCTGCAGCCCCACCAGCCCCCTGAGGATCACCGGCACCGCGCGCCGGCTGGTCATCCGCGAGCTCAACCCCGGCGGTGTGATCACCCCCGCCAATCGCCTCGACCACCTCATGTGGTGGGCCGTCTGCGTGCCCGAGCAGGCCGGCAAGGACCCCGCCCGCCTGGGCCCCCTGGCCCGCCAGCTCGGCTACAGCGGCCGGCTGCCCGAACGGGAACAGGTGGTACTTGGTCCCGGTCGATAGATTTCTCCCATGAGCCAAGATCCCACCGCCGCCGCCGGCCCCATCTCCGAGCCGTCCGGGATGGAGGAGACCCCTGAGGCCGCCACCAGCACGCCGGTGCGGCTGCTGCTGGTGGACGACGAACCCGGCCTGCGCACGGCGGTCAAGGCCTACCTGGAGGATGAGGGCTTCACCGTCACCACCGCCAACGACGGCGAGGAAGGCTGGACGGCGGCCCAGGCCCAGATGCCCGATGTGGTGATCACCGACGTGATGATGCCCCGCTGCGACGGCTACGGCCTGCTGAAGCGCCTGCGGGCCGACGAGCGGCTCGGCGGCACGCCGGTGATCTTCCTCACCGCCAAGGGCATGACGGCCGACCGCATCGCCGGCTTCCAGGCCGGCGCCGATGACTACATCCCCAAGCCGTTCGACCCGGATGAACTGGTGGCCCGGGTGCGCAACGTGGTGCGGCGACAGGAGCGGCTGCTGGCGGAGGCGGCCCGCTTCGCCGATGCCGACATCGGCGCCATGGCCCGCCAGATCACTGAGATCCGCTCGATGCTGGGCGGCGGTGGAGGCTCCGGCACCGGCAGCGGCGGCAGTGCCAGGAAGCCCGTCTCCGACGTCAAGCTTGACTTCACCCCCCGCGAGGCCAGCGTCCTGCAGCTGGTGGCGGAGGGAATGATGAACAAGGAGATCGCCCGGCGGCTGGAAACCTCGATCCGCAACGTCGAGAAGTACGTCAGCCGGCTGTTCATCAAGACCGGCACCGCCAGCCGCACCGAGTTGGTGCGCTTCGCCCTTGAGCATGGGCTCGTGGATTGAGGCCCCCCACTTCCCACCCCTGAGCCTGCCGCCGGGCTGGCTGCCGGCCGAGCCCAACGACGGCTGGGCCTACCGCGACCGGATTCCCCCAGCCGGAGCCGGTCTGGGGGTGGTGGCCTTCTACGTGGAGCGCTATCGCCACTCCAGCCCGGCGGAATGGGAACGGCGTCTGGCGGCCGGCGAGATCAGCCGCAACGGCGAGACGCTGGGGGCCGAGGTGACCCTCGCCGGCGGCGATCGGCTGCTCTGGCGGCGTCCCCCCTGGCAGGAACCCGCCGTGCCGGCCCGCTGGGGGGTGATCCACGACGATGGCGATCTGCTGGTGATCGACAAGCCCAGCGGACTGCCCGTGCTGCCGGCGGGCGGATTCCTGGAGCACACCGTGCTGCGGCTGCTGGAGCGCCGCCATGGCGACGTCCCCGCCAGCGTTCCGCGGCCGGTGCACCGCCTTGGGCGCTTCACCTCCGGCCTGCTGGTCTGTGCTCGCCGCCCCGCCACCCGCGCCTGGCTGAGCGCACAACTGAGAGAGAGCACGGGCGCCCTGGCCAGCGGCGGCGGCGGGGCCCCGCCCTGCCGCAAGATCTACCGGGCCCTGCTGCTGCCAGGTCGGCTGGCGCTGGCGGCCGGCGACAGCCTGGAGATCACCAAAGCGATTGGCCGGCGGCCACACCCGCCGCTCGGGGAGATCTGGTGTGCGGCCGAGGCCGGCGATCCCGTCGCACTGCCGGCCGGTAGCCGGCTCACCCTGCTGGAGAGCGGCAGCGAGGCCGATCTGGTCGAGGTGGCGATCGTCACCGGACGGCCCCATCAGATCCGTATCCACTGCGCCGCCGTCGGAGCGCCGCTGTGGGGGGATCCGCTGTACTTGCCCGGCGGGCGGGCCCGCCCCGGGGGGCTGCCGGGCGCGGGCGGTTACCGGCTCCAGGCCCGCTGGTTGCGGCTGCAGCGGCCCGATGGGTCGGTTCTGGAGCTGGCGGCCCCACCGGGCGAGGGCCTTGCCACGGCGGCGGAGCGTCCGGCCCCCCAGGATTCCACCGACTGATCCAGCGGTGGGCCGCAGGGTGATCGGCGCCGTGCTGTGCCGCGAGAGGGCTGACCCGCAGACCTGGGTGGAGGGTTCATGGACGTGATCCCAACCTGTACATCCTGTACAGAATCAGAAACTCCCATCAGCAAAGTCCCTGCATCCCACGCGCTGGAGCCCCCGGGCCATGCACCGCTCCAGTCTCCCTGCGGGGTCAGAGGCAGCCTGCCGTTCGGGTACCGGCTGCCGCCTGGCGCTGATCAGGCCGAATCGCGCTCGAAGGCGATCAGTCGCGAGAAGTAGAAGGGCGCCTGGTTGAGGCTGCGGTGGACGGGGCGGAAGCCGGCGGCGGCCGCCGCCGCCACGATCCCGTCTTCCCGCAGCGTGTAGGCGCGGGTGGTCTTGCTCGGCCCGGGGAACAGCTGGCCGATCTGTTTGAGCACCGCCAGCAGGGGCGTGTAGGGGGCGAAGCTGACGATCAGCTGGCGTTCGGCCATGGCCGCCAGGTGCTTCACCATCGCTTCGGCGGCCGCCTGGGGGTAATGGATGAAGACGTCCAGGCAGATCACCGTGTCGTAGCGACCCTGGAGGCTCTCCAGGTCGGAGGCGGTGAAGCTCAGTCGCCCGGAGGCCAGGCCAGCCTCGGCGGCCCGGCGGCTGGCCTCGGCCACCATGGCGGCGGAGAGATCGCTGGCGGCGATCGAGCCGGCCCCGAGGGCGGCCAGGGGCAGGCTGAGGCTGCCGACGCCACAGCCGGCATCGCAGAAGCTGCGGCTCGACAGGTCGCCCTGCTGCTGCAGCCAGGCCAGCACCGCATCCACCGTCTTCTGGTGGCCGATGCGGATGTTGCGCTGGACCCGGTTGACCTCTTCGCTGTCGCTGTAGATGCGGTTCCAGCGCTCGAAGCCGGTGCTCTCGAAGTAGGCCTGCACCACGGCCTTCTCGGCCTGCGTCTCAGCCAGTGCCTCGGTGGGCGCAGGGGGTTGCAGTTCCGGGGGCATGGGGCGCAGGGCCGTTCGGGTGGGCCGGATCCTAGGGAGTTGGGGCTTGGGGCACCGCCTCGGATCCACCGGACCCAGCCGAGGGACGCCGCCAGGTCAGGCGTCCGTCGGCCGCCGTGCTCCAGCGCAGGGTGGCCGCCAGGGGCCGCCCCAGCAGCAGCTGCTCCTGCGGCCGCCGTTCCCCCAGCAGGCGCCTGGGGGCCAGGGTGGCCGCGGCGATCGAGGCGTCCACCCGGCCGCCCCAGCCGGCCAGCCGCCGCACCCCCTCCAGCAGCGGCAGGGTCACCCCGGCCAGGGTGCCGTCCTCCAGCCGGCAGCTGCCGTCCTCCACCAACAGGACCCGCTCGTCCCAGTGGTGGCGACCGTCGGCCAGTCCGTAGGGGGCCAGGGCGTCGCTGACGATCACCACCTGCCGGGGCGCCAGCCGCTGCAGCAGCACCGCCATCGTGGGGTCCACGTGGACGCCGTCGGCGATCAGCCCCAGGGCCACCTCCCCCTGCAGCAGGGCCTCCCCGACCGGTCCCGGGGCGCGGTGGTGCAGCCCGGCCATGGCATTGAAGCTGTGGGTGAGCATTCCCACCCCCTCGGCGAAGGCCCGGTGGGCCTGGGCCGCATTGGCGCCGCTGTGGCCCAGGCTCACCACCACGCCGGCGGCCCGCAACGCCGCGATCACCTCGGCGGCCCCCTCCAGCTCCGGAGCCAGAGTCACCAGGGCGACATCGGCCTCCGGGCCGCCCGCGAAGCCGGCGATCAGCCGCTCGAGGGCGGCCCGGCTGGGGGCCTGCAGGTGCTGGGCCGGGTGGGCGCCCCGCCGCTCCGGCGCCAGGAACGGCCCCTCCAGGTGGGCGCCCAGCAGCCGGCAGCGCCCGGGCCGGTGCCGGCGTCGGGCCTCGGCCAGCACCGCCAGGGCCCGGCGCAGGGCCTCCGGGGCGCAGGTCACCAGGGTGGGACAGATGGCGTCCACCCCGTCCTTCCACAGCAACTCCAGCAGGGCCTGCAGGCGGGGGAGATCGTCGAGGCTGAGCTCGGGGAAGGCCAGCCCCAAGCCGCCGTTGATCTGCAGGTCCACGCCCCCCGGGGACAGCCAGTCGCCGCCCCAGTCCTCGCCGGCGGCCCAGCTCCCCGGCGGCGTCGGCCGCACCCGGGCGATCAGCCCGTCGCCGTCGACAGCCACCCGCGAGCGCCAGCCCGCCTCGGCCAGGGCCTGGTCATCGCCCGCCAGTCGCAGGTTGGTCAGCCAGCGCATCCGGGCAGCCGCGGGACGGGACAATGCCATCCTCGCCGCCCCCGCCCCATGGACCCCGAAGCCGCCCCGTCCGCCGCCACCCCCAAGCCCCGGGTGGCGATCGTCATGGGCAGCGATTCCGACCTGCCGATACTGGAGCCGGCCGTGCGGATCCTGGAGCAGCTGGGGGTGGCCAGCGAGGTGCGGGTGCTCTCGGCCCACCGCACGCCGCGGGAGATGGCGGCCTTCGCCGAGGCGGCCGCGTCCCGGGGCCTGCGGGTGATCATCGCCGGCGCGGGCGGCGCCGCCCACCTGCCCGGCATGGTGGCGGCCTTCTCCATGCTCCCGGTGATCGGGGTGCCCGTGCGCAGCCAGGCCCTCTCCGGGGTGGATTCCCTCCATTCGATCGTGCAGATGCCGGCGGGGATTCCCGTGGCCACGGTGGCGATCGGCGGCGGCCTCAACGCCGGCCTGCTGGCGGCCTCGATCCTGGCCATCGCCGATCCGATGCTCGCCGACGCCCTGGAGGCCCACCGTCGGGGGCTGCATGATCAGGTGGTGGCCAAGGATGCGCGCCTGCAGGCCCTCGGCAGTGCCGCCTATCTGGCAGCCATGGGCCAGGGATGAGGCGCTGGCCGTCGCCAGCCCGGCAGGCCAAGCTGGGCGTCGATCGTCGATCCTCCGGGGCCAGGCCCCGCTCCCGCTGATGCTCGAGCGGCTGGTGCTGCCCCCCTGGCTGCGGTTCTCCCTGGCCCTGCCCCTGCTGGTGCTCAACCTCTGGGTGCTGCGCCAGCTGCTGGTGCCCCTGGCGCCGTTCCCGGCCCTGTTCCTGACGGCCGCCCTGCTGGCCTTCCTGCTCGACATCCCCAGCCGCTGGCTGATCGGGCGGGGGCTGCCGCGGGCCCTCGCCCTGCTGCTGGTGCTGGGGCTGAGCCTCTCGGCGGTGGTGCTGGCGGCCCTGGTGCTGGTGCCCCGCCTGGTGGAGCAGCTCGGCGACCTGGTGCTGGCCCTGCCCAGCTGGCTGGCGGAGGGAGAAACGTTGCTGGGGCAGTTGCAGAGCTGGGCCACCGAGCGGGGGCTGCCCACCGATTTCGGCGGGCTGAGCAGCGATCTCATCACCCGCACCAGCAAGATCGCCTCCCAGCTCAGCCAGCAGGTGCTGGGAATCCTGGGGGCCACCGTCAGCATCACTGTCAACACGGTGATCGTGCTGGTGCTGGCGGTGTTCCTGCTGCTGGGGGGCGAAGGCATCGCCAAGGGACTGGCGGAATGGCTTCCCTCCGGCACCCGCGCCCTGGTGCTCAGCACCCTGGATCGCACCTTCCGGGGCTACTTCGCCGGTCAGGTGGTGCTGGCCCTGATCCTCAGCGGCGCCCAGAGTCTGGTGTTCACCCTGCTGGGGATCCCCTACGGAGTCCTGTTCGCCGTGGCGATCGGCTTCACCACCCTGATCCCCTACGCCAGTGCCCTCACCATCGTGGGGGTGAGCGTGCTGCTGGCGCTCGAGGATCCGCGCACCGGCCTGGAGGTGCTGGCGGTGGCGATCAGTGTCGGCCAGGTGGTCGACCAGGTGATCCAGCCGCGGCTGATGGGCTCGATCGTGGGGCTGCAGCCCGCCTGGCTGCTGATCAGCCTGCCGATCGGCGCCCGGTTGGGCGGCTTGCTGGGCCTGGGGGAACTGCTGGGTCTGCTGCTGGCGGTGCCGGTCGCCAGCTGCTCCAAGACCTTCCTCGATGCCTGGGCCCTGCGCCTGCGCGCCGAGCCGTTCAGGGCTCCGCCGGAGCCGGAATGATGCCGCGGCGCGCCAGTTCGGCCATCACCTGGGCCACCGAGTCGTCGAGGCTCTGCTCTCCGGTGGTCACCCGCAGCTCGGGGGCATCGGGGGCCTCGTAGGGGCTGGAGATGCCGGTGAACTCCTTGATCTCCCCCGCCCTGGCCTTGGCGTAGAGCCCCTTGGTGTCCCGCTGCTCGCAGACCGCCAGGTCGGCTGCGCAGTGGATCTCGAGGAAATCGCCCGGCTCCACCAGCGCGCGGGCCCGCTGGCGGTCGGCCTGGAAGGGGGAGACGAAGGCCGTGAGCACTACCACGCCCGCATCCAGGAACAGCTTGGCCACCTCACCGATCCGGCGGATGTTCTCCTCGCGATCGGCGTCGGAGAAGCCCAGATCGCTGCACAGCCCATGGCGCACGTTGTCGCCATCGAGCACGTAACAGGCCAGCCCCTGCTCGAACAGGGCCGAGTTCACCGCATTGGCCAGGGTGCTCTTGCCCGCTCCCGAGAGCCCCGTGAACCAGAGAATGGCGCTGCGGTGGCCCCGCTGGTGGGCCCGGGCGGCGCGGGTCACGGTGGAGTGGTGCCAGACGATGTTGGTGGCCTTGGCGGCTGCCGTGCTGCTGGCTGGTGAGGGCGAAGTCATCTCGGGTACGGAAGGGAAAGGAGCATCGGGCCGCATTCTCCCCTACCCCCCCGCCTGCTTCGGCCGGAACCCTTGCGCCTCCAGCTCGGCCAGGGTGAGGGCCACCTGGTCGCCCTGGAGTTCGATCACCCCGTCCTTGAGGGTGCCGCCGGTGCCGGCTCGGGTCTTGAGCCGCTGCAGCAGGGCGCGGGCTTCGGCGTCTGGAATGTCCAGCCCCGTGATCGCCGTCACCAGCTTGCCGCCTTTGCCCGCCTTGGTTCGCTGCACCCGCACCCGCTGCTGGGCCCTGGACACGGCTGGGCCGCCAGGGGCCGAAGGCCGCTGCAGGCTCTCCGAGCCGCTGAACTCCCTCCAGCCGCCCTTAGGCATGGGTGCGGCCTCGCTGGAGAAGGTGCTTCAGGCGGCGGCCGGCGGCGGAGACCAGCCTGGTGGGCAAGGATCTGGGGCGCATCGTTTCCGGCAGGGAGGGAGGTTCGGAGAAGTCGTAGCCGTCCCCGACGCGATGGCGGGCCATGGCCTTGTGGTTGGCGGCGGCCGTGTAGTGGCAGACGTAGGAGCGGCGGGTGCGAGCGGGATCGGCCATGGCGGTGCCGCCATGAATCAGCGCCCCGTGCCAGATCAGCAGATCGCCGCGCCTGGGCAGGTAGATGCTCGGTGTCCAGCCCTGCCGATTGATCAAGGCGTCCAGGTACTGCCCGTAACCCGCTGCTGTCTGGGGGTCGGTGTTGCGGCTGGCCAGAATTCCGCCCTGGTTCCAGTCGTAGAACTGATGCTCCGCCAGGAGATGGGAACCCTTGTGGTAGACGAGCGGGCCGGCCTGGTCACTGATGTCTTCCAGGGGAATCCAGGCTGCGGCCAGATGCCCCAGCCGGCTGTGATGGTGCACGTAGGAGAAATCCTGATGCAGCGATTGTTCGCTGCTTTTCCAGAAGGTGAGTGATTGAATCAGGGCCGGTGCCGAGCCGAAGAGTTCGTCGAGAAAACGGATGATGGGGGTGGAAAAGGCGAGATCGCGGGCCGAATCGAAGTAACGATGCAGGTCATTCAGCTTGAGCCCGGGGCCCGCCTGCCGCAGATCCGTGACCCCCAGCTTCGTGAGATTGCGCAACACCCTGGCTTCGTAGTGATCGGCGTTGCCGTCGATGCTGATCATTCCGTGCAGCAGGGATGTCTGGGCCAGTGCCGGCAGGTCGGCAAGGTCGGCGTCCACCCGGTCGAGAAGGTCAGGGTCCATTACCTGCGGAAAGATGATCACACCGTCTCGAAGGAACTGGAGCACCTCCGCTGAATAGATCTGGCCGGCCACTTCGGGCTGCTGGCGATACAGCCGTTCCGCCAGTGTCAGGGAGGAGAGGTAGTGGCTGGGAAGCATCTCTGGCGTTTGTTTGGAACTGGGCCGTCACCAGGTGATGCCCATGGTTCTGAGCTCGCACTCCCGAATCCGGGGTTCCGTCCCAGCCGTGCCGGGTGGTGCCTCCCTACTGTGAACCATCTCCTTCAGTACCGCCGGTGACCAGCACCGTCCCTACCCGCAGCGTCGATCCGGCCGAACTGCAGCCGTCGGTCCGCCCGGATGGCCTGGGCCGTTTCGGACCCTTCGGGGGTCAGTACGTGCCCGAAACCCTGATGCCCGCCCTGGCGGAGCTGGAGGCTGCCGCCGCCGAGGCCTGGGCCGACCCCGCCTTCACCGCCCGGCTGGACCACCTGCTGCGTCACTACGTGGGGCGTCCCACACCGCTTTACGAGGCCGAGCGCCTCACCGCCCACTACCGCCGGCCCGAGGGCGGCCCGCGCCTCTGGCTGAAGCGCGAGGACCTCAACCACACTGGCGCCCACAAGATCAACAACGCCCTGGGCCAGACCCTGCTGGCGCTGCGGATGGGCAAGAAACGGATCATCGCCGAAACCGGCGCCGGCCAGCACGGCGTGGCCACGGCCACGGTCTGTGCCCGCTTCGGGCTGGAGTGCGTCATCTACATGGGCGCCGAGGACATGCGCCGCCAGGCCCTGAACGTGTTCCGGATGCGGCTGCTGGGGGCCACGGTCCAGCCCGTCACCGCCGGCACCGCCACCCTCAAGGACGCCACCAGCGAAGCCATCCGCGACTGGGTCACCAACGTGGAAAGCACCCACTACATTCTCGGTTCGGTGGCCGGTCCGCACCCCTACCCGATGCTGGTTCGGGATTTCCATGCCGTGATCGGCCAGGAGGCCAGGGCCCAGTGCCTGGAGGCCTTCGGGCGGCTGCCGGATGTGCTGATCGCCTGTGTGGGCGGCGGCTCCAACGCCATGGGCCTGTTCCACCCCTTCGTTCAGGACGCCGACGTGCGCCTGATCGGCGTGGAGGCGGCCGGCGAGGGTGTGGCCACGGGCCGCCATGCCGCCACGATCACCGAGGGGCGGGTGGGGGTGCTGCACGGCGCCATGAGCCTGCTGCTGCAGGACGAGGAAGGCCAGGTGCAGGAGGCCCACTCGATCAGCGCCGGTCTCGACTACCCGGGCGTGGGTCCGGAGCACAGCTATCTCAAGGGCATTGGCCGGGCCGAATACGCCGCCGTCACCGACGCCCAGGCCCTCGAGGCCCTGCAGCGGGTGAGTGAGCTGGAAGGCATCATCCCCGCCCTGGAGACGGCCCATGCCTTCGCCTGGCTGGAATCCCTCTGCCCCACCCTCGCCCCCGGCACCGAAGTGGTGCTCAACCTCTCCGGCCGCGGCGACAAGGACGTCAACACGGTGGCGGAGAAGCTGGGCGACGGCCTGGCGGGCTAGGCCCTTCTCAGAGGGGGTCCTGCTCCCAGGGGAAACGGGGCAGCTTGTTGAGGCCTTCCTGCATGTGGCGGGCCCACACATCCATGGTGTTCTGGATCTCCGGAGCTTCCTTGTCGAACTTCAGATGCCGGCCCACCTTGAACTCGTCACGGCGCACCATGGCGATCTCGAAGGGTGGCCCCACGGTGAGATTGGAGCGGCGGGTCACGATCTCCGACACCAGGCAGAGGCGCGCCGCATCCTCGAGGGAGAGGTCGGGGCGGCCGATGTAATCGAGGGGGGGCTTGCCGTACTTGGTCTCGCCGATCTGAAGGAAAGGAGTGTCGGCGGTGGCCATGATCGCGTTGCCCTGGGGATACACCATGTAGAGCCCGTGGGGCTGGCCGGCGATCTGGCCGCCCAGGATGAAGCTGGCCTCGCCGCTGGCACCCGCCTGGCGCAGATTGGGATTGAACTCCTTCTGCACCATCACGTTGAGCCGGCCGATGTAATCGGCCACTTCAAACAGATACCGGGCGGTGAGCATGCTCGGGCCGGCCGGGGGGTCGTCCTGGCGGCTCCACTGGGGGCTGGGGCCGGCGCCGTGGTTCTCGATGTCGCGGCGGATGCGGTTGAGCACGGCCTGGGTGGTGCCCAGGTTGCCTGCCGCCATCAGCACGAACAGCCGGTCGGGGGCGGGCGCCAGCACGTGCATCTTGCTGTAGCTCGAGATGTAATCCACCCCTGCGTTGGTGCGGGAGTCGGAGGCGAACACCAGGCCGCTCTGGAGCAGAAAACCGAGGCAATAGGTCATCAGCTCAGTAGCCTCTCCAGGATCGAGGCCACCGACTGGACCGCGGCGCGGGCGGTGGCGTAGGCCATCCGCATCGGCCCCACCAGCCCCACCTGGCCGCGGCCGCCGTGGCCCGTGCGGTAGGTGGCCTGGACTACCGCGCACTGGCCGAGGGCCGCATGGGGGTGTTCCGTGCCGATCCAGATCGCGTCACTGGCGATGGCGGCGGGGTCGCCGGTGAGCCCCAGCAGGGTGCGGGGGCCATGCTCCACCAATTGCACCACCGGCAGCAGGCTGGAGCTGTGGCTGAATTCCGGCTGGGCCAGCAGTCCTCCAAGACCGGCCGCCACCACGGCATCCAGCTCCTCGCTGCGGATGCGACTGTGGCTGTCGAGGGCCTGGCGCAGCAGACCGCCGCTGCGACGCAGCTCGGCCGGCAGTCGCTCCCAGGGAATGCGGCCGTCGCCGTTGGCGCGGAGCTGCTGGTTGCTCCAGCGCTCCAGGATGGGCAGTTCCTCTTCCAGACCGGCGCCGAGGCGCAGATTCAGGCTGGTGCTGAAGTCCGGACCCTGGACAAGGAACACCAGAAGGCGGTCGCCGCTCGGCACCAGACGCACCGCCTGCAGCAGGGGGCTGGGGCGCTGGGGGCGGGTGATCAGGCTGAGCAGGCCGGTGAGGTCGGCCAGGCGGCGGGCCAGATGCAGCAGCAGGTCATCCAGGGCGGCCCACTGCAGGCTGATGCCGGCCAGCTCCCGCTCCAGTTGCAGGGCGGCGGCTCCTGGGGCCGGCAGCAACTGATCGACGTAGAGGCGGTAGCCCCGCTGACTGGGGATCCGGCCGGCGGAGGTGTGCGGCTGGGTCAGCAGGCCGCGCTGTTCCAGGGCCCCCATGGCCGTGCGCACGGTGGCGGGGCTGGCCGGCAGCCCGAAACGACGCACCAGGGTGTGGCTGCCCACCGGCTCGACGGTGTCCACGTAGTGCCGCACCGTGGCCCGTAGGACCTCCTGTTGTCGGCGCGGCAGCGTGTCCAAGGACGGGGGGGAAACAACAAGGAAAAGAGATCCTTAATCCTAGGTAGGTGTGGTCCCTTCCCCGGGTCGGCAGGTGGGCTCAGTAACGGGGAACCTGGGGATCCACCTCCCGGCTCCAGGCGTCGATGCCCCCCTTCAGGTTCCAGACCTCCCCAAAGCCCTGTTCCTGGATCAGCCAGCAGCCGAAGTCCCAGCTGCGGATGCCGGCATGGCAGAGCACCACCACAGGCTGCTGTCGGTCGAGCAGTGTCTCCAGCTCCGGCAGCCATTCGCGGTGACGGCCCAGGGGTAGATGCAGAACCTCAAGCGGCAACCTGGCCAGGGCCAGTTCCCCGTCCTCGCGCACATCCACGATCCGGAGCGGCTCGCCGGCCTCAAGGCGCCGTTGCAGGTCCGCGGCGCTGAGCGTCCGGGGGGTCCCCGGGTGGGTCGTCTCGTCCATGGCGGGCGTCGGAGGGGGGGTGGCGTCAGGATGGTCCCATCCTGCTGAGAACGCATGAAGGCCCGCCCATTCCTGGCGGTGCTGCTGGCCCTGGTGCTGGTGGTGTTCGGACTGGGGCTCGGTGGCTGGTGGCTGGTGTGGCAACGCAGTGCCCTGCGGTTGCAGCGCCTGCCGTTGGTGGTGCCGCGGGCGGCCAGATTCGTGCCCCGGGAGGCCCCCCTCAGCTTCCATCTGTTCAGTGACGGCGACCAGCCCCTGGACTACGCCCGTGCCGTCGCCCCGCCCCGCCAGCGACGCCAGGCGGCGGCGGCGGTCGGCCGGCTGCGCGACGGGGCCTTTGCCGCGGCGGGTCTTGATTACGACAGCGAACTGCGCTCCTGGCTGGCAGCACCGGTAGGTCTGGCCCTGTTCGAGGCGGACGCCGGCGATGCCGCAGGAGCCTCCAGGGGGGGCTGGCTGCTGGCCCTGGGCAGCCGTGACGACGACGGCGCCCGCCAGTTTCTGCAGCGCTTCTGGCAGACCCGCAGCCTGGCGGGCACGGATCTCCAGATCAGCACGTATCGGGGGATGGGTCTGATCAGTGGCCGGGGGGCCCTGCTGGGCCGCACGCCGATGCCTCTGGCCACGGCCCTGGTGGATGACGACCTCGTCCTGATCGCCTCGGGGCGGGGTGTCCTTGAGCAGGCGCTGGATGTGTCCCAGATCCCTGAGCTCAACCAGGCCGGCCAGCCGTCCTTCCAGGAGGGTCTGCGGCGGCTCGGCACCGGTGCCGCCCTGCTCCAGGCTTCCCCCGCCGCCCTGGAGCGCTGGCTGGGGCTGCCGCTGCCAGCCCCCACCGAGCAGCGGCCCGGTGGGCTGCTGCTGGCCCTGCGACCTGACGGGCCAAGCCTGCGGCTGTCCGGCCTGCTCGGGCTGTCGCCGGAGATTGCCCTGCCGGAGGTCGGTGCCGATGCTGGCCTGGGCCAGGCCCTGCTGGCCGCCCTGCACCGGCCCGCCGCCAGCCTCGCCTTGGTGCAGGATCCCGCCACCCTCGCCACGATTCCGCTGCTGCAGCCGCTGCTCGCCCGCCTGGTGGGGGCGGCGGACACCGTGGGTCCGGTGCCCGCCCTGGTGGTGGGATCCGACGGGGGGCCGCTGCTGGCCGCCGCCAGCGGCGATCGCTGGTTGCTGGGCACCGCGGCCGATCGTCCCGAGCCCTCGGCGCTGGAGGCGGCCCTGACGGCCGATGGTCTGATCGCGGCCCCCCTGGAGGTCGATGGCCACCCTCTGCTGGCCTGGACCCGGCTGCAGGCTGGCCCGGGCCGCCGCGACGGCAGGTCGGAGCAGTTGCAGGCGCCCCTGCTGGGCTGGCGCTGGCAGAGGGGCGGCCAGGCCTGGTGGGGAGAGTCCCTCGGCCAGCTGGAGGACCTGGATGGCCCGCAGAAGCAGGGCACCGGCCTCCTGCAGGGGCAGCTGGCGGCCCTTGCCGTTCCGGAGGCGCCCCTGCAATGGGCCCTGGATGGTCCGCGGGCCCGCGACGTTCTGGCGGCCTGGCGGCCTTGGCAACGCCTCACCGCCCTGGCCGGGGGGCCCCTGAGTGAGCCTGTCACCGGCCTGGCCCTGGCGCTGCAGGGAGAGAGTGGCGTCCTGGCGGTGGAAGCGCGCCTTGACTTCGGAGCCGCCTGACCATGGCACCACCGCTCTGGGAGCTGCTTCTGCTGCGCCACGGCATCGCCGAGGAGCGCAGCCCCGCTCGGGTCGATGCGGGGCGGGAGCTGACCGCCGCCGGCCGGACCCGCACCCGGGCGGTGCTGGAGCGGGCCGTCCGCCTGGGTCTGGGGGCGGACCGTCTCTTCTCCAGCCCCCTGGCCCGGGCCTGGCAAACCGCCGAGATTGCCCGGATGGTCGGTCTGGCCCCCGCCATCGAGCTGGCCCAAGCCCTCGAGCCCGGCGGGGATCCCCTGCCCGTGCTGCCGGCCTGGTTCAACCAAGGCGATCAAGCGCCAACCTGCCGGCTGCTCCTGGTGGGCCACGAACCGGATCTGGGACTGCTGGCGTCCCGCCTGCTCGGGGCACCGCCCGGCACCATTGCCCTGCGCAAGGCGGGTCTGGCCCTGCTGCGCCTCCCCGCGGTGGAGGTCGGCGATTCGCTGGCCGGCACGGCCTGTCTGGAGTGGCTGGTGCGCCCCAGGCTCTGGCTTCCCCGCCCTTGAGGCGGCAGCGGGCGCTACGCCATGGGCCCGTTCCTGCGCCTAAGTTCATCCCATCCACAGGAAGCGGCATGGCGGCGGCGAGCACCCCAGAGGCGAACGACCCTCAGGGCACCCCTCCCTCGCCGTCGGCGCCGGCGCCCCCCACCTTCCGCCCCGGGCTCGAGGGGGTGCCGGCCACCCAGTCCGCCATCTGCGACATCGAAGGGCAACGGGGACTGCTCACCTACCGGGGCTACCCGATCGAGCAGCTCGCCAACCAGAGCAGCTTCCTCGAAACGGCCTATCTGCTCATCTGGGGCGAGCTGCCGACGATCTTCCAGCTGCGGGAGTTCGAGCAGGAGGTCCAGATGCACCGTCGGGTGAGCTTCCGCATCCGCGACATGATGAAATGCTTCCCGGCCAGCGGCCATCCGATGGATGCGCTGCAGGCCAGCGCCGCCTCGCTGGGGTTGTTCTATTCCCGCCGCGCCCTCTACGACCCCCAGTACATCACCGAGGCGGTGGTGCGGCTGATTGCCAAGATCCCCACGATGGTGGCGGCGTTCCAGCTGATCCGGAAGGGTCAGGATCCGATCCAGCCCCGGGATGATCTGGCCTACTCCGCCAACTTTCTCTACATGCTCACGGAGCGGGAGCCCGATCCCCTGGCGGCCCGGATCTTCGATGCCTGTCTGATCCTGCACGCCGAGCACAGCCTCAATGCCAGCACCTTCAGCGCCCGGGTCACCGCCAGCACCCTCACCGACCCCTACGCCGTGGTGGCCTCTGCCGTGGGGACCCTGGCCGGGCCCCTGCATGGGGGCGCCAACGAAGACGTGCTGGACATGCTCGACCAGATCGGCAGCATCGACCAGGTGGAGCCCTGGCTCGATCGGGCCATCGCCCAGAAGCAGAAGATCATGGGCTTCGGCCACCGCGAGTACCGGGTCAAGGACCCCCGGGCCGTGATCCTGCAGGGCCTGGCCGAGGAGCTCTTCCAGCGCTTCGGCCATGACGCCATGTACGACGTGGCCCTCAAGCTGGAGGAGGTGGCGGAGCGGCGTCTCGGGCCAAAGGGAATCTTCCCGAACGTCGACTTCTATTCCGGTCTTGTCTACCGAAAGCTCGGTATTCCCCGCGACCTGTTCACCCCCATCTTCGCCATCGCCCGTACGGCAGGATGGCTGGCCCACTGGAAGGAACAACTGGGTGCCAACCGCATCTACCGTCCCTCGCAGATCTACACCGGTCCCGTCGAACGGGGCTGGTTGCCCTTGGAAAGCCGTCCGGTTCCTGGCTGACCCCGTTTCCACCTAGGTTCCCCCCACCGGAGTTCTCTGATGCTGTCCACTGGCCTGCTGGGTGCCACCGTCTCTCCCCCTGGTCTCGATCTCCAGTCGAGCTTCATCGACCTGGCCCAGGCCATGGGCCTCACCGCCGGTGCCGCCCGCCTGCTCTGGCTGCCACTGCCGATGGTCCTGGTGCTCGTGGGGGCCGTGGTCGGCGTCCTGGTGAGCGTCTGGCTGGAGCGCAAGATCTCCGCGGCGGTGCAGCAGCGCATTGGCCCTGAATACGCCGGTGCCCTGGGCGTGCTCCAGCCCCTGGCCGATGGCCTCAAGCTGGTGTTCAAGGAGGACATCATCCCCGCCAGGGCCGACTCCGTGCTCTTCAGCCTCGGCCCGGTGCTGGTGGTGGTGCCGGTCATCCTGTCGTGGCTGGTGGTGCCTTTCGGCCAGAACCTTCTGATCAGCAACGTGGGGGTCGGCATCTTCCTGTGGATCGCCCTGAGCAGCATCCAGCCGATCGGCCTGCTGATGAGCGGTTACTCCAGCAACAACAAGTACTCCCTGCTGGGCGGCCTGCGGGCGGCGGCCCAGTCGATCAGCTACGAGATTCCCCTGGCCCTGGCGGTGCTGGCGGTGGTGATGATGAGCAACTCCCTCAGCACCGTCGACATCGTGGCCCAGCAGACGGGGGCCGGCATCCTGAGCTGGAACATCTGGCGCCAACCCGTCGGCTTCGTGATCTTCTGGATCTGCGCCCTGGCGGAATGCGAGCGCCTTCCCTTCGACCTGCCGGAGGCCGAGGAGGAGCTGGTGGCCGGCTACCAGACGGAATACTCGGGCATGAAGTTCGCCCTCTTCTACCTGGGCAGCTACATCAACCTAGTGCTGTCGGCCCTGCTGGTGTCGGTTCTCTATCTGGGTGGCTGGAGCTTCCCTGTGCCCGTCGAGTGGATCACCGGCTGGCTCGGGGTCTCCCCCGATGCCCCCCTGGTCCAGGTGATCACCGGTTCGATCGGCATCGTCAGCACGATCCTGAAGGCCTACCTGCTGGTGTTCTTCGCGATCCTGCTGCGCTGGACCACCCCGCGGGTGCGGATCGACCAACTCCTCGACCTGGGGTGGAAGTTCCTGCTGCCGATCGCCCTGGTCAACCTGCTGGTCACCGCCGGCCTCAAGCTGGCCTTCCCCGTCGCCTTCGGCGGCTGAACCCGTCGCGCGGATACCAACGGCTCCGCGCGCCTCGGGCCATCATGGTCCCCATCCCGTAACCCCCTCGCCCCCAGCCATGTTCGGGTTTCTCAAACAAGTCGGTGACTACACCCGGGAGGCGGTGAGCGCGGCCCAGACCATGACCCAGGGTCTGGCGGTCACCTTCGACCACCTGCGCCGGCGCCCGATCACGGTGCAGTACCCCTACGAGAAGCTGATCCCCTCGGAGCGTTACCGGGGCCGGATCCACTATGAACTCGACAAGTGCATCTCCTGCGAGGTGTGCGTGCGGGTGTGCCCCATCAACCTGCCGGTGGTGGATTGGGTGATGAACAAGGCCACCAAGAAGAAGGAGCTGCGCAACTACTCGATCGATTTCGGGGTGTGCATCTTCTGCGGCAACTGCGTGGAGTACTGCCCCACCAACTGCCTCTCCATGACCGAGGAATACGAGCTGGCGGCCTTCGATCGCCACAGCCTCAACTACGACAACGTGGCCCTCGGCCGCCTGCCCACCAGCGTCACCTCCGACCCGGCCGTGTTCGCCCTGCGGGAGCTGGCCTACCTTCCCAAGGGTGCCCTCGATCCCCATGGGGTGCCCGCCAGCGAGCCCCGTGCGGGCCAGCTTCCTTCCCAGGTGCTGGAATCCCTCCAGAGGGAGAAGGCCCAGAGCGGCGCCACCCCTTCCGACAGCACCGGAGAGTCCTGATGTCGATCGCCTCCACCACCCAGCAGATCTGCTTCCTCGTGCTCTCGGCCACCACCGTGGTCGGATCACTCGGTGTGGTCCTGCTGCCCAACATCGTCTATTCCGCCTTCCTGCTCGGCGGTGTCTTTCTTTCGGTTGCCGGGTTGTATCTGCTGCTCAACGCCAGCTTCGTCGCGGCGGCCCAGATCCTTGTCTATGTGGGTGCGGTCAATGTGCTGATCCTGTTCGCGATCATGCTCGTGAACAAGCAGGAAACCCTCGCCGCGATCCCAGGCCTGCTGGTGCGTCGGCTTCTGTCGGGGGCAGTCTGCGCTGGCCTCTTCGCCCTGCTGTTGCGGGTGGCCTTCACCACCACCTGGGCGTTGCCCGGCCCGACGCCCGTCGGTGAAGAGGCCACCATCCGCATCGGCGAGCACCTGTTCACCGATTACCTTCTGCCCTTCGAGCTGGCCTCGGTGCTGCTGCTGATGGCGATGATCGGTGCCATCGTGCTGGCGCGTCGCGACGTCTTCAGCACCGACGTGATCACGGGTGAGCCGGCCGATCAGGGGCTGATCGAAAAGGACCGCACGCCCCTGCTGATCGAGAAATCCGCCCCCGCGCCCACCCTCCTTTCCAAGCCATGAGCACCGACCTCGCCTCTCCGATCCCCCTCGAGGCTTTTCTCTCCGTCGCGGCCATGCTGTTCTGCGTCGGCGTCTGGGGGCTGATCAACAGCCGCAACGCCGTGCGGGTGCTGATGAGCATCGAGCTGATGCTGAATGCCGTCAACATCAACCTGATGGCCTTCTCCAACTACCTCGATGGCCAGCTGATTCGTGGCCAGGTGTTCGCCATCTTCGTGATCACCGTGGCGGCAGCCGAAGCGGCCGTCGGCCTGGCCATCCTGCTGTCCCTCTACCGCAACCGCGAAACGGTCGACATGGAGCGCTTCAACCTGTTGCGCTGGTAACGGTGCAAGCGTCGCGCGATCCGGCCCATGCGGCTTGAGAGGGTCTGGCTGATCCTTCGCAAGGGCAGCCAGGCGGCCCAGCGTCAGGCCCGCCGCTGTGCCCAGGACCTGCGTTCCCAGGGCGTCATCGTCACCACCGCCGTCAGCGGCCTGGGGCTGAATCCCTTCCCCGGACTGCTGGCCACGGAGGTCGAGCTTCCGGATCTGGCCGTGGTGCTCGGCGGCGATGGCACGGTCCTGGCCGCAGCCCGCCACCTGGCCAGCTATGGAGTCCCGGTGCTCAGCTTCAATGTCGGCGGCCACCTCGGCTTCCTCACCCATGACCGGCGCCTGCTGCGGCTGCAGGGCGATGGCCATGGGGAGCCCGGTGGCCATGATCCGGACGACACCCTTTGGCAGCGTTTACGGGACGACCGCTTCGCGATCGAGAGGCGCATGATGCTGGAGGCCCGGATCGACCGGGGGGACGGCGTGCCCCAGAAAGGCGACGTCCCCGATGACGGCGATCTGAACGGGGTCGGCGATGGACCCCACACCGCCCTCAACGACTTCTACTTTCGTCCCGCCCTCGACGAGCTCTCCCCCACCTGCATGTTGGAGCTGGAGATCGACGGGGAGGTGGTGGACCAGTACCGGGGCGACGGCCTGATCATCGCCACCCCCACCGGCTCCACCGGCTATGCGATGGCCGCCGGGGGCCCGATCCTGCACCCGGGCATCGAAGCGATCGTGGTCACGCCGATCTGCCCGATGAGTCTTTCCAGCCGGGCGGTCGTGGTACCGCCCGGTTCGCGGTTGTCGGTCTGGCCCCTGGGGGAGTCCAGCCGCCGGGTCAAACTCTGGAAGGACGGGGCCCATGCCACGGTGCTCGAACCCGGTGATCGCTGCGTCCTGCAGCGGGGTCGCCATCCGGCGCTGATGCTTCAGCTGGAGCAGAGCCCCTCGTACTACAGCACCCTCACCCACAAGCTCCACTGGGCCGGCAGCCTCACCGCTGGCGAACCGTCCCGCAACTGAACGGCTCCGTCCTGCCCTGCCACTCCCCTCCCCATGGCCCTGGAAATTGAGCGTCGCTTCCTTGTCAGCGGCGACCAGTGGCGCTCCCATGCACAAGGGGCCCGGGCGATCCGCCAGGGCTATCTGGTGAGCGGGAATGGGGAACTCACCCTTCGGGTGCGGCTGGCCAGGGCCGCCGATGGCGCCATGGAGGCGTTCCTCACCCTCAAGCTGCCAGCCGTCGGCGCGGCGACTCCCTCCGCCGGTCAGGCCCTGACGCGGCAGGAGTACGAGTACCCGATCCCGATCCCCGATGCTGAGGCCCTGCTGGAGCGCAGCGCCCAACAGGTGCGCAAGACACGCCATGGCCTGGACCTGCCCGGTGGCGACTGGGTGCTCGATGTCTTCGAGGACGCCAATGCTCCCCTGGTGGTGGCGGAGGTGGAGCTGGGGCGGGCCGATCAGGCGGTGGCCGTTCCCGCCTGGTGCTCCAGGGAGATCACCGGTCGCCGAGACCTCAGCAATGCGGCCCTGGCCCACCGTCCCCTGGCGTCGTGGCCGGCGGCGGAACGGCAGGCGCTCCTGCTGCCCCAGGGTCGCTGAGCTCAGCCTGGCCTGGACGGGTCGTCATGGGGCAGGGCGCAACAGTTGAAACCGTCGCGGCAGATCTTGCCGTGGTCCATGGCCCAGTTCAGCAAGGCCACCCGGTTCTTGGCGCCGGTCTTGGTGAAGATGTTGCTGACGTGGTTGTCCACGGTGCGCTTGCTGATCGTCAGCTGGCCGGCGATCTCCTGGTTGGTGAGGCCGGTGGCCACCAGCTCGATGATCTCGAGCTCCCGTTCCGATAACTCGCTGCGTGGATGCACGATGGGCCGCTCCGTGGACGGAGGCATCGATGGAGCCGGGGGCCTGCGCTCAACCATCGGCTCCTCGGCGGTTCCTTTCACTCTAGGCAGCGGCTGATCCATGATGCCCCTCTCATGGAGATGGCCGTTGCAACTTCGACAGGCCCTGGCGGAAGGCCGCTTCGCCGTCACGGCGGAAGTGACCCCGCCCCGTGGGGGCGATGCAGGCCGCACCATGGAAGCCGCGGCGGCGCTGCGGGGCCTGGTGCAGGCGGTCAACGTCACCGACGGCAGCCGGGCGGTGATGCGGATGAGCAGCCTGGCGATGTGCCGCCTGCTGCTGGAGGCCGGCATCGAGCCCGTGCTGCAGATGACCTGCCGCGACCGCAACCGCATCGCCCTCCAGGCCGACCTGCTCGGCGCCCACGCCCTCGGCATCCGCAACCTGCTCTGTCTCACCGGTGACCCGGTGCGGGCCGGGGATCAGCCTGGGGTCCGGGCGGTGAATGAACTGGAAGCGGTGCGGCTGCTGCAGCTGGTGCGGTCCCTGAACGCCGGCGAGGATCCGGTGAAAGGGGAGTTGCCGGATGGGGCCACGGCGCTCTTCCCCGGGGCCGCCGCCGATCCCCAGTCGCCCAGCTGGAGCGGACTGTGCTCCCGGGTGCGGCGCAAGCAGGAGGCCGGCGCACGCTTCCTGCAGACCCAGATGGTGATGGACACCGCCTGCCTGCGCCGCTTCGTCGAGGAGATCACCGCTCCGCTCGGGCTGCCGGTGCTGGCCGGGGTGTTTCTGCTCAAGTCGGCCCGAAATGCCCAGTTCATCAACCGCGTGGTGCCCGGGGCCCGCATCCCCCAGTCCCTGATCGATCGGCTCGCGGGAGCCGCGGACCCGGCGGAGGAAGGCGTGGCCATCGCCGCCGAACAGGTGGCGGCTTACCGCTCCATTGCCCAGGGGGTGCACCTGATGGCCATCAAGGCCGAGCACCGCATCCCCCAGATCCTTCGATTGGCGGGCCTAGGGGACGCCGTTGGAGGCGAGGTCGGTGCCGAGCAGCTCGGCCATGGCCTTCTGCTGCGGTGAAGGGGTGCCCACGTCCTGGCGGCGGGCGTCGGTGATCAGCCAGTCGAGGGCGGCTTCCTGCAGATCGAAGTGGTCGCCGTTGCGGTCGACGCAGTAGCGGCCGTAGACCAGCTTCTCGACGAGCTGGACGCCGGCGCCGATGCGGGAATAATCGAAGATGATCGAGTTGTCGATCGTGGCCCCTTCACAGATGTGGCAGCTAGGGCCGATCATGGCTGGCCCGATGATGGTCACACCGTTCTCGATGCGGGTCATGCCGCCCACGAAGATGGGCCCCTCGACGTGGATCTTGTCCCAGTCGGCCGCCACGTTCAGGCCTGCGTAGATCCCAGGACGCACTTGCTTGCCAGGAATCTGCACCTGGCGCACGTCCCCCTGGAGAACGCTGCGAATCGCCTGCCAGTAATCCGGCACCTTGCCGATGTCGACCCATTCAAACTCCATGGGCAGGGCATAGAAGGGGGCCCCGGAGTCCACCAGCCTGGGGAACAGATCGGCGGCGATGTCGAAGGGTTCGCCGCTGGGGACGAAGTCGAGGACTTTCGGCTCGAAGATGTAGATGCCGGTGTTGATCATGTCGCTGGCGGCTTCCTCCACCGAGGGCTTCTCCTGGAAGGAGAGCACTCGCCCGTCCTCGTCGGTCACCACCACTCCGTAACTGCTCACCTGATCCCGGGGCACCCGCTTGGTGATCAGGCTGGCCATGGCCCCCTTCTCCCGATGGCGCCGGACGGCTTCGGTGAGGTCGACGTCGATCAGGGCGTCGCCGCAGAGCACCACGAAGGTGTCGTCGAAGAAGGCCTGGAAGTCCTGGATCTTCTTCAGCCCTCCGGCCGAACCCATCGCTTCACCGATCAGCTCCCCATCACTGATGCGTCCTTCGAAGCTGTAGGCGATCTGGACATCGAAGCGCTGCCCATCGCGGAAGTAGTTCTCGATCTCCTCGGACAGGTGGGAGACGTTGACCATGATTTCGTTGAAGCCGTGCTCCCTGAGCAACTCGAGCAGAAACTCCATCACGGGTTTCTGCAGGATCGGAATCATCGGCTTGGGCGTGGTGTGGGTGATCGGCCGCACCCGCGTTCCCTTGCCTGCCGCCAGGATCATCGCCTTCATCGGCGTCGTTTCATGTCGGAGGTGAAAGGCCACCCTAAAGAGAAAACTCAGGCTGCCACTGCCTCCAGAGCCGGCCCCCTATCTGACCCCTGCCCAGGCAGCCTTGGCAGGCTGAGCGCCTCGACCCGTTCCTCCCGGCGGCGACGCAGGCTGAGGGGCCCGTAAAGCCCGCCGGCCTGTTCCAGTTCCACCTTGCCCTGGGAGGAGAGGAACAGCAGGGCCCAGAACACCCCCACCCGGTCCTGGTCCAGGTCCTCCGCCGCCGGAGCGCTTGCGACGGCCTCCGCCCAGGCGCCCACCAGGGCATCGAAGGCCACCCATTCGACCCCTTCGGCGGTGGGGGTCCACTGCAGCAGGAAGCGGCTGAGGGCGGCGGTGGTTTCCGGCAGTTTCTCGCGGTGCGCCAGGGAGGCCACCTGGGCGATCGCGGCCCGTTCGCTGTAACGGCGCGCCCGGGGCCTGTGGCGCCCTTCCCCCCCGTCCTGTTCGAGTCGCTCGGCGATGTCCTCCAGTTGCCGGATCAGTTCCCCCAGGGTGACGGGGCGCTGCAGGGGCGGGGGTGCCACCGGACGGCGGTGCAGGTGGCGCTCCGGCCGCCGGGGCAGCGCCAGGGCTCCGTGGTCCCAGCCCTCGTCGTCCTCGGCGGAGAAGGGGTCCTCCAGCAGGGGCTCGGGCGGAAAGGTGGCCGACTCCAGCAGCTCCGCCTTGAGCCCCACCAGCACCGAAGCGGCCAGGAACGCCTCGCTGGATTCCGCCAGATCCCTTTCGTAGCTACCGCCCTGGGGGGCCAGACGCCTGGGTAGCTCAATGCGCTGGCGCAGCTGGTCGAGGAAGCCGTCGACCACGGCGATCACATCCACGTCCCAGGGGTCGATGTCGCCCCGCTCGGCCGCGTCCTGGAGCAACCGGATGGCGAGTCTGGCGCCCGCTTCTGCCACGCGCGATGTCCTGCTCGGGGGGGCCTTCCAGGCGCAAGCTACCGGCTGCGGCCGGATGGCACCAGTCGCGAAGGTCACCGAACCGGCCCCATGGGTCTCAGTCGGTGGCCAGAGAGAGGCTGTCGTCGCCTGCTTCATGGGACGGGGCCGAGCTCTCCCCGGCCGCCGGCAGCAGGCCGAGCTGGGCGTCGACGGTGGCCCGATAGCGGCGCAGATCGTTTTCCAGTTCGCTGATCCGCACCTGTTGGGCCTCCACGTCACCGCTGTTCTGCAGGGTTTCCACCTTCCGCACCACCCCGCTCCAGACGGCGTAGATCCAGGCGGCGGTGGCGCCGATGCCGCCCACCAGCAGCAGCAGGGCGGCCAACGGCAGGGTGGTGCTGACGCCCGGCAGGAAATGCACCGTGGTGGCCGTGGTGTTCTCCAGGGTGAACATCACCGTGGCCAAGCCGAAGCTGAAGATCAGAAGGAAATTGATCTGCCGCATGGAGAGCCTCGCTGTGCGATGGAGGAGCGTAGGCATCTTCTCCGCAGGACGCCGCCATCACCTGGGACCTGCGCAGAGTTTCGTAACCGGCCCCCTACGCTGAGGGGGCCAGGGGTCAACCCAGGGCCGGGGCGTGCAGCAGGGCCGGTGGCAGGTTGCCGAAGGCCCCGGCCGCCATCACCGCCGGAACGGGGGCACGCCCCACCTTCACCAGGGCCACGGACTCCCGCTCGACCAGGGCCTCAATGGCGGCGCGGTAGCTATCGGTGACCAGGCGCGGGTAGAGGCCGATGCCGATGATCGGCACCAGCAGGCAGGAGATGACATAGATCTCCCTGGGTTCGGCGTCGACCAGGTGGGTGTGGGAGGCCAGCTCGGGATTCTCCTTCCCGAAGAAGATCTCCCGCAGCATCGAGAGCAGGTAGATCGGGGTGAGGATCACGCCGATCGCCGCCAGAACGGCGATCACGATGCGGAAGCTGAGGCTGTAAGCCTCACTGGTGGCGAAGCCCACGAAGACCATCAGCTCCGACACGAAGCCGCTCATGCCCGGCAGGGCGAGGGAGGCCAGGGAGCAGACGGTCCAGAGGGCGAACATCTTGCGCATCTTCTGGCCGACGCCGCCCATTTCGTCGAGCTGGAGCGTGTGGGTGCGGTCGTAGGTGGCGCCCACCAGAAAGAAGAGGCTGGCGCCGATCAGGCCATGGCTGATCATCTGGAGCATGGCGCCACTGGTGCCCAGGGCGCTGAAGCTGCCGATGCCGATCAGCACGAAGCCCATGTGGCTGATCGAGCTGTAGGCGATCTTGCGCTTGAGGTTGCGCTGGGCGAAGGAGGTGAGGGCGGCGTAGATGATGTTGACCACCCCCAGGATCACCAGCAGGGGGGCGAACTGGGCGTGGGCCTCCGGCAGCAGCTGCACGTTGAAGCGCAGCAGCGCATAGCCACCCATCTTCAGCAGGATCCCCGCCAGGAGCATGTGCACCGGGGCGGTGGCCTCACCGTGGGCATCGGGGAGCCAGGTGTGCAGCGGCACCACCGGCAGCTTGACGCCGAAGGCGATCAGCAGGGCGGCGTAGCAAAGCACCTGGAAGCCGGTGCCGAATTCCTTGGCCGCCAGCACCGTGTACTCAAAGCTGGGGGCACCGCCGCCGTAGAAGGCCATCGCCAGGCCCGCCAGCAGGATGAACAGGGAGCTGCCGGCCGTGTACAGGATGAACTTGGTGGCGGCGTACTGGCGCTTCTTGCCGCCCCAGATGGCCAGGAGCAGGTAAACCGGCAGCAGTTCCAGCTCCCAGGCCAGGAAGAACAGCAGCATGTCCTGCACGGCGAACACGGCGATCTGGCCGCCGTCCATGGCCAGGAGCAGGAAGTAGAAGAGCTTCGGCTTGAAGGTCACCGGCCAGGCCGCCAGACAGGCCAGGGAGGTGATGAAGCTGGTGAGCAGGATCAGCGGCATGGAGATTCCATCCGCCCCCACCGACCAGGCCAGTCCGAGATCGGGCAGCCATTGCACCCGCTCCACCAGCTGCAGGCCGGGATCGGCGGGGTCATAGCCACGCAGGTAAGCCGCCACCGTCACCAGGAAGGTGGTGAGGGCGACGCCGAGGGCGTACCAGCGGACCTGCTTGCCATCGCCCTTGTCGGGTACGAAGGGGATCAGCAGAGCGGCGCCGATCGGGAACAGAATCGCGGTGCTCAGCCAGGGAAAGGGCACAGAACGGTGCTGTCCATCTGGCCGGAGTGTAGAAATCCCGGCCTCCGCAACACCCACCGCATGGGCGTTGTCACACACAGCGGGGCCCGGTCCGGCTGCAGGACGGGCTGTCCTCGACTCAGCCGAAGGCGCTGAACAGGAGCACCAGGCCGATGACCCCGCCGAAGACGATCAGGGCATAGAACTGGACCCGGCCGGTCTCGAAGTACTTGAGGCCCTCGCCGCTGCCGAGGGTGAGCAGGCCGGTCAGGTTGACCACCCCATCCACCACCTTGGAGTCCACGTCGAGCACCTGGCGGGCCAGGCGGCGGCTGCCCTGCACGAACAGCTTCTCGTTGATGGCATCGAGGTACCACTTGTTGGCCAGGAACCGGTTGATGGCCGGGAAGCGACCCGCCACCGCGGTGCCCAGGTCGATGCGGTGCAAGGCGTAAGCGAGCACCGCCAGGCCGATGCCCAGGCTGGAGATGGCGACCGAAGCGCCCGCCAGGGGCAGGAACTCACCCCAGCTGAACTCCTTGGCCACCTCGGCGGCCTCGACGGGATCGACGAGCAGGCCGAAGCGGCTGTTCCAGGGGGTGCCGAGCAGGCCGATCAGCACCGACGGGACCGCCAGCACTACCAGGGGGGCTGCCATCTGCCAGCCCGATTCATGGGGATGGCTGGCGTGGGCGTGGTGGTCGTCGTCGATGGCACCGCCGGAGGGCTGGCCTGCGGCGCTCAGCAGCTGGGCGCGGATGCCGGCGTCCTGGCCGCGGAAGGAGCCCTCAAACGTGAGGAAATAGAGGCGGAACATGTAGAAGGCGGTCATCCCGGCGGTCAGGAAGCCCATGGCCCAGAGCAGCGGGAAGCTGTTGAACGCCTGGCCGAGGATCTCGTCCTTGCTCCAGAAACCAGCCAGGGGGGGGATGCCGCTGATCGCAATGCAGCCGATCAGGAAGGTGGCGGAGGTGATGGGCATGTATTGACGTAGGCCGCCCATCAGGCGCATGTCCTGGGCCAGCACCGGCTCGTGGCCCACCACCTCCTCCATGGCGTGGATCACCGAGCCGGAGCCCAGGAACAGCATCGCCTTGAAGAAGGCGTGGGTGACCAGGTGGAACATGCCGGCCAACGGGGCCCCGCACCCCATCGCGAGCATCATGTAACCCAGCTGGGAGACGGTGCTGTAGGCCAGCCCCTTCTTCAGATCCATCTGGGTGAGGGCGATGGTGGCCCCCAGGAACAAGGTGATGGTGCCGATCACGGCGATCACCAGCTGCACCTGCGGAAAGGGCTCGTAGACCGGCTGCAGCCGGGCCACCAGGAAGACGCCGGCCGCCACCATCGTGGCGGCGTGGATCAGGGCCGAGATGGGGGTGGGGCCCTCCATGGCGTCGGGCAGCCACACATGCAGGGGGAACTGGGCCGACTTGGCCATCGGACCCATGAACACCAGCAGGCAGAGCAGCACGGCCACACCGGTGGGCAGGCCGCCGCCGGCGACGGCGGCCGAGAGCCGTTCACCGATCTCCTCGAAGCCGAAGCTGCCGGTGGCCCAGAACAGGCCGAGGATCCCCAGCAGCAGGCCGAAGTCGCCGACCCGGTTGACCACGAAGGCCTTCTGGGCGGCGTTGGCGGCGGCGTCACGGTCGTACCAGAAGCCCACCAGCAGGTAGGAGCACATGCCCACCAGCTCCCAGAAGACGTAGATCTCGAGCAGGTTGGGGCTGATCACCAGCCCCAGCATTGAGCTGCTGAACAGAGCCAGGTAGGTGAAGAAGCGGACATAGCCCTTGTCGTGGGCCATGTAGCCGTCGGAATAGACCATCACCAGCAGGGCGATGGTGGTGACCAGCGACAGCATCACCGCCCCGAGGGCGTCGACGCGGAAGCCCATCTGCAGATGGAAGGTGCCGGCGCCGGCCCAGTCGAACAGCACCTCCGTGGCGCCGGCTCCGGCCAGCTGCTCGGCCAGGATCGCGAAGCTCAGCACCGCGGCCATGCCCACGCTGGTGATCAGCAGCAGGGCCACCGGCTTGCGCAGGCGGTTGACGGTGCGGTTGAAAGTGATCAGCCCCAGCCCGGTGAGGCAGGCCCCCAGCAGGGGAAGCACCGGGATCCGCCAGGCAAGTTCGGAAGCGGCGGGCATCCTGGGGGCTCTGTTGGCGCGAGTTTAGGCAGGCCCGTCGGCCTGGCTCCGCCTCTGTGGTGGCCTGCCCATCGACCCCCGCCGGCTGGTGGGCGCTTCAGCCCAGCCAGTGGGCGAGGGCCGTGCGCGAGAAGGTGGTGGCGCCGAGGCCGATCCAGCGGTGGGCCCACCAGAACACGCCGATGGCGATGGCGATCCCCAGCTGGGAGGGCCGCAGGAATTCCGCCGCCACCAGCCTCTGGCGGCCGTCCAGAACGGCGGCGAAGGGCAGCACCGACGTGGAGGCCCGCAGCTCCTCGAAGGCGGCGCCGAAGCGGTGGCGCAGGCGCCGGTCCCCATTCCAGACGGCGAACAGGTGGTGGCCGATCAGCCCCACGCAGGCCACCAGGGTGAAGCTGGTGCCGATCCAGAGCAGGTGGGTGGCGCACCAGAGCACTTGGCCCACCGCCTGGGGATGGCGGCTCACCCGGATGATCCCCGTGGCGTACAGGCGCACCTGGGGCTTCAGCACCGCCGGGATCTCGAGCAGGTTGTAGGTGGCGGGATAGAGAAACAGAAAGCTGATGGCCGTGCCGGTCCAGACCACCGGCACCACCCAGGGCTGGTCCTGCAGGTTCCAGAGCCTGACGCCGTCGTAGCGGTGGGCCAGGAAATAGCCCACCACCACCACCGCCGAGGGAATGCTGAGCCCGGCGAACAGCAGGCGCCAGAGCCGGGCCCCGATCCGCTCCTCCCCCCAGACCCTCAGGGAGGCCCCGCCGCTGTGGATCAGGGCGAAGAGCACCAGCAGGGCCAGCATCACCACGCTGCTGTGCTGGGGGCCCGCGGTCAGCAGGGGAAGCAAGGGCATGGGGATGCGGCGTCCTGGGGCGGATGTGAAGGGCCGATTCTCGCCATCGGGGGAGCCCCCTAGAGTTCCGCACGGCCTGCCGGCTCCGGCGATCGGTCCCCCCGCGGCCTCCCCGACCCATGGCAGATCTGCCTTTCACCCTCGACCAGCTCCGCATCCTGCGGGCCATCGCCAGTGAGGGCAGCTTCAAGAAGGCGGCCGACAGCCTTTACGTCACCCAGCCGGCGGTGAGCCTGCAGATCCAGAACCTGGAGAAGCAGCTCGATGTCTCCCTGTTCGACCGCGGTGGCCGCAAGGCCCAGCTCACCGAGGCCGGCCACCTTCTGCTCAGCTACTGCGACCGGATCCTGAGCCAGTGCCAGGAAGCCTGCCGGGCCCTCGATGACCTCCACAACCTGCGTGGTGGTTCCCTGGTGGTGGGGGCAAGCCAGACGACGGGCACCTACCTAATGCCCCGCATGATCGGCCTGTTCCGCCAGAAGTACCCCGACGTGGCGGTGCAGCTGCAGGTGCACAGCACCCGCCGCACCGGCTGGAGCGTGGCCAATGGCCAGATCGACCTGGCGATCATCGGTGGCGAGTTGCCGGCGGATCTCAACGACCTGCTGCAGGTGGTGCCCTACGCCAACGACGAGCTGGCCCTGGTGCTGCCCCCCAAGCACCCCCTTGCCCGCCTGCCCGAGCTCACCAAGGACGACCTCTACCGTCTGGGCTTCGTCTGTCTCGACGCCCAGTCGACCACTCGCAAGATGGTGGACCAGCTGCTGAGCCGCTCCAAGCTCGACGTGCAGCGCCTCAAGATCGAGATGGAGCTGAACTCCTTTGAGGCCATCAAGAACGCCGTCCAGGCGGGGCTGGGGGCGGCGTTCCTGCCGGTGGTGTCGATCGAGCGGGAGCTGGCCGCCGGTACCCTGCACCGTCCCCAGGTAGCCGACCTGATGGTGCGGCGCCAGCTGAAGCTGATCACCCACCCGGCCCGCTACTGCTCAAGGGCCGCCGACGCCTTCCGCCGCGAGGTGCTGCCGGTGTTCGCCAGCCCGGACAGCCCCCTGCGGCAGGTGCAGGCCTCACCGGGGCTGGCCGAGCGCAACGGACTCAGAACTGATCGGCCTCCGGTGTGATGCCGACGGCGTCATCGGCGGCGCCGGCGACCCCCCGGGTCTGGAATTTGTTGCCGGAGATATCCGTCTGGTAGACGCAGCGCACCACGGGTTTGTCGCGCACTGAGCCGATGTAGGCGAAAGTATTCATGCGCTGCTTGCACTGGCGCATCTGCTCGGCGGTCACCGCCCCTTCCTTCTGCAGCACCGACCAGTTCTCCCGGCGGATGACGCAGCCAGGCTGGAGGGTGGGCTGGGTCACGAAGCTGCTGCTGGGGTTCATCGTGGTGTACAGCTCAATGTCCATCACGAAGGCGCTGGCCCCCCACTGCTTGCAGAACTCGGGGTCGGGCACCGCCATGTCGAGCTGCTGGGCGCTGGCGATGTTGCCCTGGTTGCCCTGGGTGGTGCTGGTCACGGCACTGCCGATGCCGATGCCTACGACCAGCACCCCCGCCAGCACCGCCACGGTGGCCACATTCAGCTGAATGTTGGGGCCGCCGCCGCCCGGCGGGCCGCCGCCGTTGCCGGAGGGGGGGCGCCCGCCACCACCACCGCCGTTCATTTCCCGACGGCCCTTGGCCCCGGTGCGGGGGTCGTCCCGGCGTCCGTAGCCCGTGGCGAAGCGGTCCGCACGCTGGTCGGGGCGCTCGTCGTAACGATCGGCGCGGGGGTCGTAGCGGTCGGCCCGCGAGCCGCCACTGCTGCGGGAGCGGGTCACAGGGTTTCAGGGCTGCGGGGCAGGCCCATCGAGTAATTGAGCACGCGGGCCTCGGGGTTGTAGCTGACCTCACCGGCCTGGAGCATCTGCCGGACGAGCCCCTCCAGTTCGGAGCCGATGCGGCGCAGGCTGTAGTCGCTCAGTTCATGGCCGGCCTGGGCCGCTACCAGCTGCCTGAACTGGCCACGCACCTTCTCCAGGGCCGGCTCGTCCCAGAGGAACTCGTTGTCGGGATCGATGTCGAGGGTCAGCTGATCCGGGTCGGGGATCAGATCGTCGTTCTCAACCCGCGCCGTGAACAGACGGATGTGGCGGGTGGTGGACTTGAGCAGCGTCTCGACCATGGGCTGGGCCTCGGGGGCGGGAATACGGGGGAGGGGGCGGCACCCGTTGAGTGCTCCCAGGACTTTAGGTAGGCCGAAGCCCGAATCCGTCGCCCCGGCCCCGGCCGCCGGTCGCCCCTGCCCTGGAGGGCCCGATAAGGTTGCTGCTGATCTCGGGTGCGATATGCGGGTTGTCATCGCCGGGGCCGGGCTGGCCGGCCTGTCCTGCGCCAAATACCTCTGCGACGCCGGCCATACCCCGATCGTGCTTGAGGCCAGAGATGTGCTGGGCGGCAAAGTGGCGGCCTGGCAGGACGCCGATGGTGACTGGTATGAAACCGGCCTGCACATCTTCTTCGGCGCCTATCGCAACATGCGCCAACTCTTCGCCGAGCTGGACATCGAGGATCGCCTGCAGTGGAAATCCCACTCCATGATCTTCAACCAGAAGGAGGTGCCGGGTACCTACAGCCGTTTTGATTTTCCCGATCTGCCGGCCCCCATCAACGGCGTGGCGGCGATCCTGGGCAACAACGACATGCTGACCTGGCCGGAGAAGATCGCCTTCGGTCTTGGCCTGGTTCCGGCGATGCTGCGTGGCCAGTCCTATGTGGAGGAATGCGACAAGTACAGCTGGAGTGAATGGCTGCGGATTCATAATATCCCCGAGCGCGTCAATGATGAAGTATTTCTCGCCATGAGCAAGGCGCTCAACTTCATCAATCCCGAGGAGATCTCCAGCACGGTGGTGCTCACCGCCCTCAACCGCTTCCTGCAGGAAACCGACGGCTCCCGCATGGCCTTCCTGGATGGAAACCCGCCGGAGCGGCTCTGCCAGCCGATGGTGGATTACATCGAGGCCCGTGGCGGCGAGGTGCACCTCGACTCCCCCCTGCGGGAGATCCTCATCGACCAGGACGGGGCCGTCACCGGCTTCCGCATCGGCGGCATCAAGGGCCGCGCCGAACGGGAGATCCAGGCCGAAGCCTATGTCAGCGCCATGCCGGTCGACCCGCTCAAGCTGCTGCTGCCCGAGCCCTGGAAGCAGCTGCCGTACTTCAGCAAGCTCGAGGGCCTGCGGGGGGTGCCGGTGATCAACATCCACCTCTGGTTCGATCGCAAGCTCACCGACATCGACCACCTGCTGTTCAGCCGCTCCGATCTGCTCAGCGTCTATGCCGACATGAGCAACACCTGCCGGGAGTACGAGGATCCCGATCGCTCCATGCTTGAGCTGGTGTTCGCTCCTGCCGCCGACTGGATCGGTCGCCCGGATGAAGAGATCGTGGCCGCCACGCTGGAAGAGCTCAAGCGCCTGTTCCCTGTCCATTTCACCGGTGCCACACAGGCCCAGCTGCGCAAGTCGGTGGTCGTCAAGACGCCGCTGTCCGTCTACAAGACCGTGCCCGGCTGCCAGCAGCTGCGCCCCTCCCAGGATTCCCCCATCCCCAACTTCTTCCTCGCGGGCTGTTTCACCATGCAGCGCTATCTGGCCTCGATGGAGGGGGCGGTGCTGAGTGGCAAGCTCTGCGCTGCTGCCGTGGACGCCCACCTCTCCGGGCGGGGCCAGGACCCCGCCCCTGCCCAGAGCCTGGCGACGGTGTGAGTGTGCTGGCCCCGCTGCCCCCCTGCCTCTCCACCGATCTGGAGGACGCCTACGAGTCCTGTCGGCAGGAAACGGCGCGCTGGGCCAAGACCTTCTATCTCGGCACGATGCTGCTGCCCCCGGCCAAGCGCCGGGCCATTTGGGCGATCTACGTCTGGTGTCGCCGCACCGACGAATTAATGGACAGCGCCCAGGCCCAGACGCTGTCCGCCGAGGTGCTGCTGGAGCGTCTCGATGCCTGGGAGGAGCGCACCCGGGCCCTGTTCGCCGGCCATGCCGTCGATGCCCTCGACAGGGTGATGGTGGACACGATGGAGCGCTTCCCCCAGCCCCTGCAGGCCTACCTCGACATGATCGAGGGCCAGCGGATGGATGTGCTGCGCGATCGTTATGCCAGTTTCTCCGATCTCCAGCTCTATTGCTATCGGGTGGCCGGCACCGTGGGACTGATGACCCAGGAGGTGATGGGGGTCGATGCCGCGTACACCTCCGCCCCCTGGAGCGAGCGTCCCGACACCTCGGAAGCTGCCGTGGCCCTGGGCATCGCCAACCAGCTGACCAATATCCTGCGCGATGTGGGTGAGGATCGTGGCCGCGGTCGAATTTATCTTCCCCAGGAGGATCTTGACCGTTTCGGTTACTCCGAAGCGGATCTCATGGCCGGCCGTCTCAACGAGAACTGGCAGGCGCTGATGCGCTTTCAGCTGGAGCGGGCCAGGGATTGGTTTAACCGTTCCGAGGCCGGGGTGCGCTGGCTGGCTCCGGATGCCCGCTGGCCTGTGTGGGCGTCACTGCGGTTGTATCGGGGGATCCTTGATGTCATCGAGAGATTGGATTATGACGTCTTCAACCACCGCGCGTTCGTGCCCAGGGTCGGCAAATTGCTGGATCTTCCCTTTTCCTATGTGATCGCCCAGACGCGATGAAGCGGCGGATTGATCGGCTTGGCGGATGCGTCCGCACTCAAGGCTGATCCCCAAGCGCGAGCCACTCCTCCAGCACCGGATTCACTTGGGAGGGATCCTCGTCATGGGGGCAATGGCCTAGCCCGGGAAGGATCCGCAGGTCGCGCACAGCAGGAAAAGTCTTGGCCCAGCGCCTTGCCTCCTCAACGGGCTCCCACGGATCCTCCTCCCCCCAGAGCAGTCGGACCGGAAGGGTCAGTTCCGCCAGCATGTCCGGGGCGAGTCTGTCGCGGAAAAGGTTGATGAAACCCCGGAAGCTTTCGTCGGCACCGGGGCTGCGGGCCGGTGTCAGCAGCAACTGCACCAGTTGGTCGTCGACGCCGTCGCCGGAGGGGTAGGCGGTGCCAAGAACCCTGCGGATCACGCCGGGATTGGCCACCCAGCGGAACAGGCGGCCCGTGAGCCAGCGTTGGCGCACCAGGCGCTTCAGAAGGGGCCGGCCGATCCGGCTCAGGGGAGGCTGCTCCCCCAGGCGGCGGTCGTCCAGGCTGCGCTGGGCGCAGTCGATCAGGATCACCTGGCTCACGTCGCTCCCGAGCCTGGTGGCTGCGGCCAGGGCCACGACGCCCCCGATCGAATTTCCGACCAGCTGCACCGGCGGGCCGATCACCTCCCGGACGAAAGCCGCCACCTGGTCGGCCCAAAGGTCGATGCAGTAGCTCAGGGCCAGGCCGATCTCCGGTTCACCCGTGAGACGGGAAGGTGGCTTGCTGCTGGCTCCGAACCCGACAAGATCGATGGCAAAGACGGGACGTCCTCTCGCCAGCGGCTGCATGTTGTGTCGCCAGTGCTCCTTGCAGGCACCAAAGCCATGGATCAGCAGAACGGGCAAGCCCCCAGCTCCATCCAGGATCGGCGGCGGGCTGGCCACATAGCTGACGATCTGGCCACGCCAGATCCATGTTTCCCGCCAGTCCTTCGGGAAGATTCGGTCTGTCAGGTCCCGTGTCAGGGGGGAACCTGCGTTCATGAATCAAGGTTGACGAGCATGGGATCCAGACGACTGGCGAGCGTCATTCGTGTTGTCGGATTGTTGGTCGTCCTGTTCGTTGCCCGTTGCCTCACGGACCGGACAGCTCGTCAGGGCGAGCCAACAATCACGCTGTTCAGACGGCGGCTTTCTGGTTGGCCAGCAGGTTCTTGAGCTTGGCCAGTTCGCCGGCCCAGCGGGGATCGGGGGCGCCTTCGCCGACGGCGTCGGCATGGACCACCTTGTTGACGCTCTTGCGGGCGGGCGTCGGGGCGCTGCCGGGGCGACGGTCGGCGCCGGCGGCTGGGCGGCTGTCACGGCGCTGCTCGGAAATCTCGATGCGCAGGGTGCTGCCGCCGAAGTCCTTGCCGTTGAGCTGGGCGATCACCGCTTCGGCTTGGGCCAGATCCTCGACGTTGGCGAAGCCGAAGCCCCGGCAGCCGCCGGTCTCCCGATCGTTCACCGCCTTGAAGCGCACCCCCTCTCCCACGCTCGAGAAGAGAGCTTCCAGCTCTTTGGCATCAAAGGTTTGCGGCAGGTTGCCGA
Source organism: Synechococcus sp. UW140 (assembly GCA_943373065.1). Classification (GTDB taxonomy): domain Bacteria; phylum Cyanobacteriota; class Cyanobacteriia; order PCC-6307; family Cyanobiaceae; genus Cyanobium. Next base: position 19,199 of record CALSBA010000016.1, on the reverse strand, counting down.
CATAGAGACGAACGCTCATGGGGAGGGGGCTCGGGAAAAGGAAAAAAACTCTGGCAGGCGGTGCGATCGCGCCATTGCATCCAGCAGTTAATCACGCCGTGGGTCCGCCTCCTTGGCCTCGCGCTGGCGATCCAGCCACAACTGGGCGGCAGCAACGGTCTCTGCGACCAAGGCGTGATCCGTCAACTCCGCTGTCTCCGTTGCTGCTGTTCCGCTCAGGCGACCAAAGGCCCATTCGGCCGTGAGGTGGTCGATGAGCTGGCCGAGCCGGGGGCCCGGAGCGATGGCCAGCAGCTGTTGCAGGCGGCGGCCGTCCAGGGGCGGCCGGGGGTGAAACAGGCGATCCGCAGGATCCCGCCAGCGCTTCAGCGCCAGCTGCGCCGCCGCCGGATCCAGGTGCAGCAGCAGGGCGGGCAGCTCCTCCTCCAGCTGGCGCTGCAGGGCCAGCCGCTCCGCTTCCGCCAGCGCCTCCAGCGTCAGCGCACCGGTCTGTCCTGGCGTCTGCCGGAGACAGCCGAGCCATTGGCGCAGCCGTTGGCAGCGCTGCTGCAGGCGGCGGCTGGCCCGCAGGCCTTCCAGGGACCGGCCATCCAGCACGGCCGCCAGCCGCGCCAGGGGAAGGGCCCAGGCCGCCTCGGCGGGGGTGAGGCCGCAGGCTTCCGGGCGCTCGGGACCGAGGGGCTGCAGCGACTCCTCGCTCCCGTCAGCGGCCCCCCAGGGCTGGATCAGGCCCGCCTCCAGCGCCTGAGCCAGCCCCCGATGCCCCTTGCTAGAGGAGGCCAGACGCTCCAGTTCCGCCAGCACCCTCTCCCCGGCCACGGCGGAGATCCGCTGGCGGTGGCGCCGGATCAGCTCCCAGGTGGCCGGGGCGATGGCGAAGTCCAGGTCGCAGGCCAGCCGCACCCCCCGCAGCAACCGCAGGGGGTCGTCCAGCAGATTGGCCTCGCTGATCGCCACGATTCGGCGCGCCTCCAGATCCGCGAGGCCGCCGCAGGGGTCGATCAGCCGCAGATCGGGGGCCTCGTTGCTGCCCCCGGCCGCTCCCTCCAGGGGCAGGGCGATGGCGTTGACGGTGTAGTCGCGGCGGCCCAGATCGGCCGTGAGAGCGTCACCGGCGCAGCGGGCCAGGTCGATCGTCCAGCCCTCCAGCACCAGCCGCGCGATCGAACGCTCCTGGTCGAGCACCACACAGGTGCCGCCATGGCGCCGCCCCAGCTGCCGGGCCAGTGCGATGGCGTCGCCGGGCACCACCAGGTCCAGATCCGGCTGGTCCGCCAGCCGACCCAGCAGGCCGTCACGGACTGCGCCGCCTACCAGGGCTGTGCCCGCTGGAAACCGGTGGGGGGGCACAGGCCAGCGCTCCGGTGCCAGGGCCCGCCACAGTTCCGAGACTTGACGTCCCGGCTCGCACGCCACAATGGGCGCCCTGCTGGGCCGCGGCGGCATGTGCATCTGCGTGGATTGCCACTGGGTCGAGCGTTGTCAGGCCTACCACGCGGTCGAGCGTCAGCACGGCGTCGCCCACCTCACCATGAGTCCCGATTTCAGCCCACGCCAGCCCCGCATCCACGTGCAGGTGCTGGATCTCGACGCCGCTGCGGTCAGTGTCGGGGTGGAGTGGGACGTGCGGGCCTGCTCCGACTTCCGCTCCGATCCTGGCCGTTGGCGCCGCTGGTGCCCCGACGGGCCCCTGCCGACATGACGGGCCTTCCCGATCCTGCCCCTGGCCCCTGGCTGCTGGCGCTGCACAGCTCCAGCGACAGCCTCGGGGTGGGGCTGCAGCGCCTCGGGGCAACGCAGCCGGAGCGGCTGGAGTGTTTCCCCCTCGGCCGCTCCCTTTCCAATGGCCTGTTCGACTGTCTGGAATCGGTGCTGCCGGCCGACGCCTGGCCCCGGCTGGGCCGCCTGGCGGTGGCCACCGGTCCCGGCGGCTTCACCGGCACTCGCCTGACGGTGGTGCTGGCCCGCACCCTGGCCCAGCAGCTGACCCTGCCCCTCGATGGGATCAGCAGTTTCCAGCTGATGGCCCGTCGTCTGCTCGCCGGGCCCCTGCCGCCCAGCGAGGCGGGCCCCTTCTGGTTGCTTCAGGACCTGCCCCGTCGCGGGGTGGTGGCGGGGCTCTACGGCGCCGACCCCGGCCGGCCCGGTGGCGTGGCCGAGCTGGAGGCCCCAAGGCTGCACCGGGGCCGCGACGCCCTGGCCCCCTTCCCCATCCACCCCGCCGAGGTGCGTTTGCCGGAGGACGTGGTTCAGTTGCTCGGCTTCAGTGCCGCCCGCGCCGCCGCCGGCCTGAGCGCCCCCTGGCAGCCGGTGCTGCCCCTGTACCCCACCAGCCCGGTGGAGGCGCTCCCATGCTGAGCCGCCCTGGCCCCCAGCCACAGCCCCGGCCCCGCGGCCGCCGTTCGCGCCGCCCGGAGAGCACCGGGCCGACGCCGGTCGGTTCTGCTCCAAGGAGCCGCCGCACTTCCCCCACGCCGCGGCGACCTGGCGGAGGGAGGCGGGTGATGGTGGGCCTGGGGGCCCTGGGCCTGCTGTGGCTGTCAAGGGGTGTGTGGTGGCCCACGCCGCCGCCTCCCCAGATGATCCTGGTGCTGGGGGGCGATGCCGATCGGGAGGCGGCGGCGGCCCGTCTGGCCCGCACCGATGGGCTGCCGGTGGTGGTCACCGGAGGTACCAATCCCGAGTACGCCCACTGGCTGTTCCAGCAGAAGGAGGGCCTGCCCTCCCGCCAGGTCCAGCTCGATTACCGGGCCCGGGACACGGTGTCCAACTTCACCTCCCTGGTCGACGATCTGCGCAAGTCCCGCATCCGCCACGCCCTGCTCGTCACCTCCACCGATCACATGCAGCGGGCCCTGCTGGTGGGACGGATCGTGGCCGGCAGCCGCGGCATCCACCTCACCCCGGTCCCCGTGCCCTGCGGCGATCTGTGCGTCGTCGAGGGCCGTCGGCGCCTGTGGGGCGATGGCGCCAGGGCGGCCCTGTGGGTGATCAGCGGCCAGGACATCAGGCCTTGGGTGGAAGAGCGGGTGGCTCCCTGGCTGGAGAAAGCAGGCTTCCGCTGATCGGCCCAAGGTCGAGCATCCGGTTGATCTGCTCCTGGGCGGCACGGGTCGCGGCGTCCAGGTCGGGGCGTCGCCGCGAGGCCGGCGGTGGGATCGGCGTGCCGATGCGGATGTGGATCGGCACCAGCCGGGGCCCGTGGCCCCCCGGACCCAGGGCCCGGTGGCTGTTGATGATCGCCACCGGCAGGAGCGGCACCCCCGCCCGGGCCGCCAGCAGGGCCGCCCCGGGCTGGGGCTGGTTGACGCGGCCATCCGGCTGGCGGGTGCCGTCGAGGAAGACACCGGTGGCCCAGCCCTGCAGCAGCCGGTCGGTGGCGGTGCGGATCGCTTCCCGGTCGCCGGCGCCCCGCTCCACCGGGTAGGCACCGCAGGCCCGGATGATCGGCCCCAGCAGCGGCACTCGGAACAGTTCCGCCTTGGCCATGAAGGCCACCGGCCGGCCGAGGGCATGGCCCAGTAGCGGTGGATCCAGGTGGGACCCATGGTTGGCCACCACCACCACCGCCCCCTCCAGGGGCACGTTGTCGTTGCCGGTGGTCTGGCCCCGGAACAGCACCCGGAACACGGGAAACACCAGCAGGTAGCTGATCAGCCGGTAGGTCAGGCTCGGCTTTGGGGTGCTGAGCAGGGCGGGGGGATCGGCCGGGGGCCGGCGGCGGCGCCTCACTGGCCCAGGTCGCCCGTGCCGGCGATCTGGGCGGTGCCGAGCCCGGGGCAGCTGCGCTTGATCAGGCCACTGAGCACGTTGCCGGGGCCGATCTCCACGGCGGTGCTGATCCCCTCGCCCTGCAGCCGGTCCATCGTCTCCCGCCAGCGCACCCCCATGGTCATCTGCTGGCGCAGGCGCTCCTTGAGCACGCTGGCGGAGGTTTCGGGTCGGGGATCGGCGTTGCTGAGAACGGGGACGCGGGCGTCGGCGAAGGGCACCGCCTCCAGTTCGGCGGCGAAGGCCGCGGCGGCGGTGGCCATGAAGGGGGAATGGAAGGCGCCGGAGACGGCCAGCGGGATGGCTCGCTTGCAGCGCACCGTGGCGCTGACGCTCGCCACCGCCTCCGGAGTGCCGGAGAGCACCACCTGGGCGGCACTGTTGTCGTTGGCGATGACCACCCCCTCGGTGGCTGCCACCACCCGCTCCAGTTCGTCGCGGTCGAAGCCCATCACGGCGGTCATGGCGCCGCCGCCGGCGGCGGCCATCAGTTCGCTGCGGCGGCGCATCAGCTGCAGGCCGGTTTCGGCATCGAAGACCCCGGCGGCATAGAGGGCCACAAGCTCGCCCAGGCTGTGGCCCGCCACCAGCTGGGCGCTGCGGCCCTGCCGGTGCAGTGCATCCACCAGCAGGCTCTCAACCACGAACAGGGCCGGCTGGGTGTTGCGGGTGTCGTTGAGATCGCTGGGTTCGCCGGGGTCCCCGCTGCCGCCGGCTTCGGCCCCAGCGCAGATGGCCAGCAGGTCGCGGCCGAGCAGGGCCGAGGCCCGCTCAAAGCGCTGAAGGGCACCGGGCAGGTCGATCACCCCCTCGGCCATGCCCGGCTTCTGCGAACCCTGTCCCGGAAACACCCAGGCGATGGCCATGCAAGCCTCCCGTGCAACGGCAGGAGATTAGGGCTCGGCTGGGGGGCCCCCCGGACCGCTCCAGCGGAACAGGGCGGCGCCCCAGCTGAGGCCGGCGCCGAAGCCGCTGCTGGCGATCAGGTCGCCGGGGCCCACCCGTCCGTCGCGCACCGCTTCGTCGAGCATCAGCGGGATCGTGGCGGCCGAGGTGTTGCCATAGGCGGAAAGGTTGCTGAGCACCCGCTCGGCGGGCATGGCGAAGCGGTCGGCCACCGCATCGAGGATGCGCTGGTTGGCCTGGTGCAGCAGCAGCCAGTCCACGTCCGAGGCGGCAGTGCCGGTGGCCTCGAGCAGCTCGGCCAGGACGGCGGGCACCTCCCGCACGGCGAATTTGTAGACCTCCTGGCCGTTCATGTGGATCGGCGCGAAGCCACCCACCTGGGCGGAGAGCTCCCCCACGAGGGGCCGGTGCTCGGCCACCTGGGCCAGGGTGAGACAGGCGTTGCGGCTGCCATCCGAGCGCATGCGGAAGCCCACCAGGCCGTCGCCAGTGGGGTCGCAGGCCTGCACGGCCAGGGCGCCGGCGCCATCGCCGAAGAGCACACAGGTGCGGCGATCGTCCCAGTCGAGCCAGCGGCTGAGCTGGTCGGCACCGATCACCAGCACCCGCTGCATCGTGCCGCCGCGGATGTACTGGGCCGCCGTGATCAGGGCGAACAGGAAGCCGCTGCAGGCCGCCGTCAGATCGAAGGCCACCGCCCGGTGGGCTCCCAGGGCCGCCTGCACCCGGGGGGCGGTGCCGAACAGGTCGTCCGGGCTGGAGGTGGCCAGCAGGATCAGATCCACCTGCTCGGGGGCCCAGCCCGCATGGGCCAGGGCCGCCCGGCCGGCTTCGGCGGCCAGGCTGGTGACGGTTTCACCGGGGCCGGCCACGCGCCGGGCGCCGATGCCGGTGCGGCTGCGGATCCAGTCGTCGTTGGTCTCGACCCGCTCGCTCAGCTGGTCGTTGCTGATGCTGGCGGCGGGGAGAGCCCGTCCGCAGCCCACCAGGGCCATCCCCCGCAAGGCGGCCGTGGTCACCGTCGTGTCTGAGCCGAGCGGCACCCATTCGGTTCACAGGTGGCCACAGTCAACCACAGGTGGTTGCCACTCCGGCGCTCCCCTCGCCGAGGGCGTGCAGGTCGTCCATGACGCCGTGGCTGGCGGCGGAGTGGGCCAGGCGCAGGGCACTCACCACCGAAAGCGCCCGGCTGCTGCCGTGGCCGATCACGCAGATGCCGTCGACCCCGAGCAGCAGGGCGCCGCCGTGCTCGGCGTGGTCGAGGCGCTTCTTGATCCGCACCAGGTTGCTGCGCAGGAAGGCCGACCCCACCTTGCCCCGGCGACCCCGGGGCAGCTCGGCCCGCAGCACGTCCAGCAGGACGCTGCCCACCGATTCGAGGAACTTCAGCAGCACGTTGCCGGTGAAGCCATCGCAGACCACCACGTCGAAATCCCCGGAGAGGATGTCGCGCCCCTCGCAGTTGCCGGCGAACACGAAGCGCTCGTCCCCGGCCAGCAGCGGATGGGTGCGCAGGCAGAGGTCGTTGCCCTTGCACTCCTCCTCGCCGATGTTGACCAGGCCGATGCGGGGCCGCTTCACCTGGAGCACGTCGCGGCTGTAGATGTTCCCGAGCAGGGCGAACTGGTGCAGCCACTCGGGCTTGCAGTCCATGTTGGCCCCCACGTCGAGCACCAGCACCTGCTGGCTGGGGTCCTTGGTGGGGAACAGGGCGCCGATGGCCGGGCGATCGATGCCGGCCAGCCGGCCGAGGCGGAAGATCGCGGCGGCCATCACGGCGCCGGAGTTGCCGGCGGAATAGACGGCGGTGGCTTCGCCCTTCTTGACCAGGTCCATGGCCACGTTGATGCTGGCGTCGCGCTTGCGGCGCACCACCGTGGCCTCCTCGTGCATGCCCACCGACGGGCCGCTGGACACCAGCTGGATCAGGCCGCGCTGCACCGCCTCCTCCAGCTCATGGCCCAGGCCCATGGCCGCCACCGCCTGGCGCAGCGGCTCCGGCTCGGCCACGAAGCGGATGCGCAGGGGCAGCAGGGCCACGGCCCGCAGGCAGCCCTCCAGGATCGGCCCCGGGGCGTGGTCCCCGCCCATGCCGTCGACGGCCACCCAGAGGCGCTGCCGGTCGTCGATGGCGGCGCCGGTGTGGCTGCCCTGCTGCAGACGCCGCAGCGGATCGAAGACCAGGGGCTGGAGCACGGAGCCCGCCACGTTGGTGGCGGCGCCAGCCATGCTGCCGGCTACCGACACCGCCCCGGAGGCGGCCCCCGAGGCGGTGGCGGTGGCGGTGCCCACCAGGCTGGTGACGGCGGCATTGCGCCGGTACCAGATCACCAGTCGGCGGATCGTGCGGTTGGGTTTGGGGCGGTTGGAGGCGAAGCGGCGGCCGTCGCGCCCTGCGCCTTCAGGATCCTTCGGTGGCAACGGGTTCAACGATGCGCTGGAACAGATAGCCGGTGCCCCGCGCCGTGAGGATCAGCTCGGGGTTGGCTGGATCATCCTCCAGTTTGGAGCGGAGCCGCGAGATGTGGACATCCACCACGCGGGTGTCCACGTGACGCTCGGGGGTGTAGCCCCACACCTCCTTGAGGATTTCGCCGCGACTGAAGGGCTCGCCGGAACGGCTCACCAGCAGCTCCAGCAGGCTGAACTCCATGCCGGTGAGACGGATGCGCTCGTCGCCCCGGTACACCTGGCGTTTGTTGGTGTCGATGCGGAGGTCGCCGACCTGGATCACGCCGGAGTTGGGGATCCCGGCGCCGGGGTCCTTCTCGACCCGCCGCAGCACGCAGCGGATGCGGGCCTCCAGCTCCTTGGGGCTGAAGGGCTTGACGACGTAGTCGTCGGCCCCGAGCTCGAGGCCCGTGATGCGGTCCGCCACGTCGCCGAGGGCGGTGAGCATCACGATCGGCACATCGGACTCCTTGCGCAGCTCCTGGCAGACGCCATAGCCGTCAAGTTTGGGCATCATCACGTCGAGGACCACCAGGTCCGGCAGGACGCGGTGGAACGCCTCGATGGCCTCCTCGCCATCGCAGGCGGTGACCACCTGATAGCCGATCATCGACAGCCGGGTCTCAAGGATCCGGCGGATGCTGGCCTCGTCATCGACGACGAGAATGGTTTCTTTGGCGGTGGGGGAGGCCGTCATTGCGGCACGGAGAATGCAACACGGTTCCGACCCACTGAACCGGCCGGAAGGTCGCGAATTCACCGAACGCCACCTTTCTTCATACACCCCGCCCGCTGCCCTTGGCCCGTCCAGGTTCCTCGTTCGTCTGCCAGGCCTGTGGGGCCAGGACGCGGCAGTTCTTCGGCCGCTGCTCCGGCTGCGGTGGCTGGAACACCCTGGTGGAGCAGAGCGAGCCCAGCGGCGACAACCGCCGCCGCCGGCCGGTGGCCGCCGCGGCCGCTCCGGACGCCGCCGGGGCGCTGGCACCGGGCCGTCCCAGCCGTTCCGAACCGATCCAGGCCGTCGGCGATCGGCCCCTGCAGCGCCTGGCCAGCGGCTACGGCGAGCTGGACCGGGTGCTGGGGGGCGGCCTGGTGCCCGGCTCGCTGGTGCTGCTGGGGGGCGACCCGGGCATCGGCAAGAGCACCCTGCTGCTGCAGAGCGCCCGGGCGATGGCCTCCCGGGCCGTGGTGCTCTACGTGAGCGCAGAGGAGTCGGCCCAGCAGGTGAAGCTGCGCTGGCGGCGCTTGGCCGAGGACGCCCCTGGCGAAGCGGCAGAGGCTGGCGATGGCGAGGGGCTGCGCCTGCTGGCGGAGACCGATCTGGAGCTGGTGTTGCAGGAGCTGGAAACCTTGCGGCCCCAGGTGGCGATCATCGACAGCATCCAGGCCCTGCATGATGCCGAACTGGGCAGTGCCCCCGGCTCGGTGTCCCAGGTGCGGGAATGTGCCGCCGCCCTGCAGCGCATCGCCAAACGCCAGCACACCGCCCTGGTGCTGGTGGGGCACGTCACCAAGGAGGGGATGCTGGCGGGTCCCAAGGTGCTCGAGCATCTGGTGGATGCGGTGCTCACCTTCGAAGGGGACCGCTTCGCCAGCCATCGGCTGCTGCGGGCGGTCAAGAACCGCTTCGGTGCCACCCACGAGCTGGGGGTGTTCGAGATGCAGGGCGCCGGGCTGGTGGAGGTGAGTAACCCCAGCGAACTGTTCCTGGCCGGGGATGGTCCCAGCCCGGGCACCGCCACGATCGTGGCCTGCGAGGGCACCCGTTCGCTGCTGGTGGAGGTTCAGGCCCTGGTCAGCCCCACCAGTTACGCCAGCCCGCGGCGCACCGCCACCGGCATCGGCACCAACCGCCTGCACCAGATCCTGGCGGTGCTGGAGAAGCACATGGGCCTGCCCCTGTCTCGCTTCGACTGCTATCTCGCGGTGGCCGGCGGCCTTGAGGTGGAGGAGCCGGCGGCGGATCTGGGGGTGGCGGCGGCGGTGGTGGCCAGTTACCGCGACCTCACCCTGCCGGCGGGCACCGTGCTGCTGGGGGAACTGGGCCTGGGCGGCCAGCTGAGGCCCGTGGGCCAGCTGGAGCTGCGCCTGCAGGAGGCAGCCCGGCTGGGGTTCGTGCGGGCCGTGGTGCCCCGCGGCAGCGCCCTGGGGCCGCTGGCAGCCGGCCTGGGCCTGCAGCTGCTGGAGGCGGCGACGGTGGCTGAGGCCCTGGTCGCCGGCCTGGGGGTCAACCCCGCCGACGGGGACTGAGCCCGGGTCTCTCAGAAATAGACGTCGACGTTGCTGCGGCCGGAGGACTTGAGCCAGTTCTCGATGTCCAGGTAGCCGCCTGGGTAGAGCCGCACTGCCTTGGTCCAGTAGGCGGCGGCCTCGTCGAACCAGCGGTCGGCGGCGTCCTGGTCGCCGGTCTCCTCGGCCAGCCGGCCCCACTTCTCATAGATCAGCCCCATGTTCTTGAGGCAGGAGGGGGAGTTGCCGTTGGCGTCCAGGGATTGGCGATAGAAGTCGAGGGCCTTCTCCTCTTCGCCATTGCTCATGAAGATGATCGCCATGTTCTTGAAGATCTCGCCCCGGTCGATGCTGTTCTCCTCGAGCTTCAGGGCCTCTTCGTAGTTTTCGAGGGCCTCGGCGTAGTCGCCGTCGTTCTGGGCCGACAGACCGTCGCGGTAATAGACGTAGGCCTCCTTCGCTTTGGGATCGATCGGCAGCAGCTTGACGATCAGGTCGGCCATGACCGTGAAGCTCTTGTCGATGAAGTTGTCGTTGCGCTGCGAGCGGGGCAAGGGTCGAGGTCCGGATCGTTCCCCCATCCTGCCTTGGGCGGCCGGGGGCGGGCCATCGCCAGGCCGCCGGGAGAGCGTTGGCACCGTCAAAGGGATGGCGGCTACCTAGCCTGGGGCCCCGGTCCGTGATCGCCCCGGCACCCCCTGCGTGAGCGCCACCCCCCCTGCCACCACTGCCGAGCCCCTGCTCCTTGATGTGGAGGGCATGAAGTGCGGCGGCTGCGTGCGTGCCGTCGAGCAGCGCCTTCTCCAGACCGAGGGGGTGCGCCAGGCCAGCGTCAACCTGCTCACCCGCACGGCCTGGGTCGACCTGGAGCCCCGCAGCGACGGCCCTGATGGGGTCGCGCTGGACCCGCTGCCCGCCCTGCTGGGCAGCCTGGAAGGCCTTGGCTTCCAGGCTCGGCTGCGGTCCCAGGAGCTGGAGCCAGCCAGCCAGCGGCAGCGGCGCCAGGCCGACCAGTGGTGGCGCCACTGGCGCCAGTTGCTGGTGGCCCTGCTGCTTCTGCTCGTCTCCGGGCTGGGCCACCTGGCGGAGGCTGGCCAGCTGGCCTGGCGGGGTCCGTGGCACCTGCTGGGCAGCCCCTGGTTCCATGCCCTGGTGGCCACCCTCGCCCTGGCCCTTCCGGGTCGGCCGATCCTGATCCGGGGAGTGCGCTCGGCGCTTGCCGGGGTGCCCGGCATGGACAGCCTGGTGGGGCTGGGCGTGGCCAGCGCCTACCTCTCCAGCCTGGTGGGCTGGCTGTGGCCCGCCAGCGGCTGGCCCTGCTACTTCAACGAGCCGGTGATGCTGCTGGGTTTCGTCCTCACTGGTCGCTTCCTTGAGGAACGGGCCCGCTACCGCACCGGCCGGGCCATCGAGGAACTGAGCGCCCTCCAGCCCGACCATGCCCTGCTGCTGCTGGGCGATGGCCCCCCCCGCCAGGTCCGGGTGGGGGGGCTGCGTCCGGGCGACAGGTTGCGGCTGCTGCCGGGGGACCGGGTGCCGGTGGATGGGGTGGTGCTGGAAGGCCGCTCCAGCGTGGATGCCTCCAGCCTCACCGGCGAACCCCTGCCGCGTTCCGTGGCCCCAGGCAGTGAGCTGGCCGCTGGCCTGCTCAACCTGGACGGTTCTCTGGTGCTGGAGGTGCAGCGTCGTGGTGCGGAGAGCGCCATCGCCCGCATCGTCCACATGGTGGAGCGGGCCCAGGCCCGCAAGGCCCCGATCCAGGGACTGGCCGACCGGATTGCCGGTCGGTTCACCCTGGTGGTGCTCGCCCTGGCGGTGGCCACCCTGCTGTTCTGGTGGCTGTGGGGCAGCCAGCTCTGGCCCGAGGTGCTGCTCTCGGCCCCTGCCTCCGGCCATGGCTCCCATGGCCATGGCGCGGCCGCCAGCCCCGCCACGCCCTTCAGCCTTGGGCTGCAGCTGGCCATCGCCGTGCTGGTGGTGGCCTGCCCCTGCGCCCTGGGTCTGGCGACACCGACGGCCATCACCGTGGGCTCCGGCCTGGCGGCCCGCTCGGGGCTGCTGTTCCGGGGCGGGGACGCCATCGAGACCGCCTCCCGGCTGCAGGCGGTCCTGTTCGACAAGACCGGCACCCTCACCCTCGGCCGCCCCCTGGTGACGGCCGTCCGGGTGGTCGGGGCCGCGGCTGGGAGCCCGGCGGAGGCGGCCCAGGCCGAGCGGCTGGTGCAGCTGGCCGCCAGCCTCGAGCAGCACAGCCGCCATCCCCTGGCCCACGCCGTGCTGCAGCAGGCCCAGGCCCAGGACCTGCCCCTGTTGCCCGTCGCTGAGAACCTGATGCTTCCCGGGGAAGGGGTGCAGGGCCTGGTGGACGGCTTCGGACTGGTGCAGGTGGGCCGGCTGGCCTGGCTGGGCCGAACCGGCGTGGCGGTGGACCCCGGCCTCGGGGCCCTCCAGCAGGACCTGGAGGCCGATGGCGCCAGCCTGCTGGCGGTGGCCAGCGACGGACGGCTGCTGGGTCTGGTGGCCGTGGAGGACCAGCCCCGCGCCGATGCCGCCACCACCCTGGCCCGCCTGCGGCAGCAGGGGCTGCGGCTCGGGTTGCTCAGCGGGGACCGGCGGGCGAGCGTTGAGGCCCTGGGCCGCCGGCTCGGCCTGCGGCCCGAAGAGCTGGCCTGGGACCTGCGGCCCGAGCAGAAGCTGGAACGCCTCCTGCTGGTCCACCGTGAGGGGGCCGTGGCGATGGTGGGGGACGGCGTCAACGATGCGCCCGCCCTTGCCGCCGCCGATCTCGGCATCGCCGTCGGAACGGGCACCCAGATCGCCCAGGAGAGTGCGGCGCTGGTGGTGATGGGCGAGGACCTCGACGGCATCGTCCGGGCCCTGGAGATCGCCCGGCGCACCATGGCCAAGGTCCGCCAGAACCTGGCCTGGGCCTTCGGCTACAACCTGATCGTGCTGCCGATCGCCGCCGGTGTGTTGCTGCCGGGCTTCGGCCTGCGCCTCTCGCCCGAGTTGGCGGCTCTGCTGATGGCCTTCAGTTCCATCACCGTGGTCGGCAATGCCCTGCTGCTGCAGGGCAACCTGCAGGAGCAGTCGTCATGAGCGGACGCTTCCTGGTGCTGGAAGGCATCGACGGCTGCGGCAAGTCCACCCAGATCGAGGCCCTGCGCGCCTGGCTGCCGGTCAGCGGCCTGATGGCCGATGGCGCCCGGCTGGTGGTGACCAGGGAACCCGGCGGCACGGCCCTGGGTCAGGCCCTGCGCGCCCTGCTGCTGCGGCCGCCCGAGGGTGCCGCCCCCTGCAGCCTCAGCGAACTGATGCTCTATGCCGCTGACCGGGCCCAGCACGTGGAGGAGTGCCTGCGTCCGGCGCTGGCGGCCGGCGACTGGGTGCTCAGCGATCGCTTCAGCGGCTCCACCGCCGCCTACCAGGGCTATGGCCGCGGCCTTCCCCTGACCACGATCCTCCAGCTCGAGGCCCTGGCCACCGGTGGCCTGGCTCCCGATCTCACCCTCTGGCTCGACCTGCCCCTGGCTGGATCCCTGCAGCGCCGCGGCGACCGGACCGCCGACCGAATCGAGGCCGCTGGCGAGGCCTTCCTGCAGCGGGTCAGCGATGGCTTCGCCACCCTGGCCGGCCAGAGGGGCTGGTCTCGCGTCGAGGCCGGCTTGCCCAGGGAGCAGGTCACGGATCTTTGCCGCTCCCTGATCAGGGAACACCTGGCCGTTCGCGAGGGGGGTGGCCATGGCTGAGCTGTTTGCTGATCTTCTTGGCCAGCCGCAGGCGGTGGGGCTGCTGACGGCCGCCCTCGAACGCCAGCGCCTGGCGCCGGCTTATCTGTTCGTGGGGGCCGATGGGGTGGGCCGCCGCCTGGCGGCCCTGCGCCTGCTGGAGGGGGTGCTCTCCGGTGGAAGCACCGGATCAGCACCGTTGCGGCGTCGCCTGGCGGAGGGCAACCACCCTGACCTGCTCTGGGTCGAGCCCACCTACCTGCACCAGGGCCGGCTGGTGAAGGCCTCCGAGGCCGAGGCCCAGGGCCTCAGTCGCCGCAGCCCGCCCCAGTTGCGCCTGGAGCAGGTGCGGGAGGTGACCCGTTTCCTGGCCCGCCGCCCGGTGGAGGGGGGGCGCTCCCTGGTGGTGCTGCAGACGGCCGAGGCGATGGCCGAGGCGGCGGCCAATGCCCTGCTCAAGACCCTTGAAGAACCCGGCCACGGTCTGCTGATCCTGCTCACGGCGACCCCGGACCGGCTGCTGAGCACCATCCGCTCCCGCTGCCAGTCCATTCCCTTCGCCCGCCTGCCCCCCGCCCTGGTGCGCCAGGTGCTGGAACGGCAGCCGCCGGCGGAAGGGGAACCGCAGGGGCCCATGGCGGATCCCCCTGAACTGCTCGAACTGGCCGCCGGCTCCCCCGGGGCCCTGCTGCGCCACCGGCGGGTCTGGCAGGGATTGCCGGAGGGGTTGGCGGAACGGTTGCTGGCCCTCGGCCAGGAGCCCATGGAGGCCCTGGGCCTGGCCCGCGACCTCAGCGAGGCCCTTGATGGTGAACAGCAGCTGTGGTTGCTCGACTGGTGGCAGCTGCACCTCTGGCGCCAGCGCCTGGAGCCGGCGCCGCTGCGGCGCATCGAGCAGCTGCGCAGCCACCTGCTGGCCTACGTGCAGCCCCGGCTGGCCTGGGAGGTGGCCCTGCTCGATCTGGGCTGTTGAGGGAGCCCGATTCCTACGGTGCGCCCCTGCCAGACCCGTTCGGCCGGGCGATGGCCAGGCCTGGGGGCCGTGACCGGAGCAGCAAGGCGGAGACGGCGGCGATCGCCACCGGCACCACGACGATGCCGATGCTGCCCCGGTAGGCGCTGAAGCTGGTGATGCCGGCTCCCCCTCCCGGCGTGCCGGCCCCTCCTGGTAGGCCGGCGAGGACCTGGACCAGGGCGCTCAGGAGGTAGGCCAGGGTCATCACGAGGGTGGTGGCGATGGGCACCAGGGCGGCCTCCAGGTGCTCGGGCAGCGCCGCCAGGGCCAGGGAGGCGGCGCTGCTGCCGAATCCCACCAGGAAGAAGGCGACGCCAGCCCCCGCGGCGGGTAGCGCATGGGCGTACAGAACGCCTTCCACCAGAAGGGTGAGCAGGGCCAACCCCCTGACCGGCTGCAGGAATCCGGCCCTCCTGGCCCAGGTGCCACCCACCAGGGATCCCGCCATCATCCCAAGGGGAAAGGTCGAATTCAGCAGCGAGGCCTGCTGGATGGTGTGCCCGAACACCCGCATCTGGTAGGGGATGTTCCAGAGATCGGCGAAGGCCAGAAAGGACCCGAACAGGCCGCCGAAGCAAAGGCTGACGTGCCAGAACTGGGGGGTCCGCAGAATTCGCCCGATTGCCGCCGGCAGCTCCGAGGCCCGAAGGGTCGCCCGGTCCTGGCTGGGTGCCTCCGGATCGTGGCCTGGGCGCCCTGGTTCCTGCAGAACGAGGACCAGCAGGGCGGCGGTGGCCAGCAGCAGCAGGGTCAGGACCCGGAACGGACTGCGGAAGCCGGCCAGGATCGGCACCATGGCGCTCCCGATCGCCAGCAGCGCCGAGCAGAGATTGGTGATGGCGTTGCTGAGGGCGGCCATGAAGGCGAAGTTCCGGGGGAACTCCCGGCCCACGGCGGTGATCACCCCGACGAAGGCGGTGGAAAGGCCGATCCCTATCAGCACCATCGCCAGCAGGGCGCTGGAAAAACCGTCGGCTGACGCCAGCAGCAGGGTGCCGAGGGCCGCCACCAGGGCCGATCCGCCCAGGAGCAGACGGGGCGCGATCGTGGACAGCAGGCCGCCGAGAAGCAGCAGGGCGATGGAATAGGTGGTGACGTAGGCACCACCGAGCTCCCCCAGCTGGGCCTCTCCCAAGCCGAGGGAACCCTGAAGGCTCGGAGACGTGATGGCAAAGGTGACCGTGCAAAGAACGCTCAGGGCGAAGAAGAGCTGGGTGGCCCCCCAGCGGATCCATCGAGCCATGTCAGCTGAGTTCCGCGGTTTGCATGAGCCGGACACTGGCCGCGTTGTGCTGCTCCACCACCAGGGGAAGATCCACGGTGGCCAGGCGTCCCTGATCGACGATCACCCGGCCGTTCACCACGGTGTAGTGGGCTTTCTGGGGGGCGCAGAAGACGGTGGCGGCAACCGGATCATGGAGCGCACCGGCATAGTCCAGCGTATGGAGGTTGATCGAGAAAAAGTCGGCGCACTTCCCCACTTCGAGGGAGCCGATGTCGTTCCGACCCAGCACGGAAGCGCCGCCAAGGGTGGCGACTTCCAGGATCTCCCGCGCTGTCATCCACTCGTGGGCTCGCCGTGGATGGGATGGGGAGAGCTGCCTCAACCGGCTGGGTCCCTCCGGCGGCTGGAGCCCCATTTTCAGCCTGGCGAGCAGGAAGGCCAGGTGCACTTCCAGCATCATGTTCGAGCTGTCGTTGCTGGCGGAACCATCCACCCCCAGCCCGACCTTCACGCCGGCTTCCATGTATTGCTTGAGCGGTGCGATGCCCGAAGCCAGGCGCATGTTCGAGGACGGGCAGTGGCAGGCCCCGCAACCGCAGCTGGCGAACTGGGCGATCTCCTGCTCATCCACATGGATGGCGTGGGCGAACCACACCTCGTCCCCGAGCCAGCCCACACTGCCCATGAATTCCACCGGCCGCTGGCCGTAGGTAGTGAGGGTGTAGCGCTCTTCATCAACGGTTTCGCAGAGATGGGTATGCAGACCCACCCCGTCGTACTGGCGGGCCAGGTCGGCTGAATCCCTGAGCAGGGAGGGGGTGACCGAGAAGGGTGAACAGGGCGCCACGACGAGGCGCGTCATGGCGCCAGACTCGCTCCGGTGGTAGGCCTTGATCACCCTCTGGGTGTCGTCGAGAATGACGGATTCCTCCTCCACGCAGCTGTCGGGAGGCAGCCCTCCCCTGGACTCCCCCAGTGACATCGACCCCCGGCTGCAGTGGAAGCGGATCCCCAGTTCCCGGGCCGCCTCGATGATCACATCGACGCTGTTGCCGCTTTTGAACACATAGCTGTGGTCGAAGACGGTGGTTCAGCCGGAGAGGGCCAGCTCCGCGCAGCCAACCAGCACGCTCAGGCGTGAGGCTTCCGGTGTGGTGCCGGCCCAGATCCTGTAATGCGCCTTGAGCCAGGCGAACAGATTGTTGTTCTGGGCGGCGGGAATGTTACGGGTAAGGGTCTGGTTGAGGTGGTGGTGACAGTTCACCAGCCCGGGCAGAAGGATCTGGCCCGTCAGATCAAGCACCGTGTCGGCCTGCTGGGGCAGCTCCCCGGCAGGTCCGATCCGTCGGATCCAGCCGTCCTCCGCGTAGAGGGACGCGTTGCGCAGTTCCCGGCGCTCCCCATCCATGGTGACCAGGACGTCGGCGTTGCGGGCAAGAAGACTCGGCATCGCCTCACGGCCCGTACCTGCGGAGTCTGGAAGTGACGCCAGCCGTTGTCAGGACAGGGGTGGGGTCTGTTCACATGGATCGTGGGGCCGGCTTCAGCCGGCTTCGCTGGTCCTGGTGGAGGCCTCCAGCCGGGCTTGCCTGGCGTCGTGGACGATGGTGGCGAGGGGTTCCATCTGGTCGTTGGTGGGAAGCTCGAGGCAATAGCCGGCGCCGTAGACGGTCTTGATGAAGCGGGGTTTGCGGGGGTCGGGCTCGAGCTTGGTGCGCAGGTGGCGGATGTGGACCCGGATGGTTTCGATGTCGTCGTCCGGCTCGTAGCCCCAGACCTCCTTGAGGATCAGGGAGGGGGCAACGGTCTGGCCGTGGCGCTGCAGCAGGCAGTGGAGGAGTTCGAACTCCGTGTGGGTGAGGCGGACCGGGGCATCGAACCAGATGGCCTCGAAGCGCTCGGGAACGAGGGTGAGGGAGCTGAAACTCAGGATCTCGTTGTGCTTGGCGGAGAGGGGCGCCCGCTCGCTGCGACGCAGCAGGGCCTTGACCCTCACCATGAGCTCTTCGAGATCAAAGGGCTTGGTGAGATAGTCATCGGCGCCCGAGTTGAAGCCGCTGACCTTGTCCTTGGTGCTGCCGAGGGCGGTGAGCATCAGGATGGGGATCTTGGCGGTGCGCTCGTCGCGCCGCAGGCGCTGACACAGGGTCAGACCGTCGACCTTGGGGAGCATCAGGTCGAGCAGGATGACATCTGGGCTGTACTGCACGGCAAGGGCCTGGCCCTTGATGCCGTCTTCGGCACGCTGAACGTCGAAGCCCCCGTGCTCGAGATGGCCGGCGACCAGATCGCGCATGTCGCCGTCATCTTCGATGAGCAGGATGGAGGGCTTCATGGGTGGCGTCGTGGCGTCGAAGGTGCTTCCGGAGCGAGCACAAGTGACGGGAGACTACATTTTCGCCGTTCTGCCGATCGCGTGCAGGGATTCGCTGGATCCTCCTCCCCGCGCGGCTGGGGCCATGGTTGCCCGGGAGTGGAAGCCCTGAATCGGGCGGATGAAGAAACTCCCCGGGCGGGATTCGAACCTGCGACCAATCGGTTAACAGCCGACCGCTCTACCACTGAGCTACCGAGGAAAACACCCGGAGAACCGGGTTCTGATGACCTTACCTTTCGGCCCCGCCGGCGGGCAAGGGGGCCAGGCAGCGGCGCAGGCTTTCGCCGCTCTGCCAGGGGCCGATCGCACCGGCTTCCATGCGGGCGGCTCCGTCGCAGCGCTCCAGTTCCTCGAGACGGTGGGTGATCCACAGCGCGGTGAGGGGGGAGGCGCTCCGGTGAGAGAGCCGATGGATCAGCTCCAGCACCTCGTTCTGGCTTTCCGGATCCAGCAGGGCTGTCGGTTCATCGAGCAGCAGCAGAGAGGCGTCGCTGGCCAGAGCCCCGGCGATCGCCAGGCGCTGCTTCTGGCCACCGCTCAACGTGTGGATGGGCCGCTGCTGCAGGCCCCCCAGACCCACCTGGGCCAGGGCCGCCGCCACCCGTTTGGCGCGCTCGCCGTCGTCTAGCCCCTCGGGGAGGGCCAGCTGCAGATCGCTGCCGCAACTGGGCAGCAGCAGCTGGTGGTCGGGGTTCTGGAACACCAGGGCGGGCCTGCCCTGGCTGGCGATGGTGCCTTCGGTGGGCGTGAGCAGACCGGTGATCAGGCGCAGCAGGGTGCTCTTGCCACTGCCGTTGCTGCCCACGAGCATCCACAGCCCCGGCCGAGGAATCTGCAGCTGACAGTTTTGCAGGGCCTGACGGCCCTCGCTCCAGCCGAAGCGGAGCCCCTCGATGCGCAGGGGCGGCTCCACCGGCGCCGCCGTTGTCAAGGCTCGAAGCTGAAGCCGGGCCGCTTGCCGCCGCCGGCGACCGCCGACTTCTCATAAATCTGGACGGCCACGATCTCGCCACTGAGGAGGCTGACGCGCTTCTGCTCGTCCTTCTCACAGGTCAGCTCCAGCACCTTGGGGTGACCGCTCTCAAGCGCCTGACGCACCTCGCCGTACAGGGCCTGGGCGGCTTCCAGCTCCTTGCGCTGGACGGCAACGGGCATGGGGCTGAGCCGGAGGGAGATCTCGACGACGTACATCTAGAGCGGGGAGGACTGGCGTGGCCACTCTGGCGAATCGTGGGCCGCCGGGGAGATGGTGGGTACTTGTGCTCATTCCTGGGGGCCAGGGTGCGGTCAGCCGCACAGAACGGCCGTTGTCTTTTACGATCGCGTTGTAACGCTTCGTGAAGCTCTCCCCATGACGATCGCCCTAGGGCGTGCACCGGCCACGCGTGGATGGTTCGACGTCCTCGACGACTGGCTCAAGCGCGACCGCTTCGTTTTCGTGGGGTGGTCCGGTCTGCTGCTGTTCCCCACGGCCTATCTGGCCCTGGGCGGCTGGCT
>CALSBA010000015.1:0-95617 GCA_943373065.1 Synechococcus sp. UW140 | reverse complement strand
ACCCGCTGCCAGATCCGCTGAATCTCCGTGAGCGCGCCGGAGTCGAAAGTGGTGTAGAAGCTCTTCAGGCTGAGATTGCCCATGTTCTCCCAGACTGAGCTGTTGATCGCGTAGCCATCAAAGTCCAGGAAGATCGTCTTCGTGGCGGTGGGGTTGCTGTGTAGCTGGAAAGTGGTCATGGCTCGCGATACGGAATCAATTGATAATTAGGGCAGCTATGCCAAGCCAAAAGTATGAGTTCGACCGTTTCATGATTTGCGAGCCACCGCCACTATCGGCTAGTGAGTGGTCAGTTCTGAAGCTGTCGAATCAGTGGATACAAAGTCACTTCCCCACCCTCCTTTTCAACCTCCGCGCCCAGCACCAAGCAGCAGCAACCCCCAGCACCGGCAGCGGGCCCGGTACCTCAGGCTCGTTCGGTGATGGCGACACCCTGCGGGTCGCGGACCGTGGGAGGAACATCACGATCCGGGTGGCCTGCATTGATCCCCTAAGGAATCTCTGGTCAACCCAGCCAGAACGGGTGGACAGGCCCTTAATTAGGCTGGGGCACATACGCATCATATGTGAAGCAAGCAGTTGTCCAGAACTTCCCTAAGATGGCGCAGGCACCCTACGGACAGCGGGCCAGGCAAGCGTTCCAGGACATGCTGCCGGTCGGCTCCACGGTGACGCTTAGAGCCCAGACCAAGGACCGCTATGGCCGGACCGTTGCGGAGGTGTTCGCCCAGAACGGGGCCAATGCGGGCCTCACCCTGGTGCAGCAGGGCCATGCCTTCGCTTATCGCCAGTACCTGAAGCAATGCGACGAGTGGGCCTATCTCGATCGGGAGACGCTGGCCAAGCGATACCGCTTAGGGGTCTGGAGGTTCGACGAAGGGATCCAGCGCCCTTGGGACTGGAGAGCCGACAACAGAGGCGCCCTGCGCCAGCCCTCGCAGCGCCCGGTCACGCTGACGATCATCAACGACAGGGCAGCTCCCGTCTCCAGCCCAGGCCGGAGGTGGTACTGCGCAAATGTCGGCTCCTGGGAGAGGGCGCAGCAGCTCCTGCGGGAAGGGCACACATACCTCGATGGTGATAGTGACGGAGAAGCCTGTGAGCGGCTTCGCTGACCGCCGCCGGGACGCTGGAGGGGTGCCGCTGCCCCTCGATGCCTGACGCCAAATCTTTAGATCTTCTGCGGGTGGTAGCCAGCACGGAGAGTGCACCACTCAGCACGCGGCTACCAGCGCCAACAGGTTGGTCTTCCGGAGCCGCTTCGATCGAACGCCGGCCTACTCCCGTAGACGGGTGATCGACAGGGACTGCTCTTCGGCAGCCAGCACCCCCCCCAGATCTGATTCAAAGTCCGTTACAGGGTCCATTGCCGGTGCTGTCAGCGTGAGTTGAGGGCGTCGGAATCGCCCCCTTGTGCTCAAATCGTCTCTGCCGCCACTGATCTCGACTTGATCAGCTACCTCAAGGCGATCCCGGATCCACGGATTCGGCTTGTCTCCTGTCGGGCCCCTGTCCAAACCTGCCAGGGATCGATGCCCTGGCTGTTGGGGCCCATGGAATCGCGTGCTCGGGGGAGCTGGTGGAGGGGTATCCACCGGCGGCGCTGGCTACGTACTCGGGGTAGTGGGTGCGCTGGGTGGTGCTGACTGGAGACCCAGGAAGGGGGCGGAGCCGTCCTCGGTGGTTAACCATCGGTGCCGGTCGCCCCGAGGCCGTTTCACCGTCTCCTTAATGGCCTGGGCATCCCCTGCGGGAAGCTCACTGGCGCCCTTCAGCAGCTGCTTCTTCCACTCGCTCACTTGGATCGGGCGCACCGACTGGTTGACAACGATCTCGTGGAGCGTGTTGCGACCACTGAGCACCTTCACGGCGACCTTGGGCATGACTAGGGGCTGTGGGTGCGGCGTTTGCTCATGGGTGGGAGCCCCCTCTCAGGGGCGGCGCCCCACCTCAGAGGTTAACGAAGGGTCCTGTCCAGAAAACCCAGACCACCTCACCCAGCTGAGCAAGGCTCCTGCCCTCATCGAGATGCTGGCGGATCAGGCTTTCCCGACCGATCGGTGTCAGGCGGGCATTGGGGTGTGTATGCAAGGGGGTTGAGGTCCTGGGCCGTTGAGCCGCACTACAACCCTGTCGACCTCACACCCCTTTGTCAGCCGGAACAAACTGGTGGCACTACACACTTAGGAACCAAGCTTCTCCAGCTCCTTTTGCTCGGCCACCGTCAGCACGGTCTAACTGGACTCTGTCCCGGTCACGTCAGGTTCAGGTAGAAAAACATTTCTAGGTCTGCTGCCCGCTGCGGGTCCCGTTCGCGCAGAGAAAGTTCGCGGTTTGTTATCCCGCCTTTCAGACCCAGATGCTCAGCGTTCAGGTAGATGCGCTGCTTTGTCTTTTCGTCATCAACCCAGACATGCGCTGAGCGCACTCTCAGCCGCACCAGGATGCGCTCGGGCCGTCTGGCCTCCCATCCAAGTTCATTGAGTTGCTCGATATTCACCTGGGTCGTGCGCCAGCCGAAGAAATGCTTCGGCACTGTGGCCAAGAAGATCTTGGCCATTTGGTCGGGCGTCCAGACCAAGGCCGGGAACTTGTTGTCTGGGCTAAAGCCGGTAGTGACCTCACCGTTCAGACGAAGTCGTTGGAATGCCCATGGCGCACTGAGCAGACTGTCGTCTCTGCCGCCCTTGCTGGCCATCATCCAATAAATCTTGTCGAAGTCGGTGGTCGGGTAGGGTAAGTCCAGCTCGACTTCGACGATGGGGTCGAAGGGCACTATGTCGAAGTTTAGTTCCTGCGACATATTTAAGCTGACGGTGATGCCGTTTAGAAAGGAGTCGTAGCGCACCTCGGTGCCATTCAGGATCAGATCTTCCCTGATAAGGGGTGTGAGATTGTTGCTGTCGCCGAGAAGATCGATGCCGGCCAGCCTCAGAGTAGGCACCTCGCCTCCGATCACCTTGCAGAGGCCGTCGATGGCGTCCTGCACGTTGATCTTGCCGGCTAGGTGCTTGCAGTCCCGGGGGTCATAGCCAGTGGTGCGCGCCTCGTCGAAGCGGGCGGTAAAGACGACGGGCTGGCCGGTGGTGTCGCTAACGAGCGCGGCGCGCACTTGGTGCAGAGCTCCGGGGGCGCTGCCGTCCAGCGTCCATCTCACCTCAATCTCGCCCTGGGGGTTGGTGCTCAAGGTGGTGGGGCTGGCCGTCGCCGTCACGGGCGCGGCGTCGATCTTCGAGGGCTGGGCACCGACCGGTAAGCTCCATTCCACCACCGCACCGGGGACAGGGGTGGAGCCGCGCAGTACCGCCAGACGCAGTGTCGCGGCCAGACTCACATCGCCGCCGGCGCCGGCATATGCCGTCTGGCCGTCGCCGCCGCGGTAGTGCAGGACGCGGTCGGTCAGCCGGGCAAAAGGGATGCGGCAGTCTTCCAGTTTGGGCGCGTTGGCGGGGGCCGAGACGATCGCCAGCGGGGCGTACCGGGTTTCCGGGCCGTGCGGAAGTTGTTGGAGTGGGGAGGCCCAGTCGATGGTGCCGTCGGCGCGGGCGGCAAAGGTCCAGTAGTCGCCGCGCCGGAAGGCGGCAGCGGCGCCGCCGCCACCGCGCAGCAGCAAGCCGTCGCCGAGGCTGGCCTCGGCGGTCTCACCGCTGCCGTCGGGGGTGCCCAAGGTCAGGAAGCCTGAGCCATCGGGGAGCGCGTCCCACAGCCGCAGGAACCAGTCTCCGGAAGCGTTGGCGCCGGTGGCGGTCAGGGCGGCGGCGGTGGCTTCCAGCGTCACGCGGTCGTCGGTGGCGCGGGCAACGCGGAACAGACGCTCGTTGGCCAGGGCTGCGCGAGGGTCCAGGTCGTCATGCGGGCTAACGATCTCGGCCCAAGCGCCGGGTGCGAACCAGGCGCGGGGGTCGGGCGCGGGTGGCGAGACGACGATCTCGGTTCCGATGATGCCGGTGATGGCCACAAGCACGCTGGCGTTGCGGCGCGACAGCTTCAGCTTCAGGCCCTGGAGTCGCAGGCGCGGACCATCGGCCAGGGCAGGAGGGCTGCCCGTCTCGGCGATTGTGTTGCCCCCGTGGACTTCCAGTCGGTACAGAAGATTTTCCAGCCGGGTGTAGCCGCCTTGCGGCAACAGTGAGCAGGGATCGGTGCCGGGCCCTGCCGCCTGGACGCGTACCGCCAACGTGCCGGTTGAGGGCGCCGACAGCCGCAGCCAGTCGGGGTTGGTCAGCAAACTGGCGCAGGCAACGGGGCCGGTGAGCGCCTGCGGCAGAACCTGCCAGTCGGTCAGAAGCCGCCCAGAGGCGTGCGCGTCCCCCAGCGCCTTGTCGGCGATGGCCGAGTCCTCGACCGGGTCGATGTGGCGCACCAGCGCCTTGACCGCCAGAACGGCGGGCAGGGTGGGGGCGTCTCCGGAGCGCGGATGCGGCTGGGAGGCCAGTGTGCAGGCCGCCATGTTGTCCAGCCGCCAGCCGTCCTGGAAGCCGTGGCCAGGCTGGATCGTCAGGTTCATCGGCCCACCGCCACCGTTCTGCACCGCAAAAGCCGGCGTGCCCGAGGGATAGGCGAAGCGGCCCGGCGCGCCGATCACATCGGCCATGTCGCCATCGACGCGGGCCAGCGTCAGCCGTTCGTTCTGATCAAGATCGGCATCCAGCAGCACCTGGCCCTGGCGGGGTGCGACGGCACGCAGTGGGCGTTTGTCGCGGGTGTCGATCTGCAGGCGGGTGGAATCGGTGCGAACGGTCATGGTGTGTTCCTGCGTAGGGATTGCGGAGCAGAGAGTGTGTCCTCGAGGATCGCCGCCTCCAGGCCGAACGGGATGAAATCGTCGAACAGCGAGACCAGGTTTTCCCGTCGCAGGCTGGCGGCCCAAGGGCCAAAAACGCCCATCTCGGTGCCGCCCTCGCCGCCTTGGCGGATGCCGGCCGGGCTCAGCGGATGCTGCAAAGCACAGGTAGGTTCGTCGAAGGTTTCGTCCATGAACACGGGCTGCGCCGCCAGCGACACGGTGATGGTCTCGGGCGTATTGAGGGCGCTGCCTTTGCGCTCGGCCGCCGCCGCTATGGTCAGGTCGGGCTGGCAGCGGAAGCGGCGGGGGCCCTTGCTTACAGGGTCAGGGGCGATGTAGGAATAGCGCAAGCAGCCCTCCTGGGTGCGGGTGACAGTCAGGGTTCGGGTGAACAGGCAGCCGGTCGCCTCCAGCGATTTTGTCCGTGCGGCCCCGAAGAGGGTGACGTCGCACATCAGCACGTCCAGCCCCTGAGCAGCCAGAGCGGGCAGAGCCGCGCCGTCGGCCGAGAGGATCGATCCGGAGATTTCCACATGCCCCGTTTCCCCCCCGGGCTCCAGCGCCAACGGACCGCAGAGGCTGTCCTCGATGCGAAGGGAGAGACCTTGGAATGACGCAGCCGAAAGCGAGGTGCCGCCGGGGTGACGCAGGGTTACATGCCGCAGCCAAAGGCTCGAGACTGCCTGCGGCTGCAGGGTCATCCCACGAGTCAGCTCCAGCCCGTCAACCACCAGCTCACCAGGCGCCTCGCCCGGCCCTGGTGGGGTGGCGGCGGCCACGGTGACCGTCGCCTCCAGGGTGAAGCGCCGCTCCCGCCGCACGATGTAGCCCAGGCGGTCGGGGTCATCGGCCATGCCGAGGACCGGCTTCTTTGGTCGCCATTGCGCGGCGATCACATGCAGGGTGACACCGGGATGCAGGGAGATCGTCATGGCGGCTACCTCTCGGTCGCATCGCACCAGCACTACGAAGCTGCGCTTGCCAGCGCCGTCAGAGGACACGTCGGCCAGCGCTTGCCCCAGCGTGGGCACCGTACGGACCGGGTCGCCGGCCGCGCCGCCGGGGGCCGCCGTGGGGTCCACCACCCGGACGAAGGAGCGGATCGCCGAGGTGTGGCGGATCTCGAACGGCACCTCAGCGTCATTGCGTTCCTGCGGCCCGGCGCCGATGGGTCGGCCGATGCCATGGGCATAGGCGATGCGCAATTCAACGATCTCGCTCTGGCCGACACCGGGGGAGGGAGCGATGGCGCGACCGGTGGCCGGGTCGAAGCCGAGAACGATGGGCGAGCTGCCGGATTGGGCCACAGGCGCCGTCGCTCCGGCGGTGAACCAGGCATGCGCGCGGGAGGCAGCTGGACGGTCGCCTGGCGTGGGTGGGTCGGCCTCCAGGTTGCAGATCGCTAGCTCTGCGGGGGCCACCCGGGTGAAGGCGGTCTCGCCCTGGCGGCGGGCGAAGATCGCGAAAGGAAGGCCTTCGTCTGTGAACCATAGGCGCTGTGGCGCTCTGCCCTCAAGTGCGGCATGGCGCAGGCCCTCGGTCTCCTGGTGCAAGGGCAGGCGGTGCAGGCGGTCAGGTAGATGATGCGCTTCCGCACGGCCAGCCTTGCCCTCGGCCTCGGCCTCGGCGCCGCGGTCGGGGTTGAAAAGGCGCAACTTGCGTCCAGGCTGTGCGGCCAGTTGCCAGTAGCCGGGATGGGTGCCACCGCCTACGGGCCAGGGCCGCATCGCCGGCACCCCGGCCAACGCCGCAGACGTCAGCGCGCCGCGCGGGGCGGGGAACAACGGTGCCGCCAGACGCAGCAGGTGGATGCCCACCATCGGCACGTGCCAGCGCCCCGCCGCCCGGGCAATGGAGCGCAGGTCAGCCAGCCGGGCGGCGCGGTCGGCGGCGCGGAAGGAGCGGGCAGCCATATCGCCGGGGCGCAGATCGGCCAGGGCGGGCCGGTCGGGGCGCGGGTCGATCAGATGCGCCAACCGCGCCAGCCGTTGGTAGTACTCCACCGCCACCGAGCCTTCCCTGGTCACGTCGGCGGCCAGTTCAGCCAGCACCCGGGCGGTGCCCTTGCCGCGTCGATAGCGCAGGAGGTTGGCGATCAAGGCGCGCGGCAGTTCACCGGAAGGCAGCGGTGCGAAGGGCGGCGCCCCCACCAGCGCGGCAAAGGCGGGCAGAGCTGCGTCCGGCGCGGTTTCCACGAACAGCGCATCCAGGAAGCGGTCAAGTTCGACGTCGATCTCAGCCGAGCCGCGGCCGAGGACCTGGAACACGGCCTCCAGCGCACGGCCTTCACGCGCGTCGCGGTTGCGGATGTGGGCGGGCAGCAGCGCGAACAACTGCGCCGCGGCCTGGGCGAGGCGTTCGTCCGACAGGGGGGTCGGAGCGGTCATGACGTCATCTCCGAGAAGGTCAGCTCGTCATCGGCCAGCGCGATCAGCCCGGCGGGGCGGAAGACGGGTGATGGGGGCTGCGGCTGGTCTTCGAAACGGGGTAGCGGACACAGCAGGCGCCCCTCGTCCTCCGGAGGGCCATTGGCAAGGGCGAAGGCGGTCAGACGAGAGGCCAGCACACCGGGAACTGCCTGTGCCGCCGTCAGGACCTGTGCCCGATGCAAGGCCTGGCCGAAAGGCCTGGCGGCAGGCGCGAAGGCGGCTAGAAGCGCTGCACGCAGCGCGACCTCGACCGCGGCGCGCTCCAGTGCCGGGTCATGCGCGAAGGCCAGGCCCACCATGGCGGTCAGGGCTTCGAAGCCCTCGACGCGGATCGAGATCCCCGGTGGGCAGGCCTCAAGGAGTGCCGCCCGTAGGTCATCGACCAGGCCCGAGCCGGCCGGAGGACTTTGAAAATTGGTGTCGGCGATGGTCAGGCAGAGGACGCGGCGCAGGCCCTGGCGCAGTTCCGAGGCAAGCGCCTTGCCGACACCGCGGTAGTCCAGCGCAAAGGCCTGGAAATCTTCCAGGGCCACGGCGCGGCCCAGAGTTCGGACCGAGGCGGGAAGGGCGCGGCGCAGGTCGTCGGTGGTTTCGGCGGCCGCGCCACCGCTGGCGGCAAAGGGGTTGCTCGCCCCGCGCAGGCCGGGGACCGGAGTGGTGACGGTGGTCAGCCGGCCCGCCGCGACGTTGCCCTGCGGGCCGCCGCCCTTGCGGAAGGT
Organism: Synechococcus sp. UW140; assembly: GCA_943373065.1. Taxonomy (GTDB): domain Bacteria; phylum Cyanobacteriota; class Cyanobacteriia; order PCC-6307; family Cyanobiaceae; genus Cyanobium. Next base: position 87,683 of record CALSBA010000015.1, on the reverse strand, counting down.
GGCCGTCACGACCTGGCCCGAGGGCAGAGGGCCAGGGAACTCCACCAGCGTCCCCACCGGCGTGTCGGCGGCAAAGCGGTAGACCCGAGCCCCGGGAGCGAGATCCAGCAGGCTGTCGGCCCGGGCATAGTCGCGCCCGCCCACCCGCACCACCAGCGCCGGGGCATAGCCCTTGGGCGTCGGGGCAGGGACGTGTGCCAAAGGGCCGGCTTTCAGACGAAACCGCTGCCGCTCGGTTCCAGCCGTCCCCGTGCCCAGTACCTCGGGGCCCGAGAGCGGTGTCTCTCCCTGGCTGGCCGAGACGCAGTTGCCGTGAATCTCAAGGCCCTCGGCGCGGTAGGTGGAGGTGGTTGCCGCGGCCAGCACCAGCGTGGTGACACCCGCCCCTACCTCCGCGCGCAGCAGCGTCACCACCTCGCCACGCCTGTCACCGGTGGTCCAGTCGTTGCCCAGCAGAATCAGCCGTCGGCCTGGGTCCAGAGCATGCTCGCCCGTCACCATGATGCGGTTGGGGGTGGCGGGTGCAGGCACCGGGGCGTCGGCCTCCGGAACGGCAAGGCGTTCGCGCGCGGTCTCGATGTGGATCGCCGTCTCACGCACTTTGTCGGCGAATCCTGGTGGGGGGGCGGCGGGCAGCGCGAGGTTGATCCCGGCAACAGTGAGGCGCGACACCTTGGCCGACAGGCCGAAGCCGCGGCGGGCGCCTTCCTGAACGGCGGTGATCTTGCCCATCTGCGCCGTCACGCTGCTGTCCAGCGTTGCGAACAGCACAGCCTTGCCAGCCATGGCTGCGTCGTGCACCGCCTCGAGGTCCAGCGTGCCGCCGGTGTTGGTGCCAGCCGCGGTCATCGCCAGGCCCTTCCAGTCAGCTGGTCGGCTGGTGTCACTGGCCGCCATCTGGCCGATGTCCTTCAGCTGGACCGTCGAGAAAAGCGACAGGTCCGCCGCGGTGGAGCCGAAGGCCGAGGCACGGTCGCCCAGCAGGATCACCTGGTTGCGGAAGCTGGCGGCGCCGAAATAGGCCGGACAGGACACCAGCGCCTGCGAGGCGAGCGACAGGACGGTGGTCGCCGGGGCGGTGGGTGTGGCGGGCGGCGGGCGGTCCACCGAGACGATGCGGGCGGACAGCCAGTTCGTCGCGCTGGCCCAGACCAATACAAGATCGCCCGCCCGAGCCCTCGGCGCGGCCCCCTCCAGTGTCAGCGTGGCAGTCGCGATCGAGATCGTCGGGTCCGGCCGGGCGCGCTGCACCCTCAGCCGGTTCCAGGCCTTTCGCGCGACAAGCGGCGCATCGGTCTCGAAGGTTTGTGGCAGTTCGTCCTTGCCCGGCACCGAGGCGACCTTCAGGCCCTGCGGCAGGTCCACCATCTCCGGGGCGGTGGCCAGGTCATCAAGGTCGAGGCTGAGCACGGTCGAGGCCGACAGTGTCGGGCGCGGCGCATGGCCCAGCAGCCGCGCCAGCGCGCCCATGGCCCCAACGTCCTCGCTCTCTTGAAGGCCGCCGTCGGCCCAGAGCCGGTGGAGATTCCAGCCCAGCACATGCAGCGCCACGGCCTGGGCGTCCAGCAGCGCGATCCCCGGGTCGGAGGCGACGCGGGTGGTCCAGCCCGCCAGCGGTGCCGTACCGCCGACCCGGGTCGAGGCGATCGCCTGCTTCATCCGAGTCAGGATGGAGGAATGGCGGTAGAGCAACGGGTCTCCGATCCCGGCAGGCTCGCTCCCGATGCCGCAGGCACAGGGTCCCGAGCAGCCGCACGCGCAATCGGTCATCCCCCACCTCCGATCACCAGGTCCAGTCGGCCCTGTTCGGGGAAGTTGGGATCGTCGGCGCATTGCAGGATCTCCGCCTCGGCCGGGCGGATCACCCCGGCGTCCAGCTCGCCCTGGTCCAGCCCCCCCTGACGGCGGAAAACCAGCGGTGTGACGGTTTCCACCCCAGGCACCGCCATGACGGCCGCCACAAGCGCCGACAGGTACAGCGGGCTGCCGAAGGTGAAGCGGTCTGGGTGGAAGAAACCGGGCGTGCCATCGAGAGGACCGAAGGGGCGCAGCGCCTGGCGCACGCGCTGCCCAACGGCACTGCGCAACTCGCTCGGCCGGGCGCAAACGCGCAGGCGCAGATCGAGCGGTGCGGGGCGAGCAGGCCGCACCGCGATGTCGAAGCCCATCAGTCGGAAGCGCTCGAGGAAGGCCAAGAGGTCTTCCGAGAAGCTGGCGTCCACCGGAAGCCCGCCCAGCCGGTCGACATACAGAAGCAGGGTCTGCCAGGCGCCGGTCCAGCGCGGGATCGCCAGCGCATTGGCCACCTGCGGGTGGCGCAGCGCGCAGGCGGCGTAGTCGGCGGCGGTCACCGCTCGGTCGGGGATGCGGTAGGACTCGGGGGCGCGCTGGCGGATGCGGGCGGAGGCTTCGGGGTCGGCGCCGCCGGTGGCGGGCAGGGGGTTGGTCACCGTCAGGCGGGCAGCCGCCTGCGCGAGCGGTAGGGAGACATGGGCCAGCGTGTCGTGACCGATGTTGCCCGTCCGCCCTAGCCCAAAGCGACCTGAGGGCTGAAAGGAGGTCCCCGGCGTAGGGGCCAGCCCGTGCACACCGTCGCCGAAGCGCAACTGCACGTGTCCGTCCAGCCCGGTCTCGACCACGAAATCCCGGTCAAACCGACCCGAGGCCAGCAGGTCGGTGCGGCTGTCCCAGGTGGCGAAATCATCGTCCAGCCTCAGTGCCGGCAGCACCGGACCGGGATCCAGCAGGCGGCGAGCGCTGGCCCATGGCGGGCCGGCCAGATTGGGCTGCGACACGCGCGCCAGATCACCGCGCGCCAGCCGCGGCCGCCACGTGAAGCCCGGCTGCGGCAGGGGTGGTTCCAGGCGGGGACGTAGCGCCTCGGTCTCGGCGGAGGTCAGGGCCAGGTGGGCTGGCGGCGGCAGGGCGGCGCCGTGGTCGGCCAGGGTGACGTTGCCCCAGGCCTCAGCACAGACGAAGGCGGTGGCGGCCTGCGATTGGCCAGACAGCCGAGCGGAGAGAACGAGGTCGAAGGGCAGAGCATCGTCTGCGGCCCAGGTGACGGTGACCAGCGTCAGCGCTGGGGCCAGCACGTCGTTGTCGGGGGTGGCCTCGGTCAGCCGGACCAGCCAGCGCTGGGAGGGGTCGGCATCGGCCTCGGCACCGGTGGCGGGTGATCGGGTCTGGGTGAGGATCAGGAAATCCCCTGGCGCCAGCGGCCCAAGCCCGCCGCCTTTGTCCACGAAGGTGCAGCTTGTGGCACCTTTCGAAAGACGGCATTCAGAATCGCCCCAGGTGTGAAAAGTGAGCAGATTGCGCCAGGACCAGCAGCTCAGGGGTGCAAGGGTCTGGAAGACATCCGCCGCGGCCACCTGTGACCTGATCAGGGCGCGGGCGTAGTCGGGCGCAGGCAGGACGTCGGGCAGTCCGGTGCGGCGGGCCACCACCGGTGTTGCTGCGGCCAGCACCAGCCCATCGGGATGTGCGCCGGGGGTGTGGGTGACCGCCACGGGCACCCGCGCACTGGTGCCCTGCCCCGGGCGGTAGTCCACCAGCCGCGTCAGCCGCGCCAGCGACGACGGAGCACGGGCCGTGTCCAGGAACGCCTCGGTCCCGATCGAATCCAGCCGGTAGCTTTGCTGGTCAGCGCGATAGGCCAACGCCTCGACCAGGGCCACGGTGAAATCGGCTGGATCGTCCTCCCGGAAGCCGGGGACCAAATTTGCGATCCGATCCAGCATCTGCCGCCGGAAGCCGCGCCAGTCGCGCGCGGCGTAATTCACCTCCGGCTCGGACGAGGCTGGATCGGGACGAGGAGTGCAGTCGTCCTGGCAGTCAAAGTCCGAAGGGCAGGAGGCCTTGAACGAAAAGTCCACCGCCGCCAGCCGAGGGTCTAGGAAGAGGGGTGGTGGGCCATCGGGTGTGGTGACGATCGCCAGCCGGTAGGTGGAAAAGTCGGTTGGCTGATTGCCGGGCAGGCGGACCTTGTAGGTCAGCACCTGGCCGGAGCCGGGCAGATGCTGCACGTCGTCGGCCTTGGGCGGCGGAAAGCGGACGCCGCCGGTGATCTGGATCTGTGTCTTGGTCAGCGCCGCGGCGGGGAGGGGTAGCGGCTTGACCAGCCAAATCTCGATGAATGTGGGGTCGGTGACGTCGGTGCCTTGCGTGACCTCGATGTAGTCGATCCCCGAGACCGTCCCGCCCGAAGCTGCCAGCGCGTCGCGCCGCCTAGGGTCGCAGCAGCGGTAGACCGCGTTCATGTCACACCTGCTGTTAGGGACAGACTGGCGGTTTCTCCCGTCGCGTTTACTTCGTACATAAGTTGGATCTGCAAGGACGCGATGGCCTCGTCGAAGTCCACCCGAAGTTCGAGCAGGTCCAGCAGGTGCCCGAGTTCCTGGGTAACGGTGGCCTGCAACGCCGCCTCCAGCGCCATGGCCGCGGGGCCGTTGCCTGCGGCAAAGAGCATCTCGCGGACCTGGGAGCCGAAGGCGGGACGCATCACCCGTTCGCCTGGGCCAGTGAGGATCAGCAGCTCCAGGCAATCGCGCACATGTCCGGCCGAGCCGTAGGGCCAGGCAGCGGACTGACCAAGGGGCGTGGCGGCGAAGGGGAAGGCCAGTCTCATGTCGCGATCACCCGTGTCTGGCTGGCGGCGATGATCGGCGGGCCACCGGGGATTTGCTCGGCCGAAAGGCACAGCGCCGCCATGGGGTTGATCAGCACCGGCTGGCCGTTGACTAGGACGCGGGTGGCGGCGACGATCCAGCGGGTTGTGACACAGGGCTGCGGCTTGCTGGGCGGGACCGTGAAGACACAGCCCGCAATCAGGCCCTGGTCGGTGAGCACCGCCACCGGCATCCCCGAGACGGTGACACGGGGCGAGGCCGCGACGATGTTCAGCATGCCGCCGTGGGGGCAGGTGGCGGCGACGCCGCTGTGCAGAACGGGGCCAGGCATCACGTCACCACCAACGCGCCATTGTTGATGATCACCGAAGGACCCGACATCTGGATCGAGGCCCCCTGGCCATTCATCAGAGTGATGCCCGCCGTGCCGATGATCACGAGGGCCCCGGTCGCGGTCTTGATGAACACTTGCTGGGCCGGGTTGTCGGACAGTGTGATTGAGGTGCCGGTGGTGGTCTGGAGGTGGATGTTGGGTGTGGCGGGCGTGGCGCCGGTCAGGGCCAAGACGGGGAAGCCAGCCGGATCGGGGAAGAAGCCGCCCGACCAGATTGGATGGTCGGGGTCTCCGGCCTCGAAATCCACCCAGACGGCGCTGCCAATCTGGGGTAGAGCAACGATTCCAGCCGTTCCTTTTGCTGCGAAAGGAAAGCAGGGATAGGCCCAGGTTGAGGGGAACAGGCCATAGCGGTCCCCCAGCTGCAGCTGAATGCGGCCCTGGTTCTGCGGGTCAAGGTTGTTCAGCACCGTGGCGCGATACTTGCCGTAGTAGCGGGGGCCTGACGTCATGTGGGAGCCCTTTGCGTTTGGGAGATGAGACCGTCGCGCGAAAGCTGGAAGGTCTGGCGCCAGGAACCGCGCCCTAGCGCATGACTTACAGAGCGAACGTACCAAAGACCATTGAAGGCGCGACTGGCGCCGCGTACAAAAATCAACGAGCGAGAATCCATTGGCACCCCATAGCGCACCAGATCGACCGAGCCCGAGGCGGTGACTGGATCGGCTGCTCCACGCCCGGCCAGCAACGCCCCGGCCACCTCAACAGGGCCCATTCGTTCCGTTTCCAGCAGCCGGACCTTTGTAGGCATCAGCGGGCGCAACGCCAGAGGCGGCTTGAGGATGCCGATGTCGGGCACCGGTATGGGCACCGAGATATTGGCCACCTTGACGAAGGCATAGGGCAGGATCGCCTGGTTGCCGTCGACGGAGAACGTCGCAGCATTGGTCTGGGCAGCCTGGTCGAAGTCGATGGTCAACGGGGTGGGTTGCGGCAACCCCAGCCTCGCCTGCGGCCCCCAATAGGCGGTATTCGTCCCTGGGATACGGCCAGGGGTGACATAGAACTCGTACCCCACATCTTTGGCTAGTTTGTTGGCATACTCATAATCTGAACCCTGCTGCTGGGCATAGCTTGCGGTTGGCGAGGCGGCGAACGAGAAAGGCGAGGGTATGGTTATTGGCACCACACCAAAGGCCGCGTATTTCGCCATCATCAATGCCACCCGAGCAAACGGGGGCATAGCCGGAAAGGGAAAACCGGTGAAATCCAGCAGATCCATGTAGCCGGATACATCCTCGCCTGTCACCACGAGCTTGTACTCCCCTGGCTTGGTACTGGCGGTCAGATCCGTCCGCTTGATGGGCCCATCAGAGAGCACCTTGGGAACTCCATTGAGCGTCGCCACGAGAATTACCCGCACCATGGGATCGAAAGCACCCGAAGGCAACAGGTCGGTCAAGATGGGCGAGGTCTTCGACACTGCGAAGGTCAACTGAAACCCTGAGCGCTGGCCCACCGCCTGGGTCGCCGTTGCGTTCTCCAGCGCGTCAACGACCGCGCGCGGAGCTGGACGTACCGCCACCGGCCCCATCAGGAGCGTCAGGCTGACTCCTTTAATCGAGGCCACTGTCTGACACCTCCAACGGGAGTGGCAGGGGGATGCGGCGGCCCTCCTGGCCCAGGAGGTCGGCGGGGTCCTCCAGGGGCAGGGCGTCGGCGATGCGCCAGTAAAGCTCGGGGTCCCCGTAGGCCTCAGCGGCGATGTCGTCGATGCGCTCGGAACCGCTCAGCTTGCGTTGCCCGAACGCGGTGAAACTACCCGGCGGGGGGACGATGCGGCGCGGCAGGAAGGTTTGCACCGTGCCGTCGGGAGCGGTACGACTGCGTAGAACAACGCCGGCATAACGGCTGGAGAGGGCGAATTCCATCACGGCACTCCTGTCAGACCCACCGCCTGCACCGGTGCGCTGCGGGCATCAGAGAGCCTCTCGCGCCGGGCCTGGGCTGTGCGGAAGAGTTCGGCCCCCTTGGAGCCCCAGGCGAGATCATCGGTGGACAAAACCCGCATCCCCAGACTGACCCGTGCCCGGATTGGGTTGAGCCGCAGGTCAAAGGCTTCTTCGATCACGCTGAAATCGGTGATGCGCACCGGCAGCAGGCGGTTCTTACCAAACACCAGCAGCACAAGCGGCGATGGCAATGGCAAGATTTCGAGTGTTCCGGCATCCGCCAGCAGCTGCGCCTGGGCGACATCCTCCAATCGCGGGGCGACAAGGGTCTCCAGCGCGGCCAGGTCGGATGCCAGTCCGTTCTCCACCGCGTCCCTGTTCGAAAGAGGCTTTTCCAGCCGGTCGGTGGCGTCGAACTCGGCGTCAAGCTTCAGGGTTTCGACCGGCATGCCCACCAGCCGCAAGCCTTCCAGCCTGTCGCCCATCTCGGTGCTGGCGCCGCGCGGGGACAGCGCCCGGGTCAAGCCATCGGGGTTGTATTGGAAGGGCACCACCCGTTCCACTCTCTTGCCCTCGGCGTTCATCACCACGAAGCCGCCCTTGAGAACCTGCGGTGCGCCGGGAAACGCTGTCATCGTTGACCCCTATGGTCCGGGCCGGATCCGAGTGTGGTTGCGACGTTCATGACTTTTGCACCGTCTTTCCGCGACCAGCCATCTCCTTGACCACCTCCAGTGGGTCGATCTCGGGTTCGAGTTTGACCTGATCCAGCGAGGGCCAGGTGAACTTGCCCTCGCGGCTGTAGGCGATGGTGCCCAGCGACAACTTCACCTCCGGCCCGATCTGCGCCTCAACCGAGGCGACGTTGTACGTCCATGAATAGTCGACTGCCCTCCACAGGGCGTAGATCGTGGCCACAAGGTCCACCTTGGCCTTTGCCGTTAACCGCCCCTTGGCATAGGCCGAGGCCGAAAAATCAAAGCCGCCGTCCTTGTAGGCGGCGTCGAACTTCACGCCGCCCTCGCCGTCGATCCGCAGGCTGGGCTTGATGTCAATGCCGCCCTCCAGCCCCGCTGCTCCCGCCGCCACCTCCACCCCAAGCCGGGCGCCGAACACGCCGTAGAGCTCGGCATAGGCCGGTAGCGCGAAGCTGCCGGAGAGCTTGGCATCGATCTGCGGGTCGTCCTCCAGCGGGAAGAGCGAGCCAGTGAAGACGACCGCCCGCAGCATGATGGGCCCAACGCCATACCCGAGGCCCAGCGAGCCCTCGATCCTGCCGAATGCGGTGATGCCAGGCACCGGGGTAGGAATGGGGAACTTCACCCCCAGACCTTTGATGATCGAGATGTTGCCGCCGTCCTTGGGCCATTGCGGCGTCAGGGGGATGTCGCCCACCTGCACCGAGCCCAGTACCTTGATCTTGGCCGTTGGAGTGATCTCGACGCCCAGCTTTGGCTTCAGGTCTTTGGTCACTTGGTAAGCGATCGCGCCGCCGCCCGAGAAGGCACCGTTCTCATTGAAGGCAAGGTTCAGCTGGCCGGACGCCTTGCCCTGATTCACTTCAACGTCGGCCTTGCCAGAGAACTTGCCCTCCTCGCCGTCCTTCTTGCGATAGTTGACTGTCATTTTCGACGCGATGTTGCGCCAAGTGATGTCGGCCGAGCCGGTGAGGGCCAGCATGTCTCCGGCATAGTCGCCTTCCAGCCTCACCGATTTCACCAGACCCTTGATCGGATCGGGCACCACCGCGACGCCGTGGTAAGCCAGGCCCGCTCCCGACCAGCGGGCTTGCAAGCTGATGTCGGTGTCGCGCACCTTGGTCCGCAACCCTCCCGACGCCCAGTACTTCATTTGGGCACCCTGGCCTTGGAAGCCCGCCGCCACGTCGATTGTGGCGTTGGGGATGGAGGACGAGGAGGCCTTCAACTCACCTGACCAGCCCTTTTCCGAGTGATAGTTGACCGAGCCCGAGGCCTGGTCGATGCCCGGCACTTTGGATCCGGGTTTGAGGGTACCGGTGGCCTGGAAGGCACCGGCCTCGTATTTCGCGGTGAGGTCGCCGACGATGACGGGCTTGGCCGCGGGACCGGCACTGAATTTCAGCGTTCCGATGGGGACAAAAGCCGGTGCCAGCTTCAACGCCAATTCGCCTTCGGTGAAGCGAAAGAACGCGGTGTTTGGTTTCAGCTTCTCCGCGGGAATCGGAGTGAACAGTTCAAGCGATTCCTTGCCGTCGCGCGTGGCCTCGTAGCGGATTTGCAACTTGTCCAGCACCGGGACAGAGGGCACCAGTGTGCCCTCTGTTCGCAGCGTTCCCGTGTCGTCCAGGCTGAGGGAGGTGAACTCGCCCGGGGAGAGATAGGGGTAGTAGAAGGCGATTTTTGGCTTGGTCTTGGGGTCGAGCTTCAGGTTGCGCAACTCGCCCGCCTCGGAGGCCGCACCAGCGGCCGCGCTGGCGGCGGCGGGCTCAGGCGCATCTGCGGGGGTGGGGGCGGCGCCAGGGGCGGGGGCGGCGGCCGGGGCCAGTTCGGCGATCAGTTTGATGGCCGAAGTGCCGCTCTGGCTCTTTTTGACCGCGCGGCCGTCCAACTCGCCTTCCACGCTGTCGACCTTGCCCTTGGCTCCCAGCGCGGTGCGCTTGTAGGTGACAAGCCGGATACCTGGGACCAGCCGCTTGGCCATGGCGCCCACCGGCGTGTCGCCCTTGTCTTTCGCCTGCACCGTCTCGGACATGCCGCCCGCGCTGAGCGCCACGGGCTTGCCCTCTGCGGCAGCCTTGACCGTGTCCGAGCCCTTGACCTTGCCTTTGCGGAGCAGGCTCTCGACGACATACGACCCGTCGGTCTTGCCTGCCGGAACGGTGGCGCTCTTCAGCCGCAGTTGCAGCACCCGCACCCCTGGGCCGCGCATGGACGGATCGCGGATCGCGTCCACCAGCTTGACCAGTTCCTGATAGGTCTCACGGCCCGAGGCCTGGTTCTTGGCGCTGTCCAGCAGTTGCAGGTTCGACGGGATCGACGTGCCGCCCATCTGCTTTTCGACGATGTGGTCGATGTCGCAGCCGGCTCCTGCGTTGCCTCCCAGACCGTTGTTCAGCCCGTCGACCACCTTCTTAAAGGAGGGGTCTTTGGCGTAGGCGGTTTTAACCTCCTCATCCGTCTTGGCGGCATTGCGGAAGGCCAGCGAAAGCGCCTGCGTGCTGGTAAAGCCATAAATCCCCAGCCAGATTGATTTGTAATCCTCGCCGCCCTCCTTCCAGGCGGCCACCTTGTTGCCCTCGATCAGGGGGCTGAACACCAGCCCCCCGCCGCCCGCCTTGGCGTCATAGGCCTTCTGCACCCAATCGCCCATGCCTTTCTCCTTGGGCAGCGCGAAGCTGGGGATCTCCACCACCAGTTGCTGGGTACCGATGCCCGCGGGCTCGTCGGTGACCACGGTCATGCCGGGGGGTAGCCGCAGGGCGGGGCCGGCCGTGGTGGCGGGAGCTGGGGCAGCGGCGGGAGAGGGGCTGGAGGCTGGGTTGCGTTGCAGCGCAGGTGCGCAGCGGCTGAGGGCGGGCACCCCCTGGCCCGCGGAGAAGGCGGCGGCGACGGCGTTGGCCTCGTCCTCCAGCCGGGCGTCTTGAGCGGGGGACAAGGCCCCGATGGGGGCGGTGCGGGGCCCCTGGCCTTGCTGGACCACATGCGCCAGTTCATGGGCCAGGAGGCCACGCCCCTCGGGGGTGTCCGGCTGAAATTGGCCCACGCCAAAGGCGATGTCGTTCCCCTGGGTGATGGCACGGGCATCCAACCCCCGGGCCGCATCGTGGCCCTGGCCACAGTCATGGATGCGCACATCCGCAAACGAGCGGTGGAATGCCGCCTCATAGGGCGCCCGCGTCTGCGCCTCCAGCGGGCGACCATGACTCAAAGCTGGCGCCGGTTTGGGCACTGGCGGGTGCAGGTCGGCTTGTCTCACCGCTGGGCCTCCCGCAGCTGCCGGTGGGCGAGTTCCGCGCGCACCCGTTGGGCGATGGTCCGGGCGATTCGATCAACGGGGTCCCGGCCCGGGGCCCGAAGCATTGACTCATGCGTCAGCGCCCGGGTCAATGCTGCGGGCAGATCCTGTGCCAAGCGATCGGCCAGCCTCCGCGCCTCCAGGCCGGTGCCGGCGACCGTGATGCGGCCCACTTGCAGCTTCATGGCGCCCTCCAGTTGATCAGCGGAGACGGCAGTCCTTCCTTGCGCAGTTCCTCAGCCACTTCCGCCTCGATCATCGCCTCGGCGACGCGCTCGCCAGAGTGGGCCGCCTGGAAGGCCGCCCCAAGGGCCACGTTGCGGATGGCGGCGCCTGTGAGCGGCAGCAGGGACAGGGCCTGAAGGTTGACCGATCCCAGTGGCACGCCTGGCGGGAAGGCGGTCTGCCAGAGGGCCAGCCGTTCCGCCTGTGCGGGGAGGGGGAAATCCAGCACGAAGCGGAAGCGGCGCAGGAAGGCCGGATCGATGGCGTGGCGCAGGTTGGTGGTGACGACGGTGAAGCCGCGGAACTCCTCGATCCTGCTGAGGAGATCGCCGGTCTCGGCGTTCACATGCCGGTCGGTGGCGGAGGAAACCTGCCCACGCGTGCCCCAAATCGCATCACCTTCGTTCCAGACCATCACCGCCCCGGTGCGTTCGGCCAGGTCGAAGGCGTCGGCGATGTGCTTGGGGGTATCACCGATGAATTTTGAGATCAGCTGTGACAGGTCGATCACCAGCATCTGCAGCCCCAGCGCGTGTGCCAGGACCTCGGTGGCCAGGGTTTTCCCGGTGCCCGGGGGGCCGGCAAAGAGCGCCGCGACACAGCGCCCTCTGGGGCTCCGGCCAAAGCCCCAGTCGTCAAAGACCAGCGCAGCGTGGCGGACATGGGTCTCGATCCGGTGAAGCGATTGGGCAAGACCCACGGGCACGACCAGGTCGTTCCAGTCGTGGACAGGAACCCGCAGGCGGCAACCGGGCAGGGCTGGCGCCACGTGGGCTCGGCCGGCAAGGTGCCAGAGCCTCGCCTGCGCCTCGTCAGGGTCAAGGCCGGGCAGGTCGGTTGCGGCCAGCGTGGCCAGGGCGGCGATCTCTTCGGGCTCCAGCCGGAACTGCGCTTCCAGGCGGCGAAGGGTGGCATGGCTGACTAGATCGCCCAGGGGAGTAAAGGCGGACCGCCAGGGAGCCAGCGGGTCGGCCGGGGCAAGGCCCGGCGCCAGCACCACCGAGACGCGGGCGAAATCCGCTGGTCGCGCCGGGCCAATGATGACGACCGGACCCCAGACCTGTTCGGCAAAGCCCGCAACGGTAACTTCGCGACCGGGTTCGGCCTGGATCACCAGTGCCTGTGCATCCAGCGCAGCCTCGCGGCTCCACAGCAGAGCCAGGCGGGCTCGCGCCTCGGGCGCCTCGGGCAGGTCGTCGGCGCGTAGCAGTTGGGCTCCCAGTCCAAGGCCCGCCAGCCCAGCAGCGACCTCATGCGCTGTGAAAGACGTGCCTGCCAGGACCAGCGGCGGCAGGCCGTCGGCGCGGGCGGAGAAAAGCGACTTCAGCTGGGCCGACAGTGCGGGCGCCTCGGCGGCCGCGTGCAGGGGGCGCAGGCGCGAGTCCAGCTCTGGGATGGCTGGGCGCAGGCCACACAGCCGGTCCAACAGGGCTTCAGACAGTGAGAGCCTCAACTCGGCGCGGCCGGGGCCTTCGGTTTCGACCAGCCCGAACCGGCAGAGGGGAGCTGAAGCAGCCAGGGCATCCAGGCGCAGCGCAGGAATCAGCCATCGCACCAGCCAAAGCGGCACAAGACCGGGATCCAGCGCCGAAAGCCCGCGCCGGGACTGCTCGGACAGGGCCTGTGCGTAAAGCAGTGCCAGTAGTGCGACCTCTTCATCGCCCAGCGCGAAGGCCTCTGCGATCCGCGCCAGGCATGGGTGGGAGTCATGGCCGGACCAGGGCAAAGGGGCCAGCGGGGCGGTGGTGTCCTCTCTGCGGAGCGCCTCGATGCAGGCGAGTGTCCAGGCTTCGGCTTCGGCGAGAAGCGCCTCGGCCGCGGGGGCAAGTCGGGTCATGGCTGCACCTTCAGCCGGTCGTCCGTCGCTGTCAGTTGCTCCAGCGCAGCCTTCGCAATGGCCAGCACCGCCGGTGCGGTCAGCTGGGTTGCACCATCAAACACCGCCCATTGGCCAGGGGTCAATTCCCGCAGCACCGGCCCAGCCTCGGGCCGAGGATGCAGGCGCAGGTCGAGCGAAGCAACGGGAACCTCCGCAGGGAATTGCTCCGGCACCTCCAAAAAGATGGCAGTCACCTGGAACATTGCCGTCGGCCGCAGGGGAGCCTGCAAGGCTGACCAGAGCTTGGTGGAGCGATCGAGGTCGTAGGGCTCCTGGGCGATGGTGATCTGTTCCGGTTGTTGAGCCGGGTCGTACAGGGGTTCGCTCGTCAGGCGTTCGAGCAACCGGGTGGGGTTGTTCGGCACGGCCACCGCCGCGAGTATGGACTGGATCATGGGCCGGGGCACGATGCCGTTCCGGCGAAAGGCCATCAGGCCCAGGCCAAACAGGATTTCGCGTTCCAGGTCGGCGCCGGTGGCGAACATCAAGTAATAAAGATCCAGCACCAATGGCGCAGGCGCGGTCCTGGCGCCAAGCGCATCCACGGTTGGTTCATACATGTTGCGCCAGCTGGGGTTCTGGGCGGCATGGTGCAGGAACAGGTGCAGACCCGCGGCTTCGGGCACGGCGCCGGGGGGCGTGGGCGCTGGGCGCGGCGGTGGTTCGAGCCGAACAGGTGGTTGAGGAGGTGTGAGGAGACCGTAGGCAGCGGCGATGCGCGCCTCGCAAAGGGCCTTCAGGACGAAGGTGGTGGCCGGAATCGCAAAGTGCGCGGTCACGAGCGCCCTCGCAGGTACTCATCCAGGGAGAGGGCCGGCGCTGAGCCACGGCGCGCTGCAGGTTCGGCGGCGGCGGCTCGCGAGGGTGCCTCCAGCCGGATGTCGATCTGGTCGATCTCGATAAGGATCGGTACCGGAGCGGGGCCCGCAGGATTGGCAGCGGCCGAAGCAGAAGGCTGCGGGGAGGCAGGGGGCGATGGCTTAGGCGGCGTCAGGGCCCAGGGAGTGGCCTGCGGTAGCGAGGGAGCCCCTTCTGTGGCCGCTGACCGGGGCAAGGGAAGGGGAAGAGCCTCGACACGGAGCTCGCGTTCAAGCCGGGTTTGCCGGTCCCGTGGTGGGGTCGGTGGGGGATCAGCTGCGACAGCCATCAATTGGGCTGGTGCAGCAGGGGGGCGGGCGGCGGTGTCAGCAGCGGGCAGCCTGAGAGTTGAGGGTGGCCGAACCGGAGCGGGTTCTTCCGAGTCGGCAGTGGCTCGCTCCTGCACAGGAACCGACAGGGCGGCCACGGGCGGCGGATCGGGTGCGATCGCCTGCAGCACAGGGGGGAGGGTGGCGTGTCCCCCAGGTAGAGGGGGTATGGCAGACGGCGGGATCGATGTGGGGGCTGCTGGAGAAGCAGGCGCCGAGCCGAGAGGGGTTGTGCCGCCTGGGCTCTCAACCTGGGGGGGGTCTATCTCGATCTCCCAGGCCGCCTCGGGGCGTTCGTAGCGCGACAGGCTTCGGGGCCGGGCGTCGGACACGCCCAGACGGGTGCGAATCAGGGCCTGGAGATAGCTCATGCAGAGTTACCCACGATCAGGGCTCCGTAGGCGCGGCGGCGGCCGGGGGGTACGGCCAGGACCTCGGCCTCGGTCCAGCCATAGGCGTGGGCAAGGGCGTGGATCTCAGCCACAAGGCCCTGAACCTTCAGGTCGAGATCGTGTGCTACGAAGAGCGCCAGGTCTGCGCGGGCCATCACCGTCTCACCGCAGACGGGGCAGGCCAGATCAAGGATGATCTCGGCGACAGGGTCGGCTTTGGCCCAGGCCGTGTCCAGCGCGTCCAGGAAGACTTCGGGTAAGGGGCCGCCGTCGTCCAGCGCACAGCGGGCGGCCAAGGCTATGGGTTGCCCTGCCAAGGAGATCTCCGACAGGTGCGGCAGGCGAAACCGGCGCGGAACTGGCGCCGAGATCTCGACCCGTGGGGCGGGATCGGGGGCAGCGGCAACCTCCTCCCGCGGCAGCTCAACCTCCAGCACCTCGCCGCAGGCACAGGTCACCACCGCCTCGACGGCACTGCCTACCACTTGCTGGTGCAACTGTGCAAGCTGCCGATTGCATTCGCCCAAGCTCTGTTCGGCCCAGTCGGAGGAGCCCCCGGCCGCACCCCGTGCATCCAGCGCCCCGAAGAACCGTATGAACCGGGGGAGCGGCTCTCCACCGCTCAGCGGCCAGGCCTCAAGTAGATCGGCTTCCGTCACCTCAGGGTTCGACAAAGGAAAGCTCCGCCGGCTCGGCCACCGCGTAGTCGCGCTCCCATCCTTCGTTTTCGAGTTTCAGCTTGGCGATGGCCACCGCATTGGCATTGGCGTCCAGGTCTGGAAACGCCTGGAATTCCGACACCCAGCAGCGGTAAACGCGGTACAAAAGCACCACCTGGCCCGCTTCGTTCAGCAACTCGATGATGATGTCTTTGCGGAAATCTTTCAGCGACACCTCACCCCCTGGTAAGGAGCGGAAGTTCCACACCTTGTTGGCCCACTTCTCAAATTCCTGATCGTGGGTAACGCCGCGCTCCAAGGTGATGGCGTCGTATTCGGTGCGGCCGGGGGCCTTGAAGGAGGTGGAGGGATCGCCACCACAGCGGTGCTTGACCACTTCAGTCGTGCGCTTCAGGAGCGAGACTTTGGACACACCCGCTACGTATTCGCTATCCCATTTTACCTTGAACTTGAAGTTTTTATAGGGGTCAAGACGTTGGGCATTACGGGAAAACTGGGACATGGTGCGTCTCCTTAAGTGGCTGTCTGGATGATCTGGCGCAGGCTGATCACCACGAATTCCGCGGGCTTTAGTGGGGCGAACCCGATGACAACATTCAAGACACCTGCATTGATGTCATCAGGAGTGGTTGTTGAACCATCGCATGCGACGAAATACGCTTCCCTTGCGGAGACACCCTTGAAGGCGCCCTGACGGAACAGACCCTGCATAAACGCAGTGGCGTTCACCCGAATCTGCGACCACAACACCTCGCCGTTCGGCTTGTGTACCGCCCAGCGGAGCCCTTCGGACAAGGACCGCAGAATGTACGAGGCGGTGCGGCGGACAGGGATGTATTTCCATTCAGATCCCAACGCATCAGCTCCATCGATGGTGCGCGATCCAAAAGATACCGTGCCATAGATTGGAAATTTGCGTATAACATTCAGGCCCAGCGGGTTCAGGATGCCATGCTGGTCATCTGACAGCACAACTGAGGGGCCATAGGCACCTGTCAGCACCGCTTCGGTCCCCGCCGGGGCCTGCCAGACACCCGCCTGACCATCTGTACGGGCGTAAAGTCCGGCAATGGCTCCCGAGGGCGGGTGGCTGCGGATCGCCCCCGGCTCCAGTGGATCGTCAACCCGAATGTTTGGAAAATAAGCGGCGGAATAGCGGGACTGGAACGGGATGCCGGTGGTCTTCCAGGCCTCAGCAGCGCCTAGATCCTGCACGGCTGGGGGCGGGTCCATGATCAGGAAGGCGAACTTCTTCTCGCAGACCAGGGCCGCCTCGGCATAGATCGACGCCTGGTTGGAATGCTGTGGCACCAGCGGATCGGTGGCTGAGGGGCGCACCACATCGGGCAGGCACAAGATGTTGAAGAACGGGTCGGGGCCCGCTAGAGCCATGACAGCCGCTTTGAAATCGATTGAGGAGGGCTGGCCGGACGGGTCTCCGTCGATGCCGGGGACCGGGGTGCCGCTGATCTGGCTGTTGCCATAGGCCTGGCCTAACTGGTACCGCGACGCGTTCGAGACCTGAACTGTTAAGCCATAGGTCGTCAGCAGCGATGTGCCGCTGGCAGGCGCGACCAGGGTCACGCGCCCGTCGGCGCGGCGATTGGGGGTGGTGGTGGTGCCCACCGGAGCGAGGCGCAAGCGCAGGAGATTGCCGCCCTCGACGACCGAACCCTCGATCGACAGGCCCTCCATCTTGATCGCCGAGGGCGCATCGGCGCGCAGAGCCGCATTCACCGCCGCGGTCAGCCGGGTGCATAGTTCCAGCGGCGTGGCGGGTCTTGCCTCGGCATTGGCGAAGGCCGGCAGTTCCAGTGAGACCGCGGCCCCGGTATCAACCACCCCAGCTGCATCACGAAACTCGATGTTCACCGTTAGCTTCTGCTCCGAACCGAAAGTACCGGCAGATGGCGCCGTGCCGATCCGGTAGACCGATCCGGTGGCCTGCGGCCCCTCTCTGTTGATAGCTGCACCTGTCAGCACCATCTTCACAAGCTTGGACCCAGTCGCCGGGTCGTTCACCACGTTCACTGCGAAGCGGGCAGAGGCAGAGGAGGTCGAAAGATTGGCGAAGCGTTCGACCCGGCCAGTCAGCCGATCCGAGACCGTCAGGTTGAAACGCTTCTTGTCGTGGTTTGCGGTGAAGGGCTGGCTGCCTAGGTCAAAGGGATCAATCTCCACGAAGATCTCGTTGGACGCTTGGCCCGAGGACAGGGCCGTCAGCGTCAGCGACAAGTTCGAAGCCCCGTCATCACGCTTAAAGTCCGTGCTGGCTGGCTTGGCGCCGTCAGCCCGCACCCGCAGCACGAAGGCCTCGTCCCCGCCGTTGCTGAAGAAATGCAGGACCGAATACGACAGTGAGGAGGTCTGCGACAGCCCGCCAAAGGCGCGTTCGAAATCTGCAAAGCTTTGCAACCGGATCGGCCGGTTGTCAATACCAGCCCGGGTAGGGCCGACGAACATAGCGACAGAGGTGCTCGCCCCCGCGATCGAACTGACTCCAGATGGAAGTTCCTGGGTGTATACACCGGGATACCTGAATTGAAGCATGCCTTACCTCATCAGTGGTGCCGTAGCCAGGAGTACCCAAGCAGAATCTCTGCATAGGATCTAGCGTGAATAATCAACCAAAACCTATCCCATTCAATTCTTAAATGACTAAATGGATTACGAGAGAGACTTGCAGAAAATGAAATAAAACTTATAACAGGAGCTTTGGTGAGTATGCGCCCAGTGCGGGGGGTCTTCTGCCCATCATCTCAAATGTATCTAATTTAGGGCTTGCTGAATTTCGTTCGCGGGCTTGCCAGCCGCACGAGGGGTAAACTCATTGCCCGCACGGCCAAACGCAAACGACCTCACTTTTACTCTTAGAAGCTGTCTAAGTGTGTTTTCTCACCAGGTCATTCAGCGATCAGCCGGCGCTGGAGGCACTGGTGTGGGCTGAGGCCACCGAGAGCCATGTGACACCTGTGGCCGTTATAGATCCCCAGATAGCGAGGTAGCCAGCGGTTGCGTTCCTCCGATGTCTGGTAGGCGATCACGTAGGCCCATTCCGCCAGGAGGGTTTTGATGAACCGCTCGGCCTTGTCGTTGGGTTTCGGCGTATAGGGCTTGGTTCGGATGGGTTTCAGAGCCAGTGCTTGACAAGCTTTTCGCCAGTCGCCGGAGCGGTACGCGGAGCCATTGTCCGAGAGAATCCGCCGGCAGGTAACCCCCCTTCTCAGAGAACCATCCGACGGCACGGGCCAAGAACCCAATGGTCGTGGCCTTCTGCTCGTCTGCGAGCACCTCGACGTAGGCCAGGCGGGTGGCGTCGTCGATCGCCACGTGCACCTTCTAGTAACTGGCGCCTCGGGAGGAGCCTTGACGACGGTCGCAGGAGAACCGGTGGCCGACACGCTGGAAGCGGGCCAGCTGTTTGACGTCGACATGGATCATGTCGCCGGGGCGCTCCCACTGGTAGCGCCGCACAGGAGGTTGGGGATCAAGGTCCTTGAGTCGACCCAGCGCCAGGGTGTTCATCACCCGCCCGACTGTCGACAGGGGCGCCTGGAGAGCCTTGGAGAGGCGACGAAGTTTGCTGCGTTGGTGCCGGAGGTCTACGGCCTGCTGCAGTTGCTGCGAATCGAGCGTCCGCCGCTGGCTGCGGCGAACAGTCCGTCGATCCACCAGCGCCGCCACGCCGCCTGTTCGGTAGCGGGCCAGCCACTTGTGGGCGATGCGCAGGCTGATGCCCATGCGCTTAATGCAGGCTGGCCGCTGATCCTGCTGGCGGTGCCGCCGCTGTGGAGCGAGTTCTTCTGCTCGCTCGGCGAGGGGGTGGAGAGCGCGAGCGACGTGGAGGAGTGCTGCCGGTTAATCGAGGCCAGACTCAGAGAGGCATGAGTTGGCCATCACCTCATGTCCCCCTGACCCCCAAGGAGGGCTGGCTGATCCATGGCCGCCAGGTGCTGCGCTTTGGCCCGACCCGCTGGGAGCGATTGGTGCAACTGCTGGAGATCACCAGCGGCGAGCTGCTCCCTGATCAGGAGATCCCGTTGCTGAAATCACGCCGGGAGCTGAGCCGGGCGGAGGTCCTGAAGCTCTGGGCGGAGAAACGCCAGGCGGGCTGGGCGCCCTGCAGCCCCCAGTGGTGATCTCGACCACCGCCCAGAGCGATCCACCCCCACCAGGCTGAGCCCAGAACCGATGGCCCCCTCCTTGCCGAAGAGAAGCAGCCACCAGCCACGGCGTTACCGCCTGGTGGATCACCACGGCCAGCCCCACCTTGAGCTCGATGAGCACTTCGATTCGATCGAGGAGGCCTGGGCGTTCGCCACCCACTGGTGGCAGCAGCAGCACCCCACTTGCGAACCGCCCACACAGGTTGGCCTTGGTTTGGAGGTGAGTACCGAGAGCGGCAGCTGGCGCACTCTTCGCCATCCGCCAGGCTGAACCCTGCAAAGGTGAGCCCACAGCCCACGTCCGCCCTGGCACGCCCGTCTCCCAGCGATCCTGCCCAGCCCAGCCCGCAGCCCACTGAGGTGCTGGCGGGCTCGATCGAGCGCGTCACCTTCCACAACGCCGAGAACGGCTTCTGCGTGCTGCGCATCAAGGCGCGCGGCCACCGCGACCTGGTGACGGTGTTAGGCCATGCCGCCGAGATCAGCGCCGGCGAATGGGTGACGCTGAGCGGCACCTGGGTGAACAGCCGGGAGCACGGCCAGCAGTTCAAGGCCTCCCTCCTCAGGGCTTCGGCGTCCACCACCGCCGAGGGGATCGAGAAGTACCTGGGCTCGGGAATGATCCGCGGCATCGGCCCGATCTACGCCAGCAAGTTGGTGGCGACCTTCGGCGATCAGGTTTTCGAGGTGATCGAGCAGGCCCCCGAACGCTTGCGGGAGGTGCCCGGCATCGGCCCGGTGCGCGGCCAGCGGATCAGCCAGGCCTGGGCCGATCAGAAGGTGGTGCGCGAAATCATGGTCTTCCTGCACAGCCATGGCGTCGGCAACGCCAGGGCGGTGCGGATCTTCAAGACGTACGGCAACGACGCCTTGCAGGTGATGGCCGAGAACCCCTACCGCCTGGCGCGGGACATCCGTGGCATCGGCTTCCGCACCGCTGATGCGATCGCCGCACGGCTGGGCATCAAACCCGAGGCGATGATCCGTCTGCGGGCCGGCATCAGCTACGCCCTGCTGGAGGCCAGCGGGGATGGCCACTGCGGCCTGCCTTCAGCCGAGCTGCTCCAGCTGGCCGGTGAGCTGCTGGCGGTGGAACGGCCCATTGGGCCCCTTGATAAGACCGGCGCCACCCGTCGGGTGCCACTGGAGAGCGGCCTGATCGAGATCGCCCTGGACCTGGAGCTGAGCGAGGGCTCCGTGGTGGCGGACACCCTGGCCGCTGAGCCGGCGATCTTCCTTTCCAACCTGCATCGCGATGAACGGCGCATCGCGGCGGCCCTCCAGGCGCTGGGGTCCGGCCGCCCGCCCTGGGGAACAATCGATTCAGCGAAAGCTGTCCCTTGGGTGGAGCAACGCCTAGGCCTTGAGCTGGCCGCCAGCCAGAAGGGGGCGGTGGAGCAGGCCATGGCGGCCAAGGTGCTGGTGATCACCGGTGGGCCTGGGGTGGGCAAGACCACCTTGATCAACGCCATCCTGCGCATCCTGGCCGCCAAGAAGCTGCGCATCCTGCTTAGCGCCCCCACCGGCCGGGCCGCCAAGCGGATGGGCGAAACCACCGGACTGGAGGCCAAGACGATCCACCGGCTGCTGGAGTTCGACCCGGCGGCCTTTGGTTTCAAGCGCAGCGCCGAGCTGCCGCTGAAGTGCGATCTGATGGTGGTGGATGAAACCTCGATGGTGGATGTGCCGTTGATGGCCTCGCTGCTGGAGGCGCTCCCGCTAGAGGCGGCCCTGCTGCTGGTGGGGGATGTGGATCAGTTGCCCTCGGTGGGGCCTGGCCAGGTGCTCGCCGATCTGATCAACAGCGGCGCCCTGCCGGTGGCCCGGCTCACGGAGGTGTTCCGCCAGGCGGCCAACAGCCGCATCATCACCACCGCCCACGCCATCAATGCCGGCAACATCCCCGATCTGCGGCCCCCGCCGGCTGAGGCCACCACCGACTTCTATTTCCTCCCTGCCGAAATACCCGAGCAGGCGGTGGCCTTGATCCTCAAGGTGGTGGGCGAGCGCATCCCGGCCCGCTTTGGCCTCGATCCCATCGCCCAGGTGCAGGTGCTCTGCCCGATGGCCCGCGGTGGTTGCGGCTCAAGGTCGCTCAACATCGAGCTGCAGCAACTGCTCAACCCCGATCCCACTGAGCAGGTGGAGCGTTTCGGCTGGCGCTTTGCGCCGGCCGACAAGGTGATGCAGGTGGCCAACGACTACGAGAAGGAGGTGTTCAACGGTGATGTCGGCACGGTGGAAACGATCGATGCCGATGCCAGTGAACTGACGGTGCGTTTTGACGGCCGCGAGGTGACCTACGGCTGGGGGGAACTCGACAACCTGGTGCCCGCCTATGCCTGCACGATCCACAAGAGCCAGGGCAGCGAATACCCCGCCGTGGTGATCCCCCTGCTCACCCAGCACTACGCCATGCTGCAGCGCAATCTGGTGTACACCGGCATCACCAGAGGCAAGCAGCTGGTGGTGCTGGTGGGGCAGAAGAAGGCGCTGGGGATGGCTGTGAAGAACCACCTGGGCCGCCGGCGTTACACCAAGCTGGCGGAATGGCTTAGTTGAGCGGCAGCAGTCAGGACGATCGAGACCCGCTCAGGCCCACCATTTCCACCAGCGTCGGCTGCCCGTTGGCTTGGCATGGCAGCCATCACAGAGCGGGTAGTGGTGGGAGTGAGCGCAGCCACAGATCATCACCGTGCTGGCCTGCTCCAGCCGCAACTCCCGCGACACCCAGCCGCTGCCGAGGTGGGCGCCATCACAGAACCAGCCATGGCGGCTGCGGCCGCAGCGGCACAGCTGGTGCACGCCGGCTGGCAGCTCCAGGGGAATCGGACCCCCAGAAGGCGGAGCAGGTTCAGCCATGGCATTCGCAGCCGCAGCCGGCGTGGCAAGGCTCACCGTTGGGATGCCCCTTGGCGCAGACCTCGCTGCAGAACAGCAGAGCGCCGTTTCGGAACGGGCTGTCCGCTTGCACCGTGCAGTGGCAGCCCGGACAGGCGCACTGCAGTGCGGTTGGTTTTTCCATGGTCGTGGTCATGGCCTCTCCTTGCTCAATGCCGATGCAAACAGTCTGGGACCGCCAGCTCCGAGCGGAACGGCTGGCCGTACTGACACCCAAATCAGGCGGAGCTATCAATAGGTCAGAGGCCACGACCAGGGCAGCGCGAGCCCAGACCCTGCAACCGGCCCAAGGGCGCTCGATACGGGGCGCCCTTCTCATTGGGGGCGTGGCCTGACTTTCTGCAGCTGTGCTCAGATGCAGAACATTGGCTCTTCGCGGTAAACGTGTCCGGCTTCCCCGGCAGCGCCACGGTTGCACAGGTAGCCAGACCTAGCGTTAAGGCCATACCGCCGGGTGGGCCATGGCCGTGGTGAACCGCTGCGCGGTGGGGATCTACCCCAGCCAGAAACTGCTTGCGTGGGCGCGGCAGCACGACCTGGATGTCGATGCGGCTGGAGCCAGGGAACCCTGCCTGTATCTGATTCCCGACTACGAGACGGAAGAGGAGGCTGAGGCGATCCTCAAGGAGGTCTACGAGGCGATCTTCGAAGCCGAGCTCGACTACTGGCATCGCGACACCGGCACCTGGCCGGCGGAGCGCACCTACGCCGTGTTCCGCAAATGGTTCGACGTGCGCCTCTACCCCCTGATCCAGGACCTGGTGGGCGAAGAACTCAGCGCCACCGAGGTGGATGAGGAGTTCATCGTTGGGCTGGGGGGACCCGGAGGTTCATGCATTGTGGCTTGCATTACCCATGGGTGGCAAGTTACACCTGGCTATGCCAAAGTTAGGCCAGAACGTACTTTGCTGATTCCTGGTTTCAAGAGGTGCTTCGGCTGGGCATTTTGCATGGCACTCTCTTTATTGCATAATCTTCTCCGCTGCGAAAGCCTAGGATGTGCATCTGTAATGCATAGCTATTGAATTACGGCAAGCAAGTCTATGCGTGCCAGTCTCTTGGTAATGTCGACCTGATTAGGTCCATGTGAAGTTGTTTTGGTTGATATCGATTGATAGAGCGTTGATGAGGCTTGCTAGGCATGCGAGTATGGCTGGTGTGGCGTGCCACAGTAGCTGAATGTCTGATGAATCATCAATGCGTCAATCTCAAAGTGCAGTTCAGGGAATTATTGATGCCAGAAGCTGCAATTGTCTGTTTAACCGCCAAGACTTGTCGTATCGGCGCTCATGCTAAAGCGCAAAAGCATATCGTTGAAGTCCATATCTCCACTAATGGGACTATCTTCAAAGGCGAAGAAGCCGTTCCCCATAGCTATTTGGTGCGGCGTGCCATTGATGTTGGCTTGGGCAATGGAAAAAGAAATCTGATCAGTTATAAAGCCAGAGGCATTGATTTCTGCTAAGGCCTCTTGGACAGTGCGATTAGGGGTAACAAAGGTGGCATAAACATTTCGACTTGCCAAGGTGATTTGATGGCTGAGGCTGGCACCATAGTCAGGAACAGGCAAACCAGTAATGCCATCCACACTATTGGATAATGCCCGACGGATTGCCTCCCGGCCATACGAAATCGAACCAGGTGTAAGGTCGATTGTGCCATCACCGTTGGAGTCAAATCCTCCGGTGATATCGTCTACCCTGAACAAGCCATAATCACTGCGATAACTCCCCATGCGAGCTACGTCCAACTGTAGGGTCAAGTTAGAAGAAGGTTGGCCATTGCCAAACAGGAACGGGTCCGCAACAAAGAACTCGCCTTTGCCAGGAGCTAGAACCACTTGATTGGAGGAACCGGCGCTAGTAAAACTAGCCGCATGATCAATCACCTTATCTACGGCAAAACCGAGGGGAGACACCTGCAAGTTATTGTTGCTATCCCGAAGGGCCAGTGCAAAACGATCATTGATTTTGAGATCATTTAGGTCGAAGAGCCCTAGTTCGCCAATCGCTCTATATTCACTCTGGAACAGAACTGCCGGATTGTTAAAGGCTTGAGCCGCCTGTTCAGCATTGAACGCGAGGGAATCTTTCCCTAGGCTAGATTTGGAAATGGGTTGAAAGCGTTTTTCGACTTCGGTTAGATAATCGGCATCGTTGGGAGAAAGAGTTCGAGTTCCACCGGTACCGTTGGGAATTTGAATGCCACCATTACTGTCGTCAACTTTGTACCATCCGAGACTATAGCCAACGTCCAGACTCGCCCTAGGCAGTAGTACTGCCAGGGACTTTGACACTTCATCAGGCGCATAAAAAATGCCATTCTTCTCTTCAAAAAAGCCAGGGGTTTCTCCATTGGCATACATAGAAACAACATTCTTGCCATTGGCAATGGGAGCTCCCTGGGCATTAGTTAGTTGGGCTTCCAGGGTAATATCTGGCAAAATGAGTTCAGGATGTTTGGTGGAAAACTGAAGATAGAGCTCATTTACGCCCGGGGCAAAAGATAAGGATATACGACCATCGATCGGTTCTTCTCCATAGATGATTAAATGCCGCTTCCATTTTTCCGGTTCTAGCAATTCCAAATCAACAGTTACCGTGCTGTTTCGATTGTCTTCCGTCCTCTCCAGGGAAACTGCGATAGTGCCAGAAATAGAACGACCCTTGCGGTTTTGATAACTTGCCAGATCTTGGGGCACAGTGGAAGAGGTGACCCTGAGCCCAGGATTTGGAATGGGGGCCGGCGCAACACTACCATTGCGACTAATTAACCAACTGCCTTGGCCCATCATGGCGGCGATCAGAACATCATCCACCGGGTCATATCGTAAGTCCGTATTCCACAATTGTAATTGTGTTGATTCTGGTAGTCCTGCCCAATCTGTACCGCTAAATGCCCCTGGCCGCCCGTCTACTCCCACTGGAGCTTTCCAGAGACCTCCGTAGCCCCCCACGTAAAGCTCTGCCCCCAGTTGTCCTTTGGCTGGGAGAAACTGAACTTGCTGCAGATTGATGTTTTGTGGTAATGATTGTGGTACTGAACCATTCCCAACTTCAACCAGTATTTCCCAGGATTCTCCGCCGTTCGGGCTATAGACTAGTTTGGAAGGCCTGAGAAATGTCTCTGGGCTATTCGGAAGGGATATACTATAATCAACAGATGTTCTGGCAACGGTAGCGTAAACCTCCTGAGGGTTATCGGGATTTAATGTCAGGCTGGTAATCAAATCGTTTTTGTCAAGCCCATTGGGAGTCAGGTCCCTAAGTCCATAGACTCCTGGACGTTTCCATGCGTCAGTTCCTTCTCCCCCCGGGCGCCCAAAAAGAAATGACCCTTTTCCTTCGATGAAAAAGGCAGTGTAAAGAGCATCCCAACTATCTGGTTTTCCGGTTTTAAACTTTAAAGCATTATTGGATCCGACAGCTATAGCGGTAAACAATCTTTGTTCTGTGCTTGCCGTATCCGGCAAGAGAGGCAAAAGCAACAACTCCTCCGGGGCCACACTGGCCCAGTGGGGATGTATAGCCTCATATAAATTACGACGACCCGCCATGACGTAGTCTCCAGCCCTGTAAGGATTGGTCTCAACGGGCTGATAAAATGGATAGCCATCTTTACCGCCTGCCCAGTCGAAGTCATAGTTCTGGAAGCTAACGGGGTTGCCAAACTGATCGATAACTGTCAAATTTAAATACTGAATGGACTGTATAGTCCCATCGGCGCCATAGGTAGAGACAGACAAGCCCTCCCCTTCGTCATACATTTGGGAAGAGTAATAGGCCCGGGCAAGACCGTCGCTGCCAACAATGCCGTCATCAAAACGACCAATCGAGCCGTCCCCACTGTAAACATTCAACCAGGTATGACCCGTTCTTAAATTGCCAATGGCAACGGAATTATCTTGCATAGCTGCAATCATAAGATTGCCGATATTGCTCCAATCACTGGCATAGCCTTCGGTGGTTCTTAGCCCGTCATTGAGACTTTGCCAAGGGGCATTCAAACCAATACCCTTTTGGTAAATGCCACCGTCATCGGACTGAATAATTCTGGAGCCTTGGGACGTAGAAAGAAAGACGACATCCTGCGAGTCGGCATGGGGAGCCGTACCTTCCGCATTGGGAAACATATAGTCCAGAATCTCTAGTTCTGTTGCCTTGAAACTAACCGCGACTAAGCCTCCTGTGTTGCCACGACCAATACTGGTTTTTGGATAGTTGTTCCCACCAGCAAAAACTCGTCTGTTATCGGTAGGGTCGGCTGCAAAGGCGAAGTTAATGAGTTCGGCCTGGTCTGTACCAATTCTTCCGGCCACATTGGCGGTTGACCATGATAGTTGGGCACTCTGACCATCCCAAACCCCCCTGGAAATGTCACTAATCTTCTTGTTCGCTGATGTACCAAAAAAGATGACGTCTTTACCCCCCTCTGTTTGGTTGGCAATGGATATCCGCAAGTTATCGGCGCCATTTGCGAGGCTATCTGTGCCTGGCACCAGTCGCCAGTTATTCAGGTTTCCAGGATCGGCGTAAAATACTCCCTGACCAATAATGGCGGCATAGATGCGTCCTGAAGGACCTTGTTGAATGGAGCGCACATCAACCAAACTAACCACGGGAGCTACGAGCCCCAAACGGCCTTGCCCATCAACTTCCGCAGTGAACAAACCCCGTTGAGTGCCGATGACCAAAGATGGTCCCGCCCAAAGCAGGGCACGCACTGGTTGACCTCGGAGGGCCTGTTGGGCTGGTAAATCTGTTGTCAGCCAACGTAAATTCCCATCGTTCAACCTTTCCGCAATCCGCAATGGCGCATCTATCTCTCCACCTAAACCAGCAAAATTGCTAAAGACTCCTTGCCCTATGGCCAACCAGCGGTGATCAACAGAAGCACTGATTGCCCCAATGGATTGGGAGCCCTCGTAACCAAAGTTGCCAATACTAAGCCATTTCCACTCCCCCCAGCTATCTGTTGCACTGCTATAGGGCCTGCCCCATAACCCACCATTGACCGCTCCCCCATAAAGCCAGGCATCTCCCGTGCCGTTAGGCTGCACCACCTTCAGACTATGAATCGCTCCAGCTGCTTGACCACTGCCCCAGGGATTTAGTCGATTTAAGCGATCCCGAAAGGGATCTTGAATAGGCGCTGGACCTAATGGTTGCCAGATGGAATAGTCAGTGACAGCCATGTTTCCTCGTTAACTAATAGTCGACTCTGTTACATTCAGGCTAATTGACTCTCCTGCAGACGATCGGCCCTTGGCCATTTCCGACATATAACGATATAGTGTTTCCCTTTTCATGAAAGGCTGGCATGCCTCCTGGTGCTGAGCCAAAGCGGTGGAATGGGTTCGTTGTTGGAACCGTCAGCATGGGTTGAGGTCGGTGGACTGGCCTCCTCCCTGTGCAAAACCCTTCGTGCGACGACATCGGATTGAAAGGCGCTTTGCTTCAATCTGATTGACATGCGACAACATTTTGTCTGTTGGTGAAGTCTCGTGGAGCAGACCACGTCCGCCTCGTATTGATGACGGTCCGCTCTCTATGAGAGAAGGGCCTCAACCAATCTCTGAAAGTGGGTTGGTGCCCTCTTCGCTGGTCATGCGTGGCTGTTCCGGTGTTGTCTCAATGGACTGCTTTTCCCATTGGAACACCTGGATCGAGTGTGGCGTAGTCCACGGTGATGTCCTGAAGTGTCTTGTGAACTTCCATTGCCATCCTGGCGAACGAGAGCTTGAATTCGGGGCTCTGTTGACGCCGTTTGCCCAACTCCTTCGCGGAGGCTTCTACAATGGCGGGTTCTCCCTTTCAGGGGCGCTGCCCCGCCTAGTGGTTGACGATGGGCCCTGTCCAATAAGCGCCATCCATCTCAACTCTCATTTGGCAGCGGATGGCGAAGAATGACTTCAACAACCGGATTCTGCCACCGACGTCAGCAAGTCTCCAGGGACCTGGAACACCGTCATGGTCTGCACTGGTGTGGGTTTGAGCCTCGCCTCTGGCGCGATGTCACGCTTCCGCGCGCTTTCTTCCCAGCGGCTGGCTGTTGATACGCTTGGGCTACCGGTTCCACTTCTTCTGAACATTGCCTTGGGGCTTCTCCTTGACCCAAAGCGGGTGAAGGACTCTGAAAGAGGCTACCTACTTCATCCCTGCTTGGGATGATCTTGATGGAATTCTTGCTGACTTACCCAGGCGGTTGAGGGGTTGGCGGCCCCGGGCGAGCAGCACGCCGTGGTTCTCGCAACAGCTATCAATGGTTACGACTTTTGCGATGCCGCATAGTGGGCGCCGTGCGTGGACACCTTTACCGGGCGCCAGACAACAGCCCTGCTGCCGATGTTGAAGCGCACCTGGCTGATCATGTGCGCGGAACCGGTTGACCGGGATCAGGCGCTACGCGCTGTCGGCGCCGATCATCTAGAGCATCTTGCGACCACTGATCGCCTCTATGGCGACCTTGGGCATGACTAGGGGCTGTGGGTGTGGCGTTTGCTTATGGATAGGAGCCCCTTCTCAGGGAAGATGCACCACCTTACAGGTTGACGGATGGATCCTGTCCAGCAAAACATGTCCACCTCAGTCTACTTTGCCCTCGATGTGAACGAACCTAAGGGCAAGCATAACAAGCGCCGGTCACGGCGCCAGGGAATACTTCTGGAGGCTGTATCCATGTCACCTCTTCCTGCCTCCTTCAAGCGAGTGGCACTTATTCTTCACGTCTGGAACCCCATTCAGACGTTTTTGGGAGGTCTTTAGGTTGCATCGCAAATCATGTTGGCTGTTTGTTGCGGCATTGTGCTGCCTGCTGGCCGCTCTCCCAGTCCAAGGGGCAGATGGCGGAAAGACGCGGGACGTTCCCATCCCGGGAACTGGCCTGGCACTTCGCGTGCCCCTCCGCGTCGCTGTCTCCCCGGAAAGGCCAGCTCATCCAGGCGACGTGACTCTTTCTGTGGAGGTGGAAACCATCGAGTCCTTCCGCCGGAACGGCGTAGTCGGCAGGGCTGACGTCCTGGCCCAGCGAGCAGCTCTGGCCAAGGGTCAAGCCGTGGTAGCAGAAGGATGGGAAGAACCTGGACTAAGCGAGGTTGTTCCCCTGCCAACCGGCGGCTACGCCGTCATTTATCCCTGGTACAAACCGTTTGAATTCTGCGGGCTGGAATTCACAATGAATGCCGCTTTCTTTGTGGGGAACCGGCGAGTTACCATACGCTATAGCGCCTCTCCCGCTGTAATCACAAGGGAAAACCCCACTTATTTCAGTCACAACTTGGCCGAGAAAGATTGTGAAACAGAATCCATCTGGAAGTATCCCGATGACGACGAGGTTGTTCAGCGTTTTCACGAGGCGGTCAAGGCCGGTCGCCTGGGTCCGGCCGCCAACGCGTGGTACACCGACTTTACGGCCATCCTGGCCTCCCTGGGAAGCATCTCGCGATCTGAATAGGGCTCAAGCCTGGGGGGAAGAAAGAGTGATGTGGATGGCTTATACTGGACAAATTCGGCCCCTGACATCGTTAACCCCGGACGAGAGGTAGAGGGTTGGGTTCCAATTTAGACCTCATGGGTAGTTCTGCCTCCCATCGAGCTGTGTGGTCTTACATGGCCATATCTCCAGACAAAGCTGGCCAGACTGATCTCCGCTTCCCAGCCATCGCTCTGTAGGCACGCAGATACACCTCCTCCTATTTGACGGTGCGCCACAAGTTGAGATGTTCCTGTCACTCGGGCCACGGATTCCTCAATCCGCGTCGTAGCGGCTGCGAAAGCGTTTGCCTTTTCACTACTGGTGAATCGCGCATAGGCCCTCAGGTTGCATTCCAGGCTGTGTCCCATGGCCTGGCCAAGATCCTTGGCAGCGATCCCCAAACGGTGCCCCTCACAGCTATTGCGATGGCGAAGGCTGTAAGGAACCAGCACTTCCCCGAAGGTCGTGGCCTCAACCCTGAGCTGCTGCCAGATCCTCTGCCTCTTGAGACACGTGTTGGTGGCCTCACCGCCGCGACCAGGCGGACCCAGCGGGGGCAGTTCCTCCCGAAACTGCAAACTACCGATCAGATTTCAGTCCGCCGCTCTGCCATCCAGATCCCGAATGGGAAGAGGGAATAGCTGCCGTGGCCGAGTCTGACCTCCACCTCCTTTCTTCTGGTACGTGCACCAGAGCTGTGGCCCCTTCTGGCCAGGTTTTACCACTAGGTAGCGCAGTTCCTCCGGTCTGAGCCGATAGGTGGCCATCTGCTGAACAGCGAAGCGCTACCGCGCTCCACTCTCATTGCTCGGGGGCCCGTCGTTCAGCCGAAGGATCTGGGCATCCCGCAGAGGATATCTATCCCGCTTGGCACCACCCCGAGGCTGCTGTCCGACATGGGCGGCGAGCTTCGGAGGTGGCATCCAGCAACTCTTGAAGTGGAGCCGCTGGGTGCAGTAACTGAGGAACTGGGCCAGGTTCTGAGCGGCGATCTGCCTGGAGCGGGTGCCCGGATCCCAGCGGATCAGCACGGCATCAAGCAGCTCAGCTGCGTTGCTGGGTGGGTGGCGGGATTCCGGGCACCCCAGGGCGATCTGCAGGGTGGGGAGGTATTTCCCACCCCAGGTGGCCTCCGACACCGCGTTGCCAAACGACCTTTTGTGCTGCTCGAACCGGACCAGTGCTTCGGTCCAGTCGTGTTCGGTGCGGCTGCTGGAGCCATGCACGATTTCGGCGGCTCCTTTGAGCGTCTGCCCGGCGCAGACCTGCTGACAGATCAGCCGCACCCGCAGCAGGGCGTCTCCCGTCGCTGAAGCCAGCCAAGGGTAAGGAAGCACTCACGCTGCTGGAGCTTTGCCCCTTCCGCACCTGAAGGCGCATCTGATCACGGTGCGGGAACACGCTCCACCCCTTGGCAGAGCTGGCCACCACCTGCTGCCGGAAGGCCTTGGCCCATGAGACAGGAGCTGCACACATCGAAGGCCAGTCTCAGCAGGAGAACTGCCCACAGCGCCACCCCAGGAGACCCAATTCGACACAAGCACCAGACTCCAAAATGTAGCTGTGCCAATGGAACTGCCCGTCCCGCAATGAGTCTCAGCCAAGGTGCCCGCCGTTTTGGGAGCACTAGGTCGCAGGTTCGAATCCTGTCGCCCCGATTGACTTCTTAGGCATTGGCCAAGGCCACTGGTTGAAAAACCATTGATCACTGGCACTCCCTGGACCGTTGATAAAGGCGAAAAGGCCCTGTCCTGCTAGAGCGGCATGGGCAGGAGTGACGCCAGCCGTCAATCACTTGGTGTGAGCTTCCCTTGGAACGGACTCCTCCCGAGGCCGTCATGCCGCAGGAAGCCCCTGCAGGCGTAGGCAGCGGGTAAAGGCCCGGCAGGAGCGTCCTCTGGAGGTATCCTCCAGCAGCTGGTTCTTCCACTGGCTGGCCTGGATGAGGCGGCTCCGCGCCGTCAGCGGCGATCTCCTGGAGCGCCTTGCTACCACTGCTCGCCTCCATGGCGACCTACCGCAAGCGGAAGCCTTCGGCTAGGGCCTTGAACTCGGGGCTGTGTACTCGGCGTTTGCTCATGGGTGGGAGCCCATTCCCAGGTGCCTGTGTCAACCACGTAGGCGGATCCATTCGCTGTTGGCGCGAATCCGAGGACGTGTGGGCCAACATGTCAGCAGACAACTCGGAGCACATGAAACAGTTACACCTCACCGTTATCAGATAGATTGCCATTGCTTCTCCTGTCTACGATATCTCCGGTATGCAAACCCTCGAGGCCTTACGGTCTGGTCATCTCAAGGGATCCAAAAGGCTCAATCTTGCAGCTGAGTTGGCTCAATTTCCTGTGGAGATTCTTGATCTGGCAGACTCCTTGGAGATCTTGGATCTTTCGCATAATCGGCTCAGCTCCTTGCCGGACGATTTTGGGCGACTGAAAAAGCTCAGAATTGCCTTCTTTAGTAACAATAACTTTGAGTCTATTCCCGCCGTGCTATCCAGGTGTCCCAGCCTGACGATGGTTGGCTTTAAGTCGAATTGGATTGCTGAAATTGCTGAGAATGCTCTACCCCCTTTTATTCGTTGGCTAATCCTTACCGATAATCGGCTTGAGCAATTGCCTGCCACGTTTGGAGGCTTCAGTCGTTTGCAAAAGCTTATGCTGGCTGGGAATCAGTTGCGATCGTTGCCTGATTCAATGGCAGCCTGTCATAACTTAGAGTTGGTTCGCCTATCTGCCAATCAACTCCCGACTCTGCCGTCTTGGTTGTTCGGCCTACCACGACTAGCCTGGTTGGCTTATGCTGGAAATCCCTGTTGTGCAATGCTTTCGCCCTCAACTCCCCCACTCACGGAAATTGACTGGGCAGATTTATCGATTCAAAACACCCTGGGCGAAGGGGCTTCTGGCATTATCTACAAAGGCACTTGGGTAACGACATCCACCCGGCTGGTGGATGTTGCAATCAAAGTGTTCAAGGGCCCTGTTACGAGTGATGGACTTCCAGTCGATGAAATGAGTGCGTGTATTGCAGCAGGCATTCATCCGAATCTCGTCAGACTCCTTGGCCAAGTGATCCACCATCCAGAACAAAAAGCAGGTTTGGTGTTTGCCTTTGTTCCACCCGCCTATCGAGTCCTGGGACGCCCACCCAGTCTGGATAGCTGCACCAGGGATACCTATCCCCCTGGCACCACTTTCTCCCTACCGGTGATTGTGCAGATTGCTCGGGGAATTGCAGCAGCGGCGGCTCATCTCCAAAGTCGAGGTATCTTGCACGGCGACCTGTATGCGCACAATATTCTGTTCAATGCAGCTGGCGAAAGTTTGCTTGGGGATTTTGGTGCGGCTTCTTTGTATCCCGATGGCCTAGCGTCTTCCGGCCGATCCCTGGAATGCCTGGAAGTCAGGGCGTTCGGATGTCTGTTGGAGGATCTCTTGGAGCACTGTCCCCTGGAAGAAACCCAACCTCAAACGGATCTGCGTTCTCAGCTTCATGGCTTGCAACACGACTGCCTGAACCCACTCCCGTCGATGCGGCCACCGTTCGCTCAAGTTCATTCTCTCCTCGCCAGCCTTGCCTGAGGGTGATCGCTAATGGATGGCGAAGGGTTGTCTTGCTTATTGTCCACTCCCCCAGCCACACCCCGAGCTTGGTGAAACGCCTGCGGCCCAGATGGTTCTTGATGGCCATCCCCAGGGCTTTCTTGTGGCCCACCAGCACCACCAGCTGCTTGCCTCTGGTGATGCCGGTGTACTCCAGATTTCGCTGCAGCATCGCGTAGTGCTGGGTGATCTCCAGCAGTTGAACAAGGCGCTCCCAGCGGGTCGGGCGAAAGCACAGGATCTGGCGGCCATTGATCAACCAACCCTCCTTTGTGGTCAGGGGAACACGCGGTGATCGCTGGCTCATGCCTTTCGGAGCTTGCCCTCGATCAACCGGCAGCACTCCTGCACGTCGCTGGCGCTCTCCACCCCGTTGCCGAGCGAAGAGAAGAAGTCGCGCCACAGCGGCGGCACCGCCAGCAGGATCAGCGGCCTGCCCACATTGAGCGCATGGGCGGCTTCTGAGGCCGTACCGGGGCCGCCACTGCCGCAGACCACCACCACATCGGCGCTGAGCACGTTGATCACATTGCGTGCCTGGCCCATACCGGTGAACAGGGCCATATCCAGCTCCGCCGTGCTCAGTCTGTCGTCACCGTTCCCTTCATCGGGCAACACCCCCACCACCAGGTGCCCCTCCACCCGCACCGCGCCGCGGCTGGCCGCCGCCATCACCCCCGCCGGGCGCCCACCGGTGAGTAGAACCCATCCACTGGCGCTGATGCACTCCCCCAGCTTCTCGGCCAGGGCCACCGCCTCAGCGGAGGTGCTCTCTCCAGCCCCCATCACACCCACCACCGCACGCCGACTGCTCATGCCACCTCCGGGCACCAGCCCCGCTGGCGCGTCATGTCTTCGGTCCAACCCTGGCAGCGGCGGGTGAAGTGATCGCCGAGAGCGAGCAAACCCTGGTGCAGCTGGCAGGTGAGCAACGGGATGCAGCTGACGCCGGCCTGGTGGCGGAAGCAGTGGCAGGTCATGCAGGCCTTTGGGCTACGGGTCGTGACCAGCACGGTCTGATCGACATAGGGCCCCTACTGGATCGGTGCGCTGTGCCGACAGGGATTCATGGGATTGGCGGCTTGATTGATGGCTGGGGCCGTGGTGAACGTCGGGAAAGCTCACAGAATGAACGTGGGAAGGCCTACGCGTGTCGCAATCAGCCAAGGCATCAGGATGGAGTGTCTTTGCAAGGGGCCTGGGATCCATGGTGCCGCTCGTTCACGACCTCTGTGCAGCAGCGGCAGATCTGGGCGGGACGCTGACGCTGGAAGAGCGGACCTGGGTGCTGTTGCGTCTGGTTGTTCTGAGCGCGTTGCTGATCTCCGGCGCATGGCTGTTCTGGTTGATGCCTCTTGGCTGGGCTGCACTTGGCGTGTTACTGATGGCTGGGGTGGCCTATTCCCTGTTGCTGATTGCCACTCACGAGATGGCGCACGGCACGCTGCTGGGCTGGCCGCCGCTGGAAACGGCGCTGGCCTGCCTGCTGAGCTGGCCGATGGCCTGGCCTTATGCCACCTACGCACGACTGCACCGGCTTCATCACCGCTGGCAGGGCACTGATCCGCGCGATCCCGAGCGCACCGAGGTGCTGCCGGCCGAACGGCAGCGGGCCGGGCCATTTCGCCGCTGGGTGCATCGCCATCTGCTGGCCTGGCGCATCTTGGTGCTTGGTGGGGTGGGTCTGATTGCCGACACCACACGCAAAGGATTTCAACTTGAGCCTGTCGATCCCGGCCTCACAGCAGCCCGCCGGCTCGATGGCGCCGGAGTGGTGCTGGTGCATGGGGTCATGCTTGCCACCGCCATGGCCCACGGAGTGTTCTGGCGCTACCTGCTGTTCTGGCTGGTGCTGGAGCGGGTGATCGGCGCCATCATTCAGTTCCGCGGGCTCGTCGAACACCACGGCCTCTGGCACCGCGAATCCACCCACCTGCTCACTCAGCTCTACGGCGCTCGCGATGTGCAGGCAGGAGCCTGGCTCAATTCGCTCATGGGCGGACTTCCATACCACAGTGCGCACCACGCCTTTCCATGGATCCCCAGTTCACGGTTGCCCGTTGCGAATGAACGGATTGCGTCCGTTCTCTGCCGTTATCGATGCAGGCCTTTGCCGTCGGTAGCCAGCTACGCAGAGGCGCTGACGCAGGTCAGGTCAATTGTTGGGCAGAAGCCAAGCTGAGTGGACCATGGGGAGGGGGTATCCAGTCAGCTCACCTTTGCAGGGTTCAGCCGTTCGGTTGGCGAAGGGTGCGCCAGCTGCCGCTCTCGGTGCTCACCTCCAGGAGGATGTCGCTTAACAGCACCAACCGGCGTCAACGCTCGAAGAGCCCCACCCCTGGGAGCAGGACAGCCCGGACACGCCGGACAGGGCGCTGGCCCCACTCAGAGTTCCCTGTTCGTTGAGAAGGGGGGACCACACCAAGTGTTGGGTTTGAGGGTGTCCGCCCTGTCCGGGAAGTCCGTGTGAGGTGAGCACTGGGGAGATGGTGGAGGAGTAGCCCTATCCGCCCCTTCTTGAGGACATGTCCAGACTGTCCCAGTCGGACGGTGAATTAGCCACCACCCGTTTGTTGCTATGGGATCGAGTGCTCGGGGACGTGGGCTTGACGGGCGCTGGGACCAGGAGGCCCAGGAAGGGTCGGGGCCGTCGTCAGTGGTTAATCAACTGTGCGGATCTGTAGATGCGGCGGTTGCTCTTGGGTGGTAACCCATCTTGAGTGGAATCTTCCTGACTCATTGCATAAGAACCTGCTGAAAATATAAACGAAAGCCCCACCCAACTCCGGGGCTTCGTCGCGTCTTGCTGGTGGAGATCAGTCGATCGCCCCGGCTACGGGAAGCTGGCGGCTCTTAATGCGCTTCCTGAGCTTGCGGCTGTAGCCGAAGGCGGCAGCGGCGCCAAGTACTGGCAGAGGGCCAGGGACTGAGCTTGTCTCAGGGGGGGTGAGTTTAGTTGAGATGGCCCCAACTGCATCTATGTCAGCCCCTACAGAGTTACTTGCACTTCCTTGTTCCCCTTCATCAGGGTCATCGGTTAGACGAATAAACCCAAATTCATCGGCAATTCCAAATCCATAAAAGTCAATATCGATGCCTGCTGTGCTGCCAAAGACTTTCCCGACTGAGTTCCACGAAAGGCCGTCCTTGCTTATGTCAACAAAGGTATCTTCAACGTCCGGCACAACCTCGAAAATCCATAGGTCAAAACTTGTGTTGCCGTTGCCAGTTGGTTTATTGTCAATAAACTGAAGAGCAATGCTCCCACCATCTCCCAGGCTTACGCTAGAGTTGTTAGGAAGTCCGAGAGCATTCAGTGGATTTCTTTTCCCTTCATTCGGCCTATCGCTAATAACCACGGGGTCAGTAAGTGCTAACTGCATCAGCAAAGGAGGCGGCTCCTTGCGGGAAATCAACTCCGCCAAAGATGACCGCTCTAGCCGGCAATGCGAATGCGATGGAAGTAAATGCAGCCAACGCAACTCCGAGATTTTTTATCATGGCTTAAGCGCTATATTGAATGTATGCCACCGACTCTAGGTTGCATTTTCATAAGGCCGATAAACCTGTGACCAGCCAGAGACATAACTTAATGCTCACTTGTGATGTTTTGGTCGTTTGCACCTCTCCAGGGGACACTACTTGGCGACCTCCTTGCTGACGCTGCAGCTGACAGGTTCGCTGTTCTTGCAGGGGGGGGGAGGATAAAGTTTCCGGCATTGGCGGGCATGAGGGCAGGGCTAATTGAAAGTCCGTCACAAGCGCCCTCGGCAGGGCTGCGACCATTGGGTATCCGACGACAATCTGGTTGAGGGGCCATCAACCTGATTGACACGGGACAATTGGGTTTGGTCGGCGGGAATGGATCACTTCTTTGCCAGAAACCTCTCCTGTCCATGGCTCTGCCGACCTGATCGGTTTTCTGCAGGCGGTCCCCGAGGGACGGATGCGCTGGGGAGCGCAGCCCCCCAGGACGAGGAGCATGGGAGGGGGGCTTGAAGGAGGGATCGACTCCGTGACGCGGCGCTGGCTACGTGCCCGGGGCAGTGGGGGCAGTGCTGCTGCTCAACTTCTGCGGAGAAGGCTGCGCCAGCGGTGGGAGCCCCTTTCAGGGGCGGTGCCGCGCCTCTAGGGTGACCGTGGGGAGCAGGCCAGAAAAGCCGGACCCCCTCAAAGCTTAACGACGATGGGGGATGCCCAGAAAAAACTAGGGAGACCCTGGGCTTTGGATGAGGCGTTAGCTCATGCGTGGGAGCCCCCTCTCAGGGGCGGTGCCCCGCCTAACAGGTTAACGATGGGGGATGTCCAGGAAAACCAGACCACCTCAATCCGCCTGCGAACATCAACCTTGACGGCCTCGCTGAAGCGACCCATTGATTGGCTCCATCAAGCCCCCAGGTGAACGGATCAGAGGGGTGACATCTTTTCTGAAGGCAGTGGGAGGATAGTCACTGCTCCTTGATACCTGATGTATTGGCCCTAAGATTGCCATTGTATGTCCTCAATAAATTCAGCTGGCTTTACATGCTGGTAGGGACTGTTTCTTTTCCAAGTAGTCCTCACCCAGCAGAGGCTTACTCAGAAGCAAGGGAGGAACTTCTTGCGACAAACAACAATCAAGCAATGGAAACTGTCTGACCATTGGTCAATGAGCTAAAGCTATACGCAGTGGCCCCAGCTATGAGCGTCTCAAAAGCAGAAGTGTTCATTGTAATGCCGTGACTCGTGAAGCTAACGGTTGCTCCACAGACTCCGATAGTATAGCTCCCTGGAGTCAATAGTGTTAACATATTGTTGCCTTTGCCACCATCAAAGTTTCCACTTCCAAACCCTTTGAGGACGTCATTACCACTTCCCATATTTACGCCCCCGTCTCCATTGAAGCCACCTATGCTAGCATCAACATTGTCATTTCCTGCACCCATATCGATAGTGGCGCCACTAAAGATCCAGATGCCTGAGGTACCGCCAGAGCCAACAAGTATATCGTTGCCATTGCCCATATCGATTTTACCGCTGAAGAGGGCAATGCCGTTTTGACCGGCGGAGCCAATGTTGGAATCATTTCCGGCCCCAGTTTTGGTGGTGCCATTGTCTCCGTTGAATATGCCAGCGAAGCCTCCATTGCCAGTTATCATGTCGTTACCATTCCCCATGTTGATGGTGGAACGGTTGTCGATGCCAGCAAAAAAACCGCCAGTGACAATACCAGTTAGCCTGTCATTGCCATCTCCCATGTCGATAATGCCACTATAGCCGGCAAGACCGCCAATAGCAGTGATTGAGTCGTTACCTGCGCCAGTATCAATGATCCCTGTCCCACTGTTGTATATGCCGGGGCCGAGAGATCCCTGGGCGATGATTGTGTCATTACCTGTACCGGTATCAAGGGTGCCAAAGTTGGTGATTCCAGCAAAGTTACCAGTACCGGTGATTGTGTCGTTGCCGGCACCAGTTTTGATAACGGCACCAGTTTCGGGGCTGCCATCGTTGAAGATGCCATTGCCGCCGCCCATGTCAACTCCGGTGATGCTGTCATTGCCGCCTAGGGTATTAGCGATGCCAGTGTTAATGAATTCAACAGTCCCAGATTGCGGGACAATATCTGCTTTATTGGAAAATGCTAGGGTGGAAAGTTCAATTGCCATAATGAAGACCTCAGTATCAAGAGAGAAAGAGAAGTCGCTAAAATCTGCCAAGAAGATTGCAATGGCTTAATGCGGAGTCAGCTAATGCAAGGGTAAGCGGCAGCCAGTGAACCCTGATCAAAGTTGCCTAAGCTGGCATGATCAGTGGCGATCTCCAGCAGGGACCTAAGGCTACAAATCGTTCCCCCTCGCCGAGTTGGATTCCTCCTTATGATGATTCGCATTCTATTGCTTAACTTAAGGGCCAGATATCAAATACCTGCTGCTTAAAAGAGGCCATTCTGCTTCACTTGGGCATCGCCCAATCATGTGGGCAAGCCTTCGGCGTCGTCATGCTAGAGGTAGCGGGTCATTGTGATGGAGTGTTTGCTTACAGGGTTCCCTGGGGCGGTCAATTCAGCGAGAATGTCCCAAGACAACTTCTGAACGATGCGCTTCCCAGTCCTTATTGCAACGGCCTTGGCCACCCTCAAACTGGTTCCGCTACCGGCCGTTGCGAAAGTGGTCGCCGAAGGAAAGCCCAGCCCAGCCGGCTTCTATTGGCAGAAGGTCCAGAAAAGCAACGGCAGCACCCAGTACCTATGCCGTTCGACCAAGGATGCACCGATCCAGAAGAACGCGAAGTGCGATGGAGCGAAAGCTGCCAAGACTGTCCCGTGTCAATGAGGTTGACGGGTGGCGTCAATCTGGTTGACCGGTAGAGGCAGTTGTTACGAGCCCTTCTGGTGCCTGAGATTGCAGCTGGGACCGGGATCGTGACCAGGCTGTCGCGACGCGTCAATCAAGTTGTCCTTCTGGCCTCTGGGCACTGGCCAGTTCACCGTTTCACCGCTGCCCCAGCCGTTTAGCCCCGGCAAGGATCGGGCCGGGAGCGATGCACTTGTGCGGGCGTGACTTGCTGGGTCGTTATGGCCGTGGCTGGTCGCGGCTGCCTATTGCCAGCCCTTGTGTGAGGTGGTCGGGGTGTCCTGGGCCAGCCGGGAGGCTGAACGCGCTCGGGTCACGCCTCCCCGAGGCCGCCGATGAGACCTGGTTCCTGAACACCGTTGCCCAGCAGATCCGAGACTCGGAACTGAAGCGTGCCGAACGCCTCAACGGCCGACTCGCCATGCTCGGCTTCCTGATCGGCGTGGCCATCGAGGCCCTCACTGGTCACGGCATCCTCCAGAAGCTCGCCGATGTGGCCCTGCTGAGGCAAGGCTGAGCGATTGCCCCGAGCTCGAAATCAGCCGGTTCAGCCTCCGGGGGTACAGCCTCCCTGGGGGCTTTTCATTGGGTTGTGGAGCGGAAGGACTGGTTGCGTCCTCGGGGTAGTGGGTGAGGTTATCTGGGGATAGCCGGAGGTCGTGCCAGGGGAGGGCAGCCCTGAGCGCTTCACCATGGAGTACTGCTCCAGAAAACCAAGCCATGCCCGGGTTTTTGCCGTGAGCCATTGGAGGTGCTGGCATTGGCTGGAAGTTCCAGCCACTTCAACGGGTTCCTGGTGTCGCGCCTGCAGTTGCGTTGACCCGGAAGCGACTGCTCCCCCCCCCCAGGCACCTGCCTTACTCCTCCTCGTCGGTCCCACCAGCAGGAATCAAGCGGATCTGCTTGCGACCCAGCTTGATCTCGAACTCATCTCCAGGCCTGAGATCGAGCATGGCCATGGAAGCCTTGCCCACCAGCAGATTGCCATTGCCTTGCACCGTCGCGACGTAGCTGAGTATGCGGCCTCCTTTTCCCTTCCCGTTGCCGCCACCGTCTCCAAGGCTGACGCCCTTGGCCTCTAGCAAGGCCTCGTAGAGCACCGTGAAGTTCAGCCGTTCGGTGCCGTCTTTCTTGGTGCTGAGGTAGCCGGCAGCGCGGACCAGGTCGGATTTGGAGGCATCGCCGAGCTCTTTGACTTTGGCGAGGAGATCAGATCCGGTGAGAGGCATGATGTAGAGAGGACTTTCCCGTAAGGTAGCGCGTGGGCTCGTAGCCGCCAGTTCGGATCGGTGCTGCTTGCTGTCACTTGAGGATGATCTTGGATGGCGCTGGAGCTGTCGCTTCCCCCGAGAACGACGCACATTGAGAATGGCAGTCTTGGGCATGATCGACCCACTCATTGGGCTGGGCACAGGGATGAAGTGCTCGGGGCAAGTGGGTTGATGTCCGGCGGTCGGTCATGGTCTCCGCAGCGCCAGTAACTGTGCGCTCGGGGTAAGTGGTTGAGGCGGGTGTTGCTGACTGGAGGCCTATGAGGGGGCGGGCGCGACCTCAGTGGTTAACCATCAGTGCCGATTCCCCCCGAGCCCGTTGCACCGTTGCTTCAAAGGAGTGGGGCTTTTTCTCCTGCGTGGAAACTCGCTCGCGCCGTCCGGGAGCTGCCCCATCCACTGGCTCGCCTGGATCAGGCGCTCCGCGCCGTCTTCGGCGATCTCCTGGATTCTCATGCGGTCACTGTTCGCCTCCATGACGACGTTGGCCTTGGACTCGGGGCTATGGGTGCGGCGTTTGCACATGGGTCGGAACCCCTTTCTGGGGCGGTGCCTCGCCTCACAGGTTAACGATGGACCCTGTCCAGAAAAACCAGACCATCTAACTCCGCCCTCCCCGCGTCGGCGCGAGAGCAGTATCAAAGATATTCCAATTGCTGCTCAGGGTCGACAATGACGTTGGCTTGAGGGGCCGAGACCAGAATACCGCCAAGGTCTTGCCGAACTCGGCCTTTGATCGCTTGGGATCTTCTTACCACTTCTTGTAGGGCAGAAACTTTCCGCACATGCTGACTTTCACCCTGGTGCCGGCCGGATCGTCCACTTTGTCCACCTCCATGGTGAAGTCGATGGCACTCATGATGCCATCACCGAACTTTTCCTGGATCACATCTTTGAGCGGAAGACCGTACACCTGCATGATTTCATAGAAGCGATAAATCAATGGATCGGTCGGAACCTCCGGATCCAGGCAGCCCTTCACCGGAGGGACTGTCAGCTCGTCGGCCAGATCTGGATCCAGATCTAGGGCCGCCAGAAGTGTCTGTGCCTCCTCAAGAGAAGCGGTGGCCTGTCCGTAAAGAAGGCTGGCTATCCATACTTCATCGCGTTGGAGAAGTAATTCAAGCTCGCCGAAACTGAGGCCTTTTCGGCGCTTGCCGTTCAGCAGGGTTTGGCTGAGAGGGGTCAATGGGCTCATGGCAGGAAAGTGATGGATGGGACAAGGATACCCACAGGCGAAGCCTGGAGGCGGCTAGGAGTTTGTTTCCCATAGAGCTTCTGCTTCCTGCCCCGCAGCGATGTGGATCAGATTCAGCTCTGGCAGCACCCTTGCCAAGGACGCTGCCCTTCATCCCGTTGTTACCACCCGCGCCAGTTGTTGTGACCGCCGGAACCGGAACAGCTTCAGCAGGTTGTGGGTGGCTGCGATCAAGTGCCACTCGCCGTTCACCTTCTCCAGGGCCCGCAACAGGAATCGCCGCAGTCCCCTGACTTCTTTGATCTGCCCATAAGCAGAATCCTTCAGCCGCGCGTTTGTACTCAGGGCAGGTGGAGTGATGCCATCTCATGGGTGGAATCCCCCTCGGTGTGGCGGTCCCCCTCCCACAAGCAGTGGATGGGTTCTGCCTATGATCTCATTAGTGAGATGGCACTTGATTGAAGAATGGCTAGGCAGTGAACGTCACCTTCCCTGAGATCGGTATCCATCTCGAGACTCCCTTGAACGTTTCTCGGAGCTTGCTTGGTGCCGTTGGCACGAAGGTGTCACTGCACCACCCCGAGCGGATTCCCGCAACCAAAAAGATCTTGGTTGTGAGCAACCATCGCAGCCTGCTGGATGTACCCCTGCTGATGGCAGCTCTGAACCGTCCCGTTCGTTTCGCTTGTCACCACTACATGAGCCGAGTGCCTGTCTTGCGGGAGATGGTGTCGGTGATGGGTGCCTTTCCTCTCGACGCGCCTGGCGAATGGCAACATCAGTTCTTCCAGAGGTCAGTTGAATTCTTACAGTCTGGACAGGCCGTGGGGATCTTCCCCGAGGGTGCGCAGCCAATGGTTCAGGTCAAGCGGGCGAATCAGCTCAGCCCCTTCCATCGTGGTTTTGCCCATTTGGCCCTGGGAGCTCAGGTCCGTGATTTGGCCATCCTGCCAGTGGCGATCGCATCCACGGAAGAAGATACGCATCGGCTCGCTCCATTGAAACTGTTCAATCTGTTTGATCCCACGGAACCTCTGTTCAACTGTGGCGGCTGGCATTCCGCTGTTGTCTATCGTCGTGTACATCTTCTAATTGGCTATCCTGTATGGATTGACGAGGTGCAACGACAGCACTATGGCGGTCGACACGCAGGTCCGATGGCGAAGCAGTTGACCCAATCTTGCATGGAGCAAATTGCTGGGTTGCTTCGCTTGGGCTGTCAATGACTCATCCAGGTTTTCTATGTTGGCTGTGACGACAACCCATGGGCTTCAGGCTTCCAAGGTCTCGAAACCAAGTCTTCCGAAGTTTATCTTTCTGCCAGGAATGGACGGAAGCGGTAAATTGCTGCAACCGCAGTTAGGTAACTTGCAGTCAGACTTTGATATCTGCAGTTTGTCGATTGCAGCCAACGACCTTACGGGCTGGGATGGGTTGACAGAACGAGTCGTTCAGTTGATCAAGAACGAAAAGCAACACGCTCCCTCGCGTCCCATTGTTCTTTGCGGCGAGTCTTTCGGCGGCTGTCTGGCCTTGAATCTTGCGGCGAACCATCCGCGCCTCTGTGACCGACTGGTTTTGGTCAATCCGGCCTCATCAGCAAGGCGTCAACCCTGGATGGAGATGGGCGCCTCATTCACTAAATGGTTGCCAAGCTCCCTCTACCGCCTTTCCACGCTGAGTCTGCTCCCTTTTCTCATCGAGCCTCAAAGGGTATCGCTGTCAAATCAAACGGCATTGCTAGATGCCATGCTAGCGGTAACGCCATCCAGCGCCGCCTGGAGACTATCTCTACTCCGTCAGTTCGCTTTGGAGGAGCTGCCGCTGGAGCGTATTGAGCAGCCTGTCTTGATCTTAGCCTCAGGCTCAGATCGACTCCTTCCCTCTGTGGCGGAGGCACGGCGAATTGCCAAGTATCTCCCCAAAGCCAAGACCACACTCTTGCCAAAGAGCGGACATGCCTGCCTGCTGGAGAAGGAGGTCAAGCTGCACAGCCTTTTAAGATCCCAGGACTTTCTCTTCGCCTGATGGCCTTCCGGGACAGTGAAGATTCATCAGGACTTCCCGGCTGTGCCGCACGTCTGTAGGAGCAGTCGTCCACACGCCAAGCCCATCTCCCTGAT
This sequence comes from Synechococcus sp. UW140, assembly GCA_943373065.1. GTDB lineage: Bacteria > Cyanobacteriota > Cyanobacteriia > PCC-6307 > Cyanobiaceae > Cyanobium. The sequence continues at coordinate 43,338 of CALSBA010000015.1, read as the reverse complement.
GACACAAGTGTGGCCTGTCTGAGATCCCTAGGCCCGTGAGATCAGCCATGGCCAGGCCTGGGGAATGACACCTTGAAGTCGGTGCCTTTCTACTTGCCGCTCTCCTCTACCAGTTCATTGGTCATCTGATCCACCTTGTTGCCATCATCGGCCCTGTCTTGCGCGTTTTCCTTTTTTCCCGTCTGGCCATCGTCTCCTGTGACGGCACCGATGGTGGATTGGAGCTTGCTATCGGTCTCTTGCGTTGAGGCAGGGACTTTTTCTGCTTTGGCTCCGAGCAGTGTCTGGGGTTGGACCGTTGGGATCGAAAGGGCCATCACTGGCGATGGAATCAGCAGCGAGGCCATCAGCAGAGCCAATGAAAGAATGGACATCAATAATGTTCTCATGTCAACTCTCGTGGAATGGTCAAGTCCACTCTAATGGTTGCTTATGGCTGCGCTGAATGATGTGCAGCGAACATGCATCGACACGCAGCGCTGACTCATCGAACGTGTTGCCACTTTCTTTGCAGTCATTGGCCTTTGTTGGTTTTCCATCTTCTGACTAGCTCACGATGCTTCGTTGGTGAAGCCGTTGCTATGGATTTCCTGCTGGCCTGGATTCCAGCCCGTGAATGGTTTGCTGGTTTGCCACAACCAGCTGGGATGATGACCCCCCTTCCGATCTGTGAACCAATCCTGCCACGCTAGCTGTGGAACTCCCGATCAGCCAGTAACGGTTGCGATCGTTGTCTGTACCTCCCGCCTGGCTCCGAGCATAGACCTGCGTGAACTCCGCACCAACCAATAGAATCAGCGTTGAAAAGAACATCCAGATCAGCAGAACCACCAGTGAGCCTGCTGCCCCGTTGGTCGAGTCAAAGCTGCTGTTGCCGATGTACAGGCCGATGGCGGTCTTGCCGAGATTGAACAGGACGACGTGGCCGCTGTACTCACCCACAGATCCCGCCAATGGAACCGCACATCAGGCAAGACCTTGTCAATCGATGCTAACAGAACTGTGATGACGACCAGTGAGATCACCAGGTTCAGGGCCTGCCCCAGAACCGGGAGTCCTGGCATCCACCTGTTGAGCGCATCAACAGCGGTAACCAGAAGGCTGGAAAGCAGCAGCGACACCAACAGCAGAAAGCCAATGACCAGAACCATGGCAAACGAAATGGTTCTACATCCCCGATTGTGTTCAGGCCCATTTGCACTGGCCAAACAGTCTGCTGCCATCAGCAGCAACAACAGGAACCCAACCACCGAGGCCAGCGAGCCTCCGGATCCAGGACGATTGGCATTCTCAATCATGGCTTGAATCGCTACAACCCCTTCCTTGCCCTCCAATTCCTGGATCTGACGCACCAGCTCTCCCCGAACGGCCTCTTCGCCAAAGATGGCTCCTGCAACCCCTATGGCGATCACCAGCAGCGGAGCCAACGAGACAATCGTGTCGTACGCCAAGGCAGCGCCGTGGAGCGGTACGTTGTCCTTCTTCCATTCAGCAATGGTTTCCTTGATCAGGCACACCTAACCCTAGGACGCATGGATTAATCTCATTCCTACCCATGCATCTCGACGATTGAAGCTTAAGGGCGTTTGCTGTTACGACATGGCCTGTCGCGTGCGGCTTGTCTGCATCCATTGAGCACATTCTGATTCACGTTGACGGGCATCATCGCTTGTCATCCAGTCACCATCTCATCGAAGAAGGGCCCCAAGGTTGTTTCAGCTGACAACCGGCTGTGAGCGCGGCTGATGCGTGGTGTCTCCAGCGCGCTTTGCCTTTGAAGCGGCAGCAGCCGGCCGTTGAGCTTGTTGCCAGGGGCGACGCATCGCCATCGGTTGGCTGCCAGCCTGGGGACCACTCCGGATGCCGCCGCTTGCCCCTCGATCCCACCACGCTTCGGCCCGTCCCCTGCACGCCGGCGATGGGTGGCGTGCTCGAAACCCTCGCCTTCCTTCGCGATCCGGATTTCGCCCGCTCACGCTTCGAGCAGTACGGGGACGTGTACGAAACCAGCCTGCTGGGCCAGCGCACCGTGTTCATTCGCGGCGAGCAGGCCATCGCCGACCTTTTCGCCCAGGGGGACGCGGTCCAGGGGTGGTGGCCGGACAGTGTGCGCCAGTTGCTGGGGCCGCTGTCGCTGGCTAACCGCAACGGTGCCGACCACAAGGTCCGCCGTCGGGTGGTGGGCCAGCTGTTCGCTTCCGCTGCCCTGAGGCGCTACAGCCCGGCGATCGTGGCGTTGGTGGAGGACCTCAACCAGGAGCTGCTGGCGGCGCCAGCGCCCGTCGCCCTGGTGCCCCGCTTGCGGCGCTTCGCTTTCGGCGTGATCGCCAGCACGGTGCTTGGGCTCGCTGGCACCGATCGCGACGCCCTGTTCGAGGATTTTGAAATCTGCTGCCGGGGCCTGTTCTCGCTCCCTTTCGCCCTGCCCGGCAGTCCCTTCGCCCGGGCACGGCAGGCCCGTCAGCGCCTGTTGCGGCGCCTCGGCTCTGTGCTTCAGAAGGCCCAGGTCGCTGAGGCTTCCGGAGCCCCCCTCGTTGCTGGCGGCCTCGATCTCCTGGCCGGCGGCCTGGATGAAGCCGGCCTCCCCCTGGCCGACGACGACGTGGCAGAGCAGCTATTGCTTCTGCTGTTCGCCGGCTACGAAACCACCGCCTCCTCCCTGAGTTGCCTGCTGCTCACCCTGTTGCAGCACCCCGCCGAGCTGGGCTGGTTGCTGGAGGAACTCGACGGCTTGTCCTGGCCCCCTGCCGAGGGGGATGCAGTGAGCGCCTACGACGCCGTGCGGGCGCCGCGGCTGGATGCTGTGGTGAAGGAGGTGATGCGGCTGACCCCGCCGGTGGGGGGCTTCTTTCGCCGCACCCGGGAACCCATTGCCCTGGCGGGTGTGCTGGTGCCGGCCGATCGGGTGGTGCAGGTGAGCATCACGGCCAGCCAGCGCCATGGCGCTGATCCCGGGGATCTGGCGGCCTTCCGGCCCCAGCGCCATCTCGAGCCAGACACGAACGTGTTTCTGTTGCCCTACGGAGGCGGTGAGCGCGTCTGCCTGGGCAAGGCGCTGGCGGAGCTGGACATCCGTCTGCTGGCGGTGGGTCTGCTCAAGCAGCTGAGCCTTGCCCTGGAGCCGGATCAGGACCTGACACTCATGGTCATTCCCAGCCCCTCCCCGAAGGATGGCCTCCTGGTGTGCCCAGGCCGCCGAACCCATGCTGGCGGTCCTTAGGTCGTCAGTCCCCCCACTTCTTGTCCAGCCATTGCGTCATCACATAGACACCGATGAACATCGGCAGATAGGCGATCCACATGTTGGGAAGGTTCAGCTCCGAGTTGTTGATCAGAACAAGACCCAGATAGCTGATGAGACCATAGATGGCTGCTCGTCGCAGTGGTCCAGCGATCTGTTTCACATCAGATGGGGCGGTGGTTTCATCCTATTCCAGATTCAGGCCTGGTCGCCTGCGCCATCAATAGGATTGTCCGGGGTCGTAGTTGAACGGAACCGTGTCCCACTTCCAGTCTTTCGACGCATCACCGGGGTAGCCGCTGTCTCTGAAGTGTTTGACGCTCAATCCGTTTCGTCTGATAGACCAACGTTCCGTCCCTCCGGTGGCGCCGCTGAAGGTCACGATGGCGACCTGTGGGCAGGCTTTGCCGATCTCTCGGCTGGCCGCAGCCTCTTCCGATGCGCTTGCGAAGAACTGACTTGTCATCCTGCTCCAACCGATGCTGATGTCTCCATGGCCATGACGATGCAGTTCCGGTCCGTCCAGGCCCTGGCCTGGCTTTGGGCCGAAGCGCTCGATGGCTTGGCGGCATTCTCAAGAAAGGGAGGACAGGGGAACTTGCCTCGGCGCAGAGAGAGCTGGAACAGCCAGGCTCAAGGGTCCCACTGAGATTCCCATCAGTGGAATCACCCAAAGCAGCTGGCGGTTGATGGCCATTCCTCTTCTCCCAGCTTTGTTCAAGGCATGGCCGCTCCGGTGGGCACCCCATCCACGAGCCCTGCCTTGCCGGCTGTGGCTGCGGTTGCCAGGCTGATCCTTCAGACGAGCACCGCCGCGGGCGGTCGTCGGGCCGAAAATGGCAGCGGTGAACCCCGCCCGAAGCGCAGGACGATGTCCGGCCGTCGACCCCGCAGGCCCACCAGCGCCGCCAGATCGGCGCGAAACCCCGCTACCTCCACCGGCTGGTTGAGAAAGGCGCAGGTCAGGCCGAGAGCCGTTGCCTGCAGGGCGAACCGCTGGCAGGCCCGCCCCACCTGAACCCAGTGGGTCGGGTCCGCTTCGGCGCCGGCGAACACGGCGATCCCGGCGGACGAGGCGATCTGCCGGGCATAGCGGGCCGTTTCGGCCTTCACGGTGAAGACCCGATCGAACAGCCAGGGCCCCAGCCATTCCGGCAAGGGAGGCTGGCCGCCGGCGGCGCTGAACAGCCCGTCGCCCGTGCGCAGGGCGGAGTTCGGGCTGAACCGCAACCAGCGCTTCAGCTCAGCCACGAAGGCCGGATCGCCCATCTGGGCGCTGTTGGCCGCCAGGATCAGATCACGCAGCTGGTCCATCGGCGGCCGTTCGCTCACCAGCACCAGATCAACCCCCGGCATGGCTGCAGCGGCCTTCAGTTGGTGCAGATCGCTCGCCTCAACGCTGGATCCGTCGTAGTCGGACCGCGTCGACTGCCGCCGTGGGATCGCCTCGAACAGGGCCTGATCGCCGCCGTTGCCCGTCCCGAAGTGGAACCGGACCCCGCCCTCTCCGGCTGGCTCGAGGTCAATGGCGCCGGCCCGGCCCGCAGCTCCCGCCGCGATGGCCAGGTTCTCGGCGGCACAGCCCAGCGACACATACAGATGGTGATCGTCGGGGTCGACCACGGGGGTGCGTCGCAGCAGATCCGGAAGGATCGTGATCCCCGCGTCGTCCGGGCGAAACAGCCAGGGCTGGGTGTTGTGTCCGCTCGCCGCCAGGGTGGCGTAACGGATCAGGTCGCGGGTCTCCGGGGCGGTTGTCGGCCTGTGGCGCATGGCGGCGACGGCGGCGTCGTACGCCTCCATCGAGCCCATCCCGTTCCTGTGGGCCCAGATCCCACCGCCTCCACCCACCGCAGCAGCGCCAGCCCCCAGCAGCAGATTCCTTCGCGTCACCATCGCCGTACCTGCTGTGTGAGGAACGGCGGCGCCTTGCGGTGCCGCAGGCCTGGACCCTCAACGTACTGAGCGTTTCCCGCCGTGGCGCTGCACCAGACGATCAAGCCGCAGCTGATGGTCGGCGCTGGTGAGCCGCCCATAGGCCAGGCCCACGACAGCGAACACCCCCAGCGCCGTCGCCGACGCGATCATGAACAGGATCACGATCTGGTAGCGAACGGCCGCCGCCGGCGCCGCCCCCTGGAGGATCTGCCCGGTCATCATCCCCGGCAGGCTCACCAGGCCCATCACCATCATCGAGTTGATCGTGGGGATCATGGCCACGCGGATGGCGTCACGCACCACCGCCTGACAGGCCTCCCAGCGGGTGGCCCCCAGGGCCAGGTCCGTTTCGACCTGGTCGCGACCGCTGCGCAGGCCCTCCATGAAGCGATCGAGGCCCAGGGAGAGGCCGTTGAGGGTGTTGCCCAGCACCATCCCCAGCAGCGGGATCAGGTACTGGGGGTTGTACCAGGGCTGGGGCTGGATCAGCCCCGTCACCGCCAGCCCCGTGACCAGGGCCGAAGAGGCCATCACCGACAGCAGGCTGTTCAGGTAGATGCCGGCAAAGCGGTGCCGGGTGCGCTGCACAGCGGATACCCCGGCGATCATCGCCATGGCCACTCCCACCAGCACGATCAGGGGCGCCTGGTCCTGGTAGAACAGCCACTCGAGCACGTAGCCAACCAGCAGCAGCTGCACCACCATGCGCACGGAGGCCAGCAGCAGGCTGCGGCCCAGGCCGAGGCGCAGCGCTGCCGAAAGCCCCACGTTCACCAGGATCAGCAGGGCGGACAGGGCCAGGCGGCCATCACTGATCGTCAGGGCGCCGGCACTCGAGGGCGTCATGGCTGCAGCTCCAGGGTGCGGGTGGCAAAGCGTTCGATCTGTTCGCTGTCATGGCTGATCAGCACGGCGGCGCGCGGGCCAGCGGTGATCCAGGCGATCAGCAGGGCCTCGACGGCGGCCGTGGTGGCGCCATCGAGGGAGGCGGTGGGTTCATCCAGCAGCAGCACGGTCGGATCGAACTGCAGGGCCCGCAGCAGCGCCAGCAGCTGCAGCTCACCGCCGGACAGCCGTTCGGCGTCGTAGCTCAGGAACGAGGGGTCGCGCCCCAGCGCCGCCAGCCAGCTCGTGATCCGCTCGTAGCTCCAGCCACCTTGCCCCCGCCGCTCCTGAAATCGCCAGGGCGCGCGAAGGTTCGTCTCCACGGTTCCCCCACCGGCCACCGGCCGCTGGGCCAGGTACGCCACCATGGCGCGCCAGCGCGGCAGACCCCAGGCCGCCGGTGGGCGCCCCAACAGGCTGAAGCGTCCTGCCTGCGGAGGATCGAGCAGGGCCAGGGTGCGCAGCAAGAGGGTTTTACCCGCCCCGGAGGGCGCCACCAGCCCCAGGCGATCGCCTCCGGCCAGCTCGAGATCCAGCCGGCTCCAGAGCCGCCGATCCCCCAACCGCCGCTCGAGACCGGCGGCGCGCAGGAGCAGGGGGCGGTCCAAGGTGGCGGCAGGGTCGGGCACAGCCCACTCTGGCCGGAACCGATCCCGTCTTAGGGCCAATGATTGATCAGAAGTTATTGGGGGCTCAGCCATGAAGCGGCTTAAGTCTTGGCCGCGGTGATCTTCCAACGGGCAGCCCTGAGCGACGACCCCGCCAAGGGCTTGTTTTCAACCGAAGCCGCCGTGGCCTCTATGGCGTCACCGATCCGTTCGTGCAGGACATCTGGCGGGAACGGCAGGGCTGATCGCCCGTCGGTGGCCTGGAGGTCTGGGGTGCCAATCCGTCGACTCTCCAGCTAGGTGCTGCCCACGGATGATTGGCAGCTGTTCCCCTTCGATGCCAGCCACAGTTCCACGGTGCCTTGGGGGACGGAGCGTGAAAACTTCCATCCGCTCAGGTCGATGGGAGAGATGCCCGGCTTTGTGTTGCCTGATCCGGCCAGAAGGGGATGGACAGGCGATGCCGCTGTTTTGAGGCTGTCGATCTGGGTGATGAGCTTCCTGGCCAGGTCGGTGTCGGCTCTGTGAAAGAAACGTACGGAGTTGTACTGACCGCAGCTTCCTGCTGAGGGTTCGACGACGCGCACGCCAGAGACGATGTACCAGCGCTTGGCCGAGAGCTGGAGCAGGAGTGGTTCCAGCTGTCCGGCGATGGCTGGATCATCCAGATGAACGGAGACGACAGCCAGGCTTGGCTCGGCATAGGGACTTTTGGCATGGGCCGCCTCGAGCCGGACGGCATTGAGTTGGTTCACCACCCTGGCCTGGGCCAGTGAGCTGGCCACCAGCCTGGGTTCGGTGATGCCATCCTGGGCAAGCTGGGAGACGCTGGTCGCCTGATCGCCATTACTATCCTTGCCCTCCACCTGTTTGCGTAGCGCCTCAATGGCCAGGGCCCCGGCTTCCCCGCAATTGGCTTCAATGTCAGCGGCCGGAGTCAGATTCTTGCCACCAAGCTTCAGATTGAGACTGAAGACCTGTTGTTGGTAGTAGTCATTACAGGCCTCGCCGGAACTCTGTGCCAAGCGATTCAGTACCCTGGCGGCCTGGTCAACGCCATGGTTGAACTGGGTCTGGGTGACAGATGCAATTCCAGTCGTGGTGTTCTGGGCATTGATCGACTCTTCTCCGGATGACCCTTCAATCAGAAGAATTGAGATTCGCGCGAGCAGTAGCTTGTCTCTCGGGGCTTTTTCCTTGCCGGGCTCGGTGTTGAGCATGTGCTCAATGGCCAGTAAAGAGATGTCCCTGCCAAGTTGCTTGGAACTGAGTTTGTCGGTGAGATCGCCAACCAGTCCGGCCGTGCGAGATTGTTGCGATAACTTGTTGACCTCGTTGGAGGTGGTGGTGGCGACAACAAGGCCAATGGTGCCGGCGATGGCGGCGATGCCTGAGACGATATTGTTGAATGTCCGGCCACGTTCAGAGTCTGTCATTGAGGCTCGCTGAGACCATGATCTGAAACTCAGTCTCTGGGGCACATCAAGACACCCCTGAAGCGTCCCACATTTCTTATTGGTGTTGATGACGGCTTTCTTCGGCGCCTTCCGATGTCACGATGCGTTCAGCCACCAATGGAAGGGGGATGGGGCAACCGGTTGAGCGTCGCCAGCCGATCCGTTCGGTTCGGCTCAGCCAGCGGGGTGGGGCGCTTCATGTGGAGGAACGGCAGGGCTGGCATCGCCATTGGCGGGAGCCCTATCGCTTCATGCTGGCCATTCCCTGGCCGGGCTTTCTGCTCAGCATCGCCGCCAGCTACCTGCTGCTCAACCTCGCCTTCACGCTGCTCTACACGCTGGATCTTGATGGCATCGGTGGGGCCCCCGCCGGGCAGCGTCTCTCCCTGCTGGATGCCTTCTTCTTCAGTGTCCAGACCCTCGGTTCGATCGGCTACGGGGTGCTCCATCCCAGCAGCCTCTGGGTGAATCTGGTGGTGACGGTGGAGGCCTTCTTCGGGCTGCTGTTCATCGCCGTCACCACCGGTCTGGCCTTTGCCCGCTTCTCCCGCAGCCGGGCCCGCCTGCGCTTCAGCCGCGTGGCCACGGTCGAACCCTGGCAGGGGCACCCCACCCTCACCTTCCGGGTAGCCAACGTGCGCCAGAACAGCCTGGTGGATGGGCGGATCCGGGCCTCCCTGGCCATGAATGAGGAGAGCGACGGCCGCCGGATGCGCCGCCTCGTGCCCCTGCCGCTGGTGCGTGACCAGTCGATCAGCTTCCAGCTGATGTGGACCGTGATGCACCGCGTCGACCACCACAGCCCCCTCTTCGGCCTGGACAGGGAGGAGCTGGAGCGGCGCCAGGCCGAAATCCTGGTGGCCTTCCAGGGACTCGACGAAATCCTGTTGGCACCGGTGCACTTTCGCTGCAGCTACGGGGCGGCGGACCTGCGGCTGGGGGAACAGTTCCGCGACATGGTGCGGATGGACGGCCCGAACAGCGTCTGCCTCGATTTCAGCTGCTTCGATGAGACGGACCCGCAGGATCCGGCACGACCCGCTCGCCTGCCTGGAGGGTCCAGCCCTGGTCGCCCATGAACCAGCGACCCATCCCGGCGGTGGCCGCTGCAGGCCGGATTCGGTCCCATGGTGGAGGGATCAGCAGCGCCGATCCCGTGACGCCACGACATGGCCCCTGGCGCTGGATCGCGCTGGCCCTTTGCGGTGGCCTGCTGGCCGGGCTGCTGGCGAACCTGCCGCCGCTGACGCCAGCAGCGAAAGCCCAGCCGGCCCAGGAGTTACGGGGGGTGTGGCTCACCGCCAACGACATGCCGGTGCTGCGTGATCGTGGCCGCATGCAGGCTGCGGTGAACCAGCTGGCGCAGCTGGGCTTCAACCGGCTGTATCCGGTGGTGTGGAGCGGGGATTTTGCCTATTACCCCAGCCGCGTCAGTGGGGAGCGACAGCTGCAGGACTTCACCTTCCGCGGCCTGCAGGGGCAGGACATCCTGGGTGAGCTGATCAGCGCCGGCCGCAACCGCGGGTTGACGGTGATTCCCTGGTTTGAATTCGGCTTCATGGCGCCACCCGATTCGCCGCTGGCACGGCGGCACCGGATCTGGCTCACCCAGAAGCGCGATGGTGGACTCACCTCGATCAGTGCCGCCGGCATGGTGATGTGGCTCAATCCCTTCCGGCCGGAGGTGCAACAGCTGATCACCGATCTGGTGCTGGAAGTGGTGAACGACTACGGCGCCGATGGCATCCAGTTCGACGACCACATGAGCCTGCCGCGGGAGTTCGGCTACGACCCGTTCACCACGGCGCTCTACCGCAAGGACACCGGCAAGGATCCACCGGCCAACCCTGCAGACCCCGCCTGGGTGAAATGGCGCGCCGACCGCATCACCGCCTTCATGGAGCGCCTGGCCCGGGCGGTACGGGCCGCCCGTCCTGGTGCCCTGGTCTCGATCGCACCCAACTACTACGACTTCGCCTACAAGCTGCAGCTGCAGGACTGGCGCGCCTGGGTGCGTCGCGGCATCGCCGATGAACTGCTGGTGCAGATCTACCGGCCCGATCTGGAGAGCTACCTTCCCCACCTCAACCGGCCGGAGGTGCAGGAGGCCCGCCAGCGCATCCCCACCGCCATCGCTGTGATGAGCGGCCAGCGCAACCGCCCCACCCCCCTGGCCCTGATGTCCCAGAAGCTGGCCGCCAACCGGGCCCAGGGCCTGGGGGTGGCGTTCTTCTATTTCGAGAGCCTGTGGAGCCTGGGTCCGGAGCCGCCGGAGGAACGCATCGCCGGGCTGGCTGAAATGCTGGGAGGACCACAGGCGATCCGCCCCTAAGCCCCTTGCTGCTCCCACCGTCGCCCTGAGTGGGCCGGCCCGCTCAGACTGTCTCCATCGTCAGCCCAACCCCGTCGAACAGGTGGCGGCCGGGGGCCTCCGGCGAGGGGTCGAACCAGTACTGCTCCACCAGCGTCAGGAAGGCCTCACGGGGCAGGCGGCCGGGGGGCAAGCCCAGGGCGGCGAGCATCCGATCGAGGTTGGCGGCGATGCCGGCGGTGGGATGGCCGTAGGCGGCGGCGAAGGCGGCCAGGTCGTCGAGGTCGAGCTGGCCATCGCCATCGAGGTCGAGCACGTCGAAGAAGCCACCGGCGGAGCGGGCCATGAACTTCCGCGCAGCCTGGGGATCGGCCTTGAAGGCGGCGAACACCCGGCCATGGGAGGCCAGGAACTCTTCCCCATCCACCAGGCCGTCGTGGTTCCGGTCGCGGCGCCCGTTCTCGTGCCGGTAGGTGTCGAGCAGCAGCCCCAGCAGATCCGGGAAGCGGCTGGGCCGGCCCTGCCAGCGCCGCGCGATCCGCACCGCCACCGGTTCGAAGTCACCCTCGAGCGCGTGGCGACCGTCGCCGTCGCGGTCGTAGAAGCTGAACAGCCGGCAGTAGCGCCGCATCAGTTCGGCCGGCAGGGAGACGCTCGCCATCCCCCGGGCCGCAGCAGATCGCGATGGTACCGGGGCCGCCGCTGGCCGCCCCTCCACCCAGGATTGACAGCAGCCTTTACAAGCTGTTACAATTCACGAAACAAACTGAAACACTCATGACCGACTCCGCTTCCCGCTTCGGCTTCGTCGCCTTCGCCGAAACCTGGAATGGCCGTCTCGCCATGCTCGGCTTCGTGATCGGCCTGGGCACCGAGCTGCTCACCGGCCAGGGAATCCTCTCCCAGCTCGGTCTGGGTTGATCGCCATGGCCGCCGACTACACCCCTGCCATCACCGTCGTCGTCGCCCTTGTGGTGCTGCTCACCGGCATGGTGACCTTCGTGCTCAGCCGCCCCAGCGACCTGGAACCCAGAACCCGCTGATCGCCTGACGGCTCAAGTTTTCTCCCTTTATCTGCCTGAACCCATGACCAACACCCCCGCCAACGATTCCTTCTTCCAGGGCGACAACGAGCGTTCCATCCACATGGAGCAGCTCAAGCGCGTGGAGCTCTTCAACGGCCGTGCCGCCATGCTTGGCCTGGTGATCGGTGTCCTCACCGAAGCCATCACCGGTTCCGGCATCGCCCATCAGATTGGCCTTGGTGCTCTGACCGACGGCTACGCCGCCTGCCGCACCCAGTTCCTGCCCTTCTGCTTCTGAGCGATCCCCTCTGATGCTGCTCCCGTCTCCCCTGTGCCCCTTCACGGCCGCCCGGATCGCCGGTCTGCAGGCCACCGTGCTGCTGCTGATCAAGGCCAGGGTGCAGATCAAGGCAGCTTCGGCCCTGGGCCTTTTCCTGTTGGCCCTGCAGACCCTGGTCTTCCTGGCCGCCGCAGGAGTCCTGGGCTTGGTGGCCATCGGTGGTGCGGCCCTGGCCCTGAGCCGTCCGCACGCGGCCGAAGCCTGAGCCAACCTCCGCCATGACCGACGTGCTGCAGCCACCGCTGGGAGAGGACGCGCTCAGGGCCCTGTTCACTAAGCCCTACGGCGTCCCGGGGCCCACCCCGGACCAGTGGCGGGCCATCTACGACGGGGACGTCCACTTCCAGGACCCCACCCAGGAACGCCAAGGCCTCAACGCCTACATCGTGGCCCAGGAGGGTCTGATCCAGCGCTGCGATGACGTGTTTCTCGAGCCGGGGGCCGTGGCCCTCAGCGGCGATACGGCCTTCGTGGAATGGACGATGGGCCTGAAGATCAAGGGCATCGAGTTCGTGTATCCCGGCGCCACGCGCCTGCGTTTCGGCTCCGACGGCAAGATCGTCGAGCACCGCGACTACTTCGACTTCGTCGGCCCCACCTTCGCCCCGGTACCGCTGGTGGGAGGGTTTGTCCGCTGGCTGTATGGACGCTTTGTGGCCTGAAGGCCGCACCATCCCCAAAGAACCGGTCAGATCTGCCGTGCCATCGATCCCCGTGTGGGGGTGGTGGGATTCTCTCCCTGGCCCGTAGGCTATGGAAACAGGGACCAGGTCTCCAACGACGGCTTCATCGCCATGGGTCGTTCAGCCGCTGATCCGCCGAACCCGTCCGTCGCCATGGGCGATGCGTGGACCATGGCGATCGCCAGCTCGGGGATGGGCTTGGCGATTCTGTCTTCCTCAGGGTTGATCCTCCAGGCCAACCAGGCATTCGCTGAGAGTCTTGGACGCGATGTTGCGACCCTGCACCACCTGAGGTTCTGGGACTTTGTTCTTCCTCTGGATCGTGAGCAACGAGCCAGGGAGGTGAAGGAACGTCTGGCAAGGAGCAAGGGGGCTGTAACCATCCATGTGCTCTGCCAGCACGCCGAAGGTCATGGGATCGAAATGCGGTGGACCATCGCCGATTGCCTGATTGGTGAAGCGGAGCATGGGCTGATCGTTCAGGTTGTTGCTTGCGATGCAAAGCGCCATAGGGTTCTGGATCTGGTTCACACCCATGTCGGCATCAAAGACAGACAAGGACGCTATCTCTATGTGAACCGAAGTCTTCAGGTGGCTCTGCAGACGTTGATGGGACGGCACAGCGTTCTTGGTCTGAGGGATCGGGACATCCTGCCGCCGCCATGGTCAGAGCCGATGCGTCGCCTCGACGAGGAAGCCTTCAGAAGTGATGCTCCACTGTTTCATGAAGAGCATTTCCCGTGCATCGGTGGCGGCGAGAAAATCTACCTGACAGAGAGGCTGATCGATCGATCAGAGGCACAAGAACCCTGCCTGGTTTGCATGTCCTGTGATGTCACGGCGCTCAAGGAGGGCAGTGCCCATTTGGCACGATCGGAGGAGCACTTTCGTCTCTTGGCTGAAAACTCAGGGGATGTGGTCTTCCTCCTGGACCTGGATGGTTATGTACGCTGGGTCTCGCCGTCGTTGACCACGGCTCTGGGCTGGCGTCCTGAGGACTGGATCGGTCAAAAGGGGACGGACTTCATCCTGAGTCATGGCCTTGATTCCAGCTATCAGCTGAAGCTTCGGGACCTTCATCAAGGGGCTGAGACAGTGATCGCCCGAGATCAGATACTGGCCAGTGATGGCACCATTCACTGGGTGGAAACCCACGCCAGCCCTTTTTACAATTCATCTGGTTGCATGGAAGGGTACGTTGGCCATTTCCACATGGTCGATGCCATGGTTGCAACTGAAACCCAGCTAAGGCAAAGCGAGGAGCGCTATCGACTCTTGGCGGAGAATGCCCGTGATGTGATCTGGACCATCGAGCCTAATGGCGACATCAGTTACATAAGTCCGTCCATTTATGAGCTGCGTGGCTTCACCCCTGAGGAGGCCGCTGCCCAACCACGCGAGCAGATCCATCCACCGGATTCCCTGGCTCGCTCCCAAGCCTATTTTACCCAGTTGTTGGCCGATGTCGCAGCAGGGCGCCAGCCCGAGCCATTCCGATCCGAGCTGGAGTACTACTGCAAGGACGGATCCACCATCTGGACCGACGTGATCGCCTTGCCAGTCCTCGATGCCGATGGCAGGCTCGTCAAACTGCTGGGCACCAGCCGAGACATCACGGAGCGCAAGCGCTATGAGCAGAAGCTCAGTCTCGTCAACCAGCAACTGCATGCGCTGGCAACGACGGACGCGTTGACCCACATCTCCAATCGACGCCACTTGGAGTCACTCATTCAAGCCGCGTTCTCGCGCTCAGACCGTTACGGTGAATCGGTTTCTCTTGTCCTCTGTGACATTGACTTCTTCAAGGCCGTCAATGATCACTATGGACATCAGACCGGTGATCAGGGGTTAATCGAATTCAGCCGGCGAATCGCTACCAATCTGCGTGCTGGTGATGATTTTGCCCGTTGGGGGGGTGAAGAATTCATTATTTTCCTTTCCCATACCAGTGCAGACACGGCCCATACAGTCGCCGAGAAGTTCTGCCGCATCATTGCCGAGACACCTTTCCCTGATGTGGGAACCGTCACGGCCAGCTTGGGCGTGGCTGAGCGTCAGCCTGGTGAGCTGATGAACAGCTGGATTCAGCGCGTCGATGAAGCTCTTTACGCCTCCAAGGAAGCCGGCAGAAACACCGTCACCCTGGCAGCCAACGTGGGCCAGCTATCCCACAGCTGATGGGCGGCCTTGGCCCATGACTCACGCGGCGGCTCAGCTGGGTGACGCGGCGTCCTGGCTGCCCTCCAGGTGACAGAGGCAACGGAACCGCAGCGCCACCAGCACGGCTGACTGCAGGCACTCCTCCGCCTCCGGCGTACCTACCCCGAAACGGTGGACCAGGGCTTCGTCGCCGGGGTGGTGCAGATCGTCAAGGCCAAGTCCGGGGATGTTCCGGGCGAGCTGATCCGCCAGCAGCTTTTCCTCGGCGGCGGAGAAATCACCGTCGGCCATCGCCAGCTGATGCAGTGCGGCAAGCCAGAGGCGCCGGCGCGCCGCCTTGGCGTCCAGGCCGTCGATGGCTACAGGCTGGGCCATGGGAGCGGATGGGATGGCTGGAATGGCAACCAGCCATGCCCCCATTCAGTGTTGGCCACGGCGCCACGCCTGCAGGGGCGCTAGGCGACCCGTGATGAAATGCTCGACGACCGGTGGCGCCGCGCCGTGGGCCGGTTCCGGTCCAGGCGGCTGAGAAAAACATAACTGGCAAAGCCGATCACCACCATGGCGAGCATGAAGGCCGGGTAGGACACACGCCAATTGCTGGGGCCGGTGATCATCGTCCACTCGGACATGCCGCCGATGCCCGCCAGCAGGGTCAGCGGCATGAAGATCGTCGTGATCAAGGTCAAGCGCCTGACGGTGGCGTTGGTGTCGTTGGCGGCCTTGGCCATCTGATTATTGAGCATCGACAGATACATCTCCATCAGGCTGGTGACGATGTCCCGATAGGACTCGGTGACCTCGTAGAACCGCACCAGATGGTCATAGATGTCGCGATAGTGGTAGATCGCCTTCTCTGAAATCAGAGCAAAATCTCCTCGGCAGATCTTGCTGAGGATCTCGCGCTCATGGAACAGGCTCTTGCGCAGCCGCAACAGGTAGCGCCGGAACCTGATCAGTTCGGCCGGCTTGAAGCTGGCCGGATCGGCAATCAGGGCTCCTTCTACATCATCCAGCTCATCCTCAAGGGCCTCAATGGCCACAAACTTCTGATCGACGACGTGGTCGAGGATCAGTTGCATGAGGTGGGATGGCCCTTGGCGGACCTCGTCGATTCCCCGTTCGACAAGGCGTTGAACCCCATCGAGATAGGAGCGATGCCTGGAATCCAGATGACTGATGCTGACCAGAAATCGTTTTCCCAGGAACAGGTTGATTTCACCCACTTCCAGCGTGCCTTGGTCGTACTGAAAGGTGTTGAACAGGATGAAGGTGTTGTCTGGAAAGTCGTCCACCTTGGGGATCTGGTTGTCATCAAGGCAATCCTCGATGGCTAGTGAGTGCAGGCCCAGCAGGCCGACAAGCCCTACCAGATCATCCCTGGTGGCTTCGCGGTAATGCAACCAGGCGTAGCCTTCCGCTTCGGCCGCCGTGACGGCCTCCACTGCCGTGGCCATGCGCTTCGCAGGGCCATCGCGGCCGATGACATGGAAGCTGGCGTCAGACACGCGCTCTTGAGCCGATGGCCGTTGCCAGCGTAGGCAGGACTGCAGCAGCGTTCCCAAGCCCCGGCGGCCCAAAGGCCATCTTGCCCCTCAATTGTTGAATGGTGTCACGGCAAAGCCATCGGTTTTGTCAGGCTGGATGTTCTGCTTCGTTACCGGATGGCCCTTCACGTGGATCGTCCCAACAAGACCTGCCCGGTCTGCGGACGACCGTTCCAGTGGCGCAGGAAATGGAAGAAGGTCTGGGCGGAGGTGCGCTACTGCTCCGAGCGCTGCCGCCGCAACCGCAACCAGGCGCGCCCGGATTCCTCCGATCGCCCTCAGATCTCAAACTCCGCCACCAGCGCCGCATGATCCGAGCCCGGATCGGCGGCTCGATCCGATGGTGTTTCTGAGATCGACGGCAGATGGTCGCCGGCCAGCACCGTCCGAGCCACGGGGATGTTGCCGGGATTCACCAGCCGGTGGCTGGCCAGGATGTGGTCGATCAGTTCCCCCCGCCCCTGGAAGCGGCGGCTGAAGGGGGCCTCACTGGGGGGTTCTCCGTTCGGACCGGCGTTGAGAAGCGGCGCCAGGTTCCAGAGGCGGTAGCCATCGCCCTTGTCGCCCCGGCGGAATCCTTCGGTGCCCAGCTCGGAGCCGCTGGGCCCCTGCAGGATCTGGGTGGTGGCGGCGTCCGTCGCATCGTTGAGGTCGCCGCAGACCACCACCGCCTTCTGGCGACCCAGCCCTTCCCCCGGGTCCGGTGATCCGGCGCAGCTGGAGAGAATCTGGTTGACCCGATCCCGCAGCGTCACCGCTTCGGTGGTGCGCCGGTACAGGCCGTAGGCGGCATAGCGATAGCGTTCGTTCTCGTCGTTCGGGGCGAACTGGCTGCCTTCCACCAGCCCCTTCTGGCGGGCGTAGGAGATCAGCTTCGATTTGAAATGGGCGGTGATGATCCGCACCGGGTGGCCTTCGATCTCGACCACCACCTCCAGGGCACCCCGCCCCAGGGAGGCGGTGAGGGACTCGTCGGCGGGGGTGGCGGGATCATCAAACACCGGATCCCTGGCCTGGACGGGGAAGATCATTTCCGGAAAGGCCACGATCGAGCGGCTGGTGCTGAAGGGGTAACGGGACAGGACGGCCACGCGGATGCCCCGGCCGTCGGGTTTGCCCTCGATGGCATGGGGCAGGGGGTTGGTCAGCGCCCCCTGCAGTGCCTGCAGGGCCCCGTCCGGGCCGATTTCCTGCAGGGCGAGCACGTCGGGCCGCTGGCTGTCGATCACGGCGGCGAGCGTGGCGAGCTTGGCCTGGAAACGGGCGTGCACCTGCTCGCTGGCGCCGGCCTCGGGGAGGAACAGGTTCTCCACGTTCCAGCACATCAGGGTGAAACTGGCCATCGGCTGTCTCGGTAGGGGGGAGGCTCCTCCATGGGCGTAGCCACTGCCGATGAAATCTGCAGGTGGTCAGGACAGGATCAGGTTGGAGGCCGAGAACTGGACCGGTCCCATCAGCATCACTTCGAAATCGCTGGTGCCGTTGCCGTCGAGATCTCCCTGCAGGAGAGCATGGTTCTGAAGGCGGTTCTGCTCCAGCCGCAGCTGGCCGGCTTCCCCGTAGAACGCCCTGGAGCCGATCCAGGTGAAAGACTGCTGGCCAGCTCGGCGGCTGTCGGCGTCCACCCTTGAGAGGTCGATCCTGTCGTCGGCGGCGAAGTCGGTGATCACATCCCGCCGCTCCGGGCTGCTCAGGCTGCTGTCGGCGCGGGCATAGACGGAGGTGTCGCTGCCACCTCCGACCAGACCTTTCCACTGGGCCGGCGCTCCAGGCAGACCGAAGAACGCCAGGTCGCGTAAGTTGTTCGGCGCGGATCAGTTCGGGGCCAGAGGGGCACCAGCCAGCCAGTCGGCACCGCAACCACCCCAGATCATGTCGGAGCCGCCGCTGCCGACGATGTTGTCATTGCCGCTGGTGCCGATGGTGGATGGGGCCAGGGCTCCGATCGTGAGGCTGACGTTGGCAATCGCGGCGACCGTGAAGGTGGCGAAGTAATCGTCCTTGGACACGGTGTAAACGCCGACAACGTTCGGATTGCCTGCCGTCGGTGATGTCCCGGCGGTGTCGGGGAGTCTTCCAGGGGCCTTCTCCTTGGCGGCCTGGGAGCGGAGAATGCTCGTATAGGCATTCGTCTCAAAGGAATAGTTGGGATTCGGTTTGTGCGCACTTGGATCGGCATTCGTGTAGCCGGAGTTCCACACGTTCCAGTTGTGGGCGAAGAACTGCTCCCCGCTGGGTTGGGCCACCTGCCCCCCAGGCCGCCATTCATGGTGCTCCAGGAGGTGTTGATGGAGAAGTCGAAACCGAAGGCCGGATCGGTCTGCTGGGGATTCAGGCTGCTGCCAGAGCCTCATCGGGCCTACGAACCGGTGGTTCGGGGCATCCCACAGATTCGATGCCGTACCGACCCCTTGCCCGGAGGCGGCACTGGTGACGCATCCGCCCGGCGGCAGGGCGGCGAAGCCCATGGCGATCTCGGTCGCGTTCAGGAAGCCGACGTTGTGGATCACTCCGCTGTTGGTGATGTTGGTCTGGATCGGGTAGGCCCAGTTCTCGATAGACGACATATCAGCGGAAAAACCGCTGCCATCAATCGTGTTTTCGTAGAAGGAGAAGGGCGCCGTGATGTTCCAGCCGATCGGCTCCTGGCCAGGGTTGGCAAACAGCACCGATGAGCTTGAGACGTAGATCCTCATCTGAGGAGCTGCCTCGATCGCAATGGTGTTCGGGCCTGTCGAGAGCGTGTTGTTCTGGCCGGGTTGGAGAGGCTGAATCCTGGCCCGACGAGGTAGTAGTAAAGATTGCTGCCCTTCTGGTTGTTGATCGTCAGGGAGGCGGTGGCCATGGTCCAGCTCGATACCCGAATCCAACGTAGGTGTCAGTGAATGGAGCCCAGCCAACGCACGCTGCGGCGCAGGACTTCATTGCAGTCTCCCTGCATCAGCAGACCCGCCCCGCCCCAGAGCAGCCGCGGCGCCAGATCCAGTGGGCCGCCGCCCAGCTCCCGCAGCGGCGTGAAGCCGAGCCGCCGGAAGTAGCGCCGCAGGCGCCGGTGCTGGCGCTCCCCATCGCGGATCGCCAGCAACCGTGCCGAGCGGCAGGGCGTCTCCTCCAGGGCCCAGGCAAAGGTGGCGGCCCAGATCAGTGGCCCCACGGCTTCGGTGCGCTCCCCCTGCACCCGCAGGGTGTCGAGGCGTAGTCCATCCGCCAGGGGCAGGCACCAGCCCTTGAGCTCCCCCAACAGCAGCGGCGGCTGCTCCGCCCGCGGCCGGGCGACCGCCACCCGCAGCCCCCGCACCCCCGTCACCCCCTTCACCTGGAGCCGCAGCAGCAGTCCGTGGTCCCTGGCCCGCTCCTCCAGCGCAGCCAGGCTCAGCATCGCTGGCCGGATGCGGGCTCGGGCGCCGGGAAACAGTCGGCGGCGAGCACCGCCTCCAGGGGCAACGGGCCGTGGATGTGGGGAAAGCACTCGCCCGTGTCCGGAGCCGGCTCCCACAACACGGGCGCCGTCAGGCGATCGGGGGCGATGGTCAGCAGCAGCACCTCCCCCGCATCGGCGTAGAAGCGCCCGTAGGTGGCCTCCACCTGATCGGCCCCACTGGCATGGATGAAGCCCACCTCCCCTAGCGACTGGCCGCGGGTCGAGCGTTCGTAAACCCCTGCCGCCTTGGCCTGGCGCCATTCGCCGGCCAGGGCCAGGTGGTAGATCCACCTGGCTGAGCGCCAGGGCCTCCGTGGCGCCCAGGGCCCGGCCATCACCGCTGCCAGTTCGGGCCCGTCCAGGAAGTCCTGCAGCCAGCGTTGCAGTGGCACCAGATCGCTCTGCTGATCAAAACCCTCCCCATCCGCCAGCCGGAACTGACGCACGAAGGGCAGCAGGGCCAGATCGGCCAGGGACGGGCGCCCACCCACCAGCCATCCGCTGGCCTCCAGGGTGGTGCTCCAGCCCCTCAGGATCTCCAGGGCCGCGCCGCGATGCTGCTCCCGGTCGTCGCCGGGGTGGCGGTGGGCGTACTTGAAGCGATCCAGATGGTGCTTGAACGCCCCATCGTTCTGCTCGATCAGCGCGGCGATCCTGGCCCGCTCGCCGGCGGCGGCGCCGCCCTCGCCACTGCGCCGCAGGTGGTCCGGATCATGCCGAGCCAGGGCCCAGGCCATCACCGCCAGGCTGTCGGGCCGCACCCGATCGTCCCCCACACCACCGCTGCCTGCCTCGTCCGGCAGCACCAGCACCGGCACGGTGCCAGCGGCGGAAGCCTCGAGCAGTTCGGGGGGCTTGCGGCCCAGGTGCACCTCCCGCAGCTCCAGATCCACCCCCGGCCTCAGACCCGCCGCCGCCAGGGCCAGCCGCGCCCGGATCGCGTAGGGGCAGCGGCGAAAGCTGTACAGGATTGGCAGGGCGGCCGCCATCCGCTCAAGCGCCGGCGCCGGGCATGGCCCGGCCGATGTGGGGCTCACCGCAGGCTTCGGCCCGCCCCATCTGGCGCTGGCGCTCGGCGAAACGTTCCCGGTCGGCCGGGGTGAACCGATCGATGCAGTGGCGGCAGCTCACCCCGGCCACGTAGCTCCCCAGCTCCAGGTCGGCCGGGGCCAGGGGCAGGCCGCAGGCGTGGCACACGTGGTAACTACCCGGCTGCAGCTGGTGGTTCAGGGCCACCCGCTGGTCGAAGACGTAGCACTCCCCCCGCCACCGGCTCTCGACTTCCGGCACCTGCTCGAGGTAGTTGAGGATGCCGCCCTGCAGCTGCAGGACGTCCTCGAACCCCTGGGCCAGCAGGTAGGCGGTGGCTTTCTCGCAGCGGATGCCGCCGGTGCAGAACAGGGCCAGCCGCCTTGGGCGCTGTTGCGCCACCAGGGGCCGCAGCTGCTGCTCCACCCAGGCGGGAAAGTCGCTGAAGCTCTCGGTGCCGGGGTCAATGGCGCCCGCGAAGCTGCCCAGGGCCACCTCGTAGTGGTTGCGGGTGTCGATGGTCAGGGTGCCGGGATCGCCCAGCACGGTGTTCCAGTGCTCGGGCGGCACCGGCACCCCCGTGCCCCGGGACGGCTGGGCCGAGGGCTCGGCCATCGTCACGATCTCCGCCTTCAGGCGCACCTTGAAGCGGTGAAACACCCGCCCCTCGGCCTCACTGCGCTTCACCGAAAGGTTCGCCAGGCGTGGGTCGGCCTGCAGCAGCTCCAGCAGGGCGGCCACGCTGGAGGCCGATCCGGCGACCGTGCCGTTGATGCCCTCGGTGGCCAGCAGGATGGTGCCCAGCAGACCGGTCTGGCTCCCCAGCGCCAGCAGCCTGGTTTGCCAGTCGGGCAATTCCTCGCTGGCCAGGGGGACGAACCTGTAGAAGGCGGCGACCTGCACCCTCAGCGGCCCGCACCGACCGCGAGCGGCTGGCCCTCCAGCTGCACCCGCACCCCGGCGGCCCGCAGCAGCTCCTGGTCGCTGCTCACCGCCGGGTTGGCCGTGGTGAGCAGGGTGTCGCCATAGAAGATCGAATCGGCGCCCGCCAGCAGGCAGAGGATCTGGGCCTCCCGCCCCAGCTGCTCGCGTCCCGCGCTGAGCCGAACCCGGCTGTGGGGCATGAGGATGCGGGCGGTGGCCACCATCCGCACCAGTTCCAGCGGGTCGACTGGCGGCCGGTCCTCCAGCGGGGTGCCCTCCACGGCCACCAGGGCATTGATCGGCACGCTCTCGGGATGGGGATCCAGGCAGGCCAGCACCTGCAGCAGCCCGGCCCGGTCGTCCGGCGTCTCGCCCATGCCGATGATGCCGCCGCAGCAGAGGTCGATGCCGGCGCCCCTCACCCGCTGCAGGGTGTCGAGCCGCTCCTGGTAGGTGCGGGTGGAGATGATCCGGTCGTAGTGCTCGGGGCTGGTGTCGAGGTTGTGGTTGTAGGCGGTCAGTCCCGCCTCCGCCAGTCGGGCCGCCTGTCCGGCGCTGAGCATGCCGGCGGTGACGCAGGCCTCCAGCCCCAGCTCCCGCACCCCCCGCACCATGGCGAGCATGGCCTCGAAGGGGGCCCCATCACGGATCTCCCGCCAGGCCCAGCCCATGCAGAAGCGGTGGGCGCCTGCCGCCTTGGCCTGCCGGGCGCGCTCCAGCACCGGCTCCACCGCCAGCTCGGGGCGGCCGGCCACGTCGCTGGGATGGTGCATCGACTGGGGGCAGTAGGCGCAGTCCTCTTCGCAGCCCCCCGTCTTGACGCTCAGGAGCGACGCCAGCTGCACGTGGTAACCGGGATTGGCGCTGCGGTGCACCGCCTGGGCCTGCCAGAGCAGATCCATCAGGGGCAGGTCGAGCAGGTCCTGGATCTCCTGGCGGGACCAGTCGTGGCGCAGGGTCATGGGGCGTTCTCCACTCCGTTCTGGACGCCACTCTGGACGCCACCGAAGCGGCGCTGGCGCCCCTGATAATCGAGCAGCGCCGCCAGCAGGGCCCCGGTGTCGAAGTCGGGCCAGAGCACCTCGGTGATGTGCAGCTCGGCGTAGGCCAGTTGCCAGAGCAGGAAGTTGCTGATGCGCTGCTCGCCGCTGGTGCGGATCAGCAGGTCGGGGTCGGCATCGCCGGCGGTGAACAGCTCGGCGGCGAACAGGTCCTCGTTGATGCTGGCCGGATCGAGGTCGCCGCGGGCCGCCCGCTCCGCCAGGTGCCGGGCCGCCCGTACCAGCTCGCTGCGGCCGCCGTAGTTGGTGCAGACGTTGAAGTGGATGCCGGTGTTGGCGGCGGTGCGCTCGGTGGCATCCGTGATCAGCTCCTTGAGCCCCTCCGGCAAGGGCTCCAGATCGCCGAGGAAGCGGATGCGCACCTGCTGGCGTTCGAGCGCTTCCAGCTCCCTGGCGAGCACCCGTTCGAACAGGGCCATCAGGAAGGCCACCTCCTCGCCGGGTCGGGTCCAGTTCTCGGTGGAGAAGGCATAGGCCGTGAGGGCGCCGATGCCCCAGTCGCTGCAGTGGCGCAGGGTGCGCTTGAGCGTCTCCACTCCGGCCCGATGGCCCATGGCCCTGGGCAGACCGCGTTGTCGTGCCCAACGGCCGTTGCCGTCCATGATCACCGCCACGTGACGGGGCAGCCGAGCAGGATCCAGCTGGGCGGGCAGCTGGTCGGGATCGGACGATGGAGTGGTCGCCAGGGCGCGACTCATCCGCGATGTTCCGGCGGGTCCGCAGCCACGCTACGCCCCGTGGGAGCGGTGGCCAGGGCCTCGGTGAGCAGGTCGTGAAGCCGGCTGCTGGTGATCGGCCGCTCGAGCCGGCCCTGGGAGGCGAGCGAGAGGGTGCCTGTCTCCTCGGAGACGACGATGCAGAAGCAGCCGTCGTGGCGCTCCGTCAGCCCCATGGCGGCCAGGTGGCGGGTGCCGTAACGGTTCAGCCCCTGGCGGGAGAGGGGCAGAATCACGCCCGCCGCCACGATGCGGTTCTTCTGAACCAGCACGGCGCCGTCGTGCAGGGGCGTATCCACGGCGAAGAGGTTCAGCATCAGCTCGACGGAGAGATGGGCGTCGATGCGGATGCCGGGGTTGAGGAAGTCCTCGGGTCGCAGGTCGCTGCCCAGATCAAGCACGATCAGGGCACCGCAACGGGCCTGGGAGAGGCGGCCGGCGGCCTCCGTGAGCATGCTCACCGACCCCGAGGCCAGCTGATCACGGCTGCGATCGGCGAACAGCACCCCGAGGCGTCCGGTGCCCAGCAGTTCCATCAGGCGCCGCAGTTCCCCCTGCCAGAGGATGGCCAGGGCGAGGCTGCAGGCCAGCACCAGGGCGTCCACCAGGCTGCTGGTGAGCGGCAGGTTGGCGTAGCGCTGCACGAACCAGGCCAGCGCCACCAGAAACAGATAGCCCCGCAGCAGCCAGAGCGTGCGGGCTTCGGTGACCCGGCCAAGCAGGAGCAGCCCGAGCAGGGAGGCGAACAGAAGATCGAGCAGCAGGCGGAAGTCGATGAGCCGCAGCCAGATCACAACACTGATGAGGGGCAGGCCGGTTCAACGCAGGGCCGCCTGACGGGCTCAGGATACCGGCAGGAATCGGTGGGGCAGAACGTCGTAGCGCAGTAGGTCTTCCGGCTGCTCCCGCCGCTGCACCACCTCGGCGACGCCGTCGTGGACCAGCACCGCCGCGGGCCTCGGGATGCGGTTGTAGTTGGACCCCATGGCGGCGTTGTAGGCGCCGGTGGCGAACACGGCGAGCACGTCGCCGGGGGCGGTGGCCGGGAGACGGACGTCGTGCAGCAGCACGTCGCCGGACTCGCAGTGCTTGCCGGCCACGGTCACCAGGTCGGTGCCTTCGGCCAGGGGGCGGTCGGCCAGCACAGTGGTGTAAAGCGATTGGTAGGTGATCGGGCGGGGGTTGTCGCTCATGCCGCCATCCACCGACACGTAGGTGCGCAGGCCGGGGATCTCTTTGCGGCTGCCCACCGTGTAGAGGGTCAGGCCGGCCGTGGCCACCAGGGAGCGGCCGGGTTCGCAGAGCAGCCGCGGCAGCACCAGCTGGCGCTGGTGGCAGGCCTCGGCCACAGCCTCCGCCACCACCCGCACCCACTCCTGGATGCTCGGGGGATCATCCGATCCCACATAGCGGATGCCGAGGCCGCCGCCGACGTTGAGGTCGCCGCAGGGATGGCCGAGGGAACGGGCCAGAAGCAGGGCCTCGGCCATCACAGCCGCCAGGTCGCGGTGGGGTTCCAGTTCGAAGATCTGGGAGCCGATGTGGGCGTGCAGGCCATCCACCCGGGCCCAGGGGCAGCCGGCCAGGTGCCGCAGCACCGACTCCAGCTGGTCGGGGTCGAAACCGAACTTGCTGTCGAGGTGGCCCGTGCGGATGTACTCGTGCGTATGGCATTCGATGCCCGGTGTGAACCGCACCAGCACCCGCACGGGCGCGGGCCTGCCGGCCGCCAGCGTGGCGAGCAGGGTGATGTCGTTCCAGTTGTCGAGGATCACCGTCACGCCCCGGTCGACGGCGAGCTGGAGCTCCTCGGCCGACTTGTTGTTGCCGTGGAACACGATCCGCTCGGCCGGCATGCCGCCCTGCAGGGCCGTGAGCAGCTCGCCGGCCGAGACGGCATCGAGGCCCAGCCCCTCGGAGGCCACCAGCGCCGTGATCGCCAGGGAGCTGTTGGCCTTGGAGGCATAGAGGGCCAGGGCGTCGCCCGGGTAGTGGGCGGCCAGCGCCTGCCGGTAGGCCCGGCAGGTGGCCCGCAGGGTCTCCTCGTCGAGCACGTACAGCGGGGTGCCGTAGGTCTGGGCCAGTTCGCCCAGGGCCACGCCCCCCACCTCCAGCCGGCCGAGGGCATCGAGCCGGGCGGTGAGCGGAGCCAGGTTGCGGTTGGGGCTCAGGTGATCGAGGCCCTGCTCGAACGGCGCCGCTGTTTCCCCGGCGGCAGGGGCGACCGAATCGGTCGCCGGAGATGCGCTGGTCACCATGACGGCCTGCCCGGGGAAGAGATCAAGATGGTTGATCGTAAGGATCCCTGCGCGCAGCGGCTGTGCTGTCCCCGTCACCGCCGCCGGCCCCGACGCTGATCCAGCTGGCCCCGAAGCACGCCGGCGCCTGCCTGGAGCTTGATCGGGCCGCCCTCGGCGGGATCTGGAGCCTGGCCCAGTGGCAGCGGGAGCTGGAGGAGGAGGCACGGCCAGGCCTGGGTTTGCGCCAGGGACAGGAGCTGCTGGCCATGGCCTGCGGCTGGCTGGTGGTCGATGAGCTCCACATCACCCTGGTGGCCGTGGCCCCTGGCCACCGCCGCCGGGGACTGGGACGCCGGATCCTTCAGGAGCTGATGGGGGCCGGGCTGCGCAGCGGCGCCACCCGGGCCACCCTGGAGGTGGCGGCCACGAACGGGCCCGGGAAGGGGCTGTATGAGGCCCTGGGGTTCCGCACCGCCGGCATCCGTCATGGTTACTACCGCAGTGGCGAGGATGCCCTGATCCAATGGGTCAACCTGAAGAGGTGAAAGGGTGCGGATAACCGTAGATATCTATACCTACATCCCATAAATCTGGACGTGTTGTTTGTTTTCAGCTTCCCCTGAGCGCCTGCGGCGCAACGCTTTCGACTGAGAGTGTCCCCGGCCTCCCACGCAGCCCTTCAATCCTGATAGGTTGGTTGCACTTGCATCAGGTCCCGCCCCATGTTCGAGCGGTTTACCGAGAAGGCCATCAAGGTGATCATGCTGGCCCAGGAAGAGGCCCGCCGCCTCGGCCACAACTTCGTCGGCACCGAGCAGATCCTGCTGGGCCTGATCGGCGAAGGCACCGGTGTCGCCGCCAAGGTCCTCAAGTCAATGGGGGTCAACCTCAAGGACGCCCGGGTCGAGGTCGAGAAGATCATCGGCCGCGGCTCAGGCTTCGTCGCCGTTGAGATCCCCTTCACCCCCCGGGCCAAGCGGGTTCTGGAGCTCTCCCTGGAGGAGGCTCGCCAGCTCGGCCACAACTACATCGGCACCGAGCACCTCCTGCTAGGGCTCATTCGCGAGGGTGAGGGGGTCGCGGCCCGCGTGCTCGAAAACCTCGGCGTCGACCTGGCCAAGGTCCGTACCCAGGTGATCCGCATGCTCGGCGAGACGGCCGAAGTGGCCTCCGGCAGCTCGGGCAAGGGATCCACCAAGACTCCCACCCTCGACGAGTTCGGCAGCAACCTCACCCAGCTGGCCGCCGAGTCCAAGCTCGATCCGGTCGTGGGCCGCCACAACGAGATCGATCGGGTCATCCAGATCCTGGGTCGCCGCACCAAGAACAACCCCGTGCTGATCGGCGAGCCCGGTGTCGGCAAGACCGCCATCGCCGAGGGCCTGGCCCAGCGCATCACCCAGGGGGAGATCCCCGACATCCTCGAGGACAAGCGGGTCCTCACCCTCGACATCGGCCTGCTGGTGGCCGGCACCAAGTACCGCGGTGAGTTCGAGGAGCGCCTCAAGAAGATCATGGAGGAGATCCGCTCCGCCGGGAACGTGATCCTGGTGATCGACGAGGTGCACACCCTGATCGGTGCCGGTGCCGCCGAGGGCGCCATCGACGCCGCCAACATCCTCAAGCCCGCCCTCGCCAGGGGCGAGCTGCAGTGCATCGGCGCCACCACCCTCGATGAGTACCGCAAGCACATTGAGCGTGATGCGGCCCTGGAGCGCCGCTTCCAGCCGGTGATGGTGGGCGAGCCCTCCGTCGTCGACACGATCGAGATCCTCAAGGGCCTGCGGGAGCGCTATGAACAGCACCACCGCCTCAAGATCAGTGATGAGGCCCTCGTGGCTGCCGCGACCCTGGGCGACCGCTACATCAGCGACCGCTTCCTGCCCGACAAGGCCATCGACCTGATCGACGAGGCCGGTAGCCGGGTGCGGCTGCTCAACTCCAAGCTGCCCCCGGCGGCCAAGGAAGTCGACAAGCAGCTGCGTGGGGTGCAGAAGGAGAAGGAGGACGCCGTCCGCCAGCAGGACTTCACCAAGGCCGGTGAACTGCGTGACAAGGAAGTGGAACTGCGCGACCAGATCCGCTCGATCCTCCAGGCCCGCCGCGACGACGAACCCGCCGCCGCCGCCCCTGCCGCGACTGAAGCGCAAGGATCTTCCTTTGCCGGCATTGCACCCGCCGATGACGGTGGCACCGATGAAAGCCGCGCCCCCCTGGTCACCGAGGAGGACATCGCCCAGATCGTCGCCTCCTGGACCGGTGTGCCCGTGCAGAAGCTCACCGAGAGCGAGTCGGTGAAGCTGCTCAACATGGAGGAAACCCTCCACCAGCGCCTGATCGGCCAGGACGAGGCCGTCAAGGCCGTGTCCCGGGCCATCCGCCGGGCCCGCGTCGGCCTCAAGAACCCCAACCGCCCCATCGCCAGCTTCATCTTCTCCGGCCCCACCGGCGTCGGCAAGACGGAACTCACCAAGGCCCTGGCGGCCTATTTCTTCGGCAGCGAAGACGCCATGATCCGCCTGGACATGAGCGAATTCATGGAGCGCCACACCGTCAGCAAGCTGATCGGTTCGCCTCCTGGCTACGTGGGCTTCAACGAGGGCGGCCAGCTGACGGAAGCCGTACGGCGCCGTCCCTACACCGTGGTGCTGTTCGACGAGATCGAGAAGGCCCACCCCGATGTGTTCAACCTGCTGCTGCAGCTGCTGGAAGACGGCCGACTCACCGACTCCAAGGGTCGGACGGTCGACTTCAAGAACACCCTGATCATCATGACCTCGAACATCGGTTCGAAGGTGATTGAGAAGGGCGGCGGCGGCCTGGGCTTCGAGTTCGGCGGCGGCGATGTGGAGGAAACCCAGTACAACCGCATCCGTTCGCTCGTCAACGAGGAGCTCAAGCAGTACTTCCGCCCCGAGTTCCTCAACCGTCTCGACGAGATCATCGTCTTCCGTCAGCTCACCCGCGACGAGGTCAAGCTGATCGCCGAGATCATGCTGCGGGAGGTCTTCGCCCGCATGCAGGACAAGGGGATCGGCATGTCCGTCACCGAGGCCTTCAAGGAGCGTCTCGTCGAGGAGGGCTACAACCCCAGCTACGGTGCCCGGCCCCTGCGTCGCGCCGTGATGCGTCTGCTCGAGGATTCGCTGGCAGAGGAATTCCTCTCCGGCCGGATCGGCGATGGCGACGCCTGTCTGGTGGATGTCGATGACGACAAGCAGGTGGTGATTCGCAAGCAGTCGATCACCCCTCCGTTGCCGGAGCTGGCGGGCGCCAGCGCCTGAGCCGTCGCGACGTCGTTCGGCCGACTTCTACATTTCCATGATGAGAAGGCGGCCATGACGGATTCCCTGCAGACCCACGCCATCGCTCCGGCCGTGGTGCTTCGCGGTGGTGGAGCTTGGGTTCAGGCCCTGCCCCGCCTCGGGGCCCTGGGCCAGCGTCCGTTCCTGCTGGGGCGCAGCGCCGCCACCTTTGGGCTGCGCCAGCAGTTGCTCGTCGATCTGGAGCAGGCCGGTGTCCTCCCGGTGGCCAGTCAGCCCTTTCGCGACTGCTGCGACGAAGACCTTGTGCCCCTGGCCCAACAGGCCCGCGCCGCCGGCTGTGATGCCCTGGTCGCCGCCGGAGGCGGCAAGGTGCTGGATGCGGGCAAGCTGCTGGCCCACCGGCTTGGCCTGCCCTGCATCACGGTGCCCACGAGCGCCGCCACCTGTGCGGGCTGGACGGCCCTGGCCAACATCTACACGCCCGAGGGGGCCTTCCTGGGCGATGTGGCCCTGGCGCGTTGCCCGGACCTGCTCGTCTTCGACCACGCTCTGGTGCGGCAGGCCCCGGCGCGCACCCTGGCCAGCGGCATCGCCGATGCGGTGGCCAAGTGGTACGAGGCTTCGGTGAGCAGCGGATCCAGTGGCGATGGCCTGGTGCAGCAGGCGGTGCAGATGGCCCGCCTGCTGCGCGATCTGCTGCTGCTGGAGGGGGAAGCCGCCCTGGCGGACTCGGGCAGCGAGGCCTGGGTGCGGGTGGCCGAGGGCTGTGCGCTTACGGCTGGCCTGATCGGCGGCATCGGCGGCGCCCGCTGCCGCACCGTGGCCGCCCATGCCGTCCACAACGGTCTGACCCAGCTCGCGGCCAGCCACGGTCAGCTCCATGGCGAGAAGGTGGGATTCGGGGTGCTGGTGCAGCTGTGGCTGGAAGAGCAGCTGGCCGGCAACCTCCTGGCGGCCCAGGCCCGTCGCCAGTTGCTCCCGTTCTTCCGCCGGCTGGGGCTGCCCACCGATCTCGAGGCCCTGGGGCTTGGCGGCGCCACCCTGGAGGAGCTGCGTCAGGTCTGCCGCTTCGCCTGTCGGGAGGGCTCCGACCTGCACCACCTGCCCTTCGCGGTGGCCCCGGAAGACCTGCTGGCCGCCATGGTGGGCGCCACCGCCGACCGGCAGCAGGCGTGAGCGCCAGCCGCGTCAGCGCACCCACGGGCCGTGAGCTGGTCAGCGCCGCCGCCGACTCCCTGCTCGACCCCCAGGGCCGCGCCCTGGCCGCCCAGGTGCAGTGGTGGGAGCTGCCCGGGCACCCCGAGCGCTGGCCGGTGGCCGTGCTGGGGGAGGGGCCGCCCCTGCTGCTGCTGCACGGCTTCGACAGTTCCTTCCTGGAGTTCCGCCGCCTGGCCCCCCTGCTGGCGGCGGGCCACCGGCTGCTGATCCCCGACCTGCACGGTTTCGGCTTCTGCCCCAGGCCTGCCGAGCGCGATTACACCCCCGAGGCTGTGCTGCGGCACCTGGACGCCTTGCTGGAGGCGTTCGATCGCCAGGAGCCTGCTGGCGGGGAGAGGCTCGGCCTGATGGGTGCCTCGATGGGCGGCGCGGTGGCGATGGCCCTGGCCCGGCGCCACCCCGGGCGCTTCGAGCGGCTGTTGCTGCTGGCCCCGGCCGGACTCACCGGCCGGCCCATGCCCCTGCCACCGCTGCTGGATGGGCTGGGCGTGCGGTTCCTGGCCCTGCCGTCGGTCCGTGGCGGCCTCTGCCGCAGTGCCTTTGCCGATCCCGATCGGGATGTGGGCCCGGCGGAGCTGGAGATCGCTTCGCTGCACCTCCGGGCGCCGGGCTGGGCCGAGGCCCTGCGCCGCTTCGCCCGCAGCGGCGGCTTCGCCGGCTGCGGCGACCCCCTGCCCCCCCAGCCGCTGGCGGTGCTCTGGGGCGCCGACGACCGGATCCTGCGCGCCCCGCAGAAACGCGCCGCCCAGGCCCTGCTGGGGTCCCGCATCACCGAACTGGCGGCCTGCGGCCACCTGCCTCACATCGACCAGCCCGAGCAGGTCGCCGCCGCCTGGCTGGGTGCCCCCTGCGCCCTTATCCCCACCTACCCATGACACCGCCCTCTCCCCTGTCCCTGCCGCGCCTCGTCGCCGGCCTGCTGCTTCTGCTGCTGCTCGGCCTCCCCGGCCCGGCCCAGGCCTCCCTGCTGCACCTGGAGGGCCCGGTGCCCCAGGAGCTCGGGGTGCATGGCGGCTCCCTGTCCCCCTGTGCGGCGCCGGCCCACTGCGCCAGGGTCGACTGGACCTTCAGCGATCCGGCGGCGGCCCTGGCCGCTCTGGTGCCAGTCCTGGAAACCACCGAGGGGGTGCGGATCGTCGAGCGCGACGGGTCCTATCTGCATGCCACAGCCACCAGCCGGCTGTTCGGCTTCGTGGACGACCTTGAGCTTCAGGCCCTGCCCGCCGCCGGTGTGCTCCAGGCCCGCTCCAGCTCGCGGTTGGGTGATTCCGATCTGGGCGTCAACGCCCGTCGGCTGGCGGCGCTGCGGCAGCAACTGACTGGCAGCTGAACCGTTCGATGGCGCCGCGGCGGTGCAGGAAGCGGGGTTGCTGCGGGTCTTCCAGGCTCCACCACCAGATCCCGTCGGTGTAGCTGGGCGGCCCGGCGTTGTTGGTGCGCGGCAGCTGCAGCCGCAGGTCGCGCCACTCCAGCAGCACCGTGGCGCCGGGCACCGTGCCGGCGGCACTGTTGGGGATGCCCGGGGCGTCCACCGCTCCGTTGTCGCTGGTCGCCAGCAGCAGGTCGCCGTCGCAGCTGTAGGGGACGGCCTCGGCTGCCGCCGCCAGCGCCGGCCCCCCCAGGCTGAGGCAGAGCAGCAGCAGCAGGGCCAGCAGCCGGCCCGCCAGGGTCTGGGCACTGCGCAGGGCCCCTTCGATGCGGCCGAAGCCCGGCCCCGCGATGAAGTCGCCGCAGAAGGCCACCCGGCTGGCGGAGCAGACCATGGCGGCGGGGGGCAGGCCGGGGGCCACGGGAAAGGCGGCTCCCCAGCGCATCAGTTGCCGTTGGCTCACCCCTGCCAGTCCTTCGCCGCCGCTGGCCCGCTCCCCGAGCCAGGGCTCCAGGGCCCCGGCGACGGCCCCCTCCAGGGCGGCCATCGCCGGGGCCTCGTCGGCCGGCACGCCATGGGCCACGACGCCGCAGCGGCCGTCGGCCAGGGGCTGGACGGACAGCCGCCGCAACCCCCAGCGCCGCTGGGCCTGCCTGTCAAAGCTGAGCAGTCGGAAGGGCAGGGCCAGCCACCGGGCTGCGGCGGCGGGCGCGATCGTGAGCATCAGGTTGGTTCGGGCCTCCATCTCCATCCTGGCCAGGGCGGCGAGGGCCGAGGCGAGGTCTCCGTCGTCCAGGCCCTCTGCCGCCTGCTGCAGCGGCACCTCCGACCAGCCGAACCGCTCCATGGCGCGGGGATGGGCCAGCAGGGTGCCGGTGAGCACCAGCCAGTCGGCCTCGCCCAGCACTGTCCCGTTGGCGTCCGCCAGCCGCCAGCCGCCTTCGGGGCGCACCGCCAGGTGGCGCACCAGGGTGCCGTCGTGACACGTGAGGCTGCGCGGCGGCCCTTGGGCCAGGGCCAGCAGCCCGCGGCAGAGGTCGTCCATGCCCTGTCGGCCCCGGTACAGCGAACCCCGCAGCAGGGGATCGGCCTCGGCCGGCCCCAGGGTCCCGTCGGCCTGCAGCGCCGCCGCCGTCTCCCGCCAGGGCACGATCCAGCCCCCCTCCCGCAGGGGCGCCACCAGGTCCGGTTCGTGGCCCTCCAGCAGGTTGAGCAGGGGTGCCCCGTGGTCGAGGCGCCATCCGGCGTCCTGGCGGGAGCGTCGGGTGGCGGCCCGGCCACCGGGGCCCCGACCCGCCTCCCACAGGTCGATCGGGCCGTCCCAACCGCCCCGCCGCAGCCCTGCGGCCAGGGCACAACCGGCCACTCCGGCGCCGATCACCGCAAGCGATGGCGCGCCTGGCCGCCGCGACTGGCCAGACTCAGCTGAGGTTCCAGCCATGCTGTGATGACGATGACGCCTGAAGACAAGACAATCCTGGCCGCGTCGGCCCCCTGGCTGGGGGCCCTGCTCAACGTCGTGCCCGGCCTGGGCACCGGTTACATCTACCAGCGTCGCTGGCGGGCCTACTGGATCACCTCGGCCCTGGCCACGGCCTGGTTCCTGCTGGGCGCCGTGCTCGGCGGCGGGGCCAGTGCAACGGACCTGACCGCCTCCGACCCCCGCAACCAGCTGGTCGGCCTGGGGGGATTGCTGCTGCTGGCGGCACTGACGGCCACGGAGGCCTTCCGTGAGGCACGTCGGGCCCGGATGGAATGAGAATCTGAGGACCCCTGTGCCCCCCGCCGGCGGATGAGCGAGACACCAGCTGGCGACCGTCCCCCCGAGGCACCCGAATCCGCCGGCCCGGTGATGGGCCTGTTGGCCCGGGGTCTTGAGCTGTGGCTGCGCCAGCAGTGCGAGGCCATCGAGCGGCTGGAGATCCGCCTGGAGGGTTCGGGGCTGCGGTTGCTGCGGGGGCGCCTGGACGGGGTGCGGCTGCGGGCCCGGCGGGTCGTCTATCAGGCGATGGAGATTGAGGAGGTGGAGCTGCGCTGCGACGGCATTCAGGTGCGCATGGGGTCCCTGGTGCGCAACCAGGCGGTGAAGCTGGAACAGCCCTTCCGCATCCAGGGGCTGGTGAGCTTCAGCGGCGACGGCCTCAGCCGTTCCCTCAGCACCCCCGCCTGGCGCGGCCTCGGCGATGGCCTGGCCGACGACCTGCTGGGTCTGACCCCCCTGGCGGGGCTGCGCATCCGGGAGGACCGACTGGTGCTGCGAGCCTTCGCCAGCGGCGACCGGGAGCCGGTGGAGCGGGAGGTGGCGGTGCGGGCCGACGGCGGCACCGTGGAGCTGCGCTGCGCCGAGGGGACTCCCCATGCCCGGCTGCCGATGGATCCCAACATCCGCATCGACCGGGCCGAGCTCGGTGCCGGCCTGCTGCACCTGGAAGGGGAGGCCCGGGTCTCCCCTTAGGGCCCAGGCAGACGCTCAGCCCCGTTGCAGCAGGGGCAGCACCAGGGTCACCGCGGAATAGACCACCGCCGGCACGAACAGGTAGCTGTCGATCCGATCGAGAATGCCGCCGTGGCCGGGGATCGCATCGCCGGAGTCCTTGAGGCCCGCATCTCGCTTCATCATCGATTCGGTCAGGTCGCCCACCAGGGCAAACAGGGAGACCACCGCCCCCAGCACCGCCCCGATCAGCCAGCCCCAGCGCCAGCCCAGCAGCACCCCGCCCACGCCCCCTACCAGCAGGGCACAGAGCACCCCGCCCAGGGCCCCCTCCACCGTCTTGCCAGGGGAGATCGGCGACAGGGCGTGGCGGCCCAGGCGGCGACCGATCACGTAGGAGCCGATGTCGGTGGCCACGATCATCAGGCAGGCCAGCAGGGTGAGGGCCATGCCGGGGCTCCAGGGCCAGCCCAGCCCGTCGAGGGCGGGAGCGAGGGCCGGGTCGGTGAGATCCCGCAGCTTGATCCAATGGCTGGGCAGGAAGCCGAGATAAAACAGCCCGAACACCGAGGCGGCGATGTCGGCGATGGTGCCGGTGACCGGCTGGAGCAGCAGCCAGCCGCAGATCACCGCCCCGGAGGCGGGCAGCACGGCCGCCGCCACGTCTCCGGCCACGTCGCCCGCCATGCCGCCCCCCGGCCAGAGGCTGCCGGCGGCCACCTGGGTGGAGACCAGCAGCAGCTGCACCGCCACCAGGGTGGTCTTGGTGGCGGGACGGATGCCCTTGAACTGGGCCATGCGGAAGAACTCCAGCAGGCCCAGGTGCACGATCACCCCCACGGCGACGGTGAACCACCAGCCGCCCAGGCCCACCACCACCAGCCCGAAGCCGCCAGCCAGCCAGCCGCTCAGCAGGCGGGACAGGGAGGTGGCAGGGCGGGGGGCGGGAGGCAAGGGCTTGGATTCAACGCTCGGCGGCGATCACGAACAGCGGTTCGGCGGCGGCCAGCTTGGCCTGGCTGCCGCGGCGCTGCATGCGGTGCACGGTGGCCTGCACCACCTGCACATCGTGGGCCCCCAGCTGGGCCAGGGTGTCGGTGGCCTTCACCAGACCCTCCAGGTTGACGGTGCTGATCACCAGCCGACCGGAGGGCTGCAGGGCCCCCCAGACGGCCCGCAGCACGTCCTCCAGGGGCCGGCCCACCTCCAGGAGCACCCGGTCGGGGTTGGGGGGGAGCAGGGCCAGGCCCTCCGGGGCCTCGCCGGCGTGGATGTGCAGGTTGTGGATGCCGAAGCGCTGCCGGTTGCGCTCCAGCAGCTCGATCGCCTCCGGATCCCGCTCCAGGGTGTGCACGGCGCCGGTGGGCATCAGCCGCGCGATTTCCAGGGCCAGGGCGCCGGTGCCGCCACCCACGTCCCACACCAGTGAATCGGCGCGGGGGCGCAGGTGGGCCAGCAGCATCACGCGCAGCTCAAGTGGCGTGGGGCTGAATCCAGGGGCGTCCTCGAAGGCGCTGTCCGGCAGCCCGGGGGTGACGAAATCCCAGTGGAAGGGGTTCGGCAACGGGCTCACGAACCGACCACAACGCTCACGGTATCAGCGATCTGGCCGGGCCAGAGACGCCGCTGCTCCAGCAGCCAGTCGGCGCGGGCCGGATCGATCCGCTCGCCGGGCACCAGCAGCGGAATTCCCGGCGGGTAGGGGCAGATCGGTGCCGCCGCCACCCGGCCAGCGGCCCGCTCCAGGGGTACGGCCTCCGCCGGGCTCCGCCAGGCCACACCGATCGGCAGCTCCGGCGTCGTCAGCAGGGGCAGGGGGGGCGGCGTGAAGGGAGGCAGGGGCGGCCCGCCGAGGGCCCGGCGCAGCTCCTGCAGCTGGGGCGGCAGGCGCCGCTCCACGCCCCGGGGCGGGTTCAGCCCCAGGCAGAAGGTGAGGGCGCCGGGTTCCGGCAGCTCCGCGATCACCCCCCGCTCCAGCAGCCAGGTGTCCGCCTCCAGACCGTTGATCCCCAGGGGGGCCGTGGCCAGCACCAGACGCAGGGGATCCCGGTTGGCCACCAGCGGCAGGCCGAGACCCTCCAGCCGCTGGCGCAGTCGTTCGGCCCGGTCCACGGCCCGCCGGCGCTGACGTCGGCCGGCGGCGCTGGCGCCGTGCTCCAGGGCCGCCGCCGTCGAGGCCAGCAGCAGGGCACTGGGGCTGGAGGTCTGCAGCCACAGCAGGGCCCGCTCGATGGCCTCCGCTGTCACCCGATCGCCCTGGGCCAGCAGCGCCGCGCTCTGGGCCAGGCCGGTGCCGCTCTTCTGCACGGAGAGCACCACCAGATCGGCGCCGGCGGCCAGGGCCTCGCCGCTGCCATGGGCCTGGTCCACCAGCACCGGCAGCCCCGCCCGGTGGGCCAGGGCCACCAGGGCCGGCAGATCGGCCGCCAGCCCCTGGTAAGTGGGGTCCACCAGCACCAGGGCTGCCACGGGTTTGCCTGGCAGGGTGGCCGCCGCCGCCAGCACCTGCTCCAGTCGGTGGGGCTCCGGCGGCCGCCACAGGCCGGTGACGGGATCGCTTGGCAGGTCGTACAGGAGCGGCTCGATGCCGCCCAGCACGCAGCCGTGCAGCAGGCAGCGGTGCAGGTTGCGGGGCAGCAGCACCCGGGACCCCGGTGGGCAGAGGGCGAGCAG
This sequence comes from Synechococcus sp. UW140, assembly GCA_943373065.1. GTDB lineage: Bacteria > Cyanobacteriota > Cyanobacteriia > PCC-6307 > Cyanobiaceae > Cyanobium. Next base: position 6,792 of record CALSBA010000015.1, on the reverse strand, counting down.
GGCCGCCTGCAGCAGCCCCGAGGCCCCGTTAACCCCGAACCAGCAGCGCTCCGCCCCCAGCAGGCCCGCCGCGCGCCGTTGGGCCTCGGCCACGGTTCCCTCCGGTTCGAGGGGCCCGCCGAAGCCGGGCAGTTCCGGCAGATCCCAGCTCCCCGGAGGCTGACGCAGCAGCCGGCGCAGGCTGGGGGCCAGGGCCCGGCCCCGGCCATGGGCCGGCAGGTGCAGGGCCAGCGGCGCTGGCCGCCAGAAGGGGCCCATGGACCAGGGAACACAGTTCCTAGAGTCTGGCCATCGCTGCGGCAGGACACTGGCTGAGGTCGTCACCCCCACGCCCACCTACGACCCCAACGGTGATCTGCGCTGGCTGCTGCTGCGGCCGTGGGTTCTGGTGGCTCGGCTGATCGTGGTGACTTGGCGGCTGGCGGGTCTGGCCCTGCGGCTGGCGGTTCAGTCGAACAGCACCGATGCGCGCGTGCAGCAGCGGCTGGCCCGCGCCATCCTCGAGACCCTCAACGACCTGGGGCCCTGCTTCATCAAGGTGGGGCAGGCCCTCTCCACCCGCCCCGACCTGGTGCGGCGCGACTGGCTGGAGGAACTGGCCCGGCTCCAGGACGACCTGCCCCCCTTCTCCCACGCGGTCGCCCTGGCGCTGATCGAAGAGGAACTGGGGGCCCCTGCCCACCAGTTGTACGAGGAGTTCCCCGATTACCCGATGGCGGCCGCCAGCCTGGGGCAGGTCTACCGGGCCCGCCTGGCGGAGGGCCACTGGGTGGCGGTGAAGGTGCAACGGCCCGACCTGCCGTTCGTACTGCGCCGCGACCTGGTCATCATCCGCTCCCTGGCGGTGCTGGCGGCGCCGTTTCTGCCCCTGAATCTGGGCTTCGGTCTCGGGGCGATCATCGATGAGTTCGGCTCCACCCTGTTCGAGGAGATCGACTACCGGCGCGAGGCCGACAATGCCGAACGCTTCGCCACCCTTTTCCAGGACCACCCCGAGGTGACCGTTCCGGGGGTGGTGCGCAGCCTCAGCAGCCGCCGCGTGCTGACCACCAGCTGGATCAACGGCACCAAGCTGCAGAGCCGCCGCGAACTGGAGGCCCACCACCTGGATCCGGCGGCCCTGATCCGCACCGGGGTGATCGCCGGACTGCAGCAGCTGCTCGAATTCGGCTACTTCCACGCCGATCCCCATCCGGGCAACCTGTTCGCCCTGCCGGGCAAGACCAACGGCCTGGGCCATGTGGCCTATGTCGACTTCGGCATGATGGACTCGCTCAGCGACTCCGACCGCCTCACGCTCACGGGCGCTGTGGTGCATCTGATCAATAGGGATTTCGATGCCCTGGCCAGGGATTTCGTCGTGCTCGGCTTCCTCAACCCCAGCACCCCCCTGGGGCCGATCGTGCCGGCGCTCGAGGAAGTGCTCGGTGGTGCCCTGGGGGAGAACGTGGGCAGCTTCAACTTCAAGGCGATCACCGATCGCTTCTCTGAGCTGATGTACGACTACCCGTTCCGGGTGCCGGCCCGCTTCGCCCTGATCATCCGGGCGGTGGTGAGCCAGGAGGGGCTGGCGATGCGGCTCGACCCGGACTTCCGCATCATCCGGGTGGCCTATCCCTACGTGGCCCGGCGCCTGCTGGCCGGCGACACCGCCGAGATGCGCGAGAAGCTGCTGGAGGTGATTTTCGACAAAGACGGCCGCCTGCGGGTCGAGCGACTGGAAAACCTGCTGGCGGTGGTGGAGAACGGCACCACCTCCACCGACCTCCTGCCCGTGGCCCGCGACGGCCTGCGGCTGCTGCTGGGCAAGGAGGGCACCAGCCTGCGCCAGCGGCTGCTGCTGAGCCTGGTGAGCCACGACCGGCTGCACATTGACGATCTCCAGGCGTTGCTGGGCCTCATGGGCCGCACCTTCTCGGCTCGAAAGCTGGCCTCTGGCCTGCTGGCCCGCCTGAATCCGCTCGCCGCCTGAGGCCCCACGGCTGCGCTGAGCGCCGGGTCAGGCGAAGCTGGGTCGTGACTCCGCCTGCTGCGGCTCTTGACCGAGGCACTGCTGCTGTTCGCCCTGCTGCTGCTGGTGGCCGGGTGGATCCTGCAGACCCTGTCGATGGAGCGGCGCCTCAGGCGCCTCGAACGCCACACGGCCTCCCTCAGCCAACGCTTCTTCGCCCTCTCGCTCTGGAGCGAGGCCCTGGAGAAGCGCCTGGCGGGTGAACCCTGGCCCGGCCAGTCGGGAATCGCCCCGGCGCAGGAGCCAGCGGCATTGGCGCCGGCCCCAGCCCCGGTGACAACCCGGGCCTTGGACGCCGCCGTGGAGCCCGTGCCCGTGCCTGTGGCACCGCTGCGCCCCTCCAGGGGCGCCACCCGACCCTGGAAGCGGATCGAGCGCCTGCTGGTGGAGAACTGGAGCGGCCTGCTCGGCGTGCTCGTGGTGGTGGCCGGAGTCACCTTCCTCACGATCAATGCGGGGTTGCGGCTGGAGGCCAGGGAACGGTTCCTGGTCACCCTGCTGGTGGGTGGGCTCCTGGTACTGCCGTCGCTGCTGTGGGGCCGGCGGGAGCGCTGGCGCGATCTCACCGATGGCCTGCGCAGCGGTGGCGGCGCCCTGGTCCTTTTCGCCTGCGCCGCCGCCGGTGGGTTGCCCCAGCTCGGTCTGCAGTGGGTGGAGGTTCCAGCCCAGGCCCTGGCCCTGCTGGTCGGGGGTGTTGCCGTCAACCTCGGCCTGGCCGCCATCGCCCGCACCGCGACGATCGCCTCCCTGCACGTGGCCGTGAGCCTGGTGCCCCTGGCGATCGCTCCCCAGGGAGGCCCGGCCCTGGCGATCGCCACCGCCATCGCCCTGGTGGGCTCCGAGCTGCCCCTGCGGCATCGCTGGCAGCGGCACCGGTTGGTGGTGAGCTGGGTCTATGGCCTGTTTCAGGTCGGATGGTTTCTGGCCAATGGCCCGGCGATGGCCGTCTCCAGCGCCCTGACAACCGGCGCCGCCCTGGCGGCGGTGCTGGTGTTCGGCCTGGGATTGCTGCGGCTGCACCGGCCGGGGGCCGCGCCACCGCGGTTGCAGGCCCTGCCCGTGGCCCTGCTGCTGAGCCTCTGGGGCGGCCTCGGCCTCGCCCTGCTGCTCTATCCCCGTGAGGCGGCCGCCAGGGCCACGGCCCTGGCGCTCAGTGCCGCCGTGGCCCTGTGGCTGGGGCGGAACGCCCGGCGGCGCGGCCCGCGCTGGCTGGCCCTGGGCGATGTGCTGGTGGGGCAGACCCTGGTGCTGGCCGCCCTGCTGAGCCTGGCGCCCCTGATCGCGGATGGGCCGTTGCTGGCCGGTGTGGTGTTGCTCGAATGCCTGCTGTTCCTGGGCCTGGCGGTGCGGGAGGACGCCGAGCCCTTGCGCCGTATCGGCTGGTGGCTGAGCGTGGCGGCGAGCCTGCTCCTGGCGATCACGGGCCTGGTGGCGGCGCTGCTGAGCCGCGATCCGGTGGCCCAGCTCCAGGCCGGCGCCGTGCTCAGCGGCGGGGCCGCCCTGTTGGCCGGGATGCAGGTACTGCTGCAGCGCCGTGGCGTGCCGCTGCCCCTGCCGCCCCTGCTGGGCTGGCTGGCCGGCGGCCTGATTGCCGTGGGGACGGGGCTGGTGGTGCCGGAACACTGGCGCTCCCCCATGAGCCTGGTGGTGATGGGGGCGTTCCTGGTGGCGGCCAGGCGCTGGCGCCCCCCGGGCCTGCTGCTGGGGGTCAGCGTGGCCATCGGGGCGGCCCATGGCTTCGGCTGGCTGGCGCTGCTGGCCCAGGGCCCCTGGCCGGCCATGGCCCTGCTCGCTCGCCTGCTGCCCCTGGCGCTGCTGGCCGTGCTGTTGATGCGCTCGGGCGGCGGCAGCCGCCAGCAGTGCCTCGGCCTCGGTCTGCTGGGCATCGATGCGGGGCTGGGGGCCCTGTGGTGGCTGGAGCCGATCTCGCCCCTGTTGCCGGGGGTGGCCTGGCTGCTACTGGCCGCCGGGACCCTGGTGGCCACCCACCGGCTGCGGGGGGCGGCCGTGCGGGTCGGCCTGGTGCTGTGCCTGGTCTACCTGGCCGGTTTCGGCGTCGCCTATCTGCTGGTGATCGGACCCAGCCAGGAGCTGGTCACGCTCGGGGCCCTGCAACTGCGGGGCCGCTGGCTGGTCGAGCTGCTGGCGATCGCCGTGTGTCTGCACGGCTGGTTCTTCCGCGCGGGAGCCGACCTGGCGCGGCTGCGGACCTGGCAGCTGGTGCAGCCCTGCTTCCTCGAGGGTGCGCTGCTGGGCGTGGGGCTGACGCTGCAGGGGGAGATCAGTGCCCCCTGGCGACCCGTCGCCTGGTCGCTGCTGGGCCTGGTGCTGGTCTGCCCGGCCCTGGTGCGGCTGTTCGCCAACCGCCTGCAGGTCTACGGCGTGGTGGCCTACTGGCTGTCGGTGCTGGCGCTGGTGCACACCCTCGGGGGCGGCCTGTCCCCCTTCCCCCCGGTCAGCGGCGCCGCCCAGGCCGCCGGGGTGGTGGCGATCGCGCTGCAGACGGCCTTTGTCGTGGCCTCCCACCGCTGGCTCGACCTCGAACGGCTGGCCCAGCCGGGTGGATGGCCGCCGCTGGTCTGGATCGGAGCGCGGGTGGCGCAACGCCGCAATCTCTGGCTGTACTACCCCCTGTTCGTCGCCGTGGCCCTCGTGCTGGCCAGCGGCTATGACCGCGCCCTGCTGACGCTCCTGTGGACGGGGGAAGCCTTTGCCATCTACGTGCTCGGTGTGGTGCTGCGGGAGCCCCAGTTCAGGCTGGTGGCCCTGGTGGGCCTCGGGGCCTGCCTGCTGCGATTGCTGGCCATCGACATGGCCCAGGCGGATCTCGGTCTGCGGGGTCTGGTGTTCATCGGCGTGGGCCTGCTGCTGCTGGCCCTGAACGCCATCGTCCATCGCCTGCGGAGCCGATTCAGCTGACGGGGCGGCACCGGCGCCTAGGGTCGGGCGCGATCGCCTCCTGATTCCCCATCGTGACCCAGCTGCTGGCCGCCCTCTCCACTGCTCCGGTGACCCTGCAGCAGGCTGGGCTGGACCAGGCCAGCGGTGATTTCGGCGATCTGGATGCCCTGGAGATCCTGCTGGAGTACGCCCCGCTCACCTACCCGCCCTACATGCTGGCCGGGATCGGTCTGGCCATGGCCGTGCTCTGCGGGCTCACCTTCGCCAAGATGATCCAGAACCGGCTGGAGGGCTGGAAGCAGGACCGGCTGGCCCTGCTGCCGATCGCCAACCTGGAGACAACCATGCCCTACGCGGGGCTCGTGATCGGTGTGACCCTGTTCATCGGCGCCAGCCTGCAGGTGTTCGGCTTCGCCGCCGGCGCGGCCCTGCTGGTGGCCTTTGTGCTGTCGCTGCTCACCGGTGGTGCGCTGTGGGTGCAGCTGGAGCGGCTGATGGCCCAGGTGCAGGACGGCACCTTCCGGGCGGTCGACTTCGATAACTTCGACCAGTTCTTCTGAATCCCCAGTGCGGGTTGCCGTCACCCGCCCACCGGCAAGGCCTTGTAACGTAATGAAATATCGCCACTCGGTCATGGAAGCTTCCCTTTCGATCAACCGTCAGTTCTCGATCGCCGTTCACTCCCGCGCCATCGACAGCTGCAATGACATCGAGGAACTGCGCACGGTCGCCAAGACCCTCCTCTCCGCCTGGCAGCACCAGGCTGAATTCAGTGAGCATTACGGCGCCCAGCTCCTCGGCATCCGCAAGTAGCAGCTCTCGGCCTTGGGCCGTCAGGGCGTTTCCTTCCCGCCGCCCTCGCCGTTCAGGCGGCCTGAGCTCCTCCTCCGCCAGAGCGACAGGCCCGCTCGGCCCCAGAGCAGGCTCCAGAGCACGAAGGTGATCAAGGTGCCCACCTGGCTGCCATCCAGGTCGTACACCCTGGCGCCGATGAGGCCGGCATCGATGAGCGACCCGCCCACGCCCCAGCCGAGGACCCAGAGCGCCACCAGGGCGATGGCCGTTCCCTGCTCCTTCATGGTTCACCCTGCCCAAGGGCCCCAGCCTGCCAGCCCAACCAGGCTGTACGCTTCTACTGATTCAAAGATTTCTCTTCGGCGAGTGACAACGTCCTGCAAGGGCTTTCGACGAATCGGTTCATAATTGTTTCTCTGTTCATGACGATTTACGTTGGAAATCTCTCCTTCGATGCGGAGGTGGAGGATCTCAACCATCTGTTTGCGCAGTATGGAGCGCTGCGTAACTGCAGCCTGCCCCTCGACCGGGAAACCGGTCGCAAGCGCGGCTTTGCCTTCGTTGAAATGGCCAATGAGGCCGACGAAACCAAGGCCATCGATGACCTTCAGGACGTCGAGTGGATGGGGCGGATGATCCGGGTCAACAAGGCCCAGCCCCGCACCGGTGGTGGTGGCGGCGGTGGCGCCGGCGGCGGCCGTCCCCGTTACTGAGTTTCGCCGAAACGGTCGGCAGCCCCCGGAAACGGGGGCTTTTTCATGGCCGTGCCTTTGGCTTTGCCTCCGGCCTTGCCCCCCTGGGGCTCAGGCCACCAGGTAGGCCTCGAGGGAGCGGGAGTGGTGGCGGATACCTTCGAGAGCCCGCCGCTCCAGGTTGCGGGTCTTGTCCCGGCTCATCCCCAGGGTTCGGGCGATGCCGGTGAGGCTCATCGGCTCCTCGCCGTCGATGCCGTAGCGCATCTTCAGCACGCGGCCCTGCAGGTCGGGCAGTTGGTCGAGCAGGGCCCGCAGGTCGCCCTTGAGGCACTCGCCGTCCACCAGCTCGGACGGCAGCAGGTCGTCACCGGCCAGCAGATCCAGCAGCTC
>CALSBA010000014.1:0-96311 GCA_943373065.1 Synechococcus sp. UW140 | reverse complement strand
TGGGGTCAAGGTCGTCCTTCATAGACGGTAAATTCACCCAAAAGAGGTGAAATCAGGCCCATTCAAGCCTGATCTGTACTGCGGTGGTCCATCCCAAGCATTTGAAAGCCCGAACCTTGGCTTGCGGGCTTGTTGCCCAGAGCTTCCTTAATTCGTGGGCGACAGCTCTATATTCAGCGCTCAAATCAACTGATTGGTTTATTCGGGGAGGTTATCGAAGGATTGAGCATGGCTGATCTGCGTAAGCTTTGCACTTGGTGCCATAATATACGGTACCCATAAAGACCTTTTGGTTGACTCCAGTTTGCTCACTTGGCCGATGAGAACCTTGATGACTTAGGTTGCATATTCCTCTCTCCCCGCAATCACGCCCCGCACCCCAACCCGAGGTTTCTCACAATCCCCCTCCCGCCTTGGAATCAGATGCCAGTGCGCATGAAACACCGTCTGCCCAGCAGCCTCGTCTGAGTTCACCCCCACATTCCAGCCACTGATCGAGGAGTCAACAGGACTGAGCTACTCCCTCCGCAGCTTCAGCAGCTCCACCACGGCGTTCCACTCCGGCTGGTGCAGCTCCAGCCCGTCGGCCCCATGACGACGCGGGATCGCCAGGCTGTGCCCCTCGTTCTCCAGCAGCACCCGGCCGCTGCCCTCCAGCGCGCAGAACACACAGCCCGCTTCGCGGTGGCCGTAGCTGGCCTGCACACCGCTGAAGTCGGTGCGCCCTCTTGCGTAGGCAAACAGCCGTCGCGCTTGCCGCCGTTGCAGCGGAAGCAGAGGGCCTGCAGGTTGGTGATGGTGTCGGAGCCGCCCTGGTTCTTGGGGATGATGTGGTCCACCTCAAGGGCGCGCCGGTGCTCGTGCTCGCCGCAGCACTCGCAGCGGCCCCGGGCGCATCGGTGAACCCTGTGTTTCACCGAGCCGCTGATCGGGCTGCGGTGGCGGCTGCGGTGGGCAAACACCCCCTCGCCGCGCTGCATTCGGTAGGCATCGAGGCACTGGCGGCACAGCTGCAGCAGCGCGTCGCGCTCGGCATCGCTCAACTCGTCGCCGCCGATCAGGGCGTATGCGCTGTCGCCATAGGCGGTGATGGCGTTGAAGGTGAACCCGGCCCACCATGCGCTTCCCAGGATCCGCCGGGCCACGTCCTGCGCTGGGGCGGGGCTGCGGCGGCCCAGGAGTTCCATGAGCATCAGGGGTTGGTCGATGGGGCTCATGCGCATGCGTTCGGCGAAGAACGCGCGTAGGCGAAGGAAGGCAGCGGAGGGGCTGGAGGCCATGGAGCGATGCAGGCGGCTGCGGGGCGACCGGGCCAGGTTTGGTTTTGGGCGGCCCGGCAGGCGATCGCCCCTGCTGGGATCCCCTCTGGCGTGGCTGTGCCGCCCCAGTCTCCGACCCGTGCTCTCGTCCGTGGCGTGGAAAAGGGCCCGTCGTTGTGAGGGTGGACGGCAGGCAGACGGGAGAGAACCGGGATCCAACAACCTGTCCCGAGGACGGGGGCTTTCTGATTCGGAGATGCCCCAGAGAGCCGAAAAGGTATAGAATAAGCGCCCTATGGAGTTCGCGTTCGATCCGGTCAAGAGTGATTCCAACCTTGCCAAGCACGGCATTGACTTCCTTGCTGCCCAGCAGCTCTGGAACGATTCGGAGCTCCTGGAGGTTCCGGCCCGCACCACCGGAGAGCCAAGATTTCTAGTGATCGGCAGGATCGGCCTCAAGCACTGGTCGGCCGTGATCACCTATCGCGACCGGTGCATCCGATTGATTTCCGTTCGGCGGTCCAGACCCGAAGAGGTGGAGCTCTATGAACAGTTCTGATTTCGATCAACGTTTTGATGCTGGCGAGTCCGTGCTCGAGGCCCTCGACCTCGGCGGTGCCCGTCGCCGTCGACTGGAGCAGAAACGCGTCAATGTCGACATCCCCGTGTGGATGATCGACCAGCTCGATCGTGAGGCCAGCCGGCTCGGTGTCACCCGTCAGTCGATCATCAAGGTGTGGCTGGCGGAGCGGCTGGAGCAGCGGACGTCTACTTGAACCCCGAGCTGTGACTTCTATCCAGAAGGATGAGGCCGCACCCAAATGGGATCCAGCAGCCGCAGCGCTTTACGCGCTCCAGGCCATGGTTTGCGCCGGTCAGATGTGCCCCAACGTGATGCCCCTGTCGCCATGCACCATGATCATGCGGATAGACGCCGTCTACCCAGAGGGGCTAGGGTGGCTTGAGGCCTGCTGTTCATCCGTGGCTGCCACCCCTCGCCTCAGCTGGAATCTGCGGGTCACGCCCGACGATCAGGCGCTGATTGATCGCGCGGTCCGTACCTCCGGCCTCACCCGAACCGACTTCGTTCTGCAGGCGGCCCGCAATGCCGCCCGTGAACTGCTGGTGCAGCAGGCCTGGCAGGCCGTTTCGCCCGAGCACTTTGACCAGTTTCTCCGCCAGCTCGATGCTCCGCCCAGCCCCACGGATCGCCTGCAGCGCACCATGACGGCACCGCGGCCCTGGCAACGCTGATGGATCTGCTGGCGCCCCAGCCGCTGGCGCAGCACCACAGCACCGTCAGCTTTGACTGCGGCGACTCCAGCCTCGACCACTGGCTCCAGCAGCGTGCCCTGACCAACCAGCAGAGCGGTGCGACGCGCACCTTCGTGGTCTGCCATGGTGACGATGTCGTCATGGCCTATGTGGCTCTGGCCTCCGGCGCGGTGGCCGTGGCCTCAGCCCCTGGGCGTTTCAGGCGCAATAGGCCCGATCCCATTCCAGTGGTGGTGTTGGCGCGGTTGGCGGTCTGTCGCAGTGCCCAGGGACGCGGCATCGCTCGCGCCCTGCTCGCCGATGCGTTCGAACGGATGCTGCAGGCCAGCACACAGATCGGCGTGCGAGGCATCGTGGTTCATGCCGCCTCCGCGGAAGCCCGCAGCTTCTATCTCCACATGGGCTTTGATCCCTCACCCATCGACCCCGACACCCTGCTGATTCGTCTCTCCGATGTGGCTGCCACCTTGCCGTTCTGATTTGTGCGGCGCAAGGCGCAGCGGGGAACGGGGTATTTCACTAAGCCACTGATCGGGCTGCTCGCGGAAGGCATCGAGGCGCTGGCGGCAGAGCTCCAGCAGCGCGTTGCGCTCGCCATCGCTCAGCTCGTCGCCGCCGATCAGGCTGTCGTGGCCATCGCCATAGGCGGTGATGCCGTTGAAGGTGAACCCGGCCCACCATGCGCTTCCCAGGATTCAGCTGGCGACGTCCTGTGTCGGGGCGGGGCTGCGGCGGCCTAGCAGCTCCAGGAGCATGAGGGGCTGATAGATGTGGCTCATGCGCATCCGCTCGGCGATGAACGCGCGCAGGCGTTCGTAGGTGGCGGAGGGGGGCAGGGGCATTAGGGCATCCTGGCGGGGGTGAGACGGGCGGTGGCACTGACTAAGGAGAAGCCTTGCTGCCGTGGCGCTCACGCGCTCTCCTTCACCCCACAACGACCTGGCGCCCAGGGCCCATCAGCGGGACCGCCCCGTAGGCACGTAGCACGCGCGCTAACATGGAAGGGTCGTTTCGGGTTGAGTACTACAACCCGCGTGTTCGCGAGGACATCGAGGACTGGCCCGTGGATCTGCTGGCGCGATGCGACGAGCTGCTCGACCTCCTCGAAGATCACGGTCCCCAGCTCGGGCCTCCTCACTCCAAGGCCATGGGCGGAGGCCTGTTCGAACTCAGGCCGATGAGCCGCTCCGGTACCGGGCGGGCTTTCTATTGCTTCTGCAGTGGGCGGGTGATCACCGTGCTCCATGCCTTCGTGAAAAAGACCCAGAAAACACCCAGGCGTGAGTTCCTCATCGCTCGCGAACGCCTCAGGAACCTCAAGCGCCATGGCTGACATCCCCTATCAACCGGTCAACCGCAATCGCGGCGCCGAACGCGCCCGGCTCGATCAAGTGCCGGGCTACAGCGAAGCGCGGCAGGAGGCTGCCGTGGAATTCCGTCTGCTCCGGCAGCTCCTCGAGGCACGCCAGCGGGCCGGTCTCACCCAGGAGGAGGTCGCCGTGCGGATGGGCACCACGCGCAGCGCCATCAGTCGGCTCGAGGGATCCCGCAAGCACCTGCCCGCACTGTCCACTCTCCGCCGCTACGCCGATGTGCTCGGCTGCGATGTGGAGATCCAGTTGGTGCCTCGAACCTCTGATGACGCTTCACCGCCTTGGTGAGAGGCGGTGGATGGCATCGAGGCGCTGGCGGCACAGCTGCTGCGCGTCGCGCTCGGTGTCGCTCAGGTCGTCGCCGATCAGGCTGAAGGCGCCGTTGCCGTAGGCGGTGATGTCGTTGCGGGTGTGCACCTTGCCCACCATGCGCTTCACCCGCTCGGTGTAGTACTCGATCTGGGTCACGTCTTCGCCCAGGATCCGCCGGGCCACGTCCTGCGCTGGGGCCGGGCTGTGGCGGCCGAGCAGCTCCATCAGCATCAGCGGTTGGTAGATGTGGCTCATGCGCATGCGCTTGGCGATGTACTCGCGCAGGCGCTGGTAGGTGGCGGAGGGGGGCGGAGGCATGCGGGCTCACCTGCTGGAGCGCTGCCGCCAGAGTTTTGGGTCGCGGCCGCAATGCAGAACCGCCAGCACAACAATGCTGCCCTGCTTGGGAACGGGAAGATAGATGACGCCGTAAGGGAAGCGCCGGATCAGTGCACGGCGGGTGTTTCGATAGCCCTCGGCATAGGCCTCTGGGTTGCTTCGGATGCGGTGGAAGGCCTGACGCACCTCTTGCAAAAACCTCCGCCCCAGGCCCGGCTCCTGGGCTTCGTACCAACGGGCTGCAGCTTCGAGATCGAGCCGGGCTTCGGGACGGAGCCTCAGCACCATGATCAGAGGGACTGCTCCAGAGCGTCCAGCACGGCGTCGGCATCCAGGCCGGGATCCCCGCTTGCCAGGAACTGCTCCAACCGCTGATCGATCACTTGGCGGTCGGCTTCCGAGAGTTCCGGTCCGATCTGCTCTGCAGCAATGGAATCCCATAGGGTCTGGACCAACTCCAGCCGTTGTGCCAAGGGCAGCGTCAGCAGGTCATTCACCACGCGCCGTGCCGGCAGGGCCGGTAGCCAGATGATTTCAGGGTAGCGGGGGTTTCAGGCACCTCCTCGCCACCCACCTTGCGCTTCCAGGATCCGCCAGGCCATGTCCTGCGCGGGCGCTGGGGGACAGGTGGGGACTGGGGGGTGACAGGGGTGGCACTTGCCCATTGAGGAACCATCTCCTTTTGGCAGTGGCCTCCCACCCCGTCCACCAGGACACCAACCTCAGCTCCCTTACTATGGTTCAGCCTGAAACATGGTTTCTGCGATGCCCCCAGTCCTCACCGCCGCCACAGGGGCCGCCCTGCTCGGAGCCGATGCCCGTCTGCTGAGTCAGGAATACCGCCGTGTGCTGGCCCCGCCCGAATCCCATTCCTCCGCAGCACCGCTGCGCCTGGGCTTTCGTGAGCTGCTCTACTTCCAGGTGGTCAGCGCATTGAGTGCCGAGGGCCTGCAGCTTTCGCCTGTTCAGAAGCGTCAGGTGTTCCGTGTCCTCACCGAGAAGACTCAGCGGTTGCCTGGGGACCCACCCCCGAGTCAGGTCGCTCTGGGTGGATGGTCCCGTGGCCACGGTGAACTGCGCAAAACCGGTGCGGTGTCCTTCCGCTTCGATCTCAGCAGCGTGAGCCGGGAGCTCCGGTATCGCTATCGGCTCCTCAGGCGGCCCCATGCCTTGGTGGAGAGCAATCCAGCCATCTGCTCGGGGCAACCTGTGTTTCGGGGCACCCGAATTCCAGTCGCCGTGGTTGTGGAGCAGCTGCGCTCCGGCGTCAGCCGCACCGACCTGGAGGCCGACTTTCCCCAGCTCAGCAGGCAGGCCCTCGACTACGCCCAGATCCAGGCCCGCCTGCCGAAGCCTCCAGGCCGTCCCCGCCAACCTCTCACCTTGCAGCGCGGCTGAAGGCCCATCCCTTGAGGCTGTTGATCGACGAAAACCTCAGCTCTCGTCTCGCCCGTTGGGCCTGTGACATGGGAATTCCAGCAGAGGCGGCCGTGCATGTTGGTGTCGATGGGGCTCATGCGCATCCGCTTGGCGATGTAGTGCCGCGGGCGCTCTTAGGTGGCGGAGGGGGGCGGGGGAATGGGGGCTTCCTGGCTGGGGTGGCATTGGACCGTTGCCCAGAGGGCCAGCAGAATGGACCCATGACCCGGACAACACCGCCAACCCCTCTCACGGCCGAAGAGGTGCTCGACCGCCTCCGTCAGCGCCAGCTGGACTGGCACCGTCGTTTTCATGTGGTGGAGCTTGGCCTGTTCGGCTCCGTTGCCCGCGGCGATGCCCGCCCAGACAGCGATCTTGATGTCTGGGTCCAGCTCGACCCGCTCACGCCCTACGCCCTGGTGCACTTGAAGCAGGAGCTGGAAGAGCTGATGCAGTGTCCCGTCGACCTGGTGCGCCTGCGGGATCGCATGGCCCCAACCCTCCGAAAGAGGATTGAGCAGGAGGGCATCACGGCGTGACGGAGGACCAGAAGGATGTCCTCCTGAGCCTCCTGAGCGCGCTCAAGCGTGCCCAGCGAAAATCCCAGTCTCTGATTGTCAATCCTGAGTTATTGGATCAGGAAGAAGGAGAAGATGCTCTGGATGTGATCTGCATGCAGTTCCTGGCAGCCGGTGAATCTCTGAAGCGTTTGGAGCGCCTCTATCCTGGCCTCCTACAGAATCGTTATCCCCATATCGACTGGAAAGGGGCCATGGGGTTCCGCGATGTCATCGCTCACCAGTATTTTGATCTTGATGTTGAACAAGTGCTTGTCATCTGTGACCAGTCGCTGCCCGGCCTGATCCTTGCGGTTCAAGACCTGTTGGAGAACGGATGAATCGGCACCACGCAGCCCGTGCCTACAGTGAGTCCTTCGCTGGGTGTGGTGGCGATGGCGCCCATGTCTGACCTGCTGCTACTACCGCCGAGCGAGCGGTTGGCCTTGGCGATCGCCCTGTGGGACAGCCTCGATGACCAGTCCCGGGATGGGGCGCTGCCGGTGGACCCCGCCCTCTGCGCCGAGCTCGACCGGCGCTGGGCGACCCATCGCGACAACCCCGAAGCGGCTGTGCGCTGGGATGAAGTGCGGAGCCAGCTCGGCATCGGATGACCAGGCCAGCGGTTCGCTTCCTGCCGGAGGCGATGGAGGATCTGCTCGAAACCCAGCGCTGGTAAGAAAGGCTTGAGCTGGCATTGGCAGCAGAATGGGAGCCATGGATCCGAGAGAGCCACCCACGCTTCAAAGGCTCAGGCAGATGGCCCCCGAGCTGCTCGCGCTCACCGCCGCCCACGGTGGCCGGGATCTTCGCGTCTTCGGCTCCGTGATCCGCGGGGCGGCAGGGCTTCTGCTTGAGGGTCGCATGGTCGTGATCATCTACACCCAGCGTTCCTTTTCCCGTCAGATCATTTCGATGCGTAAGGCCAATGCAAGAGAGCAACTTCGTTTTCGCCACCACTTCTCCTGATGACCCGATTCGCTCGGATCTACAGCGTGTGGATGTGCATGTGATCCAGCCTGAAGAGTATGCCGAGATTCCGGAGATCACGGATGACGATCTGGCACGTGCTGTGATCAAGGGGCCGCGCAAGCTCGATCAACCTCAGTAGCGCTACTTCCTCTCGATCACCCCTGAGCCCCACTCTCGGCCGCTCACGTTCTCCCTGTCGCTCAGCTCGTCGCCGCCGATCCGGCTGTCCTGGCCATCGCCATAGGCGGTGATGCCGTTGAAGGTGAACCCGGCCCACCATGCGCTTCCCAGGATCCGGCGGGCGATGTCCTGCGCCATGACCTCAGCTCCCTACAACCGAGGATCCACCCTTGCTGTGGACCTGGGCCCCATCCCCGATCGGCCGGGTTCCCACAGTTATGTGCTCTGCCAGCAGCTCAAATCCTTCGACTGGCGCGCCAGGGGCGCTCGCCCCCATCCGATCGGGCGACTGAACGACTCCCACCTGGAGGAGGTGTTGGCGATTGTGGGGCAGATCCTTGGGTTTGTCGTCTGAGCCATAGGACGCCAGTTGACGCTCGATCGAAGACCTGGCCGGCAGCTTTGATTTTTGAGGGCGTGGCTGCGCCGGCCCAGCGACTCCACGAGCATCAGCGGTTGGTCGAAAGGGCTCATGCGCATCTGCGTGGTGATGAACGCTTGCAGGCGCTGGTAGGTGGGGGAGGGGTGCGGGGGCATGGGGGAATCCTGCCGGTTTGCCTACGATGAATCCATCGAAAGAAGCAGAGGCTGTGCGCACGTTCTCCGCCGTCATCGAGCGTTGCGCGGACACCGGCCTGCTTGTTGGCTACGTCCCCGGCTTCCCCGGCGCCCACAGCCAGGGGGAGACCCTCGATGAACTGCAAGCCAACCTCCAGGAGGTGATCGCCATGCTCCTGGAGGACGGCGACCCGGCCCTCGAGAGCGACTTCGTGGGCCTGCAGCAGATCGTGGTGCCGGCCTGAACGTGGGCTCAACCCCCCGTCCTCAAGTCTTCTGAGGTGGCGGACATCCTTCGGAAACTGGGCTTCGATGGGGTTCGTCAACGTGGCTCCCATCTGCAGTTTCGTGACCCTCGCGGACGCTGCACCACAGGTCCAGTCCACAAGGGACGTGATATCTCTCCTCCGCTGCTCTGTCGGATCGCCAAGGACATCGGCATGACCCTGGACGGATTCCTCAGCCACCGCTGAATCACGAACCTCACGCGCCTTCCTTCGGCGATGGTCTGCCCCCAGGCAGCCCCCTCCGATCAGGACGCGCTGCCGCAATGGCGGCGACCGGACACCAAACCGCTGCCAGAGTGGACGGGCTTACGGCATTCCATGCCCCACCACGGTCCGCCCCTGGCCCCACTGGTCGACCTGACCCGCCTCCTGGAGGCCGGCCTGGGGGGAGATCCGGCGGCACCGGCGCTGCAGGATCTGGTCCACAGCCTCAGCTGGGCCGAGCTGGATCGCCAGGTGGAGCGGCTGGCCCGGGCCTACCGGCAGCTGGGCCTGCGGCGGGGTGATCGGCTCGCCTCCCTGATCCCCAACCGGGTGGGGCTGGTCGTCCATTACCTGGCCGGCCTGCGCAGCGGCCTGGTGCTCACCCCGCTCAACTACCGCTATGTGTCCCCGGAGATCGACCATGCGCTGACGGTGAGCGGCGCCGCGGCCCTGGTGTTCCACGGTGAACGGCTGGCCGATGTGCAGGCCAGCGCCGTGGCGGGACGGCTGCCCCTGGGCTGCCACCGCATCGACGATCCCACCGGGTTCGATTCCCTGCTCGCCGCCGCTCCTGCCGGTGACGATGACCCGCCCTGGCCCGAGCTGGCCGCCGAGGACCCCAGCTTCATCTACTTCACTTCTGGCAGCACCGGCCGGCCGAAGGGTGTGACCCACAGCCGGGCCAGCTTCGCCGCGGTGCTCACCTCCTTCATCCAGGCCAGCGAACTGCGGGCTGGCGAGGAGGTGCTGGCCGGCAGCTCCCTGGCCCACATCGCCTCTTCGGCCCTCGTGTTGGCGGCCCTGGCCGCCGGTGCCTCCGCCGCGATCGCCAGCCGTATCGATGCGGCCACCGTGGAAACCCTGCTGCGGCGCCACCGGCCCTCGGTGCTGCTGATGCTGCCCGCCGCCCTGTTCGAGCTGCTGCGCGATGACCAGCTCCAGCCGACGGATCTGGGCTCGGTGCGCCTCTGCATCAGCGGCGGCGACAAGGTGCCCCATCAGCTGCAGGAGGAGTTCCGCCGGGCCGCCGGCTTCGGCATCGACGAATGCTTCGGCATGAGCGAGATCGGCTACACCACCCTGGCGCCCCCGTCGGGCCTGAACCGGATCGGCTCCGTCGGCCGGCTCTGCCCGGGGTTCAGCGCCAGCCTGCGCCACGAGGACGGCACCGAGGTGGCCCCGGGTGAGCAGGGACGCCTCTGGATCCAGGCGCCCTCCCGGATGCTGGGCTACTGGGACAACCCCGAGGCCACCGCCGACACCATCCGGCAGGGCTGGCTGGACAGCGGCGATGAGATGCGGGTCGACGCCGACGGCTACTTCTGGTTCTGCGGCCGCCGCAAGCAGATCATCGTCCACGACAGCTCCAACATCTGCCCCCAGGAAGTGGAGGAGGCGCTCTCGGAGCATCCGGCCGTGGATCTGGTGGGGGTGATCGGCATCCAGGACCCGGTCCATGGCGAGAACGTGCGGGCCTACGTCACCCTCCGCCCCGATCAGCCCGCCCCCAGCGAAGCCGAACTGATCGCCTTCGCCCGTGCCCGCGTCGGCTACAAGGCGCCGGAGGAGATCCGCGTGCTGGAGCAGCTGCCCCTCACCCCCGTGGGCAAGACCGACCGGCTGGCCCTGCGGCGGCTGGCGACGGATGGGCTGCATGACGGTTGAGGCCGCCCTGCTCGACTGGATCGGCAACCGCGGGCGCCGCTGCAGCGTCGGCGAGGTGGCCGCAGGCACCGGCCTTTCTCTTCAGGAGGTGGAGCCGGGGCTGCTGGCCCTGGTGGTCGAAGTGTCCGGTCGTCTGCAGGTGGCCGAGGATGGCACGCTGCTGTTCGTCTTCCCGCCTGCGCTGCGGATGCGGCTGCTGGCCCGCAGCGGCCGCAGGCGCCTGCAGGCCCGGTTGCAGGCGGCCCTGCGCCTGGCCGCCCGGCTGATCCGGCTCAGCTTCGGCCTGGTGCTGCTGCTGGTCACCACCCTGGTGGTGCTGATCCTGTCGGTGCTGTTGATCGTGCGGCTGTTCACCAGCGACGACGGCGACGATGCCGGCCTGGCGTTGCTGCAGGGGCTGGCCCAGGTGCCCCTCTCGATCCTGGATCTGCTCGCCTCCGGCATCAGGGCCCCGGCGCGTGAGGGCTCCGCGTCCGTCTCGCCGCAGCAGCTGTGGAGCCTGCTCTGGGACCTGCCCGGCGAGGGCGCCGATCCGGCCTCCCTGGGCTTCCTCAGCGCCGTGTTCTCGATCCTGTTCGGCGATGGCGATCCCAATCGCGGCCTTGAGCCGCTGCGCTGGCGCCGCATCGGCGCCTTCCTGCGCAAGCGCGGTGGCGTGGTGATTGCCGAGGACCTCGCCCCGCTGCTCGATCTGCCCGACTGCCCCTCCGATCCCGACCGCCGCCGTGACCTCGCCGATGCCGCCATGCTGCCAGTGCTGCTGCGCTTCGATGGCCGCCCGGATGTGAGTGAGGACGGCGACCTGATCTATGGCTTCCCCTCCCTGCCCGCCAGAGCGGCCCGCGTTGATGGGCCGGTGCCGCCCCTGCGCGAGCGGGCCTTTCGCTTCAGTCGCGCCGGCGTCGGGCAACGGGTCGCCTACGGCGTCGCCGTCGGGGCCCTGCTGGTGCTCTCGCCGTGGCTGCTGGCGATCACCCCCGCCTGGCTGCCCCCGGTGGCCTGGCTGGCCCGATTCGCCATCGGCTACGCCCTGTTGCTGCTGCTCCTGCCCCTGGCCCGCCTGCCGCTCCAGCACTGGCGCAACCGTGCCATCGCGGCCCGCAATGGCCGCCGCCAGGCCTGGGCCCGGGCGGCCCGCAACGCCGATCCCCAGCTCAAGCGCCGCCGGGCCGCCGCCCGCCGTCTGGGCGCCACCGAGGACGGCCGGCCGGAGCCGCGCGTCGTGTACGACAGCGGCCGCGATCTGCTGGAGCAGACCATCGACGACCTGGACCGAGGGACCCGGCCGACCGCCTGAGACAATCCACAACTGCCCACCCCACGGGACATCCATGGCCGTTCTCGGCAGAGAGGCGATCCTGCAGGCGATCGAAGCGGGCACGATCGGGGTCACGCCTTTTGCCCCCGAGCGGCTGGGCCCCGCCTCCCTCGACCTCACCCTGGCCCGCACCTTTCGCGTCTTCCGCAAGGTGCACGAGGTGATCGAGGTGAGCGAGAACACCGACTACCGCCAGCTCACCGAGAAGATCGAAGTGCCCGAGGGCCAGCACATCCTGATCATGCCGGGCGAAACGGTGCTCGGCATCACCCAGGAGCGGCTGCGCCTGGGACCTGGCCTGTGCGGCTGGCTGGAGGGGCGCAGCCGTTTCGCGCGGCTGGGCCTGATGGTGCACATCAGCGCCCCCTTCATGGGGCCGGGGATCGACAGCCAGCAGGTGCTGGAGATGAGCAACTTCGGCCCCGCTCCCCTGGCGGTGCATCCCGGCACGGCGATCTGCCAGTTCGTGTTCCAGAAGCTGCAGGGCATCGAGAGCTACGCCGGCCGCTTCGCCGGCCAGACGGAAGACTCCTTCTGACCATCCCCAGCTCGTGATGCTGGGTGGCGGGTGCCACCACCATGCAGCCGCAGGCGGGCCTCACCCCAGGTCGTTGATCAGCACGATGCGGAACCGGGCGTTGCCGGAGCGGAGGTGATCGAGGGCTTCATTCGCCTTGGACAGGGGAAAGAACTCCGTGGTGGGTGCGATGCCGTGGCGACAGCTGAACTGCAGCATCTTGTCGGTGGTGGATGGGCTGCCCAGGGGTGAACCGGAGAGGCTTTTCTGCCCGAGAATCAGCGGGAAAGCGGCCAGGGCGATCGGTTCAGGGACGGCCCCCACGGTGTGCAGCCGGCCCTTGGGTTTGAGGGCGGCGATGTAAGTGTTCCAGTCGAGGTTGGCGTTGGTGGTGTTGAGGATGAAGTCGAAGCTGCTCGCCGCCCGGGCCAGTTCTTCGGCGTTGCGGGAGTTCAAGGTGCGATGGGCGCCCAGCTGGAGCGCTTCCTCCCGTTTCGAGTCGCTGGTGGTGAAGGCGGTGACATCGCATCCCCAGGCCCGCAGAAACTTCAGGGCCATGTGACCCAGCCCGCCGATCCCGATCACTGCCACGCTGTCGGTGGGTTGGATGCCGAGCTCCACGATCGGGTTGAAGACGGTGATCCCTCCGCAGAGCAGGGGGCCGGCCTTCTCGGTGTCCAGCCCTTCCGGCAAGGGCGCCACCCAGGTCCACTGGGCCCGCACCCGCGTGGCGAAGCCACCGTGACGCCCGACGATGGTGGCCTCGGCTTTGAGGCAGAGGTTCTGGTTGCCGGAAAGGCACTGATCGCAGGAACCGCAACTGCCGGAAAACCAGCCCAGCCCAACCCGGTCGCCGATGCTCAGGCGCTTCGTGTGCTCTCCGAGGGCGACCACCCGGCCGATCACTTCGTGGCCGGGAACAAACGGATAGGCGGTCATGCCCCATTCGTTGTCGAGCATGGAGAGATCGCTATGGCAGATGCCGCAGCTCTCAACGGCGATCTCCACCTCCTCGCTGCCGAGCGGGCCAGGGGTGTAGGTGAAGGGTTGGAGCGGTTGCCTGGCACCGGGTGCAGCAAGGGCCTGGATCGGTGCGGTCATGGGATCTGCGGGCATGGAACCTCTGGCATGGAAACCTCGGGCATGGGATGGCTCCGATGCCTCCAGGGGCTGACCGTGCCGATCAGATGCAGGGGGGATCCTAGGCAGAGCGGCTGGGTGGTCAGCTCTTTCGGCCATGCAGGAGGCAAACCAAGGCGCCGCCTCCAGCCTGCCAATCAGAAAATCCCCAGCGTCTTCTTCTTGCAGTAGCCCTCCCCGATGTTCATCCATCCCGAGAGACAGGGCTTGCCGTTGGTGGGCCGCACCTCGTAGTAGATCGGCGAATTGCAGTGCTGCTTGAGGTCGTTCACATACCCCAGCGGGCATTCGTTGTAGCCCGGCAGTTTGGGAATCCGCTTCTGGGCCAGGGCAGGCCCAGTGCTCAGCAGCGGCAGGGCCAGAAGACCGGCGGCCAGAGCCAGGGGGAGCGTCTGCACGGGGGGCGCCTACGGGTGATCCGACCCTAGGAGCGTGTCGCCGGTGGCGTCACGACTGCTGCACATCCGAGACGACGGCCTCGTAGCCCTGGGGCAACAGATTCCAGCCGGCGGCATACACGTGCACCCGGCGGGTGGTCTTACCGTCGGCCTCGAACGGAAGCCCGGCGTGGGCCCACCCCAGGGCACCGCCCGCCAGATTGCGGACCTCGAAACCATGGCCCCGCAGCGTCCTGGTGAAGAAGCCGCTGCGCAGGCCGATCGTGCAGTAGGGAACCACCAGCCAGGAGCGGTAGCGGTCGCTCTCACCCTCGAAGGTCTGCTTCGAAATCGCCCCCGGCAGCATCGAGACGCGCTGTTCGTGCGGCTCGCGCACATCCACCAGCACCGCCGGCCTTCCTTTGGTCCGCTCCAGCCATTCGGCCACGGAGATCTCCGGTTGGCCGGGAAACAGCAGCCGCCGCATCCACCCGTAAAGGCCCATCACCTGCCCCCGCCAGCCCAGACCCAGGGCCTCCTCGCTCGTCATCGTGGCCACCAGCCAGGCAGGACTCCAGCCTGCCCCCAGACTGGCCCTGCACGACCTGCCCAGCGCGCGGGCACCCCACCCCAGCCATGACCGACCCTGCCCTGCCGCCGATCGCCGGCTCTGAAGCAGAGATCCTTGCCCTGGTGCAGCAGCCCGGGCCGGTAGCTCTGCCCCGCACCAACCTCAAGCTGGAGGAGATCCGTTCCGGGTTTGCCTGCGCGCTCCACATGCACCAGCCCACGATTCCGGCCGGGGCCGATGGCGAGCTGATCTCCCATCTGCAGTACATGTTCGAGCACCCGGGAGAGGGCGATAACCACAACGCCGAACCCTTTGCCCAGTGCTATCGGCGCCTGGTCGATCTCCTTCCCCAGTTGATTGGGGAGGGCTGCAACCCCCGGATCATGCTGGATTATTCGGGCAATCTGCTCTGGGGCCTGGAGCAGATGGGCCGGCTCGATGTGCTTGATGCCCTGAAGCAGCTCGCCTGCGATCCCTCCCTCCAGCCCCACGTGGAGTGGCTCGGCACCTTCTGGAGCCACGCCGTGGCCCCCTCCACCCCCATCCCCGATCTCAAGCTGCAGATCCTGGCCTGGCAGCACCAGTTCGCCGCCCTGTTCGGCCGGGACGCCCTGGCGCGGGTGAAGGGCTTTTCGCCACCGGAGATGCACCTGCCCAACCATCCCGACACCCTGTTTGAGTTCGTCAAGGCCCTCCAGGAGTGCGGCTACCGCTGGCTGCTGGTGCAGGAGCACAGCGTGGAAAACCTCGATGGCAGCAGCCTGTCTCAGCAGCAGAAATACCTTCCCAATCAACTCGTGGCGCGCAACTCCAGCGGCGCCGAGGTGTCGATCACGGTGTTGATCAAGACCCAGGGCTCCGACACCAAGCTGGTGGGCCAGATGCAGCCCTGCTACGAAGCCCTCGGCCTGGGCCGCCAGGGGCTGGGGGCCACCACGGTTCCCTCGCTGGTGTCGCAGATTGCCGATGGCGAGAACGGCGGCGTGATGATGAATGAATTCCCCTCCGCCTTCCTCCAGGCCCACCACGCCATCGCCGCAAGGGGAGCTGATCAGGCCACGGTGGCGATCAACGGCACGGAATACCTCGAGCTGCTGTGGGCCGCCGGTGTGTCCGCCGGCGACTTCCCCAGGATTCAGGCGGTGCAGCAGCACAGGCTCTGGCAGGAGCTGGGCGGCGCACCCACCTCCTCGGCCACTCCCGAGGCCACCACAACGGCCATCGCCCGGCTCCAGGCCAGCGACCCGGCCTTCTCGATGGCCGGCGCCTCCTGGACCAACGACCTCAGCTGGGTGGAGGGCTACGCCAACGTGCTGGAGCCGATGAACCAGCTCAGCGCCCGCTTCCACCAGCTGTTCGACCCCCTGGTGGCCGAGGACCCCACCGTGACCCGGACCCCCCGCTATCAGCGGGCCCTGCTCCACCTGCTGCTGCTGGAAACCAGCTGCTTCCGCTACTGGGGCCAGGGCACTTGGACCGATTACGCCAGCGAGATCCACCGGCGTGGCGAAGCGGCGATCGCCAACCCCTAACCGGTGCGATCAGCGCGGATCGTCCTGCCCTGACGTTTCCCTGCCGAGGGCCGCCACCTCCGGGAAGTACTTGGCCATGCAGGCGTCGCAGACGCCGTGGGAGAACTCGACGTTGTCGTGGCTCTTGATGAACGCCTCCACCGTGCCCCAGTAGCCCTGGTCGTTGCGGATGCCCTTGCAGTAGGAGCAGATCGGGATCAGCCGCTCCATCACATCGAGGCGCTGCAAGGCACCGGCGAGCTGGTCGGAGACCCGCTTCAGTTCCAGCTGCAGCACCACCTGGTGGGCCAGCGTCTCCAGGGAGCGGATCTGCAGGGCGCTGAGTTCCCGGGGGCGGCGATCGATGACGCAGAGCGAGCCGATCCGGGCGCCGGATGGGGTGCACAACGGCACCCCCGCGTAGAAGACGATGTTGGGTTCACTGCAGACCAGGGCGTTGTCGCGGAAGCGTGCATCCTCACGGGCGTCGTTGACCACGAGGGTCTGATCGCCAAGGATGGCGTGGGCGCAGAAGGAGACATCGCGGCTGGTTTCGCTCACGTCCAGGCCGACCTTGGATTTGAACCATTGCCGATCGGCATCCACCAGGCTGATCAGGGCGATGGGCACCTCGCACAGCTGGGCGGCCAGAAAGGTGATGTCGTCGTACGACTGTTCGCTGTCCGTATCCAGGATGCGGTAATCGTTCAGGGCCTCCAGGCGTGCCGCTTCGCGGGGAGCCACGTTCGCGCGCATGGTCAGCCGCCGTATCACCTGATCAAACGTTCGCAGGCTCCCGCGGGGGACCGTACGGCGGTTCACATCTCCTCATCCCTCCGGCGGCTAGTGCCCGGCCCCGAGGCGATCGGATGGCCGCCGCTGTAGACAGGGAACAGGCCGCGTGGTGAGGTCCTCTGGCTGGCTGGTTGTCCCGAGCGTTCGGCGCTTCCTGGTGGGCCCGGCGCAACCCCGATGACGCCACGGCTAACTGGAGTCGCCAGCGCATTCGCAGCGAGAGCGTTGTGCTGGCCGCGATGATCTTCGCCGTGGCGGCGGTGGCGCTCAGCGTCAACTACTGGAGCGCCACCCGACTGCTGCGCAATCAGGTGCGGGACAACCTGCGCCACCTGGTGAGCATCGCCGCCAGCGAAATGGATCCAGCCCTCGTTGCGGCCATCAACCGGCCCGAGCAGACAGGTGATCCGGACTATCGCCGGGCCAGCGCCCCCCTGCTGAAGCTGCGCCGGCTCCTGCCTGAGATCTATTACGCCTACGTGTTCATCCTTTCGCCGGAAGGGCTGCGCTACACGATCGACACCACCTACTACATCCAGAACCCGAGTGCCCCCGCCAGCGCCGTCAGCGTTGGCGACCTCTATGTGGATCCGTCGAACGACGCGCTTGAGGCCTCCCGCTCTGGCCTCACCACCGTCAGCACCAAGCCCTACACGGACGACTTCGGATCCTTCATGAGTGGTTTTGCCGCCATCCGCAACAACGACGGGGAGCTGGCGGGTTTCGTTGGCATTGATTTCTCGCTGGCTCAGCTGCAACGCAAGGAATTTCCCCTGCAGCTCACCTACCTGCTGGGCCTGGTCGGCAGCGCCGGATTCTCGGTTCTGGCGGCCAACTTCCACCGCCGCTCCCTCAAGGCCCGCGCCCGGGCCTTCGAGGCCATGGCCGCCGCCGACCGGGCCAAGAGCACCTTTCTCTCCACCCTCAGCCATGAGATCCGTACCCCTCTGAACGGGGTCCTCGGCATGACGGGGCTGGTGCTGGCCACGGATCTTTCGGCCCAGCAACGGGAGTGCCTCGACATCGCCCAAAGCTCGGGGGAGGCCCTGCTCAGCCTGCTCAATGAAATTCTCGATTTCACCAAGATCGAGTCCGGCAGCCTGCAGCTCGACCTGGCCCCGTGCCAGCTGCGCCCGCTTCTGGAGGAGACCGTCGCCACCTGCTCGAGCCTGGCCCTGGCCAAGGCGCTCCAGTTGTCGTTGCTGATCGGCCCGGAGCTTCCCGAGGCCATCCGCACCGATGCCATTCGCCTGCGCCAGATCCTGCTCAACCTGATCGGCAATGCCATCAAGTTCACCGACGCCGGCAGTGTCGTTGTCTCCGTTCAGGTGGCGGCCGGTTCAGCCCCTGCCCTGGGGCCAGAGGCGACCACCCTGACGTTCTGCGTCACCGACACCGGTGTCGGCATCGCCGCCGACCAGATCGGCCTGTTGTTCCAGCCCTTCCGCCAGCTCGCCACCACCGCCAATGCCCCCCATGCCGGCACCGGCCTGGGGCTGGCCATCAGCCAGCAGCTCGTGGCGGCCCTCGGCGGCACGATCGAGGTGGAGAGCACCCCCGGCAGCGGCAGTGTGTTCCGTTTCCACCTGCCGGTGGAAGTGGTGGCCGCCGACCCCGCCCCCACGCCGGTGGCGCCGCCCCTGCCGCCCAGTGCGGAGGACGACGGGGCGGCCTTCGCGCTGCGCCATCCCCTGCGCATCCTGGTGGTGGATGACAGTGCCGTGAACCGGCGCCTCTGCGAGCTGATGCTGCGGCGTCTGGGCTATGCGCCGGAGTCCGCCGTCGATGGCCAGGAGGCGCTGAAGCGCCAGCACAGCCAGGAGCCGGATCTGATCCTGATGGATGTGCAGATGCCGCGGCTTGATGGTCTGGAGGCCACCCGCCGCATCCGCGACGCCACGGGACGGCCGGAGCGGCCATGGATCGTGGCCGTTACCGCCTTCAGCTCCGCCGAGGAGCGGCAGGCGGCCCTGCAGGCGGGCATGAACGATCTCCTCGCCAAGCCGCTCAAGGCCGAGGACCTCAAAGCCAGCCTGGTTGCCGCGCACGCCAGCTTCCGCCAGACCTCCCCCTAGGGGTCTGCCTCAGGGCAGGGTGAAACCGGAGGTGTTGAGGTGCTTGAGGTCGAGCATCACCACCGTGAGCCAGACCAGCAGGGCCAAGCCGCCGAGCGAGCCGATCACGGCCAGCAGACCCACAATCACCGACTTGGAGGAACCGCTGTCGTTCGGCACGGGCAGGGAGCAAGCTTCTGCCACTTTCCCATGGCCCGGCCAGGGCCGCGGCGGTGTCCTCATCCCACCGCCTCCGCCGCCTCTCCGGCATCGGCCAGCACCAGCCGCAGCAGCACCGGTGCCAGGAAGGTGGTGCCCATCACCATCAGCAGGATCGCCGCCTCCAGCGACGGCCCCAGCACCCCGGTCTGGGTGCCCAGGCCGAGAAAGATCAGCCCCACCTCGCCCCGGGGCATCATCCCCAGCCCCACCGCCAGCCGGTTGGTGGGCCCGCTGCTGAGGTAGCTCCAGCCGGCCGCCACCTTGCTGACCACGGCGGCCGCCAGCAGGAAGCCCGCCATCACCAGACCCTCGTGGTTGGCGGCGTTGAAGGGGTTGAGCACCGAGAGGTCCATGCCGCTGCCGATCAGCACGAAGAACACCGTGGCGAACAGGGCCACCAGGGGCTTCACCGCCTCTTCAATCGCGTGCCGGTGCCGCGAGCCGCTGAGGATCAGGCCACCGGCGAAGGCCCCCAGGGCCGCCTCCAGCCCGAAGGCCTGGGCCGCGAAGCAGGCCAGCGACATCACCAGGAAGGCCGCCACCACCACCTCGCCCGGGGCCTTGAGGCGATCGAGCAGCCAGTCGAAGGGGGGCGCGGCCGTGCGGCTGAGGAACAGGGCCACCACCACGAACACCGCGGCCGCGGCGATCAGCTTCAGGATCGGGCCGAGGCTGAAGCCTTCGCCGCCGGCCAGGGCCACCACCACGGCCAGGATCACGATGCCGAGGATGTCGTCGAGCACGGCGGCGCCGATCACCGTCTGACCCTCCCGGGTGCGCAGAAATTTCAGCTCCCCCAGGACGCTGGCGGTGATGCCGATGCTGGTGGCGGTCATGGCGGCACCGGCGAAGATCGCCGGCAGCAGCGGCACGCCGAACAGGAACTGCAGGCCGAAGGTGCCCAGGGCAAAGGGCAGCACCACCCCGGTGAGGGCCACCGTGATCGCCTGGCCCCCCACCGCCATCAGCTCGTCGAGTTCGCTCTCCAGGCCGGTGAGGAACAGCAGGGCCAGCAGGCCGATCTTCGCCACCGCCTGCAGGTTGGTGAAGCCGTGGTCGTAGATCTCCTGCACCTGGTCGGGGCCCACGTGGGCCAGGGCCGCAATCGTGTGCTCGGCGAAGGCATTGAGCTGGCCGCCCAGCTCCGGGGCCAGGATCAGGTGCAGCCCCGAAACGCCGATCAGCACCCCCGCCACCAGCTCGCCGAGGATGGCCGGCAGGCGGAAGCGCACCATCAGCTCCGCCAGGGCCCGGGCGGCGAACAGGATCACGATGAAACGGCCCACCTCGATCAGGGTCTCGGCCGCCTCGATCTGGTGGCCTCCGGTCGCGAGCAGCAGGGAGGACATGTCCATGGCGGGCCGGCTGGGGCGATGGACCAAATCCTTTCACCCCCTCACCGGGCGTGGGCCCGGGATCAGCGGACCGGGATCACGGGAGCGGATCGGGGGCCCGGATGGGGGCCACCGCAGGCGGTGGTGGCACGCCCCGACAGACTGAAGACACCGCCCGGCCAGGAGCGTTCACCGATGGCAAGGTTTTCCGGGCCGCCGCGCCGCCGCCGGGTACGGCGGCAGCCTGGCCCTCTCCCCCCCCAGGGCGGGCAGCCGGTCTCTCTGGGGGTCGTGGTCGCCATCGGCCTGCTGCTGGCCGGCCTGCCGCTGCTGTTCTTCAACCAGCAGCACTCCGGCGATCCGCTCAAGATCCGCCGCGAACTGCGCAAGTTCTGAGCCCGCCACCGAAACGACCCCTGCGCCCTGATCGATGGCGACTCTGTCCCGCCCCCGCCGCTGGTTCCTGCTCCTGCTGGGGGGCCTGCTCGCCGCCACCCTGCTGGCCGCCATGGCGGGCTGGGCCGGCGCCTCCGGCCGCCCGGCCGATCCGCTGCCCTCCTGGAATCCCGGCGCGGCCCGGGACGGCATCCTCAGCTTCGTTCGCCAGACCACGGACCCCGCCAGCCCCCGCTTCGTGCCGCCCGCCGAGCGCATCGCCACCTTCGACCAGGACGGCACGCTCTGGGTGGAGCAGCCGGTCTACCCGCAGGTGCGCTTCATCCTCGAGCGGGTGCCCGGGGCGGTGACCACCCGCCAGGAACTGGAGCGGCTGGCCGCCACCGCCCTCAGCGGCATGCCCCTCGACACCTTCAAGGCCGACGTGCGCCAGTGGCTGTCCACGGCCCGCCATCCCCGCTGGCAGCGCCCCTACACCGAACTCACCTACCAGCCGATGCAGGAGCTGCTCCGCTTAATGCGCGCCAACGGCTACAAGACCTACATCGTCACCGGCGGCGGCCAGGACTTCGTGCGGGTCTATGCCGAGGGCGTCTACGGCATCCCGCCGGAGCAGGTGATTGGCAGTGCCGGCGCCACCCGCTACGGCTACGACAGCCAGGGCCGGCCCTTCCTGACCAAGGAGCCCCGGCTTCTGCTCAACGACAACGACGCCGGCAAGCCGGAAGGCATCCAGCTGATGATCGGCCGGCGGCCCTCCGCCGCCTTCGGCAACTCCACAGGCGACCGGCAGATGCTGGAGTACACCAAAGCCGGCGACGGGGCGCGGCTGGCGATGCTGGTGCTGCACGATGACGCCCGCCGCGAGTACGCCTACGGTCCGGCCCTGGGGCTGCCGGACACCCGGGTGGGCCGGTTCACCCAGGCGCTCCACGACGAAGCACGCCGGCAGGGCTGGATCGTGATCAGCATGAAGAACGACTGGAGGCGGATCTTTTCGTTCGACCCGTGACGGGCGAACCTTGCAGGGCCAGCTCCCCACTGCGCTCTAGGGTCGAAGCCAGTCGATCCGCCGCCATGAAAGTCCTGGCCGTTTCCCTGCTCACCGCCTCGCTCGCCCTCGGTGCCGGCTCCGCCGCCCAGGCCCAGCAGCGCTGCACCTTCCTGCAACCGATCGGTGGCGATGGCACCACGCCGATCGTCTCCAAGCGGGTCGGGGCCGCCAAGTTGATCGGCAAGGAGAACTGGAACACCGATTTCATCGTCAACCAGCCCTACAGCAGCTTCAAGTTCTTCTTCACGGCCAATTCCTCCGACGCCAACGCCAAGTACCCCGTTGAGGGTTTCATGAAGTTCAGCGATGGCAGCAACCTGCAGGTGATCAACGAAGTCATGAACCCGCCGATCGGCACCGGTCGCATGTTCGGCCCCTTCCCCGCCATTCCGGGCAAGCAGGCCAGCCAGATGAACTTCAAGGTGGGGGCCAGCAGCGACCCCGGCGCCCTGGGCTTCAGCTACCGGATCTCGGTCCAGGGCTGCCAGTAGGTCTCCCTCCGGTGCTGCTGCCCCTGCTGCTGGCCCTCTCACCGGCGCCCGGTCCGGTGATCACCAACGGCCCCGTGGTGGCCGTGCTGGAGAACCGCCGACAGCCCAAGCCCGATGGCATGGATGAGGTCCAGCCGGTCGCCACCGTCCGGGTGGAGGGGAAGGTGGTCGGTCAACTGATGGGGGCCCTGCGGATCGGCCCCGGCAGCATCGATTCGGTGCTGCAGGTGGTGGAGATGGATCCCGCCAACCCCTATCCGGAGGTGCTGCTCTCCTCGTTCACGGGCGGCGCCCACTGCTGCAACGACACCCGCGTGCTCACCAGCAGCCCTGATGGCCGTCGCTGGTTCGAGGTGCGCCGCGACCAGGTGAACGGTGGGCCCAGCGGCGCCACCGACCCGCTCGGCAACGGCCGCTACCTGCTGGTGGATGTGGACAACCGCTTCCTCTACCAGTTCGCCAGCTACGCCAGCAGCAGCGCCCCCAGCCAGATCTGGCAGCTGAATGGCCCTCGCTTCGTCGACATCAGCCATCAGCCGGCGGTGTTGCCCCTGCACCGGCGCCGGTTGCAGGAGATGGAGAGCTGGTTCAAGCAGCCGGCCGATCAACGCCCGGAGGCCAATGGTTTCCTGGCCGCCTGGGTGGCCACCAAGGCGCTGGTGGGGGAGTTCGACAGTGGCTGGCGGCGGATGCTGGGCCTCTACGACCGCGGCTCCGACTGGGGGCTGAGTTCCTGCGAGGCGGGCTACGACGGGCGGGGCACCTGCCGGCGGCCGGAACGGCGCTATGCCAGCTATCCCGACGCTCTCCGGGCCTTTCTGCACCGCACCGGTTACCTGCCGAAGGCGCCCTGACTCACCCCAGGAAGGTCATGGTCAGGCTCACCAGGGCCAGGCCGGTGAGTCCGGTGGCGGTCAGCAGTCCGATGGATCGGTGCACGGGCGTCTCCCTCATGGGCAGAAATCTAGAGCAATCCTTAAGATGCGCAATCGCTCCGGCCTGGCCCGAAGCAATCCGTCATGGAGCCGAGCCAAGGGGGTGACGGGGTGGCCGCCTGGCGGCGGTCGAACGCGTTTTGGACTGGAGCGTCAACTGGGCACGCTGCGGCATGCCGGCACGTCACCGGGCCGGCGCGCACCCTCCCCGGTCCGTTCTGGCAGTCCTTTCCCTTCGCCTCATGACGACGCACGCCCCCATCGAGATGAGAGCGGCATGAGGGATTTCTCATTGTCACTGTCTCGACGATGCGCGCCGTTAGTTTCTTTCGGGTAAGTACTCGTTCCCCTTTCGTTCGATGACAACGCTCACGGTTCGCGGCGATCAGATTGGCGAGGCTTTGCAGTTTGACCCAAACGCATCAACTACCACGGTCGAAATCGGTAGAACCTGGTTCCTCGCAACAGACACGGTTACGATTTCCTTCGCTCCGGCTAGTTTCAGTGCCCTCACAGGTGCCCTGATCGGCGGCGCTGGGGCCGTGATCGGGCTCACCGTCACGACGCAGACGGGCCGCGTCACCACCTTTGGTGTATCCAGCGCCAATCCTCTTGATGTGGACCCAGACCAATCCAAGAATGGTGGTGACTTCTTCTACATCTCTGAGTCACCGGCCGCCGGTCTTGGTGGAGCCTATGCGGGCCTTCAGCTTGAGAAGATCGTGGTCTCCGATCAGCGGCTTTCTGCCAGCAGTCTGCTTCCGTTTTCGAACACGGGTGGCTATGTCCCTCCGGGCGTGTCAATCACACCGCCGGCGCCGCGGCTGACGGGAACGGCAGGTAACGATGTCCTTTCCGGCACAACTCTCGCCGATACCATGTCAGGCCTGGATGGCAATGACTCCATTCGCTCACTGGACGGAAACGACACGGTCTCCGGCGGTCGCGGCGATGACATCATTGATGGTGGTGCCGGCAACGACGCGCTTAATGGCAATGATGGGAATGATCTCCTCTGGGGATCTGCTGGTGCAGACCGACTCACTGGTGGGGCTGGAGATGACATCCTTGATGGGGGACTTGGAAGTGACAGAATGACCGGTGGGATTGGTGGAGACAAATTTGTCTTCGGCTTTGGGGATACGGTGATGGATTTCAACCGAGACCAAGGCGACCAGATTCACTTCGGTGCCGGGCTCGGGCTTTCCGAAGCCGACATCAGGGTCACCGTCACTGCGCAGGGTACGCGCCTTTCCTATGGTGCCAATACGTCATCGATGCTGCTTAGTGGTTACTTCGGTGGCTTCGATCGCGGCAACGATCTCAAGTTCGATTATGTCCCCGCCTTTGACTTCATCTAGACCCTGGGAGTTGAGGCGTGGTGCATCCTCCGGGAGGCGCCACGCCAGAGCAGGGAGGGAAAATGCTGCGCGCATCCCCATCTCTGATCTGGTCTTCTGGACGATCAGTTAGGCTAATCTGGGCACAGAGGGTCTGGTGCACTGGCGGAGATTTTTCAAGTGGGCGTACTTCGGCGAGACGCGCACGCGATTGCTGACCTGTTATGCGGCGATGATGAGCGTGATGATCGCTCTCTCTATACCGATCGCCAACCACCTGATCGTTCGCATGGTTGCCGAACGGGAGCAGGAGAATCTCGAGGAAGTTATACAAGACTTTAGAGACTTTATGGATCCGTTCGTTGCCAACGAAGATTCCTTGAAGTCTACGAGAACGATCGAAGACAAGCTCAATCAGTTTCTGTTCAAGAGTTTTCCTGAGGACGACTTCTTTCTGATTAGCATTGTTCGGTCTGAATTCAAGGCTTCCAGCCCCATTGCCCTGCCCGCTCAGTTTGGTCCGGGCTCTCTTCTGATGAATCGGTGGAAAACCTTGACCCGAGAGTCGCAGGGGCGGGTTGAAACTTCCGATCCTGCCATTGGAAGTATCATCTACTATGCCCGCCCAATCTCCACGGCTGGAAAGGTGGTCGCTGTCTTTGTGGCTGTGCAAACCACGGCAGGTGAGCTTCAGGAGGCCGATGATGTCAAGAGTCTGCTCACCAATCTCTTCATTGGATTTCTCCTGCTCTCGTTGTTCCTTACTTGGCTTCTCTCAAAGCTGGTGCTGGCTCCGCTGCGATCCTTGGCAGCCACCACGCGATCCATCGGGGAGTCAAATCTTGTTGAACGTCTGCCTGTGAATGGTAGGGGAGAGTTGGCGGAGATCTCCATGAGTTTCAATGCCATGATGGATCGACTTCAAGCCCTGATCACCTCTCAGAAAGAGCTGATTCAGAATGCTGGTCATGAGCTGCGGACGCCGATCACGATCATTCGTGGAAACATTGAGCTCCTTCACGAGGATGATGGGGAGGCCCGCGAGGAGACCGTGAGGCTGGTGCTTGATGAGGTCGATCGGATGAGCAGGATGATCGACGAGCTTGTGCTGCTGGCTAAGTCTGACCGGCCGAACTTTCTGGTGGTCAAGCCAATGGAGGTGGCTGGGTTTACTCAAGATGTGTTTCGGAAAGTATCCTGCCTTGCCCCACGACATTGGATTCTTTCCGAAGTGGCTGACGTGAGCATCGAGGCCGATGAGCAGCGCCTGTTTCAGTGCATGATCAACCTGGCGCAGAATGCTTCCCAACACACCACTCCTTCTGATCGCATCGAGATTGGATCCAGCCTTGTACGCGCTGGCCTGGTCAGGTTCTGGGTTGCGGATTCTGGTGAGGGCATGTCTGATATTCTTCAGAGGCGGGTGTTTGAGCGCTTTTCCAGAGGGCCTCAGGGCCTCGATCGGGCTCAGGGATCCGGTCTGGGCTTGTCCATTGTCAAAGCGATCGTGGAAGCTCACCACGGTCGCATCGAACTCGAAAGTGGCCTCGGGCATGGCAGTCGATTCACACTCGTCATCCCAACCGCCAACGAAGTCTGTGCGGTGCCTGAACCCAGGAGGTAAGCCTTGGAAAGGATCCTGATTGCTGAAGACGAGCCGCGAATTGCCATATTCCTTGAGCGAGGGCTTCGCTCCCATGGCTATGACGTCATCCATGTTTCCATGGCGTGTGAGGTGATCGACACTTTGATGGAGTCGACGATTGATCTTGTTCTCCTCGACCTTGGTCTTCCGGACGGCGATGGATTTCAGGTGCTTGGCGACCTGCGTGGCCAAGGCATCCAGACCCCAGTCATCATTCTCACAGCTCGGGATGAGCATGAAGATAAGCTGACAGGATTGGATGGTGGCGCCAATGACTACATCACCAAGCCTTTCCGCTTCAGTGAGCTTCTTTCCAGGATTCGTGTTCAGTTACGCTCCAGGAACGATGGTCCTGCCGCTGCCAAGCGTGGGGAGACTTTCCGGCACGACCCTTCGGGTATCACTCTCAGCATGCAGGCATTCCAGGCCTTCATCGATGCCGAATCTTCAGCGATTGATCTATCACCCCGCGAGTTAAGGCTTCTCCATCTGTTGATGACGCACCCAGGGGGAGTGGTGACGCGTGAGGTGATCCTTGATGAGGTCTGGGGCTATAGCCATGATCCGCGATCGAACATCGTCGATGTCTATATTGGCTATCTTCGCAAGAAGCTCGGTTCCCATCGCATCGTCACGGTGCGTGGATTCGGTTATCGGCTGATCGGAGGCGTGCCCGCGTCACCGGCGCCACCAACAGCTCTGGCCTAACGGACGGCTTACCCAGGCCATGCGGCTTGCGGGCTTGCGGGTCCGGCGCACCAGTTCGTTGCTCCTGCCAGGCTGGGCAGCCTTGTCGAGCACCATGGCGGGCGGCCCCACCATCGCCCTGGCCCTGGAGGGCCAGCTGCGCCTCGATGACCAGCCCGCCCTGCACCGGGCCGTGGCGCTGGCCCACCAGCGAGGCGCCCGCCTGCTGGTGCTGGCCTGCCGGCCGGAGGCCCAGCGGCTGCGGGGCCCCCACCAGCGGCGGCTGGAGGGTCAGGCCCTCGCCTCACTCCACGCCCGCCTGGCGGCGGAGGGAATCCCCCTGCTGGCCTTGCCCCAGCACACCACGGACGCCGCCCTCGCCGAGCTCCGCCCCCTGGTGCAGCCCGAGGTGGTGCTGCACGCCGAGGAGAGCCGCCTCTTCGGCACCTGGCCGGTGGCGGCCGAGCGCTTCCCCAAGGTGTTCAGCTCGTTCCGGCGCGGCCTGGAGTGCGACCCGAAACCGCCCCTGCCCCCACCGGATCTCGCTGGCCTGGGGGACGCCTGGGACGAGCTCCCCCGGTCCTGGCTGGTTCCGCCGGCGGCGTCCGGGGCCGGGAGTGATGCCCGCAGCGCCTTCCCCTTTGCCGGCGACGAGCCCACGGCCCTGGCCCGGCTGCAGCACTACCTGTTCGATTCCGATGGCCTGCGCAACTACAAGGCCACCCGCAATGGGCTGGTGGGGACGGAGTTCTCCGCCAAGTTTTCCCCTTTTCTGGGGGTGGGTTCGCTGTCGGTGCGGCGGATCTGGCGGGAGGTGCTGCGTTATCAGGAGCGCCACGGCGCCGACGAGGGCTCGGTGTGGATGCAACAGGAACTGCTCTGGCGCGAGTTCTTCCTCTGGTCGGAGCAGAAGCACGGGGACGCCTTCCATGCCCCTTGCGGCCTTCAGAACCGCCCGCCGCAATGGAGCGCCGACCCTGAGCGCTTCGTCCGCTGGACCCGCGGCGACGCTGGCCATCCCCTGATTGATGCCCAGCTCAGCGAACTGCTCACCACCGGCTACCTCTCCAACCGGGGCCGCCAGTGGGTGGCCTCCCACTTCATCAACGAGCTGCGGCTGCCCTGGATCTGGGGCGCCCGCTTCTTCGAGTGGGCCCTGATCGACGCCCACCGGGCCCTGAACACGGGCAACTGGGCCTATCTGGCCGGCGTCGGCTCCGACCCCCGCAGCTTCGGCGGCGCCCCCCGCCGCTTCGACCTGGAGCGCCAGGTGGGCCTCTACGACCCCGAGCAGATCCACCGCCGGCTCTGGGCTGCCCCCGTGCCCCTCTTGTGACCCTCACCCTGATCCTCGGCGACCAGCTCCACCCGGACTGGCTCAGTCCCTCGCCCCTGCAGCTCGCCCCTGGCTCCCGGGTGCTGATGGTCGAGGACCTGGCCGTGGCCTCCACCTGGCGCTACCACCGCCTGCGGCTGCTGCACACCTTCGTGGCCATGCGCAGCTTCCGCGATGCGTTGCTGGAGCGGGGGGTGTCGGTGCGCTACTTCGAGCTGCCCGAGTCGGAGGGGGTGACGTTCTGGCAGCGGCTGGCGGCCGAACTGGAGGGCCGCGAGCTCCTGGTGGCTGAAGTCGCCGACCGCAGCTTCGAGGCCCGGCTGCAGCGCTTCTGTGCCGAGCAAGGCGTGCAACTCAGCGTGCTGCCCTCACCGGCGTTCCTGGAATCGGCGGCCGAGAGCCGCAGCTGGTTCGAGGGCCGCCGCCGCCCGTTCATGAAGACCTTCTACGAGCGCCAGCGGCGTCGCCTCGGCCTGCTGCTCGAGCCCGATGGCTCCCCCACCGGCGGCCGCTGGAGTTTCGACACCGAGAACCGCCGCAAGTTGCCGAAGGATTACGTGGAGCCCACCCTGCCGGCGGTTCCGGCCAGCCCCCATGAGCCGGTGGTGCGGGCCCTGATCGCGCGCCATTTCCCCGACCACCCCGGCGCGCTGGGGCCCCTGTGGATCCCCTTCGATCAGGCCGGCGCCGAAGCCTGGCTGCAGCGGTTCCTGGCGGAGCGGCTCGACGGCTTCGGGCCTTTTGAAGACGCCCTCAGCCAGCAGCACGCCACCCTGCACCACTCCCTGCTTTCGCCCCTGCTCAACATCGGCCTGCTGACGCCCGCGGCGGTGGTCGCGGCCACCCTGGAGCACGCCCGGCGCCGCCAGGGGAGTGGCCAGCCGGTGCCGATCGCCTCGCTGGAGGGGTTCCTGCGCCAGGTGATCGGCTGGCGTGAGTTCGTGCGCGGCATCGACCGGGTGCACGGCGAGCGCCAGGCCGCCGCCAACTTCTGGAACCACCAGCGCCGCCTCGCCCCCTGCTGGGACGACGGCAGCAGCGGCCTGCCGCCCCTTGATGCGGCGATCGAACGCGTCAACCGGCTCGGCTACAACCACCACATCGAGCGGCTGATGGTGATCAGCAACCTGATGCTGCTCTGCGAGGTCCACCCCGGCGAGGTGCACCGTTGGTTCATGGAGCGCTACCTGGATTCCTATGAGTGGGTGATGGGCCCGAACGTCTACGGCATGGGCCAGATGAGCGACGGCGGCCTGTTCGCCACCAAGCCCTACATCGGCGGCTCCAACTACATCCTCAAGATGGGCGATTACAAGAAGGGGCCCTGGTGCGAGATCTGGGACGGCCTCTACTGGCGCTTCATCGACCGCCACCGCCCCTTCTTCCAGGCCAATCCGCGCCTTTCGATGATGGTGCGGATGCTGGAGAAGATGGACCCCAAGCGGCGCGAGGGGCTGGAGGTGGCCGCCGAGGGGTTCCTGGCGCGGGCCACCCGCTAAGGGGCCTTGGGAACGACGACGCGGGGCGCCAGATTCAGGTGGCGGATGCGCTGGGCGAAGCCCCGGTCGTCGAAAGAGGCGAGGGTGTCGCAGCCTCGGCAACTGGCGTGCTGCAGGGCATCGGCGAAGTCGAGCCCGGCGCGCAGCCCGGCGATGGCCTGCTCCAGGGCTGGGCGATCTTCTGCGCTGAGGCCGGGGTGGGCCAACAGGTGGTCGAACACCAGCAGCACCTGCTCGGCCCGGAAGCCGTAGTAGCCGCGCAGCACCCATTCCAGTTCCAGGGCCACGGTCTTGGGCAGGAACAGGGCCTGCCCTGACTCGATCAGGATCCGGGCCGCCTGGCGCTGGCGTTCGGTGGCGGCATCGGCCCCGTCCTCTTCAACGAAGTAGCGGGCCAGCACGTTGGTGTCGAGGCCGATCACGGCGTGAGCAGGCTGGCGGGGTCGAAATCCGGCGGCACCGGAGGACGGGGGCTCCTGAGCAGGCCGAAGCCACTGGCCGGCAGCGGCTGCTCTGGCTTGCAGGAGCGCACCTCGATGTGATCGCCCACCAGCTCGAAGCTGACGCGACCGCCTCTTGCCAGACCGAGTTGCTGACGCAGGGCCTTGGGGATGGTGACCTGTCCCTTGCTGGTGATCGAGCTGGTGGCGGACCCCATGGGCTCCATCGCAAGCGTCTCCGGGGCGAGGTGTTACCTGGTAAGGATAAATCGATCAGCGCGGATGGAGGAGCATGGTCGGGCCCTGAGCCACCCCCTGCCCGTGACCGCCGCCTCCGCCGCCGCTGCCGTCCGGCCGCCCGCCCCCGCCCTGCTGCTGGAGCGGCTGGCGGGGGTGGAGGGCATGGGGCCTGGCCAGCGTCGGCTGGTGCTGCTGCTCAGCCAGCTGGGGGATTTCGACAGCCTTGAGTACGCCCAGGCCCTGGTGCCGGTGCTGCCGCAACTGGAGGCCGCTGGCATCGCCGTGCTGGCGATCGGCATCGGCGACGGGGCGGGCCGCGAGCGCTTCTGCGGCTTCACCGGCTTCCCGAGCGAGCGGCTGCTGGTGGATGCTGAGCCGGATCTGCACCGCGACCTGGGGCTCTACGAGGGCCTGAAGCAGGCGGGCGGGCCCTGGCCGAACCTGCTGCTGATGTGCGCCGGCCTCGGTTCCCCCGGCACCCTGGCCGAGGTGCTGCGCGGCTACACCGGCGATCGCAGCGCCCCCCAGCGCATCGCCGACGACGAGACGATCCAGGCGGGCCCCCTGCCGCCGATCAAAGGGTCGTTCTTCGCACGGGCCGGTGGCCGCGGCTTCCAGCGCCCCTTCGAGCTGGCCACCGTGCGGCTGCGCAACATGGCCGAGGTGCTGGGCCACTGGCGCACCTACGTCCCCCGCGACGACTTCCTCACCCAGCGCGGCGGCACCTATCTGCTGGAGGCCGACGACACCCTCCTCTACAGCCACCGCGACCCCGGCATCCTCGGCTTCTCGGCCACCATGGCCCGGCCACTGAGTTTCCTGGATCCTTTCCTGGGCTGAGGTGGGTGTTGGAGGCACGGACTTAGTCCATGACTAAGCTAGGCAAGGCTCCCGACTCGGTCTTGTGGAAGGTCCAGCGCCGGCCCATCGTCTGGTGAATGTGCACCAGGCCAAAACCCAGCTCTCGCGGTTGATCGATGAGGCCCACGCCGGTGAAACCATCGTGTTGGCCAAGGCCGGCAAGCCCTGGGCCAGGTTGATGCCCCTGGAGGCGCCAGCCCCGCAGCGCCTCCCCGGTCGTCTGCGCCGCCTGGGTCCGCTCACCCAGCCCGACGCCTTACTTGAGCCGATGCCGCCCGATCAGCTCGCTGACTGGGAAGCAAGTTCCTTGATCTCGGCGTCAGCCCTGCCTTGAGCAGCCAATCCGCCTACCTGCTCGACAGCCACACCCTGCTCTGGTGGTGGTGCGATCCGGAGCGGCTGTCACGTGCTGTGCAGGCGCTTCTGGTTGACCCCACCAGCCGGATCCTGGTGAGTGCCGCTTCGGTCTGGGAACTCAGCCTCAAGCACCATCAAGGCAAACTGCCCGAGCTGGCTTCAGCCATGGATGATCTTCCTGGCCTGCTCCAGGCCGATGGCTTCCACCCCCTGCCGATCTCTCTGGCCCATGGTCTGAGGGCTGGCGGCTACAGCCAGCCCCACCGCGACCCCTTTGATCGGATGCTGGCGGCCCAGGCCGAGCTGGAGCGGCTGGTGCTGCTCACCGCCGATCCGCAGCTGTCCACCTTTCCGTGCCAGACGTTCTGGTGAGATCCAATGCCGGAGAACGGATTGCGCTGCCACCTCCTGATCGGCCCGCCGGCCAGCGGCAAGACCACCCTGGCCCGGGCCCTGGCGCCCCTGCTCACCGCCCCCGGTGAACCGGAGGCCGTGGTGCTCTCCACCGACGCCATCCGCGCCGAGGTGTGCGGCGATGCGGCGGTGCAGGGGCCATGGAGCGCCATCGAGCAGCTGCTGCATGAGCGCCTGCGGGCGGCCGTGGCCGACGGCAGTCCGGTGATCGTCGATGCCACCCATGCCCGGCGGCCCTGGCGGCTGGCCCTCACCCAGGCGCTGGCGTTGCCGGCGCCGGTGGAGTGGATCGGCTGGTGGCTGTTCACCCCCCTGGCCACCTGCCTGGAGTGGAACCAGCAGCGCCAGCGCCTGGTGCCCGAGCCGGTGATCAAGGAACTGGCGGCGGCCCTGGCCGATCCGCATTTCGGCCCCAGCCGGGCCGAGGGCTTCGCGGCTGTGGTGGCGATGGTGCCCACCCACCACGCGTCCCTGGAGCCGGTGCTGGCCGAGGAGCTGGCCCGGCTCGACCAGCGCATCCGCTCGGCCACCAACCGGGAGCGGCAGGTGCAGCGCCATGGCTACTCCCGCCTGCTGGATCTGGAACGGCTGCTCCACCTGCTGCGCCTGCTGAGCCGCTATCCGGACCTGGCAGCCAACGATGCCGTCACCGCCGCCGAGCTGGAGGCGATCATCTCGCCGCTGCCCGAGGGCGACCTGGCCGATCGGGCGGCGGCCCTGCTGCGGCGGCAGCATGGGGAGTGCTACGGCGATGCGGCGGCCCTGCGGGCCGACCTGACCTGGCTGGAGCGGCAGGGGTTCACGGCTGCCCAGCCTGTCGGCGCGCCGATCCAGCTGGCGCCGCTGGTGGCCGCGGTGGGCGGGGTGAACGGGGGGCTGCCTCCCCTGGGGGATGGCCCGGTGTTTGTGCGGGTGTTCACCCTGCTGCGCCATGTGCTGCAGCAGCCGTTCGATCGGGAGGACGGCAGCGACCTGCCCGGCCACCTGATCGAGGCGATGGAGGAGATCCCTGGCGCCTACCTGCCGGGGGAAGCCGCCACCCTGCGCAAGGACCTGGAGAAGCTGCTCACCCCCTACGGCTTCCGGGTTCGCAACGACAACGTGCGCCATGGCTACGCCCTGGGCACGGCGCTGCTGTCGGCCCCGCGCCTGCGCGAGATCCACGGGGTGGTGAGCCAGGCGGCCGGCCGCCTCGGGGATCCCTCGGCCCTGGACCTGCTGATCGAACTGGAAGAGCGGTTGCGCTGGGGCGGCATCAGCCCCGGAACGTCGCCGCCGGTGCGCACCTACGCCAACCATTCGGTGGTGGATGCGGCCCTGGTGCGCCCGGATTCGCTCGCCGCCGATCACCACGGATACCGGCAAGCGGAGGCGATCGAGACGGCGATCCTCGAGCACCGGCGGGTGGTGCTGGAGCGTTACGCCTCGGGGGCCAGCTTCCCCGACAGCCCGGTGGGGGAGCTGCGGGTCTGGCCGCTGTAGCTGATCTTCCACACCATCGGCTGGTACTTCCTCTATGTGGAGGATGCGGTCGCCCAACCCCACGGCCTGATTCGCACCGAGCGGTTGGATCGCCTGGCCCTGCGCCGCAGTGAGAGCCGCAACCGCCGCAGCGACGACCTCAGCGAGCAACTGGCCCTTGCCGGCCCCTCGGCCAAGACCCGCGCCCGCCACCTGGTGACCCTGCGCTTTTCGTGTGAGGGCTGGGCCTTCGCCTTCATCCGCGAAGGGGTGCTGCGCTTCCCGATCGAGCACACCCGCTTCTCCAGGCCCCTGCCGGGCGACAGCTGGTGGCGCCATCCCAAAGCGCCCCATCGGCTGGAGCCCAACCCCGCCGGCGACAGCCACCCCTACCCGGTGGAGTTCGACCTGCCCCCCTGGACGCTGCGGCGGGACATGGACCTGCGCACCTGGCTGCTGGGCTTCGCCGGCGGCGTCCGCATCGAGGCGCCGGCGGCCCTGCGCGCGGAGCACCAGGAGCGGGCCAGGGCTGTCCTGGCCGCCTATGGCCCGGCTGAGGTGCTGCCCCAGGGCGGCCCCGAGCCGGAGGATGAGACGCCGGTGCGCTTCTTCCCCAACCGCCTGCGGCGCGGTTGATCGTCAGTGCCCCTGGAGCAGGGGGCGCAGGGCGTCCGCCGGACCGCCTTCCGGTGTGAACAAGGGGCCGTCGCCCTCGATGACCTGTGCGTCGTGCAGGGTGATCCGGTAGAGGGCATCCCCCATGGAATCCACCACGATGCAGTCGCGGGCCCGCTCGCGGACGATCGGCAGAAATCCGGCGAACCACTCCATGGTGGTCCTGATCTGGTGGGCGGCTCGCTCGTTGTCGTCGTAGAAGCCGCCGTAGGCCAACCGCAGAAACAGACTGCACCAGGGCTCGCGGCGCTGGTAGTAGAAGGCGTGGCTGTTCATGCCGTGGCCCCAGAAGCCAAAGCTGAAATGGCCCAGGCGGGCCTCACTGAGAAAGGAATCGATCGTGCTCTGGAGCAGGTAGAGCGGCTCCGCCGTTTGAGCCGTGCCGAACAGGGTCTGCCCCTGCCAGTGCAGCGGCTGATCGGCCGGCAACAGGCTGAGGGGAAAGGGGCCACCGATCCGCTCGGCGTAGAAGGCGAGCAAGGTTTCGAGCGTTGGCTCCATCGGCAGGTCTGAGGCGGGATCCATCCTCCTCAGGTCTCGCGAATCGGTGACACTTTCCCTTCGCAGAACCAGCCAATGCCTCAGCTCGGGCCCCGCTCAGCGCAGCAGGAGCACCGCCAGCAGGCCCCAAACCAAGCCGAGCACATGCATGGCGAGGGGGACGGGCTCGTGTGGCGGGTAGGACGCCAGCAGGCCTGTGCGGCACAGCTGCTGCTGGGCTAGGAACAGGGCACAGACCAGGGCCAGGAGGTAGACCTAGGTGTTCTGCTTTGCCGTCCTTCGACGTGATCCGCAGGGGTCCTGCAGCACTCAGGGCTGGGGTCCCAACAGCTCAGCCAGATAGCCGGAGAGACGGAACCCAGCCGGATGGGCATAGACGATGTCGGCAATCTTCCAGGTGCCAGAAGGGCCGCGCACCAGCTGATAGCGCAACAGCTGCGGCGCCTCAACGGGGCGGTTGCGCATGCCCGCCTGCACCGCCACCCGGGCCTCCAGCCCGCCGCCGGGGGTGGCAGTGCAGCCCAGCACCTTGGCGCCAAAGGTCCCCACCTGGGTGGCGCTGAACAGATCGAAGTCGACAAAACGGCCGCTGTTTGGATCGAGCCCATAGGCACGCCGCAGCTTCTGGTACAGCCCATCGGTGAAGCGGCTTTTCTGGCTCCTGATGTCGATCGGACCGCTCAGGTCCTGCCGAGTCACCTGCCAGCGGTAGAGGCCATCCAGCTGGGCCTTCACGGGAGCTGGGCAGGGGGCGAGTGCCACGGCCGCCAGCAGCGGCATCAGCTGGGGCAGGGGCATGACGGCGTTGCTGGCGTTGCGTTGAATCCTGGCAGCGGCGGGCGGTGCGGAGGAGCCTCAGGGTTGCTTGTGGTCTCAGGCGTACGAATCAAGGCCATGACTGCATCCCTCCGTCACGGCAAGCATGGACGCGAGGATGGAGTTTCTCTGACCCCTCCCGGAATCGCCATGCCTGCCCTGGCCCTGCCGCCCACCTCGGCCTACCCGAGTGATCCCAAGGCCCTGGAGCGGGACCGCCTCGATGCCCTTTATCTGGAGCTTCGTGGCAACTACAAGAGCCTGATGATCAGCCGCGGCATCCACCGCAGCCGGGCTGAACGCCAGGGGGAGCAGCTGCGCGAGCTGAGCCTTCGGCTGCGGGCCCTGGCGACGCGGGAGGCGAGCGTCAAGGCGGAGGCCTACGCGATGCTCGAGATCGTCACCGATGTGGTGGAGCATCTGGAGGATGCGGGCGATGAGGTGAGCATCGCCTTCGGCGGGTATCAGCTGGGCCGGCGGGCGTACAGCGGCGGCGGAGGGATTGGACGGCTGATCCAGGCGGTGATCCGCTTCCTGAATCGCTGGCGAGTCGGCAAAGAACGCTTCGAAGAACTGTCGGCTCGGCAGCAGGCGCTGCGGGGTGCCCTTGAGACCAACGCTGAGCAGGCCGATGGGCAGGATCGCTGAGGCGCTGCGCAGCAATCTGCGCGAGTTGGCCCAGGCTGATGCCCGGCTGCTGCGGGAGCTGGATGTGGCGCTGCCCGCCGATGGGCTGGAGGAGCTCACCATCAAGCAGCTCAAGGAGCGCTGCAGCCAGCAGGGGCTCAAGGGCACCAGCGGCCTGCGTAAGGCGGACTTGATCAGCCGCCTGCGGGCAGGCCCGTCGGCTCCGGCCGCCATACGTGGAAGCGATCCGGCTGGGCTGGAGGCCCGCCTGGATCGCATGGAGTCACTCCTGCTGCGGATCGCCGCCCACCTTGGGGTGGAATGACACGGCCTTGATGCGGCATTGGCTGGCTACAGCCAACCGCCACACCGGCGGGATTCCACGGCAGCAACTGCAGCATCCGGAGAGCTGGCGGAACTGGTGCGGTATTTCGACGCGATGCGCGGGCGACCAACATCCCTGCGCCACAGGTTGATCTCACGGGCAGCTG
The DNA here is from genome assembly GCA_943373065.1 of Synechococcus sp. UW140. Classification (GTDB taxonomy): domain Bacteria; phylum Cyanobacteriota; class Cyanobacteriia; order PCC-6307; family Cyanobiaceae; genus Cyanobium. The sequence continues at coordinate 59,806 of CALSBA010000014.1, read as the reverse complement.
CCGGGTCCGCTTGACGACTTCCCTGTCCACATTGGGGGTATCCCAGGCACTCCCATGCCCTTCCGCTTCCGCCGCAGCGCCCGCCTCGGCCCCCTGCGGCTCAACTTCGGTAAGAGCGGCCTCAGCTCCATCTCCCTGGGGGGCCGCGGGGCGTCCTTCAACATCCCGGTGGCCCGCGCCGGTGGCCCCCGCACCACCGTGGGGTTGCCCGGCACCGGGCTGAGCTGGAGCGTGGAGCACGGCACCGGGGCGCCTTCGGCGTCGTCGGCGGGCCTGCCCAACAGCCGCCGTTTCCGGCCCGGCCAGCTCGAGGCCTTCCGGCAGGGGGGCCTGGGGGTGCTGCAGGAGCAGCTGTTCGCCCCCGGCTCCGGTGGTCAGCGGCTCTGGGAACACAACCTGATCACCCGGCTGCTGGCCGATTCCGCCATCGGCAGCCGCACCCAGGGGCTGCTGGCCGTGATCGAAACGCCGGAGGCGATGCAGGCCTACCTGCTCCGCGCCCAGAGCGAGGACGATGTGAAGCGCCGGGCCCATCGCTGTGTGGAGGCGGTGCAGGAGGCGCTGCGGCTGGTGAGCGATCGGGGCTGGGGCCAGTTACGGGGACTTATGGTTCAGCCATAATTATGGCCCTGACATAAACCCCCATAACGTTGGCCACTGTCTTCCGTCGTCCCCGGCTGGCCGCTGATCTGGCCGGTCGTCTGCTCCATCCCGGTGTCCTCGACGAGGGTCTGCGGTCGGGGCTGTTCCTGTCGGGGCTGCGTCGGACGGGCAAAACCACCTTCCTGTTGACGGATCTGGTGCCGGAACTGGAGGCCCAGGGGGCGGTGGTGATCTACGTCGACCTCTGGAGCGACATCAAGGTCAGCCCGGCGACGCTGGTCTATGCCGCCGTCCGCCGCATGCTGACGGAGCTGGTGACGCCAGCGTCCACGCCCGTGGCCCGGTTGCGCCGGCTCAGGGGACTGGATCTCGGTGGGATGGGTTTTCGTTTCGGGTTCCAGTTGGAGCAGCTGGGGGAAACCGGTGGGGCAACCCTGGCCCAGGCCCTCACGGAGGTGGTCGATCAGGCCAGGGGCGATGTGGTGCTGATTGTGGATGAGGTGCAGCAGGCCATCACCACCGAGGAGGGCCATCAACTGTTGCTGGCCCTCAAGGCCGCCCGGGACGCCATCAACCCCAGACCCGGCACGCCGGGGCACTTCCTGTTTCTCGGCACCGGCTCCCACAGGGCCCTGGTGGGTGAACTGACGGCCCGGCGCAACCAGGCCTTCACCGGAGCCACGTCGCTGCCCTACCCCTTGCTGGATCTGACGTACGTGCGCCATGTGCTGCAGCTCCTCGCCCAGGAAGGTGGGACGCCGCTGCCGTCGGAGCCGGTGGCCTGGGAAGCATTCCAGACCCTGGGCCATCGACCTGAGGAGTTTCTGCGGGCCCTGGGTCAACTCAGGTTCAGCAGCCGCAGTGGCTCGGGGCTGGAGCCGGATCAACTGCTGCCCGTGATTGCCGCAACCCTGCGCGGCACGGCCGCCGACCTGGAGCTCCAGAAGGTGGAACAACTGGGCGGGCTGGCCATGGCGATCTTCGAGCGGGTGGCCCTGGAGGAGGGCCCGGCCAAGGGCCTGTTCTCCGCGGGGGCCGCGACGGCCTACGCCGCCACCATCGGCCGGGAGGTGCGGGTGGAGGAGATTCAGCCGGTGGTCAACGAACTGCTCGCCGACAACCTGCTGATGCGGCTGGGCCATGGTCTGTACGGCGTTGCCGATCCGCTGGTGCAGGAGATCTGGCGGGAACGGCGGGGCTGATGGCGGGACAGGCACGTCCGGCATCGCTGAGTCGCGAGGTTGTTCCCCCTGGCGCCCAGAACTCACCCCCCCAGCACCTCCCGCACAAACCCACCACTCCCCGCCACCGCCGTCGCCCAGTTCTCCGCCTCGCTGAGGCCCGAACTCCGGGTGGGCTTGAAGCTGTGGTCCCCATTGGGGATCCAGCCCAGCTGCACCGCCGGCGAGAGGCTGTAGGTCTCCACCTCCTCCCGCCTCCCGAACGTGTCCCGCTCCCCCTGCAGGATCAGGGTGGGGGTTTGCAGGGCGGCCAGGTGCTCGGTGCGCAGCTGCAGCGGCTTGCCGGGCGGATGGAAGGGATAGCCCAGGCACAGGCAGCCCCGCACCCCATCGCTGGCGGCCAGTTCATCCACCAGCAGGCTGGCCACTCGCCCGCCCATCGACTTGCCGCCGATGAACAGCGGCCGCTGAGGGCTCTCGGCCGTCTCCAGCCGCACCTGCTGGCGGAACGCCTCCTGCAGCACCGGCATCCGCTCGGGCCCCTGGCGGCGGCCCGTCTCGCGAATCCGGGCCATGTAGCCGAACTCGAAGCGCACCACCCGCCAGCCCGCCTCGGCCAGTCCGACGGCGATCGCCGCCATGAACGGACTGTCCATCGGTGCCCCGGCCCCATGGGCCAGCAGCACAGTGGCCGGCGCGTCGTCGGGGCCGTCGATCAGGCGGGGGTCGGAGCTGGTGCCCATACAGTCAGACCATGACACGCCCGATCGGCCACGTGCTGCGTCGCGCTGCACGGCTTGGGGCCATGGGGGCCACCCTGCTGCTGGCGGCAGGATCGGCATGGGCTGATGGGCGCGGACCAAGCCCGGTGCTCCGCCTCGACGGGATCGGCCCGTTGCGTCTCGGCATGGGCCGCGCCGAAGCCGTCGCCACCGGCTGGCTCTCCGATCCGGGCCCCGGCTGTGAGCTCGGCGGGCCGCCGCTGCCTGTCGTCTACAAGCTCAAAGGGCCCAAGGCGCCGGCGGGAATCGTTGGCACGGCCCAGTTCGAACGGGGCACGTTGCGGGTCTTCGCCTTCTCGGCCGGTGTGCGGACGACGTTCGGCTTCGCCATCCCCGGCGGCACCGTGGGCGACCTGCTCAAGCGCGCCCGCGCCGCCGGCCTGTCCGCCACCTCGGTCTACGACGAAACCTTCGCCGGGCGGTTCGTCACGGTGAATCGGGGCGGCCAGCAGGTGCTCGGGGCGTTTGCCGAAAAGAGCGCGATCGCCACGCTCGCGGTGCCCTACGTGCCTGTCTGCGAATAGCCGCAGCCGCCCGCGCGTTTCCGTTTCGCCCCAGGCCGGCCCATCTCAAGCCAGCACGTCCAGCCGCATCAGAGCGGCCGCCTGCCGCAGGCGTCGGTCGAAACAGGCGAAGGTGACCGGCTGATCGCTGCTGCGATCCAGTTCATGGGCGGCCGCCAGCTGGACACTGTCGTAGCCCCGCAGGGCGAAGCCATCGGCGAAGCGCCCGGCCGTTTCGACAAGCCGCTGGGTCACCTCCACGATCGTGCAGTGCTCCCAGCTCAGGACCAGTTGCTGGCGGGCCTGCTCCAGCGCTTCGGCGTCCTCGGGGTGTTCCCGCTGCCGGCGGGCCAGGCCCGCCATCGCCTCGGCCCAGGTGAGGCGACACACCGCGATGGCTTCCGCCTCAAGGCTGACCTGGAGCATCCGATCGGAGCCCGGCTCGCTGATCAGCAGCTTGATCAGGGCGCTGGTGTCACAGAAGAGGATCACCCGCTAACCCCGGTCCTCCAGCACCATCTCACTCACGCTTTTGCCTACGCCGCTGAGACGGACCGGAGGGGGGAAGGCAGGCTTCTGGCCGCTCCAGCTGACGAGGCCGGCGTCCATCGCCGCCTGCAGCGGATGGGTTGTGCCCGGATCCTTTGACCTGACAGAGGTGATGCGGGCGATCGGTCTGCGGTGGGACGTGACCTCCAGCACTTCGCCGGACTGAGCGCGTGCCAACCAGGCGGACAGGTGGGTCTTCAGATCCCGCACCGAAACCTGATTGGCGACCACATCGGCCATGGTTTCTGGCATTGCTGTGACCACATTAGGTCGGCAGGATGCAGAATCCATGGGCCTGCCTCCCCGCCATGGGCGCGATCCTGCTCACCGTTGTCACCGTGCTGCTGGGCTATGGCCTGGGCAAGGGCGTGCCCCGGCTGGTGCAGGGCTCGGGCCGTCTGGCGCGCCGCTCCCGCTTCAGCCAGCTGGCCTTCGGTTGCCTGCTGCTCCTGCCCTGGCTGGTGGGCATCGTTCTGCTGGTGCAGATCCCCCTGAACCTCGGGCTGCTGCTGCCGGCGATCGGCTATGCAGCCGGCATGGCCTGGGGGCGACGGAAGGTGGGGCTGTAGCAGCAGCCGATGGCTCGGGCCGGTGACCGGAATCCATGCATGGTACTGATAAGCAGTACCATGTCACAATGAAGCGGAAGCAGCAGCGCACCCTTGAGCTGATCTTCTCCCGACCCGTAAACGGCAGCTTGTCGTGGAGGGACATCGAAGCCCTGTTTCGGGAGCTTGGTGGGGATGTCAGCGAGAGGGCGGGCAGCCGAGTCGCGGTCGTTCTGTATGTGGTTTGAAGAACACGGAGTGACACCATGAATCTCATGACTGTGGATGGCTACCACGCCAAAATTGAGTACGACGAGGAAGCGGATCAGTTCCGCGGCGAGATTCTTGGGCTATCTGGCGGAGCGGATTTCTATGGATCAAGCCCGGACGAGCTTCGTCATGAGTTCAAGAAGTCGCTGGAGGTTTTTCTTGAGGTCTGCAAGGAGCAAGGAATCGAGCCCCGTAGGCACTATTCAGGCAAATTCAATCTTCGGATTCCGCCTGAACTGCACGAGAAGTTGGCCATGACGGCGGAGGCGCAGGGCAAGAGTCTCAACACGCTTGCTCAGGAAGCACTCCAGAGAAGCGTCGTGGCCTAGAGGCATGGATAGCAAGCCCCTATGGGCCCATCTCCATGGCTGAGTCCTCCCAACCAGTGCACATAGGATCGTTCTATCCGTTCTTTTCTGCAGCGATGGCCATGCGTGCCGTGAGCGTCAGCGGCCTCAAGAACAATCCGGCCGAGGCGCTGCGGCAGGCCAAGAACGACATGGTGGTGGTGCTGAAAGGCGACCACCCTGATGCTCTGATGGTGGGTCTCGACCAGGGGGAGTGCGGCGATCCGCCTGACGGAAGCCGACACCAACGCCGACCTAGACACCCTGGAGCAGTGGTTGCAATCGTCATCAGCGACGCAAGCCCCCTGACGGGCCTGGGCAACGCCAGCTGAAACCTCACCGCGGCAACTGCGATTCCAGCTCCCGCAGCCGCCCCTCCAGGGCCTCGATCCGCTCCAGGTAGGTGAGGGCCAGGGCCATCCCGGAGACGTTGAGGCCGAAGTCGTCGCGCAGGCGGGCGGCGCGGCGGGCCAGGCGCACCGTGTGGACGTGGAAGGTCCACACCGGCGCATGCTGGGCGCAGCGGAACACCCCGAACTGCACCAGTTCGATCACCTCCTCGTGGACCAGGCCCGAGGCGGCCAGCAATTCCTCGAGGGCCACGGTGCAACCCTCGTCGTCGTCGGGGATCAGCAGGTCGTCAGCCATCGGTGGGTCCTTCGAGGTGGAGGCGGGGGCTAAAGGCGGAGGCTTCGGCGAGGTCGCGGTACAGCGCCTGCTCCCGTTCGCCGATCTTTTCGGGCAGCACGATCTGAATCACACCGTAGAGATCGCCCGCCCCGTCGCGCCGGTGGGGCAGGCCCTTGCCGGCCAGGCGCAGCTTCTGGCCGCTGCGCATCCCCGGCTTCAGGCTCACAACCACCGGTCCATCGAGGCTGGGCACGCTGATCTCTGCCCCCAGGGCCGCCTCCCAGGGGGCGATCGGCAGCTCCAGGTAGAGGTCGTGGTCCACGGCCCGGAAGCGCGGATGGGGCGCCAGCCGCACCTCCAGATAGAGATCGCCGGGGGCACCGCCGGCGATGCCGTCGCCCCCCTTGCCCGGCACCCGCAGCCGCTCCCCCTCCACCACGCCGCGGGGCACCCGGATCCGGCCGCTGCGGCTCTGCTTCTCCACCCGGCCATCGGCCCCCAGCACCGGAATGCTGAGCGAGAACGACACCTCGGTGCCGCGGGCCGCCTGCTCCAGGCTCAGCTCGGTGGCCACCTCCACGTCCTGGCCGCGGATCGGGAAGTCCGCCCCCTGTCGCCGGGGTCCGCCGGTGCCGCCACCGAAGCCGCCAAAGCCCATCCGCTCGAACAGATCGGCCAGGTCCACCTCCTGCTGGCTACCACCGCGCGAGAAGCGGCTGTCCCATTCCGGGGAGGGATGGAACTCGTCGCCGGGGCGGTGGCGGCCGAGGTCGTCGTAGGCCTGGCGCTTCTCCGGATCGGAGAGGGTCTGGTAGGCCTCGCTGATCTCCTTGAAACGCTCCTCGGCCCCCTCCTCCTTGGCCACATCGGGGTGGTATTTCCGCGCCAGTTTTCGGTAGGCCTTCTTGATGTCATCGGCGCTGGCGTCGCGCTCCACCCCCAGGCTGGCGTAGTAGTCCTTGAACTTCATCGCAGCGTCCCTGCCCGGTGCCCGGGATCGGGCCCATCTTCCTATGCCCCTGCTGATCGCCCTGGCGGCGGTGGCCTTTCTCTATGCCTCGGTGGGCCACGCCGGCGCCTCCGGCTACATCGCCGTCCTGGCCCTGGCGGGTGTGCCGGCGCCGGAGATCCGCGCCATCGCCCTGGTGCTCAACGTGCTCGTGGCCAGCGTCGGCACGCTTCAGTTCGTCGCTGCCGGCCACTTCCGCCGTGATGTCTTTGTGCCCCTGGCCCTGGCGTCGGTGCCCGCGGCCCTGGTCGGCGGGGCCATCGCCCTGCCGGCCGTTCTGCTGCGCCAGTTGATCGGGGCGGTGCTGTTGTTCTCCGCCTGGCGACTGGTCGGCCAGCTGCCCGCCGATCCGGGGGCCATGCGGCTGCCCCGCCGCGGGGTCGTGGCCCTCACCGGCGCCACCCTGGGCCTGCTGGCCGGCCTCACCGGCACCGGCGGCGGCATCTTTCTGACGCCCTTGATGATCCTGCGCTCCTGGCTGCTGCCGAAGCAGGCGGCGGCGGTGTCGGTGGCCTTCATCCTGGTGAACTCGATCGCCGGCCTGGCCGGTCTGCTGCTGCGCCAGGGCGTCGCCGCCCTGCCGGATCCTGGGGCGCTCGCGCCGCTGGCGGGGGTGGTGCTGGTCGGCGGCACGTTGGGGGCCTATGGCGGCAGCCGCCGCTTCCCGTCGCCGTGGATCCGCCGGCTGCTGGCGGTGGTGCTGGTGATCGCCGCCTGGAAACTCCTGGCCGCCTGAGCCTCAGCCGGGTGCTCAGCCGACCGGGCGGGGCTGGAAGCGGCGCCGCAGCCACAGCGACACGTACACCAGCGCCACCAGCACGGGCACCTCGATCAACGGCCCGATCACCCCGGCCAGGGCCTGGCGGGAGCTGACCCCCCAGACGCTGATGCTGACGGCGATGGCCAGCTCGAAGTTGTTGCCGGCGGCCGTGAACGCCAGGGTGGCCGTTTTCGGGTAGCTGAGCCCGTTGCGGCGGCCCACCGCGAACGCCACGCTCCACATGATTGCGAAGTAGAGCACCAATGGCAGGGCCACGGCGGCCACCGTGAGCGGATCGGAGGTGATCGCCTGGCCCTGCAGGGCGAACATCACCACGATCGTGAACAGCAGGCCGTAGAGCGCGAACGGGCTGATGAACGGGATGAAGCGCTGCTCGTACCAGCGGGGGCCTTTGAGGCGCAGGCCGATGCGGCGGCTGAGGTAGCCCGCGGCCAGGGGCAGCCCCAGGAACACCAGCACCGCCGCGGCGATTTCCGCCATCGAAAAGGCCACGTCCTGGGTGGCCAGCCCCAGCCAGCCGGGCAGGACCTTCAGGTAGAAGCCGCCCAGCAGGGCATAGGCCAGCACCTGGATGATCGAATTGATCGCCACCAGCAGGGCGGCCGCCTCCCGGTCGCCCTGGGCCAGATCGATCCAGATCAGCACCATGGCGATGCAGGGGGCCAGGCCGATCAGGATCAGCCCGGTGCGGAACTCCGGTTGGCTGGGCAGGAACAGCCAGGCCAGGGCGAACATCAGTGCCGGCCCCAGGCCCCAGACCAGCAGCAACGACAGCCTCAGCAGGCGCCGATCCCGCGCCGCCCGGCCCAGCTCCTCGTAGTGCACCTTGGCCAGCACCGGATACATCATCAGCAGCAGCCCCAGGGCGATCGGCAGGGAGGTGTTGCCGATGCGCACGGCATCGAGCCAGCCCTGGATGGACGGGAAGAAGCGGCCCAGCAGCAGGCCGCCAGCCATGGCCAGCAGGATCCACAGGGGCAGGTAGCGGTCGAGCAGCGACAACCGGGCCAGCACGGCCCTTTCCTCGTCCATGGGATCGGCCCTGCTGGTTGGATCAACGCTAATTGATTCATCCAGCGCGCCTGGTACCGCCGGCTTCTGGGCCTGTTGCTTTCCATGTGGGTGGCTCAGCCATTTAGGGCGCCGCCGTCCACCACCTGCAGACTGCGCCCGGCCCCCAGCGCAGTGCTTCGCCGATGACCCGTCCCGATGCCCTGCTGGTCACCCAGGCCGTGTCCGCCGCCGCCGCCGTCCTGAAGGTCCAGGCCATCACCCGGCTATCGGTGAGCCGCGAGCCCCAGACGATCCGGATGCAGATTGAGCTGCGCTTCGCCTCGGTGCCGGTGGTGGAGCTGTTCCGCATGGTCTCGGGGGACCCTCGGCTGGACATGGTGCCGGCGAATTTCGAGACCCTGCGCATCCCGCTGCTTGCCGGGCCGGGCACCCAGTTCGAGGTGGAGTTCAAGGGCCTGCGTCCCGCCACCCGCTACTGGTACCGGATCAAGGCCGGCGGTGGCCAGGTGGCGCGCCGGGGAGGAGCCCTGATCACCGGCTGGGCCGCCACCCTGGATCGCCTGGTGGAGTTCGACGTCAGCTACGCCGACCTGCTGATGGATGGCGACGGGGGCAGCCCCGGCGAGGTGAGGTTCTATGCCGTGATTTACGACGGGGAGCGCCAACGTGCCCTCGAATACGGGGACAGGGAGAGCCGCTCCGATGGCGACGGGTTGCCCTCCTCGCCCCGCTATCTCCGTCCGGTGGGCCCCCCTTTCTCGCTCCGGGGTGCCCCCGACAACCTCACCCTGCTCTGCGGCGCCGACGAGGACGACCTGTGGGATCTCTACCCCGGGCTGAACTGGGACTTTGAATACAGTTACTGGGTCCCCGAGACCCAGCCAACAGCACCGAATTCCGGCGAGATCAAGAACCTCGACTTCGCCTACGCGGTGCACCAGCTCACCAACCTGCCCGGCACGCCCGGCTCCACCGTTCTGGCGCCGATCTACTTCCGCACCCGGCCCGGCGTGCTGGCTTTTGAGGCGGTCTGGTCGGTGCGGGTCAGTGTCTTCGACCCCTTCCCCACCCCCCGGGAGGTCATCCCCCGCCTCACCCCGCGGCAGCGATGGCCGCCGCCGTGTGATCGCGCTCAGCCGCCAGGGGGTGCGGATCGGCACGGGCCGCCGCGACCGGGAGCGCTGGACCCTGCTGGAGGGGCCGCGGCCGCGCCTGCTGCTGCTCGATGCCGGCCCCGAGGGCCGGCTGGATCTGGTGCTCTGGGATGAGGACGGCCAGGTCCACGCCGCCCTCGATGGGCTGGAGGCGGAAGGTTGCGGCCAGGAATCGCCCGGCGCCGCATGGATTCCCCTCGGCGGTCCCTTCGCCGCCCCTCCCCTGGCGCTGCGCGATGGTCAGGGCGTACTGCAGCTGTTCGCCCTCGACGACGAGGGACTGCTGCGCTGCCGGCCCGTCGATCGCGAACCCCTGAACTGGCGGGCCATCGGCGGACCGTTCCGGGGCACCCTGGTGGGCTGGGCGCCGCAGCAGGGCCCCCTCACCCTGGCGGCGGAGGACGTCGACGGCCGCTTCTGGGTGGGCACCGCCGAGGGGGACAACTGGCGGCCCTTCGGCGCCGGCCACCGGCACCTGGTGGCCGGTTTTGGCGAGGCCGGCGGGGATGGGAGGCTGGTGGCCATTGATGACGACGAGGCCCTCTGGGTCTGCCGCCTGGATCCCGACGCCGTCTGGGAGGAGCTGGGTTCGCTCGAGGAGGCCCCGGGTGACCCGCAGGGGATCCCGCCGCCGACGCCCTGCTCCGATCAGGCCGGCTGAGGGGCCTCTGCCACCCGCCTGAGCCGCTGCGCGGCATGGACGACAGGGTGCAGCGAGACGTTCTCCACCGATCGCGCCTGGCCGGCCCCGAACGGGTTGTCGAGATCGGTGATCAGCAGCAGCAGCTTGATCAGCAGCAGCGAGATCACCCCGATGAAGAACAGGGATTCGGCGAAGGGCTCGATCCGGGAGAGCACCAGCCCGACGATGAGCACCCCGGTGCCGATGTAGGCGACCCCGTAGACGGAAGGGACGAACGTGGTGGAGCGGATCACGTCGATGCGCTGCACGCCGCGGCGGAGGTGGGCCAGCTCCAGCAGCAGGCGCGCCTGCAACGGAGCTGGATTCCAGAGGCTCAGCCGCTCGATCGACAGCTGCAGCGCGTTCAGCCGCTCCAGCAGCAGCAGGGTCGGCCCGGCCTCCCGCATCCAGGTCAGCAGCGCTTCGCTGAAGTCCGCCAGCAGGGCCAGGGTTCCCTGCACCTCGGCCTCAGGCTGCTGCAGCCCCAGGCCCTGCACCTCAAGGGCGAGGCATTCGAGGGCGGCGGCCAGTTCACCGGGGAGCTTCTCGCCCTCCTTGTAATCGGTCAGAACACCATTCAGCAGGAAGCCGAGCAGGAACACCTCGGAGGCCACCAGGGCGGAGAACAGCGGATTGGGGGTCAGCACCTCCCAGTGCTCCTGGTGCACCAGCGCCCGGCAGGCCTCGATGGCCAGCAGCACCAGGCCCACCCGGCCGAAGAACCAGAGGCGCCGCAGCAGGGGCCTGCGGTCCGGCGTGTTGGCCGGATCCATGGCACGGGCGTTCATCCGACGCGAGGCGAACCGCTGGCAGTCTCGGTGGTCGGGCTGAGGACTGGCTCAGCCCTTGATCCTGGCCACCTGCTCCTTGGCGCGCTTCAGCACGTCGCCGCTGAGGGGAACGAAACCGAGCTCAGCGGCCTGCTGCTGGCGCTCCTCCTCTAGCGCCCAAAGCAGGAAGGTGCGCACGGCTTCGGCCTTCTCTTTTCCCTGTCCGCTCTCGAAGGCCAGGATCCAGGTGAAGGCCACGATCGGGTAGCTGCCGTCCCCCTCGGGGTTGCAGTCCTCCCCACCGAGGCGCTCGTCAAGCTTGATGTTGTTGAGGGCCGCCGCTCCGGAGCTGGCATCCGGGAGGACGAACTTGCCGGCCTTGTTCTGCAGCGCCGCCGGCTTCACGGCGCCCCGCAGGAAGGCCTGATTCACATAGCCGATCGTTCCGGCCGTGTTCTGGATGACGCCGGCCACGCCCTCGTTCCCCCGGCCCGCCAGCCCCACGGGCCACTGCACCGCCTTGCCGACGCCCACCTTCTTCTTCCACTCCGCCGAGAAGCAGGCCAGCGCATTGGTGAAGTTGAAGGTGGTGCCGGATCCATCGGAGCGGTGCACCACCGTCAGGGGCCTGTCGGGACAGCCCAGGGCGCTCCAGTTGGTGATCTTGCCGAGGAAGATGTCGGCCAGCTGGGCCTGGGTCAGCTTGAGGCCAGGGCAGTCGGGATTGTTGTACGCCGGGCTGATCGTGCCGCCCAGCATGGGAATCTGCACGGCGCCCCGCTGCCCCGCCGAGCCGGCCTTGAAGTCCTCGTCACTGAGCGCCTCGTCGGTGGCGCCGAAATCGACCGAGCCGGCCAGGAAGGAGCGCACCCCCTGCCCGGAGCCCACCGACTGGTAGTTGACCAGGTGGCCCTTGGCGGTTTTGTAGTCGGCCGCCCAGCGCTGGTAGGCCGGCGCCGGGAAGGAGGCCCCGGCCCCGTTCAGCGACGGCAGCCCCTGTCCGCCCGTGCCGCAGGCGCTGATGGCCAGGGTCAGGGCGGCCAACCCGCCGGGCAGGCAGGCCCGGCGGAGATGGGCGATGGTCCGCGGCTGGGGTGGGGTCATGGCGGGGGAGTGGCGTCGCGCTCTCCCTTACATCTACCGCGACGACGTTGCTGCGACGCCGGCGGGCGAGACTTCGTTCAGGGCGTCGCCTCCAGCCCCTCCTCCGCCTCCTGCTCGCGGGGCTGGGCTGGCAGCGGCGGCACGGCCGGCGGCGGCAGGACCTCCAGCTCGGGAGGGTTGGGGGCGGTGTCCGGGCCGATCAGATCCACCGCGGTGCGTTGCATCACCAGCCGGAAGCGCAGGGGTGCCTGGGTGGTGTTGATGAACTCCTGCACGGCGGCCACCTGCTTGGCCGTGGGTAGGTCCGGATCGGTCACCCGGACCCGGGCCCTGATCAGCGGAGGGTTCTGCTGCCAGTCGATGCTGAGGCCCACCATGTCGATGGCGGGATCGCCGCCGAGGGTGATCGTGCTGCTGCGCAGCCGTTGCTCGATGGCCGCCTCCAGCTGCTGGGCCTTGTTCTCCTGGCGGGTCTGGTTCACCAGGCGGAAGAAGCTGCTGCCCAGGGGAATCACCAGCAGGGCGGTGAGGGCCACGCTGGTGAGGCCGAGGCGGCTGTGGAACAACCGGCGCCGGTACACCTTCTCGAGGGTCCCGAGGGACGCCATCGCCCCCACCATGATCCCCAGCAGGTTGGTAGCGAACAGCAGCAGCGCCCCGTAGGCCTGCATCCAGTCGGAGGAGGCCAGCAGAATCCCCACCACGCACATGGGCGGCACCAGGGCCACGGCGATGGCCAGGCCGGCCAGGGCCGAGATCGCGTCCTTGCGCAACTTGGCGTACATCGCCACCGCCCCGGCCACCAGTGCCACCCCCAGATCCAGCAGGTTGGGGCTGGTGCGGTTCATCACCTCACTGCCGAAGCTGGGGAAGGCCACCAGGTGGCTCACGGCCATCGCCAGCAGCACGCAGATCACCACCCCCAGCATCAGGGTGCGCAGGGCCCGCAGGAACATCGGCAGCCGCCCCCGCAGGATCTCGAAGGCCATCGCCTGCAGCGGCATGATCCAGGGCGCCACTACCATGGCGCCGATCACCACCCCGGGGCTGTTGGCCAGAAGGCCGAGGGTGGCGATCAGGGTGGCGCCCACCGTGAGCACCACGAACACCTGGCTGAAGCTGGCTTCGTGCTCGAACTCCTGCTGCAGCGCAGCCAGCCGACCGTCATCGGGAGGGTCGGTGGGGGAGGTGGTCATGGCCGCGGCGCGCTTGGACGGCTCCCCAGCCTGCTGCGTCGTCGGGATACCTTCAAGACTCTGTCCAGCCTTTCACCGCCCCATGGCACGGCTGAATCCTGCAGCAGCGGGCCTGGTGCTGGCCGTCCTTGTGCCCCTGGCCGTCCAGGCAGAAAGCTGGTCGTACCAGCGACTGGTGGAGGCCTTCGAACAGCGCGGCTTCAGCGTGCTCGGCAGCCACCCCCGCTGCGCCGAGCGCGGTCTGTATGGGCTCTACCTGCGCGAGAGCCGGCGGATCGTGGTCTGCCCCCGCGGCAACCTCAACGACACCCTGCTGCACGAGGGCTGGCATGCGGTGCAATCCCGCTGTCTGCGGGGACGGCCCCATCTGGGTGAGGAGGAACTGCGCCGGGGTCTGAGCCGACGCGACCAGCGCGACCTGGCCCGGCTCTACGGCGAGGGCCGCTGGCAGCGGGAAGCGGAAGCCCGGGTCATGGCCCGCCGTGATCCCGCCTCTTACTTGCGCCTTGTGGACGAGCTCTGCGCTGCACCCGTCCCATCTGTGGGCGCGCCTCAGGGCCAGGCGGTGAAGCGCACCGGCTCATAGCGGGCGATCGCCACACGCCAGCCCCGGATCGCCAGGGCGGCCAGCTCGGAATGGAAATCGGCCGTGGCGCCGCCGCCGACCCAGCGCGCCTTCAGCTGGGGCAGTTGCTCCTGCAGCGTCTCCAGCGGCAGCTCCACCAGCAGCAGGCTGCCGTCCCCGGCGGCCCGCCGCAGGGCACCCTCCTCGCTGCGCTGCCACAGGCGCAGCAACAGCTCCAGCACCAGGGTGCGGCCGTCGTCGCCGGGGTCCGGCGCTTCAGCCGCCGCCGCGGCCAACGACTTGCCGTTCAGGGGCAGGGCCCGCTTTCCCTCCTGCTCCAGCAGGGCCAGCGCCACCAGATAGGGAGCCTCCGCCATGTCCATCGCCCGCACACAGCCCCCAGCCTGCTGGATCGGCGGTGGCGATCCCCGCATTGCGAAGCCGATGCGGGGTCCTTGTGAACCGCACCCCACGCCGAACCCTTCGCCGAATCGGTGCGAAAGTGGGACGTAGATGTCCGTAGTCATGGATCAGATCAACGTCACGGTGGTGGTGGTTCCACGAGAACGTTTCAGTTTTGCGCTGACATCTCTCGATTCGATCGTTCAGAACACGGACGTTCCGTTTGAGCTGATTTACATCGATGGCAACTCTCCTCCCGATCTGGCTAGGGCACTTCAGGCTAAAGCCGAAGAAAGGAAGTTCCAGCTGATTCGCACCGAGCACTATCTCTCGCCCAACGCCGCCCGCAACCTGGCGCTTGCCTTCGTCAAGACCAAGTATCTGGTCTTCGTTGATAACGATGTGATCGTCAGCCGCGGCTGGCTTCAGGCTCTGGTTGCCTGCGCCGACCAACACGGCTGCACCGCCGTCTGCCCGCTGACGTTCGAAGACGAGGCCTTCAGCGTCGTGCATCACGCCGGTGGTGAGCTGCTCTGGAAGTCCATGGGGCAGGGCCGCCGCTGGCTGTCCGAACGACGCCACTGGCACCATCTGCCGCTGGCCAAGGTCAACCGGCACCTTGTGGCGGGTCCCACCGGACTGAATGAATTTCACTGTGTCCTGGTTCGGACCGACTTCTTCGCCCAGAACGGACCCCTGGACGAGGAACTGCTGAGCATGGCCGAGGAGACGGATTTCTCGATAGCGGTCTCCAGCAGCGGCGGCTCCATGTTTTTTGAGCCAGCCAGCAGGGTGAGTTACATCCCCCCCTCCCCCGAGCAGCTGCTTCCCTCCGACCGGCCGTTCTTCCAGCTCCGCTGGTCCAACGACTGGGTGAGAAAGAGCGTCGAGCATATGGTTGCGAAGCACAACCTGGATCCCTCTTCGCCCGCGTCCAGGCACTGGCTGCGCTTCGTGTTCCAGCATCGCCATGTCTGTGCCACGGGATCCAGAACGATGCCGGCGCTCAACATCCTGTTCGGTGACTACGGCGCCACCCTCAGCAAGCGGGAGAAGCTCGATCAACTCTTCCGCCAGCTCTCGCCGCAACCCGTCCCCGATCCCTGAGCGCGCCAGCCGTCACCCCCTGTCGCCAAGGGCCCTGTCGACAAGGGCAAGCAGTCCGGCGAGCATGGCGGTTCGTGGGCTCGCCCACGCCACCCGCCCCGGATCCATGGACAGCTTCGACGGCAAGATCATCGTGGGCAGCGAGGAGTGGTGCAGCTTCCCGGACGCCGGGCTGCCGGCGATCAAGGCCCGCGTCGATTCCGGTGCCGCCACCTCCGCCCTCCACGCCACCAACATCGTTCCCTTCGATCGGGACGGGCGCCCCTGGGTGAGCTTCGAGGTGCACCCGCTGCAGGGCGATCGGGCGCTGGTGGTGCGCCATGAGGCCCCCGTGGTGGCCAAGCGGGAGGTGCGCAACACCAGCGGCGTCCCCGAGAGCCGCTACGTGATCCGGGAGCGCCTGGTGCTGGGGGAGCAGAGCTGGGAGGTGGAACTCACGCTCGCCAACCGCGATGCCATGGGCTATCGGATGCTGCTTGGCCGGCAGGCCATGGTGGGCCGGATCCTGGTGGACCCGGAGGGCAGCCATCACCTGCGCAGCCTCAGCGCCGAGGAAAGCCGGGCCCTCTATTCCCATGTCCGCAAACGCGACGACGGCCTGCGGATCGTGCTGCTGGCCAGCAACCCCGAGCTGTACAGCAACCGCCGCCTGATCGAGGCCGGCGAGGAACGGGGCCACCACATGCAGTTCCTCAACATCCGACAGTGCTACATCCGCCTGGATCCCCGCAACCCGGAGGTCCACTACCGCGGCGGTGACGTGCTCGGCGCGGTGGATGCCGTCATCCCGCGCATCCGCCCCAGCGTCACCTTCTACGGCTGCGCCGTGACCCGGCAGTTCGAATCGATGGGCGTGCCGTCCCTCAACAGTGCCCAGGCGATCACCGTCTCCCGCGACAAGCTGTTCGCCTCCCAGGAGTTCGTCCGCGCCGGGCTCAACACCCCGGTCACGGGATTCGCCGATTCCCCGCTCGACACCGTGGACCTGATCCGCATGGTGGGCGGCGCCCCCCTGATCGTGAAGTTGCTGGAGGGGGCCCAGGGCAAGGGTGTCGTCCTGGCCGAAACCCAGAAGGCGGCCGAAAGCGTCATCAATGCCCTCCAGAGCCTCGACGCCAACCTGCTGGTGCAGGAGTTCATCAAGGAGGCCGGCGGCACGGATCTGCGCTGCTTTGTGGTCGGCGGCAAGGTGGTGGCCGCCATCGAGCGAACGGCAGCCGAGGGGGAGTTCCGGGCCAACCTGCACCAGGGGGGATCGGCCCGCATGGTGCAACTCGATGCCCCGGAGAAACAGATGGCCATCAAGGCCTGCAAGGCCCTCGGGCTCGACGTGGCCGGCGTCGACATCCTCCGCTCCCACCGCGGGCCCCTGCTGCTGGAGGTGAACTCCAGCCCGGGACTCGAGGGGATCGAAGCGGCCACCGGCCTGGATCTGGCCGGCAAGATGATCCAGACGCTGGAACGCAAGCTCGGCTGGGGTCGGCCCGCCGGCCAGGAGGCCGCCGCCGCCGCCCCGCAGCCCTGAGTCATGCCGTCGGCCTACGGTGCCGCCATGGCCGCTGATGCCGCCCCCTACCTGGAGCTGGAGGCCGTCGAAGCCTGGCTGGGCCCGCGCCGGGTGTTCGATGCCCTCTCTCTGCGCCTGTACCGCGGCGAACACACCGTGGTGCTGGGCCCCAACGGCGCCGGCAAGAGTTCCCTGGTGAAGCTGCTCAGCCGCGAGCTCTACCCCGTGGTGAAGCCCGGCTCCTCCCTGCGGATCTTCGGCAGCGAGACGGTGAATCTCTGGGAGCTGCGCGGCCGCATCGGCCTGGTGTCCCAGGATCTGCACGCCGCCTACGTCGGCCGGGTTCCCGCCGACGATGTGGTGCTCTCCGGCTTCTTCGGTTCGGTGGGCATCGGCCGCAGCCAGGTGGCCACCGGCGCCCAGCGGCTGCGCGTGACGGAGCTGATGCAGCAGCTGGGGCTGGCCGATCTGGCCAGGCGCCCCTACGGCCAGCTCTCCGAGGGCCAGCGGCGGCGCCTGCTGTTGGCCCGGGCTCTGGTGCATGGCCCCGAGGTGCTGGTGCTGGATGAACCCACCAACGGGCTCGACCTCAGGGCGAAACACCAGTTGTTGGGGATCCTGCGCGAGCTGGCCCGTGCCGGCACCACCCTGTTGCTGGTGACCCACCAGATCGAGGCGATCCTGCCCGAGATCAGCCGTTGCGTGCTGCTGCGCGAGGGCAAGGTGGTGGGCGACGGCCCCACCGACGCCCTGCTGCAGGACGCCCCCCTCAGCGCCCTGTTCGCCACCCCCCTGCGGGTGTGCGAGGCGAACGGTTACCGCCAGGTGTTGCCGGCGGACTGAGCCGCCATCATTCAGGACACGTGCCGTGGCTTCCGGGTGCCCCGTCTGATCCGTCTGCTGCTGGCCTTCCTGACCGCCTGTCTGCTGCCGCTGATGGGCCTGTCCACGGCGGCGCTGTCAGCTGCTCAGGTGCCTCCGCCGTCCTCCACGGGCCTTAACACCTACGTGCCCCTGGAGAGCCAGCCCTTCCATGGCCAGTTGCTGGACCTGAAGCAGCAATGGACCGATGCCCCCCTCAACCAGGTGGTGGGGGACAGCCCGCGGGCGACCCTGCTCAACTTCTATGTGGTGATGGCCCAGGTGAGCCGCGACATCGCCCGGATCGAGGCCAAGGCTGAGGCGTCACCCGGGCTGTTGTTGTCCAGCGCCTTGCGTCACGAACTGGCGCTGATCAACAGCTACTTCGAGGAGGCGGTGAAGGCCCTGGATGTGTCGGAGATCCCCCAGAGCATCCGGGCGGATTTCGCCGATGAATATGCCCTCAAGCTCAAGGTGATTCTTGATTACGTCTTCACCCACAGCCGCAAGCCGTTCGAGATTCCTGATGCGGCCGGGATGAAGGCCCTGAACGATGGACGGGTGAACCCCAGCTCCAGCTGGACCATCCCGGGCACTTCCATCACCCTGACGGATGAGGAAACGGAAGGGGGCCGTGACCGCGGCTACCGGTTCTCCGCCTTCACGGTGGCCCAGATCCCCAGCCTCTACGAGGAGATCAAGGATCAGCGAGCGCCATCCACGGGCCCCTCCAGCCTGCTGACGCCAGCGATCTATGACGCCTTCAGCCTCAGGCCCGGCCATATCCTGCCGCCCAGGTGGTATCTGAGCATTCCCGCTGGCTTCCGTCGCCGCGTGCTGGAGGCCCATCTCTGGGACCAGACCCTGTTCCAGATCGTGCTGGGGCTGCTGGTGATGGCGGCCTTCGCGTCCGTTCAGTTCCGGCTGGTGCTGGCCCTGATGGCCACCTATCGGATGACCAAACGGGCCGCCAGCCAACCACTCACCCCCATGGCGATCTGGCGCGTCGACAACATCGCCTGGCACCGGGTGCTGCTGGCGGTGGTGGCCCTGCCCATCACCCGGCTGGTGGAACTGCTCCTCGACCACTACGTCAACGTCACCGGCCTGCCCCTGCAGGTGCTGATGTACCTGCTCTACACGCTCTACTTCTGCTGGGCCGGGTTGTTCAGCTTCTTCCTGATGGAGGCCCTCGGCCGCAGCCTGGCGGAATGGGTCACGATCCTGCGCGGCCGGCGCAACGCCCTGCAGCTGAGCCGTGTCAGCAATCTGGTGATGCCCGTCTGCAGGGTCATGGGCGCCATCATCGGCGTCTCCCTGATGTACCGGCTGCTGATCCTGCTGGGCTTGCCGGGCTCCACCGTGCTGGCCTTCTCCGCCGTCCCCGGCCTGGCCATCGGCCTCGGGGCCTCGAAGTTGCTGGGCAATCTGTTCGCCGGTCTGTCGATCCAGACGGACCGTCCCCTGCGGGTGGGGGAGTTCTGCCGCATCGGCAGCAATCTGGGCTACGTCACCAAGATCGGCCTGCGCTCCCTGGAGCTGCAGACCCATGAAAGTCGCGTCACGATCCCCAACTCGGTCGTCGATGAGGAGACGATCGTCAACTATTCCCTGCGCTCGGATCAGGCGCAGGATGCGGTGCAGCATGTCTTCGAGCTGCACCTGCCCCTGCCGGCCGAGCTCACCCCCGACCAGCTGGACGACCTGGTGCATTACGGCCGCCTGCATCTCACCGAGCTGCCGGGTCTGTCCGCCGCCCAGGTGTTCCTCGACCAGGCCCCTGGCGATGGGGAGTTGCTATTGCGCTGCTGCGGGCAGATTCATGCCCCCAACTGGACTGATTACCTCACCTTGCGGGAAGCGGTCCTGCTGCGATTGCGGCAGATCCTGGATCAGGTGATCCGCTCCCGCATGGTGATCGGCGTGGCCTACGACACCACCCAGGAGCAACTGCAGCGCATCCCGGACCTGATCGCCTCCCTGTTCGAGCGCGAACCCCTGGCCGCCTTCCGCGCCTGTCGCCTGATGGCGATCAGCGACTTCAGCTACGACTTCACCTACGACTATCGCTCCGCTCAGCCCACCTACGCGGCGTTCAAGGATGAGGTGGCCCGCCTCAACCGCGCCCTGCTGGCGCTGTTCGCGGCTGAGGGGATTGAGATCCCCTACCCAACTCAGGCGGAGGTCCAGCTCGATGCCTGAGCTGACGCTCCAGACCCTGGCGGGCTGCGGTCTGGTGATCGGTGCCTATCCCCGCTTCCGGTATGACGCCCGTGGCGGCGGGGGGGTGGGGCGGCTCAGCGAGGGAGACAGCGCCGGTACACAGCGGCTCCGTTTCGACCCCGAGGCTTTACACATTCCGCCGCTCCATTGGCGCACCACTCGATTCCTGGGCCTGCCGTTGCCCCCGGGGCTGTTGATCACGATCCACCCCGAGCGGCTCGAGGGCAGCCTCGATGGCGCCACCGGCGCGATGGCGCTGCGCTTCTGCGCCCGCTTCCGCTTCGCCATCGGCTCGCTCTATCGGGCACCGGATCTGATCGTCGACACGACGCTCAGCACCGGTCCGGTACAGGGGCACCGCCACCAGGCCACGGGCCAGCCCCTCGATGGCGATGGCCAGGCGCAGCTGGTGGGGGTGGCCACCATCGCCCCCAGTGGCGACCCTTTTCTCGACCGGTTCCTGGGTCTGCCCGATGAGGCCCTGGCGCTGCTGCGCTGCCGGTTCGGGCCGCTGGCGCCGGACGGTCGGGACTTACCTTGACCCCCTGCCACGTCCCATCACGCCATGCACCCTCTGCCCCTGCATCTCGGCCCGGGCAGTGATCTGCGCGCCAGCCTCGAGCAGCTGGGCACCCAGGCTGGCGCCTCCGGGTTCGTGCTCGGGGTGGTGGGGGACCTCTCCCAGGCGGCCTTCCAGTGCCCGGGCCAGGCTGAGCCCACCGTGCTGCAGGGTCACCTGGAGATCATCACCCTGCAGGGCACCGTGGCGCCCCAGGGGGTACACCTGCACCTGAGCCTGTCCGATGGCGAGTGCCAGGTGTGGGGCGGCCACCTGGAGCACGGCAGCCTGGTGCTCAGGGGCGCCGACCTGCTGGTGGGCTTCCTGCCCACGGCCGCACCCCAGGAGCCAGCGGCCGCGGCGGCCAGCCCCGCCCAACCACGGGTGGAGATCGCCGTGGGCAGCGGCTGCCCCTTTTCGGCCCGGGCCCTGCGCATGCTGCGCACCCTCGGCATCCCCCACACGGTGCAGCTGGCCGACGACGCGGTCGTCCGTCAGCAGGTCGCCGAACGCAGCGGTGGCAGCTCCATGCCCCAGGTGTTCATCGATGGCCAGCCCATTGGCGGCTACGACGCCCTGGCCGATCTGCACGGCCGCGGCGCCCTCGACCATCTGCGCTGAGGGCGACGCACTTAGCGGACCAGCTCCGGAAACTGCGTCTTCAACCGGGCCACCTTCGGCTGGTCGTGGATCACGACGTAGGGGTGGGAAGGGTTGCGGGCGACGAAGTCCTGGTGGTAGGCCTCGGCGGGGGTGAAGCCCCGCCCGTCCTCCACCGTGGTGGCGATCGGCCGCGGCAGCGCGCCGGAGCGGTTCAGCTGGGCGATGTAGGCCGCAGCCACCCGGCGCTGCTTCGGGTCGGTGGGGACGATCGCGGAGCGGTACTGGGAGCCCACATCCGGACCCTGGCGGTTCCGCTCGGTGGGGTCGTGGGCGACGGAGAAGAACACCTTCAGCAGCTGGCCGTAGCTCACCTGGGCAGGGTCATAGGTGATGCGGATGCCCTCGGCGTGGCCGGTGCCGCCGCCACTCACGCGGTCGTAGGCGGCGGTGGCCGGGCTGCCGCCGGTGTAGCCGGTCACCACCTCGGTGACCCCATGGACGTGCTCGAACACCGCCTCCATGCCCCAGAAGCAACCACCTGCCAGCACCGCCGTGGCGCGCGGACCGGCCGCCAGGGTGATCCCGGTGTCCGGATCGGGCAGGCTGGCCGCCACGGCGCTGGTGGCCCCCAGGCGCGGCAGAAGGCCCGCCGCGATCAGCGGCAACGCCAGCAGGCTGACGGCCAGGGTCGAGAGGGCGGCGGCTGTGGTGAGGCGCGGCGACAGTGGCATCGGGGGAAACGCGGTGAATGGATGGACTACCGGCCACGAGCCCCGGTGGATTTCCCCGTAAGGTCGATCAGAGCGAAGGAACCTCCATGGCAGCCCGCCTCGCGATCGGCCCGGTGGACGTGAGTCCCGAGGTGCGTGAGTGGGTGGATCGTGAAACGCTGCAACGTCTGGTGGCCCGCCACCGTCGCGGCGACTGGGGCGTGGTGGATGCCCGCGATGCCCGGGACAACACCATCGCGGCCTATCGCCAGCAGGGTTCGCTGCGCAGCGTCTTTGACCTCGGCCAGGGCCTGCAGGTGTGGATCCTCACCCATGATCTCGGCACCGACCGGCTGCACACCCTGGTGCTGCTGCCGAGTGACGAATAGATCCTTGAGGGATTGTTGGGCGCCCTTCAGCGCACACGACATTGACGATTCGTCAGCCCGAATCACATGGAACGGGTCCAACTTTCCGTGTGCTGATGATAGTCCGGCTTCAGTCCCATTCGCATGCACTTTTTGCTTATCGCCTGAGCTGGAGCCTCACCCCCATCCATCCCCGGCGTCAGACCTGGGAAGGCTTGGCTGTTCTCCAGAGTCCCTTATGTCCACGATGGCACCGTCTTCATCATTTCTTTCGTCAGCATGTGTTGCCTTGTCTCTGGACGGGGGGTGGGATGCCGTAAAGGTGGTCGGCAGGTTGTTGGGAGGTAAAGAATTGATTGAGCTTCCGCAGCACAGACGTCAGTCCCCGTCCAGGCTTCAGGGCCTGCCGACCCAATCTTCCGCGGTGCGTTTCGGCGACGCAGGCTCGTCATCGCTGGGGTGGTCTCCGGCCGACGAGCTGGCCGCCCTTGAGACCGTCTGGGAAAGCCGCTGTCAGGACGCCACCAGCCCGGGAACTCCCCTGCAGCTGCCGAACCTTCCCAGCCCAGGCCAGGCCCGTGGCGGCGTCCAACGCTCCCTGCGCCAGCGGAATCGCCTCACCGGCCCCAATGGGCGACTGGCCTCCTGAGCTTTTTCTTCTCTTTTCTCAATTCTTCGTGGTGAAGGAATGTATGGATCCTTCCCGAGGCGCATAGCGCTGTAACGATCTTGGTGTCTTCGCTCCGAATCGGGTAAGACTCGCGGCTTGACATCGTCGACGGGCAGCCCTTCCGGAGAAACTTTTCTGTCGTGCGTCTGCACCGGTTTCCGCCAGAAGCCGCCAGCTCCTCTGCCCATGGCGATGTTCTTCCCTCTGCCCTTTACGTTGTTTTTCCCATGGCCCTGGTCCAAGCCCCTTCCCTTGGCATTGAGCGTTTCGCGGATGATCGCAACAAGGAGAACTGGTCGAAGGCATCGCCGCAGGATCGTGATGGCATCATTCGGCTGGTGTATCAGCAGGTGCTGGGTCAGCAGTATGTGATGCAGAATGAGCGCCTTGTCGGTGCCGAATCCCTGTTCCGCAACGGTTATCTCACCGTGCAGGAATTCGTGCGCACCCTGGCCAGAAGCGGCCTCTATCGCGCCCGTTTCTTTGAATCCTGCAACCCCTACCGCTTCATCGAGCTCAACCACAAGCACCTCCTCGGCCGGGCTCCCCACAACAAGGCCGAGATGCTGCACCACTTCACGATCCTCCAGGAGCAGGGCTACGACGCCGAGATCGACTCCTACATCGACAGCCCCGAGTATCAGGAGCGCTTCGGCTCCGATGTGGTGCCCTATCTGCACGGCTGGGACTATTCCGCCGGCCACCAGGGTCAGCAGTTCTCCTGGCTGATGCAGCTGGCCGGTGGGGCGGCCGCTTCGGTGAAGGGTGACAGCGCCGGCACCCGCTTCAAGCTCGGCCGGGCCCTGCACCAGGATCGGGCCGTGACGGTGTCCGTCAGGCGTCCCCGCTTCAGCGGCGAATCCTTCTTCCAGGCCAACCTGGCCCAGGGGGGTGCCAGCGTGGATGGCCCGGTCCCCCGCAACGGCCAGCCCAGTGATGCCTCCCGCGGCCACCGGGCGGAGGCCCTGGTGGTGTCGGCCGGCGTGCGTGGCACCAGCGGCTCGAGTGGCCGGGTGGCCACCATCACCGCCACCGGGCTGGTGAACAACGCTGTGGTGCGCAGCGGCGCCTACGTGATGCGGGTGCCCTACAGCCGCATGAACGAGGCCCTGCAGCGGGTGCAGCGTCTCGGCGGCCGGGTGGTGCGCGTCAGCGTCAACTGAGTCAGCGCCCGGGGGGTCAGGGCCGCAGGTCCACCCCCCTTTGGGCCAGCAGCTGGCGGCAGGCCATCAGGGCCGAGAGGCTCACCCCGGCGGTGCCTTCGCCGGGGTGGATGGCATCGCCGCAGAGCCACAGGCCCGCCAGGGGGGTGCGGCTGGCCAGGCCGAAGGGCCCGAAACGGCTGGGGTGCTGGCCCAGGCCACCCACATAGCCCATGGGCCGGCCGGTCCAGCCGGCAAACCCCCGGGGGGTGGCCAGCTCCCCGTGCAGCCAGTCGGCGGGCCCCACCCCCAGCAACGGCTCCAGGCCGGCCTGGATCGCGGCCATCGCCCGCTGCTTGCGGGTCTGATAAGCGGCCTCCTCCAAGCCGAACCAGGGGCGGGCCGGGGTGAACACGCTGGCGATCACCGTGGCCCGCCCGGCGGGGGCCCGGCCATCCCCGTCCTGGCTCACGGAGATGAACAGGGAGCCCGGTTCGGCGGTCGCCAGCTGCAGATGGCTGGGGCATCCCGGCGGCAGCTTGTCCCGCTCGACGGCCCCGTAGAACACCAGGGCCCCGCTGGGTTCATGCAGTGTCTCAAGCCGACGGCGGTAGCCGGCAGGCAGGGCGTCCCCCAGCAGGGCCGGCAGGGCTTGGGGGGGCAGCGTGACCACCACTTCGGTGGCGTCCAGGCTGAACTCCGACCCCGGCGCGCCGGAGTCGCCGGTGCGAGCCGTCAGGCGCTGGCCCTTGATCTGCCAGCGCTCGCCTGGCCGTGCGGGCGGCTCCAGCCGATCGACACGGTGCCGCAGCCGCAAGCGACCGCCCTGCTGTGCCAGGGCCTGCTCGAGGCTGTCGCTGAGGGACTGCATCGAGCCCTCCAGGTGCCAGAGCCCCAGGGGTGCCTGCACCATCGCCAGCACGGTGGCCCCGTATAGCGCGGCCGTGCGATCGGCCGGCTCCTGGGAGTAGAGCTTCAGCTGCAGATCGAGGAAGCGCTGCAGCCGCCCGTCGTCGGCGCAGCCTGTGATCCGCAGCAGGTCGGCCACCGTGGCGAAGGTGAGCAGGCCGCTGGCCAGCGTGCCTGGCCCCACCGCCCCCAGCAGCTGAGCCAGATCCCACCAGGTGCGGGGCGGCAGCACCGGATCCTGCGAGGCGAAGGTCCAGTTGGCCCGGTGGACGGCGTCACAGAGGGCCCAGAAGCGGCCACTGCCCGGGAACTGCCTCTGACGTTCCTGGCGCCAGCGCTCCGGGTCGCGCCAGATCGACACCGGCTCCGTGCCATCGGCCAGATCCACGACGCAGCCGGGATCCAGCGGCAGGGCCGCCGGCGGCGCCACCCCGAGATGGTGGAACAGCCGCGCGTGGATGCCGGCGGGCTGGCCGGCATCACCGTCCTCCAGCCCTGCCACCTGGGTGGCCCCCACATCAAACACGTAGGGCCCGCGCCGGAAGGTGCCGGCACAGCCACCGCTCTGGCGATGGGCCTCGAGCAGTTCCACATGGAGCCCCTGCTTCGCCAGCAGCGCCGCCGCCGTCAAGCCGGCGATGCCGGCGCCCACCACCACCACATCCGGCCTGAACTCGTCGCTGGGGGTCAACGCTCTTCAGGGGCCTCAGGGACGATGCTGGCAGGCTGGGGCTCAGGGCTGTGGCTCCAGCGTTTGGGCGGGCCGTGCTGGGGCTGGTGCCCAGGGCGGGCGCCGCACCGCGAGAGAACTGGATGCATGTCTGGAGCTGATCTGCAGCGGTAGAACCGCGACAGGGCCAGGCTCCAAGAGAGTGCTCTCCATTCCGGCAGGTCTGGGCAGCCGCTGTGGATTCGTTGCTGACGTCTCGGCGTCGCTAACTGGCTCTGAAGATGTCGCTTCAATGCTCCATTTATACAGCAAAAGTGAGACTTTGAATCTGCTACTTTGAGTCGATTTCTGTACGATATGCGTGATAGCTTTGGAATTGGATTAGGCGTCTCTTCGGCGTTCGGAACCACTGACTTGTGATGAAACCACAAGACTGCTCTGCATCCGGCTCCTTGAAAGGTGTGGCCCGCTATTCTTTCACCAATTAGTTGCTCGCCGCCGCCGTTGGAGCGACGGTCACGGCGCTGTCAGCTGGTCCCGCCAAGGCCGCCGCCATCACCACCTGCGGGATCGCCGCTGACCTGTCGGTCGGCGACAAGACCATCTCCAACATCATCTGCCGCGGGGTTGGTGCGGCGACGGAGATCCGTTTTGATACCGCAGGTCTTGTTTACGATTTCGGTACCACGATCAGCCCGCCGACCCAGTCCGGCTCCGATCGTCTACACCATCGCCATCACGGATCCTTTGCCCTTTGAGTTCCAGGCGGTGGGCCTCGGTGCCGGTTGCGCCTTCCCCGCGCTGGGTGGCTGCACGGTGACCAAGAACGTCAACTGGAGCAGCGGTTCCACGTCACTGGTGGCCGTCAACGGAATCCCACCGACCTCGTATCCGTTCGCGCCAGGTGTTTCGACGCTCAACATTGAGGACGTGTTCTTTGCAGAGGGGCGAACGGTCGTTTCCGTTGTCAACAACTCCTTCATCCAGAGGGCAGTGCCAGGACCGCGGGATTCCGTCCCCGGACCTTTCCCATCCTGGGGGCCGTTGCGGCCCTCGGCTTCAGCCGCAAGCTCAGGGCACGGATCAGGAAGCCAGCCGCACCGGTCTGAAGTCGTTCGCGACCATCGCCGATCCCCCCTTGCCGTCAGGCAGGGATTTTTTTGCAGGCGTCTCCCCCAGGACTGGATGGGTCCGCCGGGTCAGGCTGGAGTGGTAACCCCATCACCCCATGCCTTCCCCTGATCCCCTCGCCCCCTGGCTGGCCGAGTGCCTCGGAGTGGAGCTGGTGGGTCGCGCCCTCGTCGGTGGCGGTTGCATCCACAGTGCCTGGCGTTTGGAACTGGCCGATGGCAGTCGGCTGTTCGCCAAAACCAATGGCGTCTCCTCCTTGCCGCTCCTGGAAGCGGAAGCCGAGGGCCTGCAGGCCCTGGCGGCGGCGGCCGGCGTGGAGGAGCCGCTGGTGCCCAAGCCCCTGGCCTGGGGCCTGGCCGGCCCATCGGCCGTGCTGGTCCTCTCCTGGCTCGATCTGGAGGGACACCGATCTGGAGGAGCCAGTGGACCGCAGTGGCGCCGCCTGGGGGCTGCGCTGGCGGGTCTGCATCGCCACAGCCTCACCCGCAGCTGCGCGGCGGGGGATCGGGGCGGATCGTCCTTCGGCTGGCCCCGCGACAACGTCATTGGTGCCTTTCCCCAGCGCAACGGCTGGGACGACGACTGGGGCCGATTCTTCGTGGAGCGGCGCCTGGCCCCCCAACTGGAGCACCTGGCCAGCAGCGGCACACCCCTGCAGCAGGCGCAGTCGCTACTGGAGCGCGTCGGCCAGTGGCTGGCGGACCACCAGCCCGATCCCTGCCTGGTGCACGGCGATCTCTGGAGCGGCAATGCCGCCATCACCACCAGCGGCCAGGGGGCGATCTTCGATCCCGCTGTCTACCGGGGCGACCGGGAGGTGGACCTGGCCATGGCTGGGCTGTTCGGGGGCTTTCCCGAGGCGTTCTTCGCTGGCTATGAAGCAGCCTGGCCGATGCCGTCAGGCCATCGCTTCCGCAGTGATCTCTACAACCTGTATCACCTGCTCAACCACGCCAACCTCTTTGGAGGCTCCTATCTGGGCCAGTGCCAGGCGCGCATCGACAATTTCCTGAGCCGGGGAACGGCCCAGGAGAAGGGGTGATGAAGCCGCGGCTCAGCTCAGGTATTCCTTGCGCAGGGTCTGGAGCTTGGCCATCACGGCCGAGCGCTTTTCACCCGTGGTGAGGTTGTGCCAGCTCCAGCTGCCCACCACCACCAGGCCCAGCAGTTCCAGCAGGCCCGGAACGATCGGCAGCAGGTTGATGGTGTCAAGCACGCCCTTGATCAGGATCTGGGCCACGATCACGGCCAGCAGCACGCCGGAAGCCTTGCCGATCCGACCCACCTGGCTCCAGTCCACCTTGTCGAGGGTTTCGTTGACCTTGCCGATCACTTCGCTGTAGCGCTCGGTGAAATCCACCTCTGCGGCGCTGCTGGTGGTGTCGTCCTGCATGGTCTCCTTCACTTCGGTCGTGCTGTCGATCATGGAAGGAGAGGTCTCCTGACGGAATGATGCATAACGTACCGGTGTGAACCAACAGACGCCAGCGGAACTGGGCATCGGTCGGCAGGCGCTGACGATGCTCGAGGCCGTCCTGGAGGCGGCCGCCCCCGAGGAGGGCTGTGCCCTGCTGCTCGGGGGCCGGGATCCCTTGATCGTCCGGCGCGTCTGGCCCTGCCTCAATGTCTGGGAGCCGGCCGCCGAGCGCGGTCGCCGCTTCGCCCTCGATCCGCGGGAGCAGTTGCTGGCGCAGAAGTGGGCCCGCGCCCGGGGACTGAGCGTGTTGGGATCGGCCCACAGCCATCCGCTCTCCGAGCCCGTGCCTTCGGCCCTCGACCGGTCGCTGGCCTTCGTCCCCACCCTGATGCTGATCCTGGGGCAGGGCCCCGTCGCGGGGGAGCTCCGTTCCCTGGCCTGCTGGTGGTTGCCGGAGCAGGGCAGCCCCCGGCGGTTGGCGTGGAGAATGGACGGTTAGTGCGTCGTGGATCTCCACCGCCATGCTTCCTCCCGACACCAGCGCCGTCCAGCTCAGCCCCGATGAGGTGGTGCGCTTCTCCCGCCACCTGATCCTGCCGGAGATCGGCATGGAAGGGCAGAAGCGGCTCAAGGCGGCCTCGGTGCTGTGCGTCGGCACCGGCGGCCTCGGCTCGCCCCTGCTCCTGTATCTGGCCGCCGCCGGCGTCGGCCGCCTGGGCATCGTCGACTTCGACGTGGTGGACCACAGCAACCTGCAGCGCCAGGTGATCCATGGCACCAGCTGGGTGGGCAAGCCCAAGATCGAATCGGCCAAAGCCCGCATCCACGAGATCAATCCCCACTGCCAGGTGGATCTCTACGAGACGGCCCTCACCAGCGAGAACGCTCTCGAGATCATCGCCGGCTACGACATCGTCTGCGACGGCACCGACAACTTCCCCACCCGCTACTTGGTGAACGACGCCTGCGTGTTGCTGGGCAAGCCGAACGTCTATGGCTCCATCTTCCGCTTCGAGGGCCAGGCCACGGTGTTCAATTTCGAGGGGGGGCCCAACTACCGGGATCTCTTCCCCGAACCGCCGCCGCCGGGGATGGTTCCCTCCTGCGCCGAAGGGGGCGTGGTGGGGGTGCTGCCCGGAATCATCGGCGTGATCCAGGCCACCGAAACGGTCAAGCTGATCACCGGCATCGGCACCAGCCTCAGCGGCCGCCTGCTGCTCTTCGATGCCCTCAAGATGAGCTTCCGGGAGCTGAAGCTGCGCCCCAACCCGGAGCGTCCCGTGATCGACAAGCTGATCGATTACCAGGAGTTCTGCGGCGTCGGTGGCTCGGCCCCCGGCCAGGAGGAGGCGGGCAGCGTGCCCACCATCAGCGTGAGCGAACTGAAGACGCTGCTCGACGTCCCGCACGACGATCTGCTCCTGCTTGACGTCCGCAATCCCCCGGAGGCCGAGATCGCGGTGATCCCCGGCGCCGTGCTGGTGCCCCTCGATCGCATCGAGAGTGGCGAGGCGATCGAAGAGGTGCGCCGCCTGGCCAACGGCAAGCGGCTCTATGTCCACTGCAAGCTGGGCGGCCGTTCCGCCAAGGCCCTGATCGCCCTCGCCCGCCACGGCATCGAGGGGGTGAACGTGCAGGGTGGCATCGACGCCTGGAGCCAGGAGGTGGATCCTGACGTCCCGCGCTACTGAGACCCTCACCCCGGCCAGGAGGCGCTGGCTGGAGCGTCGGCGTCAGGAAGCCCGGCGCCTGATCGCCCTCGAGAAGCGCTTCCTGCCGCTCCTGCTCTCGGCCCTGCTGCCGATCCTGGTGATGCCGCTCACGGCCACGCGGGGCTGGCCGGGCCAGGTCCTTCTGGCCCTGGTCTTCAATCTGCTGATCCTGCAGTCGATCCTCACCCTGCCGGTGATCGCCGGGGTGAGCTACGCCAGGCTGCGCCAGGAGATCTTCCGGGGGATCGGGGTGGTGGGGGGCGCCGGACTCTGGTTGCCGGTGCTCACCGGGACCTGGCACGGCGGTCTGTTCCGGGCCGTGGAAATGGTGCTGCTGAGCCTTTTCTTCCTGGCCACCTCCATGCGGCTGGTGCGCCTGCTGGCCAGGGTGCCGCGGGTGAACGTGCAGGTGATGGCCGGCGCTGCGGCGGGTTACCTGCATCTGGGTCTCACCGGCGGTGTGCTGGCCACCGCCACCCAGGTGCTCGTCCCCGGCAGCTTCAGCCTCGGCGCGGCCGCCAGCCACCAGGTGCTGCTCGATCGCCTCACCTACTTCAGCTTTGTCACCATCGCTGGCGTCGGCTATGGCGACGTGCTGCCGGCCAATGCGGTGGGGGAGCGCTTCGTCATCCTGCTCAGCGTCGCCAGCACCCTGTACGTGGCCCTGCTGGTGGGCCTGCTGCTGGGACGCTTCATCGCCTCGGAGGAGGTGGAGATGCTCGAGGAGGACGAACTGGGCCTCGACCGGGTCGATGGGCCTGGACCACCCTGATCAGCCGGTTCAGTAGTCGACGCCGCGCTTGAGGTCGACGCCGCGCTCGGCGTAGTGCTTGTGGCAGACCATCTCGGAGTGCACGCTGGCCAGATCGAAGTAGGCGGGTCGGCTCTTGCAGCGGCCCGTGATGATCACCTCGGTTTCGGTGGGCTTGCGCAGCAGGGTCTGGACGATCGGCTCCACCGGCAGCAGCTCCAGATCCACCGTGGGGTTGAGTTCGTCGAGGATCACGGTCTTGTAGAGGCCGCTGGCGATGGCGGCCCGGGCGATCTCCCAGGCCCGTTCCGCCTCCACGTAGTCGATCGGCTGCTGCTGGCCGCGCCAGACGATCGCGTCGCGCCCCGAGCGCAGGTGATCCACCAGATGGGGGTAGCTCTCCCGCAGGGCGGCGATCGCCGCGTCCTCGGTGTAGCCCGCCCCGCCCTTGAGCCACTGGAGGATCAGCACCCGATGGCTCTTGTCCTGGCTGATGCCCCGGCCGATGGCCTGCAGCCCCTTGCCCAGGGCGCTGGTGGATTTCCCCTTGCCTTCGCCGGTGTAGATCTCCAGGCCCTCCAGACCCTGCTGGGGTCCGCGGTGGGCCCGCATCTCCGAGTGCAGATCGGCCAGCTGCACCAGCTGGCGCGGAGCCCCTCGGCCGGTGCAGATCATTTCCATCCCCGCCGGCTTGGTGGCCAGGGTCCGCACCACCTCCTCGGTGTCGAGCAGGCCCAGGTCGAGCACGGGGTTGAGTTCGTCCAGCACCACCACCGAATAGAGGTTGCTGGCGATCGCCCCCTTGGCGATGTCCCAGCCCCGTTGGGCCTCCTGGTGGTCGAAGCGGGTGGCCTCCGCGGCACTGAAGTAGTCGCCCCGGCCGGTGCGCACCTGGTCGATCAGGTGGGGGAAGCCCTGCTGCAGGGCCTCGATGGCACTGTCCTCGTCGTAGGCGCGGCCGGGACCCTTGAGGAACCGCAGCAGCAGCACCCGCGTGCGCTTCTGCTCGCAGATGCCCAGCCCGATGGTGCGCAGCACCACCCCCAGGGCCGCCTGGCTCTTGCCCTTGCCTTCCCCGTCGTAGACGTGCAGCTGGCCATGGGCGCGCTCGTCGCTGCCGGCGGCCGTACGGATGCCGATGCCCCGCCCGGTGCCGCGCTGGGGGGTCTGGGTGCTGCGGGCGGCGGGGGACATGGGTGGGGGGTGCTGATCCGGATGCTACCCAGCCTTGCCAGGATCTACGCCATGCCCACCCCCGGTCGCCTCCACCTGCTCGAAGCCCTGCCCGCCCCCCTGGAGCGGGGTCTGGAGGCACTCTGCCGGCAACTCGATGGCCTTACCCGTGTGGTGGTGGCCTACTCCGGTGGCGTCGACAGCGCCCTGGTGGCCGCCCTGGCCGGCGACCGGCTGGGGGAGAGGGCCCTGGCGATCACCGGCGTTTCGCCGGCCCTCGCGCCCCACCTGCGCCGGGAGGCCAGCGCCCAGGCCCGCTGGCTGGGCCTGCGCCATCGCGAGTTGCCCACCGCCGAGCTGGCGGATCCCACCTATGCCAGCAACCCCGAAGACCGCTGCTACGCCTGCAAGCGGGAGCTGCATCGCCTGCTGGCTCCGATCGCCGCGGCCGCCGAGGGGGCCCAGGTGCTGGACGGGGTCAACCTCGACGACCTGGGCGATCACCGGCCCGGCATCCGCGCCGCCCGCGAATTCGGTGTGTGCTCGCCCCTGGCCGAGGCCGGCATCGACAAGGCGGGGGTGCGCCAGCTTTCCCGGGCCCTGGGCCTGCCCTGGTGGGACAAACCGGCCCAGCCCTGCCTGGCCTCCCGTTTCCCCTACGGCGAGCCGATCGACGCCCCCCGGCTGGTCCGGGTGGCCGCCGCCGAGGACTGGTTGCGTCAGCGCGGCTTCCCCGAACTGCGGGTCCGCAGCCAGGGGGAGACGGCGCGCATTGAAATCCCCGCCGCCGGCTTGCCGGCGGCGCTGGGATGTCTGGCCCATGGTGAACTGCGCCCCCAGCTGGTGGAGGCCTTCAGGGCCCTTGGCTTCACCGCCGTGGCCCTGGATCTGGAGGGGTTGGTGAGCGGCAAGCTGAACCGCTCCCTGGGGGGGCGTCGGGACTGACCGACACCGGTCTTGCCCCTGGCCCAGCAGGGCTCAGGCGCTGGCCAGGAGGGGTTCCCTCTGGCTGTCGATCAGGGCCTCGGGTGTTTCGCGGCGGAAGCTGGTGAGCTTGTGCCGGCCGGAGCCCAGTTCCTCCCACAGGACCTGACAGGCCTTCTCGGGCATGGTGTGGTCACCGCAGGTGAACACATCCACGGCCGCATAGCCCGATTCGGGCCAGGTGTGGATGGAGATGTGGGACTCCGCCAGCAACGCAAGGCCGGTGACGCCCTGGGGTTCGAAGCGGTGGGTGATCAGGTTGAGCAGGGTGGCACCAGCGCGTTTGGCTGCTGTCGTGATGGTGTCCCTGAGGAAAGCTTCGTCGTCGAGCCTTGCGCAATCGCAGTCGTAGAGCTCGAGGATGCAGTGTTTCCCTACCGCGTCGGTGGTGTCGCCTGGGGGGGAGACGGGGCGTGCAATGGCGTGGATGGGGGCGGCGGCGGGCTTCCATCCCGGGTTGGGATGCAGGCTGGAAAGGGTTTGGTTCATCGAATCCGATCAAACAGGTCTCACCATACGTGCCAGGAGCTCGGATCAGCGGTTCGCCAGGTCGCCTGCGGCGACAGGGAGATCGGGCCTCATGCCACCAGGGCGCCGCTTTCCAGTTCCACCACCTGGCTCTGGGCCCGCCAGCCGCTGCTGAAGGCCTCCAGATGGGTGGCACTCACCAGGCACTGGTGGCCGTCCCCCACCGCCTCCAGCAGCAGTTGCTGGCGCCCCGGGTCAAGCTCGGCCAGCACATCGTCGAGCAGCAGCAGCGGCGGCTGACCCACCACCTGACCCACCAGGTCCAGCTCCCCCAGCTTCAGGGCCAGCACCAGGGTGCGCTGCTGGCCGGCGGAGCCATAGCGCCGGGCGGCCTGGCCGCCGATCATCAGGGCCACCTCGTCCCGGTGCGGACCCACCTGGCACTGGCCCAGCCGTTCCTCCTCGGGCCGCTGCTGGCGCAGCTGTTCCGCCAGGGCCTCCCGCCAGGGTCCCTCCTCGTCGCTGGCTTCGGCCAGCACGGTGCCGCTGATGTAGTCGAGCTGGAGCGGTTCGGCGGCCCCGCCGATGCGCTGCTGCCAGGCCACCGCCAGCGGCTCCAGCCGCCGCAGGGCCCGCTGGCGCCGGCGGTGCAGGCGGGCGCCGACCAGGGCCATCTGCTGATCGAAGGCGTCCAGCAGCTCCTGTCGCTGGCCGGCCGCCAGGCCCCGGCGCAGCAGCTGGCTGCGTTGTCGCAGCAGCCGCCCGTAGCGGCTCAGCAGGGCGCCGTAGACCGGCTCCAGCTGCAGCACCACCCGGTCGAGCCACTGGCGCCGCAGGGCGGGCTCCCCCCGCACCAGGTCCAGGTCGAGGGCGCTGAAGCCGACGCAGCGCAGGGGGCCGATCAGGTCGAGCTGCCGCTCCAGCCGTTTGCCGTTGCGGAACGCCTGGCGGCCGCCACTGCGGCGCAGCTCCAGCTGCAGGCTGTCGGCCTCGTCGGTGAGGGCCGCCAGGCGACAGGAGGCGTGGCCGTGGCCGATCAGGTCCCGGTCGACGCTGCAGCGGTGCGAACGCAGGCTGGTGAGCAGTTCCACGCCTTCCAGCAGGTTCGACTTGCCCTGGCCATTGCTGCCGATCACGAGCAGCCGAGGCGCCTCCAACGTCAGCTGCAGGCCGTCGATGTTGCGGAAATGCCGGAGGTCCAGGCGGTGCAGCCGGATGGTTCTGGGGCGGTCAGCCGCTAAGGTACCGCCATCGGAGGGAAAGGGTCCTGTGGATCCCCACCGCCGTGGCAGGGCATGTAGCTCAGTTGGATAGAGCGTCAGATTCCGGTTCTGAATGTCGGGGGTTCGAGTCCCTCCATGCTCGTCAGCCCCGTCCCGTTCACCCTTCGGAGTGGTTCCGCAGGTCGAGGCCCATGGCCCGGATGCCGCCGGGATCCACCACGAACCCCGCCCGGGCGAGGGCGTTGAGGGCCTCGGGTGGGGCCGACAGGGAGATGCTGCAGCCGCTCAGTTCCCGCCGCAGGCGGGCCAGGGCGGCCTGCACCAGGGCCCCGATCACCTCGTCCCGGCAGGGGTCGGCCGGATCGGCCACCAGGTCCCAGAGGTTGGCATTGAGGGCCTGATCGCTGGTGGCGCGCACGAAACCCACCAGCTGGCCGCCCGGGTCAAGCACCACCAGATGCCAGGCGCTGCGGGCCAGCACCCGCTCCCAGCGATCCGTGCTGCGGGGGGAATCGCCGCAGGCCTCCAGCAGACGGTTCAGGCCGGCCGGTTCGGGGTCGTGCTGATGCAGCAAGGCGTAACCCTCCCGCAGGCGTGGGGTCGAAGGCTGGCTGCGGAAGGGGATCAACAGAGAGTTCAGGGAATCAGCCCGTGTTGCGCATGCCTGCGGCGATGCCGTTGATGGTAAGCAGGGCACCGCGCAGCAGTTCGCTGCGGCTGTAGGTGCGACCGTCGCCACCACCGGGCCCTTCGCCCGGCCCCTCGCTCATCGGCGGTTGCCGTTTCTGCTCCCGCAGCCGCCGCAGCAGGGCCACCTGCAGATAGCCCAGGGGGATGATCGTGCGGTTGCGCAGGTCGACCGACAGCTGCAGGGCCGGGTCCCCGTCGAGGAGCCGACTGTGGTTGCTGATGCGCAGCACCAGGGAATGGGTGAGGGCGAACTCGCTGGCGATCGACGCGAAGATCTGCTCGAACACCTGCTTGTTCTGGGGACGTCCCAGGGAGGTGACGTAATGGCCGGCCAGCTCCAGGTCGACCTTGGAGAGGGTCATCTCCACCTTGGAGATCAACATGCGGAAGAACGGCCAGCGCTGGTAAAGCAGCTGCAGCAGCTCCATCTGCTCACCGTCGACATCGAGCTCGGCCTGCAGGGCCGTGCCCACGCCGTACCAGCTGGGCAGCAGGAAGCGGCTCTGGGTCCAGCCGAACACCCACGGGATGGCCCGCAGGCTGGAGAGATCCTTGGCGCCGCTCTTGCGCCGCGCCGGACGGCTGGAGATCTGCAGCTTGCTGATCTCCTCGATCGGTGTCACCTGCTGGAAAAAGGCCACCAGGTCGGGGTTGTCGTGCACCAGGGCCCGGTAGTGGTCGCGGGAGCGGGCGGCGAGCCGCTCCATCAGCACGTTCCAGGTGGGGGTGTCGTCCACCGGGGTGCTCACCATGCTGTTCTGCAGAACGGCGGTGGTGACCGTCTCGAGGTTGTAGAGGGCCAGCTCGGGCAGGGAATACTTGGAGGCCAGCACCTCCCCCTGCTCCGTGATCTTGATGCGCCCCTTCAGGGTGCCGCTGGGCTGGGCCAGGATCGCCTGGTAGGCGGGGCCGCCGCCCCGTCCCACTGAGCCGCCGCGGCCGTGGAAGATGCGCAGGGCGACGTCGTGGGCATCGGCCAGCGACTGCAGCGCGATCTGGGCCCGATGGATCTCCCAGTTGCTGGAGAGGAAACCGGAATCCTTGTTGCTGTCGGAGTAGCCGAGCATCACCTCCTGCAGGGGCTGCTCACCGTCGCTGTTGCTGATCAGCAGCTGGCGGTAGAAGGGGTCGGAGAACAGGCGTTCCATCACCGCCGGGGCCCCCTGCAGGTCTTCGACGGTCTCGAACAGGGGGATCACCAGAAGGGCCGACTTCTGGGCCATCGGATCCACCAGCCCCGCCTCCTTGGCCAGCAGCACCACCTCCAGCAGGTCGGACACCGTGTGACTCATGGAGATCACGTAGGTGCGGCAGATGCGCCGGCCGAATTCCTGCTGCAGCCGCTGCAGCATGCGGAACACGGCGAAGGTCTCGGCCGTGGGGGCGCTCCAGCGGGCCGCCGGTGGCAGCAGCGGGCGGCGGGTCTTGAGTTCGTTGAGCAGCCACTCCACCCGTTGCTCCTCGTTCATCTCCCCGTAGGGCACCGGCAGCAGCAGGTAGCGGCTGAGTTCGTCGATGGCGTCGCTGTGGCGGGTGCTCTCCTGGCGGATGTCGAGGCTGGCCAGGGCAAAGGCGAAGATGTGCACCTGGCTGATCAGGTCCTGCAGGGCTTCGCAGCTCAGTCCGGTGGCATCAAGGCTCTCCTTGACCAGCTCCAGGTCGGTGCGGAACTCCTCCACCGAGGCGTAATGCAGCTCCTGGGGCGGAGCCGGCTCCATCAGGCTGGTGAGGCCCGCCTCGTGGCCTGAGGAGCCGTCGCAGGGGGATTCCCAGCCCGCCTCGGCCAGTTGCTGGTTGCGCTGCTGGGTGAGCCGCAGCCGCTCAAGGGTGTAGCTCAGCTTGAGCCGGTAGGGCTCCAGCCGGTAGCGGGCGGCCCGTTCTTCGTAGATCTCCGGGAAGCGCAGCCGGTCCATCTCCAGGGATTCCAGCAGGGCGGTGCTCACCTG
The DNA here is from genome assembly GCA_943373065.1 of Synechococcus sp. UW140. GTDB lineage: Bacteria > Cyanobacteriota > Cyanobacteriia > PCC-6307 > Cyanobiaceae > Cyanobium. The sequence goes on along the minus strand of CALSBA010000014.1, from coordinate 22,892 downwards.
GCTCCACTGCATCGAGATGCTGAGCTGGTCGCGCAGGATCGAGACCGCCTGGATGTAGCGGGCGAGCATCATCTGCCGCTGAAAGCAGGCTGTTCGCCAGGTCACGTCGGGCGTCACCGAGGGGTTGCCGTCCCGGTCGGAGCCCACCCAGGAGCCGAAGGTGCAGAAGGCGTCCCGGGGCGGCTGCACATCGGGGTAGCTGGCCGCCAGGGCGGCGCGGATGCGCTGACGCAGCTGGGGCAGGGCGTCAAAGAGCACCTGCTGGAAGTAGTGCAGGGCGTAGTCGACCTCGTCGATCACCGACGGCTTGAACTGATGCAGCTCATCGGTGCGCCACCACAGCCGGATCTCCTCCTCAAGCTGCTGGCGCAGCCTGTCGTTGTCGTCCGGATTGCCCTGGCCGTTCACCTGCAGCTTCTGGATCAGGGCCGCCACCCGGCGCTGCTTGTGCCGCACGGTGTGGCGCACGATCTCGGTGGGGTGGGCGGTGAACACCAGCCGGATGTCGAGTTCCCGCAGCAGGTTCTCGAGCTGGCCAGGCGGCACGTTCAGGGCCCGCAGGCGCTCGAACAGTTGGCGGAAGGTGGCCGGATCGCTCTGGCTGGCCAGGGCCGGCAGAAAGGGGTCGTTGCTGGCGGGGGTTGGGGCCCGTTTGATGCTTTCGAGGTAGCTGTCTTCCTCGATGTGCTGCTCGAGGATGTTGACCAGCTGGAAATACAGGGAGAAGGCCCGGGCGGCGGCGATGCCCTCGGCCAGATCCATCGCCTTGATCAGCGCCACGATGCCGTCGGTGTCGACGGCGGAGGAGGCCTCCGGATCCAGACCCGGCGCCACCGGACCGCTCAGTTCCTTGAGCCGCAGCAGGCGTTCCACCTGCTCGGGGGGGCATTCGCTGCGCAGCACCGTCTGCCAGAGATCCTCGACCAGCTCCAGCCTCTCCGTGAGCAGCCGGATCACCCCGGGGGAGGCCTCGGCGGGAACGACCGAGGGTTCGGTCAGGTGGAGCCGCATGGGGGCGGTGGGCGCGGGGGTGCTGTTCATGATCCTCCAGGAACCTGGGCGGCTTCTGTCGCCAGCCACGCGTCCAGGGCCTTCTCCCGTGCCTCGAGAGCCACGGCCTCGCTGCCGATGATGGCACCGATGCTTTCGCCGCGCTGCTCACGGGCGAGCCAACGTATCGCCTGGTTGCCCGTGGCGAGCAGCCCGTGGAGCGGGGCCAGCCAGCGCTCCAGCCCCAGCTCCACCGCCAGGGGGGCCATGGTCTCCAGTTCGGCGGCGATCCAGGCGCGGGCCTCCAGCGTCTCTCCGGTGCGCCAGTGCACCAGCTGGGCCTCGAGGCTGGAGCGGGCCGCCGCCCGGTCGTTCGCATCGGCCAAGGCCTCCAGCTCGGCTGCGGCCAGCCGGCTGGCGGCCAGGGGATCCTGGCCCTGGGGATCCCGCAGCAACTGCTGCAGGCGCAGTTCGGTGAAGGCGGTGACGGCCAGCAGCAGCAGCGGGTCGTCGATCAGGTCGCAGATGCGGATCTCCAGGCGGTTGAGGCCATGGGGGCGGTCGTCCCCATTGGGGCGCACCGAGGTCCACAGGTGACGCACGTTGCGCATCGCCCCGGCGGCCAGCTGTTCCTCCATCCAGTGGATGTAGTGGCCGTGGTCGCGGAACAGGGGCACCTGGGGCGGGGTGATCGGAAACTGCAGCCAACGCTGGGAGTGGGCTCCGGTGGCCACCCCGTCCAGGAAGGGGGAGCAGGCACTCAGGGCCAGCAGCAGGGAGGCCTCGCAGCGCAACAGGCGCAGGCCGGCGAACAGGGCGTCCATGTCTGTCAGCCCCAGGTTGATGTGGACGCTGGCGGTCACGACCCGGGTGCCGTAGGTGGCCTCGATGTAGGAGTGGTAAGGGTTGTCGGGGTCGGAGCGCTCGAAGCGGCGGCTGTCCCCCAGGCTCAGGGTGCTGCCGGGCAGCAGGGTGAGCTGGCGGGGCTGGAGCCAGCGGCGCAGGCGACGGCGCGGTTCCAGCAGCAGCTCCAGCTGGGCGATGTAGGAGGCCTCGGGCGGGGTGACGTACTCCAGGTTCCGCTGGTCCGGTTCGGTCATGAAGCCCGCCAGGGCGGCGGCCGCTTCGGCCGAGCAGCCCACCACCGTGCCATCGGCCCGGCCGGTGTACATCTCCACTTCAAAGCCCTTGAGCAGCAGGGGCGTGCTCATGGCGTGGCGTCCGCCGCAGTGGCTATGGCCGGCTCCAGGCAGGCGAGGGCCTTGAGCATCCCGCGCGCCTTGTTACGGGTTTCCTGGTACTCCGCCTCCGGCCGGGAATCGGCCACGATGCCGGCCCCGGCCTGGACCTGCACCCGCCAGCCGCCGTCGGGATGGGGCCGCACCACCATGGTGCGGATCGTGATCGCCGTGTTCAGCGCCCCGGCCAGATCCACGGCCCCGTAGACCCCCGAGTAGGGCCCGCGGGCATCCGGCTCGAGGGCATGGATCAACTGCATGGCGCGGATCTTGGGGGCCCCGCTCACGGTGCCGGCCGGGAAGGACGCCATCAGCAGATCCCAGATGTCGTGATCCTCGGTCAGCAGCCCTTCCACCTCGCTGACGATGTGCATCACGTGGGAGTACTTCTCGATCACCATCAGCTCGGTGACCTGCACCGTTCCGGCGCGGCAGACCCGGCCCAGGTCGTTGCGGCCCAGGTCGACCAGCATCACGTGCTCCGCCCGCTCCTTGGGATCGGCCAGCAGTTCCTCGGCCAGGGCCGCATCCCGGCGGGCATCCTCGCCGCGGGGGCGGGTGCCGGCAATGGGCCGCAAGGAGGCCTTCACCCCTTCGGCGCAGGGCTCCGCCTTCACCATCACTTCGGGGCTGGAGCCGATCAGATGCCAGTCGCCGAAGTTGAAGAACGCCATGTAGGGCGAGGGATTCACCATCCGCAGGCTGCGGTAAAGCTCGAAGGGATCGTGGCTCACCCGGGTTTCCAGCCGCTGGCTCAGCACCAGCTGGAACACGTCGCCGGCGGCGATGTGCTCGGCCGCCGTGGCAACGGCGGCTTCGAAGTCGGCCTGGCTGCGGTTACTGCTGGTGGCCAACTCGGCGCCGCTCGCCTCATGCCAGGCCAGCGGTTTCACATGGCTGGGCAGGGGGGCGTGCATGCGGGCCTCAAGGGCCTCGATGCGCGCCACCGCCCGGTCGTAGGCCTCGCCAGGATCGGCTCCTGTGGAGAGATCCACGTAGGCCACGGCCGTGATCTGACGCTTCACCTGGTCGAACACCAGCAGGCTGTCAGCCAGCATCCAGCAGCCATCGGGTGGGGCCCCCTCGGCGGCGCCGTGCACCGGCACGCTGGGCTCGATCCACCGGATCAGCTCGTAGCCCCAGACGCCGAACAGCTGGGCCACCTTTGGCAGGCCCTCCACCGGACCGGGGCGCAGCGGTGCCAGGGCATCCCGCAGCAGGGTGAAGGGATTGCCCTGGAGCTGTTCGCTGCGGCCATCCCGCCAGCACCGCTCGCCCCGGTCGCCACGGCAGGTGAGGGTCCAGAGCGGGTCGCTGACGACGAAGCTCCAGCGGCCCAGTTGCTCACCTCCCTCCACCGATTCCAGCAGCACGCCGTGGCCCCCGCCCGCCCCCACCTTCAGCCAGGTGGTCAGGGGCGTTTCCAGGTCGGCGGGCCAGCGCTTCCAGAGGGGAAGAAGATTGACGGCCAAGTCAGCACCTGCTTCCCCACCGGCGATCCGGGCGAGGAAGGCGCTGCGATCAGAACCGGGCATCACGGCGACAGGCAGGCAAAAAAAACGGGGCTCTCGGCCCCGCCGTTATAGGTGCTGGCCGGTGGGGCTCAGGCTTCGTGGGTGGCCTTGCCGCTGAACTTGAGGCTGGCGGGGTTGGGGTTGGCGCCGATGCTGCGGGGGGTGTGGCCCACCATGGCGCGGCCCTCATTGACCTTCTCGGGGAAGACGCCGTCCTTGGGATGCAGGAACTCGGTGTCGCCGCCGGGGTAGATCCGGTAGATCTTGTAGTCCTCGATCCGGGGCTTGAACTTGGTGCGCAGCTGGGTGCCCAGGGCCAGGCACTGCTCCTTGCGGGCGAAGTACATGAGGTTGTCGCCTTCGTTCATCTCCGCCGCACCGCCGGTGGGGAGTTCGAACGCCTGGGCCTTGGAGCTGCTCCAGGTGATGGCGTACTTCTCCTCGGTTTCGGCCGAGTTCAGCAAGCCACCGGTGCTGCCGATGGACTTCGGAAGTTGACCGTGGAGGGCCGTATCAGGCATGACTTGCAGACCGTTTCAGGCGGAAACTAGCACCGTGTTTTTCGCCTTCCCGGCGCTCCCGTCGGACTCTTCACACCCGTCAACAAACCCGGCCCACCCCGGGCCCATCCCCTCAGCCGCTGCGCTCGGCGGCCGGGAAGAACACGGTCAGATTGCTGCCGCCCCGCTCGGTGAGCAGGCCCCCCAGGCGGTGGAAGAGCCGCTGGGTGGCCTGGCGGCTGAGCTGCAGGCTGCCGGTCTCGGGGTTCCAGCTCAGCACCGGCCCCACCGGCATCGGGACGGCGGCCGCCAGCCCATCGGCTTCCCGGCTCTCGGGGTCGTCGCTGCTGAGCTGCAGTTTCAACCGCGACCCCGCCGGCAGCAGCCGCAGCCGCACCTCGCTGCCGCTGGGCAGGCTGCGGCTGAACCGGTCCATCAGCCCGCCGAGCATGGTTTCAAGCCGGCTGGGATCGCTCATCACCGGCGGCAGGTCGGCGGCGATCTCGAGCACCAGCTTGAGATCACGCCGGCCCAGCTGGCGTTGCCACAGCGCCTCCAGCTGAAGCAGCAGCCGACTCAGGTCCGTCCGGGCCAGTTCGCTGTCGCTCAGGGGCTGGCCACTGCCGGGCTGGCGCTGCAGTTCCGCCGCCAGGAAGATCAGTCCGAAGCGGTCGATCTGTTCGCTGCACTCGCCATCGATCTGTTCCAGCCGCTGGCGCACCACCGCCGGCAGGTCGGTGCGGCGCAGCAGGGAGCGGATCAGGGTGCGGATCGTGGCCAGGGGGGTGCGCACTTCATGGGTGAGGGCCTCGAGCAGGGCCAGTTCACTGCTCACGGCGTCGTTGCCCTCGCTCCGTTTCTCCCCGTGCACCAGCGGCTGCAGGGTGACGCTGGGCGCCATCGCCGCCAGCCGCTGGGCCAGCAGGGGCCAGAAGCGGGTGCCCAGATCAGGGGCGTTGCGGAGCGGACCCAGCAGCTGCAGCCGGCGGCGCAGTCCCAGTCCTGCCGCCGGATCGTCCTCTGCCAGGCGGCGATCGAGCAGCTCCAGGGCGGCCGACAGGATCGAGGCCTCGAAGCGCACCACCAGCCGGCGCGCCTGCGGCGGGCCATCGAGGGCCAGGGCCACCTGCAGCACCGGTGTGATCAGCACCAGCAGCGGATCGGTGCCGTCCTCTTCGCGCAGGCTGAGGCGCTGAAACCCCCCCGGCCGGCCGGCCGTGCCCCTGGGGGCGGCTCCCGGGGGGGGCGGCAGGCCGGGCAGCAGCGGGAGCCCCGATGGCATCAGGTTGCCCACCTCCACCGGTGTCCAGACCCAGCCGTCGAGCCACTCCAGCAGGGCGGGCTCGTAGAGGGCCGGCAGGGGCGCCGCCAGCCAGACGCCGGGCTGGGGTGGGGCAGCCCCGAGCAGATCCTCCTGCACGGTGGCCAGGGCGGCCCACCACTGACGCCTGACGCTGTCCTCATCTCCCCCCCCCGCCGGCACGCCGTCCGCCAGCAATGAACGCAGTGCCCCCAGGCTCACCACCATCGCCGCAGGCTGCGGCTGCGCCGGGCCACGGAGGCGCAGAGCCCGAGGCTGATGCAGTTGACGAGCATGGCCGATCGGCCGTAGCTCAGGAAGGGCAGGGGAATGCCGGTGATGGGTCCGAGGCCGATGGTCATGTTGACGTTCACCACCACCTGGAACATCAGCATGGCGCCGATCCCCACCACCACGAGGGATTCGTAGTCGCTGCTCGCCCGGCCGGCGATCTGCAGCAGGCGCCAGATCAGCACCACAAAGCCCACCACCACCAGCATCGAGCCGATGAAGCCGGTTTCCTCCCCCAGGGCACTGAAGATGAAATCGGTGTGCTGCTCAGGGATGAAACGCAGCTTGGTGAGCGAACCGTTCATCAGGCCGGTGCCCCAGAGCTGGCCGGAGCCGATTCCCACGGTGCTCTGAAGCAGGTGGTAACCACCGCCGAGGGGATCCTGGGCCGGATCGAGGAACAGGGTGAGCCTCGCCCGCTGGTGGGGCCGCAGCCCGTGCTCCCACAGCCAGGGTGTCCCCACGGCGAACAGTCCCTGGACGGCCAGCACCAGGGCCAGGCCGATCGCCTTCCAGGGCAGGGAGCGCCAGGCCACCCAGCCCATCAGGGGGATCCAGCCCAGCAGCAGCCAGGGCAGGGTGCCGGCCATGATCGCTGTTAACAGCGGTGAGAGCAGCAGCAGCAGCCAGGTGGCGGGCATGCCCGACCAGAACAGCATCACCAGCAGCACCGCACCGAAGACCAGCGAGGAGCCCAGATCGGGCTGCACGAACACCAGCAGCCAGGGCACGCTGATCATCCCCACCGGCCGCAGCAGATCGATCGGCCGTTCCACCGGGTACTTCGACAGCACACCCGCCAACAGCAGGATGGCCGCCACCTTGGCGAACTCCGAGGGTTGCACGTAGAAGCCGCCGATGTTGATCCAGCTCTGGGCCCCGAGGGCGCTGACCCCGATGATCCGAACCGCGATCAGACTTGCCACCATCAGGATGTAGATCGGCCACTGGAATCGCGCAATCCGCTCCAGGGGCACCCGCGACAGCAGCAGGGCCACGACCAGGCCCACCGCCGCGGTGATCCAGTGCTGGTACCAGTCGGTGGTGGCCTGCTGGCGCTGGGTGCTGGCGATCAGGATCCCCGCCAGCAGGGTGAGGGCGATCGGGATGCCCCACAGAATCGGATCGAAGCCCAGTCCACGCCGCTTCGCTCCCTTGGCGGCGAACCCACCGCGCCGGGGGCTGAGAACCGCCATCGCTTCAGGCGAGGGCCGGGCTGAGGGCGCAGCTGGCGCTGAGCCGTTCGGCGAGTTCACGGAAGGCGCGGCCGCTCGCGGAGTCCGGCGCCGAGAGCACCACAGGCCGGCCCCGCTCTCCGCCCTCGAGCACGGGCATCTCCATCGGCAGCTGGGCCAGCAGGGGGACATCCGCCTCGTTGGCCAGCACCTGGCCGCCGCCACTGCCGAATAGGGCGTAGCGGCGATCGGGCAGATCGGGGGGGATGAAGGCGGTCATGTTTTCCACCACCCCCAGCACCGGCACCCCCATCTGCAGGAACATCGCCAGGCCGCGGCGGGCATCCTGCAGCGACACCTGCTGGGGGGTGGTGACGATCACAACGCCGGCCATGGGCACGGCCTGGGCCAGGGTGAGCTGGGCGTCACCGGTGCCGGGGGGCAGGTCCACCACCAGCACGTCGCGCTCGCCCCAGTTCACCTGATAGAGGAACTGGCGGATGATTCCGTTCAGCATCGGGCCGCGCCAGACCACCGGCTGGTTCTCCTGGATGAGCAGGCCCATGGACACCATGACGATGCCGCAGCTCTCGATCGGCTCCAGCACCTGGTCGTTGCCACTGCCTGTCACCTGGGGGCTGCGGTCAGCCACCCCGAGCATGGTGGGGGCATTGGGGCCATAGATGTCGGCATCGAGCAGGCCCACCCGCAGGCCCGAGGCCGCCAGGGCACAGGCCAGGTTCACCGCCACGGTGCTCTTGCCAACGCCACCTTTGCCGCTGCTGACGGCGATCACCTGGCGAACGCCTGGGATGCCCTGCCGTTCCGGCAGCTGGCCCCCTCCGGGGCCGTGGCCGGCGGCGCCGATCGGCCCCGACGAGGGGGCGGCGGCGGGCTGGGCCAGTTCGATCTGGACGTCGTTGATCCCTTCCACGGTCAGCAGGGCGCTGCGGGCCTCGGCGGCGATGCGCTCGCGCTGGCTCGCGGCGAAGCCGGGCAGGGCGAGGCGAAACACCGCCCGGCTGCCCTGGTGACGCAGGTCGCTGATCCAGCCGAGCTCCACCAGGCTGCGGCCACTGCCGGCATCGCGGAGCGCCTGCAGGGCCTTCAGTAGGGAGTCGGCGCTGGCCATTCGTCGACGTCTCGGGCGTTCTGAGTCGGGATCCTAGGGGCCGTGCTTCGGGGCGGTCGGGCCGGCGGAGGCCCCCCGGAGGCCCCCCGGAGGCGGCCGCCCGGAACTTCCTCAGCCCGTGACAGAGACTCTCGAACCCTTGTGGGACCCCCCGGCGGGCTGAAAAGGTGTGCGGATGTTCCGCGCCCGCCGCGCTGCCGTTCCATGGAGATGCCACCTGCCGATTCCCGCAGCCGCGCCAAGGACCTGCTGATGGGCCTGCAGGATTCGATCTGCGCCGGCCTGGCGAGCCTCGACGGCGAGGGTGGCTTCGAGGAACAGAGCTGGGAGCGGCCGGAGGGCGGCGGTGGGCGATCCCGTGTGATGAAGGACGGCCGGGTGTTCGAGCAGGGCGGGGTCAATTTCTCCGAAGTGGAGGGAGAGCGCCTGCCCCCTTCGATCCTGTCCCAGCGCCCCGAAGCGGAGGGCCACCGCTGGTTCGCCACCGGCACCTCGATGGTGCTGCACCCCCGCAGCCCCTACGTGCCCACGGTGCACCTCAACTACCGCTATTTTGAGGCTGGACCGGTGTGGTGGTTCGGCGGCGGCGCCGACCTCACCCCCTACTACCCCTTCCTGGAGGATGCCCGCCACTTCCACCGCACCCTGAAGGGGGCCTGTGATGGGGTGGATTCCGCCTACTACAAGGTGTTCAAGCCCTGGTGCGATGAATACTTCTTTCTGAAGCACCGCGGCGAGACCCGGGGCGTGGGCGGCATCTTCTACGACTATCAGGACCCCGGCGGGGTGCTCTACAAGGGGGGCGACCCCGAGGGACCGGCGGCGAAAGCCAGCACCGCCGTCGGCCCCATGCACCAGGACTGGGAGCAGTTGTTTGCCCTGGCCTCGGCCTGCGGCAACGCCTTCCTGCCGAGTTACGTGCCGATCGTGGAGCGCCGCCATGGGCTGCCCTGGGGCGAGGTGGAGCGCCAGTTCCAGCTCTACCGCCGCGGCCGCTACGTGGAGTTCAACCTGGTGTTCGACCGCGGCACGATCTTCGGCCTGCAAACCAACGGCCGCACCGAATCGATCCTGATGTCGCTGCCTCCCCTGGTGCGCTGGGAGTACGGCTACAAGCCCGCTGAAGGCAGCCGGGAAGCCCTGCTGACTGACCTGTTCACTCGTCCGCAGAACTGGCTTGAAGACCCTTCCCTGGAGGAGCGCTGCCGACCCCACCAGGCTGTGGGGTGAGCGGCTGGGCGGTGGTGGTGGGGCTGCGGCCCAGGCCGGCTTCGAGGGCCGTGACGATCCGGCTGGCGATGGCCATCACCGTGTCGGGGCGGGTGGCGGGGTTGCGCAGGGAGCGCTCCAGCTGGCCCTCCAGCTTGCCCACCTCCAGCAGGGCGATGCCGCGCCTGGGTCCCCCCAGGCCGCCGCGGAACGCCATCGGATAGCCGCCGAAGGCCTCGGCCAGGCTTTCGTCGAGGCGGCCGAAGGGCCGATGCAGCGGCGGGATCAACCCCGATCCGACGCCGTCGGGTCCCCAGGCATCGAAGTGGATCTCCAGGGCATAGCCGCCGCTGGCGGCGTGCTGCCGGCCCACGCTCCAGTTGGTGCTGGGGTGGTCGCCGTCGCTGATCGTGCGGAAGGGGGGGCGGTAGGTGCTGATGCGCAGCCCCCGCTGCTGGCCCAGGGCCACCACCGCCTCGGCGACGACCATGTTCCAGTAGAGCTCGTCGCTGATACCGGCATCCATCGGTGGTGCCCCGGCGGCCACAGCGGCGCCGCTGGTGCCGGACCCCGCCATGCCCTGGGAATCGGCATGGCCGGCCAGCACCAGAATGGGGATGTCCGCTTCGACGGGGCGGACGCCGATCCAGTCGCGGGGCAGCCGGCTGCGGGGGCCGGTGATCGGATCGCTGCCGATCAGTGCCGGGGCTGATGTCCCGAGCTGGCCGCCCAAGGCTGAGGCCTCTGCGCCGCGGGCGGCTGTCGCCAGGGGGGCAAGGCCGAGGACCAGAAGGGCTGGTCCGACCAACCAGGCGGCGGAACGGGAACCCATCGGCTCAGATCGGGGAGGAGAGCAGGGAGCCGTCGCTGGCCAGCTGGAGGTCGGCGCCGAGCTCCCGCTCGATGGCGATCAGTTCGTCGCGGTGGGCGCGCAGGCGCAGGGTGCTGCCGCCGTCGCTCTCCCCGTCCATCAGCCGCAGCTCCAGGCTTTCGGGCCTGGCGGCTCGGCGGCTATACAGCACACCCGCCATCGGACCGGCCAGGGCCAGCAGCAGGGGCCACCAGCTGAGGGAAGGAAGCACCTGGCGCAGCACCAGGCCCAGGCAGGCAGCCCCCACGCTGCCCAGCAGCGAAAGCAGCAGGGCGAGGGGCAGGCTGGAGCGCACCTGACCGCGGAAGCGCAGCAGCTGGCGCTCGGGGTCGCCGGTTTCGGTCTGCCAGCCCCGGGCAGTCAGCCAGTTGGAGAGGCCCTCAAGCACCTGCACCGGCGGCTGGGGGGAGTGCACATCCACCACCGTGGTGCGGTCCTTGCTGGCGGCCCTCAGGAAGAAGACCAGGCCGATGGCCATCAGCAGGGTGAGCAGGAGGGTGGAACCCAGGGTGGGCATGGGGGCGGAGCCTTGGCGGAACCCCATTCTGGCCCGACTGCCCTGGCCGGTGTCCGTGCTGGGCCACGATGGCCGCAAACCCATGCCCCACGATGGCCCAGACCCCTTCCAGCGTCAGTGCCAGCCCCGGACCGGCGGCCCGTTTCGCTGTCTTCGACCACGATCTCGACGCCACCTGGCAGGAGCTCTACGGAAAGGCCCGTGCCCTGGCGATCGACACCGAGGCCATGGGGCTGATCCACGGGCGCGACCGGCTCTGCCTGGTGCAGATCTGCGATGACCACGACAACGTCTGCTGCATCCGCCTGGTGCGGGGGCAGACGCAGGCGCCGCGGCTGAAGGCCCTGTGCGAGAACCCGGCGATCGAGAAGGTGTTCCATTTCGCCCGCTTCGATGTGGCGGCGCTGGCGGAGAACCTCGGCATCGCCGTGGACCCCATCTTCTGCACCAAGGTCGCCAGCCGGCTGGCCCGCACCTATGCCCCGCGCCACGGCCTCAAGGACGTGGTCAATGAGCTGGTGGGGGTGGAGCTCGACAAGCAGGCCCAGAGTTCCGACTGGGGGCGAGTGGAGGAGCTCAGCGACACCCAGCTGGCCTACGCCGCCGGAGACGTGCGCTGGCTGTTGGCCGCCCGCGACCGGCTGGAGGTGATGCTGCGCCGGGAGGAGCGCTGGGATCTGGCCCGCCGCTGTTTCGCCTGTGTGCCGGTGTTCGCCGCCCTCGACCGGCAACGGTTCAACCAGGTGTTCGAACACTGAGTCCAGGCCCTCAGTCCTCGATCATGAACAGGTCGTCCTCGCCCACCGAGCGCAGCTGGCCGTCGAACAGCTGGCCCCGGTCGAGGCCGCTCGCCCTGGTTTCCTCCAGCAGGCGTTCCGCCAGGGCCAGCTTGGCGGCCGTGTCCCGCAGCCCTTCCTTGGCCGCCAGGATCTCCACCCGCCGGCGGGCCGCCGCCAGGCTGATGCCCAGCTGGGTGGCCAGATGACCGCAGGCGGCGTTGAAGCTGCGGTCGGGGATGCCGGGCATCGGTGCGGGGGATAAGGGGGCGATCGAGCCCATCATCCCCCTACCCCGGCAGCAGCCGCTCCCGGATCAGGGTCGCCAGCCGGGCGCTGCCACCGGCCGGTCCCATGCGCCGCCGGCCGATGCGGCCCAGCCGGGCCCGCTCGCTGTCGTCGTTGAGCAGGGCGATCAACCGCCGCTGCAGTTCCCCGCTGCCGTGGCACGGCTGCACGGCTCCCCCCAGGAGCCGGCTCTGGCGCCGGGCGAAGCCGGCCTTGAACTGGGGGCCCGGTCCAGGCAGTGACAGGGCCGGCACCCCCAGCCCCACCAGCTGCTCGGTGGCCGTGCCGGCGGTGGCCAGCCCCAGCTCCGCCAGCGGCGCCCAGGCCGCGAACCGGCCCGGACCCACCAGCAACTCCAGAGGGCCGCGCCGCCAGAGGGCCGAGGCCCCGGACCCCGGCGGCGCCGCCGCCGGGGTGAACCCAGCCGCAGCCAGGGGGCCGGCCAGTTCGGCGTCACTGGGCCGAGAGCCGCAGGCCAGCAGCACACTGATCGGCTGGGTCGCGCTGGCGGACGGCAGGGCGGCGAGCAGGCCGCGCAGGTTGCCCAGGGCCTCTGGCAGGCGGCTGCCCGGCAGCAGCAGCAGGCGCCGCCGCCCCTGCAGCCAGGCCGGCAGGGGCCCAGGGGCGGTGAAGCCATCCATCATCGGGTTGCCCGGGGCGACGGCCCTCACCCCATGGCGCCGCAGTCCCCGGGCGGTGAGGCGATCGCGTACCGCCACCAGCTGGCAGCGGCGGTGGCCCATCAGGGCCCACTCCCAGGGGTCCCATTCGCTGCCCTTGGCCTGGTGGTACCCATCGGCCAGGGGGGAGCGGCCCCACCCGGCCGGGGCGGGTGAGGCCCACGTGTGGTCGCTCTTCGGGGTGCCCAGGAACCCGTACGGACCACCGCCCCCCCAGGCCAGCAGCAGGGGCAGCAGGTCGCCAACGGCCAGGATCGGCAGACCCTGCCTCCCCCAGCGCCGCACGATCCGCCACTGACGCCAGCTCAGCAGCGGCAGCCCGGCGGCCAGATCGTTCAGCAGTCCCCGCAGGCTCTGATTGCTGAAGCCGCCGCTGGGCAGCGGCTGCCGCGGCCCGACCCGCCGCAGCTCCCCGGCCGCTTCGGCGCTGGCATAGGCCTGGCCCATCCCCACCAGGGGCAACACCTGCACCTCCAGGTCCGGGGCCTGGTGCCGCAGGGCCTCGATCAGCCGCAGGGCGATCAGATCCTCCCCGTGGCCGTTGCTCAGAACCAGCAGACGGGGGGTGGACATGCCATGGCTGATACGATCCGCTGCGGGGAGTTTGCTCCCCGGCAGGCGGCATGGCCAAGTGGTAAGGCAGAGGATTGCAAATCCTTTATCCCCAGTTCGAATCTGGGTGCCGCCTCTGCAACAACCGACGTTCTCCTGCTCGCCCCCCAGCGCAGGAGTCACGGCCCAACGGCAGGCCATCGGTGGCAGACTGCGACGGACTTGCCAATGAGGACTGAGGTGGGAGCCAATTCCACGGAAGAGCCGGATCCGTTCGTGGCGCTGCTCAGCGAAGACTGCCTGGAGATGATTGAAAAGATCCAGGCCTATCGCGAAAGAATCCAGCTTCCTTCCACCCCCACGGCGATTCTCGAAGATGCGATCATCGAGTACTACACCGCCCTTAAAAGGGTCGGCAACTGGTGAGAATGCGGATTCATTCCTGCTGAGTTACAGGCCTTCGCTGCGGCCGACGTGCTCCTGCTCCAAGAATCAATTCCGCCCGTTTCCTATGCAGGCTCATTGAGGCTTCGGTGAGCACCACCCATTGCGCCAGGGTGGAGCAATGCTCCTCAAAGGGAGGCAGGTCAAGCCGCAGCGGCCGCCAGGCTCCTGCGTCGATGTCCCGGTTGAGCTCCGAGTGGGGCAGATCGTCGTTGGTGATGATCAGCCAGCGGTAGTGGGCCTTGAAGTGGTCGAGGTACTCCCGCACCAAGTGGTTGGGAAGGTGTTGCAGCACATCCTTCACCAGAATCAGATCGGCGGGCGGCAGGCTGGCCAGGTCCTCGAAGAGCTGGAAGCGAATCGAGTCGCTGGCATGGAGGTCACTGTTGGCTGCCACCACGGAGTCGACGATGTCAATCCCGGTGTAGGTGATGTCGCCCCAGTGGATCAGCCGGGAGAACTGCCAGTCGCCACAGCCGAAATCGACGACGCTGCGGATGTCATTGAGCCGCAGAAAGCGCTGCAGGGTGGCGATGTACTCGCCGTTGAACTCAGGTCTGGAGCCCTGGCCCGAGCCTCCCCCCCACGTGTCCTGTTGATAGATGCGTGTGAAGGCGTCCTTGGTCGACATGCCGGATGGTGGGTGGCGGCACCCTAGCGGCGACGTCCCTACGGCCACTCGCGACGGCTCAGGGAAGGACGCCCAGGAGCAAGGAGATCAGGGCGAACCCGACGACACCCACCAGGGCCAGCAGCGATGTGGACTGGGGCATGACCATCACCCGAACGGACGAATAATAAAGAGAACCTGAAGAAGGCCAGGCCTGTCTGTGGCGTTCGTTGCCGATCGTCATTTCCCTCGCCCGTCCGGCTTGCAGGCCCGCTCAGGGAGAGGCTTCCGCCTGCCACCGCTCCCCTTCCGAGCCGACGGCCTCGCAGCGGAAGGCGCGGCCGTCCAGCTGGCAGTGGCCGCTGGCGAGCCGGGCCCTGGTCAGCCCCAGGGCCGCCGTGGCCTCGCCGAAGCCCGCCTGGCCCACGGCACTCACGCGCAGTCGCAGGGGCCAGCGCGGCTCGCAGCGGCTCGCCTGGCACTGCATGCCCCTGGTGCCTTCCGCCAGCACCCCGGCGAAGACCAGCTGACGATCAAGGAAGGCGCCGCTGCCGGCTGGTTGCAGAAACCGGACCGTGAGCAGTCCCTCCATCTGTTGATCCAGGCGCAGCACCCTGCAGCTGCTCGGCTGCTGTTGTGAGGCCTGGCGGGACGTGCTGACCATGCGGCAGCGCCGCAGGCCCCCTTCCCAGCGGCCGAAATCCTCGCCCCGCAGCTCCTGGCCCACCAGGGGCGCCCAGGAGCCAGTGAGGGCCAGCAGCAGCAGGCCCGACGGCCATCCCCTGCCAAGCCACCGCTTCAATAGCCCGAGTCGGCGACGCAGATCCCCTGGCAGCTGATGCCGTTGCTGGCTGTGCGGCCGCAATGGCCGCACAGCACCGGCTCGGGGGCGGGCCCGGTCGGCGCGCTGCCGGCGGCCAACGGGATGGGCGCGTTCGCTCCGGCGGGGGGCAGTGGCGGCCGGCCGCCGGGATGGGTGGTCATCACAGGCCCCCTGGGAACGGTTCGGTTCGATCATGGCAACAGCGTGAGAGTGTCGCGATCGACTTGGCCGACCCTGCCACCACCCCCCTGTCCTCGCCAGAGCTGTCAGCTGTCCCCGGGATCGGGGTGGGCACCTGGGCCTGGGGCAACCAGTTTCTCTGGGGCTACGACCCGGCCCAGGACGCGGAGCTGGCCGCCTGTTTCCGCCGTGCGGTGGACCTGGGGCTGACCCTGTTCGACACGGCCGATTCCTACGGCACCGGCCGCTTTGGGGGGCGCAGCGAGTCGCTCCTGGGCGACTTCGTCGCCGACCTGCCGCCGGCCCGGCGCCAGGGACTCACCGTGGCCACCAAGCTGGCCCCCTTCCCCTGGCGCCTGGGCCGCCGGGGGTTCGAGCGGGCCTTCGAAGCCTCCCGGCGGCGGTTGAGGGGCCATCTGGATCGGGTCCAGCTGCACTGGAGCACGGCCCGCTACGCCCCCTGGCAGGAGGGGCCCCTCCTGGAGGGGCTGGCGGATCTGCTCGAACAGGGCCGGGTGGGCAGCCTGGGGGTGTCCAACCTGGGCCCACGCCGGTTGCGCCTGCTGCATGGGCGGCTGGCCCGGCGGGGGTTGCGCCTGTCGAGCCTGCAGGTGCAGCTGTCCCTGCTGTCGCCCGAGGCCCTTGCGCCTGATGGCGTGGCGTCGGTCTGCCGGGAGCTGGGCATTGACCTCCTGGCCTATAGCCCCCTGGCCCTCGGTCTCCTGGGCCGGCCCCCGGGGGAGGACCTGGGACGGCCTGTGGGACCCCGGGGCCTGCTGTTCCGCCGGCTGCAGCCCCGCATCCAGCCCCTGCTGCAGACGATGGAGCGGATCGCCCAGGCCCACAACGCCCCCATGGCGGCGGTGGCGATCAACTGGTGTCGGGCCCATGGCGCCATCCCACTGGTGGGGTTGCGCCGTGCTGATCAGGCCGACGCGGCGGCAGAGGCCGCCAGCTGGTGCCTGGATGACGGGGAACGACGGGATCTGGACCGGGTGGCGCAGCGGTGCGAGGGGCGCATGCCCGCCAATCCGTTTCAGAGCGCCTGAGAGCCTCAGGCGCTGAGGGCGTCGGTTGGATCCGGGCTCAGTACCACCGGCAGGGCGGCAGGTCGAGGCTGGGGGGCCTCGGCCCGCTGCAGCAGCCTCACCACCTGGGGGTCGGCCGTTTCGCCGGCGAGGGCGCCGTCTTCGCCGGGGCCGCAGGCACTGAGGGCCTCCTGCAGCAGGGAATCGAAGGTGGAGCCGGGCAGCCGGTGGCGGGCCAGTTCCAGGAAGGCGCGGGAAAGGGATTCGCCCGCGGCCGCCCGCAGGGCCGGGTTGGAGCGCCGCAGTTCCTGCTCCTGGGCGATCGAGTTCAGGAACCGCTGGGTAATGTCCCGTTTGGTGGTGGCCCGGATCCGGGTGTCCTGGTCGGTCTCACTGAGGAAGGTCTGGGCCTCCAGTTCCTGCAGGCGGCGGTTGAGACTGTCGCGGACGTCCTGGGCTTCTTTATTGATATGGGTGAGCTGGCCGTCGGACAGGCGGGGCAGGTCGGCCACATAGACCTTGCCGTGGTCCCGCAGGGTCAGGAAGGTCGGCCGCTGGCCACCGGTGCCCTCGCGCTGCTGGACCATGGGGGCGGCGCCGTCGCGCAGGCGGGGGCGCGGCTGCTGGGGGCGCTGGGGCGGCATCGGGCCTGCGGAACTGCGGCGGCGGGTGATGCGTCTGGACGTATCGAACATCGGGCAGCGAAATCTATTGAACGTCTTAGGAGTGTGAGGGGCCTGGTCGAGGCGGAAATGACGCCAACGACCTTAGGCAAAGCGGTGGATGGGGGCCGCTGGCGCCTCAGTGCGGCAATCCGGCCAGAGGGTGCTCCCCCGGCTCGCCCGCCGCGATGCTGCCGAGCTCCCAGGCCTGATGGCCCGAGGAACGGCAGAGGTCGATGATGCCAGCTGAGGCCGCCGCTGGCACCACCAGGCAGAAACCGACCCCCAGGTTGAAGGTGTTCCACAGATCGGCCTCGGGCACCTGGCCCTTCTCCTGCAGCCAGCGGAACAGGGGCGGACGCTCCCAGCTGCCGGGGTCGACCACCGCGTGGACCCCCGGCGGCAGGCAGCGGGGCAGGTTCTCCGGCAAGCCGCCGCCGGTGATGTGGGCCATGGCATGGAGCGGCCAACCGGATCGGCGCAGGTCCTTCACCAGGGCGGCATAGAGAAAGGTGGGGGTGAGCAAGGCGTCGATCAGCCCCTGGCCGGTGGCCGGCAACGGCGTGTCGACGTTGACGGCCTCGGCCTCCAGGATGCGCCGCACCAGGCTGAAGCCATTGCTGTGGACGCCGCTGCTGGCCACCGCCACGATCCGGTCACCCACGCTCACGAGGGCGCCATCGATCCTGTCGTCCTCTTCCACCACCGCCACGCAGAACCCGGCCAGGTCGTAGCGGCCGGCACCGTAGAAGCCGGGCATCTCGGCGGTTTCGCCACCCAGCAGGGCGCAGCCGCTCTGGCGGCACCCGTCGGCGATGCCCTCCACCACCTCGGCCATGGCCTCGGGGCCGAGCTTGCCGGTGGCGATGTAATCCAGGAAGAAGAGGGGCTCGGCGCCGCTGGTGATCACGTCGTTGACGCACATGGCCACCAGGTCGATGCCCACCCCGTGGTGGCCGCCATGGGCCTGGGCGAGCTCAAGCTTGGTGCCCACCCCGTCGGTGCCGGCGACCAGCAGGGGGCGTTTCATCCCTTCCGGCAGGCGGCAGAGCCCGCCGAAGCCCCCCAGTCCCCCGATCACCTCCGGCCGCCGGGTGGTCTCGACACTGGCTCGGATGCGTTCCACGAAGGCGCGGCCGGCGGCGACGTCCACGCCGGCAGAGCGGTAGTCCATGGGCCAAGGGTCAGCGCTGCACCGATCCTGCATCGGCATGGGGCCGCGGGGGGCGTCTGGAGGGCTCAGGGTGTGGACGATTGACCGATTGGCCCACATTCCCATCGTCTGGACTTATGTCATTGATCAAATCCGCTGATTTTTCGCTAGCGCCGGTGGGCCAGTCAGGCCAGTGGACGCCTGGAAGGGTGGTAAAGATGAAGAAAACTGATCGGTCCTGAGGCCTGTCTGCAGTGCATTTGAGGCCTGCGCAGTTCGGATAGTTTTCCGGGGTCGTCATTTTCTCTTAGGAATTCGCCAGGCCATTTCGGCCGCGTTCGACACAGTCACCACCGCTTCAGGTCTGGTTGTCGTCAACGCCCGAATGCAGTCATCGGGAACGTCGTTCCTCGATGTCTTGCTCAGCCGGTGTCTTCCGCTTGTCATGCGAGTTACTCAACTCCTGGGCGCCGCCGCCCTCCTCTTCACCAGCAGCATCGCTCCGGCCCAGGCCGGCTCCCTTACTGCCCAGCAGGCCCCTGGGAGTTCCGTTGCCATCCGTCCCGCCGACTTTCCCTCCACCTGGGATCGTTTCGTCGAAGAGATCCGCACCGTCCCGACGGCGAGCAACCTGATCGCCTCCGCCGGTCGTGTCACCACCGGTCAGGCCAGCTGGTACGGCCCCGGTTTCTTCGGCAACCGCACCGCCAGTGGTGAGGTTCTTCGCCCCGGCAGCCTCACCGCCGCCCACCGCACCCTGCCTTTTGGCACCAAGGTGCGCGTCACCAACCTCTGGAATGGTCGTTCCGCCGTGGTGCGCATCAATGACCGTGGTCCGTTCCACGGCAGCCGCGTCATCGACCTGGCCCACGGAGCCGCCCAGGAACTGGGCCTCACCGCCAGCGGCGTTGCCCAGGTGAAGCTCGAAGTGCTCCCCTGACACGTTCAGGCGGTTCGGTCCGTCCCGTGTCTCTCCAGCCCATCCGCCAATCTGGCGGATGGGCTTTCATTCTGTGCCGGTGCAACTGCTTCAGACCCTGGCCGAGCTGAAAGACTGGCGCCGCGAGCAGATCGGTCGGCCGCTCCACTTCGTTCCCACCATGGGCAGCCTGCATCAAGGCCACCAGCAGCTGCTGCAGCGGGCCTGCGCAGCCGTGCCGGCTGGCCGGCCCGTTGTGCTGCTCAGTGTGTTCGTCAACCCGCTCCAGTTCGGACCGGCTGAAGATTTCGACCGTTACCCCAGGGATCTGGCCGCCGATGCCGCCCTGGGGGCGGCGGCCGGTGCCGAGGCCCTGTTGGCCCCCTCGGTGCAGGAGCTGTTCCCCGGCGGTGAGGCCCAGCTCACCGGCGTGGTTCCTCCGGCCGCCCTGCGCCAGTCCCTGTGCGGTCCCGGTCGGCCCGGCCATTTCGAGGGTGTGGCCACCGTGGTCTGCCGGCTGCTGGCCCTGGTGCGGCCCGATCGGCTTCTGCTTGGGGAGAAGGACTGGCAGCAGCTCACGATCCTGCGCCGCGTGGTGGCCGACCTGGCCCTGCCGGTGACGGTGCAGGGCTGCGCCACCGTGCGGGAGGCCGATGGGCTCGCCTGCAGTTCCCGCCATCGCTACCTCAGCGCCTGCGAGCGCGATCGGGCGGCGGCCCTGCCGGCGGCCCTGGGGGCGGCGCGGACGCGCTGGCGCGAGGGCACCGTCAGCGCGGCGCTGCTCTCCGCTTCGGTGCGCCGCGACCTTGAGGCGGCGGGCCTGGCCGTGGAGTACGTGCAGCTCGTGCAGCCCTCTACCCTGAGCCCCATGACCGCCACTGCTGGCGGACTCTCGCTGCTGGCCGCGGCCGCCCGTTGCGGCAGCACGCGTTTGATCGACCATGTCTTCCTGATGAACCGTCCGCCGATCGTCGCCATCGATGGCCCCGCCGGGGCGGGCAAGAGCACCGTCACCCGGGCCTTCGCCCGCCGCCTGGGCCTCCTCTACCTCGATACCGGTGCCATGTACCGGGCCCTCACCTGGTGGGTGCTGCACCGAGGTGTGGACCCGGCCGATGCCGCCGCCATCGCCCCCCTGCTCGACGACCTCGATCTGCAGCTGGAGAGCGATGCCGCTGGTGAGCAGCGGGTGCGGGTGAATGGCCAGGATGTGAGCGAGCCCATCCGGGGCCCCGAGGTCACCGCTGCGGTGTCCACCGTGGCCGCCCATGCCTGCGTGCGGGCGGCCCTCACCGGGCAGCAGCGGGCCATGGGTCAGCGGGGCGGCCTGGTGGCGGAAGGGCGCGACATCGGCACCGCCGTCTTCCCGGAGGCGGAGTGCAAGGTGTTCCTCACGGCCACCGTGGCGGAGCGGGCCCGCCGGCGGGCAGCGGATCTGGCCCAGCGCGGCTTCGCCGTGCCGCCCCTGGCGGAACTGGAAGCCCAGATCGCCGAGCGGGATCGGCTGGATTCCAGCCGGGTTGAGGCCCCCCTGTGTCAGGCGGCCGATGCGGTGGAGCTGGTCACCGATGGCCTGGGCATCGACGCCGTGATCCAGCGCCTGGTGGATCTGTTCCGTGAGCGGGTGCCAGAGGATGCCTGGCCGGGCCCCGGGGCCCACTAGCCCCCCGCCCGTTTGGCCGTCAGGGTCTCGAGCAGGCCCCCGCAGGCGTCCTCCAGCAGGTCGAGCACCCGATCGAAGCCCTCCTCACCGCCGTAGTAGGGATCGGGCACCTCTTCGATGCTGTGACGGCGGCAATACCGGGTGATGGGGGTGATCTGGGCGGAGGCCCCAGGCCCGGCCAGGCCCCGCACCGCCGTCAGGTTCTGCCGGTCCATCGTCAGCACGTGGTCGAAGCGGCCCAGGTCGTCCGCCGTGATCTGGCGGGCCCGGCTGGGCAGGGCGATGCCGCGCCGGGCGGCGGCATCGCGCATGCGCGCGTCGGCGGGCCGTCCCACGTGCCAGTCGCCGGTGCCGGCGGAATCCACCCGGAAGGCGTACTCCAGGCCCTGGAGGGCGATCAGGTGAAGGAACACGCCCTCGGCGGCCGGGGAGCGGCAGATGTTGCCAAGGCAGACGAACAGGAGGCTGGTGGGCTGTGCCATGGCGAGGGGTGCCGCGGGTGGTTCTTCCGGGGTGGTCATTGGTTGTTCAGTCGCTGGAGGGCCACGCCTGCCCGCAGCTGCACCACCAGCGTGTCCTCCCGTTCGGGATCCTGGAGCTGCTCCAGGCTCGCCTCGGCCCGATCCCTGTGGGGATGGGCCCGGGGCAGGGGCAAGGCCAGGCCCTCGAGGCCCACGGCCACGGCATAGCGCACAACCCATTCGCCATCCCCGCGGCCGCTCTCAAGGGCCCCCAGGCAGCGCTCACGCACCTGCTGCCGTTCCACCTCGGCCAGGGTCTCCAGCCGCAGGGCCCCCAACCCCCGGGCGGCGGCCCGCCGCACGCTGGGGCCGACGTCCGTGGCCAGGGCGTCCTCAAGCACGTCCAGCCCGCGGGTGTCGCCGATCCCCGCCAGGGCCCGCACCGCCCAGGCCCGGGCGCCGTAGTTGTGGGCATCCAGATTGGCCAGCAGGGGCCCTACCGCCGCCGGACCCAGGGCGATCAACCCATCCACGGCGGCCACGGCGGCCCCCGGATTGTTGAAGCCGAGCACCTGCACCAGGTGGGGCACGGTGGCCAGGGGGTCGTCGCAGGCGATCAGCCGCCGGGTGGCCACCACCAGCTCCTCGGCGCTGCCGGCCTGCTCGAAGGCCCGGATCCGATCGGCCGCGAGCCTGGAATCTCCGCTTGCGGCCGTCATCAGAGCAGGGCGTCCATCGCCATCAACACAGCCTCATCATCGCTGTCCGCCTCAGGTCCGTTGCCGTGCTCCACCAGGCCCCGCAGGGCGATCAGCTTGAGGCTGTTCTCGGCCAGGGTGCGCTGGATGGGGACCAGGGCGGGACGCCACCCCACCGCCCCCAGATCCATCAGAGCCGCACGGCGCACCTGCAGCTGGGGGTGTTGCAGCAACTGGAGCAGCTCGTCGGCCCAGGCCGTCTCCCGGGTGAGCTGAAGCAGGGCCCGGCAGGCGGCACTGCGCACCAGGGGGCGCCCATGGCCGGTGAAGGGCTTGATCACGGCCAGGACCTCCGCTTCGGCCACGCCGATCGTCCCCAGGGCCTCCAGCATCGCCTCGCAGGGTTCCTCGAGCCGTGGGCTGTCGCTGCGGTGGGCACCGGCGACGTCGGGCCCGCTGGCCAGGCGGCGGGTCAGGATCGGCACCGCCTCTGGGGCCCGCAGCTCGCCGAGGGAGCGGGCCGCGGCCTCCCGCAGGCCGTCGTCCGCATCGTCGAGCACCACCAGCAACTCGCCCACCGCCCGCCCATCGGCGATCTTGCCCAGGGCCCGGGCGGCATTGCGGGCCACGGCGTTGTGTTCCACCCCGGCGCCCACGTCCCGGGGCTGGCGCTGGCGGAGGGCCGCCAGCAGCAGGGGCACGGCTTCCGGATGCCGGCTGCGCATGCGACCCAGCCACCAGGCCGCGTAGTACTGCCGAGACTGGTCGTCCGTCTGGCGCAATTGCTCCAGGGCTTCGGCTTCACTGATCGGCTCACCGTCACCGGCCATGGGCGTGCAGAGGTGGGAAGAAGGAACCAGGGGAATGCTGCCACCCCCGCGGCCCGGGGGATTCAGCCAAAAAAAAGGGTCCCCGAAGGGACCCAGGGGAATCGAAGAGCGAAGCGACTCAAACGAGGGCGCTGATGGCGTAATCGATGTAGTTGTTGGCGATGACGCCGGCGTCGCCGGAGACACCGTGGTTGGCCTTGATGTAGGTCAGGGCTTCCACGTACCAGGAGGGGGAGAGCTCGAAGGTGCGGTTGATCTCGTCGAGACCAGCCACGAGGTACTCATCCATGGGGCCGGTGCCACCAGCCACGAGGCAGTAGGTGACCATGCGGAGGTAGTAGCCGATGTCACGGGCACACTTGGCCTTGCCGCGGGCGTCGGAGGCGTA